>CAVTLC010000044.1:0-157814 GCA_963735445.1 uncultured Alphaproteobacteria bacterium
ATGTCGAGGTGCCGTTTCCCTAAATCTTTCAAATGGTCGTGCGGGAACGCCGGGGTCGGCATCGGCGGACACAGCACTACGTCGAATGATTTGAACAGATTCGCGCGCCTGCTGGCGGCAGTCCGATCTGGCGCTGGGTCGCTCGGATCCAATCGCGGTGGCTGATCGTCACGCTACGAAGCCATACGGCGCCAAGATCTTCGGCATCGGCGGGTAAATTTTCGCCCCACCCTCGAGGCGCTGATAGACATCGGCCGGCAAATCCGCGCCTCTGAAGGCGGCATTCAATTCGACATGCAGCCGCGCCATCTCGGCGAGATCCGGTAGCAACGGGCTCACCCGAGAACATGGGCGCCGGCGCCGGCAAGCTGGTCGGCGAGATGGTCGAGCGCGGCCTGCACGCTCGCCGCGGTCGGGCACAGCGGATGCGTGTCGACGACGAGCACCCGAAAGCTCTTCAGATCCTGATGCCGGGCGGGCGGCAGCGCCAGCCGGTAGCCGATCCCTTCCGTCGTCTCGTCCGGCCCGGCGATGACATCGAGCTCCAGGGCGAGATCGGCGGCGCTGCGCGCCATCGGCCCGGCGACCGCCAGCGCGTTGCGGATCGGCATGTCCGGACGTGCGGCGGCCCGGCGCCGCGCATCGGCACCAGGTCGAGGCTCGGCTTGTGGCGCGAAGACGCCGCAGAAATGCGCCGGGCAGCGCAGCGAGCCGCCGATGTCGGAGCCGAGCTCCAGCGGGACAAAGCCGGCCGCCAGCGCCGCCGCGGCGCCGCCGGACGATCCGCCCGGGGTGCGCGCCAAGTCCCACGGGTTGTTGGTGGTGCCGTAGATCTGGTTGTCGCTCTGCCAGTCGCGAGATTGAGCGGGACGTTGGTCTTGCCGAGGATGACCGCGCCGGCCGCCTTCAGCCGCGTCACGACGCAGCGCGTCGAAGCTGGGCTGCCAGTCCCGAACGGCGGATCCCCCAGGTCGTCGGCAGCCCGGCGACGTTGTACGGCTCCTTGACCGTCATCGGCAGGCCGAGCAGCGGCCGGGTCTCGCCGCGCGCCAGCGCCGCGTCGGCCGCCTTGGCCGCCGCCGCGCCCGGTCGAAATCGCGCACGACGACGGCGTTGATCGGCTTGTCCTTGGCCTCGATGCGCGCGATCGCAAAATCGGTTAGCTCGACCGAGGATATCCTGTTTGGCCGCGAGGGCTTTGATGAGCTCGGCGGCATTGCGGTAAGCGAGGTCGCCCGGCGCGGCAGTGCCGCTCGCGTTCTCGGCCGGAAATGCGCTCCCCGGCAGGGCGCTGGCCGCGGTCGCTGCCCCAACGCCAATCAGCAGATTACGCCTGCTTGGTTTGATTTCCATTCGCCGCCCTCTCGAAGCACGCGGCTTTTGTTGCCGTCGTTGCTGCTCGCGCATCCCGCAATGCGGATTGTAGCGTTTGGCGGCGGCTGCGGCATCGCGACGTTTGGTACGAACTCACCGGCGCTCGCATCTCGAAATATCTCGACGCCAAACCGTGCGTTTGGAGACCGCTTGTCCCGGTTCGGGCGTCGTGCTATCGCGCGCCCGGCCCGGAAATCGAGGTATCAGGATCGGATGAGATATATGAAGGGCGCGGCGAGCGCGATTGTCACCGCTTCACTGGCGATAAGCGCCAGTTCGGCCTGGTCGCAAACCAGCGTGATCCAACAGAACAATGTCAGCGTCAATCACGAGGGCACCAGCGTCACGGTCAGCGGCCAAACCGTAACCGTGCAGACCTCGACTGGGGCCGGCCATATCGTCGGCGACGGCCAGCCCGCCTCTGAAACGCGGCCGATCGGCCCGGTCTCCGCGATCCGGGCGGACGGCGCTTTTGCGGTGACCGTCAAAGTCGGCTCGCCGCCGGGCCTCACGATCGAGACCGACAAAATCTATTGCCGATCGTCAAGACCGATGTGTCGAACGGCCGGCTGGAAATCTACACCGATCAATCCTATTCGTCCGACGGACGCATAAAGGTGACGGTAACGTCGCCGGAAGTCGGCGATATCTCAGCTTCCGGCAGCAATGACATAGATGCCGACGGGCTCACCGGCGATAAGCTAATGATTTCGTTGAACGGCTCCAACCACGTTGAGATGACCGGAAATGTCTCGACGATGACCGTCGAGATGAGCGGATCGAACCATCTCTCGGCGCAGCGGCTGATCGCCGACAATGCCAGTGTCAGGGTCAGCGGATCGGGGAATGCAGACGTCGACGTCCGCCAGCAGATCGTCGCCGACATATCCGGCTCAGGTTCGATTGCGGTGTATGGCAACCCAAAACAGCGCAACACCCAGGTCAATGGCGCCGGCACAATCAATTTTGTTCAGTGACGAGTTCACTTGCGAGCGCCGGGCTCTTTTGGCTTTAGCTCCGGAAGATTATTGGACGCGGCCACGGGTCTGGCCGCCGTTGCAGGCGCAATCGGAGCCGCTGCGCAATGTACTCGGCCGCATCGAGGCGGGCGCAACAAATGAGCAATATCCGACGGGTGTAACGCATTGATAACTGTGGCTGTCGGACGACCCACTGGCAGCCGCCGATCCGTCTGCCGGTTGAGCAAAGTCGCTGAACGAGCCGCGGAACATTCCGCCTCCGCCCGTTCCGCCGCCATGACCACCGCTCATCCCGCCACCACCGCCGCTCATCCCGCCGCCGCCACCGCTCATCCCGCCACCGCCGCCGCTCATCCCGCCGCCGCCGCTCATCCCGCCACCCCACCGCTCATCCCGCCACCACCACCGCTCATCCCGCCCACCAGGACAATCGCAACATGGCCATCGGCGAAAGCGCCCGTTGGGACAGCAAACTCGCCGGAAAGGGCAGGGCCGGCCGCAAGGGCGCCCGCTGCCGCAAAAATCGCTGAAATCGCCAGCCGCATGCTCATCAAGACCTCCTCGTGACACCTAGTTAAGGATAAGCTCCGGCTCAGCCGACGACCATTCTTTGGTGCGGGAGATTGAGCGCAACGGCATACTCGGACGACAATGAGCCAGAACTGGGCGATCTGCATCGGCATCGACCGCTACGACAATCTGCAGCCGTTGCAGTTCGCCAAGCGCGATGCGGAGGTGTTGCGCGACTTTTTCGAGAAGGAAGTCGCATTCGATAAAGTTTACTTCTTTGCCGATGACGCACCGCCAATCGCGACCGATTTTGGCGAACCGATCCGGTCGACGCCGACCGGCGGCACATTGCGGCGATTTTTGCGGATCAGGTTCGAACAGAAATTCCTAAAGCCGAGCGATAATTTGTGGTTCTTCTTTGCCGGCCACGGCAGGCGGGAACGCGAACGCGACTATCTGATGCCGAGTGACGCCGACCCAGGCAATGTCGAGGAAACCGCGATCCCGGTCAGCCTTGTCACCGAGCGGCTGCGCCGCTGCGGCGCCGAGAACGTGATCCTGCTGCTCGACGCCTGCCGGAACGAGGGAGCGCGCGATGGCGAAGGGGTTGGGTCCGAGACGCAACCGGGTGTCGTCGCAATATCGTCATGCCGCCCGAACGAGCGCTCTTATGAAATCGACGAGCTTAAGCACGGCGCTTTCACCTACACGCTACTTGAAGGACTGCGACTGGAGGGCGAAACCAACTGCGCGACGGTCGAACGGCTTGACGAGTATCTGCGCATTCGCGTGCCGGAACTATGCCAGCATTACAGGAAGCCGCGGCAGACTCCGTACACCCAAGCCGAGCCGATCGAAAAACGCCATTTAATTCTGCTTCCGAAGCGCGCGAGCCTTACCGATATCGCCCCGCTCCGGGTCGACGCGCTGCAGGCGGAAACTGAAGGCGATCTCGAAACAGCGGAGCAATTGTGGTGGCGAGTTATCGCCGTTGCTCCGGCGGATGCGCAGGCCCATGAGGCCGTCAAACGGATCGCGCTGAAGCAAGGCGGAGGTGGGGGCGCGGTGATCGCCGGCGCCGATTTCGGAACCGCGATTACCGCCGGAGACCCGAGGCGCGGAGAGGCCACAAAGGACGCCGCTGCTGACCCGCCGACGGACGATTGCGGTTGGCGCGCTGGCGGCGGTAGGAGCAGGCGCAGTCGGTCTTGTGCCATTTATCCGCAGACGGATGTCGCAGCCCGTGCTGCGCACGATCCATTTCGGGTTTGCGCAGGTCGACGGAAAAGGGAAGGCAAAACCACTGCAGCACGCCGCGACGATGGTCTTTACCGAGAATTTCGGATCGGGGAACGGCCTCGACATGGTCGCGATTCCCAGCGGCAGCTTCACAATGGGTTCGCCCGACAGCGAGCCTGAGCGGCAGCCCAATGAGGGGCCGCAGCACGATGACACACTGGCGTCGTTCTTTATCAGCGCCGCGCCAATCACCCAGGCGCAGTGGCTGGCGGTGGTCATGGCGCATCCCGCGAAACTGCAATACGATTTGAACCCCAGCCCGTCGTTTTTTCGCGGCATCGATCTGCCGGTCGAAAGCATCACCTGGTACCAGGCTTCGGAGTATTGCCGGCGGCTCTCTGCAATAACCGGTCGCGACTATCGGCTGCCGAGCGAAGCGCAGTGGGAATATTGTTGCCGTGCGGGATCGACCGATCCGTTCAATGTCGGGCCGACGATTACGACCGATTTAGCGAATTATTGCGGGATCGGCGGGGCAGTGTGCGGCGACAGTGACGGACATAGCATCGGGTCGGATTCCTATGGCGGCGTGAAGTACGGGTCGGGCGCTTATGGCCAAGGTCCGGGCGGTATCTTTCGCGGCACGACAACCCGCGCCGGCACCTTTCCGAGAAATCGGTTTGGGCTTTACGATATGCACGGCAATGTCTGGGAATTCTGCCTCGATATTGCGTGCGCGAGCTACGACCAAGTCGCACGCGACGGTAGCGCCTATTTGGCCGGCCCGGCGGATAGCAGCCGGATCTTGCGCGGCGGTTCGTGGTCACACAATCCGGCGATCTGCCGCTCGGCCTTCCGTGATTTCGATCCAGCCGGATAATCCGGGGTGGCAGGGCCGCATCGGGATGCGGGTCGTGTGCGTTTAACAGGGGGTAGGGTTATATGTCCGGCCAGCAAGGATCGCTGTGGTTCGTCACCGAAGTCGCATCAGCAGAGACGGTGGAGGTCGCCGAGGGCAGCCGTAGCTCCGAGGATGTCGGCGGCGGCTTTGGCTCGAGTGTGGTGCAGCAGACGCGCAAAAGCTTGACTCAGCGGGTGCAGGTCAACGTCGAGGATCTCAAGCGCGAGATCGGAAATCTGCTGGGCGTGGTCGGGGATGTCTTCGATCAGGCGCGCAATGAGACCGGAATGTCGCTGGAGGAAGTTGAGCTGTCGATCGAAGTCAGCTCCGAGGGACAAATCAGCATTCTCGGCAGCGGCGGCAAGATCAGCGGATCGGGCGGGATCAAGTTGTCCTTCAAGCGCCAGCGCCCGACAAGCTGACGTTCCGATGACCCGGACTTGGCGGAGGGTGGCGCCCGCCAGTATTTCTTGGAAGTGGGGCGACCGCGACAATTTTATGGCGCGGTCTCTTTGCGCGGCATCGGATCACTATCTCTATCTCCGCTGTTTGCGTGCCGCGAACAAAGAGGGCCGGAGCCGGCGGTTATGGTCGATGCGGTTTGGGGACGTTTGCGGACAAGCAGGGTTCGGCGTCCCCGTCGGAACTGGCTCGCACCGTTTCTGCACGGTGTCTCGGCGCTGCGCTGGGTGGCGGCAGCGGCGGTGCTCGCGTTGCTGGCTTACGGTGTCGCCACGGAGATCCGTTCCTCGTTTCTTCAGTCGGTCTTGTTCTCGCGACTAGACCGCCACATGACCTTTAAGGTCACATCGGGCCCGAGCCAATCATTAGTCTTCCCGCAATACGGGCCCTATGACGAGCGCCTCGGCTACGCCGAGTTGCCGCGTTTTATTCACTCGCTCGAAGATCATCATTTCGCCGTTGCCCGGCAGGCAAGCTGGTCGCCAGCCCTCATAGATTTTGTCGACCAAGGCGGTTACGCGATTTATCACGAAAAAGAGCGGGCCGGGCTTGAGCTGTTCGACCGCGATGGTGCGCCGCTTTACCGGGCTAACTATCCCGAGAGGACCTTTGCCGATTTTGCGGCAATCCCGCCCTTGGTCGTCAAAAGCCTCTCCTTTATCGAAGACAAAGATCTGTTCACGCCCGGTGAGCCCGATCGAAACCCGGCGATCGATTGGCCGCGATTTGGCCTCGCCGTGACCGGACGTGTCGCCGGCGTCGTCGATCGCCATCTTCGTGCCGGCGGGGCCAGCACGCTCGCCACCCAGACCGAGAAATTCCGCCACTCGCCCGAGGGTCGGACACCCGGCGTGGTCGAAAAGCTGCGGCAGATGCTTACCGCCACGGCCCATGCCTATATCGACGGCCCGAACACGATTGAGGCGCGGCGCCACATTATGACCGCTTACCTCAACTCGGAGCCGCTCGGTTCGCGTCCCGGTTATGGCGAGATCATCGGCGTACCGGAGGCGTTGTGGCGCTGGTACGGCACCGACCTCGCCGACGCCAGCTGGGTTCTGACAAGGCCAGCGAGCACCCCGGCCGAACTTGCGCGCAAAGGCGAAATTTACCGGCAGGTCCTGAGCCTTTTGTTGGCCGGCCGCCGCCCCGGCTACTATCTGACGTCCGACCACGATGCCCTTGAGCGGCTTACCGACCGCTATCTGCGCCTGCTCGCCGACGCCGGCGTAATCGACCCCGCCCTGCGCGACGCCGCACTGGCGGGGCATCTGCAGTTTCGTAACGACGTTCCGCTGCCCGCGGCGCAGATCTATGTCGGCGACAAGGCAACCGAACAGTTGCGCGATCAATTGGTGACGCTGCTGCACCTCCCCGATTTCTACGCCTTGGACCGGCTTGATCTCAGCGGTTGGTCGACGATCGACACGGCCGCGCAACGGCGCATCAGCGATGTGCTGAGCCGGCTCGCCGATCCCGCCTACGATCATTCACTAGGGCTCTATGGCGAACAGCTGCTGGGCAGCGCCAGTCCGGCGCGCATCGCTTGGAGCGTCGTGTTGTATGAGCGAGGCGCAGACTGCAATTTTGTCCGCATCCGAGCCGACAGCCTGAATGAGCCATTCGACCTCAATGCCGGAGCAAAGCTGCAGCTCGGCTCGACCGCAAAGCTGCGCACGCTGATCACCTATCTTGACATCGTCAACACGCTGCACGGGCGCTTTGCGGCAATGCCTCGCCAGCAGCTGGTGGCGACCGCGGACGCGGCGAAAGACGACCCGATCACGCGTTGGGCCGCCGAGTGGATGGCAAATGCGCGCGATCCCGGTCTGCAGCCGATGCTCGACGCGGCGATGCAGCGGACCTATTCGGCAAGTCCGGGGACGTACTTTACCGGCGGCGGCATGCAGAGCTTTGCCAATTTCGCCAAATGGGAGAACCACGCCACCCCGACCGTATCGCTGGCTTTCGCCGATTCGATCAATAACGCCTTCATTCGCCTGATGCGCGACATTGTCAGCTATGAGATCGCCCAGGGTGGGACGCAAGTCAGCGAATTGCTAAAGGATCATGACGATCCGGCGCGGATGGCCTATTTGCAACGCTTTGCCGACAAGGAAGGTCGGGTCTATCTCGACCGTTTCTGGCATGACTACCGCGGCCTGACGCCACCGGAAGCGCTCGAATTGTTGGCGAGCCGGACGCGGCCGGACGCCCATCGGCTGGCCGTCGTTTTTCTCTCGGTGCATCCAAATGCCAGCCGGGCGGCACTCGGCGCGTTTCTCGCGCAACATTTGCCGCACCTGGCGATAAGTGACGACGAGTTGTGGGATCTCTACCGCGATTCTGGCCCGAGCCGGTTTTCATTGCGTGATCGCGGCTATCTTGCCGGCATTCACCCGCTCGAACTGTGGCTCGTTCGATACCTTCAGGACCATCCGGGCGCGACCCTGGCCGAGGTGACAGCAGCGAGCGTGGAGGCACGGCAAGAGGTCTATACTTGGCTCTTCGACAGCCACAGCCCGTTTCAGCAAAATATGCGGATCCGCATCCTGCTCGAAGAGGATGCATTCGACAAAATCCTGCAGGATTGGCGTCGGCAGGGCTATCCGTTCGGCCGGCTTGTCCCCTCGGACGGGACCGCGATCGGCAGCTCGGGCGATCGGCCGGACGCGCTCGCCGATCTGATGGGGATCATCGTCAACGACGGTGTAAGACTACCGACCGTGGATCTCGAACGGCTGCGATTTGCCGCCGGCACTCCCTATGAAACCGACATGGTTGCTGCACCCCAACCGCAGAGGGTGCTCGCCCCCGAGGTGGCTCGGACCATCCAGCGCGCGCTATCGACCGTCGTGTCCCAGGGAACCGCCAAGGCGGTGAGTGGCGTCTACCACACCCCGAATGGAACTCTGCTTCCGGTCGGCGGCAAGACCGGCACCGGCGACAATCGTTACGATCGCTTTGGCCGCGGCGGCCGATTGATTTCGCAGCGCGTGGTCGATCGGACCGCCACCTTTGTTTTTTATCTCGGCAACCGCTTTTACGGGACAATCACGGCTTATGTTCCGGGCGCTGCTGCTGCCGAATATCACTTCTCAAGCGCGCTCGCTGTTCATCTATTAAAGGCATTGCAGCCGCAGCTCGAGCCGTTGCTGAACTCGCCTGTCGCCGGGCCGGCGCCGAGATTGACCCGACTGCCGACACCCGACATATCGGAAGGTCTCAGCGGCTCATCGACCCCGCCCGCCTCTGATTGATCTCGCCCGCGCAGTTTAACGACGCTGATCGATCAGCCCACCGAGCCAAATTCCTCCGGGGTCATACGCACCGGAAGCGCGCCGATATCTTCGCCGCAATAGCGATCGAGCGGTGCGGGGATCACGTCGAGCGGGGTTAAGGTGAGCGTGGGGCGTTGCTGGACAAGAGATCGGCCTTATGGGCGAGGGTCGAAATCAGGCCGCCGACACCCTGGCGCGCTAGGATCGAGTGGAACTCGGAGCGCTGGGTCGCAAGCTGGCTGATCGTGCCGTCGAGATAGACATCGGAAATCTGCCAGGCCCCCTGATGCGGCCGCATCATATAGTTGATCGTCACCGGTGGCTGGCGCTCCCGCACGATCCTGGTCTCGACAATGACGCCGCTGCCATAAGGAATATCGCCAACAACCTGAAGCTGCTCACCCGAATAGCTGTCGAAGCGGTCCGCATAAGTCGCAGAAACGTAGCGACCAAACGCCGCGGTGATCTGCTGCTGCTGGTTCGGGGTCAGCGTGTCCCAAGCCGGACCGACAGCGAGGCGAGCCATGGAGGGCACATCGAACAGGCTGTTCACAACCGGCGCCAAGGTCGCATAGCGTCCGCTCTGTCCGAGGGTCTGCGCGTTTTTCATCGTGGTTAGCAACACGTCGTAGAAGCTGCGAACGCGTTCCCGCGGACCGGTTTGGAGGCTCTGCGATCGAGCCGCGCCGGGGCTGATCACAATCCCGCTCATCAGTAAGAAACACAGCGCCACGATCCAGCCGGTTTTGCCTCGGCCGGTTTGCCCTGGGCCGGCTTTGCCTCGGGCGGTCCTCGCTATCATCATCCTTTCGGCTCCAGCCTCGCTTCGCTGCGGATCGCTCTTATCAGCAAATCGCTTTTAGCAGATGGAGATCGGCATTCCATCGCTTCAACTTTGATCTATTTCATAACGGCTGATTGAGGCCATTTTTTGCCGGCTGCAACACAGGCTGCAACACAGGCGGACCGATTGTCGCTGCGAGCTGCCAAGATGCCGACGAGGCAAACTCGGTAAGACCGATGCGAGCCCAACGAATTGCTGGCGCTGCGGAATCTCTTCGGCCCAATCCAGCCCTCAGAGCGTGAACCATCTGGCTGATTGGGATGGGATCTCCCTAAAGTTTAAAGATAGAGTAGTCGCCTCAGATATCAGTATTGTTGGCGCAGAACCGCGGCATGCTCTGCGAAATCGCGTGGTAAGCGCAGCCAACAGGTGGCACATCCGTCAACAAGTGGAAATTTGAACGATGCGAAAGAGAGCTTGTTGATCAGATACTCGTAACCCAAAACTTGGAGCTCTCGAATGAGGAAGTTTGTTACTCCCGCTGTGTTCGGACTAGGATTTATGGCGCTTGGTGTCGTTGCCGCACAGGCCCAAACCGGATCCTATACTGCGTATGCCGCCCCTAGCGCATATCCTTATACTGCACCATATGCCGCACCTGGACCGGTTTGTCTCAATCAAACCTTTAGCTATGGTTACGGAGCGCCAGCGTACACTCCATACTGTGCCCCCGAAGGGACCTGGCTCGGGCCGTGGTCTTTGCGGGATCCATATTCGTGGTATCGCCCCTATTCATCCAACGTCGGACCAAAGGCCAGCTCCTAGGCTCGCTGCCGAGTTAAACAGCTGAATACTCGGTCCGCCGGCGCACGGCCTTCAGGGATTTCCAAGGTATCCCCGCACGCAAGCTCGACACCTGGAGTCCGCGGCACGGGCCGGAAGATGGCGGGCCGAGAAGCAGGCGCAGTATCGACGGCTCCCGAGGCACTCACACCTCGGGGCCGTCGGGCACCTCGCCACCGTTGGTGGGGATAGCCCGCCGGCCGACAAGCACGAACTCCAACGTCGCGCTACCCCGCCGCGCCTTATTATAAACGTCGTCAAATCGACGCTTAGGGCGCAACAGGTGGGCTAAGCCGCTGCCCTGCGTGCGCATTGATCGCGATTAAATTTTATTGAGGCTCTCGGACAGTTCCCAGCGACAACCCTCTTCGAGAGAGACTTTCCTCTCACTGCAGCAGGAATTCACTGGGAGTGAAGACCTCAATCTCAATAAAATTCCGCTGATCCAGGATATCACTGTCGTTCGTCACGAGCGGACTCTTGGCCGCGGCACTCAGCGCCGCGAATTTTCGATCGTCGGGATCAGCAATCAGGGTAAAGGCATCAGGATAGACGGGTCCGGTAAACTCGCCGCCTGGCCGGAATAGATCAGCGAAGCTCTCCCAGTTGAGGCGCGGAATTCGCCGCAAGATCATCTCGGTCTCGCTTCGGGTCGGCTTGTTCCAGATCAGCAGCAGGCGTCCATCGCGAACGCCGGCGAGAACGCGCGCAGAGGCGCTTCGGGGATTAAACCCCGCGGCAACGAAGACATTGGTGTCGATCACCAGCCCTTGCATGCGAACTCCACGACTGAAGTCTCCGGATATACGCAGCTCGGTAATCGAGCCGATCGGCCGAGCGCTGGGTCAGCCCTTTGGCGGGCGCGCCTGCGTGGCGGCGGCTTGGTCAGGTCGGGTCAGCAGATGACCGCAGCCGGCCTTGTTCGCCCAGTATTCCCAGCTGCGCCAAGTCTCGACCGAATAGGGGCTGTAGCCGCGGTTGCGGGCCTCGATCTCGCCTTGCGACAGGTATTTGATCTCGCCACCCAATTGCCGCGCGTGCATCAGTGCCCGCGCGTTGCGCGGCAGGTAGACCGAGAGCCGCACAACCTCGATCAGCGAGCGCGCGGCAGAAGCGAAACCGTGGCCACGCATCAGCGCGACGCTGTTCCCGCCGAGACAGGTCGCGAGATCGTTTGCCTGCGCCATGTTGGTCACCAGCAGGTTGGTGTCGCCGAAATTGTCGGCAATGTCCCACACCGGCACCTCGGCGCCGATAAAGCTTCCCGAATGGATGACCGGCCGCAGCTTGGCGCCTTCGGCGATACCAAACGGCAATGTGTCCTCGGCATGGGCATGGACGACGGCCATGACATCGGGCCGTGCGGCAAAGATCGCGGCATGAATAAAGCGCTCGAGATACAGGCTGCGGCCGTCGTTGCGGACCGGCTGACCATCCAGATCGAGTTCGAGGATGTCGTCGGGGCCGACCAGCTCCGGGGCGAGCGAGCGCGCGATCAGGAAATGGTCTGGATTGTCGGGGTGGCGGACGCTGACATGACCGTAGGCGTCCACGACCTCCTCCCGTGCCAGAATTCGGTTCGCGATCACGAGGTCTTGGATCAAGGTGTCCAAATTGCTCACTGTGTCCTCCTCCCGTCAGCCCCCGCCATCACGCGGGCTACGGTGTTAATGTCGATCGGATAAGCCGGGCTCGCCAGGCGGAGGTTCATGATCGGACGAGACCTGGCTCGAAGCGGCGTCCCGCTTACTCCGGAGACCGGCTGTCGCGCAGCCCCAAGCGCGCCAGGCGCGGCAGTACCTCGGCGCAAAAATACGGCAACTCGTCGAGATAGTTGACGAACGAGATCGCGATCCCCTTGAGCCCCAGCGCCGCCAGTCGCGCCATCTCCCGCGCCACCGTATCCGGGTCGCCGACCAGAGGCAGCCCGCCCATGCCGTTTGCCTGGTGATCGCGGATACGCTGAAACTCCTCGGGCGAGTGCGTTTGCGGTGTGATGTTCTTCATCGCCAAAATGTTGTCGACCGCTGCCCAATCGGCATTGTCGACGACGGCGTAGCGGTAATAGTCCTGCGCCTCGCGTGCGGTCGGGCGGCAGGTCACGACGCCCACTGTATAGACATCGATCTCCCGGCCCGCCTGTCGCGCCAGCGCCCGCACATTGCCGATGTGTGCCGCCGTTTCGTCGAACGAAATGCCGCGTGAGATTGTCGAAAACAGCGCGTCGCAGTTGCGGATCGCGAATGCTTGACCGGTCGCCGAGGCGCCCGCATTCATGATCAGCGGACACGTCCCGCCAAAGGGTTTGGGCTTGGCCCGCACGCCCTTCAATTTGAAGAAATGCCCGTCGAAATCGAAATCCGCGCGCGGCGACCAGGCGAGTTTGACAATATCGAGCCACTCTTGGGCGTACTCGTAGCGCGTCTCGTGATCGCGCAATGTCGCGCCGAACATCTCGAACTCGCCCTCGTTCCAGCCGCAAACGAGGTTGAGGCCGAAACGCCCTTCGCCGATGTGGTCGGCGGTGACAAACTCCTTGGCGGCGATCAGCGGCGCCAGCAATGCCGCATGCACGGTTCCGAACACGGTGAGCCGCTCGGTCTTGGCCAAGAGCCCGCAAGCCCAGGCCACTGTCTCCCATGTGGCGCCTTGGTAGTCGGTGTCGCCGCCATATCCTTTCCAGCGCCCGATCGGCAGCATAAACTCGATGCCGGCCCGATCCGCCATCTGAGCCAGCCTGACGCAGTCGGGCCAACTCCCCGACCAGCGCTCCGGCACTGTCGTGACCGCGCGCCCGGAAGAGCAGTTGGCGCCGAACAGGCCCAGCTTCAGCCGATTAGCGCTCCCCATCGCGGCGCGCTGACCATTTCCAATCCCGGGTTCCACGGCTCACACTGATCGACGGTTGCGCGGGGATGATAATACGCCAGGGCAGTCCGACTAAAGAGGGTGCGACAGCTATTCGTTTCGGGAATGGTGCGGGCGCTTGATCCAGGTCAAAGCTCTCTTGATGGCAGCAATCTCAGGTGCGCATGCGACGGTAAGGACTAGCTTCGTTTTTCACGAAATCTTTATGACGCCTTTATATTGAGAGCGATCATTTCGCCTCGAAACTTAACGGCGGGTGGCGCATCTCTCGCGTCTGAGGCGATCCTGCGTCGGCGCATCGCGAAGGCTGTGCCCGAGAGGATAAACGCGCGAGCAGGTGGCCATGGCACGCGGTATTCGGCTTAATAGCGGGAGTCGTCGGAATCTCGCCGACGTTTTGGGCGCTCCGCGGCCCGTATTAACCGTGAGATTCACAAGGGTTCCACCATGCTTGATTTCCTGATGATTGCCTATGGCGTCGGCTTTTTCGTGATCGCAATACTCTATTCGCTCGCCTGCGAGAAGATGTGAGGCGGATATGATGCTCGATTACATTCTCGGTGGGATCGTGACGATCGTGATTATGGTCTATCTCGTCTATGCGCTGATCAACCCCGAGCGGTTCTAGGAGAAGTGCGGTGACAGCCAACGGATGGCTCCAGATCGCGCTGTTCAGCGTGATTGTGATCGCGATCACGCGCCCGCTCGGCGGCTACATGACGCGGGTTTTTGCCGGCGAACGGACGTTTTTGTGGCCGGTATTGCGGCCCGTCGAGCGCGCGGTCTACTGGTGCTGCGGCGTCGACGAAAAGGAGGAGCAGCATTGGCTGACCTACGCCGTCGCAATGCTGTTCTTTAGTGTCGCCGGCTTTGTAACGCTCTACGCACTGCAGCGGCTGCAATGGTATTTGCCGTTCAATCCGCAGGCCCAGACCGGGGTCGAACAGAGCCTCGCCCTCAATACCTCGGTCAGCTTCATCAGCAATACCAACTGGCAGGCCTATAGCGGCGAGACAACGATGGGCTACCTGGTGCAGATGGCCGGGCTCACGGTGCACAATTTTGTGTCGGCTGCAACCGGCATCGCCATGGCATTGGCGCTGATCCGCGGTTTTGTGCGGCGCGAGGCGAAGACAATCGGCAATTTCTGGGTCGATCTGACCCGCTGCACGCTTTACATCCTGCTGCCGATTTCGGTCGTCGTTGGATTGGTGCTGGTGTGGCAGGGGGTCCCGCAAAATCTCGGCGCCTACACCGAGGCGACAACACTCGAAGGGGCAAAGCAACTCATCGCCCAAGGCCCGGTTGCCTCGCAGGAGATCATCAAGGAACTCGGCACCAATGGCGGCGGGTTCTTCAACGCCAACTCATCGCATCCGTTCGAGAACCCGAATGCGGTGACCAATTTGATCGAGCTGGTCGCGATCTTCTCGATCGGCGCCGGGCTGACCAATGTCCTGGGCCGTATGGTCCGCGACGAGCGCCAAGGCTGGGCGATCTTTGCCGCGATGGGCGTGCTGTTTCTCGCCGGTGTCGCCATCGCCTACAATTCGGAAGCGCACGGCAACCCCGCCTTTGCCGCCTTTCATATCGATTCGACCGCGAGCCCGATCCAGGCCGGCGGCAATATGGAGGGCAAGGAGGTTCGCTTCGGCCCGGCATTGTCGACCTTGTGGGCCACGGTGACGACCGATACCTCGTGCGGTGCGGTCAATTCGATGCACGACAGCTATCTGCCGATCGGCGGCATGGTCCCGCTCGTCAACATGCAGCTTGGCGAAGTCATCTTTGGCGGTGTCGGCTCGGGGCTCTACGGCATCCTCGCCTTTGCCATCGTCGCGATGTTTGTCGCCGGGCTGATGGTCGGGCGCACCCCCGAATATCTCGGCAAAAAGCTCGAAGCCAAGGAGGTCAAGATGACGATCTTGGCACTTCTCAGCCTGCCATTGTCGATCCTTGGCTGGACCGCTCTGGCCGTCGTATTGCCAGCCGGACTGGCCGGCATTGCGAACCCGGGTCCGCACGGCTTCAGCGAGATCCTCTACGCGTTTACAGAGGGCACGGAAAACAATGGCAGCGCCTTCGCCGGATTGTCGGCCAATACGCTATTTTACAATACGACGATCGCGGCAGCGATGCTGATCGGGCGCTTTATCTTTGTCATCCCGATGTTGGCGGTGGCGGGCTCACTGGCACAAAAGAAATTGTTGGCGCCCTCAGCCGGCACCTTCCCGACCCACAGCCCGCAATTTGTCGGGCTGCTGGTGGGCGTCATCCTAATTCTTGGCGGACTGACCTTTTTTCCAGCCGTCGCACTCGGGCCGGTGACCGAGCAGGTCGCGATGAACCAGGGCAAGCTTTACACCGGGCCTTAGGGTTTGGGTGTGCGAGGAATACCAAGATGACCGACGTCACCCCCATCATCAGCCTGCCGACAGGCGGTCTCGCCAAGCGCAATCTGCGGCCGATGTCATTGTTCCAGCGCTCTTTGATCGTACCGGCGATCTGGGCGTCGTTCAAAAAGCTCGATCCGCGCACCCTGGTCAAGAACCCGGTCATGTTTTGTGTCGAGATCGTCTCGGTGCTGACGACCGTGTTTTTTATCCGTGACTTGATTGTCGGCGGCGGCAAGGTCGTCGGCAGCAACGCTCTGTTTTCTGGGCAGATCACTGTCTGGCTGTGGTTCACAGTGCTGTTCGCGAATTTCGCCGAGGCAGTGGCCGAAGGGCGCGGCAAGGCCCAGGCCGACGCCCTGCGTCGCACGCGCACCGAAATTCGGGCAAAGCGGATCCAAGACGCGCAGTCGACGGCGTTCGATCTGGTCGACGCAGTCGCACTCAAAGCCGGCGATCTGGTGCTGGTCGAGATCGGCGATTTGATCCCGAGCGATGGCGAGGTCATCGAGGGCGTTGCCTCGGTCGACGAGTCGGCCATTACCGGCGAATCAGCGCCGGTCATTCGCGAGAGCGGCGGCGACCGGTCGGCGGTGACGGGCGGCACGCGGGTCACGTCGGATTGGCTGAAGGTGCGGATCACAGCTGCGCAAGGCTCGACCTTCCTCGATCGGATGATCGCGTTGGTCGAGGGTGCAGTCCGGCAGAAGACGCCCAACGAAATCGCGCTCAACATCCTGCTCGCCGGCATGACGCTGATTTTCGTCTTTGCCACGGTGACGATCCCGAGTTTTGCCGCCTATGCCGGCGGCGCAGTTTCGGTCGTCGTGCTGACCGCGCTGTTCGTGTGTCTGATCCCGACGACAATCGGCGCCTTGCTGTCAGCGATCGGCATCGCCGGCATGGACCGGCTGGTGCGCTTCAATGTCCTGGCGATGTCGGGCCGCGCGGTCGAGGCGGCCGGCGATGTCGACACCTTGCTGCTCGACAAGACCGGCACGATCACCTTGGGCAACCGCCAGGCGACCGAATTCATCGCGCTCCCCGGTGTCGAGGAAAGCGAACTCGCCGACGCGGCGCAGATCGCCTCGCTGTCGGACGAGACCCCGGAGGGCCGATCGATCGTCGTTTTGGCAAAGGAAAAATATGGGCTGCGCGGCCGCGAGATGGCGCCGCTCGATGCCCGTTTCGTGCCGTTCTCGGCGCAAACGCGAATGAGCGGCATCGATGTCGGCGGTGTCGCGATCCGCAAGGGTGCCGTCGATTCCGTGGTTGAATTTGCCCAAGGCGGCAGCACAGGTCCGGTGTGGCGCAATGCGGCGCCGGGCGCGCAGGCGGCATTGCGCGCCGCCCCGGTTTCCGAGGCCGTTCGTCAGATCACGACCATCGCCGAGCGGATCGCGACCGAAGGCGGAACCCCGCTTGCGGTCGCTAAGGGCAATCGCCTGCTCGGCGTCATCTACCTCAAGGACATCGTCAAAGGCGGCATTCGCGAGCGCTTCGCCGAGTTGCGGCGTATGGGAATTCGCACGGTCATGATCACCGGCGACAACCCGCTGACCGCCGCGGCGATCGCTGCCGAATCCGGGGTCGACGACTTCCTGGCGCAAGCCAAGCCCGAGGAGAAACTCGCGCTCATTCGCAACGAACAGGCTTCCGGCAAGCTTGTCGCGATGTGCGGCGACGGCACCAACGACGCGCCGGCCTTGGCGCAATCGGATGTTGGCGTGGCGATGAACACCGGCACGATGGCGGCGCGCGAAGCCGGCAACATGGTCGACCTCGACAGCGACCCCACCAAGCTGATCGAGATTGTCGAGATCGGTAAGCAATTGCTGATCACCCGCGGCGCTTTGACGACGTTTTCGATTGCCAATGACGTCGCGAAGTATTTCGCGATCATCCCGGCGATGTTTGTCGCGTTTTATCCGCAGCTCGGCGTCATCAACGTGATGCGGCTGCACAGCCCCGAGAGCGCCATCTTGTCGGCGATCATCTTCAACGCGCTGATCATCATCGCGCTGATCCCGCTGGCGTTGCGCGGTGTGCGGTTCCGTCCGATTGGCGCCGCCGCAATGCTGCGCCGCAACCTTTTGATCTACGGGCTCGGCGGGCTGATCGTGCCGTTTATCGGCATCAAGCTGATCGATCTCGCTGTCACCGCTATCGGTCTCGCCTAAGGACTGCATCCATGATCAGGCAAATCCGACCTGCGATCCTGATGATCATCGTCATGACGGTGATCACCGGGCTTATCTATCCGCTCGGCATGACCGGGCTCGCGCAACTGATTTTTCCGCATCAGGCGAATGGCAGCCTGATCGAGAAGGACGGCAAGGTGATCGGCTCGAGTTTGGTCGGCCAGAATTTTACGAGCGACAAATATTTCCACCCCCGCCCATCGGCGACGACCGAGCCCGATCCAAAAGATCCGAGTAAAACCGTCCCGGTCCCCTATGCCGCCGATAATTCGGGCGGCTCAAATCTCGGGCCGACCAACCAGGCTCTGATCGACCGGGTCAAGAGCGACGCCGCCAAGCTCGCCAAGGACAATCCAGGGACGCCGATCCCGGTCGATCTGGTTACCACCTCGGCCAGCGGCCTCGATCCCGACATCACCCCGGCCGCCGCCCTCTTCCAGGTGCCGCGCGTCGCCAAAGCACGCCATATCGATCCCGATAAGCTGCGCGCGCTCGTCGCCGATCAAACCCACGATCCGATCTTAGGCGTCCTTGGCGAAAAGCGCGTCAACGTCCTCGAACTCAACCTGGCGCTTGACGGGGTGAAATGATCTAAGCTGACGAGATGCCGGATAGAGAAGGGAGACCGTCACCGGAGGCATTGCTCGACGCGGCCAAGCAGGAAGGCCGCGGGCGGCTCAAGATTTTTCTCGGCGCAGCGCCCGGCGTCGGCAAGACCTATGAGATGCTGCTTTCGGCGCAGGCGAAGCGGCGGGAGGGGATCGATGTCGTTGTTGGTGTTGTCGAAACCCACGGTCGACGCGAGACCGAGGCGCTGCTCGCCGGCCTCGAAATCATTCCCCGCCGCGAGGTCGACTACAAAGGCCACCGCCTCGCCGAAATGGACCTCGACACGATCCTCAAGCGCCGCCCGCAACTCGTGCTGGTCGACGAGTTGGCGCACAGCAACGCACCGGAAAGCCGTCATCCCAAGCGCTATCTTGATGTCGAGGAGCTGATCGCGGCCGGCATCGATGTCTTCACAACGCTCAACATCCAGCATGTCGAGAGCCTGAACGACGTCGTTGCCCGAATCACGCGCATCCGCGTGCGCGAAACCGTACCCGACAGCATTCTCGAAACAGCGGACGATATCGAGGTCGTCGATCTCGCGCCCGACGATCTGATCCACCGCCTGCACGAAGGCAAGGTGTATGTTCCGCAGCAGGCCGAGCGGGCGGTCCGGCATTACTTCCAGCCGGGCAATCTGACGGCGTTGCGCGAATTGGCGTTGCGGCAGACCGCGCAGCGCGTCGAAGACCAACTGCTGTCGCACATGCGCGCCCATGCGATACCGGGGCCATGGGCCGCCGGCGATCGCGTGCTCGTTTGCGTCAGCGAAGCGATCAATACCCCGGCATTGATCCGCTACGCCCGGCGCGCCGCCGACCGGCTGCATGCGCCAATGACCGCGATCTATGTCGAAACAGCGCGAACCCAGCGCCTCAATAATGCCGAGCGCGACCGCGTCGCCGAATACTTGCGGCTGGCCGAGCGTCTCGGCGCCTCGACGATGACAATCCCCGGCCGCAAGATCGCCGACGAAGTCGTCGCCTACGCCGAGACCAACAACATCACCCAGATCGTCATCGGCAAAAGCGACCGGTCGCGTTGGTTCGAAATGGTACACGGTTCGGTCGTGCACGATCTCCTGCGCAAGACCGGATCGATCAGCGTGCACGTGATCTCGGCCGAAGCAGGTCAACCGACACCATCGACATCGGTGACGACGCGGGTTCCGGCCGAGCCGTTAAATCTCTTGCCATATCTGGGGAGTGCTGGCGCGGTGACGCTGGCGCTCGGCATCGGTGAATTGCTGGTGCATTCGGTTGGCCCGGCAGAGCATCTCGCTCGTCTTTCTGATGGCGATCCTTGCCGCGGCGATCGCCTGGGGATTGTTGCCGGCGCTTGCCGCCTGTGTGTTTAGCGTGCTGGCCTATAATTTCTTTTTCTTGCCGCCACTCTATACCTTCACGGTCGCCAATCCGGAGAACGTCGTCGCACTGTTCTTCTTTCTAGTCGTGGCGGTAATCGTCAGCAATTTGACGGCGGCGGGGCGGCGGCAGATCGTCTCGGCCCGCGCCCGCGCCAAGACTACCGCTGAACTTTACGCGTTCAGCCGCAAGCTTGCCGGGATCGGCACGCTGGATGACCTCCTTTGGGCGACGGTCTATCAAGTCGCGTCGATGCTGCGAGTGCGCACCGTGCTATTGCTGCCGAAACCGGATGCCACCAGCCTCGACGTCGCCTCCGCCTATCCCCCAGAGGATCAGCTTGACGAAGCCGATATGGCGGCGGCGCGCTGGTGTTGGGAACACAATCATCCGACCGGGCGCGGTTCCGATACCCTCCCCGGCGGCAAATGGCTGTTTCTGCCATTGCGCACCGGCAGCGGTGCGGTCGGCGTGATTGGGATCGAGCGCGATATGCCGGGGCCGTTATTGACACCCGACGAGCGCCGTCTGCTCGATGCGCTGGCCGACCAGGCAGCTGTCGCGATCGAACGCATCTCGCTGGTCCGCGGGCTGGCGGAGGCTCGCGTGCAGGCGGAGAGCGACCGGCTGCGCGCCGCATTGCTGACCTCGATCTCGCATGATCTGCGCACCCCGCTGGCCTCGATCATCGGCACGGTTTCGAGCCTGCGCCGCTATGCCGATAAATACGACGCGGCCGACCGTGACGAGTTGCTCGCCACCTTGGAGAGCGAAGCCGAGCGGCTGAACCGGTTTGTCGGCAATCTGCTCGATATGACCAAGCTGGAATCGGGCATGATCGACATGAAACTCGATCTCGCCGATGTAGCCGAGATTATTGGCGCCGCATTGGAGCGCACGGCGAGTGTTCTCGCCCGGCATCAGATCAAGGTCTCGGTAGCGCCCGACCTTCCGATGCTGCGTCTCGATCCGACCCTGTTCGAGCAGGTTCTGTTCAACTTGCTCGACAACGCGGCGAAATACTCGCCCGCCGGGAGCCGCATCGATCTGCGTGCCCGTCGTGACGGCGACGTTGTCGCGGTTCAGGTCATGGATGAGGGCCCCGGCATCCCGCCCGATGATCTCGAACGAATCTTCGACAAATTCTATCGGGTTCAGGCGCAGGACCGGCGTCGCGCCGGAACCGGTCTCGGGCTGGCGATCTGTCGCGGCTTTATCGAGGCGCAGGGCGGCCGTATCGAAGCGCAGAACCGGCGCGACCGGTCGGGCGCCATCCTGACAATCCGGCTGCCGGTGCCGGAGGCGGCCGAAATCCGCGAGCCAACCGCGGCGCATGCCTAGCGCCTACACGGTTCTGGTTGTCGACGACGAGCCTCCGATAATCCGG
Organism: uncultured Alphaproteobacteria bacterium; assembly: GCA_963735445.1. GTDB lineage: Bacteria > Pseudomonadota > Alphaproteobacteria > ATCC43930 > CGMCC-115725 > AP-15. The sequence goes on from CAVTLC010000044.1 coordinate 21,197, forward strand.
TTCTTGCGAGCAAGCCTGATAGCGGCCGGGCATCGCGTCGTCACTGCGGAGCATGCTGCCGGGGCGCTCGCGGCGGTGGCTCGGGAAAAACCCGATGTTGTGATCCTCGATTTGGGATTGCCGGACCGCAGCGGGTTTGCGGTGATCTCGGAAATTCGCAAGAACTCGGCGATCCCGATCATCGTGCTCTCGGCACGAAGCGACGAGCGCTCAAAGGTCGAGGCGCTTGACCTCGGCGCCGACGACTATATCGGCAAACCGTTTGGCATTGCCGAATTGATGGCGCGGATACGCGCCGCGTTGCGTCACCGGTATCAGTCGCAAGGTGAGACGCCGGCCTTTGTGTCGGGTGAGCTGACAGTCGATTTGGTGCGCCGCCAGGTGATCCGTGCCGGCCACGAGGTCAAGCTGTCCCCCAAGGAGTTCGAGCTGTTGCGCCATCTCGTGGCGCACGCCGGCAAGGTGCTGACCCATCGCCACTTGCTGCGCGAGGTCTGGGGTCCGGCGCACGCCGAGGAAGTGCAATATCTGCGGGTATTTATTCGCGGCCTGCGACAAAAGATCGAACCCGACCCGACGCGCCCGAGCCACATCCTGACCGAGCTGGGCGTCGGCTATCGTCTGCAATTGCCGCCGGAGCAGCGCGCCTGAGCGCGACGGCACGCTCGACCGAACATGCTTCGGACATTCGTCCGTTTTAGTGCGGGGGAGCGGACTTAGTTTTGAAACCGATCTGGTCAGTGGCCGTACATGTATCCGGCCAGGAAACATGCTCCGGCTGGCGGGCGCACGCGGCCCGTGGAACGAACGGCCAAAATGGAGTATGCGACGCCGGTTGCGGAGCGTCGGTTGCGAAATCCTAAATCGGAGGACAAGGTCATATAAATGCAACCTATGGAACCTTCCGGTTGCTTCCAGTCCTCTTATAGCGAGCGGACGAGATCACCGTGTCAAAATTGAGATCTGAATCTCATGCCGCCGCCGGGAAACATCTCGATGACTACGGAAACAGAGAACGCTAATTGGAATCCTCTCGAATAAGGTAACCCGGTGTCAGCTAATAACAGGTTCTCCGAATTAGATGGACTGCGCGGGATTGCTGCGCTCTGGGTAGTCGTATACCACTTTGTTAGTAGGCCAAACGGCTACTGGCTGAAGGATCCCACGCTCGCCGCTTCGATTACGCCTTGGAATATCAATTTACAGGGTTTGTACGCGGTGCATTTGTTCTTTATCATAAGTGGATTTGTTATTTTCATGACCATAAGGCGGTCGAGCGCCGTGACGGACTTTGCCGTCTCGAGGTTTGCCCGATTGTACCCCGCTTTTATAGTATCTGTACTTCTCAATGCGTTTATTATACTTGTGTTTCCAGATCCGGTACAGAAACTTACGATTTGGCAAGTCATTGTTAATCTGACGATGCTGCAGGATTTTATTGGCGTACCAGCTGTGGAGCCGGTCTACTGGTCACTCTCGTATGAGATTGGATTTTACACATTGATCGCCATCGTTTTTGCGAGCGGCATGATTCGAAGGATCGAGATTTTTGGCATCCTCTGGGTGACCCTTTCTTTTGTCTCGCTCAAGCTGTTTCCAGCCTTAGGAGAACACATTCCCTGGCGTGTCCAAACCGCAGTAAGTCTTCCGTATGCGAGCCTGTTCTTCGCTGGAATCATGTTTTATAAAATATGGTCTGAGGGTGTGACACCTATACGCGTCGCGCTCATCCTACTGTGTTACTTTGAGCATGTCCTTTACCATTTTCCAATCATGATAGCCATAATGACGGTAAATTTCGCTGTATTTTCGTTATGCGTCATGGGCCGCGCTTCATGGCTTGCTTCACGACCGCTCGTATTTCTCGGAACGATTTCTTACTCGCTTTATTTAATTCACGGTACACTCGGATGGCGCCTACAACTTTGGAACCATGCACTGGGATTGCCGCCCTTAGCCAATCTGTTGTTCGCAACTTTAGTCACAATATGCGTTGCAGCTATAATGGCATATCTCGTCGAGGGGCCGGCAAATCGAGCCATCCGGGGTATTTATCGACGCGCAAGATCTTCGCGACCCCTTGAGGAACTCGGGGCGGCTTAGTCCTCGAATATACTACGCGTGGCCGATTTGCTCTACACCTTGTGTAGTCGGGCTCCTTTCGCGATTTAGTGGCACTATCGGCTAATCCCGATAATCTTCCGAGGGGGAGAAATAGATGTTGAACGGTGGTAACTTTAGCTTTGGCAATTTCCTGCTCGACGTATTTTCGATATTTGTCTTTGTATTGTGGTTCTGGTTATTGATCACGGTAATCGGCGATCTGTTTCGACGGCATGATGTATCTGGTTTCGGCAAAGCGATTTGGGTTATCGTTCTAATCCTGTTTCCCTATCTGGGCGTGTTCATCTATCTGATTTCGCAAAGCCGGGGAATGGCCGAGCGCCAGAGCCAACGCGCTCAACAAGCTCGCGACGAGTTGCGGCACGTGGCTGGGTTTAGCGCCGCCGACGAGATTGAAAAGCTCGAACGGCTGAAAAACGCCGGCACTATTTCCACCGAGGAATACACCCGCCTGCGGGCCCGGGTTGTGCAATGACCCGGAGCGGCTGCCCGCCCCGAAGTCACAACGAACCGCGCGATCGTCAGATTGGTTGCCACTGCGAGTGAGACGAGCGGGCCCATTCCGACGACATTTGCTGTCAAACCTCGCCGTTCGCGCGGATCTACAGCCCAAAGCCGTTACGGCTGACCTCCACGACCCTTTCCTGAGCGAGCGGCCTCACCGGCATCAGGCCGCAGCCCGACGGCGGAATGCGTCGAGACTGCCGGCATGGATCAGTTCGCCCGGCAATTGGTGCCCGACGATCTCCTCGGCCATGCGCCCAACCTCGATCAGAGCATCGAGATCGACGCCGGTATCGATGCCCATCTCTTCGCACAGCAGCACCAATTCCTCGGTGCAGATGTTGCCGGCTGCCTTTGGTTGTCCGGCGAACGGGCAACCGCCGAGCCCGCCGACCGTCGAGTCGAATTGGGTGACACCCATCTTGAGCCCGGCATGCGCGTTGGCGACCGCGAGCCCGCGCGTATCGTGCAGGTGGAGCGCAATCGGCATGTCGGGCCAGCGGCTGCGCACCTCGCCCAACACGCGCTCGATACGCAGCGGCGTCGCCCAGCCCATCGTATCGGCTAGCGAGAAATACTTGATTGTGGCGCCAGCCTCCTCGGCGATCGCGAGCCCATCCTCCAACGTCGAGATGACCTGCGGCGGTGCAATGTCGCCCTGATAGTTGCAGCCGAACGCCGCCATCACGCCGATCCGCGGTACGTCGACGCCGTTTTCGAGATGCAGCGCTGTCTGCTTTTTCATCGCCTCGACATTTTCAGCCTGGCTGCGGTGCAGGTTCTTCTGGGTGAACGCCTCCGATGCGGTCAGCGATATCGCGCCGGTGATTGTCAGCTTGTTGCGAAAGACGAGCGCTCGGTTCAGCCCATTCGCGTTGAACCACAGCGCGGTATAGTGGACGCCTTCCTTTGGAGTGAACCCGGCAACGACATCTTCGGCATCCCCCCAACCCGGCACAATGCGCGGGCTGACAAACGAGGCGGCCTGGATATGGTGCAACCCGGTCTCGCCGAGCGCCTCGATCAGCTTGATCTTGTCCGCGGTGCTGATCGGCCCGGGTTCGATCTGGAACCCTTCGCGCGGGCCTTCCTCGTGGATCTCCACATGGGTCGGCAAATCGGTCATGACTTTGCTCCTCGCGTTTATCCACGAAAACTTGGGCCGAATAGTACCGGACAATCACGCATAGCCCAGGGCTTTGAAGTGGCATCGCGACAAACATCGTGCGAGCCGCTCGATCAGCCGATCACCGGGCGTCTGTACGACCTATCTAATACCCCTATCCAACCGGCGCGCCTGCTCTCGAAATGCGTGTCTCGAATAGCGGAAACCGTGTTTGCATCGCGGATGGCTGCGTTGTTGCCGTGCCTTGCTTTTGAGTTAGAGAAATCGCTTGTGCCGCAGTATCGTTTAGCCCGCCTGCTCGCTTCTCGCCATGGGCGGGTTCTCGCCCAGTACCGCGGACAGCGCTGCGGGTGCGGAAACGGGCCGACGCCATAAGGGAGCCAGTGCACACGATGACCGATGAGATGCGCTTGCCGATCGATATCGACGCGCAACCCGTGGTGCAGGCCGCGGCCGCGCTGCGGCCGACGATCCGCAACTATGTCGACGAGATCGAACGCGGGCAGCGCATGCCGCAAGGCCTGTTCGAGCAACTGCGCGAAGCGGGCTTTTACCGGATGGTGCTCCCACGCTCGCTGGGCGGGTTGCAGGCTGACCCGCTGACCTATCTGCGCGTCGTCGAGCTGTTGGCCGAGGGCGCCGGATCGGTCGGCTGGAACCTGGGCAATGGCGGTGTCGGCCAGCTGGTCACGCTCGGGCTGCCGGATGATGGCGTCGACGAAATCTATGGCAAGCGCGCGGACACGGTTATCGCCGGGACCGCGGTACCGGGCGGCGGAAAGGCGGTGCCGGCGTCGGGCGGCTACCGCGTCAGCGGTCACTGGCAGTTCGGCAGCGGTTGCCAGGAGGCAAGCTGGATGCTGGGAAGCTTCCAGGTGATCGGTGATGACGGCCAGCCGCGCCGGCATCCCGATGGCGGCTCGCTCTATTGGCGGGGGGTATTCGCGCGCTCCGAAGTGGAGATCGTCCCGGGGAGCTGGGATGTCGCGGGTTTGCGCGGCACTGGCAGCTTCGACTGGACGGTCGAAGACGTCTTCCTGCCGGAACGGCGGACCATGCCGCAAGTCGGCATCCCGCTCGAGAACCAATGGGCGCGGTGGCCTGGTCTCACTTATCAGCTGCCGGTTCAGTGCTGGGTCGGGCCGCACCATAGCGCCGTGATTACCGGCATCGCGCGCGCCGGCATCACCGCGCTGATCGACTTGGCGGGTGGCAAGCAGCCGCGCGGCCGCCCCGTCGGGTTGCTGTGCGACAACCCCCAGGTCCAGGATGCCGTCGGACGAGCCGATGCGATCCTGAATGCCGGGCGCGCCTATCGCACAGCGATGATCACCGAGTTGTGGAACACGCTCGCCGCCGGCGAGGAGACCACGCTCGAACAGCGCGCCCGCTGCCGATTGGCCTCGACCTATGCCGCCGATAGTGCGCGCCAGGCGATGGATCTGGTGTACCGCCATGGCGGCAGCACGTCTTTTAAGCGCGAAAGCCGGCTGGCCGAGTGCTGGCGCGATTTGCACGTCGTCGGTCAGACGGTAACGATCGCACCGGAGTGGTACCCGATCGGCGGCCGGGTATATCTCGGGATCGACCCCGGCCCGCGCCTGCGCTAACGGTCAAGACGTCGTAGGAAGCGCGAACGCGGCGGGGCATCCGCCGCGTCTAGGTATCAAGTATCTGGCGGGGCCAGGTTCGCGCGGTTTCCCCGAAGTTGCGGTCGAATGCAGAGTCGTTGTCCTGGCGGCTGCTTCGGCCCGTCAGGTCGACTGCGCCACCTTGCCAGCGATTTCACGAGTTGCTTGGCAATACAACTCCAGCGTCTTCGCCCTCTGAACCGCTGTATTGCGCTCGACAGGCGACATTTGGGCAAACACCTTCGCCATTGCGTCGATGGCAGGCTCACGAGGATGATGGATTTCGACGTATATGAGATACCACCTCGTTGGCAAGATCAACGCCACCGGATCGATAGCAACCGCTACACTAATATCTGCTGCGAGCGCCATGAGATTTCTCCATTTCTAACATTAAATGCGGTCAGAAACTCGTCCGCCGAAGGTTATTTGTTGGTAAACAGTAGGGTGGACTGCCATCAGCCCAAGGCCTGTAATGTATCTGCAGAAATCTGCCGGATATGTGAGGTAGTTCACACGAGAAGAAGTTATCGGCGATTGTGAGTTATTGCACGGTTGCATGTACCCCCATGCCCTCGGCCCGAGCGAGGGTGTGCCCGGCGATCAGGCCAACGGAGTAAGCCTCGCCGGGTGCTGTCCGCAGCGGAGCTCTTGATGCGTTTACAGTACCCATTGTCGGCGGCGCCGGATCGCTCACCCACGCCGGTGGAATGGCGGCTGGTAAATCGGCGGCGGGACCCTTAACCTCATCGCATGTTTACCGGGATAATTACCGATATCGGGCGCGTGCGGCGGATCCGACAGGGTGCGCTTGCCGAGCTGACGATCGCCACCCATTTCGACACGGCGGCGATCTCCATCGGCGCATCGATCGCGTGTTCGGGGCCTTGTCTTACGGTGATCGCGATTGAGGACGCCGCCTTTACGGTGCAGGCTTCGGCCGAAACCCTAGCGCGCACCACGATCGGCGGCTGGACCGAAGGCACCTCTGTCAATCTGGAGCAGGCCTTGCGGCTCGGCGACGAATTGGGCGGGCATCTCGTCTCCGGTCATGTCGACGGGCTGGCGACGATTGTCGAACGGCGGCCCGAAGCCGAGTCGGTTCGCTTTGTGTTCGAGGCGCCTGAGGACTTGATGCCGTTTGTCGCGGCCAAGGGCTCGGTGACGCTCGACGGCGTCAGCCTGACCGTCAACGAGGTGTCGGGCAAGCGGTTTGGGGTCAACATCATCCCGCATACGCTCGCCTGTACCACTTTCAGCGAGGCCCAGCCGGGGCAGCAGATGAACCTGGAGATCGACATGATCGCCCGCTATGTGGCCCGGCTCCTGGGCTCGGCGGCCGCCGCTTTCCCCAGCGCCGCTTTCCCGACTGCCGCTGGCCGGGCAGGCGCAACACCATGACCCGCGCCCCCCACATCCTCGTCGTCGAAGCGCCCTATTATACGCATATCGCCGCCTTGTTGCGGCGCGGGGCGGAGCAGGCGCTGACCGCCGGCGGCGCCAGCCACGAAATCGTCCAAGTCCCGGGCTCGTTCGAGATACCGGCGGCGATCGGTCTCGTCGCCAGGGCGAGCGACCGGTTTGACGGCTTTGTTGCGCTCGGCTGTGTCATTCGCGGCGAGACCACGCATTACGACCACATCTGTGCCGAGAGCGCGCGCGGCCTGCAGGATCTCGCGGTTCGCGATGGGCTGGCGATCGGCTACGGCATCCTGACCTGCGAAAACGAAGCCCAGGCACTGGCGCGCGCGGCCCCTGAAGGTCGCGACCACGCGGGTGCTGCGGTGCGCGCCTGTCTCGCGATCATCGAGCTGAAGCGGCGCTTTGCACCAGGCGCCCAATGAACAGAGTATGAATACGGCAAGCGATCATACGACCGGAGCCGGCCGGCCGCGGCTCGGCGGGCGACGGCGCACAGTGGCGCGGCTGGCGGCGGTGCAAGCGCTTTATCAGCTCGAGCTGAACCCGGCGCTCGCCGCCGAAGCGGTCATTCGCGAATTCGCCAATTACCGGCTCGGCCAGGAAATTGAGGGCGACCAATTGGCCGAGGCCGATCCGGCGTTTTTCGCCGATATCGTACGCGGCGTGGCGGCGGATCAGGAGCGGCTCGACGCCGACATTTCCGTCGCCTTGGTCGATGATTGGCCGTTGCCGCGGCTCGACTCGGTCCTGCGCGCAATCCTGCGCGCCGGCGCCTGGGAATTGCTGCATCGGCCCGACGTGCCGGCCCGCGCGTCAATTAGCGAGTACACCTCGATCGCCCACGCCTTTTTTACCGGGAAAGAGCCGGCGCTCGCCAACGGCGTGCTCGATCGACTGGGCCGCAGCCTGCGACCGACCGATATGTAGCGGCGATGGTCGAGGGTCCCGCTTCCGCAAACCAGGAGCTGGGCGAGTTCGAGCGCATCAGCCGGTACTTTGCCCCACTCGCGGCACCAGGCGGCCTTGGGCTGCTCGACGACGCCGCGCTGATCGACTGCCGCGCCGGCTATCGGCTGGTGATGACCGCCGACGCAATGGTCGCCGGCGTGCATTTCCTCGCCGAGGACCCGCCCGACCTCATCGCCAAAAAGCTGTTGCGAGTGAACCTATCGGATCTGGCGGCGATGGGCGCGCGGCCATTGCATTATCTGCTGACAACGGCATTGCCGACATCGCTCGGGACCGGCTGGGTCGAGGCATTTGCCCGCGGGCTCGGCGACGACCAACGGCTCTTTGGCGCAACATTGCTCGGCGGCGATTCGGTTTCCACGCCAGGTCCGGCGGCGCTGTCGCTGACGGCGATCGGCGAGGTCGCGGCCGGTGCTGAAATCAGGCGCAGCGGCGCCCAGCCCGGCGACGATGTCTGGGTATCGGGCAACATCGGTGACGCCTATCTCGGGCTCGCCGTGTTGCGCGGCGGCTATACGCAGCTTGTCAGACCGAACATCGCCGCGCTCTGATAAATCGGTTTCAACTTCCCGAACCACGTGTCGCTCTGGGGCCGGCGCTCGTCGGAACCGCGCATGCCATGATCGACGTTTCCGACGGGCTCCTCGCCGATCTCGGCCACATCTGCGAAACCTCGCGTCTTGCCGCAATTGTCGAATTGCCGGCATTACCGATGTCGGCGGCGGCGCGAGAGGTTGCGGCTATCGAGCCGGAGGTGGCCCAGCGACTGGCAACCGGCGGTGACGATTACGAGCTGCTGTTCACTGCGGCGCCAGCGGCGGCGGAGGCGGTGCGCGGCATTGGATCACGGCTCGCCGTGCCAGTCACAAGAATCGGGCGGATCGAGACCGGCCAGGGTGTGCGGCTGGTCGATGCGGATGGTTCCGACCTCCCAGTTGCAGCCGCCGGTTACCGCCACTTTTGAGGTTCAGCTGATCGGCGCCGAGGCGGCGGATTGCTGCCGCTTGCTGCACTGTTGCCCAAGGAATACGCTTCTGCCATGTTCCGCCGCCCCGATATGCCCCGCTGGGCAGCGGAGGTCCCCGAATTCGCTGGTCGTGAGCTCTTCGTATGGCTAACGCATACTACTACGTCGTCATCGGCTGCGGCGTTCTGGCCCTAGTCTATGGTTTCGTTACCAGCCGGCAGGTGCTGAGCGCCAATGCCGGATCGGCCCGGATGCAAGAAATCTCGGGCGCGGTGCAGGTCGGCGCCCGCGCCTATCTCAACCGCCAGTACCGTGCCGTAGCGGTGGTCGGCGTCGTCATCCTGATCATTCTCGGTGTGTTGCTCGGTTGGCGGGTCGCGATCGGCTATCTGATCGGCTCGGTATTGTCGGGGACAGCCGGGTATATCGGCATGAACGTGTCGGTGCGCGCCAATGTCCGCACCGCTCAGGCGGCGCGCGGCGGTCTGCGACCGGGGCTCGGGATCGCTTTCAAGGCGGGAGCGGTGACGGGTCTGTTGGTGGTCGGGCTCGCTCTGCTCGGCGTGTCGATCTACTACTTCATCATGCGCGCGACCGTTGGCGGGACTGATCTGCGCCCGGTGCTGGAAGCGATGGTCGGGTTGAGTTTTGGCGCCTCGCTGATCTCGATTTTCGCGCGGCTCGGCGGCGGCATCTTCACCAAGGGGGCCGATGTCGGCGCCGATCTCGTCGGCAAGGTCGAGGCCGGCATTCCGGAAGACGATCCGCGCAACCCGGCGGTCATCGCCGACAATGTCGGCGACAATGTCGGCGACTGCGCCGGCATGGCGGCCGATCTGTTCGAGACCTATGTCGTGACGATCGTCGCAACGATGCTGCTGGCCGCGATCTTTTTCGCGCCGGCCCCCGGCGGATCACCGGAGTTGCGCGACAAAATGCTGCTGTTGCCGCTCGTCATCGGCGCGGCGTGCATCGTGACTTCGGTCATCGGCACGTTTTTCGTCCGGCTCGGACCCGATAACGGCATCATGAAGGCGCTGTATAAGGGGTTGATCGCCACCGGGATTTTGTCGATCGGCGCGATAGCACTGGTCATCAATTGGCTGTTTGGCTTCTCTCAGCCGCTGACGATGACGACCGGCGCTTCGGTTAGCGGCCTCGGGTTGTGGCTCTGCGCAATTGTCGGGCTGCTGGTCACCGGCTTTATCGTTTGGATCACCGAATACTACACCGCGACCGAATTTCGGCCGGTGCGCAGCATCGCGCAAAGCTCGACGACGGGCCATGGCACCAACGTGATCCAGGGGCTTGCCGTCTCGATGGAAGCGACCGCTTTGCCGGTCATCGTGATCTGCGTCGGCATCATCGCTTCCTTCCTGATCGGCGGGCTGTTCGGCATCGGTGTCGCGGCGACAACGATGCTCGCTTTGGCCGGAATGATCATCGCGCTCGACGCCTATGGACCGGTGACCGACAATGCCGGCGGTATTGCCGAGATGGCCGATCTGCCACGAGAGGTGCGGCGCACGACCGACGCGCTCGATGCCGTTGGCAACACCACCAAGGCGGTCACCAAGGGCTACGCCATCGGCTCCGCCGGCCTCGCCTCGCTGGTGCTGTTTGCCGCTTACACCGAGGATTTGCGGCACTATTTCCCAAAGCTCGATGTGCATTTCGCGTTGCAAGACCCGTTTGTCGTGATCGGGCTCTTTATCGGCGGGCTATTGCCCTATCTGTTCGGCTCGATGGGCATGACCGCTGTCGGCCGGGCTGCGGGCTCGGTCGTGGTCGAGGTGCGGCGGCAGTTCCGCGAGATCCCCGGGATCATGGAGGGCCGCGCCAAGCCCGATTACGGGCTCGCGGTCGATATGCTAACCCGGGCCGCGATCAAGGAGATGATTGTCCCGTCACTATTGCCGGTGTTGGCGCCGATCGTGTTGTACTTAGTGGTTGCCGCGATCGCCGGGCAAGCGGCCGGGTTTAGCGCGCTTGGCGCCATGCTGCTTGGCACGATCGTTACCGGGATCTTTGTCGCGATTTCGATGACCTCCGGCGGCGGCGCCTGGGACAACGCAAAAAAATACATCGAGGAAGGTCATCACGGCGGCAAAGGCTCGGAACCGCATAAGGCTGCGGTGACCGGCGACACCGTCGGCGACCCTTACAAAGACACTGCCGGCCCGGCGGTCAATCCGATGATCAAGATCACCAATATCGTGGCGCTGCTGCTGCTCGCGATAATCGCAAAATGGTGGGGGAGCTGAGCACGGCAAGCTGAGCACGGCGGCGGGCGGCGAGAGCTTCCGCTACTGGTTACTGTATGGGTTTGGACCAAGCGCCCGGCCCCCGGAGCTGGTCTCGCCACCGCCCCCACCGCCACCACTGTTGAACTTGCCGAGATTGCCGATCAGCTGCTCGAGAAAGGTCAGTTCGCGACCGGGCGCGGGAGTGGCGCGGGCGATCGGGACGACCTCCTGCCCGTCTTGCAACGTCTTGTGGCCGACGGCTTTGACGACACCGTCACTGTTGAAACTCACGACAAATACCTGTTGATCCAGCACTTTTGGTTTGAAAAACGCGTACTGTTTTGTCCGTGCGCTGATGTAATACCAATTCTTGTCGTCAAAGACGCCGACGCTCGACGGCGTGCCCAATATCTTGACAACTTGGTCCTTTGTCGTCTTGCCGGGATGGATCTGAGCCATCTCGTCTGAGGGGGGCAGGTTGCCCCGCTGCTCTTCAGTGGTCGAGCAGGCAGAGAGCGCGATCACGGCACTGATCGCGGCGATCATGGATATGTTTCGCGAGTGGGGCATGACTCGGTCGAGAAGTCCGGGGTTACGCAAGCGGGCTTTGTGTTGAAACCGGCGCGATCCGCGCCCAATTGTGCCCGTAGCTTTAGCGCAGGGGCGTTGGTTGTCAACGCCGCCGATAACCGGAGCCTGGGCCGAGGTGGGTTACTTCTCACGACAGAGAGCGGTTCGCGAAACCGCCGAACGAGCCTACCAGCGGGTCGTCGAGCAGGCGCGGCAGCCAGTCTTTTTCGCTGAGTACGGCGTTCCCGACACAGTCGACGGGCGCTTCGAGCTGATCTGCCTGCACGCCTTTCTCTACCTCCACCGGCTGAAATCGGAGCCCGGATCAACAGCTGTTTCGCAGGCGTTTTTCGATACGATGTTCGCGGACATGGATCGTGGATTGCGTGAAATGGGAACCGGCGATTTGAGCGTTGGTCGCCATGTGAAACGGATGGCGCAAGGCTTTTACGGTCGTATTCGGGCTTACCAGGAGGGGCTGGAAAGCGGCGGTGAGGTGTTGAGCGCGGCCTTGGCGCGCAACCTTTTTGGCACCATCGCCGAATCGGCGCCGGCGATCGACATCGTCGCTGATTACGTTCGCCATACCGCAAATCAGCTGGCGCGTCAGCCAGGCGACGAACTACTCAACGGCGATCTGCGCTTTCCGACGCCAAGCCCAGGCATATCGACGCCGGTATCGGCCGAGCGGACGGCAGCCTCATGAGCAAAGGAACCCTAGAATTTTCCAGGCTCGTTCCGCTGACGCGCCTGGGTCCAGAGCCGTACCGGCAGGAGATCGAGGCGACAGCCGAAGAGCGTCAGCAACTCGCTCGAAGATTCGACCTGATCGCGCTCGATAAGCTGGCAGCAGCGGTGACATTGCAGCGCATCGGCGGCGAGTTGATTCGCCTCGAAGCGACCTTCGAGGCCGAGTTCTCGCAGAACTGCGTCGTCATGCTCGAACCGGTGGCGGGCCGAGTGAGCCAAACATTTGCTTTGCTGTACGGCCCCGTCCAAAAAGAGCAGGCCGAAATTGACCTCGATGTCGACGAACCTGCGTTCGAGCCGTTGACCGGCGACGCAATCGATATCGGCGAAGCAGTGGCGCAGGAATTGTCGCTGACGTTGCCGGAATTTCCGCGGCTGCCGGATGCCGTGATCGAGGTGTCCGATACCGCCGAGCCTGACGATAATCCGTTTGCCGCTCTTGAACGGCTGCGCTCGAAACAGGCCTGATGCGCAGGGCAGCAGCGAAAAATCCGTTGCGTGTTGCTGCCGCGAGCGTTTTTGGCTAAGACCTGTGCGATCCCCCCGAAACGAGTAACCGATGGCCGTCCCAAAAAAGAAAACCTCGCCGTCACGCCGCAACATGCGGCGCTCGCATCACTCGCTGAAGCCGGCGTCCTATGCCGAGTGCCCGAATTGCGGCGAGCTAAAGCGCCCGCATCATCTGTGCGAGGCCTGCGGCTATTACGATGGCCGCGAAGTGGTGACCCAGCGAGCCGAAACCGCCTGAGCGCCCAGCGCCGGCGGGAGGCGGCGCAGCAGTGAGCCAAGAACTAACGATCGCCCTCGACGCGATGGGCGGTGCCCAAGCCCCCGATATGGTGCTGCGCGGCGCTGATATGGCATTGCAGCGGCACCCCGGTTTGCGCCTGATCCTCTTCGGTGACGAGGCAATCCTGAGACCCCTGCTCGCGAAGCTGCCCCGTCTCGCCGATGCCGTCGAGCTGCGCCACACGAGCGAGATGGTCATGGATGACGACAAGCCATCGATCGCACTGCGCACCGGGCGGCAGTCGAGCATGCGGCTGGCGATCGATGCGGTCGCGGAAGGCCTCGCCGACGGCGTTGTATCAGCCGGCAATACCGGCGCCCTGATGGCGATGGCGAAATTCGTCCTGAAGACGTTGCCTGGGATCGACCGCCCTGCGATCGCCTCGTTTTTCCCGACCCAGCGCGGCGAGAGCGTCATGCTCGATCTCGGCGCCAATGTCGAATGCGATGCCGAGAATCTGGTTCAGTTCGCGCTGCTGGGCGACGCCTTTGCCCGCACGGTACTGAGTTTGGTCGAGCCGACGGTTGGTCTCCTTAACGTCGGCTCCGAGGATCAGAAAGGCAACGATGCGGTCCGCGCCGCCAGCGTGCGCCTGCGCAGCGCGTTGAGCCCGGTCCGGTTTTACGGATTTATCGAAGGCGATGACATTCCCGCCGGCACGGTCGATGTCGTCGTGACGGACGGTTTCACCGGGAATATCGCGGTCAAAACCGCCGAAGGGACCGCAAAATTGTTCAGCGAGTTCCTGGCTGGGGCCTTCGCGCATTCGCTGCCGGCCCGGATCGGCTATTTCTTCGCGCGCAACGCGTTGCGCAAGTTGCGGATGCGGATCGACCCCCGTCGCTACAATGGCGCAGTTTTCCTCGGCCTGCGCGGCATCGCGGTCAAGAGCCACGGGTCGACCGATGCATTGGGCTTTGCCCATGCGATCGGGGTTGCGGTCGACATGAAGGTCAATGGCTTTCTCGACAGGATCCGGGTCGATCTCGCGCGTCTCGAGTCGGCAACGCCCGGCGCACCTCAACCCGCAGCACTGTAACCGCGGCATGGCGTTGCGCTCCCAGGTCATCGGCTGCGGCGGCTATCTGCCCGAGCGTATCGTCACCAATGACGAGCTTGCCGCGCGCCTCGATACATCCGACGAATGGATTCGCCAGCGCACCGGCATCGGCGAGCGCCGGGTCGCGGCGGACGGCGAGATGACCTCGGATCTGGCGGTTTGCGCGGCGGAGCGCGCGCTTGCGGATGCCGGCATGAGCGGCGGCGATCTCGATCTGATCGTGTTGGCGACCGCCACCCCGGACAATACCTTCCCGGCAACCGCGACCAAGGTGCAGGCCCGGCTCGGGATGCACCACGGGGCTGCGTTTGACATTCAAGCCGTTTGCGCCGGCTTTATCTTTGCGATGGCGGCCGCGGACAATGCGTTGCGGCTCGGTCAGGCGCGCACCGCGCTTGTGATCGGCGCCGAGACCTTCTCGCGCATCCTCGACTGGCAGGATCGCGGCACCTGCGTGCTGTTCGGCGACGGCGCCGGTGCGTTGGCGCTGAAGGCGACCGATGATCCCGACCCGCGTGGCCGCGGCATCCTATCGACGCATCTGCATTCCGATGGCCGCCAGTACGACATTCTCTATGTCGATGGCGGCCCCTCCTCGACCGGCCACACCGGCTGTCTCCGGATGGAAGGGCGCGAGGTTTTCCGGCACGCGGTGCAGCATCTGAGCGAAGTGGTCGATGAAGCGTTAGCCGCCAATAATCTCGGCGCTGCCGACATCGACTGGCTGGTGCCGCACCAGGCCAACGGCCGGATCATCGACGGGGTCGCGCGCAAGCTTGGCCTGTCGCCCGAGAAAATCGTCTCGACGATCGACCGTCACGCGAACACCTCGGCCGCCTCGATACCACTGGCTCTGGCGACGGCCGTCGGAGACGGCCGCATCCAGCCGGGACATTTGGTGTTGATGGAGGCGTTGGGTGGCGGGCTCAGTTGGGGGGCAAGCCTGGTCCGCTGGTAGCGTCCGCGGAGGGACGCGGTAAAGCGTGTCTAAAAACTGGCAACACTTTGGAATTTGACGGCATTTTCGGACCGGAGTAACCTTCCTCTAAAGCAGGGAGGGACAAAATGGTCGGGCATACGGTCACGCGTGCGCAGCTCAGCGAGGCCATCTATCAGGAAGTCGGGCTGTCGCGAAACGAGTCCGCCGAGTTGGTCGAATTGGTGATCGCCGAAATCTCCGGTGCGCTCGAACGCGGGGAAATGGTTAAGATTTCGTCGTTTGGCAGCTTTGCGGTGCGTCAGAAGGGACAGCGGGTCGGCCGCAATCCGAAAACCGGTCAGGAGGTGCCGATCAGTCCGCGCCGCGTGCTGGTGTTTCGCGCCAGCCACGCGCTGAAGGACCAGATCAACAGCGGCTTGGCGGAAGCCGGGGAGCACCCCGCGGCGGAACCGGCTGCGGCCAAGGCGAGGTCCGGCTGAGCCGCGGCACAGGACGGCATCGAAACCAACAGCCTTCGCGAGACGGTCGGGAGCAATCGGCCAGAGTTGAGGAGAAACCACGCTCCCGCGTGCCAAAAGATTTGCCTAGGGTCGGCTGGTTGCGCCGCAGGCCGGCGACGATTATGATCCTGATATCGGCAGGAGCCGCCCGGTCGGAGCGTAGCGCAGCCTGGTAGCGCATCAGCATGGGGTGCTGAGGGTCGAGAGTTCGAATCTCTCCGCTCCGACCAATTCCCCTTTTTAACGCCGCTCCTCCGGCCAGATCGTGGACGAGGAGAATACGGCGTGAATACAAAGAACCCCGATCTCGAACCCTGGCAATGGCCCGAGGAGGAGTGGCGCAAGCGCGTCAACCGGGTGCGCGCCGGGCGCAAATTGCGGCCGGCGGAATGGCCGGGCGGGGCGCGCTGCGCGGTAGCACTGTCGTTCGACAGTGACCACGAGACCAGCGATCTGCGCGACGGCGGCAATTCGATCGGGCGGCTCGCCTGGGGACAGTTCGGCAACCGTGTCGGCGTGCCGCGCATTCTGAAAACGCTCGAAAAGCACGCGGTCAAGGCGAGCTTTTATGTGCCGGCGGTCACCGCACTGCTTCATCCCGACGAGCAACGGCAGGTCGTGGCCGAGGGCCATGAGATCGGGATCCATGGCTGGATCCACGAGCTGAATTCGGTGCTGCCCTACGAGGCCGAGCGTGACCTGATGCTGCGCTCCGCCGACACGCTCGAAAAGGTCAGCGGCGTGCGGCCCGGTCGGCCTGCGAACCCCGTCATGGGATTTCAGCCGCCATACGCTCGAAATCGAGAAGGAGATGGGGCTCGCCTACGATTCCTCGCTGATGTCCGACGAGGATTGTTACGAGCTGCTGCTCGACGGTGCGCCGACCGGGGTGGTCGAACTGCCGGTCGAATGGGTGCGTGACGACGCGGTTTATTTCATGATGAACCGGTTTTCGGCGTTGCGGCCCTATACGCCGCCGACCGACGTGTTCGACATCTTCCGCCGCGAGTTCGACGCGGCTTATGCCGAAGGCGGCATCTTTCAGCTGACGATGCACCCGCATGTGATCGGCTATCGCTCGCGGATCTGGATCCTCGACGAGATTATCGCTCACGCCAAAGCAAAACCGGGCGTGTGGTTCGCCACCCATGCCGAGGTGGTCGATTGGGCAAAGCGGCACGCTGCGTAACTTGGCTGCTCAGCTGACCGTCCCTCAGGTGGCTGAAACGCCGCCCTCGGCAGAAGAGACCCGCTGCGGCTATGTCGCGCTGATCGGCGCGCCCAATGCCGGCAAATCGACGCTGCTGAACCGGCTGGTCGGCCGCAAACTCGCGATTGTCACGCCCAAAGCCCAGACCACGCGAACCCGGCTGCTCGGCATTGCGATCGAAGGCCAGTCGCAGCTGATCTATGTCGACACCCCCGGCATCTTCCAACCGCGGCGGCGGCTCGACCGGGCGATGGTGGCGGCGGCCTGGTCCGGCGCCGAGGATGCCGACGAGACCGTGCTATTGGTCGATGCTGCCCGCGGGGTCAGCGGTGATGTCGGGCGTATCCTTGACCGCCTCGCCGGGCGCGGGCGCCGGTCGGTGCTGGCCTTGAACAAGATCGACCTCGTGCGTCGCGATCGCCTGCTCGGCCTCGCCGCCGATCTGGCAAAGACGGCGAATTTCGACCCGGTCTTTATGATTTCGGCCCAGACCGGCGACGGCGTCGATGACCTCAAGCGCTATCTAGCGGCGGCAGTACCGCCGGGACCCTGGCTGTTTCCGGAAGACCAGCTGTCCGATGCGACCGAGCGCCTGATCGCCGCCGAGGTCACCCGCGAGCAGGTGTTTCTGCAGTTGCATGACGAGCTGCCCTACGCCTCGACCGTCGAGACCGAGAGCTGGGAAGAGCGGCGCGACGGCAGCGTGCGCATCGAACAGGTCATCTATGTCGAGCGGCCGAGCCAGCGGGCGATCGTCCTCGGCGACCACGGTCAGCGGATCAAGGCGATCGGCGCCCACGCCCGCGCCGAACTCGAAGCAATGCTGGAGCGCCGCGTCCACCTGTTCCTGTTTGTCAAGGTGCGCGAGAACTGGGGCGAGGACCGCGAGCGCTTCGCCGCAATCGGCCTCGATTACCATAACTGATGCAGTGGCAGGATTCCGGGTTTGTCGTCGGCCTGCGTCGGCATGGCGAGAGCGGCGTCATCGTCGAGTTATTGACCCGTGAGCACGGGCGGCATTTGGGCCTGGTGCGCGGCGGCCAATCACCGAAATTGCGCGCCGTCCTGCAGCCGGGCAACGAGGTCGCAGCGGTCTGGCGCGGTCGGCTCTCCGAGCATTTGGGGTCGGCCGCCTGCGAATTGGTCCGCTCCCATGCCGCGGGTTTTATCAATGATCCCGACCGGCTGGCCGGCCTTGCCGCGGCGACCGCGCTGATCGCCGCAACCCTGCCCGAGCGCGAACCGCATTCCGATATCTATGCCTCGTTCGCGAAGCTCCTCGACGCGCTCGATTCGGCTGACGATTGGCCGCAACACTATGTCGGCTGGGAGTGCAGCCTGCTGGCGGCGCTGGGCTTCGGCCTCGAACTCACCCACTGCGCCGCGACCGGCATCACGGACGACCTTGCCTATGTTTCGCCGCGCACCGGCCGCGCGGTGTCGCGCGAGGCGGGCCGGCCTTATCACGCCAAGCTATTGCAACTACCCGGTTTTTTGTGGAGCGGCATCCCCGCCGACCAGGCACAGATCGCGGCCGGCCTGCGGCTGACCGAGCATTTTCTGATCAACCATGTGCTGCAGCCGCAAGGCGCAAGCCTGCCGGCCGCCCGCGCCCGTTTCGCCGACCGCTTTCGTAACGCCGCCGCGATCGCTAAGTAATTGACCCGATAGTGGGCCGCGGGTAGGGACGCTAAATCCACCCGCTTTGAGCGAGAAATATCGTCAATGCCAGTGACCGCTCCGGCCGGCGAGATCCGCGAGGTCGACTTCGCCGACGCGCTCGGCGAGCGCTATCTGTCCTACGCGCTGTCGACAATCATGTCGCGCTCATTGCCCGATGTGCGCGATGGGCTAAAGCCGGTGCATCGCCGGATCCTGCACGCGATGCAGCAATTGCGGCTCGATCCCGCCTCCGGCTACAAAAAGTGCGCCCGCGTCGTCGGCGACGTGATCGGCAAGTTTCATCCGCATGGCGAGCTCGCGGTCTATGACGCGCTGGTGCGGCTCGCCCAGGATTTCTCGCAGCGTTATCCGCTGGTCGACGGCCAGGGCAATTTCGGCAATATCGACGGCGATAACGCCGCGGCGATGCGCTACACCGAGAGCCGGCTCTCGGCGGTAGCCCAGGCGATGCTCGACGGCATCGACGAGGACGCTGTCGATTTCCGCGCGACCTATGACGGCGAGGACAGCGAGCCGATCGTTCTGCCCGCCCGCTTTCCGAACCTGCTGGCGAATGGTGCGGCCGGCATCGCCGTCGGCATGGCGACGAGCATCCCGCCGCACAACGCCGGCGAGCTGTGCGCGGCCCTGCTGCATCTGATCGACGAGCCGGCTTGTGCTGTCGAGGCGCTGTGCGCCCATATTCCCGGCCCCGATTTCCCGACCGGCGGGGTCCTGATCGAGCCTGCCGAAAACATTCGCCAAGCCTATGCAACGGGCCGCGGCAGCTTTCGGCTGCGGGCGCGCTGGGCGGCCGAACAACTAGGTCACGGCGCCTACCAGATCGTCATAACCGAGATCCCGTATGGCGTGCCGAAAGGGCGCCTCGTCGAAAAAATCGCCGCTCTGCTCGAAGACAAGAAATTGCCGCTGGTCGCCGACATCCGCGACGAATCGGCCGAGGATGTAAGGCTCGTGATCGAGCCCAAGAGCCGCAATGTCGATGCCGATATGCTGATGGAGCAGCTGTTTCGGCTGACCGAGCTCGAAATCCGCGTGCCGCTCAACCTGAATGTGCTCGATCCCGCCGGCGTGCCGCGGGTGATGAGCCTGAAGGAGGCGCTGCAAGCCTTTCTCGACCATCGCCGCGAGGTATTGCTGCGCCGCAGCCGGCATCGCCTCGCCGCCGTTGCCCGCCGCATCGAGATCCTCAAGGGGCAGATCGTCGTCTATCTCAACCTCGACGAGGTGATCCGAATCATCCGCGAGGATGACGACCCGAAGGCCGAGATGATGCGGCGCTGGGAATTGAGCGAGGTCCAGGCCGAGGCGATCCTCAATTTGCGGCTGCGCGCCCTGCGCCGGCTCGAAGAAATCGCGATCAAGAAGGAACTCGACGCGCTGTCGGCCGAGGAGGCAAAGCTCGGCCGATTGCTCGACAGCGAGCGCCGGCAATGGAGCGCCATCGCCAAGGAGATCGCCGCCACCGGGGCCGAATTCGGTGGCGAGACGCGCGCTCGGCCGCCGCCGCACCGCGCTTGCCGAGGCGCCGCCACCGGTGGATATCCCGGCCGCTGCCCTGGTCGAACGCGAACCGGTGACCGTGTTGTGCTCGCAAAAGGGCTGGGTCCGCACCGTCAAGGGGCACAACATTTCGGCTGGCGAGCAGCGTTACAAGGAAGGCGACGGGCCGCGCTTTGCGGTCGCCGCCGAAACCACCGACCGTCTAATCGTCTTCGCCACAAACGGCCGCTTTTACACGATTCCGGTCGATCGCTTGCCGGGCGGGCGTGGCCAAGGCGAGCCGCTGCGGCTGATGGTCGATCTGCCGAACGAGCACGACATCGTCGAGATGTTTCCCTATCGCCCCGGCATGGAATTGCTGGTCGCGGCGAGCGACGGCCGCGGGTTTGTCGTCGATGGCGAGGAGGCGGTGGCGCAGACCCGCGCGGGCAAGCAGGTGTTGACCCCGGCCGAGGGTGCGGTCGCGCGGATTTGCCTGCGCGCCGAGGGAGGCGACGCTGTCGCCTTTGTCGGCGACAACCGCCGCATGCTGGTCGTCCAGCTCGACGACATCCCGCTGATGACGCGCGGCCGCGGCGTGATCCTGCAGCGCTACAAATCGGGCGGCCTCGCCGATGCCAAGGTGTTCCGCCTCGCCGACGGTCTCACCTGGCGCCAGGGCGAGACCCGCACCCGCACCGAAATCGACCTGACCCCATGGCTCAGCGCCCGCGGCGGCGCCGGCCGCCTCGTCCCGAACGGCTTCCCCCGATCCAATAGGTTCGGTTAGGCTATATTTGACGGGATGGAGGGAGCCGGAAACCCGGATTCCAAGGAGCACTTATAGATGCGCTACACAGTCGTTTTGGAGTGCGAGGAGGATGGCGGGTATGTCGTCAGCGTCCCGGCGCTTCCGGGCTGCGTGAGCCAAGGCGATACGCGTGCCGAAGCGCTCTGCAATATCCAGGAGGCGATCGCGCTCTACGTAGAGGACTGCCGAGATGCCGGCGATCCGGTCCCGACCGAAGCCGGAAAGGAATTCGTAGAGGTCGAGGCCGCATAGGCAGCGCGTCTGGTCTTCGCCGGAGCGTGCCCAAGCTCCCAACCGGTCTGTCCGGACGCCAGGTCCGCGCGGCTCTCGAAAGCGCCGGCTTCGAGTTCCGCCGCCAAGCGGGCAGCCATATGATCCTTCGCCGCGACGACCCTTACGCGCGTGTTGTGATTCCCGACCACAGGCAGATCCGTCTCGGCACCCTCCGGCGCATAATCACTGACGCCGGCCTGACGGTGGATCAGTTTGTCCAGCTGCTCGCGTCGTAGCACGCCCAGAACTCGGCTTTCTATCTTCTCGATGAGAGCGGAGTGTTCCGCTAGGAACCGGTGGCCTCCGCCGGCCCGCATCGTAACGCCGTGCCAGCACTAATCGGGACAGCGTTGCTCTGACGCAACATCTGGTGTGCTTTCGCGCGGTCACCGCAAATTCATTTGCCGGCTTCCCCAATTGAGCCTACATCTAGTCACCTGATCAGGTGTTATCGCTAGATGTTGCCATGCTGGCAACCGTGGTTGGGGGAGAGGAATGCAGATCGAGCGGCGCTTTACGAGTGCGGGTCGGGATCCATATGCGGCGGTAGGGTTTCGCACCGCAACCAGCGAGATCCGCAATCCCGACGGCTCGGTCGTGTTCCAGGCCGAGGGCATCGAGGTGCCGGCCGAGTGGAGCCAGGTCGCCGCCGACATCCTCGCGCAAAAATATTTCCGCAAGGCCGGCATCCCGGCGGCGCTCGAACCCGTCCCCGAGGACGGCGTGCCAGCGTGGCTGTGGCGCCGCCGTCCCGACGAACCGGCGCTCGCCGCACTGCCCGAAAACGCCCGGTTTGGCGGCGAGACCGATGCCCGCCAGGTCTTTGACCGCATGGCCGGGACCTGGACCTATTGGGGCTGGAAGGGCGGCTATTTCGACAGCGAAGCCGACGCCGCCGCCTTTTACGATGAGATCAGGCTGATGCTGGCGCGCCAGATGGGGGCGCCGAACTCGCCGCAATGGTTCAATACCGGGCTGCACTGGGCCTATGGCATCGACGGGCCGGCGCAGGGCCATTGGTATGTCGACTACCGCACCGGCGAGCTGACCCAATCGGCGAGCGCCTATGAGCACCCGCAGCCGCATGCCTGCTTTATCCAGAGCGTCGCCGACGATCTCGTCAACCAGGGCGGGATCATGGATCTGTGGGTGCGCGAGGCGCGAATCTTCAAATACGGCTCGGGGTCCGGCTCGAATTTCTCGAAATTGCGCGGCGAGGGCGAGCGGCTGTCGGGCGGCGGCCGTTCCTCCGGGCTGATGAGCTTTTTGCGCATCGGCGACCGGGCCGCGGGTGCCATCAAATCCGGCGGTACGACGCGCCGCGCCGCCAAGATGGTCATCGTCGATATCGACCACCCCGATATCGAAGCCTTTATCGACTGGAAGGTCGTCGAGGAGGAGAAAGTCGCGGCCCTCGTCGCCGGCTCAAAAACCGCCGCGCGCCATCTGAAACGCATCATGGCCGCCTGCCATGAAGGCGGCCCGGCAGCTTCCGACCCCTGCGACCCGGCGCAGAACCCCGCCCTCAAACGCGAGATTCGCGCCGCCCGCCGCGCGATGATCCCGGAGAGTTGCATCCAGCGCGTCATCCAGCGAGCGCGCCAGGGCGAGACCGCAGTCGAGTTTCGCACCTACGACACCGATTGGGATTCGGAAGCCTATCTGACCGTCGCCGGGCAGAACTCGAACAATTCGGTGCGGCTGTCGAACGCCTTTCTCGACGCCGTCGCCGCCGACGATCCCTGGCATTTGACCCAGCGGACCGATGGGCAAGATCGCCAAGACCCTGCCGGCGCGCGAATTGTGGGACCGCATCGGGCAGGCCGCCTGGGCGTCGGCCGATCCCGGCCTGCAGTTCGATACGACGATCAACGAATGGCACACCTGCCCCGAAAGCGGCCGCATCAACGCATCGAACCCGTGCTCGGAATACAATTTTCTCGACGATACCGCCTGCAACCTCGCCTCGCTGAACCTGATGGCGTTTCGCCACGCGGATGGCCGCTTCGACCCCGACGGCTTTGCGCATGCGGTGCGGTTGTGGACGATCGTGCTCGAAATCTCGGTGATGATGGCGCAGTTCCCGTCCGCCGAGATCGCCCGCCGCTCTTACGCGTTTCGCACCTTGGGCCTGGGCTACGCCAATCTCGGCGGGTTGTTGATGGCGGCCGGCATCGCCTATGACAGCGCCGAGGGGCGCGCGCTGGGGGCCGCTATCACCGCGCTGCTGACCGGCGCGAGCTATGCCGCCTCCGCCGAAATGGCGGGCGACCCCGGCCTTCTGCCGCAAGGCCCCTTCCCCGGCTTTGCCGCAAACCGCGACGCGATGTTGCGCGTCATCCGCAATCACCGCCGCGCCGCCTACGGTGAGAGTTCGGGTTACGAAGAATTATCGGTGCCGCCGGTGCCGCTCGACGCCGCCAATTGCCCCGATGCGGATTTGGTGGCGGCAGCGCGCCGCAGTTGGGACCAGGCCTTGGCATTGGGCGAACAGCACGGGTTCCGCAACGCCCAGGCGACGGTCATCGCGCCGACCGGCACGATCGGCCTCGTCATGGATTGCGACACGACCGGCATCGAGCCCGATTTCGCGCTCGTCAAATTCAAAAAGCTCGCCGGCGGCGGCTATTTCAAGATCATCAACCGCGCCGTGCCGCAAGCGCTCGCCACACTCGGCTATGACGAAACCGAGATCGCCGCGATCGAGCTCTATGCGCTGGGCCACGGCACTCTCAACGGCGCGCCGGCGATCAATCACGACAGCCTGCGGGCGCGCGGCTTTGACGACCGCGCACTGGCCGCGATCGAGGCAGCGCTCGCCACCGCCTTCGACATCAAATTCGCGTTTAATAAATGGACCTTGGGCGAAGCCTTCTGCATCGAGCGGCTTGGCGTTGCCCCCACCGCCCTCGACGACCCCGGCTTTGACCTGTTGGCGGCACTCGGCTTCAGCCGCGCCGAGATCGAAACCGCCAATACCTGGTGCTGCGGTGCGATGACCCTCGAAGGCGCGCCACACCTGAAACCCGAGCATCTGCCGGTGTTCGATTGCGCCAGCCCGTGCGGCCGCACCGGCACCCGCGCATTGTCGGCCGAAAGCCACATCCGCATGATCGCCGCGGCGCAGCCCTTTATCTCGGGCGCGATCTCGAAAACCATCAACATGCCCAATGCGGCGACGGTGGCCGATTGCAAGGACGCCTATTGGCTGTCCTGGCAATTGGGGCTGAAGGCGACCGCGCTCTACCGCGACGGCTCGAAACTGTCGCAGCCCCTGGCGGCGAATTTGTTTGGCGATGACGAGGAGGCCGAGGAAGAAGCCGCCGACCTCTTTGCGCAATCGCCGGCGCAGCGCGCCCCGCTGGTCGCCGAGCGCATCGTCGAACGCGTTATCGAGCGGGTCATCGAAAAAATCGTGCAGCGCGGCGAGCGCCGGCGGCTGCCGAACCGGCGCAAGGGCTACACGCAAAAGGCGATCGTCGGCGGCCACAAGGTCTATCTGCGCACCGGCGAGCACGAGGACGGCAAACTCGCCGAGGTCTTTATCGACATGCACAAGGAGGGCTCGGCCTTCCGCTCGCTGATGAACAATTTCGCGATCGCGATCTCGATCGGGCTGCAATACGGCGTGCCGCTTGAGGAGTTTGTCGAGGCCTTTACCTTCACCCGCTTCGAGCCGTCGGGGATCGTCGAGGGCAACGACGCGATCAAGATGGCGACCTCGATCATCGACTACATCTTTCGCGAATTGGCGATCTCGTATCTCGGGCGCAGCGACCTCGCCCATGCCGAGCCGCATGATCTGTTGCCCGACACGGTCGGCAAAGGCGAAGCCGAGTTGAGCCTCGCTGCCAGCGATGACGCCGAGGATGGCGATCATCGCCCGCAGATCGCCCCGGAACTCGATCCGGAGATCGAACCGCGGGTCGCGGCGATGATGCAGCGCGTGACCTCGAACGGCTATGTCCGCAACAAATTCACCGTGTTGCATGGCGGCGCCGCCCGCTCCGCCGCTGCCGCAACTGCGCTCGCTGCAGAGGACAACGCCTTCTCCTTGGCGATCCCGGTCTACGCCAGCGACGACGACGCCACGCTGTCATTGCGCCTCGAACGCATCCGCACCGCCCGCATGAAAGGCTACGAAGGCGACAGCTGCACCGAATGCGGCAACTTCACCCTGATCCGCAACGGCACCTGCCTAAAATGCGACACCTGCGGCGCGACGAGCGGGTGTTCTTAAAGAGGAGACCCATAGTGACCGATTTCGATAAATGGCTGCGATCAGAGGAACTAGAGAAGCAGCATCGGCTCTTCCAAGAACGGCTGCGTCGAGCTGGCAAAACTGAATGGCTCATGCGCTCGGTCAAGCGTTGCACCATCGCCAACCATTTGCGGCACCAGAGGCGATACAATAGCTTTGCCTGCGATCCACGCTTCGGTCTTATGGTATCGTTTTCGGCGCTAAGAAAATCGCATGTTTAGGCGCTCGCGGGAGCGCGAGAAGGAAGCGTAGAATGGGCTTAGCGCCGGGAAGCCCATCAATTCGCCGAAGCCCATCACACTCGCGGGCGCGCAGACGTTGGGTTACGCTTCGCTAACCCACCTTATCAGCTAAAGTCTTAAGCTTTAGAACCGGCTGGCGTCTGTTACACCTCCCTTTCAGTTGCAGGTAACCTCGATCATTGCGCGGTTTTGATGATAATGGTTCAGATGTTGTTCAAGTCGCAGGAAGACGTCGACGGTTTTCGGAAACAAATCGCCCAGGCCGCGCTCCAATGGGGTCGACCGATCTGGTGGTACGACTGGCAGCAGCCGTTCGAGAGCTTGAAGATTACCGGCGCGTCCTGTTTCGTCCTCAGATTTAAGAGCTGGTATATCGGCGTAACCGCCGCCCATGTCGTAAACCAGCTTTTCGAGACGAGACGCCGCACGCCATCCCTAGCCTGCCTCATCCAATTGACGCACTTCGACCTTCTCAGCGCGATAATCGATACGAACGATGACCTAGATATTGCGACGTTCCGCATCTCCGAGGAGCAGGTGCGAAACTCAGGTGTCCAAGCATTCGACGTTTCGGCTCAATGGCCTTCCGAGATACCTATTGAGCGGCAGATGCCAATACAACTCGTCGGCTTTCCAGAATGCCTGCGGGTAATTGACTATGCCGGGGGCTCCATGACCTGCCATGCTTACGGAGCACTCGGCCTCGTCGAAGACTACAACGACCGGGAGATCATAACGATTTACGACCCGGAGCAATCACGGGGATCGCCGACCCTGCCACCACTCGGCTTCAATTTGAGTGGTTGCAGCGGTGGACCGGCGGTGATCCACCATACCCGGAACTTCATACATCGGTGGTATCCAGTCGGACTTATCCTCCGTGGACCGGTCGGACAGGGCGAAGGTGATTCCGCGAGCTACGATACAATCCGCATTCGCCGGATTGACTGTATCGAGCCGGATGGCCGGATACGGGTTACCAACACCGGGTGGCTGCCGTAGGAATGCATAGGATGTGCCGAGCCGCGAGCCCCATCACAATCGCAAGCGCGCACGCTGCAGCCCCCTCCGGGTGCCTTAAGTCGAGTACAGTGTTCGGAACAGGATCATTAATCTAGATGTTTTAAAAATGTGGCGAGCAAATCGCCGATATGTTGATGAGGGGATAACATGAAGAGATTGCTTCGAAAAATGGTCCTGGGCACCGCGTCGATACTGGCATTGGGTATCGCCGGAACTGCTCTCGATTATGCCGCCGACGCAAGCAATGCGGTGAATGCCTCAAATATGCCACAGGCACAGGCGTTCGAAACTTCGCATGTATCGCGGATAGACGACAGCTTGCGAAAAGACGACATCCGCTGGGCGCAAGTGGAGCTTCGCAATCGGGGCCTTTACAACGGATCGCTCGATGGCGTCCTGGGTCCGCAGACAGAGCGGGCTCTGGATCAATTCCAGGCGAAAAACGGGCTAAACCGGACATCGTCGCTCGATGCTCGAACCTGGGACGCGTTAACCGGCGACGCCAGCATCGGGCAGGGATCCAGCACATTGCCCAAAACCGACCGCGACGACTCAATGGTGAATTCTCCCGCCGCAAGCGACTTGGGCAGGTAAGAGCGTGTCAGACAGCTCACTGAATAGGCGGAGCGCAGCGAAGCCCATCGCATTCGCCAGCGCGCATACGGAGGTTACGCTGCGCTAACCCTCCCTACGAGAACTTCTTATATTACCGCCCGCCAAAGCGGGCGTTTTTGTCTTTCGGCTTCGCCGGGCCGATATTCGGGATTTAGTCCGAACCATGCACGAAAACGGCCAATCGTCGCTCGCCCCGCGGTCGTGTTTGATCGGATTGAGATGACGTAGCTAGCACGCGATGCGAAATCGTCGCTGCGGAAGCGGTGCTGGTGTAAACGTAAGCCCGAGGCAGAGGAGGTCGGCGTGAAATTCACGCGAATTACTGTCGATCCGCGACAGATGGACGGGGTGCCATGCATCCGTAGCCTACGGATCCCGGTCGCGACGGTCGTCGGCATGGTTGCTGACGGCATGGCTGAGGACGAGATACTTGAGGCGTACCCGGATCTCGAAAAAGAGGATTTGCGGGAAGCACTGCATTACGCTGCTGACGCTGTGCGCGAACGGGTGCTGCCTCTCACCGTCCCGTGAGATTTCTAGTCGATAATGCGTTGTCCCCGGTCGTCGCCGAAAAGCTCCGCCAGAGCGGCCATGACGCCGTCCACGTCCGCGAATACGGATTGCAGCGCGCGGCTGATGAACAAATTTTTGCTCGTGCGGTGGAGGAAGATCGAGTCATTGTCTCAGCGGATACCGATTTCGGTACCATTCTTGCGCTGAGGCAGGAGCGCAGGCCGTCAATTGTGCTTTTCAGGCGTGAGGTGGACCGCCAGCCTTTGCGGCAGGCCGCTCTGTTGCTCGCCAACCTTCCCACAATGGAAGACCCCCTAAATCGCGGTTGCGTCGCTGTAATCGAGCGCTCTCGCATACGAGTTCGGCAGCTCCCGATAAGTTGACTGAGCGGCGCGCAGCCTATGATCGTTGCTTTTGTGCGAGCGATGGGCTTCCCTGCTTTCGCCCTGGTCTGCCTATTCTACGTGGATGGCCGCACCATTACTCGAGCGCGGCGATATAGGGCAGGTGGCGGTATTTCTCGGCGTAGTCGGTGCCGTAGCCGACGACAAACTGGTCGCCGATTGTGAAGCCGACGAAGTCGATCGTGACGTCGATTTCCCGCCGCTGTGGCTTGTCGAGCAATGCGCATTTCCACAGCCGCTCGATGCCGCATTCGCGTAACCGGTCGGCGGCATAGGCGATCGAGTGGCCGGTATCGACGATGTCGTCGACGAGCAGCACTGACCGCCCGGCGAGGCCGGCCGGCACGTCGCCGACAAGCTGCACCGCGCCGCTGCTTTGACTGCCAAGACCGTAGCTGCTGAGCCGCATGAATTCGAGCTCGGGCCGCGTTCCCGCCCGATCGAGCGCGCGCATCAGGTCGGCGACAAACACCGCCGCACCCTTGAGCAGCCCAACGACGACAAAATCATCCGGCACCGTGCGCGCGATCTCCACGGCGAGCGTGTCGACCCGTGCGGCAATCTCCGCAGCGCTGAAAAGAACGCGCAATCCGCCCATCCCAGCCTCCCCTGCCCCATGACCGGGCCTATCAAAGCGGACTGCGGCCTAGATGGCCGCGGATCGCGCAGCCATCTGTTGGGTTC
Organism: uncultured Alphaproteobacteria bacterium; assembly: GCA_963735445.1. Lineage (GTDB taxonomy): Bacteria > Pseudomonadota > Alphaproteobacteria > ATCC43930 > CGMCC-115725 > AP-15. The sequence goes on from CAVTLC010000044.1 coordinate 49,997, forward strand.
GCTCGGTGATGGGCTTCGCGACGCTCAGCCCATCCTACGTGATTACGGAACCACGGGATCGGTTACTCCGCGACAAAGGCTGCGGTTTTGGGGGCGGCGGTGACGGCACTGCGGATCTTTAATCCGAACAGCGACACGACGGCGGAGACCAGCGCGCACAACGCCAGCGCGTAGAGCCCGCCGGCAAAGCTGCCGCTCAGCTGCTTGGCCCAGCCGACAATGGTCGGGCCAAAGAAGCCGCCGAGATTGCCGAGCGAGTTGATCCAGGCGATGCCCGCAGCCGCGGCGGGGCCGGTCAGGAACATTGTCGGCATCGACCAGAACGGTCCCTTGGTGCCGTAAAAGCCGATCGCGGCGATCACGATGCCAACCAACGACCACCACGTCCCGACCGTCAAGCCGGCAAAGATCAGGCCGATCGTCGAAATCACGCAGGTCGTAAACAAGCTCCAGCGCCGGTCGCCGATATGGTCGGAGATCCAGCCGCACACCACCATGCTGATCGCGCCGAAGATATACGGGATCATGGTCAGCCAACCGACCTGCATATTGGTGACGCCGAGCTGCTTGATGATCTGCGGCAGGAACAACAACAGCCCGAGGCTGGCAGTGACAATGCCGATGTAATTCAGCGACAGCAGCAGCACCTTGGGATCAAAGAACGAGCGCAGCACACCGATGCCGTGATGGGCATGGATGCTTCGCTGCTCATGACCGATCGTGTGTTCGAGCCAATCTTTCTCCTCGTTATTGAGCCAGTGCGCATCCCGCGGCCGATCGGTCAGGTAAAAGAACGCGATAATGCCGATCAGCACGGTCGGGATCGCCTCGGTGATGTACATGATCTGCCAGCCGCGCAGACCGAACAGACCGCTCAACCCGAGGAGTGCTGTCGAGACCGGCGCCCCGCTCGCGACCGCGATCGGCAACGCCAAGGTGAAGCCGGAATTGATCCGGGCGCGATGCGCATCCGGAAACCAGTAGGTGAAATAAAGCACAAAGCCCGGGAACAGCCCCGCTTCGGCCAAACCCAGCAAAAAGCGGATCGCCATAAAACTGTAGGGGCCGGTGGCAAGTGCGGTGGCGCCGGAGATCAGGCCCCAGGTGACCATGATGCGGGCGATCCACAGCCGCGCGCCGAGTTTTTCGAGAATGATGTTGCTCGGGACCTCGAACAGCACATAGCCCCAGAAAAACGCGCCGGCCGCCATGCCGTACATTGCCGGGTCGAGGCCGATATCCTTGTTCATCGTCAGCGCGGCAAAGCCGACGTTGATCCGGTCGAGATAGCAAAAGAAATAGGTCAGTACAGCGAACGGCAATATGCGCAAATATACTTTGCGCATGGCCGATTGCTCGACCGTGCGAACCATGGCGCTCCCTCCAGGGTGCCGGAATCCGGCAGAGGGACGTGGCGATAAAGAATAGTTTGCGGCGAGGCAAATGCCGAGAGTTCATGTCAGCTACGCGGGACGATCAGGACGCGCGCCGATCGCCCAACTTTTGGCGATTATGTTATAAATCGCAAGTTGACTTGTTTAGGGAGGAAAACCGCAATGCGCATCCATAATCTTTATACCGACGCCAACGGCCAGTCGCATTTCCGCGATATCGAGGTCGAATGGACGGAGGAACGGCGCGGCAGCAAATTGTCAAAGCGTCTGCCCGCCAACGGCATCATCTTTCGCGAGACCCAGGCCGAACACGATGTCGACTGGCACCCCGCCCCGCGCCGGCAATACATCATCAATCTCGACGCCGGGGTAAAGATCACCGCCAGCGACGGCGAGAGCCGCGTCATCGGCATCGGCGAAGTGATCCTGGTCGAGGATACCAGCGGCAAAGGTCATCTCTCGCAGCACGTCGAAGGCAAAATCCGCCACTCGATCTTCGTGCCGGTCGAATAGCCGAGTTTGATCCTGTACCAGGCGCGATGCAAAACTCCGCATCCGCAGCCAAGAAGCTGCCCTCCCCCGCAAGCGGGGGAGGGTTAGGGTGGGGGCGATGCGCGGCGGCCCGTCGATAATAAAACGCAGTCAGCACCTGCGCCGAAGTATGACCATGGCGGAACGGGCATTGTGGCATGAGTTGCGTCACGATCAGCTCGGATGCCGTTTCCGGCGCCAGCATCCGATCCCGCCCTACATTGTCGATTTCGCCTGTGTCGAGGCGAAACTGATTGTCGAAGCGGACGGCGGACAACATGGCACAGCCGTCGATCAAGCGAGGGATCGATACCTCCGGAGTCGAGGCTGGCGCATTCTCCGGTTCTGGAACAACGACATCCTAAAAAACCGGAGTGGTATTTTGCAGGAGATTGCGGATCTGCTCGCGCAAGGTTAGCCCCCACCCTTGCCCTCCCCCGCAAGCGGGGGAGGGAACAACCATCGCACGCTCAAACACCCCGACACTCACCCCAGCGGCGGGTCTGAAGCGTCGAGGGGCCGGATATCCGCAGATCAGAATTCGACGATCTGGCGGCGCAGGCCGGTGGCGACGGCCTCGGCGCGGGTCGCGGCGCCGAGCTTGCGAAATAGCGACTCGATGTGAAATTTGACGGTGTGCGGCGAAATCCCGAGCCGGCGCGCCACCGCCTTGTTGCCGAGCCCGTCGGCGAGCGCCGTCAGCACCTCGATTTCGCGCGGCGTCAATGCCGGCACCGTCTCGTCGGGCAACGCCGCAAAGCCGGGCTGCGGCGCGGATTGCGGCCGCACGACAAGGCCGGCGGCGACGGCGCGCAAAGCGGCGTCGAGCTGAAGGGGGCCGGCATCACCGGGCAGCACCCCGGCAGCATCGCCCTCCCCTCCCCCAACCGCGACGACCGCGACCCCGGCCGCCGCCATCAAAGAGCCGTCGGTCACGATTGCATCGGCGGGCTCGGCCGCCGTCACCAGGTCGTGGCCGCTGGCGGCGATCAAATCGGCCAGCCGCCGCGCTGCAGCGGGATCGGCGGCGGCGACCGCTACGCGCAGCCGCAGCGTCGCGATATGCTGCGACGGCGGGTTCGGCGCCGGCTCGGCACTCATCGCGGCGGCCGTTCACCGACCGTTGCATTCAACGATTGCACCCTCCCGGCGCGGATCAGGCGCAATTCGATCTGCTTACCGACCGCGTCGGGGCCCAGCAACCCGGCCAATTGCGACATGCCGGCAACCGGCGCACCGTCGAGCGCGACCAGAATGTCGCCCATCAACACACCGGCTTGCGCCGCCGGCCCGTCCTTGGAGACGCCAAGGATCATCAGCGCCTGCGCCTGACCGGCTTCCTGGCGCAATTCTTCCGGCACTTGCACCGGCTGCACCGCGAGACCGAGCCAGCCGCGGGCGATCCGGCCGCGCGACAGCAGCGGTTCGAGCACGCGTTCGACCGTCGCGGTCGGGATCACCAACACTCGCCGCCGCGGCCCCAAGGTCGAAATGCCAAGCAGCCCGCCGGCCGCATCGATGACCGGCCCGCCTTCTTCGCCTCGGCCCATCCACAGATCGAGCCCGATGCGGCGATCGATCCGCCCGCCGGCGCGGCTGTGCCAGGCCGGTCCGACCATATGGACAACCCCCAACCGGACCGCACTTCCGCCGGCCCCATCGCTGGCGAGCGCCAGCACGACCGCCCCGGGCTGCGGCTCCGTTGCCTGCGACCAAGCGGGCTGGGCGCTGCCGTCGAGCCGTAATACGGCGACGTTGGTGCCGGGGTCGCGCCCGGCAAGGCGCGCCGGAAAGGTCTTGCCGTCGCCCAGAACGATTTCGGCTTCTTCCATTCGCGGCAAAGCCTGTTCCGAGGCAACGACGACGTCCTTGCGCCACAATGTGCCGGAACGCAGCGAATGTCCGCGCACGCGAATGCCCGCGACGAGCGGGCGCGCGGCGGCGGCGCGCGCGGCCACCGCCGTTGAAAACTGACTCAACGCATCCTGAAATTCTTCGGCCACAGCCTTCCTCCTCGACCAATCTGTCGAGAAGGATGGGGCCGGCTGATGCGCTGCGCTACCGGACGAATGGGCAGGTTCGCGCAGCGTGCGCTACCTCGTTTGCTGCTAGTGAAAAAATCAGCCGTCGATACCGAGCCCCAGGGTCGCTCACGGGCGGTTTGTGGACCCTAAGGTCCGTCCGTTTTCACAAGGGCCTTTCACCGACCTTCTGCGCGAGCATGAGGAGATAGCCGTCGGGGTCTTGAACAAACACCTCTTTCTGACCGGCCTCGCGGTCACCCACCTTGCGCCATACTTCACGTGGGCCGAGATAGATCGGCCAGTCGCAGGCAGACAGAGCAGAAAGTATTGACGTAATGTCCTTAAAATAAATCTGGAACATTACACCTTGACCAAGCGGCGACTGCATGGGCCCGGTTTCAAATCGGCCATGGCGTTGACACAGCATAACCTGCTGACCTTCGGGATGCTCTAAATACACAAACCGTTCTTCGGGACGTTGGTAGGCGATTTCGAAACCAATAATGTCCTTCCAGAAAACAAGGCTGGCGTCTAAGTCGTTAACGTGAAGCTCCGATACCATTTTGGCCCAGCCGCTCTTAGGCGGCGCATTTCGACTGCCACTCACCCCGGCACCTTACTGTAAGAGGCGCTCTGATTGTCGCTAACCGGCTAATGGGTCAGCGGTCGCGCAGTTTGGGGTCGAGGGCGTCGCGCAACGAGTCGCCGAACAAGCTAAAGCCGAACACGGTCAGCGCGATCGCGAGCCCCGGAAAGACCGCGATCCATGGTGCGGTCGAGGCGTATTCCTCGGCCCCGCCCTGCAGCATCAGCCCCCAGGCCGGGATCGGCTCCTGCACGCCGAGCCCGAGATAGGACAGCGACGCCTCGGCCAAGATCGCCTGGCCGACAAACGCGGTTAACAGGATCAGAAACGGCGCCATCACATTCGGCACCATGTGGCGCAGGATGATCCGGGTGTGGCCAAAACCGCAGGCGCGCGCCGCGTCGACATAGGGCACCTCGCGGATCGCCAGCGCGCTCGACCGCACGATACGGGCGCAGCGCGGGATCAGCGGGATCGTGATCGCGACGATGACATTGTGCAGCCCGGTGCCAAAGATCGCGACGACCGCGAGCGCCATGATGATCAGCGGAAACGCCATGACGATGTCGAGGAAGCGCTGCAGGTACAGGTCGATGCGGCCGCCGAAATAGGCGCTCCCGACGCCAAGAACCAGACCGGCAAAGCTGCTGACGATGGCTGAGGAAAACCCGACGATCAGCGCAGTGCGCGCGCCAAAGATGATGCGCGACAACAGATCACGCCCGAACTGGTCGGTGCCGAGCCAATGCGCCCAGCTCGGCGCCTCGGTCATTGCCGCGAAATCGTTGGCGGTCGGATCGTAGGGCGCGATCCAGTTCGCCCCGAGCCCGGCCACCGCCATGATGATGACCAATGCCATGCCAAAGGTGCCGAGCGGCTGACGCCGGGCAAAGACCAAGGCGCGCGCGGCAAATGAGGGCCGACTCTCGACGTAATCACCGAGAACAGCCTGAACGGCGGAGGGATCGGGGGCGGCGATTGTCATGATGCGCTCACGTGTAGCGGATGCGGGGGTCGAGCCAGGCGTAGACCAAATCGACAAAGGTATTGGTAAACACAAACACCGCGACGACCAGCATCACCAGCGCCTGGGTCAACGTGTAGTCCTGGTTTGCCACGGCCTGCACAAACAAACGGCCGATGCCGTTCAGGTTGAAGACCTGCTCGGTTACAACGAGGCCGCCGATCAGAAACGCGGATTCGATGCCGATCAGGGTGACGACCGGCAGCAGCGCGTTCTTTAACGCGTGCCGGTTGATGATGATGCGCTCCAATAGCCCTTTAGCGCGAGCGGTGCGGATATAATCCTCGCGCAGTACTTCGAGCATCGTCGAGCGGGTCATGCGCATCGTCACCGCCGCGTAGCGGTAGCCGACGGTAATTGCCGGCCAAATCGCCAGGGACAGATTGCGCACCGGGTCCTTCCAGATCGGCACATAGTCGATCGGCGGCATCCACGGCGAGCCAAACACCGCATGCGAGACGTCGAGGATCAGCAGGATGATCAGAATGCCGAGCCAAAAGGACGGGGTTGCCAGACCGGCAATCGCCACGGTCCGCACGACGACGTCGGTCAGGCTGTTCTGCTTTAATGCCGAGATTGTCCCGAGCGGGATCGCAATGACGATAGCGACCACTGTCGCCAGGATCGCGATCTCAAGCGAAATTGGAAACCGCGCTGCGATCTCGTAAGAGACCGGCTTTCCCGACCACATCGAAATGCCGAAGTCAAACCGGCAAAGCCCCCAGATAAAATCGAAGAATTGCAGAATGACCGGATGATTGAGCCCGAGCTGGGCGTGGCAGGTGGCGACCGCGCGCTCGTCAAAGGTGCCGCCCCCCGAGCCGAGGCGGGTCACGCAGATGTCGCCCGGGATCAGGCGCATCAGCAGGAACACCAACGCCGCCGCCCCGATCAAGGTCGGGATCACCAGCAACAGGCGACTGATGATATAGCGATACATTTGCCGCCCTCGGTCTAAGCGCCCGCCGCGATGCCGGCCCGCGAAACCACCGGCATCGCGCTCGGGCCGATTTAATCTACTTGTTTAGCCAAATTGTCGCTAGGTCCTGGTTGAGGTAGTGGCTTGGGCTGATCTTCCAGCCCTCGACATAGGACCGATAGGGGACGATCCGATACCACCACAACAGGTATAGTTCGTGCGCCTGGTCGCCGAGAACACGGGTCTCGAAATCGCGCATCAGGACCCGCTGTTTCGCGGCATCGGTTTCGCGCAGCATCTTGTCATAGATGTCGACCGCCTGCTGGTCATCGAACTGCCCGTAATTACCGGTGTAGACCGCCGGCGGCAGATATCGCTGCACATCGAGCAGCGGGTTGACCACGCTTTGGCAGTTGCCGACGACCCCGACATCAAAATTCCCCTGTCGGAACGCTTCGAACCACGGACCGGTGGGCAATACGCGTTGCGTGACATGAAGGCCGATCCGGCTCCAATTATCGATCACCCAGTTGGCGTTGTACTTGTAAGGCTGATCGACATTGCGGTTTAACAGCTCGAAGCTGAGCCCTTCCGCCCCCGCTTCCTTCAACAGCCGCTGGGCCTCGGCGCGCGATTTTTCGATGTCGGGCCACCATCCGGGGATCTTCTGCAGCTCTTCTTTGGTCGCGGCCAGCGGCGAGCCGGGAAACACGATCCCGCCAACAGTATGGACGTTGGCGATCTTGGAGATCAGCGGCGCCGTCCCCCAGCGGTCGATCGCCAAACTCAATGCCCGGCGCACCCGTACGTCATCGAACGGTTTTTTCTTATGGTTGATTTCGATAAACGTGCCGCAGTTCCAGTCGCTTTCCTGGACCCTAATCTTGTCGCCGAGCTGCTGCTTTAGCTGGTCGATCGCCGCCGGCGGATAGCCGCGGAATTCGATAGAAGCTCGGTCGGCGCGGATCGCGTCCAGCTGCACCGATTGCTGTGGCGCATAGATGCCGACAAAGCCATCGAGATAAGGCAGCCCCTTGTGATAGTAGTCGGGGTTACGCACGCCTTTGATCGACTGCCCGATTTCCGAGCTGACGAACTTGAATGGGCCGGAGCCCAGAATGTTTTTCTCGTACCAGCGCGGATCCTTATCGAGGACCTTCTTTTCGTAGATCCAAGAGTAAGGGTCGGCCAGCGCCGGCAAGAATGCGCTCGTGGCGAATTTGAGATGGAAGACAACAGTCGTCGCATCAGGCGCCTCGACCTTGTCAACCATCATGTAATGGCTCTCGCGTGGGCTTAGCACGCCCTTGGGCGGGTGAATGATGTGCTCCCAGCTCGCCGCCACGTCCGCCGCGGTCAATGGCGAGCCGTCGTGAAATTTGACGCCGGTGCGAATATTGAAGGTGTAGGTCTTACCGCCATCAGTCGGCGTCGGCATGATCGTGCACAGATCGCAGACAAAGTCCGTCGTCGAGGAAGGATTGTTTGGGTTGACCCGGACCAGCACGCTGTAGAACGGCGCGGCTGATTGGATTGTTGCGAAGGTGGTCTCGCGATGCGCGTCAAAGCTCGGCGGCGCATCAGCGGGGATCAGATAGGTCAGGGTTCCGCCGTATTTTGGCGACTCCTCGTCGGCAGTGGCCAGCGTCGTAGTGACGACGAAGATAGCCGACGCAGCGGCCAGTATTGACCGGAACTTCATTTCTACCTCCCGTTCAGACTTTAGTTTTTGCGTATGGTTGTTCGCGGCTCTTGGCCGCGTTGATGATCTTAGATCTTGATCTCGCTGCATGCGGCCCAATGGCCGGGGCGCACCTCCCTCAGTTCGGGTCGAAGCTGCTTGCACCGTTCGACGGCAATCGGACAGCGCGGGTGAAAAACGCAACCCGACGGCGGGTTGATCGGGCTCGGCACTTCCCCGGCGACCGGGCGAAAGGCCCGGATTTCCTCGATTTCCGGGTCGGGCACCGGTACTGCCGACAACAACGCCTGGGTATACGGGTGCAGTGGGTGGTCAAACAGCTCATCGCAATCGGCGAGTTCGACGATGCGACCGAGATACATGACCGCAACACGCTGGCACAAATGCCGGACGACCGACAAATCATGGGCGATGAATAAATAAGTCAGATTAAACTGCTCGCGCAAATCTTCGAGCAGATTGACGATCTGCGCCTGGATCGACACGTCGAGCGCCGAGACCGCCTCGTCACAGACGATAAATTCGGGTTCGAGCGCCAAGGCCCGGGCGATGCCGACCCGCTGGCGCTGACCACCCGACATCTCGTGCGGATAGCGATCGGCAAATTTCGGATCGAGCCCGCAAACCGACAATAACTCGCGCACACGTGCCGTGCGGCGCGCCGGGTCGCGCAGAATGCCGTGGACCTTGATCGGCTCGGCGATGATCTCACCGACCTTCATGCGCGGGTTCAGCGAGCTGTACGGGTCCTGAAAAATGACCTGGATACGCCGCCGAAACGCCAGCAATTCGCGCCTGTCGAGCGCAGCGATGTCGACGCCGTCAAAACGGATCTCGCCCGCGGTCGGCTTTTCGAGCCGCAAAATGCAGCGCCCGGTCGTGGTCTTGCCGCAACCGCTCTCGCCGACCAGGCCCAAGGTTTCGCCGCGGTTGACGCTGAAATCGATCCCGTCGACCGCTCTTACCTCACCGACCCGGCGGTGGGCGACGACACCCTCGGTGACCGGGAAATGCATGTGCAATCCCCGGACATCGAGCAATGGCGGATCAGCCGCGTGGGTTTCGATTGTCGACATTCCTCGCGCTCGCTCGCCTTTATTTGTCGAGCCAGATCGTCGCCAAATCCTGATTGACGTAATGGCTGGGGCCGATCTTCCAGCCTTTCACATAGGACCGGTAGGGTACGACCCGCTGCCACCACAGCAAATAGATCGCGTGAGCCTGCTCGTCGAGCACGTATTTGTTGAATGCGAGCAAATCAGCCTTCTGCTTGGCTTTGTCGAGCTCACGCAATTGCTGATTGTACATCTCGATTTCTTTGGGGTCGTCGAACTGCCCGTAGTTCGAGCTCGACACCGAATGCGGCAGGTATTTGCCGACATCAGCGAGCGGATTGACGACGTTCTGGCAGTTACCCTCGGTGGTGACCTCGAAATTGCCGCTGCGCAACGCCTCGAACCACGGCCCGGTCGGCAATACCTTTTGCGTCACGTGCAGTCCGATCTTGCTCCACTGATCGACAGCCCAGATTCCATAATATTTGTACGGCTGGTCGACATTGCGGTTGAGCAGCGTGAAGCTGAGCCCTTCAGCTCCAGCTTCCTTCAGTAGACGCCGCGCTTCGGCCCGCGACTTTTCAATGTCGGGCCAATAGCCGGCGATCTGCTGCAACTCTTCCTTTGTCGGGGCGAGCGGTGAATCCGGGTATGTCAGGCCGCCGACCGTATGCACAATCGCGATCTTCGACAATTCCGGTGCGCTGCCCCAGCGATCGATCGCCAATGTCAGCGCGCGCCGTACGCGGACGTCGTCAAACGGCTTTTTCTTGTGGTTCGGGGTTATCACCCCGCCGCAGTTCCAATCGCTGGTCTGCACCGTAATTTTGTCGCCGAGCGCCTTTTTCAGCTCATCGACCGTGGCTGGCGGCAGGCCGCGAAATTCGATTGCAGCCCGGTCGGCGCGGATCGCCTCGACGCGGATCGCCTGCTTTTCGGCATAGATACCGGTAAAGCCATCGAGATACGGCAACCCCGCACGGAAGTAATCGGGGTTGCGCTCACCCGTGATCGATTGGCCGGTGTCGTACCTGACAAACTTGAATGGGCCGGACCCGAGGATGTTTTTCTCGTACCAATGCGGGTCCTTGTCGAGGACCGCCTTTTTGTAGATCCAGCCATAGGGGTCGGCTAGTGCCGGCAGAAACGCGTCGGTCGCGAATTTCAGATGAAAGATCACGGTCGACGGATCGGTCGCCTCGACCTTGTCGACCATGACAAAATTGCTCTGACGGGCGCTGATGACGCCGTTGGGCGGGAAGATGATCTCGTTCCAGCTGGCCGCGACATCCTCGGCTGTCAGTGGCGAGCCGTCGGTGAATTTGACCCCGTCGCGGATCTTGAAGGTGTAGGTCTTGCCGTCATCGGTCGGCTTTGGCATTGCCGTGCACAGATCGCAGACGAGATCGTCGGTCTTGCCCGGATTGTAGGGATCGGCGCGGATCAAGACGCTGTAAAAAGGTGCCGCCGAGTGGATCGTCGCGTAGGTCTCCTCGCGATGTGCGTCAAAGCTCGGCGGCGCGTCGGCCGGGATCATATAGGTCAAGATGCCGCCACGTTTCGGCGCTTCCTCATCCTGCCCGGCCGAGGCGGCAAATGCCGCTACACCCAGCGTTGCTGCCAATAGCGCTGTCTTAAGGTACACTCTCCCGTCTCCTCACTGTCTCTTGATCCCTCAGGTTTTTCTCATTGCCATTTGGTCGAAAGACCTGATGGCATCGCGTTTACTTATCTAACCACACCGTCGCCAAATCCTGGTTGATGAAATGCGTCGGGCTAATCTTCCATCCTTTGACGTAGGAGCGATACGGCACGATCCGGTACCACCACAGCAAATAAATTTCGTGCGCCTGATCGTCGAGCAGATATTTCTCGAAGTGGCGCATCTGGTCGCGCTGTTTTCCTGGGTCGGTTTCATGAAGCATTTGCTCGTAAAGATCGACTTCTGTCTTGTCTTCGTAACGGGCGTAATTTTCGGCATCGACCGATTGCGGCAGGAATTTTTGAATATCAAGCAATGGATTGACAAACCCGTGGCCTGGCGCTTCGAGCACGACATCGAAATTACCATTGCGCATTGCGTCAAACCACGGCCCGGTCGGCAATACGCGCTGGGTCGCATGCAGCCCGACCTTGTTCCATTGATCAATGACCCAGGTCGCGACGTATTTGAAGGGTTGGTCGACCCCCCGGTTCAAAAGCTCAAAGGACAGCCCCTCGGCGCCGGCCTCCTTTAATAAACGTCGCGCCTCAGCCCGCGATTTCTCGATATCGGGCGAGTAGCCGGCGATCTGCTGCAATTCTTCCTTTGTGGCCGCCAAAGGCGAGCCGGGAAACACGATGCCGCCCACCGTGTGCACGATCGCGATTTTTGATAGCGGTCCGGCCCCACCCCAGCGATCGATCGCAAGGCTCAGCGCGCGGCGTACGCGGACGTCGTCGAACGGCTTTTTCTTGTGGTTTGGGGTGATTGCGCTGCCGACGTTCCAATCGCTCTGCTGCACCGCGAGCTTGTCGCCGAGCGCCGCCTTGAGCTCGTCGCGAGCCGACGGCGGCATGCTGCGAAACTCGATCGCGGCACGGTCGCTGCGGATCGCATCGACCCGAACCGCCTGCTTGTCGGCAAAAATACCAAGAAAGCCATCAAGGTAAGGCAGCCCTTTGTGGTAGTAATCGGGGTTTCTCTCTCCCTTGATCGATTGGCCGGTCTGGTATTCGACGAATTTAAACGGGCCCGAACCCATCACATGGGTTTCGTACCAGCGCGGATCCTTGTCTAGAATCGTTTTCTCATAGACCATATTGAACGGGTCGGCGATTGCCGGCAGAAATGCTGTCGTCGGGAATTTCAAATGAAAGACGACGGTATTGGCATCCGGCGCCTCGATCTTGTCGATCATCAGGAAATTGCTTTGGCGCGGGCTGAGCACTCCCTTCGGCGGAAACACAATTTCATTAAAGGTCGCCGCGATGTCGTAAGCCGTCAGCGGCGAGCCGTCGTGAAACTTGACGCCGTCGCGGATCTTGAAGGTGTAGGTCTTGCCGTCATCAGTCGACTGCGGCATGGCAGTGCATAGATCGCAGACGAGATCGGTTGTGTTCTCCGGGTTTTGCGGGTTGACGCGGATCAGCACGCTGTAAAAAGGCGCCACCGCATGCACTGTCGCGTAGGTGCTCTCGCGATGCGCATCAAAGCTCGGCGGCGCGTCGGCCGGGATCATATAGGTCAGGATGCCGCCGCGCTTTGGCGCCTCCTCATCCGCGGCCTGCGCCGCCATCGATGTAGCGGCCAAGATCGCAGCCAGTGTTATCGCTTTTAACATTACTTTACCCGTACTGATCATTTACTTGTCCAGCCACACGGTCGCCAAATCCTGGTTGAGGTAATGGCTCGGGCTGATCTTCCAGCCTTTTACATAGGATCGGTACGGAATGATCCGGTTCCACCACACCACCCAAATCTCGTGGGCCTGGTCGTCAACAACGTATTTCTCGAATTGCCGCATCAGCGCGCGCTGCTTGGTGAAGTCGGTCTCGCGCAGCATCTTGTCATAGAGACCCACTTCCGTGGGTCTTCGTAGTAAGCATAATTCGCCTCGTAGACCGAACTCGGCAAATATTCCTGAACGTCGAGCAGCGGGTTCGGCACACCGTGGCAATTCGCTTGCAGGACAATCTGAAAGTTGCCGCTCCGCATCGCGTCCAATTCCGGGCCGGTCGGCATTACGCGTTGCGTCACGTGGAGCCCGATCTTGCTCCATTGGTCGATCAGCCAGGTGCCGACATATTTGTACGGTTGATCGACACCCCGGTTCAAAAGCTCAAAGCTGAGCCCTTCGGCGCCGGCTTCTTTTAACAGCTGCCGCGCCTCGGCGCGCGATTTCTCGATGTCGGGCCAGAACCCGGCGATCTGTTCGAGTTCCTGCTTGTTCGCCGCCAGCGGCGAGCCGGGAAAGACGATGCCGCCGACCCTGCGCACAATCGCGATCTTGGCGAGCGCCGGGGCGCCATTCCAGCGGTCGATCGCCAGGCTCAACGCGCGGCGTACCCGGGCATCGTCGAACGGCTTGTGTTTGTGATTGGGGATGACGATGCTGCCGCAATTCCAGTCGCTTTCCTGGACATCCAGTTTGTCGCCGAGCGCTTTTTTGAGCTCGTCGCGGGCCGCCGGCGGCAAACCGCGGAATTCCATCGCGGCGCGGTCGGCGCGAATGGCGTCGACCCGGACCGCCTGCTTGTCGGCAAAAATCGCGGTGAAGCCGTCGAGATAGGGCAGTCCCTTGTGATAATAATCGGGATTGCGCGCGCCCTTGACCGCCTGACCCGTCTGATATTCGACAAATTTAAACGGCCCCGAGCCGAGGACATTTTTCTCGTACCAGCGCGGATCCTGATCGAGCTTTGCCTTCTGGTAGACGAAAGTGAAGGGATCGGCCAATGCCGGCAAAAATGCGCTGGTGGCGAATTTCAGATGAAAGACAACCGTCGACGGGTCGGGTGCGGTGACCGTATCGACCATAGCGTACCAGTTTTGGCGCGGGCTGATCACATCCTTGGGTGGATGAATGATGTGTTCCCAGCTCGCCGCCACATCGGCTGCAGTCAATGGCGAGCCGTCGTGGAATTTGACCCCGTCCCGGATCTTGAAGGTGTAGGTCCTGCCATCATCGGTCGGCTGCGGCATCGCCGTACATAGATCGCAGACAAAATCGGTCGTCGATGACGGGTTTTCCGGGTTGATCCGGATCAGCACGCTGTAAAACGGCGCCATCGACTGCAGGGTCGCGAAGGTGCCCTCGCGATGACCATCAAAGCTCGGCGGCGCGTCGGCCGGGATCATGTAGGTCAAGATCCCGCCGCGCTTTGGCGCTTCCTCTTCGCTCGCCGCGGCCGCTGCCCCGGCCATGAACAGGATCATGGCGGCGCTCAACCCTACATACCGCAGAGCCCCTCCGATTTTCATCGTCCCCTCCCGGAATTCAGCTTGTCACGCGCCGGCCAACCCACTCGCGGTTTCGCGTGGGCGTTGCGCCTCACTAATCGCTTCCGCCCCGAGTTCGCTCGCGCGAAAGCACGCCGCGAAATGACCCGCAGCACCGGCGGGGTCGAGCGCCGGCCGCTTGCGCGCGCAAACCTCGATCGCGAAACGGCAGCGCGGCCGGAATGCGCAGCCAACATCAAGCCGGGTCAGATCGGGCGGTTGGCCCTCGACCGGGTCGAGCCGCGCCTGACGCGGGCGGTCGAGCCGCGGCACCGAGCGCAGCAATGCGATCGTATAGGGGTGGCGTGGGTCGTGATAGATCGCCGCCGCCGAACCGCTTTCGACGATCCGGCCGGCATACATGACATTGACCCGATTGGCGTAACGCGCGACGACCCCGAGATTGTGGGTGATGATGATCAGCGCGACATCGAGCCGGCGCGTCAGATCCTTCATCAATTCGAGGATCTGCGCCTGGATCGTCACATCGAGCGCGGTCGTCGGCTCATCGGCGATGATCAGCTTGGGGTCGCAGGCCAGGGCGATTGCGATCATGATCCGCTGGCGCATGCCGCCCGACAATTGATGCGGGTATTGCTTGAGCCGGCGCTGCGGATCGGCGATGCCGACCAGCCGCAGCAATTCGAGCGCGCGTGCCTGCGCCGCCGCGCGATCGGCGCCGCGATGCTGTTCAAGGGTTTCGGTGATCTGCCGCCCGATCGTCAACACCGGGTTCAGCGAGGTCATCGGCTCCTGAAAGATCATGCCGATGTCGCCGCCCCGCACTTGACGCATTTCCGCGTCGGACAGCTGCAACAGATCGCGCCCGTCAAACAGGATCCGTCCGCCGGTAATGCGGCCCGGCGGGTCAGGGATCAGCCGCAACAGCGACAATGCGCCCGCGGTTTTGCCCGACCCGCTCTCGCCAACGATCGCCACCGTCTCGCCGCGGTCGACCGTGTAGGAAATGCCGTCGACCGCCGGCACCGCACCCAGCCCGGTGCGGAATTCGGTGTGCAGATCCCTGACTTCGAGCAGCGGCGGCAATGACCAGCTCTCCTCCCCGTTGACGCCTGGCGCTTTCGGCTTCTCCTTTGGGGTGTCGTATCGGCCGCCGCTTTCCCTGTCAACCGCTGCTCGGGGCGGAGCGTTTGCGCTGGTCAAAATTCAGAGACAGTTATCGCCCGCCTGGTTAATTTTCGTGAAAGTCGTCAAAGATTTGTCCTGCTTTACCGCCCCGCGCGAGCGCCAATATCGCTTGAAGAGCGACGGCTCGATCAGCCTCCTGCGAACAGCTTCGCCAGATGACCGGGAAGATAGCGCGGCGTGTCATTCAAGGCGCAGCGAAAGCCAACATAGCCGTCGGGCCGGATCAAATAAGCGGTTCCCATCGATCCGTAACGCTTGGCGACCTCGCCCTTGGCGTCGATCAAATCGCCGCCGGAGCCACCCGGGGCGGTGACATGCCGGACGGCGATCCCGTGCTGCGCCAATTCCGGTAGATTTGGGGTGGCACCAGTGCCCTCCCCGACCATCAGCAACATTTGGCGATGCTGCGCGAAAAGCTCGTAGAGCCTCGTCGAGCCTCCGCGGCCCTGGCGATCCTCGACCACCGCGTCGGGCGCACGGTCGCCGGCATGCGGGCCGGGGGCGCCGATGGCGTGATCCTCGACAATCGGGCTGTCCCGGTAATCAATTGCAATCCCGGAGATCGCCTCGCCGAGCTTTTCGACCACCACCGGGAGCCGCGTCGCCAACGACATCAGGTGATCGCGCACAAAGCGGGTGACCGTGCCGTGCAGCGAGACGAGCCGCGTCGCCCGGTCGGTCTGGCGCAGCACCGCCTCATCGATCGGCCGGCGCTCCGGCTCGTAGCTGTCGAGCAACGCCGGATTGCCGCCCTGACCGATCACGAGACCAAGCTTCCAAGCGAGATTGAACGCGTCCTGCATGCCCATATTCATGCCCTGGCCGCCGACCGGGCTGTGGATGTGGGCGGCGTCGCCGAGCAGAAACGCACGGCCCTGACGGAAATGCCCGGCTTCGCGGCGATGAATGCGAAACACCGCGGTCCAGCGCGGATCGGCAAGCCGCAGATGACCAAGGCCGCGCTGCTCGATCAATGCCTGGCATTGCGCGAGGCTGGGCTCGCCTTTCCAATCCGCCGGCGAGTTGGCGACGATCAGCCGCCAGCGCCCTTCGGGAAGCGGAAAAAATGCGGTGGCGCCATCGGCCGGCAACCAGACCGCCGCTTCCTTGTGATCGAGATCGCCCTCGACCCTTATATCGGCCAGCACGAAAAGCTCGGGGTAGGTCCCGCCTTCAAAGGAAATACCGAGTTTCTCGCGCACCGCGCTGTGCGCCCCGTCGCAGCCGAGCACCCAATCGGCCTCGACCTCCTCGACGCGGCCGTCCTTTTGCAGCCGCGCCGTCACCCCGGAGCCATTCGGCGCCAGGCCGACCAGTTCGGTGTTGCGCTCGACCGGCAAGCCCAATTTGCCGACACGCTCTTCGAGAATGCGCTCGGTCTCGTCCTGCGGCACGCCCAGCACAAAGGGATAGCGCGTGTCGAGCGAGGCAAAACCGACATGCGCGATGCGGCCGCTGTCCCCATACGTGTTGACGCCGGTAATCCGCTGGCCGGCGGCGAGAAAGTCGTCGGCGAGCCCCATCAGCTCGAAGGTCTCGACGGTGCGCGGATGGATCGCGATCGCCCGCGATTGCATCGCGCGATGCGCATCCTTCGAGATCAGGCGGCATTTGATGCCGTTGCGCGCGAGTTCGTGCGCCGCAACCAACCCGGTCGGCCCTGCGCCCGACGATCAGCACGCTGGGTTTGTCATTCATGGTCCGGCTCCATATTGACTGACTGGACAATCAGATCGATCCGCTCCCACATTTGTTCAAGACCCCGTTTATCGGAAAACGCTTAATGAGCGAAAAACCGCCCGAGCCTATTTTGGGAGCCGATACTGCGAACCCCGGCCAGTCGGCACGCCGCCGGCGCGATCGCAACATCCGCGAGAGCGCGATCCTCGAAGCCGCTTTCGAGGAATTCGCCACCAATGGCTATGCCGCGACCCGGATGGAGGATGTCGCCCGCCGCGCCGACGTCGCCAAAGGCCTGCCGAATTTCTACTTCGACAGCAAGGAGGGATTGTTCAAAGCCGTGTTGCGCCGGCTGGTATTGCCCGATTGGGACGCGCTCGAGGCGCAGTTCGCGCAATCCGACCAGCCGATTGCGGCGCAATTGCACGATCTGATCACGGTTGTCTATCAGCGGCTGGTCAGAAATCCCCGCGCGCACCAATTACTGCGGCTATTGATCGCCGAAGGGCCGAGGCTGCCGGAACTGACCGAATTCTATCATTCCGAAGTCATCGCGCGCGGGATCGGGCTATTGCGCGCGCTATTGGCGCGCGGCGTCGAGCGCGGCGAGATCCGCACCGGCGCGGTCGCCGATTACCCGCAGATGATCATGGCGCCGGCATTGATGGCAGTGCTGTGGCAATTGCTGTTTGCCGAGCGCCACCCGCTCGACCTCGCCGATTTCTTCGAGGCCCATCTCGACCTCGTCCTCCACGGCCTCACCCCGCGCTGACTTGCTTGTCCGACGCCTCGACGCGCTCTTCACCGCTCTCAGTTGCTTTCCCGGTGCGAGCCGCGGACCCATTGATGCCGCCAATACCCGCATTCGGTAATTCGGAATGTCTTCGCCCTCTGTGGGACACGACCATGCCAGCGGCCAAATGCGTAAGCTCGACATGCGCTTCGTCTTACCGGCGCAGGCCGGTACCCATTTCTGCAGTGGATCCCGGCCTCCGCCGGGAAAGCGAAACAAAAGATACTTCGCCGATACTCTTCCCATCCACTGCGCCTACGATCGCACAGCGGCATCCTGCGCCGCCCTCACCCCTCCGCCGTGTAGGCGCGACCCGGCGGATAGGTCTGGTGTTTTGGCAGATCCGGGTTCAGGTGATCCCAGGGCTGGGCGCTTTTGACAAAGATGTCGGCCTCGGGGCGAAATTCGCTCGGGTCGTCGAGACTGCCGACCCGCAATCCGACAATATCCGGACGCGCCGACACCCGGATAAACAATGGCGAGCCGCACTCGCCGCAAAACGCCAAACTCACCTCGTTGCCGGCGTCGCTACCACGCACATAAAGCTTGGGCTCACCCTTGGTGACGCGAAACCCCGCCGCCGGCACCCGCATCGCCGCAATAAACGCCGACCCGCTCTGATATTGGCAATCGCGGCAATGGCACAGCAGCGAGAACAGCGGCTCCCCCGCCGACTCATACCGCACCCTCCCGCACAAACACCCACCGCTCCGCATCTCCGTCCTCCTAACTTACGCTGACCTGATGCAGCAACCGTAGGAATGGCTTGGTCTGGCGCTCGGCCGGGCAAAGCCCATCACTGTCGGCTCCGCGACGAGCAGATGGGCTTCGCTTGCGTTCAACCCTTCCTACGGCTGCTATAGAGGATGTCATTTCAATGATTCTCTCACGAACCCTCAGCCTTCCCCTACGGTCGCGTTTTCATTTGGGAACTCTTCTGGGGTGGGCTTCGCTACGGTGACGTAATTTCGCCGCGCTTGGTTAGTAAAATTCATCCTGCTAAAGACGCTTCGGGCGGGTGTGGGTGCTGATGATTTGGATTTCCCGTGGTGCAGCTGCAATTCCCGGTTCAGCGGAGAAATTTCCCGATTGGGCTTGCAAAAATTCCCGTTTGGCCTGCCACGGGAATTGGCTCGCAAGCCGCTGATTGGCAACGTGAATTTCAATGGATTGGTGGCCGGTTCCGGCAAATTTCCCGGTTGACGGGAATTGGTTTTTGACGATGGAAGAATGCCTGCCGTGGGAAAGTGATGGGCTTCGCGGTCGCTCAACCCTCCTACCCACTGATGCAGCTCGCTTGGCCGTCAGATCGATTCCCTTCACTGGGCGCTTCCTTCATACGATTGAAGGCCGGGGCTCGTACCGGCTATGGCGCCGGTCTTAGCCGGTGTTACGAGAACCGCTGGTAGTGACCGCGGGCTCGGGCGATATGTCATGCGGGAGGTCGAGGATGAGCAAGGGGCGGCTCGAAGCCTTCACCGATGGCGTGGTCGCGATCATCATCACGATCATGGTGCTCGACATGAAGGTGCCGGCGGGCGCGAGCTTTGCCGCGCTCGCCGCCGGCATCCCGATATTTTTGGCCTATGCGCTGAGCTACGCCAATGTCGGCATCTTTTGGAATAATCACCATCACATGCTGCACGCGACCGAGCGCGTCGATGGCAAAGTATTGTGGGCCAATTTGTTTCTGCTGTTTTGGCTGTCGCTGGTCCCGTTTGTGATCCGCTGGATCGACGAGACCGGTTTTACCGCATTGCCGATCGCGGCCTATGGCGCGGTGCTGGCGATGGCGTCGATCGGTTACTGGCTGCTGCAGACAATGATCATCGCCCGCAACGGCCAAAATTCGCAGCTCGCCGTCGCAATCGGCGCCGATTTGAAGGGAAAATTGTCGCTGCTGGCCTACCTCGCCGCCATCCCATTGGCGTTTGTTCGGCCGTGGATCGCGATCTCGCTCTATGTGGCGATCGCGCTGATGTGGTTTGTCCCGGACCGGCGCATCGAACGCGCAATCGGATAGCGCGACAATTGGCGGATGGAAGACGTTTGGCTCGATCGGTGAGACGGCGATGAACACATCGGCCTTCGCCCCGATCCTCGACGCGGCGCGCACCCGCCTCGGGGCCGCGGCGCTCGAAGCGCGGCTGATCCAGCCGTTGAGCCCAGCCGAACTCAAGGCGGTCGGCGATGACCGCTATCTGTCGCAGATGTCGCTGCGGATCTTTCGCGCCGGGCTCAAGCACAGCCTGGTCGATGCCAAATGGCCGGCCTTCGAAGAAGTCTTTTTCGGGTTTGAGCCGCGGCGGGTGCGGGCGATGTCCGACGAGGCGCTCGAAGCGCTGCTCGCCGACCGGCGGCTGATCCGCCATTGGGGCAAGCTCAAAGCGGTGCGCGACAATGCCGCGGCGATGATCGCGATTGCCGACGAGCACCGCAGCTTTGGCGCGTGGCTCGCCGACTGGCCGGTTAGCGAAATTGTCGGGCTGTGGGATGCTCTCGCCAAACGCTTTAGCCAGATGGGCGGCAATTCCGGTCCGACCTTTTTGCGCATGGTCGGCAAGGACACCTTTATTCTGACGCCCGCGGTGACCGCGGCGCTCAAGCGCTGGGGTGCCGCCGCAGCGCCTCCGAAAAATCAGAAGGACCGTCAAGCGGTTCAAAGTTGCTTCAACGCCTGGGCGGCCGAAACCGGTCGTCCGCTTTGCCAGCTGAGCCTGATTCTCGCCGCATCGATTGAGGACTGAGCACCCACCTGCTCGAATCAGCGGCCGATTCCGAAGGAATTACTAAGAGGCTGCGGCGTTCCTCTCGGCTGGCGATAGGGAAATGCTTTCCCTACATATGCGCTCTGTGCTAGCGCACGCGCATATTGCTGGCAATCCGAAGTGAGAGCGGTCGGGACGGCACGGAAAGAGATCGCGATGCAGAGCCAAAACCGGTTTTTTGACGATCTAGCCCGCGTTGCCGCGGGTGCTATGGGTTCATTGTCAGGGGTCAAGAGCGAGGTGGAATCACGGATCCGCGATCAGCTTGAGCGCGTGATGGCCGGTATGGATCTGGTGACCCGCGACGAGTTTGAGGCGGTCAAGGCGATGGCGGCCAAGGCCCGCACTGAGCAGGAGGATCTGGCGAAGCGAGTGGCGGAACTCGAAGGTATTCTTGCCGGCATGCGTGATGCGACGACGCCCGGCGCGACGGCGGCCGACCCGACCTTGTTTGAGCCGCCGATCTCGGATCCGCCGATTTCCGACTAGACTGTCTGAAGACGATTTTAATCGCGCCGCGCGAAGGAGCGCTCGATGACCTCCCTTGACACTTCCGAGCCGACCGGCTTTTTCGGCAACCCGATCGACCTTGTCGAAGAGATCGTCAACTCCAACAATTGGGCGCACGACCGTGCCAGCGAGGAGGAGCTGGTGGTCGAGATCTCCGGCCGCTGGTGCGACTATCGCCTTTACTTCGTGTGGCAGGAGGAGCTGTGCGCGATGCACTTCTCCTGCAGCTTTGATATGAAGGTGCCAAAGGGTCGGCGCTCGGCGGTCTACGAGCTGTTGGCGATCGCCAACGAGAAGCTGTGGCTCGGCCATTTCGACCTTTCCTCGGATGATAACTCACCCGCTTTCCGTCACGCGGCGCTGCTCCGCGGCATCGGCGCGGGCAGCGCCGAACAGGTCGAAGATCTGGTCGACATCGCATTGTCGGAGTGCGAACGCTTCTATCCCGCCTTTCAACTGGTGCTGTGGGGCGGCAAGAAACCGCTCGAAGCCATCGCCGCGGCGATGATCGATCCGATTGGAGAAGCCTGAGCGGGAGCTAACGCGCGATGGCCCCGGAGAACGCCGCGGCCGGCCGGACGCTGATGCTGGTCGGATGCGGCAAGATGGGATCGGCGCTGCTGCGCGGCTGGATTGCCAGCAAGGCGGCGACGCGTTTTGCCGTGGTCGAACCCGAAGGACTGCCATCGGATTTAGCCGCAGCCGCCGGTGTTGCGGGCTACCGATCACCCGACGAGGTGCGCGAGGAGCGGGCTCCCGCCGCGGTCGTCTTCGCGGTCAAACCGCAAATCCTCGATGACCTTCTGCCCGGCTATCGTCGTTGGGGGCAGCCGCAAACCCTGTTTGTTTCGATTGTCGCCGGCAAGACCATGGCCGGCATAAGCCGCCGGCTCGGCGAGGTTTCGCTCATTCGCACGATGCCCAATACGCCGGCAGCGATCGGCCGCGGCATTACGGTCGCGTGCGCCAACGAGCGAGTGACAGACGAGCAACGCCGGTTATGCGACCAGCTCCTCGCTGCCGTGGGCGAGAGCGCCTGGGTCGAGGACGAGTCGCTGCTCGATGCGGTAACCGCGGTCTCCGGCAGCGGCCCGGCCTACGTCTTTCTGCTGATCGAAGCGCTGGCCCAGGCTGCCGAGGCATCGGGCCTGCCGCCCGAGCTCGCCTTGCGGCTCGCCCGCGCGACCGTCGCCGGTTCAGGCGAACTGGCTCGTCTTTCAAGCGAGACCCCGGAACAGCTGCGCGAAACCGTAACCAGCCCCGGCGGCACGACGCGCGCAGCACTCGACGTGTTGATGGCGGATGATGGATTGATCCCGTTGATCAAGCGAGCCGTGACGGCGGCCGCCGAACGGTCACGTGAGCTGGCGAGCTGAGCGATGGCAAGGAGCAGCCGAAGAGGCAGCCGCGGGTCGGGTAGCCGTGAGCCGGATCGGGACGAGGCCGCCGCCGGCACAAGCGAGGCCGACCGGATCATCGATGCCGCCTTTGCCCGCATCCCGACCGACGGGTGGAGACGGTTGTCGCTCGCCGCGATAGCCGCCGCTGCCGGGCTTCCGATCCTCCGCGTCTACCGCAATTTTCACTCGAAGCAGGCGATCCTCTGCGCCTTTTTTCGGAGGATCGATGAGGCCGTCCTTGCCGACCCGCCAGCCGCCGAGGAAGGCGAGCGTCCGCGCGATCGTCTGTTCGATTTGATGATGCGGCGATTGGACGCGCTGCGGCCCTACAAACCGGCGCTCGACGTGTTGCGACGCGAGCTGCCCTCCGACCCCGTCGCGATGCTCGTTGCCGGGGGCGCCTTGCTGCAGTCGATCCGCTGGATGCATGAAGCGGCCGATATCACGACCGGTGGCGTGCGCGGCAAGATCGCGATAAAGTTAACGGGTGCCGCCTACTTGGCGACGCTACGCGTCTGGCAGCGCGATGATTCCGCCGATCTCGGTCAGACGATGGCGGCGCTCGATGCCCGGCTGCGCCGGATCGAACGCTGGCTGTCACCGGCCGGCTCCGGAGCATCGATGGGCGAGCCTCGCGCCGCCTAAATTTGCTGCACTGCAAAAAAGTTCCTTGACGTTGATTGGGCAACCGCCGATATTTTGGGCGTTGTGCGGCGCACAATTGCGCGAACCCCCCTGAACGGAAACCAATCTATGTCTGAAGCCCGCCCGAGCTTTTTCGATTTCGATGTAACCAAAATGATGTCCGACTTCCGCTTTCGTCCGTTTGATGTTGAAGCGCTGATGGCGTGTCAGCGCCGCAACATCGAGGCGCTGAGCCAAGCCAATCAGCTCGCGGTGGAGGGCGTGCAGGCGGTGGCCCGACGTCAGATCGAAATCACCCGCCAAGCAATGGAAGATGTCTCGACGTTGTTCCGCGAGCTTACGCAGCCGGCCTCGCCCGAGGAACGGATCGCCAAAAACACCGAATACGCCAAGCAGATGCTGGAAAAGAGCATCAGCCACGGCCGCGAGATTACCGAACTTGCGACAAAGGCCGGCACCGAGGCTGCGGATGTGTTGCGCAAGCGCGCGAGCGAGGGCCTCGACGAGTTGCGCGATATGGCAAAGCAGCACGCCCCGCGCTGATCGCTCCCGCCTCCAATTGAAAGGCCGTGCCGCGCGTCGATCCGGTACCGCGGCACAGCCTCCGCTACAGCACCCCTACCGGCTGCATCGGGTCTCGTACATAGCGATCGGCGAGAACCTCCCCCTCCCGCTCAGCGGGGTGATGAAGATCTGATTACGCCACCACGCTTTCACAAAGCCTGGCTTGACGCCCTGGGTGTCCGAGGATCACGCTAAGACCCATCGAACGCCCCGCCGGAGCCTGGCCATGAAGCTGATGTGGTTTCACTTGATGCCTTATACCGAGCTGCCGGATGACTTCCGCGAGAAGCATCCGTCGGTGTGGGTCGACATTCACTCTTCGTTGTTCGACCCGCGGCGCGCGCATCACATGTACAACGACTTTATGGACGAGCTCGAATTCGCCGCCGAATGCGGCTTTGACGCCGTCTGCGTCAACGAGCACCATTCGAACGGCTACGGGCTGATGCCCTCGCCCAATTTGATCGCTTCCGCCCTGTCGCGCCGCACCAGCAACGCGGCGTTGTGCGTGATGGGCAATTCGCTGGCGCTCTATAACCCGCCGACGCGGGTGGCCGAAGAATTCGCGATGATCGACGTGATTTCGGGCGGCCGGCTGATCGCCGGGTTTCCGGTCGGCACGCCGATGGACACTTGCTTTGCCTATGGCCAGAACCCGAGCCAGTTGCGCGATCGCTATTACGAGGCGCATGACCTGATCCTGCGCGCCTGGACCGAGCAGGACACCTTTGCGTTCAACGGCCGCTTCAACCAGCAGCGCTATGTCAACATCTGGCCGCGACCGGTGCAAAAGCCGCATCCGCCAATCTGGATACCCGGAGGCGGCTCGGTCGAGACCTGGCAGTGGTGCGCGCAGATGGATTACGTCTACGCCTACCTGTCCTATTTCGGTTTTAAGGACGGGCGCGCCACGATGCAGGGCTTCTGGGACGAGATGGCGCGGCTCGGCAAGGACCGGAACCCGTATCGCGCCGGTTTTCTGCAATTTGTCGGCGTCGCCGAGAGCCGCGAAAAGGCGATGGAGCTCTACAAACAGCCGGCCGAGTATTTCTATGGCCGCTGCCTGCGCGTCGACCCGAAATGGGCGATGCCGCCCGGCTACATCACCGAAGCCACCCAGCGCGCCGGCGTCCAAGGGCAGATCGGCCGCGCCGCGAGCCTCAACGCTCGCCAGCAGGCGCGGGCGACGACCGACATCGCCGACATCGTCGATCGCGGCTATGTCATCATCGGCTCACCCGATGAGGTCGTCGAGCAATTGACCGAGGTCGCGACCGACCTCAATGTCGGCCATTTGATGCTATTGCTGCAGTTCGGCAGCATGGGCAAGGAGTTGGCGGCCTACAACACGAAGCTGTTCGCCGATCGCGTATTGCCGCAGCTCAAGGGTCTGTTCTCCGAATGGGAAGACCGCTGGTGGCCGCAGCCAATGGCCCAGACCGAGCGCGCCGTCGTCGCGCCGCCATTGCTCGCCGCCGCCGAATAGCTAGTTCGAACAGCCTGCGCCTATCGCCGCAGATTGGTGCGGGCGAGTTCGACGATTTCGTCGCCGCGGCCGCTGAGCACCGCCTTTAGCATGTAGAGGGTGAAGCCCTTGGCCATCTCGGTGGTGATGCGCGGCGGCATCGCCAACTCCTGGCGATTGACGACCGCGTCGACCAATACCGGTCCGGGATGGGCGAACGCCTCACGCAGCTTGCCCTCGACCTCGGCCGGATCGGTGATGCGGACGCCCTTGATGCCGACCGCCTCGGCCATTTGAGCAAAGTTCGGATTGGTGAGATCGGTGCCGACCGGCAAGAACCCGGTCGATTTCTGCTCGAGTTCGACAAAGCCGAGCGCGCCGTTATTGAAGACGACGATTTTTACCGGAAGCTTGAGCTGCACCAGGCTCAACAGATCGCCCATCAGCATCGCGAAGCCGCCGTCGCCGGATAACGAAACGACCTGACGCTGCGGAAAAGCCGCCTGGGCGCCGATCGCCTGCGGCAAGGCGTTGGCCATCGAGCCGTGCCAGAACGAGCCGATCAGCCGGCGACGGCCGTTCATCGCCAGATAGCGGGCCGCCCATACCGTCGGCAAACCGACATCGCAGGTGAAAATCGCATCGTCGCCGGCCAGTTCACTGACGACACGGGCGATTTGCTGCGGATGCAGAACCCCGCCAGACCGGCCGTTAGCGAGTTCGTCGAGCGATTTGCGCGCCTCGCGGTAATGATTGAGGCAGGCATCGAGATGCGCGCGGTCGGTTTTTGGTTTCAGGCGCGGCAGGATTGCCCGCACGGTATGAACGACATCGCCGATGATCCCGAGTTCGACCGGAGCACGGCGGCCGAGCGCCTCGGCGCGGATGTCGATCTGGGCGATGCGCGCACCGGCCGGATAGAATTGCCGATACGGGAAATCGGTGCCGAGCATCAGCAGCGTGTCGCAGTTCTCCATCGCCTGATAGCCGGAGGAGAAACCGATCAGCCCGGTCATGCCGACATCGTACGGGTTGTCCCACTCGACGTGCTCCTTGCCACGAAGCGCGTGCACGACGGCGCTTTCAACGTTTCGGCAAGCTCGACGATTTCGTCATGCGCGCCAATGCAGCCGCCGCCGCAGAGCAAGGTTACGCGTCCTGCCTGATCCAAGAATTCGACAAGGCGGGTCAACGAATCCGGCGAGGGAACCACGACCGGCGCCGCGGGCAGCAGGCCATGCGGCTTGGGCGCGGCCGAAACCGCGGCGGGTTTGAGCGCGACATCGCCGGGAATGACGATGACGCTGACGCAGCGCTCGGCCACGGCGCGACGGATCGCGATTTCGAGCGCTCGCGGCATCTGTTCGGGGGTCGAGACCAGCTCGCAATAGCTGCTGCATTCGCGGAACAGATGATCGGGATGAGTTTCCTGGAAATAGCCCGAGCCGATTTCGGGCGAAGGGATGTGGGCGGCGATCGCGACGACCGGCACCCGCGAGCGCTGGCAATCGTAGAGGCCGTTGATCAGGTGCAGATTGCCGGGGCCGCAACTGCCGGCGCAGACCGCAAGCTCGCCGGTCACATGCGCATCGGCGCCAGCGGCAAACGCGGCAACCTCTTCATGGCGAACATGCAGCCAGGCGATGCCGCCGTGCCGGCGCAGCGCATCGGTAAAGCCGTTCAGGCTGTCGCCGACAATTCCGTAAATCCGCTTGACCCCGACGGCAGCGAGGGTCTCGACCATTTTGTCGGCAACGGAAGGCATGGCTATCCTCGTGCTCGTTGGGATTGTGGCTCGCTGCTTTACGCGAATTAGGAAACGAGGCAGTCGGTGCGGTTATCGGAAGCCGCCGGCTTTGGGGTATCGCTGGGGAACGGGACGCCTTCGTTGGCGCCGGCGCCAATCTTGGTGATGCCGGTCGCGACCGGTGGCCGGTTCGGATCACCGCCGGTCACGATTGTGCCGCCTGCCACCACCTCGTTGCGCTCCGGCCAGAGAAACTTGAAATTAGCGATACTGCGGTTGGTTCCGCTCGAAATATAAATCGGAGCGGTCAGACGGAAGTCGCGGCCGCTAATCTGGGCGCCAACACTGCGTCCGTTCTGATGCCACACAACCGCGTCGCCGCGGAACCAGGCGTTCAAGGCGGCACTGTCGTCGTGTTTACCGTCGCCCCACAGCACGAATAGTTTGGCTCCGCATTTCGAGCTGTCAGCGGCCGAGCCCGGCGAGGCTATCGCGAGCGCAAGCAGCAATAAGGCCGTTAACCGGAGCATCAGCCCGCCATTCAGAACACTGAGCAGTCAGGCCTTAAGTGGGCGAACCGCGAACGTCTTCAACGTCGGCGGCTTCACGATGGCGCCGTTCGATGGTTCAGGAGGCGAGGATCACGTCGGCAGCTTTTTCGGCGATCATGTAGACGGCGCTGACGATAAAAAAGCCGGGGATCCGCGGAAAGACCGAGGCATCGACGACGCGCAATCCCTGGAATGCCATGCACCCGAAAATCGCTGCCGAGGACGCCGCCATACTCGCGCGGCCCGATCGCGCAGCTGCACGAGGCGTGGTGGCCCCAAGCGCGGGTGCGGACAAAATCCTTCAGTTCGTCGTCGCTTTGCAATGCGTCGCCGGGCTGTTCTTCCGCGGCGACCAGCCCGCGTCCCCGCAGTTCCTGTGTGAGCCGGCGGACAAAACGGATGCCGGCGACAACCGAATCGAGGTCTTCGCCAGTCGTGTCGCTGCCCTCCTCAAAATAGCGAAAATTGATCAGCGGCGTATCGCGCGGGTCGGCCGAGCGCAGCCGCACTTCGCCGGCGCGGTTTTGCGTGTGCGCCTTCAGGATCGCCCAAGTCAGGTAATTTGGTTTGGTTACTTCATAAGACGAGTAATTGGGGAAGTAGCCACCAAACAACCCCAGCAGCGCAAAGCAGAACAGATCGGGCAACGGCCGCTCGGGCAGCGATTTGATGATTGCCGCCAAGACGGCGCCGTTACTGGCATAGACCCCGCCATGCCCGGCCGCCCATTCGCGATATTGCGCATCGCCACGGCCGAAGGTGGCGCCGTTCAGGATTTCCCAGCGCTCGAAATTCATCCGGTTGACGACGCCCACCTCGTAGCGGTCTTGCAAATTCTTGCCGACCCCCGGCAGCTCGAGACGCAGCGGAATACCGAGCGGTTCCAACACGTCGCGTGGGCCGATGCCGGACAGCATCAGCAGTTGCGGCGTGTTGAAGGCGCCGCCGCACAGGATCACCTCGCGCGCCGCCCTCGCCTGCATCGCGACACCGGGTTCGGTCGCGGGCTGGCCGTGAGCGCGATAGAGGCGAGGTCCCTTCAGATATTCGACGCCGACCGCACGGTTACTGTCGTCGAGGATCACCCGGGTAACCAATGCATCGAGTTCGATGTGCAGCCGGTCGGGATATTTCTGCGCCGTCTCCAGGGCACGCTCGCGCGCTCCCATGCGGTGGTGGGCCCGCGTCGTCAGCGGCGTATAACGCACCCCGACGGCATTCTCGCCCACCAATCGCCAGTCGTTGGGATCAGCCTTGGCCTCGGCGAGCCCGAGCAATGAACCGAGCGGATAGCCGAGCCCCTCGAATACCTCTCCGGCCGAGTGCAGTAATGTCTGCACCAGATCGAAGTCTCCGAGCGCCGCGGGGGGAACCGCTTTTTCCGTATGCAGCCAGCCATTCCAGCCGTGGCGCGAAGGATTGGCGCCAAACCGCGCCAGGAAGCGCTCGATTTCGCGATGATGGCAGTTTTCGAGGCGCATGAAATATTCACGCATCGCCTCGGCTTTCCAAGACGGGTCGCCGGTCAGCTCAGCAATTCCGTCCCAATCGGCATTGTGCGGGTAGACCAGGATCATCGCATTGTGGGCGGTGCAGCCGCCCAACGTCCCGGAGCGCGGATAGAGAATGCCGTCGACCTGCTGGCCGCGATAATCCCGAACATATTTCGGGTCGCGCACCTGCATTGCCTCGTCGGTGTAATGGCGGACAAAGAAATCCCAGCGCATGGCATCGTTTTCGGAAGCGAAACCATGAAATGCCGGCACGTCGTAATCATCGGGCAGCCGGTTGACCCCAGGCTGATAGTCATTGGTGCCGGAAAGGAGACGCGGATCTCCGCCGGCTTCAAGCAGCAGGACCCGCCTCCCCGCCTCTGCGAGCCGCGCCGCCAAGGTGCCGCCTCCGGCGCCGGAGCCGACGACAATGTAGTCGAAACTGTCACCACTGTTCATGGAAGGCTCCCGATCGCGGTGGTCGCCGGCCGGCTATCGTTGCGCCCGAACGCGGCGCGATCCAAGCTGCATAAGGCCGCCAACAAAAAGACTGCTAGAACGTCTTCAAAAAGGCGATCAGTGCATTTTTGTCGGCGTCGCTCAAACGGGAACCGAAATAATGCCCGCGATTGACCACATAATCAGGGCATTTGCTGAGCGCAAATAATTGCTCGCCGAGGTTTGCGAAGACTTGGCGCGCCTGCTCGTCGGTGGCGCCTTTTGGCAATGCGCGCAGGTCATGCACCAGCTTGAATAGCGCGGCGACGACTTGTTTGTCGTGGGCCAAGCGCTCGCCGAGCTTGTCCGATTGCGGCAGCGGGATCGAAATTGGCTAAGAGATCGACCGGCGTGCCGGCTGGAATCGGGCCGATCTCGAGCCCCTTCTCATCAAACAGCGGAACCGCCAGGTTAAGCAGCGACTGCGACCGCTTGACGAAATCGGGGAGATAACCGGTCGGGATGCGCAGCCAGCTCGTTACCGTCGTGCGATCGATGACCCCCGGAAGCTTGTCGCCGAGCACCGGATCTTTGGGGCGCTTTTCCGGCCACAACATTTCGGTGATCGAATCCTGGAACGAGGTCAAGCGCGCCTGGACGGACGGGCTCTCCTCGAATTTACCGACGCTATTGTTCAACAGGTACGGGGCGGTCGCCCATAGGCTGACCAGCGACGGCACCCGGGTATAGCCGCGCCCGCCGGCCGGCATCTTGTAAGGCTGCGGCTTGCCGGTGAACGGGTCGTAGACTGTGACTGTGCCGACGGAGGGCAGCAACTTGTACGAAGCCGACGAAAAATTGTCCCAGATATTGCCGCCAATGGCGTTGGTCGCCAGTGGACTGCAAGCATTGGTCTGCAACAACGTCACCGGTATGCGAGCGTCGTTCGACAGATAATTGCCGTCGAGGAAATCCGGCGGCTTCGACAATCGGACGCATCTTGGTGCGGAAATCGTCGGTCTGCACCCATGCCCAATAGCGGTTCCAGCATTCGAGATAATGCGGTCCGATGCAGTTGCCGAAATCGGCGTTGGCCGGTGGCGGGGGCGCTTTGCTCGAATGGCAGGCTGCGCAATTGTCGGCAAACACCGCTTTGCCCTGTTGCACCATCAGCTGGCGGATCGTTCAGATAGGCGCTGCCGCCGGGCGCATTTGCGAGCTTGTGCGGATAGGATGCCTTTAGCAGGAACAACGCCATATCGGGCGTCTGCAGCTCGGTCGCGTCCCAATAGGCCGAATTCGCCCGCGCCGTCGTGATCTGGATCGGTGTTACCGGCTTGCCCCCCAAAATGGGATTGAAATGGCGCAGCCAGTCCTCGCTGAACAGCCCGATATTCAGATAGACCCGGTTTAACGCGCCGAGCACGCCGACCGAATCGGAGCCGTCCTTCAGTACATGTGGCGTCCACACCGTATTGGGCGGTTGAAAGAATTGGGTCAATGGGCCGGAGCTGACAAAATCGTTGAACTGCTTGTTGGCGAGATTGTCGGGACCCAGCATTTCGCGGCCGAGCTTTTTGGCGACATCCAGGCGCGGCAAGACATTGTAGATCGCGTTCATCGTGCGCGGATTGTTAATGTTGTCAGTCGAGACCAATGAGGTGTCGAGCGACCCCGGCCGCGCGGTATGCAACACCTGGAACAGGAAATTTGACGGATCGGCGTTCCACGCCAGGATGCGATCGACCCAGAAATATTGCGCGCCGGCGGTCGAGCTCAGGCTCTCGAATTGCGGCGTTTCGGGATTAGCCGGCGGCTTCTCCGGATTGGCGCTGATGTGGCAAAAGCCGCAGGACATCCCAACGCGGTACGGCCGCACCAGATCTTTGCGCAGGTAATAGCTCGGATCGTTGTAATAACGTTGCGGATCCCAGCGCTTTGCCGCGGCTTCATCAAACGCGGGATTGGGAAACAGGCGCAGCCCGAGGATGCCGGTGGGTTCGCCATAATACGATCCCGCAGGGATGTTTTTGCCGCGCGCACCGACTGCAACACCGGGATATTTTTGCGCATTGGCAAACGGATCGGGCGGGCAGTTCGAGTCGCGTTGGTCGAGCCAGAGCCCGTAATGTTTGGGATCGGGGCCGGTCGGCTTGGTAAAGCAGGGTTCGTTGACGAGGCCGAGATAGCTCCACCGGTTGTCGCGGCTATATTTGAGCCCCGGAGTTGACGACAGGATTTTAAGAAGGTCGAACGAACCAAACGTCAGATTAGTCAGCTTATCCCACAGGCGGTCATTGCCGCCGGTCCAGACGATCCACATGTTGCGGCCCTTGACCTCGTCGGGGGTCAGCGGGATCCCGCCATCCATCGCGTGAAAGTAATCTTCATCCGCCGGGGGCAGCGATTGGGCCGAGCGTCCCGCTTGACGGGCCTCATCAATGATTTGAGCCCGAACCAGGGTGCTTGGAAGACATACCGCGGCTGAGACAATAGCCGGAAGGAGAAGCCGCGCGACCCGAAACATTATTTTCATTGATGCCCCCACCAAAGCCGGACAGCCTGGTCCCCCGATGTCAACTGGCCGGCTTTTAACCCTAGCGGATCGGCTCGATGATTCCAATCCGCCCCCGCTCGCTCGAGTGAAGCAAATTCTAGTCTATCGCGGCGCTGGGCAATTGGCGGCCGTCAATCAGATGACGCTATACCAGCCGCGCAGCCCGCGCGTGTGAACCAGCTCTCAGCCTTGCAAGTTTGTATCGATGGAGGTTGATGCCGGGCTCTCAGAGGTCTCGGGAGGAGTCGCGCTGTCGAGCTTGTCCTGCAGACGGGCCAGGCGATAGCCGAGCGCCAAATAGTTACCCCAGGCGGCTCGGTTCACAGTAAAGGTTTCGGGATCGCTGGCGTGGCGGTCCCGCAGATACGCCATTACCACCGTATCGACCGGGATCCGGCTGAAATCGTGCAGCAGAAGACGGCAATGGGCGGCGGCATAAGGACCGATGCCCTTGAGGCTGATAAGATAGTCGTATTCGGGCCGGCCATTGCCGTTTCGATCGATGACGCCATCTTGCAGCATGCGGCGGGTTGCCGAGACAACCGTCGGCGCGCGAAACCCCAGTTTGGCGCGTTCGCGAAGCAGAGCCTCGCCGTATTCGAGGATCGCGTCGGGCAGCGGAAACGCACCACCGCCAGGCTCGGCGACAAGAGCTGCCGCCATCCGGCAGGTCGAGGACCAAGCGGTGTTGATCGTCAGCACGGTCTTGACGAAATCCTCGTAGAACGACGAGCAGCGCAAAATCCGCCCGCCGCCGCGCCGGATCAGCGCGCCATCCTCGCCAAGCACGGCGATCGCTTCGGCCGGGTCCCAATCCGCCGACAGCCACCGACGCACACGACTGGTGATTTCTGACTCCGCCGAGGCCGGGAAGCCGCGGTAACGAATAACGATCGTCGTGGGATCGCGCTGCTCTGCCGCGACCTCGCCGATATCGCCATCAATTCGCTCGCGGCGGGCGAGGACGCCGTTTTCGGGGTCCCAAATCCAGGGGGCCAAATAGGCCCAGCCGTGACTGGCGACCGTCAGCGCTAAGTCGATCGGAAGCGGCAGGGCGAGCAGAATTTCGCCGGTGCTCACCCTGGCAGCGTCGGGATCGGCGGGTCGGTCAGGCGGCGTCAAGCGCCTGCTTCAGGTCGGCGAGAATGTCGTCCGGGTGCTCGATGCCGATCGACAGTCGCACGTAATTGTCGGTGACCCCGGTCTGCTCCTGCTCTTCAGGCGACAGCTGGGAGTGAGTCGTCGAGGCCGGGTGAATCGCCAGGCTGCGCGCATCGCCGATATTAGCCACATGATAAAACATCTGCAGCCCGTCGATAAAACGCCGTCCGGCCTCGCGCCCGCCCTTCAGCTCAAAGCCAAGCAGACCGCCATACCCGCCCTTCAGATAGGCATCGGCACGGCGCCGGGCCTCGCCGCTCATCACACTTGGATGAATGACGCGGGTGACTTTGGGGTGCTCGGACAAGAATTTTGCCGCAGCTATGGCATTCGAGGAGTGTGCGCGCATGCGCAACGGCAAGGTTTCCAGCCCTTGCAAGAACAGGAACGCGTTGAACGGGCTCATCGGCGCCCCGAGGTCACGCAGCAGGGTGACCCGCATCTTGAGAATATAGGCGATCGGCCCGAGCGGCTTTGATGCCTGCGTCCACACCGCACCGTGATAACTCGGGTCCGGCTGGTTCAACAGCGGGAAGCGGGCCGCGTGCTTTTCCCAATCGAAATTTCCGCCGTCAACGACGATTCCGCCGATCGAATTGCCATGACCGCCGATGTATTTGGTGGTCGAGTGCATGACCACCGCGGCGCCGTGCTCCAGGGGCCGGCAAAGCACCGGAGCGGCGGTATTGTCGACAATCAGCGGGACGCCGAGTTCGCGCCCGATCTTGGCAACTTCCGCGATCGGGAAGACTTCGAGCTTCGGATTGGGGAGGGTCTCGGCGTAGTAGCAGCGGGTGCGGGCGTCGGTGGCGCGCCGAAAATTCTCGGGATCGGCCGGATCGACAAATCGAACCTCCATTCCCATCGTCTTCATCATCGTGTTTAGGAACAGGTTCCAGGTGCCGCCGTAAAGGTCGGTGGAGCTGACGAAATTGTCGCCAGCCTGGCAGATGTTCTGAACTGAGAACAGCGACGCGGCCTGCCCCGAGGCCAGCGTCAAAGCCGCGACGCCGCCTTCGAGAGCGGCGATCCGCTCCTCAAG
This sequence comes from uncultured Alphaproteobacteria bacterium, assembly GCA_963735445.1. Classification (GTDB taxonomy): domain Bacteria; phylum Pseudomonadota; class Alphaproteobacteria; order ATCC43930; family CGMCC-115725; genus AP-15. The sequence goes on from CAVTLC010000044.1 coordinate 84,176, forward strand.
CACGGCATTGGTCGGATTCATGATCCGCGTGTAGATGTTGCCGAGTTCCGCCAACCCGAAAAGATCGGCTGCATGTTGTGTATCGCGGAATTGATAGCTCGTCGTCTGATAGATCGGCACCGCGACCGCGTTGGTTGTCGGATCGCTGCGATACCCCGCATGGAGTACAAGGGTTTCAGGATGTTGGCTCTCAGTTGGCATCATGTTCTCCGTCGGAGGGCGGGCGGGCGGCACTTTGCCATGTGTGGCAGTTGGGAGTAAGCGGCTTTCGCGCCATTCCCGGCAATCGTACCGGATTTGCGGGCAAAAACCCGTTTACGCGCGTTTACTCGATCATCGGCGCGAAATCGGAGGCCATTCGTGAACACCCGGGGAGAAACCCACAACACCTCGGAGCCGATTTCTGCGGAGGAGCCGACCGTCGACGATCTGCGCGCGGCCGCCGCCGAATGCACGGCATGCCATCTCTACCTCAACGCGACGCAAACCGTCTTCGGCGAAGGGCCCGCCAGGGCGCAAATCATGTTGGTCGGCGAACAGCCGGGCGATGCCGAAGATCTCGCCGGGCATCCGTTTGTCGGCCCTGCCGGCAAACTGCTGGACCGCTGCCTCGTCGAGGCGGGGATCGACCGGTCGCGCGTGTGGGTAACCAACATCGTAAAGCATTTCAAATGGGTTCCGCGCGGCAAGCGTCGTATCCACAGCAAGCCCGGGGCAGTTGAAATCGCCGCGTGTTTGCCCTGGCTCGAAGCCGAAATCCGCGCCGTGCGACCGAGCGTGCTGGTGGCGCTTGGAGCGACGGCTGCGCAAGGGCTGTTCGGCAAAATGTTTCGCGTGACGCGAGATCGCGGCAGGTTTGTCCCCTCGCCGTTCGCCCCCTATGCGCTTGCCACGATCCACCCATCGGCCTTGCTGAGAGCGCCGGACGAGGAGACCCGCCACGCCGAGACGTTGCGCTTTATCGAGGATTTGCGCAAAGCCGGCTCGGTGACGACATAATTACAGCCGCCGAGGCCATTGCTTGGACGCCTCCTCGGCGTGGCGCGGGAGAGGGCGATGCGCTCAACATCGACATGGATCGCCGTCGCGATCGCGATGACTGCCGTCGCCGCAGTCGCAATCGTGATTGCAAACTTCTGGAACGATCTCGGCGCGTCCGAGATCAGCGTTGCCGGTTGGCTTGCCTTAGGCTTCGGCATCGCTGTGACCCTCGCGCTCGGCGTTCGGGCTGATGGCGCTGATGTTTTTCAGCAGCAGACGCGGATATGACGATCGCTCCAACCGCAAAGGGGAATAAGCCCGCTATTGGTCGACGGAGAGCCATGAAGCGGTCCTAGCCGCTGTTATTCAACCTCTGTTTATGTCTGGCGCATCGTACGCTCGCATTTAAGCGCGAATTGCCGAATGGCGCTTGCGTATTAAACGAGCCGGATGCTAATTGGGAGCGTCGGGTGCGACGGGGGGAAGCTTGAAGACTGCGGCAAAATCGAATGACGAGCCGAAGACGGCCGCCGCGCGATATGGGCGTGGCACCGGAGTTCCGAACCCGATCGACGTCCATGTCGGCAATCGTATCAGGATGCGCCGCTTGCTGCTCGGGATGAACCAAGAGACATTGGCGAATGCGCTCGGCCTGACCTTTCAGCAGGTGCAAAAATACGAGGGCGGCGCCAATCGCGTTAGCGCGTCGCGTCTATCGGCGATGGCCGAGATTTTAGGGGTCCCGATCTCCTATTTTTTTGGCGATTTGCGCCCGGACGATGCGGAAATCAGCCCGGAGGATCAGCGCTGGCGTGAATACCTGCAGCGGCCTGAGACGATCGAGTTCATCCGGTTGTATTATGCGATCCCGGATCTCCGCGCTCGTCAGCAATTTCTCGAGATGATCAAGACCCTTGCCGAGGCTGGATCGTCGCCATTAGAGGAACCCTAGAGCGGATATAGGCAAGCCCGACGTCGGAGTGAGCGGCACCGGGCTCTGCATTCTCTTTGAGAGACAAACACGATGTGCGGGATCGCGGGTTTTGTGAGCTGCGGCCCGGCATCGCCAATAGCCGAGCTGCAAACCAGGCTCTGGCGCATGATCGCGCCGTTACGGCATCGCGGCCCTGATGACGAGGGCGTGTGGACCGATGGCATCGCCGGACTTGCCCATGCGCGTCTATCGATTATCGATGTTTCACCTGCCGGGCATCAGCCAATGGCGAGCGCCGATGGCAGCGTGTGGATCACCTATAACGGCGAGATTTACAACTTTGCGGAAATCCGGCGCGACCTGACGGCGCTGGGTTATCGGTTCCGAAGCCATACCGACACGGAAGTCGTCGTCAATGGCTGGCATGCCTGGGGCCCACGGATTTTTTCCCGGCTGCGCGGAATGTTCGCCTTTGGGTTATGGGATCGACGCACCCGCCAGCTCATCTTGGCGCGTGATCGCCTCGGCAAAAAGCCGCTCTATTGGGCGCGGACACGATCCGGACTGGTTTTCGGTTCGGAGATCAAGGCGCTGTTCGCCTGGCCTGACATTCTCCGCGAGCCGGATCTCGGTGCGATCGATTATTTTCTGACATTGCAATACACGCCGGCGCCGCGGACCGCTTTCGCCGGTATCAGCAAATTACCGAGTGCACATTATCTCGTCGTCTCGGTCGAGGAAGACGGCAGCCTCGGCGACCCCAAACTGGAGCGGTACTGGGACCTGCCGCGTTCTCCTGAACCACGCTCGGATCGCCGCACGCCGGCGCAGCTGCGCGGTGAATTGATCGAGCAACTTCAGGAGGCGGTTCGGCTGCGGCTGATTTCCGATGTGCCGCTCGGCGCGTTTCTATCGGGCGGTGTCGATTCATCTGCTGTCGTCGCGATGATGGCGCAGGCAGGCGGCGGACCAGTCAAGACTTTTTCGATCGGCTTTGCCGATAAGCGATTTGACGAATCGCGTTACGCCCGCATGATTGCGCAACGCTACAGCACGGAACATCACGAACTGGTGGTGGAACCCGATGCGGTGGCGGTATTGCCGCGTCTCGTATGGCATTACGGCGAGCCGTTTGCCGATCCGTCTGCGGTCCCAACCTGGTATGTCTCGGAGATGGCGCGCCGCCATGTGACCGTGGCGTTGACCGGCGATGGCGGTGACGAGTCCTTTCTCGGCTATGGCCGGTACAAAGCGATGCACTGGCTGGCGCAGCTTGATCTTTTACCCAAAGCCGCCCGGGCCAGCCTGGCGCAACTGATCGGGTTGGCGCCGTCGCGATTGCAACGCCGGCTGAAGCTTCGCCAGATCCGCAACGCGCTGACGGCGTCGGCGTCCGCCCCGGCGCAGCGTTATCTTCCGACTCTCGGATTCTTTGGCGACGGCGATAAAGCCGAGGGTTACGGCGAGGCGATGAACGGCTATCTGGGCCGCTCGGTCGCGGCGTTGTTGTCGCCCTATTTCGACGAAGCCGATGGCCTGGTGGACGGCGCCAATCGTGCCGACATCCATACCTATCTGCCCGATGATCTGATGGTGAAGATCGATGTTGCCGGAATGGCGCACGGGCTGGAGGCGCGCTCGCCTTTGCTCGATCACGAGCTGATCGAGTGGGCGGCAGCAATACCCACAGCAGTCAGGATGAAGCGCGGGGCATTGAAAGCACTATTCAAGTCGGCGCTGGAGCCGTATCTGCCGCGTGAAATCCTATACCGGGCAAAGCGCGGGTTCGGATGCCCGATCGACCGTTGGTTTCGAGTTGAACTCAAGGACATGGCCTATGACATCTTGCTGTCGCAGCGTGCTTGCCAGCGGCAATTGTTTCGACCCGAATATATGCGCCGATTACTCGACGAGCACTGCGCGTACCAGTTCGATCATCAGAACCGACTTTGGGCCGCGTTGATGCTCGAACTGTGGTTCAGGACGTGGATCGACGCGATCGAAGCCCCTACCGACACGGCAGTACTGCATGCAATGGTTTAGAAACCTGAAGCCGCAGCGAATAGGGTGTCTCCAATTGCGGCGATCGGCGCCAACCGAATAGAGTGTTGCATGAGCCGGTGGGCTCTTATCGGTTAGGTGACGCCTATTCGGGCGGCGATGCGGCCCAGGTCGTCCCGGCCCGTCAGCATGTCCTTGGCCCAGCCGAATGCATTCATGTAGTGGCCGACGGACCCTTTACCTTCGATGCGGCGGAACATGTCCGCGAAATCGAGGTCGCCAGCGCCGGGTTTTAGGTGCACCTCGATCCCGTTGCGCCAGCAGTCGGCAAGCCGCACCTCTTCCACTCGACGCAGGTCGATACCATCAACAAATCCCGCAATGCCCTCGGGACCGTGCCAAAGTTGGCCGGGCGTGGAGAGCTTGGCTCCGGCGGGGGCGGTCACTATCTTGCCGGGATGACCAGCGCTGCCCCCTCCCCTACTCCGCTCCCCGCGCCTCGGGACCCGAAACTCCGTCACATGGCCGACGCGTTGCGGGCATTGGCGATGGACGCCGTCGAAAAAGCCAACTCAGGGCATCCCGGCATGCCGATGGGGATGGCCGACATCGCCACAGTGCTGTTTACAAAATACCTGCGATTTGACCCGCACGCCCCCGACTGGCCGGACCGCGACCGCTTTGTGTTGTCGAACGGGCACGGCTCGATGCTGCTTTACGGGCTCCTCTACCTGACCGGCTATCCCGACATGACGCTCGACGAGATCGAGCATTTCCGCCAGCTCGGCAGCCGCACCGCCGGGCATCCCGAGCGCGGTCACGCGACCGGCATCGAGACGACGACCGGGCCGCTCGGCCAGGGGTTGGCAAATTCGGTCGGCATGGCGCTCGCCGAGCGCATGCTGGCGGCGCAATTCGGCAGCGACATCGTCGATCATTACACTTACGTCTTTTGCGGCGATGGCTGCCTGATGGAGGGGATCAGCCACGAGGCATTGTCGATCGCCGGGCATTTGCGGCTCAACAAGCTGATCGTCCTTTACGACGACAACTCGATCTCGATCGACGGGCCGACCAGCCTCGCGGTGTCGGACGACCAGGTCGAGCGGTTTCGTGCGCATGGCTGGGCTGCCGAGCGGATCGACGGCCACGACACCGATGCGATCGCCGCCGCGATCGAGCGCGCCCATAACAGCGATCGGCCGAGCCTGATCGCCTGCCGCACGGTGATCGCCTTTGGCGCGCCGACCAAGGCCGGCACCGCGGCGGCGCATGGCAGCGCGCTCGGCGCTGCTGAAATCGCTGGGGCGCGCGAACGGCTCGGCTGGAATTATCCGCCGTTTGTGGTGCCCGACGATGTCCTCGCAGCCTGGCGCGCGGCCGGTGCGCGCGGCGCCGCTGTCCGCCAGGCCTGGGAGGCGCGGCTGCAGGCGCAACCGGAGGAGAAGCGCCGGGAATTCCTGCGCCGCCAAGCCCGCGAATTGCCCTCCGGCTTCGACCAGGCGATCACCGAAGTCTGCAATGAGTTTCGTAAGGCGAACGCCAAGATTGCAACCCGTCAGGCTTCGGGCACGGTGCTCGACACATTGACCCGGGTCGTGCCCGAGCTGGTCGGCGGTTCAGCCGATCTGACCCCGTCGAACAACACCCGCGCCAAGGATCTGAAGGAGGTGCGGCCCGGCGATTATTCGGGCCGTTACATCCATTGGGGCGTGCGCGAGCTCGGCATGGCGGCGGCGATGAACGGGATCGCGGTGCATGGCGGGCTGATCCCGTATGGCGGGACCTTTCTGACCTTTTCCGATTATGCCCGACCCGCGATCCGCCTCTCGGCGTTTATGGGGGCCGGTGTCGTCTACGTAATGACGCACGATTCGATCGGGCTCGGCGAGGACGGGCCGACGCATCAGCCGGTCGAGCATCTGGCGGCATTGCGCGCGATCCCCGGCCTCTGCGTCTACCGGCCGGCCGACCCGATCGAGACCGCCGAATGCTGGGCACTGGCTCTGCACCGCCGCAACGCGCCGGCGTTGCTGGCATTGACCCGGCAATCCTTGCCGCTGTTGCGGCACGACACCGAGCGCCGAAAACCGCTCGGCATATGGCGCCTATGTACTGGCCGAGGCCGAGGGCGCGCGACAGGTGACCCTGCTCGCGACCGGATCGGAAGTGTCGATCGCGATCGAAGCGCGCGAACTTCTCGCGAAGTCCGGGGTGCGCGCCGCTGTCGTGTCGATGCCGTGCTGGGAATTGTTCGAGGCCCAGTCCCCGCAATATCGTGACCAGGTGCTCGGCGTCGGCACCGCGGGTCGCTGTCGAGGCCGCCGTCGAATTCGGCTGGCATCGCTGGCTCGGGCCACATGGCGCGTTTGTCGGCATGCACGGGTTTGGCGCCTCGGCCCCGGGCGAGGCGCTTTACAAGCATTTTGGCATTACGCCCGAAAAGGTTGCTGAAGCGGCGCGCTCGCTCCTATAGATTTGATAAAATTCTGCGGAGGAGCGAACGATGACGGTACGTGTTGCGATCAACGGTTTCGGCCGCATCGGCCGCCTGGTGTTGCGCGCGGCCTATGAGAGCCGACGCGAGGATATCGAGGTGGTCGGCATCAACGATCTGGGCCCGGTCGACACCAACGCACATCTGCTGCGCTACGACAGCGTTCACGGCCGCTTCCCGGGCGAGATCACGACCGGCGATGGCTGGATGGATATCGGGCGCGGCAAGATCACGGTCACCGCCGAGCGCGATCCCGCGAAATTGCCCTGGGCCAAGCTTGGCGTCGATGTCGCCCTCGAATGCACCGGAATTTTTACAAAGCGCGAGGCCGCGGCGAAGCACCTCGAAGCCGGCGCCAAAAAAGTCATCGTCTCGGCTCCGGCCGACGGCGCCGATCTGACGGTCGTAATGGGCGTCAATCACGACGAACTGAAACCGGCGCATCAGGTCATCTCAAACGCGTCGTGTACAACCAACTGCCTGGCTCCGGTCGCCTACGTCCTGCACAAAGGCGTCGGCATCGAGCGCGGCTATATGACGACGATCCACGCCTATACCGGCGACCAGAACACCGTCGACACGTTGCATTCCGATTTGCGCCGGGCGCGCGCCGCAGCAATGTCGCTGATCCCGACCTCGACCGGCGCCGCACGGGCGGTCGGGCAGGTCCTGCCCGATCTCAAGGGAAAGCTCGACGGCACCGCGATCCGGGTCCCGACCGCGAATGTCTCGCTGATCGATTTCAAATTTGATGCCGCGCGCGAAACCTCGCCCGACGAGGTCAACGGGATGATGGAAGACGCGGCGAAATCGAACCGGCTGAAGGGCATTATCGGGATCAACAAGGCGCCGACCGTGTCGATCGATTTCAACCACGACTCGCACAGCTCGACCTTTGACGTGACCCAGACCCAGGTCATCGACAAGCGCTTTGTGCGGGTGCTGGCGTGGTACGACAATGAATGGGGCTTCTCGAACCGCATGGTCGAGGTCGCGGCGTTATTCGGCCAAATGCACTAGTAAAGCCGCCGCACCTGTCTTCCGGTAGATGATTAAGGCGACGCTGGCCGGCCTGACGCCCCACGCGGAGCAGCGCCAATAAGGGAAGACGAAGCACCGCCGCCGCGAACGGGAGGCGACGGTTTCGGCGCGGCCGTCATCGTCGTCTATACGCTCGCGCAGGCGCTCGGCGCGCTCAAAGCTGCGGCAAATGCCGCACGGCCCGTGGTCCTTCTTAGCGCGACGAATGCCGGAATTTATGCGGGCGCCGGCTGGTTTAAGGCGCTCGTCGAAGCGGCGGCGAATGCAGTGCCGGAGGCGGTTTTCACCGCCTTGCTCGATTGTGGTGACCAGCCGGGGACAGCGCTCGCCGCCATCCGTGCCGGGGTCGAAGGCATCATCTTTACCGGCCGCAGCGATGTCGCCGATCGCCTCGCCGACATCGCCCACCAGCGTGGTATAGGCTTCCTAACGCAACGCCCAACGGCTGGGCTCGACCTGCTCGATGATTTCTTCGCCGCAGAACCCGCGATCGAGCAGCGCTGCGCCGATTTTCTCGGGCGCGCCGCGGCGCAGCCGTGATCTCAAACCTGGGTAGATCGCCGCGCTTATTCAGGCGGCTCCGACTGTCGGTCGGCAGCCGCCCGTGATCTCAAACCGGTTGCTGAGCGCGGCTAAGCGACGCGCTCGTAGGGAAAGCGCTGAATCTTTTCCATGTTCTTGCCTTCGATCCGGATCAGCCGCGTCGTGCCTTCGCGCCGCGGCGAATGCAGATCGCCTTCGTTGTAGAGATAGGCCATGCCGGGGGTCAGAGTGTAGTCCTTGATCGGCCGCGCCTTTCCCGGCTTGCCCTCGCCCGGTCGCGCCACCGGCTCGTAATCGGTCATGATGGTCATGCCGCGAGCCTGGCCGTAGATCGCCCATGATGGGCCGTGATCGTGCGGCTTACTCTCGTTGGCGCCGTGGTTGACGTGGCCGAGGATGCAGAAGCCGAGTTCGGGATCTTCGTACAATACCTTGCGCGCCGGCACGTCGTCGCCGAGATTCGCGGCGACGAATTCGTCATCCTTCAATACATCGCGGACCAGCGCGCACACTTGCTTGCGCCCTTCGACACCCGGATCTTGCTTGAGGATGCGGCGACACTCCGCGGAGAACTGTTCGAGGCTGTACCCCATTTTATTATCTCCTCCATCGTTCACAACACAGGCGGCAGCGATTCTTGCCGACCGGACCCAGCTAAAACTGGCCGGGTCAAACCGCTTGATACGCGGTTTAGTCAATCACGATTCTAAACCGCATGCCAGCCGCAAACGTCAGTAGTTGCCTCAGTCTGTCAACCACCTCGCGCGGCTATGCTGGCCATCCATTCTACAAGTAACTGGTAGATTCCGGCTTACTTAATACATGCATTTATAGCGATAAGCAGGTTATTTACAGCGCATCGGTTCACAGCTCCGCGTCACGAATTTGCGGCTACTGACGGGATTGCGCCGCGCCAGTTCGTTGGCGGGCAATGCCTCGTGGTGACCGCCGGTTCATTGCTCTCGGAATGACGTGATGGAGAAAGCTGAACAACGGCGCGAGATCGTGTAACTTCCCGCGCCAGCCAAGCCGTTATCGGCACGGTGATTGCTATGGTTAGAGCTGAAGTTTCAAAGGGGAGTCGGAGATGCTGTCGCGCCGTTCGATAATCATCAGCCTGTCGGGAACCGCCCTCGTCGGCGCGCTTGCCAGCCGCGTCGGCCGAGTCTTTGCCGCTGACAAATCGGTCAAGGTCGGCATCAATCTGCCCTTTACCGGCGCCGACGCGCACGATGCCGAGCTGATCAAAGACGGCGCGATGTTGGCGATCGACGAGGCCAACGCCGCCGGCGGGGTGAGCGGCTACAAAATCGAGGTGCTGCAGCTCGACGACGGGACGGCCACCGCCGGTCAATACGATCCGGCCCAAGCCGCGACGAATGCGCGCAAAATGGTCTCGGACAATTCGGTGGTCGCAGCAATCGGCCCGCAGATGAGCGGCTCGGGCAAGGCGATGTCGCCGATCCTCAGCCAAGGCGGTCTCGCGACGGTGACGCCAAGCTCGACCAACCCCGACATCACCAATCCGAAATTTGCCGCGCAATACCGGCCAGCCGGCAAAGCGATCTATTTTCGCACCGTGACCACCGATGCCTTCCAAGGGCCGAACATGGCGAACTACATGGCCGATACACTGAAGGTAAAGTCGGTCTATATACTCGATGACAGTGGCGCTTACGGTGTCGGGCTCGCCGACGCGTTTCAGGCGCAAGCCAAAAAACGCGACATCAATGTGCTCGGCCGTGATCAGCTAAACCCGAAAGAAGCCGACTATACGACGACACTGACCAAGATAAAGTCGCTGAATCCTGAAGCGATCTATTATGGCGGAGTAGCGCAGGCCGGCGTCAAGCTGATGAAGCAAGCTTACGACATCATCCCGAATGTAATCAAGGCCGGCGGTGACGGCGTTTATGGCGCCGAGATTCTGAAGGGTGCGAATTTCCCGGCGGCTCAGGGATGGTACGCGACAATAGCGGCGCCAAATGTGCTCGAAAATCCCGATGCCGCGCCGACTATCGAGCGGTTTGTCAAGAAATACGGCCAGCAACCCGACAATTACTCGATCACCGCTTACGATGCAGCGCTTGTGATCATCGACGCGATCAAACGAGTTGCGGCTTCGGGCAAGGAAGTTACCCGCGCTGCGGTACGCGACGCCATCCAGCAATCGCACGTGAAGACCTTACAGGGCGAGATCAGCTTTGACGCCAACGGCGATGTCGCAAACAAGGTGATCAGCGTATTCCAGATCTCACGGAACAACAAATACCCGCTCGACGACGTTCTGCACCAATACAAGTATATGGGTGTCGCGCCGGCAAGCACTTGAACGCAAACTACCCAAAGATGATCGCGTCATGAACCGGATCGCGGCAGCGCTATGACCGACTCCGCAGTATTACTGCAGCAAGTCGTCAACGGGCTGAGCTTGGGCGCGATGTATGCGTTGCTAGCGCTCGGTTTTACGCTGGTCTATGGCATCCTCGAGCTGATCAACTTCGCCCACTTCAACGTCTTTATGGTGGCGTCTTTTATCGGCATGTGGGCGTTGCAGTTGCTCGGCATCTCGGGGCAGAGCCAAGTTCTGACCGGATTGGCGTTGGCCGGATCGCTGGGCTTTGCATTCATCGTGACGATGACGGCGGCGGGCATTATCGGGGTCGTCATCGAGCGCCTGTCGCTGCGCCCACTGCGCGGCGTGCGCGGCACCGCCGCGATGATCACGACGATCGGCGTCTCCTACATCTTGTTTAACATTATCCTGCTGACCGTCGGCGCCGGCTCGCAGAACTACCCGAACCCGCTGCCGGTCATGCGTTGGCAACTCGGTGAGGTGGTGGTTCAGCTCAAGGAGCTGCTGATCTGGGGAACCTCTCTGGCATTGATGGTCGGCCTGCATCTCTTCGTCAATCGCACGCGCCTGGGGAAGGCGATGCGCGCCACGGCGCAAGATGCCGAGGCGGCGCGGATGATGGGGGTCAATGTCGACCGCGTGATCGTCACCGCCTTTTTCCTGGGCTCAGCGCTGGCGGGCGCGGCGGCGCTGATCTTTGGTCTTTATTACAACTACACCAGCTTCATCATCGGCTACTCGGCCGGGCTGCGCGCTTTCACAGCCGCCGTGCTCGGCGGCATCGGCAGCATTCCGGGTGCGATGGTCGGCGGCCTGTTGATCGGGCTGATCGAGACTTTGGGCGGTCAGCTGATCGCGGTGCGCTGGACCGATGTGATCATTTTCTCGATCCTTGTGCTTGTTCTCGTATTCGTCCCGGCCGGGCTCTTCGGCCGCGCCACACCGACCAAATCGTAAAATGGCGGAGGTGGACAAGCAGCCCGCCGCAACAAAAATCCTTCGGGCGGGGCCGCGGGCGCTAGCGACCGCCCTCCCAAGCTTCGCCGGCGTCTCGCCGCGAGCCCGGTCGCATGTCGCGATTTTCCTCGTGGCTGCTGCGGCTCTTCTGTTTCCGATTGTGCACGGCAACGATGCCGACATCGATTCTGCTGCAAATGCGCTCGCTTTCGCGGCGTTGGCGCTGGGCCTCAACATTGTCGTCGGATTTGCCGGCCTGCTCGATCTCGGCTACGCCGCTTTCTTCGCGATCGGCGCCTACGCCTATGGCGCCGCTGCCTCGTTCCAGCTGCAGCCGGAATGGTCGAGTTTTTGGGAGCCGTTTCGCTGGCTCGACCTCGTCGCCCGGATGCCCGGAGCGAGCGGCGGCGACGTGGTTCATTTTCAGGTGTCGTTCTGGCTGATGCTGCCGATCTCGGCGATCGATCGCCGCGTTTTTCGGAGTGCTGTTCGGCGCCCCAACCTTGCGGCTCAAAGGCGATTACCTGGCGATCGTCACTTTGGGTTTTGGCGAGATCGTGCCGATCGTCGCGCGCAACATCCCGAGCGTCACCAATGGTGCGATGGGGCTGAACGGGGTCGCCGCACCGCAGCTGTTCGGCTACACCTTCGGGGTCAGCGCCACACCCTACTATTATGTCGGCGTGGCGCTCGTGGCATTGCTGATCGTCACCAGCTTGCGGCTCAAGGATTCACGCATCGGCCGCGCCTGGATGGCGATCCGCGAGGACGAGATCGCCGCCGCGGCAATGGGGGTAAACCGCGTCCGTTTCAAATTGCTGGCGTTTGCGATCGGCGCCGCCTTTGCCGGCGCTACCGGCACCCTTTATGTCGCGAAATTGCAGACCGCGACACCCGAGATGTTCATGTTCCCGGTCTCGGTCATGATCCTTGTCATGATCGTCTTCGGCGGGATCGGCAGCGTTTGGGGCGTCGTTGTCGGCGCCCTGATACTGCAGATGCTGCAATCATGGTTTTTGCAAGATCTGTCGCAATGGCTGCACGCGCTGGGCCGCCTGATCAATGTCGCGTGGCTACAACGGATCGAGTTGGCCTCGTCGATCGAGCTGATATTCGGGCTGATCCTGGTCTTTATGATGCTTTATCGCCGCGAAGGGTTGATCCCGGCGACCCGGCGAATGCCGGCGCTGAGCCTCGATCAGCAATCGGCGCAGGTGGAGCGCGGCGGCTTTCGCGCGCTGCAGGCTTTTGGCGGCGAAGACCGGGGCGGCGGCGAAGACCGGGGCCAAACCGGCCCGCTGCTCGACATTTCCGGTCTGACCGTCAGCTTTGGCGGGCTCGTCGCGTTGCGCGCGGCGGCGCTAACCGTGCCATATCATTCGGTAGTTGCGGTGATCGGGCCCAACGGCTCGGGTAAATCGACCCTGTTTAATGCGGTTACCGGGCTGGTTACGCCCGACAGCGGCTCGGTGCGGTTCGCCGGTCGGGAGATCGGCCGACTGCCGCCACATCGCGTGCTCGAAGCCGGCATCGCCCGCACTTTTCAAAACATCCGTCTGTTCCCGAACCTGACGGTCCTCGAAAACGTGATGATCGGAATGCATGCGCGGCTCGATGCCGGACCGGCCGGCGCGTTGCTGCGATTGCCGCGCACCCGCCGCGAGGAGGAAGCGGCGCGCGAGCGTGCGCTCGAAATCCTGGCATTGTTCGGCAACCGGCTGCTGCCGCGCGCCGAGCACGTCGCCTCCAGCCTGTCCTATGCCAATCGGCGGCGCACCGAGATCGCCCGCGCGCTTGCCTCGCGGCCAAAGCTGTTGCTGCTCGACGAGCCGACCGCCGGCATGAACCCGGCGGAAACCCTGGAACTCGCCGAGCAGATCAAAAGCCTGCACCACTCCGGGCTGGCCATCGTGCTGATCGAGCACAAGCTCGACGTCGTCGTCAGTCTCGCTGACAATGTCGTCGTGCTCGACCATGGCGAGAAGATCGCCGAAGGGCCGCCCGACGTCGTGCGCCGCGACGAGGAAGTCATCCGCGCCTATCTCGGGCGCAGCGCGGCTGCGGCGTGACCGCCCCGCTTCTCGAATTCAAGGCGGTCGACACTCATTACGGCGATCTCCATGTCCTGAAATCGGTCGATTACCGGATCGAGACCGGCGAGATCGTCTGCCTGCTAGGTGGCAACGCCTCGGGCAAGTCGACCACGATGAAGGCGATCATGGGGATCGTGCGGCCGAGCCGCGGCGAGGTTGTTTACGAGGGCCAATCGTTGAGCGGCATCAGCACCGCCGAGCGGGTGCGGCGCGGCATCGCTCCGGTGCTCGAAGCGCGGCGGTTATTCCCGCGCATGACAGTCTACGAGAACCTCGAAATGGGCGCCTACACGCGGCCGCGCGGCCCCGAATTCGCCGCCGACCTCGAACGCGTCTTCGCGCTGTTCCCGCGCGTTCAGGAGCGGCTACGCCAGCTTGCCGGCACCTTGTCGGGCGGCGAGCAGCAGATGGTCGCGATCGGCCGCGCGCTGATGGCGCATCCCAAGCTGTTATGCATGGACGAGCCGTCGATGGGGTTGTCGCCGGCCTATGTCGAGCAGGTCTTCGACATCATCCGCGAGATCAATCGGCAGGGCACGACGATCTTTATGGTCGAGCAGAACGCCAACATGGCATTGTCGATCGCGAATCGCGCCTATGTCCTGCAGACGGGTCAGGTCGTGCTCAGCGGCCCCTCCGCCGAACTGCGCCAGAACGAACAAATCCGCCACGCCTATCTCGGCGAAATGACGGTGCAATGAGCGAGGCTCAGTAGCCCCGCCAGCGCCCCAAGCTATCAGCCAAAATTAGGTGCTTGATCCAAGTCAATTTGACGCCGGCGCGAATTCAATACCGTTTGCCGTCGGAAGCCCCGAGATCGTGACGGTGCGGGCTCCGACGGAGATCCTATGGAACAAACGGTCTTTCGTGACCGAAGGGAAGCCGGGCGGCTTCTCGCCGCAAAGCTCTCTACCTATGCCGGCAAACCGGATATCGTTGTGCTTGGCTTACCGCGGGGCGGGGTGCCGGTCGCCTTCGAAGTGGCGCGGGCGTTGGCGGCGCCGCTCGACGTGTTCCTCGTCCGCAAGCTCGGCGTGCCCGGACATGAGGAGTTGGCGATGGGTGCGGTCGCCAGCGGCGGCGTGCTTGTTCTCAACGACGATGTGATCGCGAGGCTCGGTATCGCGCCGGAGGAGATCGACGCCGTCGCGGCGAAGGAAACGGCTGAATTGGCACGCCGCGAGCAGCTCTACCGCAGCGGCCGAACCTCGCCCGAGTTCAGCGGCCGCACCGTGATCCTGGTCGATGACGGGCTCGCGACCGGCGCCACGATGCGGGCGGCGATTACGGCGCTGCGTCAATCAGGTCCCGCGCGCATCGTTGTCGCGGTACCGACCGCAGCACCCGACATTTGCGAGGAATTCAAGAAACAAGCCGATGAAATCGTTTGTTACATGACTCCCGCGCCGTTCCTTGCGGTCGGCCGCTGGTACGAAGATTTTGGGCAGACGACTGATGACGAGGTCTGCGCGCTGTTGGCGCAAGCGCAACCAGAAACCGCAACCTGATCGCGGCGCTGAGGCATTACCCGTAAACCTGCGGCCACTACGCGGCAGCCGGGCGCGTTGCCAGCAGAAAAAAGAATTGGCCGAGAACAAGCCCAGCGAGCAAGACGCCTGCGGCGGCCAGTGCCGGGTTCGCCGGAATGAGCCCGACCGCCAGCGTGCACAGCGCCCCGTTAGCCATCTGCATAAAACCGTAAAGCCCGGAGGCGGCGCCGATCATATGCGGGTCGGTGCTGATCGCCGCGGTAATCGCGACCGGCGAGGCCGCACCCACACCGATCGAAAACAGGATCATCGGCGCCAGCACGGTTAAGACGGTGACGTGTCCGGTCACGGCGACGACAAAGAACAGGGCAGCGCCGGCGAGTGCCACCGCACTCGTTACCCGCAGCAGCAAGACCGGTCGCACACGCCGAACAAGGCGGCTGGCACTGAAACTGCCGACCGGCACCCCGGCCATGACCACAAGATAGTAGAGCCCGATCTCGGCCGCCGGCCGATGCAGCATATCCGTGAAGATGAACGGAGAGGTGGTCAAATACGCAAAGAATGTCGTGCTGGTAAAAGCGC
This sequence comes from uncultured Alphaproteobacteria bacterium, assembly GCA_963735445.1. Taxonomy (GTDB): domain Bacteria; phylum Pseudomonadota; class Alphaproteobacteria; order ATCC43930; family CGMCC-115725; genus AP-15. Next base: position 99,654 of record CAVTLC010000044.1, read on the forward strand.
CGCCAAACATGTAGCCGCAGAATATTCGCGAACGCAGCAGTCTAATATAGCTGCCGAGCATGCGTCCCGACCCGCGCGATGCCGCGGTCTCCGGCAACAAGAGGATAACGCCCGCCAGCGTGGCGGCGCCGAGCGCCACCAGCATGACAAAGATCGACCGCCAGCCAAACCAGGCGCCGAGAAATCCGCCAACCGCCGGGCCGACACCGGGTGCGAGGCTTTGCACCATTGTCAGCAAGGCCATGCGCGAGGTCGCTTCGCCCGGCCCGGCGCTGTCGCGCACGATGGCCCGGCCCAAGACCAACCCGCCGCAGCCGCCGACTGCCTGAACGACGCGCGCCATCAGCAACGTCCCGAGCGTCGCCGCCATGCCGGCGATGACGCCGGCCGCGATATAGAGCGCCAGCGAAACGATCAGGGTCGGCCGCCGGCCAAAGCGGTCGGAGATCGGCCCGTAAAGCAATTGTCCGCCGGCGATGCCGAACAGATAGAGCGTGATCGCCTGCTGGATTGCGCCGCGCGATACGCCGAGATCAACCGCGGCGAGCGGCAATACCGGGATCAGAATGTGCATCGCCAACGTGCCGGTGGCGGTAACCGCAACCAGCAGCCCGAATGGCGCCCGGCCGCTGGCGAGCGCCGGCGCCGTAATCCAACTGAACCAACCCGCCGCATAAAACCAGCTGGCGCGCCGTCCTGCGGCAGCAGACCTGCCCCCGCGCCAATGCTCGAACCCGCGCAACGCTCGACGGGTCGCATTGCGCCATAGCCTACGAGCCGTCAACTTCGATCGCGCCATCACTAAGATCGTATTTCAGGGCAAGCACCGTGCCAGAACCGTGTCGCAAGTTGGGCCGGAATGTGGTCCTGCCAGCGGAACCAAACAGCCGTCCGTCAGTGTTACCGGCTGACTGTGTCGAAAGATGCTGCTGAAGATGCCGCCGTGACCTGAAAATGAAGCACAGCTTCTCCGCGAAGCAAGATTCCAGCATAGATAACGAAGCTGGACATCAAGCCTGTTCCAATGTGTCCTACAGCCTGCTTCTGTACGGGAGCAGACATCAACCGGGCGCGATGACAAGCTTTAGCCCCACCGAGCCGCCTGAAGAGATGGCGCGTCGGCTCCGCGAGACGGACTGGTCGACGACATCGCTCGGTAGCCGGGCTAGTTGGCCGCAGAGCCTTAACGTCGCGGTCGCGATGATTATGGCCTCGGGTTTCCCGATGGCGATTCGCTGGGGTCCGGACCTTGTCGTGATTTACAACGACGCCTATCGACCGATCCTCGGCGACAAGCACCCCGAAGCCTTTGGCCGGCCATTGCGCGAGGTGTGGTGGGAGATCTACCCAGAGCTCGGGCCGCTTAATGAAGCGATTTTACGGGGCGAGCGCGACGCTTTTTTTGCCGTGGATCACCCTTGGACCGTCCGCCGCCATGGCGCCGTGGTCGAGGATGCGCGCTTTACGATCAGCTATAGCCCGATCCCCGACGAAACCGCGCCACACGGCGTTGGCGGGATCCTGGCGACTTGCATCGAGACCACCGATCGCGTCCGCAAAGAAGAAGCCTTACGAGTTTTAAACGACCGGCTCGAAGCAGAAATCGCCGAACGCATACGTGAGCGCGACCGCATCTGGCAGGTCTCTGAGGACCTGCTCGGCGTCTCGAATTTCGAGGGCTATTTCACCAGTGTCAATCCGGCCTGGACCCGTCTGCTCGGCTGGAGCGAGGACGAGATCAAGCGGATGCATGTCAGCGAGCTGAGGCACCCGGACGACGAGGCGCATTCGACGGCCGGGCGGCGTCAGCTTGCCGAGGGTGCCTCAACGGTGCGGATGGAGAACCGCTTCCGGCACAAGGATGGCTCGTGGCGATGGCTCAGCTGGACATTGGCGGCGGACAACGGGATTATCTATGTCATTGGCCGCCATATAACAAACGAGAAGGTAGCGCTCGAAGCGCTGCGCGAAAGCGAACGTCAATTCCGGCTATTTAGCGAGGCGGTCACCGATTACGCGCTGGTCCGGCTGGATCCGCAGGGGATTGTGGCGGGATGGAACGCCGGCGCGCAGCGGATCAAAGGGTATGCCGAGCACGAAATCGTCGGCCAACCTTTCTCCTCCTTCTATACCGTCGCAGACCGCGCGGCCGGAATTCCCGAAAAAGCCCTAGCGACGGCCACCCAATCGGGAACCTGCATGGCCGAAGGCTGGCGGGTCCGCAAGGACGGCTCGCTGTTTTTTGCCAGCGTCGTCATCGACGCGATCCGCGATGAGGACGGAACCCTGATCGGGTTCGCAAAAATCACCCGCGATATTACCGAGCGCCGCGAGGCCGAAGCGAAATTGCGGCGCGCCCAGGAGCAGCTGGCACAAGCCCAGACAATGGAGGCGCTGGGCCAGCTGACCGGCGGCATTGCGCACGATTTCAACAACATGATCATGGTGGTCAGCGGCAACGCGCATCTGCTTAAGGAGCGGGTCGGCGATGCCCGCAACCGGCGCGCGATCGAGGCGATCGAGAACGCCGCCGCGCGTGGTGAGACCCTGACCCGGCAGTTGTTGGCGTTCTCTCGCCGGCAGTCGCTGAACCCGACGGTGATCAGCCTGCGCCAGCGATTGGCGGCGTTCCGCGATCTTCTCGCCAGCTCCGCCCGCGGCGACATCGAGCTGGTCATCGATGTCGGGCGCAATGTTTGGCCGGTGGCTGTCGATGTCCACGAACTCGAACTCGCGTTGATCAATCTCGTCGTCAACGCGCGCGACGCGATGCCCGATGGCGGGATGATCACGATCGGCGCCAAAAACGTGCATTTGCAGGCGGATGATACCCCCGACCGGCTCAGCGGCGAATTTGTCGCTCTGACCGTTACCGATACCGGTTGCGGCATCGCTCCCGACATCCTGCCAAAGGTGTTCGAGCCGTTTTTTACGACAAAGCAGCTCGACAAGGGAACCGGACTGGGCTTGTCGCAGGTCTATGGCCTGACGCGGCAATCGGGCGGGACGGTAACGATTGCCAGCGAAGTCAACCAAGGAACAACTGTGACAATTTATCTGCCACACAGCCGGCGCCCGCTTAGTGAAGAGCCATTGATCGACGGCAAGCCGCCGCGCGGCCGCGAGACGGTTCTCGTCGTCGAGGACAATCCCGAAGTACAGGAGGTCGCCGGGCTGCTATTGGATCAGCTCGGCTACCGCGTACTGCATGCCAATTCCGCCGCCGCGGCGCTCGAATTGCTCGGCTCGGGCGAGCGGATCGACCTGGTGTTCACCGATGTCGTGATGCCCGGGGAGATTGACGGGCTCGATCTCGCGCGCCGGCTCAAAGAGATGTATCCGGACATCGCCGTGTTGTTGACCAGCGGCTACGCCAAAGCTTGGCATACGCTCGAAGCCGGCATGCCGATCGTCCGCAAACCCTATCAGCTGCAGACCCTCGCGCGCGCCATCCGCGAAGCCCTCGACAGCCAACCGATCTCCCCGTAACTCGAAGGTGTCTGCGCTACTGAACCGATACGAAACGTCTACGCAGGTTGGCCACAAGGAGAAGGTGGGGCCCTCTCACCCGGCGGGGCGAAGGAGTTCTGGGGGGTGGCGGAGGACGGTGCGGCGGCCGCGCTTCCAGACGGCGAGCGGCGGGCGGATTTGGGCGATCGCCTGCTCCGGGCTCTCGGCGTCGATAATCACGATGTCGGCCGGGTTGCCGACCGCAAGACCATAATCCTTTAGGTTCAGCAGGCGCGCCGAGCGCTCGGTCAGCATCGCAAAGCATTCGCGCAGCTCTTCCGGCCGGCCGCGCTGCAGCACATTGGCGTGCAGATTGGCCATGCGGATCAATGAGCAATCGCCATAGGGCGTCACCGGGTTCAGCACATTGTTGGTCGACAGCGAGCAGTTGACGCCGTGCTCGACCAGAAAATTGGCGTCGGCGACGCCGCGTCGGATGTTGTGGTCCTGGTCGCGGCCCATCACGAAGAGATCGGTCAACGGCAACACCGTGACCGCGACCCCGGCATCGGCCATGCGCCGAGCAATCGCCGCCAAGCGATCGGGCGGCATCGTCGACAACTTCGCCATATGGCCGACCGTGACCCGCCCGCCGCGACGGTACTGCTCGGCGAGGTCGCACACTAACGGCACGTCGAGTTCGTCCGGGTTGTCACCGACGTCGAGATGAAGGTCGATATCGGCGTCGAATTGGTCCGCCAATTCGAAGATGCGGCGGATCTGGCCGGCATGATCGGGGTCGTAGCGGGGCGCCCCGCCGATCGCCTTGGCGCCGCGTTTCAGGCCCTCGATCAGCAATTCCTCGGTGCCCGGATAATTGGTCAGCCCATCCTGCGGAAAGACGCAGATCTCGATGTCGATCGCCCATCGATAATCGGCGATCAGCGATTGCACGCCGTCAAAGCCGCGCATGCCGATCGCCGGATCGACCTCGACTTGGGTGCGCATGCGGGTGGCGCCATTAACGATGCAGTCCTCAAGCGTCTGAGCGGCGCGCCGCCGGGTATCCTCGACGGTCAATTCCTTTTTGATCTCAGCGACCCGTTTCATCGGGTTGATGCGGCGGCCGGGCTCGGCCGGCAGGCGGTCGATCAGCCGCGACTTGTCGAGATGGATGTGGGTCTCGATCAGGCCGGCGCAGGCGAGCCGTCCTTCGGCGTCATAGCTCTCAACGGCCTTGCCGAGCCGATCTGCCGCGCCAAGCCCGGGGCCGATCGCCGCGATCCGGCCGCCTTCGACGCCGATATCGACCGGCTCCCGGTTCGGCCGATCGGCGAGCCGGACGTTGCGCACAATCAGGTCCATTGAATTCCTCTAGGAGAGTCGTTTGTCGAGCACAGCGCCCCCGTTGGCCTCGGCTAGCAAGCACGAGGAAGCATCGGGAATCTCCCACCTCACCCTGCCCTCTCCGCCCCCGGGCAGAGAGGGTTAAACAAAAGCAGCTGTTAAGGTGCTGTGGGTGGCCGAGACGGGCGCTAAAGCCGTTCGACGCCAGCGCGCGCGCAGTCTTCGTCTTGTTGCGAGGTGCCGCCGCCGACCCCGCAGGCGCCGACGACAACACCGTTGCGGAAGATCGGCACCGCGCCTTGCCCCATGATCATCTCGCCACCCGCGGCGGCGGCAATGCCGCGCGGCGTCGGCTGGTCGGCGCGCGCCGCCATTTCGCCGCTCGGCCGTCCGAACGCAGCCGAGGCAACTGCCTTGCCTTGGCAGCCATAGGCGCTCGCCCAGATCGCGCCATCCATGCGCTGCAATGCGACAACCCGGCCGCCGGCGTCGCACACTGCAGCACTGATCTTGATGTTCAACTCCGCCGCTTTCCTTAATGCGCCGTCGAGGATGCGGTTGGCTTCTTCGAGCGTCAGTGTCATCGACTACTCCCCTTCCGATTGCTTCGAGCCCGCGTCGACTATAGCGCAACCGGATCGCCGCGGCCCGCCCGTTTTGCCGGGCGCATCGGCTCCCCCTCGACTTCAGCGAGCAAGCTCCCCGCTGCATGGCGGAATTGCCCGCCCATATCTTGGAAGGGTCTCGCCCGGCTGCGGTCCAGCGGGTAGATTATCGAGGCCGGTTATCGCAGGGAGGAGTGCTATGGCCAATGCACAGACTGCAAAACAAGCGCCGCCGCGCTTGGACGAGCTGACCGCGCGGGCCGAGGCGCTTGTCCCGGCATTGCGTGAGCGCGCCGCCCGCGCCGAGGAATTGCGTCGGCTTCCCGATGAGACCATCGCCGATTTGCATGCGAGCGGGCTGTTTCGCATGCTGCAGCCCGCCCGGGTCGGCGGCAGCGAGCTCCCCTATCGCGCGCTCTACGAGCTGACTGCGATTATCGGCCAAGGCTGCGGCTCGACCGCCTGGGTGCTGGCTAACCTCGCCGCCCACCATTGGCTGTTGGGGATGTGGCATCCCGAAGCGCAGGAGGAGATCTGGGGCGAGTCGCCCGACAGCTTGATCAGTTCGGCATTGATCTTTGCGCGCGGTCGCGCCACCCGCGAACCCGGCGGCTATCGCTTGAGTGGCCGGTGGCCCTTTTCGAGCGGGATCGACGCTTCGACCTGGAACATGTTCGGCGCCATCGTCAGCGACGAGGAAAGCGGCCAGAATGAGCCGCGCATGTTTCTGTTGCCAAAGAGCGACTACAACATCATCGACACCTGGCAGGTCATTGGTCTTTCCGGCACCGGCAGCAAGGATGTCGAGGTCAGCGACATCTATGTCCCGGCATATCGCACGCTCTCGACCGAGCGGATTCGCGGCGGCCCCAACCGCGGCAGCGAGTTGAACCCGGGGAGCCTCTATCGCTTGCCGGCGGTCAGCCTGTTTGGCTTTGCCATCGCCGGCGTGTCGCTCGGCATCGCGCGCGGCGCGATCCAACATTTCGCGGAGACGACGCGTACTCGGCTGAGCGCCTATACTGGCAGAAACATCGCCGATTTTACGAATACCCAAGTCCACCTGGCGGAAGCGGCGGCGCTGGCCGACGCCGCCGAGGCGATCGCCTGGCGCGATTGCAACGAAGCAACCCGGATCACCGAGGCCGGGATCGTGCCGAGCCTCGAACAGCGGGCGCGCTACAAGCGCGACGGCGCGTTTGCCGCCACCTTGTGCACCCGGGCGGTCGATCTGTTGTTCTCGGCGACCGGAGGCGGCGCAATTTATGCACGCAACCCGATCCAACGCGCGTTTCGCGACGTTCACGCCGCCAATGCCCATTACAACCTGAATTGGGACGTGAACGGGGCGATCTATGGCCGGGTCGCTCTCGGCCTGCCGCCCGACGCGCCGTTGTGATGCGAGAGTGAGGGGTCGACCGTGCACAACACGAAGCCGCAATCCGCCCAACCCGTAATCACCGCCGCCGCCGAAGAGGAGCACCCCGGCAGCCACGCCGCGATCGTCAAGGCGACCTCGGGCGAGGAATTCGATTCCCGCGATTTCCGCAGTGCGCTCGGCACCTTTGGCACCGGCGTCACGATCATCACTGCCCGCGGCAAAGATGGCGGGCTCTATGGGATGACGGCGAACTCGTTTACTTCGGTGTCGCTGACGCCGCCCCTGGTGCTGTGGAGCGCGTCGCTCTACGCGCAGAGCCTGGCGGCGTTTCAGGAAGGAACGCATTTCGTCGTCAACATTCTCGCTTACGACCAGATCCATTTGTCGAATGATTTCGCCCGCAAGCATGAGAACAAATTCGCCGAGATCGATCACATAATCCCGGAATGCGGCGCACCGGTTCTAATCGGCGCCGCCGCACACTTTGAATGTCGTAATGAGTACCGCCATTACGGCGGCGATCACATTATCTTTATCGGCCATGTTGAGCGCTACGCCTACACCAACCGGCCGACCCTGTTGTTTTGTCGCGGCAAATACATGCGCGGCGAGCCGTTGCTCCCACCCTGATTCCATCTGTTCCAAGCCGCCAAAGGAAGACCGAAACAACACTGCACGAAATGCTGAAAACAATCCTTGGCGCTGGGGTCGTCCTCGCGACAACAGCGCTTACCGCGACTGCTGGAACGATTGTCCTGACTGTCGGACCGTCGCAGCAATTTCCCACGATCGCCGCTGCGATCAATACCGCGAATAGGGATCCCAATCCCGCCAATTACTATGTGATCAGCGTCGCGCCCGGCGCCTACACCAATGACACCGCCACCGTCAGCCGACCGATGACGATCAAGGCAGCAAAGCCGGGGACGGCGGTGGTCCTCGACGAGACCGCGCCGTTGCCAAATCAGAAGGGCATCCTGATATCGCGTGCCGCCTTAACGATCGACGGTTTGACATTCCAGCGGGCGTACATTGCGGAATCGCTAGGAGCGAACGGGGCTGCCATTCGCGCTGAGGCGGGGGGCCAAGGTTATACGCTGTCGGTACGGAACTCGCGGTTCCTCAGCAATCAAACCGCCCTTCTTACTGACGTTAACTTCCCGTTGGATGTGGTGCTGACCAACAACGTCTTTATCAACCAAGGTAATGGATACACGAATTCTCTGACGCATGGGATTTATATCGGTAGCGGAAACCACTCGCTTACCGCGACCGGTAACGAGTTCTGCGGGACGATCGTCGGACACAATATCAAGAGCCGGGCCGCGATCACTGTCATAAAGAACAATACGCTTTATGCCGGGGCGGCCGACCCCAACCAGCCAGGCTGCAACATTGGCTCGGCAAGCTACGCACTCGACATCCCAAATGGCGGCGTGGCGGTGGTCTCCGGCAATACAATAATTCAGGGGACGGCGACGCAGAACCCCGCGATGTTCGCCTATGGCGAGGAAGGATTAACTTACCCGAAGAACAGCCTCACTTTTACCAACAATAAGATGCAAAACGCACTTGGAAACGCGACCGGCATTTTAGACCCGCACGGAGTTCCGGTCACCGGCAGCGGTAATTCGTTCGCTTCCTCGATCACGACGCAGGTTTCTCCGCCTTCGGCAAATCAGCTCACCGGCGACGGTACAGCGACGCATTAAAGATCGGCCCGAGCTACCAATTGCTGGAGGACGGATTATGCCACGATGACTCCGGCTCTCGCTCCTTCGAGCACCCGAACCTGAAGCAGAATACTTGAGGACATTCAACACGTTATATTAGGCTCTTATGTAAAGTTTCTCAGCGGGACGCGAAATGTGTCTCGAGCTGATCTACAAGTTCGAGTTCCGCTTTCACCGACCGCCGAGCGCTCGATGTATCCTTGTGTTCGGCCGCGCTCGCCATTGTGGCTACCGTTCGGCCCACCTCGGAGGCAAGATCACGCGAGGCAACTTCGGCTGCAAGCATCTGCCATTCCTGCTCGGCGAACATCGCCGCCTTGCCCATATCGGACCAGCGGATCGGGTCCGCCTTCAAATCGGCGCTGTAGCGGAAACCTGCATAGTCCAGCAGGCTCACGGAAACCGGTATCTTGGTTTTGCCCGAGACCGAACTGACCAGGACGCGATAAAGCTCAATCGACGCCAGCGCGATCAGCGCACGATCGGTCTTGCTTGCGGCGGCGTTCAAAACCGAAAGGTGATCGTCGAGTTCGATCGGCGGCTTGCTTTGTCAAGCAAAGGGCGGACGCTTTGCAAGGCCTCCGTTGCCTTTGTCAATCTTGATTCCGCAGCTCGGCCGCCGGAGCCGAAAAGGCGGTTTCGGTCAGAGTTTCGAAGGGTTCGGCCGCGGCTCGCAACCGCGCATCAACAACGGAAGAATTGGCCGCGAGCGGCCTCGCTGCCGCAACCTCGGCGGCCTTGCCGGCGGTCTGACGAATGTTAGCAGCGTTCGAGTTAGGCCCGCTCGCCAAGACAATTGCGGTAGCGAGCGCTACCGACGAGATCACCCGATACAGAGAGCATCGAGCAAATATTGAATTGCGCTTTGCTCTGCCGCGGTGCTTGTTAAGTTTTGCTATCATAGCGCTTTCACTCGCGATGCTAACCCGCAACTGGCGTCGCGGTGCCCGGATGCCTTCCCGGCCGTTGCTTGAAAGCCAGCAAACAAACGATGATAAAAACCGCGATCACCGCCGAGGCGAGCGGGCGGCTCAGCGCCATCCCGCCCTGCTTGACCGGTTTGTCGAGAAAATCGCCGACCGTAGCGCCCAGCGGACGTGTCAGGATAAATGCCGCCCAGAACAGCATGACCCGAGAAACATTGGTCCAAAAATACAATGCGGCAATCACTGTCAGGCCCGCGGCAAAGACCAGCGCCCCGCCTTCATAACCGAGGCCGCCGGTATCAGCGAGCCAATCGCCGAGTGCGGTACCGAGCGTCTGTGAAAACGTAATCGCCGCCCAATAAAAGGCTTCTACTTTCGGTGTACTAACAGTGTTTACGGAGATCGTGCCCTCCGACCAATACCACAGCCCAAGTGAAATCATCAGAAGGGCAAACAACAACGTCGAGCCGCCGGTATAGCCAATTCCGAGCGAACGATCGGCGAAATCGGCCATCGTGGTGCCAAAAGTCGTCGAGGCGACAATTGTCGCCCAATAGAGGAAAGGGTTGAACTCGCGCGCGCGAATCTGAGCAACGACCAGAACCACGAGAACACCAAAAAATAACGCGGTGCCGGCCAGGTAGCCCCAATTGAGTGTCATCGTCACCGAGTCGCCGCCGGTTTCCCCGAGAGTCGTCGCGGCGATTTTGAGGATCCAAAAGAATAAGGTTACTTCGGGAACCTTGCTGAGAGTTTCATGTCTTAACTTCTCGCTCATTCGGGTATTTCCATCCGCTGTTTTTCGAAACTCAGTGGTAACTAACAAAAATACCTCAAAACCGAACGGTTATTTCGTCAGAACTTGTTTCAATTACTTCAACTCCATCGAATACGGATCAGTTTTCCACATAGCGATAACCGCGCAGGGCGCAATGCGTCCGGAGGACGCGCTGATACTTTCGTATGAGCAGAGAACTGCCTGGAAGCCGGTTGCTGTCTCGCGGTGAGATAAGCGCCAAGCGAATTTCTTCCATTTGCCGCCGCTTCGGACTGCCAAAATCAACGGCATCTCCCAAGCTGCGAGTTCCGGAGGCGGCGCGGAAATCGTCCTTGTTGATGGGCCGGCAATGCTGCTCTAATGGCATTGGGGAAGGGAAACGCCAACAGGGGAGAGGAAATGCCGCGTTCGCCCGCGAAGTCCGGGTGCGCGCCCGCCAAACTAGGGCCGGGGCGCTAAGGTCTCATGGAGGTTTCGCTCGACCTCTTGGTCAACGCGATCGTCGCTGGCCTGTTGCTCGGCGGATTTTATGCCGCCGTTACGGTCGGGGTGACGATCTCCTTCGGCATGCTCGATATCGTCAATATTGCCCATCCCGCCTTTATCATGCTGGGGTCGTTTGTTGCCTATGCGATGAATTCGACGTGGCATCTCGACCCGGTGCTGATCGGTGTCGTGATGATGCCGGTGTTTTTCCTGCTCGGCATGGCTGTTTATCAGATCTATTACTATGCTTTCGAACGCCGCGGTGAAGAATCGATCCAGGGTCTCGCGTTTTTCTTTGGTTTATTATTTGTCGGCGAGGTGGCGCTGATCCTAGTCTTTGGTGTCGACTACCGGTTTGTCGAGGCAGCCTATATCGGGCCGAGCCTGCATCTGGGCTTTGTCGAACTGCCGCTGCGAATGCTGATCCCGTTTGTCGTGGCTTTGCTAATGGTCGCCTTGCTGCAGGTTTTTCTCGGCCGCAGCTTTATCGGGCGGGCAATCCTTGCGGTCTCGCAAGACCGGCTCGCCTTGCAGCTGATGGCGGCCAATCCAACCCGCGTCAAGCGCATCGCCTTTGGCATTTCGATCGCCACCGCCTCGCTCGCCGGCGCGTTGCTGATCATCATCCAGCCGGTCGAGCCGTCGATCGGCCGCGACTATATCGGCCGCATCTTCGCAATCTGCGTGCTCGGCGGCATGACCAGCTTTCCGGGCATGGTTGTGGGCGCCATGCTGATCGGCATCGCCGAAAGCATCACTGCGACATTTTACGGTCCGTCCTGGGCGCCGGCCGTCGCATTCGGCTTTCTGCTGCTGACTTTGGCGGTGCGCCCCGCCGGCATCCTTGGCCGCTGATCCGCGATGAGCACGGTCAAGTTTTGGGGCGTCTCCTTTGTCGTTGTGGCGGCGCTGTTGCTGCTGACGCGCTGGCAAATCCATAACGAGTATTTCTTTTTCGCCGGCTATGTCGTGCTGCAATACATCGTGCTGGCGACCGCGTGGAACATTCTCGGCGGCTATACCGGCTACACCAACTTTGGGGTTGGAGCTTTTTTCGCGGTCGGCGCCTACAGTTCGGTCGTTCTGCACAAACTGACGTCGGTGCCGATCCCGGTGATGATCCTGGTTGCCGGCGTTGTTTCCGGCGTCATCGGCTTTGGCATGGGCTACCTGACCCTGCGGCTCAAAGGCGTGTTCTTTGCAATCGCCACGCTGGCGATGGCGATCGTCGCGCAAACCCTGATCGTAAATTGGGATTTTGTCGGCGGCGCGCGCGGCATTTACATCATCCGTCCGCAGCATGGCCCGGTATTTGGGGGCTACATCCAGTATCTGTATTCGCTGATGCTGCTGCTGGTTTGGGTCTCGGTGGCGATCGCCCGCACCGTCGAGCGTTCGCGGCTCGGTCTCGGCTTTAACGCGATCCGCGACGACGAGCAGGCAGCCGAGGCCGCCGGGGTTCCGACCCTGCGCCTCAAGCTGATCGCCACGACCCTGAGCGGAGCGTTGATGGGCATGTCGGGGGCGCCCCTGCCCTATTACGTGACCTATCTCGACCCGGCCTCGAGCTTCAATCTGTCCTATGCGGTCAACAGCGTGGCGATGCCGCTGATCGGCGGCATGTCGAGTTGGGTCGGACCGATCCTCGGCGCCGTCCTGCTCGGTACGATCCAGCAATTGGCAACCGTGACGATCTCCTCGGCCTTGAACCTGTTGATTGTCGGCCTGTTGCTGATCGGGTTTGTGATCATCGCACCCAATGGCATTGTCGGGCTCGTCCGTGCGCGGCGCCGCGCACGCGAGGAGCGGTGATGCCGGGCGCACCACGGCCGCTACTCGCCGTTAGTGGATTGGCCAAGCATTTCGGCGGGTTCGTCGCCCTCGAAAACATTGATCTTCAGGTCATGCCCGGGGAAAGGCTGGGGCTGATCGGCCCCAACGGTTCGGGCAAGAGCACTCTCGTCAATTGCCTCACCGGCACATTGCACCACGATTCCGGCACCATCAGCTTTGGTGGCCGTCCGCTCGACGGGCTGCCGGCCTTTCAGCGCACCCGCCTCGGGCTCGCCCGCAGCTTTCAGCTGCCAAAGCCGTTTCGTTCGATGAGCCTCGTCGACAATTTGCGGATCCCGCTGCTCTATGCGGTCAACGCCCGCCCCGGCGTGCGTCTTTCCGTCGCCGCAATAGAAGAGCGGGCATTGGGCCTCCTCGCCGATGTCGGGCTCGCCGACAAGGCTCGACGATTGCCGCGCGATCTGACCCAGGTCGAGATGCGCAAACTCGAACTTGCCCGCGCTGTCGCCAGCGCGCCACGGCTGTTGTTCGCCGACGAGTCGATGGCCGGGCTGTCGCCCTCCGAGGTCGACGAGATCCTCGGCGTTTTGTTGCGCCTTAACGAGACAGGCATCACGATCGTCTTAATCGAACACATCATGCGCGCCGTCATGAGCTTTTCGACGCGGCTCGTTGTGCTGGTCGCCGGTCACAAGATCGCTGATGGCGAACCGCAGGAAGCGATCCGCAACCCCGAGGTCGAGAGGGCTTACCTTGGCGAGTAGCCTGCGGATTTCGGGGGTCGACGCCGGCTATGGCGCAGTGCGCGTTCTCGAGGACGTGTCGCTCGATGTCGCCGCCGGCGAGACCGTGGTGCTGCTCGGCACCAATGGCAACGGCAAGAGCACAGTCATGAAATGCGTGATGGGGATCGTACCGCCGATGGCCGGAACCATCACCGCCGAGATCGACGGCGAGCGGATCAACCTCATCGGCCGCACCACCGAAGAGATTGTCGATCTCGGGATCAGCCTGGTGCCCGAAGGCCGGCGGCTGTTCCCAAAACTGACGGTCGAGGAAAATTTGCTGTTGGGCGCGTTTCGCCCGACCGCGCGAGCCGACATCGGCCGTAATCTTAACTCGTGCTACGCGACCTTTCCGGTCTTGCGCGAACGCCGCCGCCAATTGTCGGGAAGCATGAGCGGCGGCGAGCAGCAGATGCTCGCACTCGCCCGCGCGCTGATGTCGGCGCCCAAGATCCTGCTGATCGACGAACCGTCGGTCGGCCTTGCCCCGGTTCTTGTCAAGCGCACGATCGAAAAGATCCAGGAGCTTAAGGACCGCTATCAGCTGACCGTGTTGATGGCCGAACAGAACTTTAACCAGGCGGTGCGGATCGCCGATCGCGGCTACGTCATCGTCCACGGCAAGATCGCCTTTGAAGGCGCCTCGGCCGACGAGCTCAACAACAACGAACTCGTCCGCAAATTCTACCTCGGGCTTTAACGGGTCGGCCTTTCGTTCCGCTGCCGATTCCCGTGTAACCGGGAAATGATACTCTTCTCTCTTCATCGCCGGAAACCGTCGACGCGGCGTATTGGATTAGATTTGGCCGCATCGTCGTCGGAGTGCTGTCAGCCTGGCGGCGGCAGGGGGTAGGCAAGCAATATGGTTAACCCAGGCGTCACTTCGGGCGGGGAGCACGAGGGTGGAGCCCATCTGCCGAACCCACATCTGCCGCACGGGCTCGTCACCTTCCCGCGCCAGGTCCTGCCGTGGATCGAGCCCTGGTTCTTCGCCTATGCGTGCCTCGGCATCGTACAGGGCGGAATCCTCCCCATGCTGCTGCCGCTTTCGGCCGGAGATTCGACCCATGCAGGCGCTATCGTCAGTGTGATGAACCTTGCCGGTTTGAGCTCACCATTCTGGGGCCATCTCGCCGATCGGCGGCGGTTGCATCGTCAGGTTCTGCTGGCCGGCATGCTTGTAGCTGGTCTGGCATTGCTGCTGATGCCAGTGCAAACCGGCTTGCCGCTCAAGGCGGCGTTAGCTCTGATCCTCGGCCTCGGCTTTGCCGCCGCGAACACGGTAGCGAACATGTTCATCGTCGAGGTGTGGCCCAAGGAGGAATGGGATGCCCGCATCGGCGCCTTGCAGGCGTTAAGCGGGCTCGGTCAGATCGTGGGTCTGCTGCTCGCCGGGTTTATCGGTGGTCGCTTTGCGCTTGCCTTTGGGATCGCGGCGGCACTGGTTGCGGCGGCGATGCCGATCGCATGGCTGACCTTGCGCGGGGTTCAGGTCGCGGTTCCGCGCACCGCGGTAGCGGCGCACCCGCCGCTCGGCGGCGAGGGATGGGTCGGGGCGCCGCAGAGGCAGTCCCATCTCCCCACCTGGTCGGGATTTCGCATCTTGCGGCGCGAACTCGAAAGGCCATTCGTGCGCTTGCTGATCGTGTGGTTCGTCGCTTTCGTCGCGATCAGCGCTGTTCTGACAATGTTTCCGCTGGCGTTTATACGGGCGTTCACCGCCTCGACGAGGGTGCCCGCCACCACTTACGCCTTTGCCGCGGCCGCCAGCCTCGGGATCTATTCATTGGCGGCCAGCACCGCGAAACGTCGCGGGGCGCGGCTCGTGCTCCGGTCAGGTTTTGTGGTGCGCGCGATCGCCACTGCGATCCTGGCCGTCCCCTTCGCGGCGGGGATGGGTGGCGAACCGCTGGCGCTGGGCGGGTTTGCCATTCTGGTAGTGGCCTGGCCGCTGCTAGGAGTCAGCGGTACGGCACTCGCCGCGGAACTTGCGCCCGGCGAGAAGGGTGAGGCGCTCGGCTTTTTCAATGCCTGCTCGTCGCTGGCGGGAGCCGTCGGCGCGTTCCTCGGGGGCTCGGTTATGGCGATTGCCGGCTACGGCACGGTTTGCATGATGGCCGCAATCCTTGTCGCACTCGCCGCGGCGTGTTCGGGCCTCGGAAACGTAAGGTCGGGCCAGTCGGCGAAGGCCGAGTGATCACAGCAGGCCGACGACGGCGCCGCTCATGCAGGTGGCGAGCGTGCCGGACAGGATCGAGCGCAGACCGAGCGCGACGATCTCGGCGCGGCGTTCGGGGACCATCGCCCCCATGCCGCCAATCAGGATGCCGAGGCTGCCAAAATTGGCAAAGCCGCACAGCGCATAGGTCATGATCAATCGTGAGCGCGGGCTCAGCGCGTCGGCTGGCAAATGCGCGAGATCGACATAGGCGATGAACTCGTTGAGCACGGTCTTGGTGCCCATCAGCGTGGCAGCGGTCGCGGTCTCCGGACCGGGGATGCCGATCAGCCACATGATCGGGCGAAAGGCATAGGCAAACAACCGCTGCAACGTCACCGGCGCACCGGCGAGGTCCGGCAGCAGCCCGAGGGCGGTGTTGACGAGGCTGACAAAAGCGATCGTCACGATCAGCATCGCGGTGATATTGAGCAGAAAGACGATGCCGTCGCGGGTCCCTTTGGCGATGGCATCCATCGAGCTGACGGGCGGATCGTCGATCATCAGCTCGGCCGCCGCCGAACGGTCGGGGTGGAAGGGCACCATCAGTGCGGCGATCGCAAGTGCGGCGGGCGTGCTGATAACCGCGGCGATCAGGATGTTGCCGAGCGCGTTGGGTATGACCGAGCCGACCAGCGAGGCATAGAGCACCATGACCGTACCGGCGATCCCGGCCATGCCGCAGCTCATCAGCGCAAATAACTCGCCGCGCGCCAGCCGCATCAGATAGGGGCGGATCAACAGCGGCGCCTCGATATGGCCGACAAAGATATGAACGGCAGCACCGAGGCCGAGCGGGCCGCCAACCCCAACCGCACGCCGCAACACCCAGGCAAAGGCTTGCACGATGCGCTGCAATACACCCCAGTGAAACAGCAAGGTGGCGAGGGCGCTGATGACCAGCACCAAAGGCAATGCCCGAAAGGCGAAGATAAAGCTGGCGCCCGGCCGGGTCTCGGCGAACGGCAATTGGCCGCCGCCCAAATAGCCAAAAACAAAACCAGTGCCGGCCTCGGTCGCGGTTTGCAGGCCTTCAACGGCGCGGTTGAGCAGCAGAAACACCGCCCGCGCCGGCGGGAACGACAAGAACAATACCGCCAACGCGAACTGCAGCAGCACCCCAAAGGCCACCACCCGCCATGGCACGCGGCCGCGGTCCTCGCTCAGCCCCCAGGCGAGAAGCAGGATCAGGGCGATACCGAGAAGCCCACGCATTCAGCAATCAGACAACAGCTTCGGGAGCCCTGGAGCTTCGGCAGCTCTGGCGAGCGCAGATAACCGGGATCACCAGCTCCTGCGGCTATTCGCAGCGGAAAAGCCGCAGCAGCGGTGATGGCGACTTACGCGGTTTAGACATTCCGGCGCGGAAGATACATTAAAAACATCGACATCGCTGCCTGTGATCAATTTGCACCTCGGGTTGTTTTAAAGCACGGATGATGCGAAAGGGGGAGGATACTTCGATTGCGCAACAGCGCTGCCGGTTGTAATTTTGAAACCTGGGAAGCGAAGAAAGCGTTCACAGCGCTGCCTATGGGCAGAGAGAGCAGCGTGCAGTCACATTTCGTCTCAAACTGGGGCCGACGAATAAACGTAACTAGTGAGCGTTTTCAACTGCTTGTTCAGGCAGTTACAGATTACGCGATCTATATGATTGACCCCGACGGAACCGTGGTTAGTTGGAATGCCGGCGCCGAGCGATTGAAGGGCTACACCCAGCAGGAAGTTGTCGGCCACCATTTCTCACAATTCTTCACGCCCGAGGATCGCGCCAAAAACAAGCCGGCGGTGGCTATCAGGACGGCCACGGAAACCGGCCGATGGGAAGACGAAGGCTGGCGGGTACGGAAGGACGGCAGCCGTTTTTGGGCTCTCGCAGTGCTCGATGCGGTCCGCGACCGCAATGGCGAGCTGATCGGCTTTGCCAAGATTACCCGAGACATGACCGAACGGCGTCTGGCACAGCAGGCGCTGGCGGAAAGCGAACGCCGTCTGCGCCTGTTGATCGCGAGTGTTGTCGACTATGCGCTTGTTCACGCTCGACTTGCAGGGCAAGGTCCAGAGCTGGAACCCCGGGGCCGAGCGGCTAAAGGGCTACACCGCCGATGAAATTATCGGAAAACATTTCTCAGTCTTTTACACGGAAGAAGCACGAGCAAACGGCGAACCGGCGGTGGTGCTGGGAAAGGCCGCCTCGGAGGGCCGGTTCGAAGGTGAAGGCTGGCGGGTGCGCAAGGACGGCACGCGCTTTTGGGCCAACGTCGTAATCGACGCGATCAAGGACGAGAGCGGCGAGTTAATCGGCTTTACCAAAATCACACGCGACATCACCGAGCGGCGCGCCCTGGAGCAGGCCAAGGAACAACTCTACCAAGCCCAAAAGATGGAGACGGTAGGCCAGCTGACCGGCGGCGTCGCGCACGACTTTAACAATTTGTTGACGGCGGTCAGCGGCAGCCATGCGCTGTTGCGGCAAATGGTCAGCGATACGCGTGTCCACCGGCTTCTCGATACCGCCGAACGGGCGGTGGCGCGGGGCGCGAAATTGACCCAGCAGCTTCTGGCGTTTTCGCGCCAGCATCGCCTGCAGCCGGAAAAGGCTAACGCCAACGAGCTGATCACCTCGTTTGAAGCTCTTTTGCATCATGCGACAGGTGAAAACATCGAGGTCCAACTGGACCTTGATCCGCGCCTGTGGGTTTCCAGCATCGACCAGACTCAGTTCCAGTCCGCGCTGTTGAACCTGGTCGTCAACGCTCGCGATGCGATGGAGCAGACTGGAGGCACAGTCACGATCGAGACCCGTAACTGCGAAATAAATGAAGACCGGGCTCGGTCGTTGGGCGAGATCCCGGCCGGTTCCTATGTCATGGTTGCGGTTCACGACAATGGCACCGGCATGACACCGGAGACCAAGGCCAGGGCAATTGAACCATTTTACACGACCAAGCAGCCGGGCAAGGGGAGCGGTCTTGGTCTGAGCCAAATCTACGGGTTTCTGCGCCAATCAAACGGACAGATCGAGATCGAAAGCGCCGTCGGCCAAGGGACGACGGTGCGAATGCTGCTCCCAAAACTCGCCGATCAGGGAAGCGAGTCCGAAGAGGCCGCCGGCGAGGCACGGCGCAATGGGTCGGTGCTGATCACCGAGGACGATCCGGATGTTTTGACGGTCGCTGTCGAGACGTTACGGGCCCTCGGTTATGAGGTCTACTCCGCCGCCAACGCCTCGGAAGCGATGACGATCTTGCGCCGCGACACACCGATAGACGTCCTTTTTACCGACATCGTCATGCCGAATGGGATGGACGGCCTCGAACTCGCGCGAAAGGCAAAGCAGCTACGACCCGGAATTCGCGTGCTGCTGGCGTCCGGCTACTCCCGTCCGGGGTACGAGATTGAAGCCGACGCCAAATTCATTCCCAAGCCCTACCAAATGCCGGAGTTGGCGCGGCAGCTCGAGGCGATGATCGCATCGTCGCCGCGATCGGCTTAGCAGCCGACAAAGTATCCCGGCGCGCACACGTTACTCGACGGGGGCCCACAACACGTCTTCGATCGTATTGGCGGCGGTCGCGAGCATCACGAGGCGATCAAAGCCAAGGGCGATCCCGGCGGATGGCGGCAGACCGGCTTCAAGCGCGGCGAGGAAATCCTCGTCGATCGGATAGGTTTCTCCGTAGAGCTGCTGTTTTCTGGCTTGGTCGGCTAAAAAGCGGGTGCGCTGTTCGCCGGCGTCGGTCAACTCGCCAAAAGCGTTGGCGAGTTCGAGACCGCAAACATAAAGCTCAAATCGCTCGGCCAGCCGCGGATCGGCCGGGTTCCGGCGCGACAGGGCCGCCATCGATACCGGAAAATCGCAGAGTACCGTCGGCGCGCCGATCCCGAGATGGGGCTCGATCCGATCGAGAAAAATGCGGAAGTAGAGACTTTCCCAGTCATCGCCAGGGCGGGGCTCGATCCCGATCCGCCGCGCCTCTTCCACCAGCAATCCCACATCGGGAGCGGCCGGGTCTGGCGCCGTCGCTAAGATATCGATCCCGCAATGCCGATAGAATGCCTCGGCCACACTGAGCTCATGCCAGGGCCGCCGCGCATCGGCGCTGCGGCCGCGCCAAATGAGCGACGCGGCACCCGCCGCTGCTTGAGAGGCGCGCAACAGGGCGATGCAGTCGGGAAGTAGATCGCGCCATGAAGCGCCCGCCCGATACCATTCGAGCATCGAAAATTCCGGATGATGGGTGGCGCCGCGCTCGCCGTCGCGGAATACGTGGGCGAGCTGCCAAATCCTTGGCATGCCCGCAACCAACAGCTTTTTCATCGCAAATTCCGGCGATGTGTGCAGGTAGCGTCGCACCGTCCGGTCGTCGTGCAGGTCGGTCGCGAAAGCGCGCAAATGCGGCTCCAGACCGGGGCTGACCTGCAACGCCGGGGTATCGACCTCGACAAATCCTTCTCCCGCGAAAAACGCTCGCACCGCAGCGACAATGCTCGCCCGCATTTCGAGCCGCCGCACGGCGCTTCGCGAAGCGCTCGGGCCGCCACCATTGCTCCATCGGCTCGGCACTCCGTCTTGTCGTAGGGTCAGCCCGTGCTAATGTCTGGCTATCAGGCGCGCCGATCGCGCCTCACCGGGATTCCGAACTCATGAAGATCAACGCAATCGATATCAAGCCGGGCAATGTCCTGGAGCATCAAGGGAAACTGTGGATTGTCCTGAAGCGCGATTTTGTCCAGCCCGGCAAGGGCGGCGCGTTTGCTCAGGTCGAGATGCGCGATTTGCGCAGCGGGATCAAGCTCAACGACCGCTTTCGCACCCAGGAGACGGTCGAGCGCGTCCGCCTCGACGAAAAGGAAATGCAATATCTCTATACCGAGGGCGGTCAGGCGACCTTTATGGACAACGACACATACGAGCAGGTGTCGATCCCGACCGAGATGATCGGGGATCCCGCCGATTTCTTGCGCGACGGGATGGTCTGTACCGTGATGCTGCATGAGGGGGCGCCGCTCTCGATCGAATTGCCGCCGTCGGTGACGATGGAAGTGGTCGAGGCGGATCCGGTGGTGCGCGGCCAAACCGCCTCATCCTCCTACAAGCCGGGCAAGCTCGAAAACGGTCGGCGCGTGATGATCCCGCCTTATATCGAGGCCGGCACGCGGATCGTCGTCAACACCGCCGACGGCAGCTATATGGAGCGGGCGAAGGACTGAACGGCAATCGGGCGGGAGCCCGCCGCGATGGCCTTGCGATCCCCGGTACTGAATGTCATGGCGAATGCCGCACTAAAGGCGGCGCGCGGGTTGTTGCGCGACTTCGGCGAGGTCGAGCAGCTGCAAGTCTCGGTCAAGGGTCCAGGCGAATTTGTCTCGACCGCCGATCTCAAAGCCGAGCGCACGCTCAAGAACGAACTGACACGCGCGCGGCCCGGCTATGGGCTGTTATTCGAGGAAGGCGGCGCTGAAGCGGGGACCGACCCGCGGCATCGTTGGATTGTCGATCCGCTCGACGGCACAACCAATTTCCTGCACGGCATCCCGCATTTCGCGATTTCGATCGCGCTTGAACGCGACGGTGAGATTGTCGCCGGGCTGATCTACGACCCGGTGCGCGACGAGATGTATTCGGCCGAAAAGGGCCTCGGCGCTTTTGTCAACGATCGGCGTCTGCGGGTTTCGGGACGGCGCCAGCTTGCCGAAGCAGTAATCGGCACCGGAATGCCATTTGGCACACGCGGCGACCGGCCGACCTATCTCGCGACTTTGGCGGCCGCCATGGCCGGAACCAGCGGGGTGCGCCGCATGGGCGCAGCGGCGCTCGACCTTGCCTATGTCGCGGCGGGCCGCTTTGACGGGTTTTGGGAGTTTGGGTTGGCGCCTTGGGACATCGCCGCCGGGCTCTTGCTGGTGCGCGAGGCGGGCGGCTATGTCAGCGATTTGTCGGGTGGCCAAAACATGATGACGTCCGGCGACGTGCTCGTCGCCAACGACCATCTGCATCTCCCGCTGGCCGCGCTGCTGCGCCAATCGCTCCGCTCCAGGCAGGCGCCCTCTCCGGCCGGCTCACGCACGGTAAGGTAGAGCAGTTATAGCGCTGTTCGCGGCAATTTTGTTGTACTCGGCACCGCCAGTACGCTAAAATTAAAGCGCTTGATGACGTCTCGGGCGCCGCGCACGCGGGTTTTGGGGGCGACGAGGCTCGGGGTAATATTAGACATGCATATCGCGCTCGACCGGAAGCAACGGCGGCCGGCAGCATCGCGCCCAACTCAGCAACAGTGACACGACCAACAGCCATATCTCCAACCGGCCTCTGCCGCGGACCGGCCCGATGAATCGACAGCGTCGTTTTCTTATCCGAATGACGTTGTTCCTGGTGCTCGTCGCGGCATTGGCGGCAGCACTCGGGAAGTCGCTGTCGACCGCCTTTATGGGGAACCCGGCAGTCAACGGCGTCATCCTCGGCATCCTGGTGGCGGGCATCGCGTACATTTTCCGCCAGGTGCTGATGCTCGAACCCGAGATCGAGTGGATCGAGGGGTTTCGGCAGCAGCAAGCGGGCGGCGATGAGCTGTTATCCGGCCGCGGCGGCGAACCGCGGCTGCTCGCACCGATGGCGCGCATGCTTGGAGCACGGCCGGGCGGGCGGGTCAGCCTGTCGACGAGTTCGTTGCAAACCCTGCTCGACGGCATTGGCTCGCGTCTCAACGAAACCCGCGAGACCTCGCGATACCTGATCGGCGTTTTGATTTTTCTCGGCCTGCTCGGCACCTTTTACGGGCTTCTGGAGACGGTGCGTTCGGTCGGTGGCGTGATCGGCGGGCTCAGCATCGGCGGTGGTGATCCCGCAAGTGCTTTCAACAACCTCAAACAGGGTCTCGAATCGCCGTTGGCGGGAATGGCGACTGCGTTCAGCGCATCGTTGTTCGGTCTGGCCGGCAGCCTCGTGTTGGGTTTTCTCGATCTGCAGGCGGGGCAAGCGCAAAACCGCTTTTACAACGATCTCGAAGAATGGCTGTCGAGCTTTACCCGGTTGTCGGGCGGGGTTCTGGGCGACGGCGGCGATGCGCCGATCCCGGTCTATATTCAAGCGTTGCTTGAACAGACCGCCGACAGCCTGGAGAATTTGCAGCGAATTCTCGCCCGTGGTGAGGAGAGCCGCATCGGCGCCAATTCGACCTTGGCGGCGTTGACCGACCGTCTCGGCATCCTCGGCGAGCAGATGAAGGCCGGTCAGATGCTGATGCTGCGGCTCGCCGAAAACCAAGTGGAACTGAAACCGGTTCTATCCCGTCTCGCCGATATTACCGATTCGAGCGGCAATGACGACGCGATGCGCAACCACCTCCGGAACATCGAGGCCTATACCGCGCGGCTGATCGAGGACACGGCGCAAGGCCGCGCGCAAAGCGTGCAGGAATTGCGTGGTGATATCCGCGTCTTGGCGCGCACCATCGCTGCCTTGGCCGAAGAACGGCGCTAACCCCGAGCTTCTATTCTCCGAGCTTACATTCCCACCATGGCCATCGCTCCGCGAAACTCCCGGCGACCGAGCATCGATATCTGGCCCGGCTTTGTCGATGCGCTGTCGCAATTGCTGATGGTGATCATCTTTATCCTGCTGGTGTTCACCGCCGGGCAGTTCTACTTGTCGGCGGCGCTATCCGGGCGCGAGGAGGCGCTGCACAAATTGCAGCAGCAGGTCGATGCGCTCGCCAATCTCTTATCGCTCGAACGCACTACCAATACCGATCTAAAAGCGGCCTCCGCCAAACTCGATGCGCAGCTCAAGAGCGCCCAGGCAGAGCGCGATCGACTGAACGCGCAAGTGACGAACCTGAGCGCCAAGGCAAACGAGGCGGCCCAGCTAAGGGAAAGATCGGCCGAACTCGAAGCCAGCCTCGGCGCCGAGCAGCAACAAGCGACGATCAACCAAAAAGCGCTCGCGAACGAGAAATCGGTCAGCAGCGAGGCGCTCGCCAAGGTCGATTTGTTGAACCAACAGATTGCCGCGTTGCGTCAGCAGCTGGCAGCGATCGCCGCGGCCCTCGATATTTCCGAGAAGAAGGTCAAGTCACAGCAGACCCAGATCGCCGATCTCGGGCAAAAGCTCAACGTCGCGCTCGCCAGCAAGGTCGAGGAGCTCGCGCGTTACCGCTCGGAGTTTTTCGGACGTCTGAACGAGATCCTTGGCAATCGTCCCGACATCAGGGTCGTCGGAGACCGCTTTGTCTTTCAGTCGGAAGTTCTGTTCGCGCCGGGCAGCGCCGACCTGACCGACGCCGCCAAAAAAGATCTCGATCCGGTTATCGAGGCACTGAAACAGATCGCCGCCAAGATCCCGCACGACATAAACTGGATATTGCTGGTCAGCGGCCACACCGACCACCGTCCGATTAATACCCCGCTATTCGCGTCGAATTGGGAATTGTCGACGGCACGCGCGCTGTCGGTCGTTCGCTATGCGATTAGCAAGGGAATTCCGGCCGATCGGCTCGCGGCAGCTGGCTTTGCCGACACCCAGCCGATCGATACCGGCACCTCGCCCGCGGCCTATGCCAAGAACCGGCGCATTGAATTGAAGCTGACCGAGCGCTGATCTGCCGCAATCGCCAAGGTTCCGACACCCGAGGCTCTGGAGTAATATCCCGGGAACGGGTCCGGTTTTACAGACGGAGACCTCAAATGCGCCATCTGGCGGTGGGACTTCTTTTGATGCTTGGCATGGCCGCTCCGCATTTCGCGTGGGCGGACAGTCCGGCGAGCAGAAATTCATCGTCGTTCACGCTCAGCGCGACGACGAGCGATCAGTTGCGCGCACTGTTTCGGAACCTCGATCTCCATTTAATTGCCAAGGCCAATGCGGCCGAGTGCAAGGACGAAGGCGAAATTTGCAAGACCAATGCCGATTGCTGCTCGGGGCTCGAATGCAGCGGCGACCCGCAAACGACCTGCCGGCCGGAGGAGTAAGTTCGGGCGACCAAAAGGACACTCGAGCCGGGCACTAGCGCAGCGCAGGCCTAGTCGAGCACGATCTTGGACCCATTGCCGCCGTTAAGCAGTCGGCGGAGGTGGAAGCCGACGAGATGATCCTCGCTGTGCAGCCCGAGAAGCGCCGCGAAAGCCGGCATCGCCATTGGATCCTCGGCCTCGAGCTTGGCAAAGGCATCGAGATAGGCTTGCGTTACTGCCCCGTCATAGACCTCATCGGCGAGCGGCTCGAATGCGCGCAACGGTCCCTTGCGTCCTCGCAATATCAGATCCCCGATCGGGCGTCCTTTGAACCCGGGCACTCGGCTGGCGACACTCTCGCCGACGCAGATACGCGTGCCCAGCGGTTTGTTGGCGGCTTCGAGCCGCGCCGCGGTGTTGATCGTGTCGCCATAGGCGGTGTAGTCGAAGAATTTGCCGCCGCCAAAATTGCCGACGATCGCGGGCCCTGCTTCGAGGCCTAGGCGCGTCACGCCGAGCCCGATGCCGCGCTCGAGCCATCGTGAGCGGAAAATTTGGGCATAGGCATCGAGCTCGAGCGCACAGGCGACGCCGCGCGCCGCGTGATCCGGCTGATCGGCTGGGGCCCCGAACAGAACATGCATCGCGTCGCCGACGATTTTTACGACGGTGCCGCCATGGGCGAAGACGATGTCGGTCATGCCGCCGAGATAGTCGTTCAATAGAGGGGCTATGATTTCGAGATCGAGTGTCTCCACCATCGAGGTAAATTCGGCAATGTCGCTAAACAACGAAGTAATCTCGCGCCGCTGACCGCCGAGATCGACCGCGTCGGGATCGCCTGCCAGCCGCTCCGCAAGGTTGGGCGAGAAATAACGCGACAACAAGGCATGGGCGCGTTCGGCCGCGGCCTGTCGACGTTTCGCCTCGCGCAGCCGTTCGATATGAGCGAGCGTCTTTCTGATTGTGGTTTCAAGATCAGCGAAATCGATCGGCTTGGTAATGAAATCGAACGCCCCGCGGTTCATTGCGGTGCGAATATTCGCCATGTCTCCATAAGCCGAGACGATAACAGTCGAGAGCGGGTCGTCGGTCTCCTGGATCCTTTGCAATAAGGTCAGGCCATCCATTCGAGGCATGTTGATGTCGCTGAGGACCATGTCGAAATCATCGCCATTGGCGATCATGTCGAGCGCCTCGACGCCGTCACGGGCAAAGCGAAAACCGAATTCGCCGCCACGGATCTGCCGGCGAAACCGCTGCTGGACCAGAACTTCGAGATCGGGCTCGTCATCGACCACGAGGATTGTCGCAGTCATCCGTGCCCGCCTCCGGCACTAGCGCTGGCCATCATCCGCCGCGGCAAAGTCAGAATAAATTCGGTGAACGCGCCGGCTTCGGTTTCGACATCAAAGCTCCCGCCATGCTGTTTTACGATAATGTCGTGGCTCAGCGATAGGCCGAGACCGGTCCCCTCGCCCGCCGGTTTTGTCGTAAAAAATGGATCGAAGATCTTGGCTCGCACCGCTTCCGGAATGCCGGTGCCGTTATCGTGTACCCGGATTTCGACTCGATCCCCAGCGGCCCGGGTGGTGACCGACAATGTCGGCGCGTAGCCGGAATCGTGGCCATCCTGGGCGCGCTGGCGCACTGCGTAAAAGCCGTTGGAGAACAGGTTCAGAAGCACCCGCGTCAGCTCCTGCGGATTGACCTCGATTTCGCCGACAGCGGGATCGAGTTCGCGACGTAACGTGACGTTAAAGTCCGCATGCTCGGCGCGCGCACCATGATAAGCGAGATTGAGCGCTTCTTCGACGAGAGCATTCAGGTTTACCGCGCGGCGCTCTCCGGCATCGGCTCGGGAATGCATCAGCATGTTTTTAACGATGCTGTCGGCGCGCTTACCGTGCTCGACGATTTTCCCCAAATTACCGCTCAATGTCTCAGCCAGATCCTCAATCTCGGCCCGCGTTTCGTCAGAAAGAACGGTACCCTCAGCTGTTAATACCCCCTGCAGTTCAGCGATCAATTCCCCCGAAAGCTCAGCAAAATTATTGACGAAGTTGAGCGGGTTCTTGATCTCGTGCGCAATACCGGCCGTGAGCTGGCCGAGCGCGGCGAGTTTTTGGGTTTCCACCAGCCGATCTTGGGCTTGCCGCAGATCGGCAAGTGCATGCTCCGCAGCGAGCCGCGCCTCGCGCGCGGTCTGCTCACTGGCCTGCAGCGCCTCGGTGCGGGCTTCGACCTTGGCTTCGAGCGTTTCATAGGATTCTCGTATCTTGGCCGCCATTTGGTTGAACCGTTCGGCCAAAATCTCGATTTCGTCGCCAGTATGAATTTCGATCGGCGCGCCATGCTCGCCCGAACCGAGCCGGTCAGCGCCGTCCTGCAGCCGCCGGATCGGCACCACCATCCGTCGCGCCAGGATCGTGCCTAACCCCACCGCCAGTAGCAATCCGACAGCCAGCAAGGCCGCAACCCGATACAGGGAGGCGTAAACCGGCGCCAACGCTTCGCGCAGCGGCAGCTCGACAAAAACAATCCAATCGAGCCGCGGCACCGGCGCAAACACGCTCAAGACCTTAACACCATTGGGCTCTACAGCGATGTTCGAAGGGTGCGCCGGACCCTGACCGCGCAAGCTTGCCAGCGCTTCGGCCACGTGCGGTTTATGGGACCAGTCGGTATCGCGCAGCACAAGACTGAGATCGGGATCGGCGATCAGCCGGCCGCGCCTATCAACGACGTAGGCATAGCCGGTGCGCATCACCTGCGTCGAGTTAATCAAGTCCCAAATGAACTTTAGATTTACCTCGGCAACGGTAACTCCGGCGTGATGCCCGGCATGCGCGACGGCAATCGTCATATAGGGTTCGGATTGATTACGAAAGTAAACCGGACTGAACCACACACCCTTTGCCTCGGTTTCGGAAAACCGAGGGTCAGTGGAATAGTCGATGCCGCTCGCGACGGAATCGGGTGCGGTCCGTGAAAGCTTCAGCTGTTCCTTACCGGACCCGTCGATTTCGGCAACCTCGGAAATCGCCGGCACCTCGCGCAACAATCGGATCATATCGTAACGGCGCTGTTCAAGCGGCAGCGCATCCCACTGCCGAGGCGTCGTCCAGCCAAGCTGTCGCTCGATATCCGACACGAATTCCTCGATACGACCCGCAGCGCCGTTGGCTTTCTCCTGTTGGATCCGGACCGCTACGGCTTCGGCTTGCTCGTAGCCGAGCCACATATCGAGCCCGGCGCTCACCGCCAAGACGAGGCAGACAAGCCCGATAAAGGCGAGCGCCAGCTTGACCGTGAGCCCGAGCCGAAAGCGCCGCGGCGTGAACGGGACGGCTGTTCCGGCCAGCTCGAATGCGGGGTCGTTCTTTACGACCAAGAAACGCCAGCTCCTTTTACTCGATCACGTCATCGGCTTGCGCCAGCAGCGACGGCGGCATCGTCAGGCCGATTTTCTTGGCGGTCTGAAGATTGATCGCGAGCACAAACCGGCTCGGTGTCTCGAGCGGAAGTTGGCCCGGATCGGCGCCCTTCAGGATGCGTACCGCAAGTTCGGCGGCGCGATCGAACATCTCGGTGACATCGGGACCATACGACATCAACCCGCCTTCCCGCACCAACGAGTCGTATTCGAAGACCGCTGGGATCTTGTGCTCGCCGGCAAAGTCGATAACACGTTTACGGTTTAGGGTCGTCAGCACGTCGCTGACCATCAGGATCGCATCCGGCGGCTTCTGTATCATTCTCGCGAATGCCTCGTCGAACCCCTCCGGGGCATGCACGCCGAGTGATACCACGTCCAGGCCGAGGCCGCGCGCCTGCTCTTCTGCCGCCTTGTAGCGCAGAGACATGCCGACATCCTCTTCGTTCCACAGCATCGCTACCCGATGCACGCTCGGCACCGCCGCTTTCAGCAGAGATAGCCGCTTGGCCGAAAGCTCCGCGGCAATTTCAGATAGCCCAGTAACGTGGCCGCCGGGCTGCGAAAAGCTCGTGACAAGCCCGTCCTCGACCGGGTCGCCGGCACGGACCACGACGACCGGCAAACTCGTATGCTGCTTGGCGGCGAGCGAGGCTGGATAGCCACTGGCAATAACGATCGCGACCTTGCTAGCGACCAGCTCATCAAGGAGTTGTGGTAGGCTGTCGAGCTTGCCGTGTGCCGCCCGTCGTTCAAACGCCAGATTCCGGCCGAGCACCAACCCGTGGCGGGCAAAGCCGCGGATCAGCCCGGCGCCGAACGGGCTTTGATCGGTAGGCTCGGGCCCGGTTGAAAGGAGACCGACGCGATAAATTTGGATCGGCGTGTCGGCCCCAGCCGGGCTGGCGCTGGCAACAAAAATTAAAATCAACAGAACCAAAAAAGCAGGCGATCTCATTGTTGACCCCAACGCGCTGGCGCGGTGACGATACGATCCGCGTCGAACTCTACCAAGCGGCTCGTGGACAAGATGCCGTGATCGGGAACATTGATATCTGGTCTCGCTAAGATGCGCCTTGCCGCGAAAAAAGGAAGAGAGCCGGCTCGATGACCGGATCAACCTATATTCTGGCGATCGACCAAGGGACGACCAGCACGCGCGCGATTTTATTCGATGCGTCGGGCGAGATCTGCGCGACCGCGCAGATCGAATTGACCCAGCACTACCCAAAACCGGGCTGGGTTGAGCACGATCCCGAAGAGATTTGGCGCGCTGTGGTGACCACCGGCCGCGAGGTTTTGGCCGCGGCAGACGGACCGATTGCTGCGATCGGTATCGCCAATCAGCGCGAGACGACCATCCTATGGGAACGGGCGACCGGCCGGCCACTCTACAACGCGATTGTCTGGCAGGACCGGCGTACCGCCCAAATTTGTGCCGGCTGGCAGCAGGATGGGCTGGGCGAGATCGTCCAAGGTCCGCACCGGCCTGATCATCGACCCCTATTTCTCGGCTTCCAAGATCCGCTGGCTGCTCGACCATATCCCCGGCCTGCGTCGTCGCGCCGAGGGCGGCGAGATTGCTTTCGGCACGATCGACAGCTTTCTGCTGTGGCGGTTGACCTCAGGTAAACATCACGCGACCGACGTCACCAACGCGGCGCGCACGATGCTGTTCGATATCCAGCGCTTCGATTGGGATCCGGAATTGCTCGACAGGTTCGCGATCCCACGCGCGATCTTGCCGGAGGTACGCGACACCGGCGCCGAATTCGGGCTGAGCGACCCGGCCATTTTTGGCGCCGCGATCCCAATCACCGCACTCGCCGGCGACCAGCAGGCGGCGCTGATCGGCCAGGGCTGCTTCCGCCCCGGCATGCTCAAATCCACTTACGGCACCGGGGCGTTTGCGCTGGTCAATGTCGGCACCGCACCCGTCGCATCACAGCACCGGTTGTTGACGACGGTCGGCTACCGACTCGCCGGCCGCACCTGTTATGCGCTCGAAGGCAGCATCTTTATCGCCGGGGCAGCAGTGCAGTGGCTGCGCGACCGACTGCGGATTATCGACACCGCCGCCGACTCGAATGTGCTGGCCGAGCAAGCCGATCCGCGCCAGCGCCTCTATCTGGTGCCCGGTTTCGCCGGGCTCGGCGCGCCTTATTGGGCAGCGGAAGCGCGCGGCGCACTGATCGGGCTGACTGCCGAATGCGGGCCGGCCGAGATTGCCCGCGCCGCCCTCGAAGCGGTCGGCTATCAGACGCGCGATCTCGTCGCGGCGATGATCGCGGATGCGGGAATCGAAGTCGACACGTTGCGGGTCGATGGCGGCATGACCACCAGCGACTGGACGATGCAGTTTCTCGCCGACATCCTGCCGGTATCAGTCGAACGGCCGGCCATTGTCGAAACCACCGCCTGGGGAGCGGCCTACGCGGCGGGGCTGATGCGTGGCGTCTACCCCGATCCGGAAACGATGGCCGATCGCTGGCAACCCGATCGCCGCTTTACGCCGCAAATGCCCGCTGCCGAACGCGAGGAACGCTATGCCGGTTGGCGCCGTGCGGTTGCCGGCGTGCTCGCCACGGTGCCGCCTTTGTCAGGAGATGCCGATGCCGAACGCTGAAATCTGGCCGAGCCTGCCCTTTACCGAATGGCGCGAGA
Organism: uncultured Alphaproteobacteria bacterium; assembly: GCA_963735445.1. Taxonomy (GTDB): domain Bacteria; phylum Pseudomonadota; class Alphaproteobacteria; order ATCC43930; family CGMCC-115725; genus AP-15. The sequence continues at coordinate 130,209 of CAVTLC010000044.1, forward strand.
CTTGTGCGACCCTGCATATGTGGACCCAGATCATCGGCAAGATCCGGCTGGCGCAGGCGCCGCTGATCAATCATTGGTGGCAGGTCCCGCTCTACGTGACGAGCCGCGGGCTGACGACATCGCCTATCCCCTACGGCGAGCGCGCATTTGAGATCGGCTTCGACTTTATCGATCATCGTCTGACGATTGCGACCGGCGACGGCGCTGCAGAGGCGATTTCTTTGCGGCCGCAATCGGTCGCCGATTTTTACCGCGAGGTTATGCAGCGATTGCACGCGCTCGGGCTCGATATTCGTATCTGGACGACGCCGGTCGAAATCGCCGATCCGGTTCCGTTCGAGCAGGACCGGACCCACGCCGCCTACGACCCCGATTACGCCAATCGGTTCTGGCGCGTGCTATTGCAGGCCGATCGCGTCTTCACCGCGTTTCGCGCCCGCTTTATTGGCAAAGTAAGCCCTGTGCATTTCTTTTGGGGCAGCTTTGATCTGGCGGTGACACGGTTTTCCGGCCGGCGCGCCCCGCCGCATCCCGGGGCGCCGAACATCGCCGACAAGGTCACGCGGGAGGCGTATTCGCACGAAGTCAGCAGCTGCGGCTTTTGGCCGGGCGGCCCCGGAATGGAGCAGCCGATATTCTACTCCTACGCCTATCCGCAGCCGGCCGGGTTTGCCGAAGCGCCAGTTCGGCCCGCGGAGGCCTCTTATAACCGCGATTTCGGCGAATTCATCCTGCCCTATGAGGCGGTTCGTCGCGCCACAGCACCCGACGAGCCATTGCTCGACTTCCTGCAGAGTACGTACGAGGCCGCGGCCACGTTGGCGCAGTGGAACCGCGCCGAACTGGAGCGAGCTGCGGCACCGTGAACCTGTTCGACCCGCTCCCCGATGCGATTGCAGCGGAAGCGGTCGATATTCTGCTCCGCCGTCCGGGTGTTCGCATCGAGCGGATCGTCTCGCTGGGGCAAGCGAGCCCGCCCGACTTTTGGTACGACCAGGACGAAGGTGAGTGGGTGCTGTTGCTGTCCGGAGCTGCACGGTTGCGTTTTGCAGACGAGCCCGAGACCCGCCAGCTCGCGCCAGGTGACGTCATTGACGTCTCGCCGCACCGGCGCCACCGGATCGAATGGACCGACCCATCAACACCGACGATCTGGCTCGCGGTCTTTTACCGAAGCGAATAGACCGCCATCATCCCGCATGCCCGTTGGGCCGCACATGCCCTTGCGCGGACCTGACGCCGCGCATCCACGGCTTACGTTCGCAGGAACGGCGTGGGTGGCCGGTCAAGCCCGGCCACGGGTATCGCCAGCCGCGATCTGATAAATCCCTGCAACAGCCCTATTCCTGCGGCCGCTCGTCTGCCCTGGTGTCGTCAGCTCAGGCCGTATAGCGCCGCCGCGTTGTCGTGGGTCAGTTTGCGGCGCATTTCGGGCGACAAATCCTTCATCTGGCGCTCGATCGCGCTGTGCGAATTGGGCCACACGCCGTCAGGATGCGGATAGTCCGACGCCCATAATAAATGCCCCTCGCCAAAGAACGGGATCAACGACATCGCCGCCGGATCGTCCTGGAATGTCGCCCAGATCTGGCGTTTAAACAATTCGCTGGGCTTGGTCTCGAGTTCCGCGCCGCCCTTGTCAGCCCAAAATTCCTTGGCCTCCCACAGCCGCCAATGGCGGTAATCGAGCTCCTGGACCAGCCACGGCAACCATCCTGTACCGCCCTCCGCGATTACGATTTTCAATTTCGGATGCCGTTCGAGGATGCCCCAGGCGAACAAATCGACAAACGGCTCGAGAAAATTCGCCATAAAAAATTTGGTGTTCTCAAATACGCTTGCCGCCTTTCCGGCTGCGCGGCTGGCGGGATTAGGCGCAAAGACTGTGATGTGCCAGGACAGGACAATCCCGGTATCTTCAAGTACGGTCCACAATTTCTCCCACGCCGGGTCGTCGAGTTTGGGGTCGATGTTGGCGATCATCAATGTGACCTGCTTGACCCCACCCTTGGCAGCCAGCCGTTGCAGTTCTTCGCTAGCGCCGTCCGGGTTCTCGGGCAGCATCGGCACGCCAATCAGCCGCTCCGGCGCCGCCTGGCAGAAATCCAGCAGCCAGTCGTTGTAGACGCGATAGCAGGCCGCGCGCAGGGCCGGGTCCTCGGTCGAGATCTGAAAAATCGGACCAAATATGATCTGCGACTGGACTCCGTCGCGGTCCATGTCGGCGAGGCGCAATTCGGCAACTGCGGGGCGGCGGGCACTCTGGTCGTAGATGCCGGCGCGGTCGAACGAGTTGTAGAGCGGCTTGATCGGGCGCTGATTGCCGGTCGCCGGCGGCTTTCCGCCCCAGGTTCCCCAGACTTTGCCGTCGCAGATCCAAACCGCCTGGCCGTCGCGCTCTTCGACATGCGGCGCCCGATCGCGGAACTCGGGCGGCAGCCGCGTCGTCCACAGATCGGCCGGCAATTGCCCCAAATCCATATGGTCATCGCAGGAGATCAGGTTGTTGGGCATCGGTCTGTCCTATCTTCACTGAGAGGGCAAAATGGGTCATGCAGCGACGAGCGAAATTCCCAGTGCTTCGAGATCGGGCGCGACGCGGTCGCTGAGCACGCCGACTTTGCGCAAATTGCGCACCAGCCCGGCATGGAGATCGCGGCGAAAGAATTTGCGGAACGCGGTCTCGTCGCCGCCCGCAGCGCGTTCTCGGCGCAATTGGCGGATCTCCTCGATCTCGCCGCGGCTGAACCCGATTTCTTCGTAAGCGGCAAGCGGGAAGATGCCTCGTAAGGTGCGGTTCAACGCCCACACCGCGAAATCCTCCATTTCGCGGCGTTCCGCCTCGCTGGCCTCGGCGACGACCGCCGGCAACGACAGCATACCAAACCCCATATGCCGCGCCTCGTCCTGCAGAATGCGGCGGCAGACCTGGCGCAAGATCGCGTCCTTCGAGGATTCGGCGAGCATCCGAAACAGCGACACGGCAAAGGTCTCGGCGACGAGCTGCAGCCCGATCGTTTTCAGATACCAGGCGCCGGTGCCGAGCAGGGTATCGAAGATCTCTCGGACGTTGTTGGCGAGCGGGTAATTACGACCTTCGAGCCGCAATGCCATGTAGCGCTGCAAGACCTCGTTGTGCCGGCCCTCATCGACGACCTGCGTCGCCTGAAATAATTTGGCGTCCTGGCCCTGAACATTCTCGACCAATTGGCTGCACACCAGCATCGCGCCATGCTCGCCGGCCATTAGGGTCGAGATCCGCCAGCGCGCAACGGCACGGTTGACCTCGACCTGTTGGTTCGGGCTCAGGCGATCCCAGAACTTCGTCCCGTAGATATCGACGAGATCGTCGGCGATCAGCCCGCCATCACTGTCGAGCGGCTGCGCCCAGTCAATATCGGTCGCGGCGTTCCACTGGTCGAGCTTGGCCTGCTCGTAGAGGTGCCTGAGATCGCCATGCTCATCGTCGTAATCGTGGCGGAAGAACGCGACATTGCGGATGTCGATCTGGTGCCCGCGTTCCATCAAATGCCTCCCGTTCGCTACGCCGACCTTATATTAAACCCCTTTCCGCCCCCGAGGGCTAAACGCCCTGAGATCGGATTGGAGAATGATGCCGATCCGGCGCGCTGCATGCGTATTGTATTAGAAATTAGAAAAACGCCAGGGTGCGGATCTCGATACTCTCGCGCGGCCGGGCATGGGGCGGGGTGGTCGGGTCCTCAAACGCGGTGTGTGCGGTAAAGCGGGCGCGGCCGTCCTTCATCGACTCGAAGGTCTTGAACACCAACGCCTCGTCGGGGCGCATATGCGGGAACCAGTACCAGCGATGCTCGGGGTTCCAGGTGATCGCCGAGGTCTGGCCGATGCGGTCGGGATAGCGTCGTTCGGTCACGACCATGTCGTCGGGCGACAGGCTGCGCGCGTCGGCGATCGCCAATGGCCAGCTTTCGACCGGATGGCGGATCGGGCGCCACACCTGAACAATCGCAAAGCGATGCTTTAAGAGCTCCTCGGCCTCGTCGCCCATCAGGTCGCGGACCCGCTGCGGCCCCGACCAATCGGTGTAATCATTGTGGACGCGGCGCACGACTTCGCGGATCTTGGCCGCCTGACGCAACTCGTCATCGGCCGTGCGCATTGTGTGATCAAAGACGACGACGCGTTTGGCGCCGGCCTCGGCTTTCACCAGCGCCTCCATTTCCGGGTAGTAGACGCGGCGGATCTCGTTCTCGTCGTAAAAATCGGTAACGCGGGTATCGTGCCGGACAAAGCGGAAGCCGTGCTTTTCGATGTCGAATTCATCGATATGCGGCCGCCCGTTACGCAAGGTCACGCGGTGCGGCTCGGAGGCCCCGCCGCCCAAGCGCTTGTCGGATTCACCCGGAGGCGCAACTACGGTCACCGGCATCGCCTTAGTATCGGCGAAGTAACTTAGGGTCGCGTCGAGCGTATCGCGCTCGGTATCGAGTTCGGCGAGCTGCACCATCGAGGCTCCTCCACACGCGTGACGCGATGATAGATTGGCCCGCCAACCGACACAACAAGCGCCAGACACCGGCCTGATCGCCTAAGGTTCTCCTCCTCTTCCGTTCGGCAGCTTGAGGTCATGGAAACGCGCAAAATTATCATCGACACCGATCCCGGCATCGACGACGCCGTTGCGATCTTGCTGGCATTGTCGTCACCGGACGAGCTGGAGGTGATGGGCATCGTCGCGGTCGCCGGCAATCTGCCGCTGGCACAGACCGAACGAAATGCGCGGCGCGTCTGCGAGCTGGCCGGCCGCCCCGACATCAAGGTTTTCGCCGGCTGTGCGCGGCCGCTGCTCCGTACGCTCGCCTCGGCCGCCGCGATCCACGGCGACTCGCTCGGCGAAAAGCTCGATCTGCCCGAGCCGGCAATGCCGTTGCAGGCGCAGCACGGCGTCGATTTCATCATCGAGGCACTGCGTTCCGCAGAGCCCGGTTCGGTTACGTTATGCGCGATCGGGCCCTTGACCAACATCGCGATGGCTTTGATCAAGGCGCCGGATATCGCCGCCGGGATCGGCGAAATCGTGATCATGGGCGGGGCCGGCTTCGAGATCGGTAATGTGACCCCCGCCGCCGAATTCAACATCCATGTCGATCCGCATGCCGCGGCGTCGTGCTCGAACTCCGGCGCTCCGGTTACGATGATCCCACTCGACGTCACCCATCAGGTGCTGAGCACGCCACCGCGGGTCGCGGCATTGCACGCGTTGCCAAACCGCTGCGGCCCGGCAGTGGCAACCTTGTTGAACAGCTTCGAGCAGGCCCGCATCAGCCGGTTTGGCACGCGCGGCATGGCCTTGCACGACCCCTGTGCGACCGCCTATCTGCTGCAGCCCGGTTGTTCGAGGGTCGCGAGGTCAATGTCGCGGTCGAGACCGCCAGCCCGTTGACCTCGGGCATGACAATCGTCGACTGGTGGGGCGTCACCGACCGTCCGCCCAATGCACGCTTTATGACGACCGTCGATGCCGACGGTTTGTACGATCTCCTGACCGAAAGGCTGACGCACCTAGCCGTAGTGGCGAGCCATTCGCTCGCCCGCAAGCGGACAGAGAGCTGATGCGGCGCTACTGTCGGCTTTCTTAACTCGCCCAAAAGTGGGTGGCGAGGTCATTAACCCTCTGAAACGCTGGCCCCGATACAATCCCTGTTTAGTAACTGAGCAGCAATAGCTGTAAAATTTTCCGACTTTGCCCAATCGAGGAGTTATCAAACTCCATCCGTACGATCCTAATTCTCCATAAATACTGCACCTATCCTTTTCGTGGCACGCATCTTGCTCACAAGGCAAGTAACCCGGAGAACCTTAATCGTAACTTACGGAGCTTTGTGTAATCATGAAGTATCAATCTGTGCTTCGGATAGCGCTAAAGACCCAGCCAGGGCATCGTCGTTTGCCGCTTGGCTTATTACACCGCTCTAAGCTCGCATTGAGTTGGGTTGGCGTATTGACCGTAACGGCTCTGTCTTGGAGTGCACAACCCGCGCACGCGGTCAACATTGCTTACACGTTTCAAAACATCGTCAACAACAATGATGTCACGTTTAACCAAGAGTTAGGTATCAACAGCGCAGGAACAGTCGCTGGCTACTTTGGTAGCGGTATGGCGGGTCACCCGAACAAGGGTTACACGGTGGTGTCGCCCTATGGGCAGGCCAACTTCACCAACGAGAATTTTCCCGGCTCGGTGCAGACCCAGGTGACCGGCCTTAACAATATCGGAACGACAGTCGGCTTTTGGTCCGACACCAATCTCGGCACCGGCGACAACAATTTCGGCTTCTACAACAAAGCGGGCACGTTCGTTAACGTCAACAACCCCGCAACCGGCGCTGGTCCAGCAATAAATCAGCTTCTTGGCGTCAACAATAGCGATCTTGCCGTAGGGTTTTATGTCGATGCCATGGGCGCTACCCATGGCTACACCTACAATATCGGAACAGCTACTTTTTCAGCGAATATTGATGATCCAAATGGGGTTGGCGCCACGACCGCGGCGGCGATCAACAATGCCGGCGAAATTGCAGGGTTCTACACCGACGGAATGGGCACCATTCACGGATTTGTCGATAATGGCGGCATGTTCACGACGATCGATCCGACCGGGTCGATGGCGACAATGTTGCTCGGGCTCAACGACAACGGACTCGCGGTCGGTCTCTTGAGGTGGACCCCGAAAACGAGACAGTAGGTTAAGGTGGAGCCCTGCCCCTAGGAAGCGCCGATAGGCGCGGGAGCAGGAGATGAAGCAGGCACGCAAGAAGCACGGGGCGGCGTTCAAGGCGAAGGTGGCGCTGGCAGCGATCAAAGGCGACCGAACGGTCGCCGAACTGGCGAGCGCGTACGGGGTTCACCCGAACCAGATTTACGCGTGGAAGAAGCAGCTTCTGGACGGCGCGGCTGGCGTTTTTGAAGGCGGCGGGGCGGCACCCGAAGATACCGCCAGCGCGGCGCAGGTCGATCTTTTGTATCGGCAGATTGGCCAGCTGAAGGTCGAAAACGATTTTTTGTCACGAAAGCTCGGCAAATGAGCCGAGCGGAACGGTGCGCTCTGATCGATCGCGAGGCTCCGGCACTGACGGTATCACGGCAATGTCGGCTGCTGTCGTTATCGCGCGCCTCGGTCTACCGCCGGTCAGCTGAGATCAACGAGGAAGACTGCGCGATCATGGCGCTGATCGATCGGCAGTATCTGGTACGACCGTATTACGGCTCGCGGCGGATGGCGGCTTGGCTGGCGACACAGGGCCATGTCGTCAACCGCAAACGGGTCCGGCGTCTGATGCAGCTCGCCGGCTTGGCGGCGATCTACCAGCGGCCGAACACCAGCAAGCCGGCACCGGCGCACAAGATCTACCCCTACCTGCTCGGCGGGATTCTCGATCGAACGGGTTAATCAGGTCTGGTGCGCGGACGTCACCTACATCCCGATGGCCAAGGGCTTTCTCTATCTAGACTAGACCACATGTCCGCCTGAGGGCGGGGCGACCCGTCTCCGAGTATGCAGGTAACGAGGGTTGCACCGGGTTGGCCGGTGCCGAGCCTCATGCATAGGAGACGGGTCATGGCGGATCGTATCAGCTACGTCGGGCTTGATGTGCACAAGGATGGGATCGTTGTCGCGATCGCCGATAGCGGGCTGCGCGGCGAGGTCAGGGAATATGGTCGGATCGCCAACACGGCGGCGGCATTGGAACGCTTGGTAGCGTAAGCTAGGTGGCGATGGCGCGACCCTGCGATTTTGCTATGAGGCGGGGCCGTGCGGTTATGGCATTCAACGTCAGCTGTCGACGCACGGGCACGAATGCGTCGTGGTCGCCCCGTCGTTGATCCCAAAGCGCGCCGGCGACCGGGTCAAGACCGATCGACGCGACGCGGCGAGCCTGGCGCGGCTGCATCGCGCCGGCGAGCTGACGACGGTGTGGGTGCCCGATGCCGGCCACGAAGCGATGCGTGATCTGGTACGCGCCCGTCTTGATGCGGTGCATGCGTTGCGCCGCGCCCGTCAGCAGCTTTCGGGGTTTCTGTTGCGCCAAGGTTGCCATTACTGGCGGCCGGCTTGGACCAAACTGCACCGCCGTTGGCTGGCGGGGCTGAAGTTCGAGCAGGCGGTGCATCACCTCGTGCTCGAGGATTACATCGAGGCGGTCGAAACCGCCGCGGCGCGGCGCGATCGGCTGACGGCGCAGATTGCGGCAATGCTGCCGGACTGGACATTGGCGCCGGTCGTGGCAGCGCTGCAGACGATGCGCGGCATGGCCCTGGTCAATGCCGCAACGTTGGTGGCCGAACTCGGCGATCTCGCGCGCTTTGCCAATCCGCGCCAGCTGATGGCGTATCTCGGGTTGGTGCCGTCGCGAACATTCGAGCGGCGCCAGCATCAGACGTGGCGGCCTCACCAAAGCCGGCAACAGCGCCGCACGCCGGCTGCTGATCGAGGCGGCGTGGTGTTACCGCTTCCCAGCGCGGGTCAGCCGCGAGTTGCGGCTGCGCCAGGAAGACCAGCCCAAACCGATCCGTGAGATCGCCTGGAAGGGACAAGTGCGGTTGTGCGCGCGCTATCGCCGGCTCGCCCGCGACCGGCAAACCGGCCAATGTCGTCACTGCCGCAATCGCCCGCGAACTGTCGGGCTTTGTCTGGGCCATTGCTCGGCAGGTGCCGATCGCGATCGGCTGATCGGAGAAATCGCGTGATCACGGACAAAGGAGACGCCAGCAAAACTCTTCGTCATGCACTTACGGGCAGCGCCGGAGGTACGGCCGCGGTCAGGAGAACCCTCGCAACCACTATCTGCCGGATCGCCGATCCGATGCTGGTTGCTAGACTGAGGCAGCTCCGCGACGCAGCAACGGTCATGCGGTCCCAACCCGCGCATCAGAGTATGATCAACCGTCGTTTCGACGGCCGCGCCTCCGGCCCTGCCCGCAATAGCGCTAAACAGCCGCTTGAAAGAAAGCCACGAATTTACTTGCCTGCTACTTGAAATGGCGGACATGAGAGTGGTCTGACGCGATCGCTTGGTGCCCACGGTTGACCTTTTCGATGATGCGGTCGGGGTCGGCGGTCCAGACGAACGGTTTGGGTTTGCGATTGTGCTCGCCGAGATAGCGGTTGATCGCCGCTTGCAGGTCGACGAGCGAGCGGAAGACGCCGCGTTGCAGGCGCCGCCGGGTCAGCGTCGCGAAGAAGCCTTCGACCGCGTTGGCCCAGGAGCACGAGGTCGGCGTGAAATGAAACGTCCAGCGCGGATGGCGGGCGAGCCAGGCGCGCACTTTGGGATGCTTGTGGACGGCATAATTGTCGAGGATCGCGTGGATCAGTTTGCCGGCCGGCACCGCGGCCTCGATCCGGTTCAGAAAACGGATGAATTCCTGGTGGCGATGGCGCGCCATGCACTGGCCAATGACGCTGCCGTCGAGGACATTGAGCGCCGCAAACAGCGTGGTCGTGCCATTGCGGATGTAATCGTGGGTCATCGTCCCGGCCCGGCCCCTCTTCAATGGCAACCCCGGCTGGGTGCGGTCGAGAGCCTGTATCTGCGACTTCTCGTCGACCGACAGCACCAGGCTGTGGGCCGGCGGGTCGAGATAGAGCCCGACTACGTCGCGCAGCTTGGTGGCAAAAGCCGGGTCTTGCGACAGCTTGAAGTGGCGCACCCGATGCGGCTGCAGACCGTGCGCCGCCCAGATGCGCTGCACCGAGCGCAACGAGATGCCGCTCGCCGCGGCCATCGCCCGGCCGGTCCAGTGGGTTGCCTCACCCGGCGGCTCAGCGAGGGTCAGTTCGACGACCCGGTTGATCAGGGCTGAGGGCAATGGCGGCAGACCGGGCTTTCTGGTCTTGTCGTGCAGCAGGCCAGCCACGCCTTCGCGCATGAACCGTTCCTGCCAGCGCCACACACAGGGCTTCGAGACCCCGGCGCGGCGCATAATCTCGGCGGTGCCGCAGCCCTCCGCTGTGGCCAGGATGATCTGCGCCCGCCACACATGTTTTTGCCGGCTACCGACTTAACTGCGCGATAGCGATCGATGAGCTTGCAAGCGGACTTTAGCCGGATCGAACCGCCTCGATGACGGTCTGGCCGGTTGGTTGGTTATTGCAGATCGAGCCGAGCCAATACTTCAGCACGGGCATCCTGTTCGGCCTCGAGCACGAAGTCATAGGCGGGTCAGTCGAGGCGTGCGGTAACGCGTTCGCGACGATCTGAGCGAGGTCAGCTGGATCGATGGCCTCGGCCTGATAGGTCTCGTCGCCGTCGAAGGCGCGCCGGTCGGTTGCTTTTGGCGGCGCCGACTTCAGCGCCAAGTCATGCGCTTGTTCCGGGGTCACGGCGAGTTGCACGAAGTCGACGTCGCCCCGATAGGCGGTGGCAAAAGCGGCGACGTCTTCAGCAAGATGCGAGAAGACGTGCACCCCGGAGGGATCGTGGATCACCGATCTGCAGCACGGTGACTGCCTGCCGGCACCATTACGCCGCCAGGCCGTGCGTATCTATCAAGCTGGAAAAGCCGCCCGAATACATCAGCTCGATGCGAAAAGGGTCGGCAACCCGGGCGAGTTGCGGCGCCATGCCGGCCGCCTCGCACATGACAACGAGGCGACGCTTCTGCCCGCGCTGGCGATTGAGCCGCAATCCTTCGCCGCTTGGCGCACCGTATCGACGAACGCGTCGACACTGGCAAAAGCATTCGGCGCATGGCGGACAAAGCCGTCGTCGCGAATATGGTCCATCGGGACGCGACCGGCCCGGCGGGCGCTGTTCGAGAGTTCGCCGAGGCGCTTATAGGCGCGCTCGGTCTTCTCGTAAGCGAACCGTGCGGCGAGCCGGTAAAAGATCTGGCGGAGCGTGAGCGGCAGTTGTTCGGCAGAGGTAGCGAGCGCCGCCTCGACTTGGTCGAGCAAGGATTTGGACTTCGCCGACGGTGCTGCACCGGCACGGCAAATCTCCCAAATAGCTGATGTGCTTTACCATATTTTAATGCGCCGCGCCAATTTTGCCGCTTGAGCACCGCCGCCGAATTTGTTCGCAAGCGGACGTTAGCGACCAAACAGTCGGAACCCGCCACCCGGCACACCGCCAGGTGCTTGTCCAGTTGCCGCCTGCGCCGCGCCGAGATCAACCCGGCTGGCGCGCGATTGACCGAAGGGGTCGGGCTGTAGCACGATGCTGTTAGGTACACCGTAGTAACTTGGAAGTGAGAAGGACGTGCCGGCCCCGATAGCCGGCGAGACCTGTCCCCCGCACAGCGCTGCAGTGCACAGCCGCCAATCTTCTGAGGTCGAGAAGGCTGCTCCGACGTTAGGGTGGACGAATACCTGGTTTATGTTCAGGCTCAAGCAGCTCTGGCTGTTACCCGCGCCGCAAGTCGCGGAGTTGCCGCCGGGGAACGGGATCTCCCCGACCTGTTGCTGCCCCGGAACTTGCGAAGTCGTGTCAAAGATGTTGGTCGTATAGGCTGACGAGAGGTCGGTCCCATTGTTCCCCCAATTATGCCCGTGCGAGTACGTGTCGTAGATCGCGAACGGGCCGCTAGGACTGCCGATCTGCGTTGGCGATATCGTATAAGTACCAGTGCCGCCGGTAGTACCGCTTATTTGATTGACGATTCTGAGTGTCGTTCTGGACCCCGACGCCGACGACTGAGAGACCCGCACGAAGAGCCCCGCCATAATCAAAATCGAAGCTGGTAATAGTCAGCACGGTCCCGGTTGCCGATCCCCTAGCTTTAGCGAAGGTCCAGTCATCGTTGTTGCCGGGTTGCGTCCCTAACTCGTTTGCCCAACCAAATGCTAGATTGTTGTAGCCTGGCGACCCACCAGTATCCGGCTGCGACGGCCCGTAGGCCGATCGAACGTCCTGCTGGAATGGCGCGCAGAGTGGGCAGGCACCCGCGCCGGGGCCGATCACCGTATTGTCAAAAAATGCGCTACCATAGTGGCTTGAAGCTCCGGCAACGAAATTGGAATTAACGACACCTGTTCTCCGCTCGATTATAAGATCATTCTCATATATTACCGCCTCGCCAGTGCCGGCAGCGACTGCGCCGCCACCAGCATCTAAGATGTCATTGATGAAATTCGACGACCCATTGTAGTACCGGCCCGGCGAGGCGTCCGAAACGACCGCTGCGGCTCCCGAGGTCGCTTGGATTTGCAAATTTGTTGTTAGCTGGTAATCCGTTAACGCGATGCCATTGCCCGCAGCGGTAAGTTCAGTGACCTGTCCATTCCATGTGATGTCCGAAAAAATCGAGGCGCCCTTAGTTGGATTAAACCTCAGCGGATCAACTGCCGGGTCCATGTTGTTACCCCAGGCGTCTCCAGGAGCCGCCGTGTTCGTAATGTCGAGTGGGTAGCACGTCAAGTTGCTGATTGTCGCCCCGCCAGGACACGCGATTTTGTAGTTGTTGTCCGAAAGTTGATTGTTATGAAATCCCATCCAGAGCTGAGTTGCTTCGCCATTATGTCCGTTTTGGTACGTCTTGCGCGCATCGCCGCCCCACCACAACTGATTGACTACTGAATAACTATATTGTGGCGTGGCCTCTACAGCTATACTGTTGCCAAGCGGGCGTGATTGAAGCAATTGGTGCGGCCAGACGTTAGCTTGGCTTGAGTAGCCGGTACTCGGCCCCACATAGAGCCACGAGCAGTTGCCATCGCTGACCGAAGCACCGAAAGTACTCGATGTCGGGGCAGTCGCGCCTGATGTGCAGGTGAGGCTTCCTCCGCCTACGCCGCCTGAGTAATTGGAGTAAAATTCTCCTCCGTTACTGCTGACGAACTGTGCTTGGAAATATGGAGTTGATGGTGCCCAAGCGTAAACATCTTCAAGACTTGCCGAAGTGAAGCTGTCGTAATCGACCGAGGTCAGGCATACCCAGGTCACGGTCCCGTCGGTCACATGGGTCGCGTTGTTCCATGCGGCGGTCCCGCTACCTGTGTGGCCCCCTGGCGCTACCGTGCCACCGACATTGGCGGGTGAAGGGCAGGGCGCGGTCCCGAAGTGCCCGGCATAGGTCGAGTTATTTCCCGAGGTGCCACCACCGCCCGAGGCGACCGCCCACAGATAGACCGGCTGACCGTTGGTGAAGAGCCCAGTGCCTGGATCGTAGGCCGGTCCCGCCAGCACCCGGTCATCGTTCGGAAAGCTCGTGTATGCGGTATTTTGCTGCCACGCCGGAGCGTTGGCGATGTTTCGGACTTGCGGATTAAATGGCCCAGGAACGCTCGGGGCACCGCCATTCGTGTTCCACGGTAAGTAGATCGGCCCCGGTCCACCCGAGCCGATCTTGGCGTCCAGCGTAGCGCTGGCGGAAAAGTCAAACGTGTCCTGCGGTGGCGGCTCATTGATATATTGCCCCGTCATCGCCGGGTACGCCCCCGTCAGAAAGAACTGCAGTCCTGTCTGTCCGGTGTCGGGCGGCCCGTACATGCCGGTGCCAGTGCCTGGCCCTCCGCATGGCGAATGCGCGCCCGTCATGTAATGGACAGGAGCACCCCAAGTCGTCGTGTCGCCGTTCCACACCGGACCGCCGCCGCAGCCCGTCGTGACCGTTATGTCGGGCGTCACCCAAATCTGCCGTGGGTTGCTGTCCATATCGACCGCGAAGCCTATCGTATTGCCGGTCGTATAGGGAATGCTCGCTGTAGTGCGTTGACTGTTTGGGCCAAACTTGACGGGGCCGCTCCCTCCCGTCAGTACGTATCCGACACTGTTTTGATCGCTGCCTAGGCCACTGCCTGAAGTGAAGTGGGCTTGCGCATAGCCGAGATTGGCGATGCCGACATAATTACCCCAACCAATTGCATGTGCTACCGCCTGAAAATACCACTTGTCGGAATATTTGCCGACGTTGGCCTGGCAGGTGACGGGAAAATTATTGTTGGGATTGTGGATATTGGTAAGCGTCAACCCAGAGCCGGGGCCGGGGTTGCTGATCGTAATGTAGGGTGAGCAATCAGCAGTGTTGAAGGTCGTTGTCTGCGCCGCCACCGGCAGCGATGCGACGAGCAGCAGTCCGAGCGCGAGTAGCGCACGCATCAAGTGAACCTGGCGAAAGCATTAAGCTTAGCGTTGGCCCCGATCGCGGATACCCAAAAATGTGGGATCGACACTTGCCAGAGATAGTCAGGGCCAAACGCATTTATCTGGTCTGGGTTAGATGAGATATAGGCGTAGCCTAAATCCATCATCTGCGGCGACATGTTGGTGCTGCTGATCGCTATCGCGGGACCGCCCTTCGTCGCGGCAAGATTGAAGGTCCACGGGCCAGACGAACTTCCGCTAGGACTGATGTCGCGCACGTAATACAGTGTGTTGAGGGTAAGCTCAGGTGGCCATTGCGACCCATTATTAGTCGGCGTCAAACCCAAAGCCGACTGGCAGCGTATCGCGTCGTTATTTTGCGGAGGGGGAACTCTTAGGTTTTGGTTATACCACGGCTGCGCGAGGTTTCCGCTCATCGTAAAGGCGCTGCCGCCGCCGGTATTGGGCACCCACTGCGTTATGTGCGATCCGCCATAAAATGTCGATCCCACCCCTGAAAATTGCGTATCGTTGGTCAACCAAGCGTTGCCGTACGAGCCGGTAGGCCCTATGCCAATCCGAAAAAACCACGCATCGCAACCGACCTGCAGGAAGTGCGGGAACCCATTGCCGCCATAATCTCCGGCCAGAATCGTGTGGAAGATCATGTGATCCATCCAGTTGATCCAGTTGGAGATGACAGCCGTTGCATCGGCATTGCCCCGCAACGCGGCGAGCATCATCCCGCCATATATGTAGGCCATCTCCCACTCCTGGGCACCCGAGGTGCTTCCAGGAAAGGGAGGAGAACCAATCATCGATGTCCACGCACCAGGATTGGCGTTGAGATAATCCGCGCTCGCTTGCGTTCCATACAGCGTGGGGTTGGTACTGTTGCACATCGCCAGGACCATGCGCGGCTGATCATCAGCGCGGTCGATCAGGTACTGGACTAGTTGTGTCCCGTCTGAGAATACGGGGTTACCGTTGGTGCCGGCATCAGGACTAGGATCGTACGAGTAGATGAACGCGATCTTCTGCACATCCCGGTTGGCCCATCCAACGCCGCGATTCTGCCCCTGCACGACGACGGAGCCATAGGTGATGTAGGGCATCACTGATGCGAGCGCGCCCCCACCATCCCACTGCTGCTGTCCAATATTCGCCCAACCCACCATGTAATCGAGGTACTGCAACTCGCCGAATTGCAGATATGCCCAGTAGGCAAAATCGGGTTCGTGGGTTGTGTTGTAAAGCGAGCTGGCAATGCCTCCACGCTCGGGAGCTATGACCCCCATCAGCGCAGCGGGTAGGCCCGCATACGGCGTCCCGGTCCCATAAGACGGAGGGATTGGATCCAACGTAGCTGAATTCGAATCTGTCCAATCAGCCGCAAGCGTCCCGGCATATAGTCCGAAGATTCGGTTTTCCTTCTCAGTATGGAATGTCTGCGCGTAGAAGTCGATTGCCGCCGTTGAGTTCATCAGGCCGACCTCATAGGGCGGGCCGCCGCCATCGACATCGACACTCCGGCACACGCAGGCATTATAGGGGTTCCAGTCATAGCGATAGCCGGTGTCCGGTACGGTCCCCATCAAACTCATATCCATCGGCGGGAAGCAGCCAGTAGATTGCCAATAGGCTTGATTGATCTGAACGCGCAGCGTCGAGTCGGCGGCGATCGAGCCGGTTCCCTGGAAGAACCAATATTTCCCGTCCGCGTTAGCCAGTTGAAACCGGGTGTAACGCGCAAAGGCCGGGATCGGGGTTAATGTGCCGCTGCCCGGCGCGGTCCAACAATTGATGTCGTTGGCCCAGATAGAGGCGTTTTGTCCAGAAAAGACCCCGTAGAAGGACAGGCAGCCGCCATCTAGGCCCGTAGAGAACGGCGCGTCGCGTGGTAATGCCCCTGAATTTTGTGGTGGCAACCCCGATCCGGTGCAGATTGCAACCATTCGGTTGCCCTGTGATGCACCGCTATACCAGTTCAATGGCATGTCGGTCTGTACGACATACGTCGAGAAATAGTTCATCGTACGAGACGTTACGATAGTCGGCAGATTATTCGGGCCAAGACCACTGTAGGCAAGCAAGTATGTTCCTCGTTGCCCTGGCCCGTCACCATCTGTGGCAGTCAATTGCCCCTGTACGAAGTTTTGCCCAGTCTGCGTGCTTCCATCCCATAGGCCGGTGCTATTACGCCCAGTTGAGAAGATATAGTTACCTAGCGGCAAGTGGCTCGATAGGATGATGCGCTGATCAGTAAACGCGTTGTTGAACGCAATGTTGTTCATCGCGTAGGTGCCACGGCGGCCGAATGACCCGTCAGGCTCAAGCGATGATATCTGCGACGCGAAACCAAATAGGCCGTGACCGGGGCCTGATCCTGAAAGGCCCGAACCGGGTGGTGCTACGCCGACCGTTTGACTAAAGCCAAAGAGGATCGAGAACGGCGAGTCGAACTCGGTGATTGTGATCCGATTAGAACCTGCGCCTGGGGCAGAGGCCGTGACCGTCGTCGCAGCCATCGTAAAGCCCGACGGTACGCTGGATACGGTCAGGACGGGGCCGGCGATCCCGCTCGGCGTACCGTTGCCGCTACCGTCGTCAATGAACCCCGTACAGGAGAACCCGTTATTGAAGTTAACCGTGTTGAATGGGTGCTGCACCGGCGTGTAAACGGTTCCACCGCTACCGGGGTTGATGCTCCAGTTGTACCCGGTCGAGGGCGATGCCGAGGATGGCGGCTGGAAGGCTGTCCACTCGGTATCCGCGCCGACTTGATCGCCACGCAAGGGATCACGCATCGCGCCGAACCATCGAAAACCGCCAAGTTCGCCAGAGGCGTTGTTCATCGCGAAGATGTAGTGGTCGCCGATCATCCTGGGATCGGTCGCCATCGTGCTCCCCGGCGTTGCCGTGAACTTAGTCTTGATCCGCCAGCGCGCGCCAGCTGCTCCGTCCATGTCCTTGATGGCGTAGTAGTTGTTGCCGTCATTGGCGAGGACGGCGTATAGGTCGGCGCTGCGCCCGTTACTGGGGATTGCCGGCGAAGGCGTCTTGGCGTTGATGACCAAGCCTTGATTATAGACCTCAGTGAGCGTTCGGCCCGATGCCGCCGGCCACGTTCGAAACCCGCCGTCCGAGATCGTCACGTCCGTGCGGACGTTGATCGACGGCGCGAAGCCGTTTGGAACCATCAGCGAGAACGCTGCCCACTTGAGTGAGCCATCGGGCCAATAGGTCTGTAGGCCGGCCGAATACCCCCAGGTGACGTCCGCCACTTGGAATAGAGGTGCGTGGCCCTTGGGGATGTCGCCAGGACGAAACACCCAGCCAAAGCTATTGGTTGGCACTCCACCGGCGAGCGAACCATCCTGCACCAGCGACATCGTCGTCGGGAAGGACGACGCCGCTAAGGTCGACTGCACTGCATAGGTCAGAAACGTACCGTCGGTCTGATTCCAGTTCCCGTTGCCAGTGTTGGAGTAATAAACGTTTGGTGCCTGCGGTGTGCTGGAATAGACGTAGTACGCTCGCTTACGGACATCTGCCACGAGCCTTCCCACCGCAGCGATCGTGCCGCTGCTCGGGGGCGATGAGGTTGCGGTCCCCCCACGAAACAACCCAAACCCAGCCTCGGCGACGGGGGGCAGTTGCACCGTGGCCGCAGCAGCCGCTGTCGTCGTCAGCAGGAATTGCCGCCGGGTGAGATTACTCATCGGTCTATGGCCCAAAGCTGCTGAACAACATCGCGGTGCCTTGGCGAGTAGTCCAATTCACACCGTCGGGTTGAACTCTATAGATACCGGGCGGGTACGTATCGCCAAAATTCCCGATCGCCACGCCGTAGTATCCGACGGTCGCTGCGGTCGATAATTCGATCCCCGTAGGTCGTGCCGCTTGTGACGGCTTAGTTGAATGCCGTCAGCGCGTCAGTTAATCCCCAGTTCAGTTGGCCTGGCGTAAGCGATACGCTTGCTAATGTTGCGTTTGGAACGGGCGGCGATCCCGTCAGACTGACGAGCGGGATCGTAATGTTGGCGTTTGGTTGCGGGCACGATCCGTCGACCACACAGGCGCCAGCGTTTGCTCGCACGGCCGGCGCCGGGTCGCCCGCGTTGGCTGGTGGAGCACGGTCAAATCGAGGGCGCGGCGGATTCGGTGATGCCGCGCAGCGCGCATCCGAGATCGGCGGCGAGTTCGCGCACGGCATCGGTCAGGCGGTCGAGATCGCGGGCATGCTGGCGCTGCCGATGGCGCTCGCCGGCGGCGAGTTCGGTGACGAGCGCCAGGATCTGGCGAGTGAGATTCGGGCCACGCGGCGCCCGCTGCCGCCGCGGTGGACGCACAGCCCGACGGCCGATCGGACGGGTGCAGGCGTCGCCTATCGGTGGAGAGACCGCCGGGAGGCCGACGGATAGCGGTGTGGCGCCGCCAGGCATTTCGGCCTCTGCGGCACACGCTCGCGCAATAGAGATTCCGGTGACACTGCGGACACAGCGGACACAAATCCGCGCGGCCGAAATCCGCGAACAAAATCAACGGCCCCCGCATCGCATTTGTGTCACCAGGGATTGTTGACACTTGGTGACACAAATCCCGTCGACAGCGGCGCGAGGGTCTCTGCCGATTTGTGTCACGCAGTGTCATTTCCGTCGTTCCGCCGCAAGTTGCTGATTTTATTTGGCACATGATTTGTGTCCGCAAAGTCCGCTGTGTCACGCTATGGGCTCGTTGGTGCGCGCCGGAAGTAGGTCCCAGAGCCGCAGCTTGATCCGGTAGGCGGTGCGGGCGCGGCCCTTTTGGGTGCCGCGCGGTGGCGGCTGCAGCCATCCCGCCTCAACCAACACGCGCGCTGCCGCGTGAATGTCGTCGGCGGTATTCAGACCTGGCAGCCGCACCTTGCGCTGCAGATCGCGGACATAGACCTCCTCTGAGCGGGTTTTGGCGATCCATCGGGCAAGGGTCGCGGCGTTCCGATCGGCGATCGGCGCCGCTGCATCGCCATAGACGCGCTCCGCCATCGGGACGAAATAGTCGCTGACCAGCCGCACTGCGGCGGCGAGGGCCTGCGGGCTGATGGCATTGGGCGGCGCCGAGAACCCGTCTACCGCGCACCACCACAGATATTCGAGCACCAGCGAGAGGCGCAACGCGAGGCCCCGCGCCTTGCCATAGGCGCTGCGTAACAGCCCGCCACTCTCGCCGCGGCGATCTTGCATGTCGCGTGCGAAGGCCTCGAGCAACTCCTGTCCACAGCGGTCGAGCGGGACGTAAATCGGCTGCGGCGGATCTCCCATCTGCAATTGGAGCTCGCGCAGCCGATCGAGCGCGGCAATCGCCCAACCGGTATCGGGAGTAATGCGCCCAAGGCGAAACGGCACAGGGTCAGGCCAGGCCCACAGGAAGCGAGACATCAGGCCGTCATCGCGCTGTTGCAACATTTCAGCGACTTTGTCGGGCTGCGTCGAACCGACAACGGCGACCGCCAGCCGCGGGATCACAATTGGTTCGTGGCGCTGGCGCTCGACACGGTAAGGGCGCCCGCCATAGGCTTCGACCCAAAACGAGCGTCCGGCATCGTTGTAGACATTCATGCCGCTGATCCAGCCGGCGAGCTCGTCGCGGACGATCAACAAGCCCTTTGGTGCGGCAGTCGCGAGCAAAGTGGCGACGCGCTCAATTGTCACGTCGTGCTGCCGCAGTCGCGGCATTTGCGGCTCCGGCGCCGCTATCATATCCGCTGGTGGCAACGGCGGCGCCCGCCCCGCCTTGACCGCGTCGCGGACTTCCGATTGCCATCGTTCTTCCGTGGCCTTGGCGGCGGCGTTCGCGGCCTGCCAGTCGCGCAGTTGATCGGGGAAATCACCGATCATTCGCCGTTCGATCTCGGGGATGACGTCGCGCAACAGAGTGTCGCCGCCCGGGGACTTGGAGTCGCCGCTGTCCCCGACCACCGCTGTCCACAGATGCGGCGGCTCGGCCCAGCCGGCCGTGGCGCGCGCCCATCGGGCATTGCCGATCAGCGCGGAACTGCTCGCCAGCAGTGGCATGGCGACATAATCGGACGGGGCTGCAGCGGCATCGGCGGCGCCGGCGATCCATTCGCCCCACGCCGAAGACGTCGAGCGGCAACGATGGCGGCGGCCGGCGATGCTGGCGCAGCACGTCGAGATCGGGATCACCCCAATCCGTGTCTGCGTCGTCGGGCTCGGTCCGCTCCCAGAGCCGGTGCAATTCGCGGCCGCCGGCGGCTTTGCCCTTCTCTTCAACCCACGCGCGGATCCCATTATCGGGATCATTTTTGAGGGCGTCGACCATCTCTTCGAAGCGGTAACCTTGCCGCCGTAACTCGGCGGCACGGCGGAAGGCCTGCGCTGATCTACTGTGGTCATGGCCATTACCTCCAGCCGCAGTACGGGCAGTGCGTGGCGCTTCGGTTACTGTGAGCGCGTAATCGGCGAGCCATTGCAGCGCCGGCCACTCGACCAAATTGATGCGCGGCGCGCTGGACGGCCAATGCGCGCCGGTCACTGCAAAAAACCGATGACTGGTGTAGATCTCTATCGCGGGACCGTGTTCCTGCCCGGCAGGAACTCCTTTGATCGAGCGCTTGGTGCCCCAAGAATGCGCATCGACGCCAAGGCGGTCGAGAAACGGTCGCCGGTCTTCGATGGCGGCATAGGCGAATAGCTTCAGACCCGAACCCGAGGGCGAAACCTCGGCGTAGCTGTCGATCCGATCGAGAACCGCGCACGCCCAATCGGCGGCCTCGCCACTCTCGTGATGCAGGCACGAATCGAAATCGACACCCCACATGAGGGCGTCACTGCCGACATCACCGAGCACCCAGCCGACCGCCCCTGTCGGGCCGAGGCGCTGAGCGCGCTGGCGAGCGGCGGCAAAGGGCGCCCAGGTCGACGGATCATCGGTCTTGGCCGCACTGCCGGTGTTCGGGTCAAAAGGAATCTTCGTCGACTTGCCGCCGCGTTGGACGGTCTTCCAGGCGACCCAATGCGGTTCGTTAAACAACTCGTTGAAAGCACCGAGATCCCTGTCTGACGCTACGGTCATGACCGCGCTGCCGGCTCAGAGGGTCTGGATTAAAATGTTGATATTTTTTGGTTGTGTCGCTAACAACCTAGTGATCCCCTTATGTTCTCGTGGGCACGGGAACGAGGTCTTTTTGCCCGCCGGTTCTCCCCAGGAGCCGGCGGGTCCTTTTGGCCCGCTGGATTTCATCGCCCCCGCACCCGGTGCAACGGCGGCCGAATCGGGTCATTGGCGTCGAGAACATCGAGGGTGCGGCGCCCGCCGGCAGCCTCGAGGCGCTGCACATACTCGCGCACCCGGTTTTCAAGGAGCGTGTGCCACGACAGCCTGGCGGCCACCTCGAGGATGAATTCTTTGACCGCGCGTGGCCCACAGGCATGCAATTGCCGACACGAGCGGCGTAGGCGCATCTCTTCGGCAGCGGTCATTCTCAGGCGGCTTCGCCGCTCTCAATGCGCTCGACAACGCGACGCGGGATCAGCCAAAGCTTCTGCAGCTTGAAGCCTTGCAAGCGCCCCGCGCGCAACGCGGCGGTAATCGTCTGCTCGTTCACCCCCCAGCGCGCCGCCAATTCATGTGGCCGGAACGGCGGCAATTCTTGTTTCTCTTGGTACGCAGCCACGAATTTGCGAACCTTTCGTCAATCTCGATTGGTTACGCATACTACGCTGGCCAGACGGTTGACAAGTTAAAGCGTTATCACTTACGCTTCCTGTCTAATCGTTCAGAAACTGACTAAAACTAACGCAAACTCACTAGGGATTCTGGGGAAACGATGCCCGCCCATCGCCGTCGCTCCGACACATATGAACCCCACGCCCGCGTGCCGATGAGCTTCCGCGTTCGTCCTGCGCTTAAAGCGAGGATGGAACAGGAGATCGCTCAAACCGGCCGCAGTTTGATGCGCGAGGTCGAACACATCTTCGAATGGTATTTCGACCATCAGGACCGTATGGGCGGACCCCGGCTCATGCATCTCTTGCAGAGCTTGGCCGAGGCCGCCCAAGAAACCTACCCGGACAATGACGCTTGGCTCGACAACCGCCAAGATTATTCAATCGTTCTGGATGACTGGTTTTGGCTGTTGCAAAACAGCGGTCCTGTTGATGTCGCGGCCGAGATCGAACAGGGCCGGCAAATGATTGCCGAGTTGCCGACCCTGCCGCGGCATGTGCAATGGCGGATCCGCCGCATTCTCGCGATCAAGGCCGAACTCACCCGGCTGCCGCCCGAGGTCCGCGCCGAATTCGCCGCCGCCGCCGAGTTGCCCGCAGTTGAACGACCTACCGATGAGGACGTGCGCGACACGGCCGAGGTATTTGGGCTTCCGTTGGAGAAGGCGCGCCAGTTCACGACCCGTCTGCGGGCCTGGGAACCGGCCGGTGACAACCTCCTGACTGAAATCGAAGACACCAAGGATAAACTCATCGAGGCGGCGCAGCCTTTCATGCAGGCGTGGGCGATGGCCGCGCAGATCTTGGCCGGCGCCGCGGGGCGGCTGCCCGACGAACAAGAGATCGCCGCACATTTCGCCACGAGCCCGGAGTTGCAGATCGTCGCCGGTCTTCACACGCAACGATCGGCGGAGAGGCTCTTGTATTACCGCAGCAAAATCCTTCGTCTCATGGCTTTGCCGGACAACCCTGAGGCGGCAGATGACCACGGCGCACCCGACGAGACGGAATCTGGAATGGCCGATAGGGCATAGCAGGAGGAGCGATGCCGCTGCCGAGCAACATTCCGAAACGCGGTCTCTCGCTCAGCGAGGCCGCCGAATACTGCGGCGTCGCGGAAAAGACCCTGAAGCGACACGGTCCTGAGCCCGCCCGCATCGGCGATCGGATTGTTTACGACCGGCTCGCTCTCGACGCCTGGCTCGACGGTCTCACTTGCCTTCCTCCAGCGGCCACGGCCGATCCCGAAGCCCTGCTTTTGAAAGCAATCAATGAACGAAAGACTGCGCTACGTCATCCGGCGCGTCGGGCGGCGCGGAAACGTGCGGTGGTATTGGGGGCGCAAGGGTCACCCGTTGACCAGGCTACCGGACGCTCTGGCCGAACGCGTGGCAATGGCCGAACGGTTGAATAGTCTTGCCGACGCGATACCGCTCGCGGCCGAGCTTCCGCGCGGGACCATTGGCTGGACGATCGCGCGCTACAAGACAAGCGACGACTACACCGACCTCGCCCCTGGCACGGTCAAATATTACACGCGATATCTGCGCGATATCGAGGCTCTGGGACCCGCGCTGCCCTTCACGAGCTTCAGCCGGCGCGCGGTCGTTGACTTCGTCGAAGGCTATCCCAAGACGCATCAGCGCCGGCAGGCTGCCGCGGTGCTGCGCGCGCTGTTCCGCCGCGCGCGCTATGACGGAATTGTCGAGACCGATACCGCGTCGGGCTTGCGGCTTAAAACCACCAAGGCTCGCGACCGGGTGTGGTCGGATGATGAAATCGAGCGCTGGCTTAATGCTGCCGCCGCCGAGGATCCGCATATGATCACGGTGTTTCATGTGTTGCTGCATTCACCGCCCAGCGGCCGACTGACATCCTGCGCATGACGTGGCCGCACTATTCGGGTGCGAGCGATTCGGCTGCGCCAGCAAAAGACCGAGGCATTACTCGACGTCCCGGTGCACCCGGTCCTGCGCAATCACCTCGACGCGCCTCAAGCGGTCGCGGTCGAGCCTGACAATCATCAGCTACCGCGGCCGCCCGGTGCCGTATTCGGCTTTAACGACCGCTTTCGTCGCATCGCGACCGCCGCCGGCGTCGACGCGCAGGCCCGTGATCTTCGCCGCACCGCGATGCTGCGCATGGCCGAGGCCGGCGCGACGGTGCCCCAGATCGCGTCCGTCTCGGGTCACTCGATTGAGACGACGCAGCGCATTCTCGAAACCTACCTGCCGCGCAATTTCGAGCTGGCCGAGAACGCGATCACTCGTCTCGCCGACTATCAAAAGCAGGCCCAAACCGGGCACCAAAACGCGAACGGAGTTCTAACGCGTTCGACAGAAATATGATCCGTAAGCCATTGAAAAATTAGGGGTCAGGGAATACCAAATGTATTACTCGGTTTAGCCCCGAGCACTCGGCTGGGTGCCGCGCCTTTCCGGCGCGTTCCAAAACGGGCGCTTCAGGCGCGCCGTTTCTGGTGGATTGGTTGCGCCGGCGGCTATTCGAGGGGCGACGGCTCGGCGGCAATCGGCGGCAGAGCGGTTCGTTGGAGATTAGCGAGGTTCGGTCTTCGGTTCACCCGCAGCATCGGCGCGGCTGGGTTCGGGCGCGGTCTCGCCTGCGTGAAAGTCCAGCGCGGCGCCGTTCATGCAATAACGTTGGCCGGTCGGTTTCGGGCCGTCGTCAAACACATGCCCCAAATGGCCGCCGCACTTGCTGCAATGAACCTCGGTGCGGGTCATAAAAAAGCTGCGATCGGTATCGGTTTCGACGGCATCGTCGAGCGGCGCCCAAAAGCTCGGCCAACCGGTCCCGCTGTTAAATTTCGTGTCGGCGGCGAAGAGAGGCTGGCCGCAGCCGGCGCAGTGATAAATGCCTTGGCTGTATTCCTTGTCGAGCTTGCTGGTGCCGGCGCGCTCGGTGCCGTGTTCGCGAAGCACATGATAAGCGGCGGGAGGCAGTTTGCGCCGCCATTCCTCTTCGCTCATCTCTACGGCAAATTGCTTGTTGCCCGCGTGCCCCTTACCCGCTAGGCGACCCAACAGACCTCCGGCCATAGCTTCCTCGTTGCAAGACGATCCACGTTGCGGGATATCGGGACGCGCCGTCTCGAGGTTAAGGGGACGCGGCGCAAAACCGTCTCAGTGGATGCGCTCGCCTTCGTCAGGGAAGGGGCGGAGCAGTTCGGCGGTCGACCTTGCGATCCAGCACCATACGACGCAAGTCAGGGCGTCGTCGCCGCCCCGCAGCCGCTGCGCCTCGCGCTGGGCGACATCGGCAGCGGCGCTGCCGTGGCGACGGACGAGAAGCAAGGCCGCTTCCCAGATCTTCCGCTCGTTGGTCATCATCATCGTCGTCATCGACAGTATAACGCCGACAGGAGCCAAGCGGGTTCCGAATCTTGTTTTACGAGGCATGCGCCGATTCTGTGCGATCGCGGCGAGCAGGAACTCGTCCTGCGCACTCTAGGGACCACGCATTCGGAATGGCTTTTCAATCCCATTCCTGCCATCTCTCGCTAACCTAACGGCCCTGTCAGGTGAGGGTGTTCCCGATCTACATTGTCTTGATGACCTCGCGCCACAGCCGATCTCCCACTTTCGGCTCCCACCAAACCGGCTGCGATAGATGCCAATAATGATGACGCTTTCCGGGTTATAGAATTTCGCCCTCGCCGCCCTAGCCTAAAGCGACGTTCATAGGAGCCTGAAATGGCCAATGACAGTAGTCCAAAACCCACCGGCTATGCCCTTCTTCATAATCCACGCCTCAACAAAGGGACCGCATTCACCGAACCGGAGCGCCGCAAATACGGGCTCGAAGGGCTGCTGCCTCCGGCCGTCACGAATATTGGTTTGCAGATCGCGCGCCGGCATACCGAAATCGCCACTCTTGACAATGATCTGCAGAAGTACCTCGTCCTCTCCGATTTGCAGGCGCGTAACGAGACATTGTTTTACGCAGTCCTGATGTCCGACCCGGCGACCTACATGCCGCTCGTCTACACGCCGACGGTCGGCGAGGCGTGCCAGAAATTTGCTCACATCTTTCGCTCGGCCCGCGGCATGTACCTACCAATCAGCGCTCGCGGCCGGATCCGTGAAGTCCTCGGCAACTGGCCGGATAAGGATGTCCGCTTTATCGTTGTTACCGATGGCGAACGCATCCTCGGCCTCGGTGATCTCGGCGCCGGCGGGATGGGGATTCCGATCGGCAAGCTCGCCTTGTATACCGCGTGCGCCGGCGTCCCGCCGCAATATTGCCTGCCGATCGTCTTGGACGTCGGCACCAATAATCAGGTGTTGCTTGACGACCCGCTCTATCTCGGTTTGCGCCAAAACCGGGTGCGCGGCGACGAATACATGGCGTTTGTTGATGAGTTCGTGACGGCGGTGCAGGCGCTCTTTCCAAAATGCTGCATCCAGTGGGAGGACTTCGCAAATATCAACGCCGTTCCGATCCTTGAGCGCTATCGCGACCAGATCTGCACCTACAATGACGACATCCAGGGCACTGCGGGGATCGCATTGGCCGGCATTCTCGCTGCCTTGCGCATCACCAAAGGGAAGCTTACCGACCAGCGGTTTCTGTTTTTGGGCGGTGGGTCGGCGGCGACCGGCATCGCCGAACTGATCGGCCAGGCTATGGCGATGGAAGGTGCGGATATAGGTGAGGCGAGGCGCCGCAACGCACTATTCGACATCAATGGCCTGCTGGTTAGCTCGCGTACCGATCTCGCGGAGTTTCAGAAGCCGTTCGCCCAGCATCGGGAGCCCGTATCCACTTTTGTCGAGGCAATCAAGGCTTTGAAGCCGACCGGGATTATCGGCGTCAGCACCGTGCCAAAGCTGTTCACCCGCCAAGTCATCGAGGCAATGGCCGATATCAACGAGCGGCCGATCATCTTCCCGTATTCGAACCCGACCTCGCGCTCCGAATGCACCGCCGAGGAGGCTTATCGCTGGTCCGAGGGAAGAGCCGTTTTCGCCAGCGGCAGTCCGTTCCCGCCGGTCGAAATCGCCGGCCATAAATTTGTGCCGGGTCAAGGAAACAACGTCTACATCTTCCCGGCGATGGGCATGGCGGTGTTTGCCACCGAGGCCACACGGGTCACGGAAGAAATGTTCATCGTCGCCGCCAAGGCGGTGGCGGAACAAGTTACCGACGAGGACCTCGCGGTCGGGCTGATCTATCCGCCGCAGAGCCGGATTCTCGAAGCCTCGCTGCATGTCGCGGAGCGGGTGGCGGCCTATATCTTCGACAAGGATCTTGCCCGCGTGCCGCGGCCTGCCGAGATCGGCTCACTGATCCGCACCCGCGCCTACCGCCCGGTCTACCCGGCGTAAATCCAGGGTGGAGTTGCTGCGCCGTCACAGTCGAGACTGTCTGGAGTCCATTGTTGCGCGAGGGGGCGGCCGCCAGCATGGACCCCGGCGAGTATGAGCTCGTAAGGAACGATGACATGAACCGCCAGACCGATCCCGAATTGCATGACACTCCGATCGGCATCCGCGCGACCGGAATGCGGCGCGAGACCGATTCGATGGGCGAAATCGAGGTTCCCGCCGACCGTTATTGGGGGGCGCAGACGCAGCGGAGCCTCGTACATTTCTCGATCGGCGACGACCGCATGCCAAAGGGCGTCTATCACGCTTATGGCTATGTCAAAAAAGCCGCAGCGCTGGTCAACGCCGCCGCCCAACGACTGCCGCAATGGAAGGCGGACGCCATTGTGCGCGCCGCCGACGAGGCGATCGCGGGCAAGCTCGACGACCACTTCCCGCTTTATGTCTGGCAGACCGGGTCGG
>CAVTLC010000045.1:0-139943 GCA_963735445.1 uncultured Alphaproteobacteria bacterium
GACTTTACCGCCGGCCGGCAGAACTTCACCAACGTTGGCAACGCGATACTCAATTCGCCCCTCGCGCGGGGCCGTGAGCGTGTTGTCGAGTATGTTTACACGGTAGAGCTCGACATCGTGGCTGGCGGCGTTGAGGGCAAACTCAGCGGTGCCAACTCGCTGTATGGCGGCGGATTGGGCCGCGGTTGCGCCGGCCAGTTGCTGCCGTCGCTGGTCGAGCTGTTCTACTGTAGCAAAGCCCTTCGGCATCAATGCCGCGGTCCTGTCCAGCTCCTGCTTTGCAAAGGTAACCTGGGCTTGCTGCTGCACGAGATTGGCTTTGGCCTCGTCGAGCGCGTGCTGCGCCGCGGCGACCAAAGCTTGGGATTTCTTTAGCGAAGCAGTTATATCGCTGGTATCCATCATTGCGACGACCTGCCCGGCCCTAACCATGTCGCCCTGATCGACGAACAACTGGGCGATGCGCCCGGCGAACTTGGTATCGGTGTCGATCGCGTCCGCTTCGAGACGACCATTGCTCCAGGCAAAGCCGGGCGGCAGCCCTGTCTGGGTGTGCCGCCACCAATAAATCCCGCCGCCTCCGAGGGCGAGCAGCAGGAGGGCCAGAACCGGCAACCGCCACCGGCGCCGTCGGAGCGGCCTCGTTGGCAACTGCGGTGGAACGACCGCCGGCAAACGGCTCGGCGCATTCGTTAGTGGCGGGGCGATCCGATCGGCATCGGGACCCGCAGTAATTCCAGGCTTTTCGTCTGACATTGTGCAAGAGGTACAAGGTTAGAGCCGACCATTTGTTGATTTGAATCAAAAAATCGCGCTCTCCTTGCTGGCTCAAAACGAGATTTGCCCGGCGATGGCGTTGATCTGCGTCAATGCTGGGAATCCAGCTATCCCTTAATGGCGACCGTGCGAGGCCATGACGATAAGATCACAGCCTTCGACTTCGCAGTTTCTATGATTGCCCGATAGGGATGCTCATGCTCGACACGGACCAGGTCACAGGTGACGCCGGCCGCTTGCGCTGCCTGACCTA
Source organism: uncultured Alphaproteobacteria bacterium (assembly GCA_963735445.1). GTDB lineage: Bacteria > Pseudomonadota > Alphaproteobacteria > ATCC43930 > CGMCC-115725 > AP-15. The sequence continues at coordinate 1,031 of CAVTLC010000045.1, forward strand.
CGGCGCTGGCTACAATGTACAGATCGCCGTCGACGCCGAGCACCCTCTGATCGTCGCCCACGAGGTGACCAATCAGGGGTACGACCGCGACCAGCTTGCGCCCATGGCGTTCAAGGCACAGCAGGCCATGGGCTGCCAGCAGCTTACCGCCGTGGCCGACCGCGGCTACTTCAACGGCGACCAGGTGCTGTCCTGCGAAGGCACCGGCATCGCGCCGATCGTGCCCAAGACCCTGACGTCGAGCGGCGCCAAGCGCGGCTTCTTCACCCAGCAGGACTTCATCTACGACGCCCAGCACGATCATTACACCTGCCCGGCGGGCACAAAACTCACCAAAAGCCGGGTGCCGGGCGGATCACACCGAAGACTTCGATTTCTACCGCCACCTGAAGCGCCTGCTTCACCTGTCCGCTCAAACCCCGGTGGCACGCCGACCAAGCTGATCACGCCGTCCTGGGGGCAGCGGTACGGGCTGGCGTCATCGATGTGCAGCTGGAGCGGGGACGAAATGCCCAATACTGCGACGACCGTCGGTAACCCTGAGAGACATTCGTTAGGTGATTCGCGAATGCGGCCTTCTTCTCGGGCGCCTCAGTTAACGGCATGGTGCTGAGTCCCGGAGGCACGTTCAGCATGGGTCTGATCGGCATCACGCGGAAGAAGTTGACCTTCCGCTTTTGAAGAAGCTGGCTTGAACCCGAAAAAAAGTATGGAAACAGACAAAGATCTAGCCGAAATTGTAGTCGGACATGGCCCATGTTCTCATCTTCTAGGGTCATTATTCTCACTATTGTTGATTTACCCCTACTGCATAGACGCGGGCCCGATTGGCAAACTTATCCTGTCTATTATATTATCAATGATATTGATTACAGGATCCTACGCGACTGGCCACAATCAGCGTTCCCTCGTTTTTGGAGTTGCTTTGGCGATTGTCGCCATCGTCCTTCACTGGCTATACCTTGTCGACAAGTATCCAACAATGTTTCTAATTTTATCCTTTATCTATATAATATTCCTAATTTATACAATCGGAGCGGTACTCCATTATCTTTTGGTCAAGGGTCCGGTCACCGCCGATAAGTTACACGGTGCTCTTGCTGGCTTCATAATGCTAGCGCTTCTCTGGGCCTTTCTATATACACTTCTCGAATATATTTTCCCTCATTCTTTTAGTCTTAGCAATAGCAACACTGACAACGACAATTTATTCTATGTACTTTTATATTTTAGCTTTACGACGCTAACGTCAGTGGGCTATGGCGATATTACGCCGATCACGCATCAGGCTAGATCACTGGTGATCATCGAACAGTTGATCGGTGTGTTTTTCGTCGCCGTTCTAATTGCGCGACTTGCCGGGCTGTACCCTCCGCGCACGGAATGACCGTTCAAATGGGCATGTTCGAGGTCAAGGGGTCAGATTTAGGGGTTGCAGGCCATGTAGTCGGCCAGCGAGAAGGTGTGCACCGTGACCTCGGGATGTGCATGCGTGCCCAGGATCGAGACGCCCTCGACGCAGATCGTGCGGTCACACAAGGCCGCGCCTTCCGCCGAGCAGGCGACGATGCCGATATGTCGAGGTGTCATGACTGTGTCCGGTGTGCTCACGATAAGTGTCGAGCTTGCCGATTATTGTACGCCTCAGCGCCGGCTGCAAACGGGAGGCAATGGAAAACGCTTCGAAACGGCTTGCCGACCAACGCGAGACCGGCCGCGACAAAATCTTGCACGACGTCGCGCTGCAACGCACCCCTGGGGAGGCGGCTCGGTACGACCTCGAATTGCTCGCCTGGGCCGACGGCGCGTTCTATCACGTATGGCGTCTTGCCGAATCGTTGAGGATTGCCTCCGACCGCAGGCGCACGCGTGCGGACAATCAAAGTCTCGCGAGGGAGGACGATCGATGAAGCGCAAGGAATACGAGAGGGAGCTGCGCAAGCTCCAGGTGGAGCTTTGCGCGTTGCAGGACTGGGTCAAGCATGAGGGTCTGCGCGTGGTCGTGGTCTTTGAAGGCCGCGACGCGGCAGGCAAAGGCGGGACGATCAAGGCCATCACCGAGCGGGTCAGCCCGCGTGTTTTCCGCGTGATGGCGCTGCCGGCGCCGTCCGACAGAGAAAAGGGGCAATTGTATCTGCAGCGCTACGTCACGCACCTTCCGACGGCGGGCGAGATCGTGATCTTTGACCGCAGCTGGTACAATCGCGCCGGCGTCGAGCACGTGATGGGCTTCTGCACCGAGGAGCAACACCGCCGCTTCCTGCAGGTCTGTCCCGAGTTCGAGTTGTTCATCGTGGATGGCGGCATACAGCTGATCAAATACTGGCTGGAGGTCGGCGACGAGGAGCAGAAGCGGCGTTTTGAGGCGCGCATCAATGATCCGCTGCGCCAGTGGAAGCTGAGCCCAACGGATCTTTGCTCGCGAAGCCGATGGTTCGAGTATTCGCGAGCGCGCGACACGATGTTCGAGGCGACCAACACAAAGTTCGCACCTTGGTATATCGTCCGCTCGGACGACAAGCGGCGAGCGCGCCTCAATTGCATTCGCCACCTGCTGAGCCTCATTCCCTACGAAAAGCTGCCTCAGAATAAGGCGAAGCTCCCCGAGCGTTCGATGGACGACGCGTACGATGACTTGGCGTCGCTCAAGGGCCTGCAGTTTGTTGCGGAGAGCTGGTGAGGCCGGGGCGAAAGCAAGGGAGGACGCATTATGTCTGAGGCCGTGCGCGCCAATCCCAGCCGCGAAGCCGTCGCCTGGCACGCGGCCTCGGCGGATCGGGTCGTCGATCTGCTGAAAACAGATCCGGCCACGGGATTGGATGCGGCAGAGGCGTCTCGGCGCCTTTCTCAATACGGTCCGAACCGCCTGCCGGAGGGGAAACAGCGGGGGCCGCTGATCCGCTTCCTCGCCCAGTTGAACAATATCCTGGTTTACGTCCTGCTCGGGGCCGGTTTTGTGAAGCTGATGGTCGGTCTGTGGCTCGACGCCGGGGTCATCCTGGGAGTGGTGATCATCAACGCTCTGCTTGGGTTTCTCCAGGAAGGCAAAGCGGAAAAGGCGCTGGATTCGATCCGCAACATGCTGTCCGCCGAGGCCCGGACCATACGCGACCTCGAGACGCGCCTGATCCCGGCTGAAGAACTCGTGCCGGGCGACGTCGTGCTGCTGGAATCCGGCGACCGCATCCCGGCCGACCTTCGCCTCGTCGATGTCAAGAGCCTGCGGACCGAAGAGGCGGCGCTGACCGGCGAGTCGGTGCCGATCGACAAGACGACCGACGCCGTGCCGGAGAAGGCGACGGTGGGAGATCGCGAAGGCATGGCCTTCTCGGGAACCTTGGTGTCGTCCGGGCGCGGGACAGGGGTGGTCGTCGCCACCGGGAGCGACACCGAACTGGGGCGCATCAACCAGCTGATGGGTGCGGTAAGCGCGCTCGACACGCCGCTGCTGCGCCAGATCAAGAAATTCGGATATGCGATTACTGCCGTGATCGCCGTGGTCGCAGTGATCGTATTCGCCTACGGCCGCTGGGTTCGCGGTATGGATTTCGTCGCCATCTTTCAGGCGGTAGTCAGCATCGCCGTGTCGGTTATCCCCGAAGGCCTGCCGGCGCTGATCACCGTCACCCTGGCAATCGGCGTGCAGCGCATGGCCCAGCGCAACGCCATTATCCGTCGGCTGCCAGCCGTCGAAACCTTGGGCTCGGTCTCGCGGATTTGCTCCGACAAGACCGGAACCTTAACCTTGATGGAGATGATGGTGGTGTCCGCCGTCACCGCCAATGCGGCCTACAAAGTCACCGGCCAGGGCTACGCACCCGAAGGCGAGGTGCTGAAAGATGGGGCGCCGGCAGGCGAGGACCCGGTTCTCGGGCTGATGGGGCGCGTCTCGATGCTCTGTAACGATGCAGAAATTTATCAGGAGGAAAGCGCCTGGAAAGTGGAAGGCGACCCTACCGAGGGGGCTCTCTACCCGTTCGGCAACAAGCTCGGCCTCGAACGGCAAGCCGAGCAAACCGCCTATCCCCGGATCGAGGCGATCCCGTTCGAATCGGAACACCGGTTCATGGCGACACTGCACAAAGGCGCTGCCGGCAAGCAGTTTTTGCTGGTCAAGGGCGCTCCTGAGGTCATCCTCGAGCATTGCGACCGGCAGGAGGTGCTCGGCAGCAGGCCGCACCCATCGACCGCGACCATTTCGAGATGCTTCGGACCAATTGGCGGCGCAGGGTGAGCGCGTACTGGCTTTTGCATGGCTCGAAGATCCGGGTGTCGATGCCGGAAACCTCGGTCCGGCAGACCTTCCGAAGAACCTGGTTTTGCTCGGCCTAATCGGGTTGCTCGATCCGCCGCGGACGGAGGCGATCGACGGCCGTGGGTGAATGCCATGCCGGCGGCATCCGCGTCACGATGATCACCGGCGATCATAAGATCACTGCGGCCGCGATCGCCAAGATGCTCGGGATCGGTGACGGCAAGACGGCTATCACCGGGGCGGAAATCGCGGAGATGGACACCGCGACACTGCAAGAGCGGGTTCGTGACGTCGACGTCTTCGCACGCGCCAGCCCGGAGCATAAACTCCGCCTCGTCAAAGCGATCCAAGCGAACAAGCAGATCGTGGCGATGACCGGCGACGGGGTGAACGATGCGCCGTCCCTCAAGAAAGCCGATGTCGGCGTGGCGATGGGTATCAAGGGCACCGAGGTCACCAAGGAGGCGGCCGAGATGGTGCTGGCGGACGACAACTTCGCCTCGATCACCGCCGCGGTCAAAGAAGGGCGCACGGTCTATAATAACATCGAGAAGGCAATGCTCTTCATGCTGCCGACCAACGTCGCCCAGGCGCTCGTGATCATGGTGGCGATTTTCTTCGGCTTTACCGCGCCGATCACCGCGCCGCAGATCCTCTGGGTTAACATGGTGACGTCGGTGGCACTTGGGCTCGTAATCTCCTTCGAACCGCACGAGCTCGACGTCATGCAGCGGCTCCCTCGCGCGGTCGACCGTCCGATTGTGGACGCGTTCGGAGTATGGCGGGTCGTCTTCGTTGGGCTGGTGCTGCTCGCACTTACCTCATGGGCATTCTTCTGGATGAAGTCGAAGGATGCGTCCGACGAACTTGCCCGCACAGTCGCCGTGAACGCGCTCGTGATCGGGCAAATCTTCTATCTGCTCAACAGCCGCTACAAGCTGGACTCGTCCTTGTCGCTAAGGGCGCATCTCGGCAATAAGTATCTGGCGATGGGGGTTGGTGCCGTCGTGCTCTTGCAACTCTTGTTCACCTATACACTGCCGTTCCAGGAGCTCTTCGAGACCTCGGCAGTTCCGCTGTGGGTTTGGCCATGGCTGTTCGCAGCTGGTCTCGTGTTCTTCCTGGTCGTGGAGGCAGAGAAGCTGATTATTCGCACGGCGCGTCCCGCGCCTGGCGCCTCGGTTCTGAGAGAAAGCGCAGCTTGAACTAGAAGCCAACAACCAGGGTGCCGCCGCGCTGTGGAAGCGATCTGACCGATGCTGCAAGGGCGATCATCGTGCCATCGCTGCTGCGGCCGAAGACGGCTGACCGGCTATGGCCACGGCCACGAACGATGAGGCGGAGCTTCGTGAACTGATCGCCCGATGGACGAAGGCGGCGCGACGAAGATTCAGATAGAATTCGTGCAGACCATGACCCCGATGTATTGGGGTTTGATGTGCCGCCGCCGCTCTTATCGCGCGGGTTGGACGCCTATATGGCAACGTGGCAGACGTTCTTCGCGTGGCAAACGAGCCGGTCGAATTCGATTTTCGCGACGTGGCCATAACTGCGGGCAACAACGGCGTTCGCGACCGCCCTTGGTCGCTGCGGCGACCTCAGTGGCGGCAGGAAGGCTCAACTCGACTTTCGGCCGCCAGTAAACGTCGGAACACGGAGGGAACAGGGTGCCGCGGATCTTAACCGCCTAGCACGTGGGCCAACGATTGCGGCCGGGCCCACCTTTGTTGACCAACGGAGCGGTGTCGGCAGACGCCCGAGCCGGCCGCCGCGGTCGCCGCGGCGGCAGTTCAGGGAGTTCGCTCGCGTTGTAGCGCCGCCCACACTGCGTCCGGCCTCCGCCTCTTTCGAACATAGTCGCCGCGGTTTCGCTCCCTACCGGAGAGCCCAGCCGCCCCGCTGAAGGTTATTTTTGCTCCCGCGCCGAGACGAGCGGCAAATCTCGGACCCATGTTAAGCTGCCCCAATGTCGTTCGTCGAAGCCAAGTCAAATCACCCGCTACTAATCCTGCTCGGTTTGATGGCGGCATCGCTCCTCGGATTGCTGCTGGTCCCCGCGATACCCCAGGATCAGGCCTATCATCAGTTCGCCGACCAGCGAACCCTGCTCGGCATCCCAAACTTTTGGAACGTCGTTTCAAATATTCCCTTCGTAGTGGTGGGCGTCGTCGGACTCACGCAATTTCGCGACAACCCGGCGACGATCATCCTATTTCTGGGATTTTTTCTGACCGGGATCGGCTCATCCTATTACCACTGGGATCCCAATGATAGCACGCTGTTCTGGGACCGTCTGCCGATGACCATCAGCTTTGCGGCAATCTTCGCCCTCGTAGTCAAGGAGCGCATTAGCGCAAGGGCGGGGACGATTTTGCTGTGGCCAATGCTTGCGATCGGCGTATCGAGCCTGCCATTGTGGCGTTGGACGGACGATTTACGGCTCTATTTCTGGGCACAATTTTTTCCTGGTGCGGCGCTGCTAGTCCTGTTCCTCCTCTATCCGCCAAAGTACACTCTCAGCCACTATTGGATTATTGCTGCCGCATTGTATGCGTTCGCCAAGCTGTTCGAATTCGCCGACCAGACGATTTACTCCATCGGACAAGTTTTGAGCGGGCATACCCTCAAGCACTTGGCTGCGGCGGCCGCCTGCTTCGTCGTCCTGCGATATTTCCAGCTGCGTCGGCCGATCGTGTAAAGGCAAAATCGCGCGGTCGCCGTGCCGCGCGGTCCGAGCTATTTCGCAGCAGGCTCGGTGGAATTTTCGACCGGCATCGCGATACGAGCCAGCATGGACTGGACCTCGTCCCGCTGTGTACGAATGTAGTTGTCATACAAACGCTCGACCCGGCGAAACGGTGTTCCGCGCACGCTTGCCATAGCATCGCGCCGTTCGTTGTGTCGGGCGAGGATCGCGTCGTACTCCTTCTCGAAATAGTGCAGATTAGCATCGAGGTTTACGAAGCGCTCGTCCGATAGCAGATCGACCGCGCGTTGGGTTTTGCTTATCAGGAACGGATTTTGCAGCGAGAACAGCCGAAAGGTCGTGTCGTAGAGATCGTTAGGGTCGTGTACCGGCAGCGTCTTTAGGAGCGCGCCTTGCCGGGTCGGCAGCCAACGGAATTCGTGGAATGCGTCTCGTCGCGGTCCGTCCTGTAAAATCTTGCGGTAATCGTCGATATCTCCCTGGGTTATCAGTTCGGCAAGATTGACGAATTCATTTGCGGGGATAGCGAGATTAAAGAACTGGCGGAATTTTACGGCTCGCACCGACAGGGGTGACCAGATGTTGGCCGCCGCGAACGCGTTGCGGAGGGTATGCATGCAGTTGTCGGCCCACACACTCCAATTGTAGTCGGCCTCGCCTTCGGCATATTCGCGGTTCTTATCGTTCAGGAAGGCGATTACCTGGTCCAACATGCCCTCGGTCACCGGCAGCCGGGCGCAAAACATCGATCGGGCGAATTGGAGCGCCAAGTCGGTGCCGATACCGTCTCTTTCGAGGAATTCTCGGAGATCGGTGTCTGAGTTGGCTCCTGGGTAACGGTGGAACGCGACCCCCTTGTAGACGCCGCGGGCGATCACATCCTGCTCTACCGCCTCGAACTGAGCACGGGTCAGGCGCTCGCCAGGTTTGAGATTGCCCTCGAAAAACAGTTCGTAGCTCGGCACCGCCACCCAATTGACACTCTTGAACCAGCGGCTGACGCTGATCCCGGCCCCGTGCTCGGGATCGTCCAGCTTGGTCGCCGCGACCCGGCAGCGCCGTAGTTGCGGGTAGGGAGCGTCATCGTCTTTACAAGCGCCCTTGAGATACATGACCGCGTGGCCGGCGATGCCGCCCTCGCCCGTCAATTTGGCGCGGAATTGGCTCGCGGCGCAGAGTTCGACGTAATACGGAAACAATCTCTCGTAAGCGACATCAGGGCGGCGCTCGATGATGATATGGCCCGGCTTCAACAAGAGCCGGGAGATAATACCGTCGTCACCGCAACCGCCCAGCACGGTGCTAAACCCGACAATAGCGACGGCAAAGAGGCTGCGAACCACAATCCCGCTGAACAGGAGATGCAACCGTTTAATATTTTCCTCCTCGCATTGGATCGTTGTAAGAACGGATTTTATTGCTTTCGGACCCGCATAGCACCCAAACCTGGATGTTTTTGTAAATTGGCAGGCGCCCCACCAACCTGTACGCTCGCATCGCACGCTTAACGGGGGCTGCACTTTTGGGTGATATTGCTGATCGCTGGTCCCGTATATTGGTGTGTTTATCTACCTGATCTGGCAAGGCCACGGAATGGCAGAGCGACGCAACCAGCAGGCCGAGCAGGCTCGCGACGAGCTACGCAGGGTGGTCGGTTTCAGCGTGGCCGATGAACTCGACAAACTCGAACGGCTGAAGAATTCGAACATGATCTCCAATGACGAATACACGCGGCTTCGCGCCCGCACGTACAGTAATCGCCGCCGGAGCTCGATCCGCGTCGCCGGATCGCCGCGTATCGACGATTGGGGGCACAGCCTTGGGATTGGAGGCTCAAGCCAACTACGACGAGTGCGTTCAATATCCAACCATTTGCAGCGGCCAAAGTACGGTCGTAGCCGAAACTAGACACAGGTCATGGTTGGGACACGGCGTGCCACTATTCAATCTGTGCGAGGGGTAACGCTATGATGAAATCGTATGTTTTTGTCGCGTTGGCGGCAGTGATGGTGTTAAGTGCCTGCGCGCAGACGCCCATGGGTTCCACCGTTCCGGTGATGCCGGGCCCGAACACATCGCTCGCAAGTTTCCAAAACGATCAAGCAACATGCCGACAGTTCGCCCAGCAGGCCGTGGCGGACCAAGTGCAGGGGGCTAACCTTCGTGGGCTCGGTACGGCGGCGCTGACGACGGCGCTCGGTGCAGGGTTGGGCGGGGCGATTGGCGGCGGCCGGGGTGCAGGCATTGGCGCGGCCAGCGGCGCGATCGCCGGCACAGGGATAGGAGCAGCCAGATCCTCCAACACCCAGATGTCGATCCAAGCCCAGTTCGACAACGCCTTTGCTGCGTGCATGTTTAGTCTCGGGAATACGGTGCCCGGGATGGGCCTTCGATGACCGCCGCCGTGCTTCCCGAGGCTAGGGCCGCGCTGACGATCGGCCGCGATGGTTCTGCTCGTTGAGAATCCGGACATGATCTCCGGCTGAGGCGCGCGCCGGATGATTGGGACGCTGAGTATAGTTTTGGGACTATCGGTCCGAGACTACCGGTACAACATCGTTTAAAATAAACGTGCACCTTGAGCTGCTGTGACCTTTCTGTTGTCATTTTTATTTGATCGCATTGATCGTATGGGGCAACCCCCGCTGAGGAACGGAGTGCCGACGGTGCCCGCAACGAGATCTTCGACCAGCGACAGTCGAGCGCCACAGCTGATCGACCTGGCCTTGCAGGGCGGCGGGTCGCATGGCGCATTCACCTGGGGCGTGCTGGACCGATTACTCGAGGAGTGCTGGCTCCGGATTGAGGCCATTTCCGGTACCTCGGCCGGCGCTATGAATGCTGCTGTGATGGCCCATGGCCACGCTAAGGGCGGCAGCGAGGGCGGGCGCGCGGCGCTGGAAGTATTCTGGCACAGCGTTTCCAGGGCCGCCTTGTTCGGCCCGTTGCGGCGCAGCCCGCTCGACATCCTGCTCGGCCGCTGGACGCTCGATTACTCGCCTGCATATCTCGCGCTCGACCTCATGGCGTGCGTCTTCTCGCCGTACGATCTCAGCTTCGGCGGGCCGAACCCGCTGACGCAGGTTTTGTCCGACACCGTCGATTTTGCGCGCCTCGCCATCGCGCTGATCAAGCTTTTCATCACCGCGACGAATGTCCGAACCGGACGGCTGCGCGTGTTCCGCAACGCAGAACTGTCGCCCGACGTGCTGCTCGCCTCGGCGTGCATACCGACCATGTTTCAGGCTGTGGAAATCGAGGGTGACTCCAATTGGGATGGCGGCTATTCCGGTAATCCGACCATGACGCCGCTGGTGCAGGAATGCGTGTCGGACGACACGATTCTGGTCGCGATCAATCCAGTAGAGCGCCCGAGCATCCCGCGTTCGGCCCGCGACATCCTGAACCGGTTGAACGAGGTGTCGTCCAACGCGGCACTGCTGAAGGAGCTGCGCATGATGGCGCTGCTGCGGCAGGTCGCCGACGCTCGCAACAACGAGGTTGCACACTGGGCGCGCCTGCGCGTCCACCTGATCCAGAGCGAGATCATGGTCGATCTCGGCTCCTCGTCGAAGCTGAACGCCGAATGGGCGTTCCTCTGCATGCTGCGCGACGAGGGGCGGCGCGCGGCGGACGCCTTCCTGTCGGCGCATCGGGAGGATCTGGGGCGGCGCTCCACACTTGACATCGATCGCCTCCTGGAAGGCGTTTGACGCGACGAATCTCGCTTTAATTATCCCATTTTCGTCCCTGACTTTTTGATCCGGCTGGATTCTCTCAAAAATCCTCCAGACCGTGCGAAAACACCCTTCGACGGGCAGTTGGAGCGTTGCTCAGACTGACTTTTCGCCGCGCAATAGGCGGGTATTTCGATCATCGTCGTGAATTCGGTTTGCAGTGGATTCGGCCAGAATTTGCGCTCTGCACCGGTTGGCCTGCGATAGTTACAGGGCGGCCATCATCTTCGAGATGCCTACAAGCTTCACCGCCCGTGTCAGATTGTATGCCAGGGCCGTGAGACTGAACTCGGCCCGCACGTTCTCCAGGCGCCGCATCAGGAAGTAACCTTGGTTCATCCATTGCTTGATGCTGCCGAACGGGTGCTCGACGGTCTCGCGCCGCACCTGGAGTATCTCGGGCCGCGCCGCCAAACGTTCGGCCATGCGGTCGAGCACCGCCTCGTCGGCCCAACGGCTGATCCGTCGATGGGTGTTCGGGGTGCAACGCGGTTTGAGCGGGCAGGTCCGACAGGCACCGGGGTTGCAGTAATTGACCACGGCGTGCCCCTTGACCTCCCAGTGGTAGCGGGGCTCGAGACGCTGTCCGCCAGGGCAAAGATAGGTGTCGCTGCCCGAGTCGTAGAGAAACTCTTCTTTGCGGAACAACCCATTGCTGACCGCCGAGCCGCGCTGTGGGCGAGCAACATAGGCGTCGATACCGGCCTTCTCACAGGCCTGGATATCCTCGCCTTTGTAATAGCCCTTGTCGGCGACGGCATCGATCCGCGCCACGCCCAGCACTTCCTTAGCGGCGCCGGCGGTCTGCGCCAAAAGCCCAAGATCGCTGCCGGCGTTGGTCACCTCCTGCGCGACGATCAGCTTGTGCTTGGCGTCCACTGCGACCTGCGCGTTATAGCCCACGCCGACTTTCGGGTACGAAGCCATCGCCCGACTGTCTGGATCGGTCAGTGAAATCTGGCTCTCCCCGGTACGTTCGAGTTCCTGTGACAGCTCGGCATATCGACCACGGCGCTGTTTCAGAATGGCGATCTTCTCGGCCAAATTCTTCGCAGGGGTGCTGTTCACCGCACCGTCCTCACCATCGGCCTGATCGAGGCGGACCAAATAGTCGTCAAGCCGCTCATCCGCCCATTGGATCAGCCTTTTGAACTTCTCGCGGGTGAAGTTGCGATCGGTGCTGTTGACCGCCTTCAGCCGGGTGCCGTCGACCGCGACCAGCTCGCAGCCAAAGAGATCGAGTTTGCGGCACAGCAGCACAAATTGGCGGAACACCGCTTTGAAGGCATTGCGGTTGTCCTTGCGGAAATCGGCGATGGTCTTGAAGTCGGGCCGCAACCCGCACAACAGCCAGATCACCTCGAGATTGCGGCGGGCTTCGATCTCCAGTCGACGGCTGGAGCGCACCCAATTGATGTAGCCGTAAATGTAGAGCTTGAGCAGATCAGCCGGATCGTAGGCTGGACGACCGGTATCTTTCGGTGCTACCCGTGCAAAGCCTGCCTCATTGAGGTCCAGATCCTCGACAAATGCGTCGATGAAGCGGACTGGATTGTCGCGATCGACATAATCATCAACCCGCGCCGGCAGTAGCTGGGCCTGGTTGCGTTCACAGCCTTCGATATGGTGCATGCCCGATTCTAGCGAACCAATTCGCCAAAAGGAATCCGCGCCCGCCCGGAAATTCGCGTTTTCACACAGTCTGCCTCCTTTTTGAGAGCAATTCCGCGATTCCGATGTACCGAAATTGTTAAATTTCGGACAAGCACCCGCCTATCGCGCCGACGGCAAGGCAAAACGGCCCGCCACAGCACTGCGGCGATAGTAATATCAGTGCCACCCGCATCGGGGGGGGCACGCAGCGCCGTTTCCGATCTGTTCGGAGTGGGTGGGCGCCCCGTCGTGTCTTCATTCCCCCTCCGTAGGCGGGGGCGCGCAGCATCGCTAGGCCCGTCTCGGTGAAGAACAGCCGTGGCAGGTGTTCTTCGGTATCGAGCCGCATGAGGCCACGCTCCACCAGCCCTTTGGCAGTTGGCGAAAGTTTCGGCTTGCCCCGCCTCCGGACCGCCCCGCCAGGTCTTCAGCTGAAATCCATCGGCCGCGGTCGGAAGCGTTGAGACAGCGGATGGAGTCTCGCTCGCTGGACGTGAAGGTCGCGATCCCCTCACTCTCATCTTATTCCTCATGCTTGGCAGGCAAGCACGCCCGGCCGCCTACATCCGAGGAGATGCGGCCTTCACACCACGACGGGCTTCGCTTGAACGTCCGCAGTGGGTGGATTGTGTTGAAAAACTCGGCGGCAGGCGCCTGACGGAGGTGGCACTGGCCCTGAGTGGGCGGGCGGGCGATCGGTGTTGCTCCCTCAGGTGATGGGGATCATCTGTGGTTCGGGGATGAGCTTGGCCAGTTTGCGGAGGTTCTGGGCGATTGCCGCGAGGTGAAATTCGTCGCGGGCGCCGCAAGGCCCGCGCAGCCTTAACCGGTCAAGCTTTAGGATGCGTTTGAGATGGGCGAACAGCATCTCGACCTTTTTCCGCTGATAGCGCGAGGTCTGGTAGGCCTCGGTCTTGGCGATCTCGCGGGCCAGGTCACGTGCGCCTTCGTAGATTGAGCGCGGCACCTTTCGTGCCGGCGCGTTCGCGCAGCAGCGCGGCTTGAGCGGGCATGGCTCGCAGTCATGCTTACTGGCGCGGTAGCGCAGCGAGTTGTCCTTCATCACGCCAATCCGCGGCACAGTGAACTGCCGGCGGTAGCGCCGAAGGGTCTTTCCGGCTGGACAGCGGTAGGTGTCACTGGCGTGGTCGTAGACAAAGTCGTCGCGCGAGAAGGTATCGTCGGTGCGCTTGGACTTGTCGAACACCGGGATGTGCGGCTCGATCCCGCGGTCATTCACCAGCCAGTTCAGCATCTCGGCCGAACCGTAGCCGGTATCGGCGATCAACCGTTCCGGCCACAGGTCGAAGCGGTCGTGAGTTCGCTCGATCATGGTCTTGGCGGCGGTCACCTCGGCTTGACGCACTGCCGTCGAGGCCTCCACGTCGACAATAACCGCATGCTCCACATCGATGAGATAATTGGTGCAATAAGCGTAGACTGCCGGGCCGCCCCAGGAGGCGGTCCAGCGCGCTGCCGGATCGACGGGCGAGATGAACTTCGGCGCGACGGGCGTGGCGCCGCCGAAAGCCGCATCGTCGAGGGCAGCGAAGTACTCCGCGACCGCCCGGTTGGCCTCGGGGTCGAGCTGATCAGGCGTATTGACCCCGCGCTGGCGATGAGCGTCCGCCACGATCAGGCTGGCATCGACGGCGAAGCCATCGCCGCCGACCAGACCTTCGATCATGCACCGCCGCACCACCGTCTCGAACAGCTCGCGCAACAGATCAGCGTCGCGGAACCGGCCGTGGCGCGTCTTGGAGAAAGTCGAATGGTCTGGCACGGCGCCGTCGAGGCCGAGGCGACAGAACCAGCGGTAGGCGAGGTTCAAATGGACCTCTTCGCACAGCCGCCGTTCCGAGCGAATGCCGAAGCAGTAGCCCACGATCAGCATTCGGATCAGCAGCTCAGGATCGATCGAAGGGCGTCCCGTCTCGCTGTAAAATGGCGCCAGGTACACCCGAACGCCGTCGAGTTCGACGAAGCGGTCGATCGCCCGCAGTAGATGCGTCTCGGGCACGTGACGTTCGAGCGAGAACTCATAGAACAAGGCATTCTGTTGGACTTGCCGATCCCCCATCATCGACTGCCCCCCGGCTATCGCGACTTGAGAAAGTCCTACATTATACCACGATACTCAAAGAGTTTTTCAACACAATCGGTGGCTAGCGTGATTCTATCAGCCCGCCTCCGCTGCTGGCTAATCTACGAGAGTGCGGCTCGTGAGCCCTTGGCCTAGAGGGATGGCGAGCTAAGTTGGCGAGCCCGAGGATGCGCCAATTTGCTCAAGCACCCTGCCTCCGATATCTCCACACGCCAAACTTCGAGGTCTGCATGCCGTCATTTGCATTGTCCAACGAGACTCCCTCAGGCGACCACCTCGGCTGCCTCTGCCACCGGCCGGAGTTCCAGTCTCTTTCGAGGCGGATCGGCGCCGAGCTATCGCGGCGCAGCCTGGTCGCCGGCATGGCCGCGGCAATCTCGTCGCTTGGCCTGCTTAGGCCCGCCGCGGCCCAGACGCCCGCGCCAGGCAATCCATCCCCGGCCACCCTTTTTACCAATCTGCGGTTATTCGACGGCAAGTCCAGCGCGCTGCGCGAAGCGGTCCGCGTGCTCGTCGACGGTAACCGGATCAAAGCGGTAGCGGAAGGCAACCCGCCCCCACCTGATGGCGTGCGAGTGATCGATTGCGGGGGCAGGGTTCTGATGCCGGGCCTAATCGACGCGCATTGGCATTCGATCTTTGCGGCGCTTCCGCTCCCGACACTCATGGCCGCCGATGTCGGCTACATCTATCTCGCCGCGAGCGCCGAGGCGGAGCGCACGCTGATGCGCGGCTTTACGACGGTTCGTGACCTGGGCGGCCCTGCCTTTGCGTTGAAGCAGGCGATCGACGCGGGTTTTGTTTCGGGCCCGCGCATTTATCCTTCGGGCGCCATGGTAACCGCGACCGGCGGTCACGGCGATCTGCGCCCGCTGTCGGACGTGCCGAGTATCGGCGGTACCCTCAGTCGGATCGAGCAGACCGGCGGGAGCATCATCGCCGACGGGCCGAATGCGGTGCGGCGGCGGGTTCGGGAGCAGCTGTTGCAGGGAGCCTCGCAGATCAAGCTGGTGGGTAGCGGCGGCGTCTCCTCGCCTCGCAGCCCGCTGGAGGCGTTCACCTATAGCGAACCCGAGTTGCGTGCGGCGGTCGAAGCCACCAGAGATTGGGCCACCTACGTCACGGTGCACGCTTATCCGCCAGGTCCGATCCAGCGGGCGATTGCCGCCGGGGCCGGGTGCGTCGAGCACGGTCACCTGATGGACGAAGCGACCGCCAGGCTCATGGCGGACAAAGGTGTGTGGTTGAGCATTCAACCGTTTGTCGGGGACGACAACTCGATTTGTTTGACCGGCCAGAGCCGAATTGACCAGCTTCAGGTCATTGACGGCACGGATCGGGCATATAGGCTCGCAAAAGCTCACGGAATCAAAACGGCATTCGGCTCGGACTTACTGTTCTCCGCGGAGCTGACACCGCGTCAGGGCGTGAACACAATCGGTCTCGAAGCTCCCGTTTTCGGGAGCGCGGGCGGAAGGTCTGGAATGGGCGCGTCTCGCTCATTCCCGTGCGTCCCGGGAGCCGACCCCATCAACCTGACGTACTTCTGTGTGGACGTAGATCTGTTGCAAGATCAGGCAAACTTCTTTTTCTATGTAAAGCACAATTTGAACTATCTCAACCATCCGGGCTTGGTCGAGCCGATTGCGATCGGGTAAATCACACAAAGCCCACAAGAAATTCGGAGGAAACGTGACCCGCCCGCGCGCCGCTGACGATTTTCCGGTGATCCGCGCCCGCATGGAGGAGTTGCGCCACGAGCGCATCCGCCCGCGCGCCGCCGATGACTTCCCTATAATTCGGTCACGCATGGAAGAACTGCGGCGCGAGCGCGCTCAGCTATTGGCCGAAGGATGCAGCGGTTCGGCGGTTCACCTAAGACCTTGTCATCGTGCCGTGAGGGGCGGATAGGTCGAAGCCCGAGCTACGGAAGCCGCCCCTTATGCATCAGCGACCGCGAGGCGCGCGCCGATCGTCAGGGCGGCCAACTGATAGACCGCATTGCGGACGGCGCGCCAATCCGCCAGCTCCTCGTCGTCGAGGCGTTCCGGCATGCGTGGGTGCCATTCCGCTCCTCCTCGTTCGGTCAGGACGTGGACGCGGGGTTATCCCATCTCTATGCAATCAGAACGCTGCGGCGTGCATGGGTATTGCCGAAAACGGGTCTCGGGGAGAGAGACAATGAAGGCGCTGCTGACAGGGGGGTCCGGGGATCTCGGCCAGACGCTCGTCCCCCGATTGCTCGTCAGGGGTGAGGCCGGTCATTCTCGATGTCCGCGCCCCTCGGGAGTTGAAACCGGGGGCGGTATTTATTCACGGGTCCGTTCTCGACCGGTCGCAGCTGCCGGAGATAGTTCGTGGCTGCGATTGCATCGTCCACATCGCCGCCTGGCACGGCATCCATGAGGATCGGGGCCAGAGAAATGCTTACGATTTCTTTGACCTGAATGTGCGTGGCACCTTCGAGGTGTTCGAAGCCGCCGCGTCGCTCGGCATCGACAAGATCGTCTTCATTTCCACGACCAGTGTCTACCGGCCAGACACGCGGTACGGCAGCAGCAAGATCCTGGCCGAAGCGATCGCCGACGACTACAGAAAACACCGTGACATGAACGTGATCACCCTTCGCCCGCGCGGCTTTATTCCTTATTGGAACCGCGAGGTGTACGCCAGTTACAGCGACTGGGCGCGATGGTTCTGGAAGGGAGCGGTACACATCGATGATGTTGCCGCAGCCGTTATCTTAAGCCTGGATCTGCTTTCACGGCGGCGCATCGAACAGCAGCTCGTTCTGACACTCGACAGCGCCTATCAATACACCGACGCCGATCTTGCTGATTGGGATGCCGCGGGACCGGGTTCGACGTTCAGGAAATACTATCCCGAGTATTACGATCTCGCGGTCTCTTACGGTCTCGATCCGGCCTTAAAGCCGACCAGGCTCGATATTTCCGAGACTGTGCGCTGGCTGGGCTACAGACCGACATTTAGTCTGGCAAGCTTGTTGTCGGAACTGGCGACCTACGGCGACAACGGCCCGCCGCGACTTACCCAGGCGTAAAGAGGCGCATGCCCCGGCGCACAAACCCCCTTCCCGCTCCCGGCATGGCGCGGCCGGCAAAAAACCGGGTCCGCGGTGAGGCCGCCGCCCTGCCGGAATGGATAAGGCCGCAACTGACGCAGCTCGTCAAAGAAGCGCCGGACGGCGACCAGTGGCTGCACGAAATCAAATATGACGGCTACCGCATGCATGCCCGGCTCGACCATGGCGAGGTGCGGCTGCTGACCCGCAACGGGCTTAACTGGACCGCCAAATATCCGCAGATCGCCGCGGCGGTCGCGGCGCTGCCCGCGCGCCAGGCCTATCTCGACGGCGAACTGTGCGGCGTGCGCGCCGACGGCATCACCTCGTTCAGCATGATCCAGCTGGCGTCCGACGCCGGCAACGCCGCCGGCCTCGTGTTCTTCCTGTTCGATCTGCTGTACCTCGACGGCGAGGATCTCACCGCGCGTCCCTTGATCGACCGCAAGGAGCGGCTCGCCGGTTTGCTGCCGTCGACGGGATCGCCCTTGCACTTCAGCGATCACCAGATCGGGTTGGGGCCCGCCTTTTACGAGCATGCCTGCGCCTTGAAGGTCGAAGGCATCGTCTCGAAACGCGCCGATGCGCCCTACATGCCCGGTAATCGCGGATTGTGGCTCAAGGTCAAATGTCTCAACCGCGAGGAATTCGTGGTGATCGGCTGGACCGATCCCGAAGGCGCGCGGCCATTTCTCGGCGCCTTGCTGCTCGGCTACTACGATTCCGGCGGAAGGCTGGTCTATGCCGGCCGCGCTGGCACCGGCATCAATGACCGCCGAGCTTGAACGGCTCTGGCGCCGGCTGCAGCCGCTGGAGACCGACAAAATGCCGCTCGATGTGCCGCCGCCATGCACCAGGCGGTTCGGGTCGGCACTGGTGCTCAGCCGCGTCCATTGGGTGTGGCCCGAATTGGTTGCCGAGGTCAAGTTTCTGACCTGGACCGACGACAATCTTTACGCCAGGTCGTTTATGAGGGTCTGCGCGAGGACAAGCCGGCTTCCGAGGTGCGCCGGCCGGTTCCGCGTCCGAAAGATACCGTTCGGCAAAAATAATGGCCTGCGTGCATCCGCAATTCGCGATCCGCAGCGCCGGAAAAAGAGAGCGCCATGCAATAGCCGCTTCGTGTTGAACGGGAGCACCCGACGGGTTCAGCTTCGGACAGGGCGAGATCCGGTGCCACCCGATCGCGATCGCGATAAGGTCACGCCCAGCCGCGGCGATCGCCTGCCGCGGCAAGCCTCTCATGGAGCTTTGGTATTTTGCCGAAGACGCCGACCCGAAAGCTGAAGGTATTCCAGACACAGTTCGGCTTCTTTGACACGGTCCTGGCGGCGCCGAGCCAGGCCGCGGCGCTGCGCGCGTGGGGAACGCACCGAAATCTGTTTGCCACTGGAGACGCCAAGCTGGCGACGGACGAGGCAGCGATTGCCGCCGCCCTGGAGCACCCGGGGATTCCGCTGCGGCGCCCCGTGGGATCCAACGATCCCTTCGCGCTCGAGCCGACCGGCTTGCCCAAGATCCCGGATATGCCGAAGGCCACGCCCGCCTCGACAAGGCCACCGCCATCAAAGGCGAAGCCGAAAGCGGAACCCGTCCGAAGGCCGCCGGCCGATCGCTCCCGGCTCGATGCCGCCGAAGCGGCGCTCGGCGAACTCGACGACCGGCGCAAGCGGGAAGAGGCCGATCTGCGTCGCCAGCAGGAGGAACTCGACGCCAAGCGGACGGCCGCGCAGCAGAATTATGTCGATGCCCGCAAGAAGGCCACCGCAGCCGTGGTCGCTGCCCGAGAAGCCTACCGCAAAGCCGGTGGGACCGACTGATACTTTAGCTGGCCTTCCGCGCCTTGGGTTTTGCCGGTTTCCTGGCGGCGGGTTTCGGTTTGCGGGCCGGCTTGTTGTTCTCCTTATCCTTGCCCGCCAAACTCGCGCGTAACGCCGCCATCAGGTCCACCACGTTGCTGGTCTTGCCCTCGTCGACTTCGGTCACCTTGCGGCCCTTTTGCTTGTCGGCGATCAGCGTTTTCAGCGCCTGTTCGTAACGGTCGACGAACTGACTGGGATCGAAGGGTCCTTCACGTTGATCGATGATCTTTTCCGCGATGGCGATCATCTCGGGATCAGGCTTGGCGTCCGCGATCGAATCGAAAATCTCGTCGGGCTTCCGGACCTCGGCGTCCGAGCGGATCGTGTAGGCCAGGATCCCCTTGCCGCGGGGTTCGAGGGCCAGTATCCGCTCGCGGGTGGCAAGGACGACGCGTCCGAGAGCGATCTGCCCCGACTTTTCCATGGCGGCGCGGATCACGCTGAAAGCTTCCTGGGCCATCTCGCCGTCGGGTGCGAGAAAGTAGGGATGATCCCAGTAGATCCGGTCGATTTCGGCCTCGGGAACGAAGCGATCGATGTCGATCGTCTTGGTGCTCTCCAGCTTGACCGATTTGATCTCCTCGTCGGTCAGGATGATGTATTCGCCCTTGGATATTTCGTAGCCCTTCACCAGTTCCGAGCGATCGACCGGCCCCGTGTCCGGATCCGTGGTGATCATCTTGATGCGGTTGTTGGTCGCCGGATTGATCAAGTGAAAATGGACATCGCCGCCGGGGTTCGTCGCGGTGTAGAGCGCGACCGGGCAGGTCACGAGGGAGAGCTTGAGGTGACCTTGCCAGCTCGGACGGTAGGCCATGTCGAGATCCTTTTGCGGATTAGACGCGCTTACGGCCTCGGCTAACGTCTCTAGGCACAAGGCATTCGAGGCCGGACGCCGATCAGCCGCACGACGTTGTGTCGCCCGTTTCGAGGTCGATTATGAAACAGTGCTCGTGCCCGCTGGATACCTCGCGCACGACCACACGGATCTCATGATCCTCGTCCGCAGCGTAGGGGTGGTGTTCGAGGTAGGTCACAGCAGCGGCCTCGAAGCTCGTCGCCGTCACGTGCCGCGCATGATGGCTGTCGATATGACTGGCGTGCACCCGGAATTCTCGCGCAGGGACGTTCGGCATGACCGGCAAACGCGATAGGACGCGAGAGGGTTCAACCGCCCCGGTCGGCGCTCGCCGACCGAACACACTGACCTGACAAGTAGGCCGAGACACCGGACCCGCATCCGCACATGATCGGCCGGATGGGTGAAACGCTGCCGCGCGAGTTTGCAAATGATCAGTGCGCTCTACGATTTCTGCCGGGATCAAGGGGCCATTATCGGGGGATTGCTGGCGTTGGCGGCGGGCTACCTGGTCTTCCTCGGCACAACGCGCGCGGCCGCCCGGCAGGTCGCGGCGCTCACGGCGCAAACCGAAGCCTTGCGGCAGCAAAACCGCCATCTCCGGAGCGAAGGCCAACAACGCCAGGAGCGCGACCGCATCATTGCCACCAAGCTTGTCGCCAGCGTCCTCGCCCTCATCAGAAATGATGTCGACCACCTCAAACAGCTGCTCGACCAGCCGCGCTATGCCGGCACCAACAGGATCGTCCCGGCGAATTATCGGCAACTGATCTATAAGCCGCCGCTGAGCATCGTTTGGGACGACCTCGGCATGTGCAGCGCTGAGACTATTGGGAATTACCTGCAGCTCGATGCCCGTTTATCGGAATTCGCGCGAACCCAGGTTTATGCCGTCGACATTATGCAAACTGAACTGCAGGCGATTGGGAATATTCTCGCACTTCTGGAGCGGGACCTGCACACCATGACGACTGCAACGGTTGAATAGTCGGCTACAAGCTTGACTATTCTGCCTCTTTGGCAGTCCATCCTAGCTCCACCGCCCTTGCTGCAGTATGGCGCTGTGCTCAGCAACCTCCTCTCGAAGGGTTGTAACGAAGGCGTAAACTGGGACGGACCTTTGACGCTACCATGCTAGGCACTCAGCCATTAGTGGGAGGCTTACCTGCGCACTGTGGTTCTTCGGTTGTCTCAGTCGGCCGACTTCTCAATCACGATCAACAAAATGAGGTCTTGGGTCGATGCTCATGGCTGCTCTTCGTTCAGGCTCAAAAACCATCAACAATCGGACACTGTTCTCGTTAAGGTTGAGTTCACAAAGGGCCGGGATGCCGACGCCTTCAAATCGCGCTTTGATCCAGATGACAGCTACGTCGGGCACGCCAGTTTCCGGCAGCGAGGTTGCCGATTCGCCGCAAGGCGCCCGCGCCGGGTTGGGGTGGGAGAAAGGCGTCGAGAGGCATGAACGGCTCCGGGCGTTGCGTCCCGGCAACCTGCCCCTGCATGAAGGGCGATGCTACGGTCCCGGCCGAAGCAAGAAAACCGTGACCGCGCTACTTTGGCGGGGAACAGCGCGGCACAAAGGAGCAGGACGGGACGCCATGGTCAGCATCACAGCCCTTGTGGAAACCCCGGCACTCGTAGCGACCCGGTGCGCGCCAACATGCTTGCAGCGCTGATGGACGGACGCGCCCTGACCACGGCCGAGCTCGCGCGGGCGGCGTCCGTCGCGCCGCAGACCGCTAGCGGGCACCTGGCCCGCCTGACCGCCGCCGGGCTGCTGGCTGTTGAGAAGCAAGGACGGCACCGCTATCACCGCCTGGCCTCGCCCGGCGCGCCCTGCCGCATCCCCTGTCCTAATCAGCGCCTTCCCATCCGGAACGGCGTGATCCATTTAAGACTTCATTTCCGAAATAATCTGTTTATCAATGAATGTAATATGAAAATCGAGACCGCTCTTGTCTGTTCGTGGCCGGAACAGCGCGCGATCATTCTGCAGCTCTCGGTATATTTCCTAATGTTCTCAGGGACCTGCTTGCCGCCCACAGGCACGCCCAACGACCGAGCCATATATCCTGAACCCGGCCGTCGACGGCGAACTCGCAGCAACCATGGCACGATTCAGAAACACCTTTGAGGCGGACGTCGACGCCGTCAAAACAGAACCTCGCGCAATGGCTCGACGGGAACCCCTCGAACACCCGCGCGACGGGGATCGCGCTTCTCGAAACCACCCTCGACCGCTATCTCGCCGAGCGCACGTCCGAGGCGTCCGATCTCGCCACGGCCGCCGCCGACGCGACTGATATGGTTCAGGCGGTCCTTCGCCGCGCCGTGCGGAGACGGCGGCTCGCCCTTCACCTGAAAGCGTCGCGCCGGTCGCGCGCATCCGTCATCCAGATCACTGACCAGGAACTGGCCAATCGCCTGACCGAAATTTTGAACCTGCTCGACCTGGTTGCGGAGCCGCTGCCCCAAGACGCCGCCCTGCGCCAGTTCATCGACGGTGCCGCCGATCCTTTGGGCTCGGGCCCGCGACGTTCCCTCATCCCCGCCCGATCCCGAACCTTCACGGCCGCCCCCCGCGCCTTTCGAATTCGAGGAGTGGTGATGGTCAACCGCGATCAACCCCAATGAAAACAGTCGAACTTTCCTCCAATATGGGCGGCTCAGGCAAGCAGACCGCATCGCTCGCTTCCGGTGCCGGCGAGGACTTCTCTGCCGATTACCCCAGAGCCTGCTCGTCGGCTTGCTGTTCGACAGCTGGGGCCAGCGCCTGACTACGACCCACGCGGTCAAGAACGGCCGACGCCACCGCTATTACGTGTCCTGCTCGCTGATCACCGGCGCGCGGGCCGATGCCGCCGCTGGGCTGCGTTTCCCGGCAGCGGAGATCGAGCAGATCGTCACCAACCGCATATATGTCGCGATGAAGTGATCATTCATCTGCACCCACGCCGGCTTGCAGCATTGCTCGACGATCGCCTCACCGCAGCCAACGCGGATTCGGCGACTGATGAGCCAACGGTGCCGCTGTCTCACCAGGTAAAGCTGCGCCGCGCGGGCAAGGAAGTCCGGATGGTGATCGACCATACCGATCCGTTCGCACCCGCAAAACTCGATCCCAGCCTGATCAAAGCGATCGTTAACGCCTACGGTTTTAATGAAAAGCTGCTGCGCGGCGGGGTCAGCAAGTTCGCCGATCTGGCCAAGAGCGAGAAATTGCACCGATCCTATTACAGCCAAATTCTCCGCCTCGCATACTTGGCGCCCGACATTACTACCGCCATTCTCGACGGACGACAGCCCCCGGGTCTGACCGCGACGATGCTGATCGAGCACCCGCATCTGCCGCTGAGCTGGCTGGAGCAGCGAGCCGCGCTCGGCTTCGCTTAAGCCGAGGTCCTGATCCGCTTACCTCACGGCCCCGTTCGGGCCGTTCGCGTTTGCGGCAATCCCGAGCCCCTAGTCGCGACCTCGCGCCGATGCACATCCGCGAAGTTCCGCCGGTGCATCTATGCCCGACAGAGAAAGTTTCGCGGCATCCCCCGCTCTGTTGTCGGCTTGTCGTCTCTCGACTCGCCGAGCCAACCCGGCCCCGCCGCAAAGGCCCGGAAAACGCGGCGTTTTCTGCCGCACTTTAGCCGGTCTCTCGAATAACCGAATGCAGTAGAGAAGACTGGCTGGGGGACTAGGATTTCGAACCTAGACTGGCGGAGTCAGAGTTCGCTGTCCTACCGTTAGACGATCCCCCAAGCGAGTGCGAGGCGAGCTTCGTACAGTCAGCGTAGAGCAGCAAATAGCACAAGCGTGCATGCATGGATAGGGAATGGTTCGGGTGCCGACTTGGCGCAATTAACCTGCAATTGGGGCTGCAAATTGGGGCCGCGGGTGTCACCGCTAAGTCTAGGCAACTCGCCGGTCTCGGCTAGTGATCGCGTGCGGGTCGACTTGCGCTCGGGTGAATGCGGTCTCGAGGCGCCTCAAGCAACGGCGCGACGCCCTCGCGTTCCGGACCCCTCTGCCCCCGCCTTTGGGGAAATCGCAACAAGCCACGGTATCTGAAGGGTTTTGAATTCAATCTCGCCTGCGCTACGATAACCGGTCGAGTTTATGGGAATGGTTTGCCGGCCGTGGAGAAGCCGCTCGAAAATGGGGGTGCGTATCGGAACGGCGCTGCCGTCTCGGTTGCGGGCAGAATCGCGAGCCGACCGATAGCGCGTCAGCTGGCGGGTGCCCCTGCAATTCCGGGGGTTCGCCCGCAGCGCCAGTTCAGCCAGCACTATGGCAGGCCGGTGGCGGCGCTTGATCTTGGGACCAACAACTGCCGCTTACTGGTGGCGCGCCCCGCAAGCACAGGCTTTCGCGTCGTCGATGCCTTTTCCCGCATCGTACGGCTTGGCGAGGGGTTGGAGGCTACCGGCGCGTTGTCGGAGGAGGCGGTCGCGCGCACCCTCGATGCGTTGAAAGTGTGCGCCGACAAAATCGCTTACCGAAATATCATCATTGGCCGCTATGTCGCTACCGAAGCCTGCCGACGCGCGGTCAATTGCGAGATGTTTCTTGCACAGGTGCGCCGGGAGACCGGGCTCGACATCGAGATCATCTCGACCTCCGAGGAGGCGCGGCTCGTTGTTGCCGGGTGCGCGCCGCTATTAAATCCGCGTATCCCATACGCCCTCGTTTTCGATATCGGCGGTGGGTCGACCGAAATCGTCTTGGTGCGGCTGGAAGGCGGCCGCGAAGTTCGACGCCGTCAGCAAATCGTTGGTTCGATGTCTTTGCCGCTCGGTGTGGTGACCTTGACCGACCGCTTCGGCGGCGAGGTCTCACCCGTGATTTACCGGAGAATGGTGGACGAAGCGGCTGAAGCGCTCGCGAGATTCGAGAGGGATTATCGCATCCGCCGCCATATTCGGACGGGCCGGACACAAATGCTCGGCAGCTCGGGGACGGTAACGACCTTGGCCGGCATCCATCTTGCGTTGCCGCGCTATATTCGTGCGGCGGTTGATGGCAGCAGCCTCACCTTTGACCAGATCGCAGCGGTATCGGCGCATCTCGCCGGCCTCGACCTCGCCGGCCGCGCGGCGAGCCCGTGCGTCGGTCGCGAGCGCGCCGATCTCGTGCTTAGCGGCTGCGCAATCCTCGACGCGATCTGCGAAACCTGGCCGGTCGGCCGCCTGCGGGTCGCCGACCGCGGCGTGCGCGAGGGCATCCTGTTCGATCTGATCCAGGGATAGTTTGACAAAGGTCCGGGGCGGCGCCGGCGACCGGCCGCTGGCGGTGCGGGTACGCAGCGCCCGGCGGCGTAAGCCATCATCGGCGGAGTGGCTGAAGCGACAGCTCAATGATCCCTATGTCGTCGCCGCTCGACGCGACGGTTATCGGTCCCGTGCCGCCTTTAAGCTGATCCAGCTCGACGACCGTTTTCATGTGCTGAGATCCGGCAGCCACGTCGTCGATCTCGGCTGCGCTCCTGGCGGCTGGACGCAAGTCGCTGTCACACGCGTCGGATCGGCTGGCCGCGTGGTGGGGGTGGATCTCGCGGAGACCGCGCCGGTCGCGGGCGCGTCGATTCTGCGGACCGATTTGACCGAACCAAGCGCCGCAGATGTGGTCAAGCACGCGCTCGGCGGCGGCGCGGATGTCGTGTTGAGTGACATGGCGCCGTCGACTACCGGGCATGCGGCTACCGATCATCTGCGGATCGTGGCGCTGGCCGAGGCGGCGTTTGCAATTGCGAAAGAGATGCTCAAACCCGGCGGAACATTTGTCGCCAAGGTCTTTCAGGGAGGGGCCGAAGGCGAATTGCTCGCTCACCTAAAGCGCTCCTTTACTGAAGTACGCCACGCCAAGCCGCCCGCCAGCCGCGCCGAATCGTCGGAGACCTATGTCATCGCAAAAGGGTTTCGCGGAGGCGGATAATTGATGCGGCGCACCTATATCTGTGCCCAACGGTTTGATTGGTGACTGCTTTGCATGTAAAGCGCGGTTACCGATGAGGAGGCACGGGTGGAGATCCGGCAGGCGCTGACCTTTGACGATGTGATGCTGGTACCAGCCGCCTCGGCGGTGCTGCCCGGCGAGACCGATACTCGTACCCGGCTGACCCGCGAGGTCGAGCTTGGGATCCCTTTAATGTCAGCGGCGATGGATACCGTCACCGAAAGCGCCCTGGCCATTGCGATGGCGCAGACCGGCGGGATCGGCGTTATTCACCGCAACATGTTGGTCGAGCAGCAGGCGGCCGAGGTTCGCAAAGTCAAGAAGTTCGAGGCCGGGATGGTCGTCAACCCGGTTACGATCCACCCGGAGGAGACGCTCGCCGACGCATTGCGATTGATGGCCGACCATCGAATTTCGGGCATTCCGGTCGTCGAGCGCGGCTCCGGGCGCTTGGTTGGAATATTGACCAATCGCGATGTTCGCTTTGCCGACGATCCGCGCCAGCCTGTAGCCGAACTGATGACCAAAGACAGGCTGGTCACGGTGCGCGAAAACGTGGCCACCGACGAAGCCAAGCGCTTGCTGCATCATCATCGCATCGAAAAGCTGCTGGTTGTCGACGAAGCCTATCGTTGCATCGGGTTGATCACCGTTAAGGATATCGAAAAGGCACAACGCTATCCGCACGCCTGCAAAGACGAACACGGACGCCTGCGCGTCGCCGCCGCTACCGGAACCGGCGCGGATGGCATCGAGCGGGCCGAGGCGTTGTTTGCGGCCGGGCTTGACGTGCTTGTCGTTGATACCGCGCATGGACATTCGGATCGGGTGATCGCGGCTGTTCGCGAAATCCGCCGCCTGTCGAATTACACGCAAGTCATTGGCGGCAATGTTGCGACAGCGGAGGGAGCGCGGGCCCTGATCGAGGCGGGAGTCGACGCAGTCAAGGTTGGCATCGGGCCGGGCTCGATCTGCACGACGCGCATGGTCGCGGGCGTCGGGGTGCCGCAATTCACCGCGATCGTTGACACAGTCGCCGAGTGTCGCAAGTTCGACGTGCCGGTGATCGGCGATGGTGGCATCAAATTTTCCGGCGATCTTGCCAAAGCGATCGCGGCCGGGGCCGATTGCGCGATGTTGGGGTCACTCTTTGCCGGAACCGACGAGAGCCCGGGCGAGGTCTTTCTCTATCAGGGCCGGAGCTACAAATATTATCGCGGGATGGGCTCGATCGGCGCGATGGCGCGCGGCTCAGCCGACCGCTATTTCCAGCAGGAGGTCACGAGCACCTTAAAGCTTGTGCCCGAGGGGGTCGAAGGCCGGGTTCCTCATAAGGGCCCGGTTGGCAATATCGTCCATCAACTGATCGGCGGATTGCGCGCGGCGATGGGGTATACCGGCAACCGCTCGATAGCCGAGATGCAAAAGAATTGCGCGTTTGTGCGGATTACCAATGCCGGGCTACGCGAAAGCCATGTTCACGACATCGCGATGACCCGCGAGGCGCCGAACTACTCGGCGGATCGGTAGCCTCAACTCGTCTTAACAAGTCGAACACCAGGCAGATTTTGACCCCAGGCGCGCAGGTTGCAGCCGCGATCGATATCCTGACCGAGATCGAAACCGGCGGACGCCCCGCCGACGATGCCGCGGCCGACTACTTCCGTCGCCGCCGCTATATCGGCGCCAAGGACCGAGCGCAAATCGCCGGCCATGTCTACGCGGTGCTGCGCCATCGGGCAGTGATCGATTGGTGGATCGCACGGATCAGCAAGGGCGTTGTGAGGCCCGCTGCGCGTAGCCGGACGCTTGCAGCGCTTCTATTGCTGGCTGGCTGGCGCGCAGAAGCCGTTGGTGCCGCCTGTGACGGCGATCGCTTCCGCCCCGCCAGGCTCAACATGCCGGAAACGCGGTTACTCGACGGGCTTGCGGGCCGCACCCTGAGCCATCCGGAAATGCCGCGCGCTGTCGCAAACGATATTCCGGAATGGCTCGAGCCTCATCTCGCGCGCGCCTTTGGCAAAGAACTGGAGCACGAAATGGCGGCGCTTAATACCGCGGCGCCGATTGACCTTCGCGTCAACTTGCTAAAGGCAGATCGTGAAACCGCGCGCCGGGCGCTTTTGGCGGAAGGGATTGCCGCCGAACCGACGCCGCTGTCACCGATCGGACTGCGTCTCCGGAAGCGAGCGCCATTGTCGGGCCTCGCCGCATTCAAGGCCGGACTGTTCGACGTGCAGGACGAGGGCTCGCAGATCGCGGCGTTTATCGCCGGCGCGCGGCCGGGAATGCGAGTAGTCGATTTTTGCGCCGGCGCGGGCGGCAAGACGCTGGCGTTGGCGGCAGGAATGGCCAATCGGGGCAAGCTTATTGCCTGCGACGTGTCGTCCTATCGGCTCGAACGCGCCGCCCTCCGACTGCGTCGGGCGGGCGTCGACAATGTCGAACGCCGCACCCTGTCGAGTGAACATGACAAATGGGTCAAACACCATACGCGCCGGTTTGACCGGGTGTTCGTCGATGCACCTTGCCTCGGCACCGGAACCTGGCGGCGCAACCCTGATGCAAAATGGCGCGCGCAGCCCAACGATCTCGAGGAACTGATCGAACGCCAACAACAGATCTTAAGGAGCGCGTCGCGGCTGGTTCGGCCTGGCGGCAGGCTGATTTACGCCACCTGTTCGTTGTTACACGAAGAGGACGAAGCGCAGGCCGACGCTTTTCTTGCCCAAACGGAAGATTTCGCCCTGGTCCCGGCATCGCGAGCGTGGGAGGAAACAATGGGCGGCGCCTCGCCTGCCGGCGATCGCTACGTGTTCCTGACCCCCGCGCGTCACGGGACCGATGGGTTTTTTGTCGCCGTATTCGAACGTCGACCGGACGACGCGAGCAAACTACACGCAAATCTGGCGTGATCTGTAAAATCGTCCATAATCACGACAGACTGGAACTTTATATACCCGAGTTGCCGTGTTCATATGCATCAGGCTCATGACTGGTCTAGAACTTGCCGGCGTCGAGAGTTAAGCTAGGCAGTGCTGTTGCCCTGAGTGCTTTCACAGCACGGCAACATCTTAATGGCGGCGGTTCTCCACCGCCCGAGGGTGCTCGTGACGAACAGTGCGTTGACGCGGGGTCGCTGTATCTATGTCGTCGACGACGATGAGGCGGTACGACATTCATTATCGTTACTGCTCGCTTCTGAGGGTTACGCCGTCGCGAGTTTTGCTTTGGCAGGCGAGTTTCTAACGGGCGCTCCGGCATTGCCGACTGGCTGCGTTATTGCCGATATTCGAATGCCCGGGATGGACGGGCTCGAACTTCGCGAGCGGTTAGCCGCCGCCGGGCTTGACTTCCCGATGATCGTCATCACTGGCCATGGTGATGTCCCGCTCGCGGTAAAGGCAATGAAGGCGGGGGTGGTCGATTTTATCGAGAAACCGTTCTCGACCGCGGCAATACTCGAAAGCGTTAAGATCGCTTTTGCAAGGCTTTATCCAACAATTCTTCAAGATTGGCCGTTATCCGAAGCCGCCCGAAAACTGGCTCTGTTGTCGCCGCGCGAGCGCGAGGTTCTCAACGGGCTGCTTGCCGGGTTGCCAAACAAGTCGATCGCATACGATCTGGCGATTAGTCCGCGTACCGTCGAGATTCACCGCGCACGTGTGATGGACAAGATGGGTGCGCGCAGCTTGTCAGAATTGGTCCGGCTGGCCTTGGCGGCCGGTGCGCGCCCAACCCCACGTTAACGGGTGCGCGGCGGCAGATAAGACTCGGTTCGTCGATTGATGCGGATTGGCGGCTCAGGGTGCGCTCTCGAAATTGCTCGCGCATCGCGACGCTGTGCAAAAATGCTCGCAGCAACTTTTGGGGAAAACAGGTTAAGGTTAAGTGCACCCCACTTAGTCAGGAGAAAGTGCTATCTGAACGTCTTTCCTTGGATAAGCATTGTTTAAATGCGCTCGATTGCCATCCACTCGCGATTCCTTAGCAATCTATTGGTTGTATTGCTCCAAGCCGGCTCGACAGGGGCAATGGCCGAGCTTGTAACGCCAACCATTGAGTTTGGCGACGCTGGAGAGAAAGCGCGCGTTTCGGGTACAAACGCATCGGTTTCCACAACTAAATTCCGCCTCGCCGATAGCTGGTTTGGCGATGCGCTGCGGGTCGACTTCGCAGCAGCGGAGCGGCCGGAAATTGTTATTCAGCCTGAACGCCAAACCGATTGGTCAAGGATGGGTGAACTGGCGATCCCGGTGCGCAACCCGGGAGTGGAAGCCGTAAACCTTATTGTTCGGGTAGATGCGGTGGGGGCCAATGGCCGCGATAAATCACGCTCTGGCGTAGTGCGGATTCAGCCCCGCGAGGAGTCTGCGCTTGTACTGCCACTGCGAGATAATGACGCTGAGGCAATGGGCATGCGCATGGGGCCGCCTCCCGCCCCGCCGCGCCTTAATGGAACGGTACGGGTAGTCGGCGGCGCGAAGGGCGAAATAAACCTGCACCACGTGACTAGGATGCATCTTGCTCTGCCTTACCTATCCACTGACCATACGCTGATCTTTGGAACACCGCTTGTTATTGGCGGCTTGAAAGCGGACCGAAGTTCATACGCGCGTATAGCAGATCAATTTGGTCAATATACGCGTGCGACTTGGCCGGAGAAGATACATTCTATCGACGAAATGCATGAAGAGCGGAGACACGAAGAGCGCCTTCTGAAGAAATGGAATTCGGCGCTGCCGCCAGTTGATCGCTACGGGGGGCTTCTGCAAGGAGCGACCTTCAAAGCGACCGGTTTTTTTCGGACCGCGCGTACGGACAGCCGTTGGCGGCTGGTTACTCCGGATGGCCACGTGTTTTTCTCGCTCGGTATCGACGTAGTTAGCCCTGACGTAGGGAAAACCTACATCGAAGACAGAGAATTCATGTTCGCTGCATTACCAACAAAAAATGGTCCGCTTGCCGCACATTTTGGTAAAGCAAGATCCTCAGACCAAGGTGACAGTGCCCATCAACGTGCTACGTTCGACTTCTACGCAGCCAATCTGGAGCGCAAATTCGGCCGCGACTATATCAGCGCTTGGCGATCGACTGCGATCGCCCGCCTGCGCGCTTGGGGTTTCAACACAATCGGCAATTGGAGCGAGCCGCATCTGATCACAACAGCTGCGATGCCCTACGTCGTACCAATCGAAATATGGGGTGACTACGCGCAGATCCCGGGCAACTCGGGACCTCGCAGCAATATGCCCGACGTATTCGATCCGAAATTCGCCGCCGCCGCCGATGTGAGAATCTCGCGATTGGCATCGAGGTATAAGGCCGACCCGTTTCTTATCGGCTATTTTGTCGATAATGAGCGGACCTGGGGTGTCGGCGGCAGCAATGACCCTCATTGGCGCTATGCACTTGCCGTCCACACGCTGTTGCTCCCGGCGGAGAGCCCAGCAAAGCAGGCGTTCGTTCAATCGCTCATTGCCAAGTATCATTCTGCGGGTACGTTCGCCTCGGCTTGGGGCGTTGCCGTGTCCTCATGGGACGCGTTACGTCAGGATCGGCTAAATTTGTCCAATTCCACTCTAACAAGGCCGGAAATAGCCGCCGATCTTTCAGAGTTCACTGCTCGGTACGCCGAAGCTTATTTCCGGATCGTCGCTACAGCGATACGCCACCACGATCCAAATCATCTCTATCTCGGCAGCCGTTTCTCCCAGGAGCGAACCCCGGAAGCCATCGAGGCATGCGCGCGCTATTGCGATGTCGTTAGCTTCAATATCTACGATCGCGAAATCTCCGGCGACGAATGGGTACGCTTTCATCAGCTAGGCAAGCCCGCCATTATCGGCGAATTTCAGTTCGGCACTGCTGATCGGGGGCTCTTCTGGCCAGGGCTATACAATGTCGGCTCGGAAGACCAACGCGGTCCCGCCTATTCTCACTATTTGCGGTCTGCCCTCGCCAATCCCGACATCGTCGGATGCCATTGGTTCCAGTATGTGGATGAGCCATTAACCGGACGCGTCGTCGATGGCGAGAATGGACATGTTGGGTTCGTGTCGGTGGGAGACGTCCCATACGACGGCTTCGTTTCCGCCGTCCGGGACGTAAACCTTTCATTGCTCTGGAACGGTTGGCGATAGCAATCTGAGGCAATGGCCCAATTGCGACGAGCTTTTGGGTGAAGGCGGTGTGCCGTTTGCCCCGGCAGAAACTCGGGTCGGTCTCAGCAGCCATCCGATCGCGTTTGGACATCGCTTCCTTCGGTCCCGAGCTGTACAGTGAGCGTCCGCGGACGCTACGGGGCACGGGTTTTGATGATGCGTTCCCGGCTCTCGTGAAATCCTTCGAGCGTCATGTTGGCGAGATCGACTGCTCTTTTGCGATGGGTAAGTTCGGAGCTACTCCGTTGTCTTAGGATCGGGGCGGCGGCAGCGGTCTTGCTGGTGACGCGGCCGGTGCTCGCTGGGGACGGGGTCGAGGCTCTCCTCGACAGAACTCAGTGGGGCGAAACATCGGACGCGCTGGTCCGCCAATTCGGCGCGGAGGCCATGCGGCTGCGCCGACCGCTCGATTTCGGCGACAGCTATGTCGATGTCGTGCTCCAGGGTGACAAGCTTGGCGGGGTGCCGGTCGCGGTGTTTTTCCAAATGGACAAGGCGATGCACGGCCTAAAACGCATTCAGCTCGAGCCAATCGGTCATCAGATCAATCCGCCGGCGTTTCGCGCGATCGCCTCGGCTTTGCACGACAAATACGGCCGACCCGAAAAGACCTGCGTTACCCCGCCCATACCCTCGGCGGGATATCAGGCGGCGGTTGAGGAGCGATGGCGGCGCAACGATGCGGTGATCAGCGCGATTTTTCGCGATACTACATTGCAGGCGTTCGAAGGCTGCCTTTATGGCCCCGCAAGCGGCTGGTGCGGGCTTCACGGTCAAATTTTGGTCCGATTTTCATCGGCCGCGGATGCCGCAGGCGACTGCCTTGCGGCAACGCATTCCGGCCCGGGCTAGGGCGCGCAGGAGAGATTGGTGCCGGTGAGGAACGCTGCCGAGCCAGTCGCACCCGGCGGTGGGCAGATGAGCCATGCCGGTGCGCTGTTCGACCCAGCGGCGCCCGAAGCCGCGGGACCAGAGCCGCCGCTTGAACCCGTAGTTCCGGCTGATGGCGAACCGGCCCTAGACCTGCCTGTGGCAAACGCGGCTGCGCTCGACCCCGCGACTGTCGCATTAGTTGTCGCACCCGCTCCTTGGTTCGCCGACGAGCTACCCGCCCCCGATTGGGACATTGCGGTCGATGCAGCGGTTTGTGCTGCCACGGGAAGCGCCCAGATCGCCAAAAGCACGGCCATCGAGCCAGTTACGGCTGGGAGATGCGCGCAGGAATATCGGATCATCGGCATATCTTACCTAAATGCGAAGCGTCTCGGTAACAGTCGTCTGACGCTGTTTTTTTGGCGTCCACGCTTGACTTTTTCGAGGATCCGTTCGGGAACGGCTGTCCGGGCGAAGGGTTTTTGGGTTTGCGGTTAGAGGCGGTGGGGGTCGATCGAGATCGAGGCGGGAAGGTCGCTGCTGACAAAGATCGGCCGCACCAGGTGGGATCGGAAGCGCCAAGATCCTTCTTCGGTCAGCACGCATTGCGCGTCAAAGTCGGCGATCATCGCGGGCGGCCTGACACCGAGGATCGGCGGGCGGCCATCCGACCGGTAAAGGCTCATGATCCCGACCGCTCGAACATTCCGCTGATCGTCAGGAAATACCCTGACATTGCCGATAAGGTGACGTGTCGTGGTATTGCCGAGCCGGCGCCGCCGTTCATAAAAGGCGCGGATCTTTTCGATGCCTTCAAACCGGTTATTGCCGACCGCGTAGAGCGCATCGGGCAGATAAAACTCATGCGCCCGGTCGCCGCCCTCATTGTCCACATCGGCCCAATAATTGATCATCAATCGATTTAGTGCATACCACAGCGCCAGATCATCGGCGTCGAGCCTCGGCATCGCGATCCTCCCGAGATCATCGGCTTTTTCCGCATTTGCTCGCGGCGATGCCGATGAAAGTGTTCATCTTATTCATTGAAGACGATCGCATTGTCGGAGGCATCGGGCAAGCGCGGCCGCCACTTTTGGCGGCGTACTTCCATGTTTAATGCTTGCGCACTTTTATCGTCAGGATCGCGAAGCGGGAATCCAGTGTCGTGATCGCAAAGCACCTAAGCTATTTGTTAACAACTGGCGGAGGCCGGCTAGCACTGGATGCTAATTGTCGGCGCTGCGGTATTCAAAGGCGCGCAAAAAAGTAGTGACGGCTGAGCTTACAATCTCGCGGATTGCGTCCTCGCTGGCAGCGGTTTCGAGGCGGAGCAGATGGCGCAGCTGGATTTCCCCGCGCACCAAACCGACGAACTGCTCGGCGGCGTGCCGCGCATCGGCGATATCGAGCGACCCGGCCGCGGCTGCGGCCCGCAAAAATATTTCGATCTGCGTGAGGTTGCGCTCGGGGCCGGCCTGCCAGAAGACCCGGCCGAGCTCAGGAAAGCGGCTGACTTCCCCCAAAATCAGGCGATGCAGCGCGATCGCGTCGGGCGACAACAGCAGGTCGAGAAACCGGCGGCCCAAACTCGTCAGCGACGCGCGGGCATCGCCCGGGTCGAGTTCGCCCGCCGAAAACGCCGGCTAAGTAATGCTCGCACTCGCGCCCGATGACCGCGCCAAACAATTCCTCCTTGCCGGCGAAATGCGCGTAAACCGTCGCCTTGGAGACACCGGCGTCACGCGCGATTGCGTCCATGCTGACCGCGCCGAAACCGCCTTCCAGAAACATCCGTTTTGCCGCAGCAAGGATGCTCTCCGCCTTGCCGGCGGTCGGGGTTTCGTTACGCTGGCTGCGTTCAATCGTGCTGGCCACAGTTCCACCAACGCGGCGCTTGACAATTATTAGAGACGGCATAGGTTTTGCGCAACTATGAACTGAACGGTTTAGTTCAGAGAGGATGCGCAAGAAGTTCGTATTCGCCGCCGTCGTGCTGGCGCTGGTTTGCGGCGCCTATGGCGGCTGGCATTGGTGGACCGATTGGCGGTTTTTGCAATCGACCGACGACGCTTATGTTGCGAGCGATGTTTCGGTGATCAGCCCCAAAGTCGAGGGCTACATCAAGGAAGTACATTTCCGCGATAACGAAGCCGTCAAAAAGGGCGCGGTGCTGTTCGTTATCGACGACAGCGATTTTGCCGCCAAAGTCGCCCAGGCGCAGGCGGCCGTCGCTACCGAACAGGCGGCGGTGGCGACCTATGTCAGCCGGCTCGACCTGCAGAAGGCGATGATTGCCCAGGCGCAGGCGACGCTGGCCTCGGGCGAGGCCGATGTCGTCCGCACCCAGCAGGATTTCAAGCGCTATGCCGCCTTGATGACGACCGATTTCGCCAGCCGGCAGCGTTATGAGCAGGCCCAAGCCGATGCCCGCAAGGCCGAAGCCGAAGCACAAAAGGATCGCGCGGCATTGGCCGCAGCGCAAAGCCAGCTTGCCGTGTTGCAGTCGCAACGCGGCGAGGAGGAAGCCCGGCTCGATCAGGCGCGCGCCAATTTGCGGCTGGTCAAGAACGATCTCGACAACACGGTTATCCGCGCGCCGGTCTCCGGCATCGTCGGCAATCGGGCGGGTCAGGTCGGGCAATATGTCAAGCCCGGGACCGAATTGGTGTCGCTGGTGCCGTTGCCGCGAGTCTACATAACCGCAAATTTCAAAGAGACGCAGCTGACGCGAATGCGGCCGGGGCAGCGTGCCGAGGTCTCGGTTGACGCCTATCCCGACCAGGCTCTGATCGGAAAAATCGAGAGCTTTGCTCCGGCGAGCGGGGCCCAGTTCAGCCTGCTGCCACCCGACAACGCTACCGGCAATTTCACAAAGATCGTGCAGCGCGTGCCGGTGCGGATCTCGCTTCCGAAGGAGGGACCGTTGGCGCGGCTGTTGCGGCCGGGACTGTCGGTCACGGTCACGGTCGATACCCGCGATACGGGCGACGCGATCGCCGCCGACGGCATTGTCGGGACGGCCCAGGCCAGCCCCATTTCCGCGACTGCCCCAGATAAAAAGTGAGCTGGGCGCCGGCGGTATTCCGGCGGGCCGGATGGCCGCGCCGCTCCCCGATCCTGCGAGTGCCCGCGGCGGCGACGCGACCGGCGCCGGTTCCGACCGCCACGACGCCCGCCGGACCGGCCGGCCAGCAGACCCTGCGCGATTGGATCGGCGTGCTGGCGATGTCGGTCGGGCTGTTCATGGCGATCATGGACGTCCAGATCGTCACGAGTTCGCTGACGCAGATCCAGGGTGGATTGTCGGCGAGCTCGGACGAGATCTCGTGGGTCCAGACCGCCTACCTGATCGCCGATGTCGTGATGGTGCCGCTGAGCGGGATGCTGTCGCGGCTGCTGTCGACCCGCCTGCTGTTTGTCACCGCGATTCTTGGTTTTACCGCGGCAAGCGCCCTGTGCGCGACGGCGACGACCCTCAGCCAGATGATCCTTTATCGTGCGATCCAAGGGTTCTGTGGCGGGGCGATCACGCCGAGTGTGTTTCCGGTTGTCTACACCCGGTTCCGCGGGCCGCCGCTGACACGGCTGATGGTGATGATCTCGGTCATCCTGAACCTGTCGTCGACGCTCGGGCCGACGATCGGCGGCTTCCTGACCGACACCCTCTCGTGGCATTGGCTGTTTCTGGTCAACATCCCGCCCGGCATTGTCGTCGCCGTGGTCGTGTGGAACTGCGTCAACATCGACAAGCCCGACCTGTCGCTGCTGCGCTATTTCGATGTGATCGGGCTGGTGCTGATGGCGACCTTTCTCGGCTGTCTCGAATACGCGCTCGAGGAGGGGCCGCGATGGGACTGGCTCGACGACACGACCATCCGCGCCGCGGTCTTCGTCTCCGCGACAGCCTCGGTGTTATTCTTCTGGCGGGTGCTGACCTACCATCAGCCGATCGTCGATCTACGCGCCTTCACCAACCGCAACTTCGCGCTCGGCTCGTTCTTTACATTCCTCGTCGGCACCGGGATGTACAGCACGACGTATCTGGTTCCGCTGTTTCTGGCGCAAGTGCGCGGCTTCAGCGCGCTGCAGATCGGTGAGACGGTCTTTGTCGCCGGGATCGCGCAGATGGCGATGTCGCCGTTCAGCACCCAGATCGCTCGGCGGATCGATTTGCGGCTGATGCTGGCGATCGGTCTCGGGCTGTTTGCGTTTTCGATGTACCTGACCGCCAGCCTCACCAGTCAGTCGAGCTTTCCCGAACTCGTGGTGCCGCAAGCGGTGCGCGGCGTCGCGCTGATGTTTTGCTATCTCCCGGCCAACATGATCGCGCTCGGCTCGGTCCCTCAGGACAAGCTGAAGAACGCCTCCGGGCTCTACGGTCTGACCCGCGATCTCGGCGGCGCCATAGCACTGGCGACGGTCGGCACGATCCTGAACAGCCGGATGCAGTTTCACTGGAACCGGCTGATCGAGGACGTCAACCCGGCCCGCGCCGCGGTGCAACATTATATCGATTCGCAAACCAGCCGGTTCGGCCCGCTGATCCCGGGCGATGCGCATCACGCCGCGCTTAAGACCTTGGCCAATCTGGTGCACCGCGAGGCTCTGGTTCTGACCTACAATGATTTGTTGATGCTGATCGGGGCCTTCTTTGTCATGGGGCTGATGCTGATGCCGCTGGTGCGCCGCCCACGCTCGGTGCTGACCGCCGATCAACATTAAGTCCATCGCGCCACTTGACGGCGC
This sequence comes from uncultured Alphaproteobacteria bacterium, assembly GCA_963735445.1. Classification (GTDB taxonomy): domain Bacteria; phylum Pseudomonadota; class Alphaproteobacteria; order ATCC43930; family CGMCC-115725; genus AP-15. The sequence continues at coordinate 39,022 of CAVTLC010000045.1, forward strand.
CTAGCCGAACCGAAACGATCGAAGTCCCGAGCCTGTTGGCTCGCAAGCGCAGTCGGCGCCGATGATGAATCCAATCACGCCGGTTCGCCGGCCCGTTGCCGAGCGGCTTCTGCCGATTGTCTCGGCGCGTCCGACCCGCGCTCTGATGCGCCGCCTCAACGCGGTAACGGCTTGGGCCCGGTTGTCAAATCGACCATTGCGCCTCGGCGCAGCGGATGTGACAGCGCCGCTCGACCCGCAAAGCCGCGCCTTATTGTGGTACGTCCTTTCCGAGACGGTCTCGGCGATTGCAGTCATCGGCGCCAACGATCTGCCCCCCGCGGCGGCGCTGGCGTCAATCGAAACACTTGCCGACCGGGTGCGCGAGCGGCTTGCAACGGCGGCGCCGCGACCTGGGTCGCTCACCGACGGCGCCGAGCCGCCGCACATCTTTGTCATGGAAATCCTGACCCGCGATTTGCTGCCGTTTCTCGGACGGTGGCAGTCACGCGTCGATGCATGGCACCAATCCGGCCGGCAAGCTGGCGATTGGCCGTTGCTGGCACTCTGCCGCGGTGATCTTGCCCGTACTCGCGACCGGCTGGTCGAACGCTCATGGCAACTCGGCATGGCGCTGGGGCTATCGGGCCTCGAGAGAATACTGCCGGAACGGCCCGTGGTTGCGCCGGTATTGATCGCCACCGACGAACTCGTAGGGGCTGAGACGGCGGCCGCCGCGCCACCCGATCCCGCTTTGATGCAGGCGGGCTGGCAAATCTATGTCGAAGCTGCAACCCGCCTGCCGCGGCCGGAGTTGCTGGCCGGCCCGGGCGCGCTCGGTGAGGCGATTTCCGCGCTCGACACGCTTGCCGATCAGGTTCGCGACATGCTCAGAGCGATGCCGCCACCGGCGAACGTAGGGGCTGAGACAATCCAGGCGCAGGCGTTCAAATTGCTCAGCGAGGTGCTGCAGCCATTTCTGACCGAGTGGCGCCCGCGCCATCGCAGATTTGTCGCGGCCGAGCGAGCCGAAGCCAAATGGCGTCGCGCCGAGGAATGCCGCGCCGCGCTGATCGCAACCCGCAACCGCTGCCTGCCGATAATCAAGACGATCGGCCGCGAGATCGGCGCGCCGGCATTGCCCGAGCCCGTTATTGCCCCGACATCCACCGAGGTTGTAATGCCGCTTCAGCTGCCGCCGCCAGAAATAGCCAATACGGAAATCGCCGGTTCGAAGATTGCGTCGTGACCACGTGAACCCGTCTGGCTTATTGCGCGTTACCGGACAAACCATCCTGATGTTATAACCAAGCAGGCGTATCGAGTGATTGATTGCCAGCGCCATCGTTTGCCGGGTGATGGCCAGTGCAACTGATATTATCGACGCCGCCAAGACGCGGATTTTTGAAGTCGCCGGTGGACCGGCTCGCCTGCAAATTATCGCGGTGCTGGCAGCGGTTCTCGGTCTCGACACCGCTCAACTCGGAACCTTATCAGCCGTATCCGACCGGCTGAAAGACGCCTTCGATATCGGCAACACGCAGATCGGCTTGCTTCTGGCCGTAACGTCCTTTATCGGCGCGATCGCGACATTGCCGATGGGCATCCTGGCCGACCGGATGCGCCGGCAGACAATCCTGATCGTCGCCGTCTTGATCTGGGCGGCGGCGATGATCCTTAGCGGCACCGCCACATCGTATTTCTATCTGCTCGGAACCAGGTTGTTTCTCGGAGCCGTGACAGCGGTGGCGTGGCCCTGCGCGGCGTCCTTGACCGGAGATTTTTTCCCGGCGCGCGACCGCGCCTCGATTTACGGCCTCATTCTATCCGGCGAACTGATCGGCGTGGGCCTCGGCTTTTTTGTGGCTGGCGAGGTGTCGAGTTTTGCCAGCTGGCGCTGGGCGTTTTTTGTCATGGCCTCGCCAAGCCTCGTTCTTGCCTGGGTGCTGTGGCGTTTCCTCCCGGAGCCGGAGCGCGGCGGCCAGAGCTGGCTCGAGGTCGGGGAGGACGACCCCGAAGCGGCATCGCGCCCGTCCAATCGCAAGGAGCCGGGCGCCCATCCCGGTGAACCGGACCAAGTGCAACAGAAGGTGCGCGAAGCCAGGATTGGCCCGCGAAAAGACAAAATTATCCGTGAGGACCCGACCAGCTGGAGCTGGTGGCGGGCGATGATCTATTTGCTGCGGCTGCCGACTTATTCGCTGCTGATCGTTGCTTCGACGCTCGCTTACTTCTTTTTCACGGGCGCGCGCGCCTTTGCCATGATCTATTTCCCGCCGCATTACGGGCTCGCGCGCAGCATCGTCAGCGCGCTCGTTATTATTCTCGGCGTTGGCGCGCTCGCGGGTTTACTGGCCGGCGGACGAATATCGCGGCGTCTTCTCGACAAAGGCAATATCAACGCCCGGATCATCGTGCCGGCGATCGCACTGTTTCTTTCGGTGCCGTTCCTTGCGATCGGCATCTGGCTGTCGATCCCGTGGATCGGGATTCCGGTGTTGATGGTCGGCACCGGGTTGTTGTCGGCGGCATTGGCGCCGATCGATGCCGCCCGCCTCGACATTATCCATCCCCGGTTGTGGGGTCGCGGCGAGGCCGGACGCATGGCGTTGCGGGCCGGCTTTGAGGGCGGAGCGCCGCTGTTGTTCGGCGCGATGTCGGTCTGGTTGGGCGGCGGCACCAGCGGGTTGATGTGGACCTTGTTGATAATGCTGATCCCGATGCTGATCGCCGGCAGCCTCGTCGTGCCCGGACTGCGCACCTATCCGCGCGACGTCGCGACCGCGGCGGCCTCGGTTAAGGCCACCGCGAAAAAGCAGCAATCCTAGGCGGCGCAGCTTGGCGCTCTGATGCGGGTCAGCGCCCGTGAAGCCAGTCTTCGATTAGGCGGCGGGCGATCGAATCGAGGCGCGGCATGCGAAAGGTGTCGTCGTCCGTATGCGCCAGCAGCCAGCCGCGTTCGACCCAGCGCGCGTCTTCCAGTTCGCCGTAATCGACCGTGATCTCGGTCGTCAGCGCGTGGGCGTGAAACCCCAGCATGATGTTCGCCGGGAATGGCCAGGGCTGCGACGAATGATAGTCGACGGCGCCGACCTCGATGCCGGCCTCCTCGCGGACTTCGCGCGCGACCGCGTCTTCGAGGCTTTCGCCCGGCTCGACAAAGCCCGCCAAGGTCGAATACATGCCCGGCGGAAAGTTGCGCGAGCGGCCCATCAGCGCGTTTTCACCTGATGTCACCAGCATGATCACCGCGGGATCGGTGCGCGGGAAATGCATCGAATTGCAAGCGGGGTCGGTGCAGCGGCGCATATGGCCCGCCTCCTCGGCACGGGTCGGGCTACCGCACACCCCGCAAAAACGATGGCGGGCGTGCCAATAGAGCATCGCGCGGGCATGCGCCAACAATGCCGCGTCACGGCGGTCGAGCCGGCCGCCCAATTGGCGTAGATCGGCAAAGCGCACATTCGCTGCTTCGAGCCCGCTCGCCGCGCGCGCCGGCGAATGCAGCATGTCGAGCGGCGCCTCAATCGGCGACAGGTCGAGCGCAAAATGCGCGCGCTCCTCGACAATGCCGAGAAAGACGATCTCGCCGCGTTGCAAGCGCTCCTCGGCGGCGATCATATCGCCGAGAACAGGGCCGATCCCCGACCAGCCGAGCGCCACCGCCCGCGGCTCGCCGCCCTCGATCTCGATAACCAAATTCTGATTGCGCCATACCGGCACAAAGAGGGTCGCGGGGTCGGCGACGCGCTCGATGATCCAGCTCATTTCGCGGCGCCGCAATCCGGCCCGCTCGAACCCCGGTGAGGCGTAATAATTGTGCGGTCTCATAATGCCGAAAGTCGCACGAGCCCGCCACCGCGGCAAGCCGCACGCCCATCAACTTCCGCGTCCTCCGTCGTGCACCTCCGCGGTTAGCTGCTCGAGAGGGGCGAGAGCGGGCGTTCCATCCCGGTCGTCCTTTCTTCTGGACGCAGCAAAAAGGAGTGCAGCAGCTCAATGCGCCGGCATCTCCATCATGTTCGCGTTGAGATTGGCGATGATCCAGATTGAGCCGGTGATGACAAGAAAAACGATCAGCACGCCAAAGGCGAGGGCCAGAATATTGTTCGTGTTATCGGACCCGCTGCCGAGATGCAGAAAGAAAACCAGGTGGACACCGATCTGGGCAAAGGCGAGCACCGCCAGGCCGACCGGTATACCCGGCGGCCACAGCAAATTGGTTTGCGACACGACGAAAGAGCCGATCGTCGCGAGGATCGCGAGCCCCAGCCCTGCCGTGTAGGACAAATGACTGGCCGTGGGCTCATACTCTTCGACACCCGGTGTGCGGTCGTCGAATAGGTGATCGCTGCCGTCCATCACCGAAAGTCTCCCATCAGATAGACCAACGTGAATACCCCGACCCAGACGATGTCCAGTGCATGCCAGAACAGGCTCCAGCACAGCAGGCGCCGGAGTACGGCGGGTCGCAGGCCCTTGGCGATGACCTGAGCCACCAGATAGATGAGCCAAATGAGGCCGCTGGTGACGTGGACGCCGTGCATGCCGACAAGGGTGAAGAAAGCGGACAGAAAACCGCTGCGCTCGGGTCCGGCGCCCTTTTGCACCATGCCCGCGAATTCCGAGGCCTCGATGGAAAGAAAGGCCGCCCCGAGCACGAATGTCAGGCCAGCGAACATCAAGAAGCGGCCGGGCTGCCGCCGTTCGGCGGATAACGCCCCAAGTCCGCAGGTATAGCTCGAGAACAACAGACACATTGTCTCGATAAAGACGTTACGGAGATTGAACAGCTCGGACCCGGTCGGCCCACCGGCGGTATTGCCGGATAGGACCGCATAGGAGGCGAACAGCCCCGAAAACATGACGATGTCGCTGAGGATAAAGATCCAGAACCCGTAGGCGACGACGACACGCTTTGGGGCCGGCCCGCCGCCGCCGCGTCCGCGCGCGAGCTCGGTTGGAACTGCAGTCGGACGTATATCGACTGTTGCTATCGTCATGCAGTCTGCCTCAGGCCCAAGCGAGCCCCTTCCATTTCCGCAATTTCGGCCGCAGAAATTTCGCGCTCGCGGTGATCGCTCCAGCCGGACACCAGGATCGTAACTGCGGCGGCGAGGAAGCCGAGGATCACCATCCACCAAATTTGCCAGATCAGCGCAAAGCCGGTGATCACCGCAAAAAATGCGGTGACGAAACCGGTAGCGCTGTTGCGCGGCATTTCGATCAATTCATAGGGAGGCTGCACCGGTCTTTCCCCCGTGCGCTTCATCTGCCAGAAGGCGTCGATTGTCTCGACTCTGGGTAGCACGGCAAAATTGTAGGCTGGCGGTGGCGAGGAGGTCGCCCACTCCAGGGTGCGGCCGTTCCAGGGATCGCCGGTCAGGTCGCGGTGCTGCTCGCGGGTGCGAATGCTGACATAAAGCTGCGCAATCTGGCACAGGATGCCGCAGAAAATGACGATGGCTCCGGCTTCCGCGACAAGCAGCAAGGGGTGCCAGCTCGGGTCGGGGATGTGCTGCAGGCGCCGCGTCATGCCCATCAGACCCAAGGCGTAAAGCGGCGTGAAGGCGAGATAAAAGCCGATCAGCCAGCACCAGAAGCTGGCCTTGCCGAAGCGTTCGTCGAGGGTGAACCCGAACGCCTTTGGGAACCAGTAATTGTAGCCCGCGAGTACACCGAAGACGACACCGCCAATGATGACATTGTGGAAATGGGCGACCAGGAAGACGCTGTTGTGGAGCACAAAATCGACCGGTGGCACCGCCAACAACACCCCGGTCATGCCGCCAATGACAAAGGTGACGATGAACCCGATCGCAAACAGGATCGGCGTTCGATACACGATCCGACCGCGGAACATCGTAAAGAGCCAGTTGAAGACTTTGACGCCGGTCGGCACCGCGATGATCGACGACATGATGCCAAAGAAAGCATTGACGTCGGCGCCCGCCCCCATCGTGAAGAAGTGGTGCAGCCAGACCATGAAAGAGAGGACACAGATCCCGAGGGTAGCGAGAACCATCGAACGATAACTGAACAGACCCTTGCCGGAAAAGGTCGCGACTACTTCGGAAAAAACACCAAATACCGGCAGGATCAGGATGTAGACTTCGGGGTGCCCCCACGCCCAAAACAGGTTGACATACATCATCTGGTTGCCGCCGGCATCATTGGTAAAGAAATGCATGCCGAGGTAACGGTCGAGCAGCAGCATCACAAAAGTCGCGGTCAGGATCGGAAAGGCGGCAACGATCAGCAGATTTGACGCCAATGCTGTCCAGCAGAACACCGGCATTCGAAAATAAGTCATGCCCGGGGCGCGCAGTTTGAGGATCGTGGTTACGAAATTTACGCCGGTCAGCAAGGTGCCGATGCCGGAGATCTGCAGTGACCACAGGTAGTAATCGACGCCGACATCGGGCGAAAAGGCGAGCTCCGATAATGGCGGGTAGCCCATCCAGCCGGTGCGCGCGAAATTGCCGATGACGAGCGACATATTGATCAGCAGCGCGCCGGTAGCCGTCAGCCAGAAGCTGATCGAATTGAGCACCGGAAAGGCGACATCACGCACGCCGAGCTGCAACGGCACGGCAAAGTTCATCAGCCCGATGACGAGCGGCATCGCTACGAAAAAGATCATGATCGTGCCGTGCGCCGAGAAGATCTGGTCGTAGTGACTGGGCGGCAGGTATCCCTGCGCACCGCCGACCGCGATCGCCTGCTGTGTGCGCATCATGATCGCATCGGCAAAGCCGCGCAGCAGCATGACCAGGCCCAGAGCGAAATACATAACGCCGATGCGCTTGTGGTCGACACTGGTCAGCCACTCGCGCCACAGATAAGGCCACCATCCCTTGACGGTGACGAGCCCGAGCACGGCCAGAATGACGATCACGACCACCGCGGCGCTGAGCAGCGGGAGGGGCTCGTTGAACGGAATTGCCGCCCAGGTGAGCCTGCCTAGCATGTCAACCCCCTCCCTGTTGCACTGGTGGACACCAGGCCCCTGCGGCGCGCGTTTTTCCGGGACCCGAAGCCGTCAGATCGATGATGTGTTCGAACAGGTTCGGCTGGACTGCGCGATAGATGACGGGGGGCACCGCTTTACTCGGCCGCGCCAATTCGGTGTAGGCGGCATCGTCGAGCGTAGGACCGGCGCTGCGCGCCTGGGTGATCCAAGCATCGAAATCGCCGGCCGACACCGCCTTGGCGATGAACCGCATCTCGGCAAAGCCATCGCCGCTAAAATTCGCCGAAAAACCAGGATACGCGCCCGGCCTGGCCGCGAGCAGGTTCAAGTGAGTGGTCATTCCGCCCATCGTGTAGATCTGGCCGCCCAGTTGCGGGATAAAGAAGGAATTCATCACCGTCGCCGAAGTGAGCCGGAAATTGACCGGGGTCCCGGTCGGGATGACGAGCTGATTTACCGCGGCGATCCGCTGGTCGGGGTAGATGAACAGCCATTTCCAATCGAGCGCCACGACGTCCACCTGCAGCGGCTTGGCGTCTGCGGGAATCGGTGCTCTTGGATCGAGCTGATGCGAACCGATCCAGATGACGCCGCCCAACAGGATCACGATCAGCGCCGGGATCGACCAGAGGACGAATTCGAGACGCCCTTCATAGGAGTCGTCCGAGCTGCGGTTGGCGCGGAGGTTCGACGACCGGTACCACCAGGCGAACGCGAACGTCGCCAGGATCACGGGAACCACGACGACGAGCATGATTGCCGTCGAATTGATTAGAAGCAGGCGCTCGGCCGAGGCGATCGGCCCTTGCGGATCCAATATTCCTTGCTGGCAGGAGGCTAGCGGTAGCGCAGCGCACGCGATTAGCCAGCGAAGCAAGGCTGATCGCTGCAGGCGGCGCCGCGGATTAGTGGCTTTCCTCATCGAAGAGATCACCCTTCCCTGCCGCGCTCGGAATCTTCCAACCGCCGGAGTCTTCAAATCGCCATTGTCCAAAGTTTGAATAGTTCCGCGCGCGATAACCACTTAATTCCGGCAAAAACATAAATTTGTCAGGCGCTGTACTCCGGCCTCTCCCGAGATGTCGAGAAGCTAATATCCCTGAGGCAGCCGAGAACGCCTCAGCATCATACTACAGCGCGCCGCTCCGGCGGAGCGGCCGTCATGCGCAATCAATCCAAGTCTCACCCTGAGATGACGCGAATCATGTCGCCGCGTGGATTGCCGGAACCCGGCATCGCCGCTATTTGCTGCTTGGTCGTCGCTACCCCGACGGGGGCCGAGCGCTCAGTGGATAGTACGCGACGCCGACGCATTATCGGGGGACGTGCTCGCTCTCCGATATCCGGCATCGATTTGGCCGTGCTTGTGCAAAACTTCTGGTCCTAGCGCGTCGGCCAGTAAAAGTTTGACGTAGTTGTCGCCGCGGCTCGCCAATCCCGCCGCCACCTTGGGATCCAACGTGTAATACCGACGGCGCAGCGGATCCCAACGGAACCCCACAGCTCGAGCCGGAGCGCCATCTCCGGTCGGGCAGCGGTAGTAGAACTGATACGTAACGGGATCGAAATGGAGCTTTGACATCATACTCTCCCCAATGCGGGTCCAGACAGATGAATTGTGGTCAGCTCATCGATCCAATTGTGCACCCCCATGCACCGCAGTCGAGTAAACTCAGGTAAATCCTGGTGAGTTACGGTGAGCGAAGCACTGAGCTTCGCTGCAGCTGGGTGGCGGTCGGGATCAATATCGATAAACGCCACGGCCTGTTTGCGGCCGAGCTCTCGCAATCGGCGAGACAGTCAATCAGCCGCTCGATAGCTTTACAGAGCGCTCAAGCATGCTTGCATGCAGATAAAGCGGATCCTTATTATGGCACTGGACAAGGCTTTGCATTCCAGATTTCGGTGGCGTATTGGGCGATCGTGCGGTCGCTGGAGAATTTGCCGGAACCGGCCACATTCAAGATCGCTTTGCGCGCCCACCCGGTGCGGTCGGCGTATAACGCAGTCAGTCGGCGGTCGGCCTCCATATAGGATTGCAAATCGGCAAGGTGCATATAGTGATCGCCTGCGCCCAACAATGCGTTGTGCAGTGGCGCGAAAATCCCCGGCTCATAGCGGCTGAAATAGTCGGCCGCGATCATGTCCAGCGCCGCACGGGTCTCCGGGTCGTGGTCGTAATGCCAGTGCGGATTGTACCAGCCGCGGCTCCCCTCCACCTGGTCAGCGGTCAGGCCGAACAGGAAGAAGTTATCCTCGCCAGCTTCCTCCGCCATCTCGATCGTGGCGCCGTCGCGGGTGCCGATCGTCAACGCCCCATTCATCATAAATTTCATGTTGCTGGTGCCGCTGGCTTCGTAACCAGCGGTCGAAATCTGATTGGAGACATCGGCCGCCGGGATCAGCCGCTCGGCCAGCGACACGCAATATTCGGGCAGAAAAACAACTTTCAGTCGGCCCCGTGTTATTGGGTCGCCATCGACTGTGCCGGCGATGTTGTTGATGAATTTGATGATCAGCTTCGCCAAGTGATAGGCGGGGGCTGCCTTGCCGCCGAAGACAAAGGTGCGCGGCATCATGTCGAGGTGCGGGTTTTCCCGCAGCTGATTGTAAAGGACGATGATGCGCAGCGCATTCAACAACTGCCGCTTATATTCGTGAATGCGTTTGATCTGACAGTCGAAGATCGTGTCCGGGTCGACGGCCTGGCCGCAGCTGGTTTTCACCCAATCGACAAAGCGCAGTTTGGCCGCCCGCTTAGCCTCGAGGAAGCTTTCGCGAAAGGCCCCGTCATCCGCCAGCGGACGCAGCTTTTGCAATTCGTCGAGATCGGTCACCCAATCGCTGGCCGATCGCCTCGGTGACTACGCGAGCGAGGCCGGGGTTCGCAAGCAACAACCAACGCCGCGGGGTGATGCCGTTGGTTTTATTGTTGAAGCGCTCGGGGTACATCTCGGCAAAGTCTTTGACCGTCAGCTTGCGCAATAGCGCCGAATGTATGGCAGCCACGCCATTGGTGCTGTGCGAGCCGACAATCGCCATATTCGCCATGCGAATCTTGCGCTCGCCGTCCTCTTCGACCAGGCTCATGCGAGCGACACGTGCTTCGTCACCGGGCCAGAGAACCTGGACGGTATCGAGAAAGCGGCGATTGATCTCAAAGATGATCTCCAGCTGCCGCGGTAACAGCTTCTCAAAATAACTGAGTGGCCATCTTTCGAGCGCTTCGGGCAGCAAGGTATGATTGGTGTAGCCCAAAGTCCTTTGCGTGATGTCCCAGGCTTCGTCCCACCCGAGATGCGCCTCGTCGAGCAGGATGCGCATCAATTCGGGAACGGCCAGAGTCGGATGCGTGTCGTTGAGCTGGATCGCGACCTTGTCGGGTACGAGATGCCAATCGCCATTCCGGCGGTGAAAGCGGCGTACGAGATCGGCCAGCGAGCAGGCCACGAGAAAGTACTCCTGCACAAAACGCAATGCCTGCCCGATCTCGGTGCTGTCGTCGGGATAAAGCACCCGGGTCAACGATTCCGCCGCGAGAGTTCCGGCAAGCGCACCGACAAAGTCGCCGCTGCTGAACTCCTGAAAATCGAAATAATCGGGCGACGCCGCGGCCCATAACCGCAATGTGTTAATGGTTTTGCCGCCATAGCCCGCTACCGGCCGGTCAAACGGGATGCCGATCAATGTCGAGGGGTGGTCGGGGACAATCTCCAGGGTGCCGCGGTGCATTCTGACCGAGGAGCGAAGCTTGATTTCGACGGCTTCGTGTGGGCGGGCGACCTCCCAGGGGTCATGCTGGCGCAACCAGTTGTCCGGGTACTCGCGTTGCCAGCCATGCTCGATGGTCTGTCGGAACATGCCGTACTCGTAGCGCAGGCCGTAGCCCATAGCCGGCAATTCCATTGTCGCCATCGAATTGAGAAAGCACGCGGCGAGCCGCCCTAATCCGCCATTTCCGAGCCCGGCATCGGGTTCTTGTTCGATCAGGCCGAACCAATCGAGATCGCGTTGCTGCGCGGCGCGTTTGACATAGGGGTCGAGCAACAGATTGGTGATGTTGTTGGTTAGCGACCGCCCGATCAGAAACTCCATCGACAAATAGTAGATGCGCTTAGGGTTCAGGCGGTTATAGGTGCGCTCGGTTTTGACCCAGCGCTGCGATAACACGTCCCTGACGGACCGGGCGGCGGCCTCGAAGCGTTCGCGGGCGCCGGCCGCGACCGGATCGACGACGTCGTCGAACAGCAGATGCCGTTCGTACAGCGCGTCGCTATGACCGGAAAACCGGATTGGGCCGCAACCGTATTGGGTGAGAAGGTCGGACTCGGTATTCGTTCCCGTCGGTGGCGGTAACGTGGTTTCGCTCAATTCCTGCATTGTATGCTGTCCTTGCTGCCGGGCCCGATTAGCTTACCTGTTTACTTCTTCGAGCGATGTGACCTCTACGCGACGCGTTACGTTCCACAATCGAACCGGAACCTTGACGTCGGGCAGATACTCATCCCGATGCTCCTATCCGGGTGAAGGACGCGTCGTGTTATTTACGCCGATTGTTGTGTCAGTTCTGCGATCGGGCCGGACGTCGCCGTCTGTGCGCACAAACAGCGCCACAACGGAGCGAGGTGCAACGCGGTATTGCGTTCCAGGCACCGGTGGCGCAGTCGTAACATCCTCGATGTCATCCGGCCACTCGCGCGATGTATCGATCCATCGCTGCCAGCCGGCGGCTGCTCCCGCAGGCGCCAATGGCAGATCGAAATCGAGCGCCTCCCAAAAAGCATTGAACATCACATGTAGCCAGAGCGGGATTTGGCGCTGACGCGTCCGCACCGTAAAGGCAAGGCTATGCGATAGAGTCACTCCAATCCGGCCGCCCGAGCCGGACGCCGTGCCAGTCAATCTCGGCGCGGCGCAGCAGCTGATTAAGGCTCAGCGCGAAGGTTTCCTGATTGTTCATTCCCAATAACCGGAGACGCTGGCCAATCAGCTTGCGCACGAATTGGTGGAGGTCCGGGTGCCGATCGAGGAGGCTCCAATCGAGCCAGCTGATCTCGTTGTCCTGGCAATAGGCATTGCTGTTGCCCCGCTGGGTGCGGCGCATCTCATCGCCCATCTGGAACATCGGTGTACCGATCGAGATGAGCAGAATGACAAAAAAGTTCTTGATCTGACGAGCGCGCAGCTGCTCGACGGTAGTATCGTCGGTAGTTCCTTCGACCCCGCAGTTCCAGGACAGGTTCTGGTCGAGCCCGTCGCGGTTGCCTTCGTTATTCGCCTCGTTGTGCTTACTGTCGTAAGAGACCAGATCGTTTAGTGTAAAGCCGTCGTGGCAAGTAATAAAATTTATGCTCTGTTCGGGCTCCCGTTCCTGGTGACCGAAAATGTCCGGGACTGCCCAAGTGCGCGTTGCGCCAATAGCCGCACAGTGCCGTTGTCGCTCTTGACAAAACGACGGACATCGTCGCGAAAACGGCCGTTCCATTCCTTCCAGCTGTCGCCAATAAAGGTTCCGACCTGGTAGAGACCGGCAGCATCCCACGCCTCGGCGATCAGCTTAGTGCCAGCGAGAACAGGATCGGAGTCGATGTCCAAGAGAACCGGAGGATTTTCCAGCGGGCGGCCGGTTTCGTCACGGGATAGGATTGAGGCCAGGTCGAACCGGAACCCATCGACGTGCATGTGGGCAACCCAGTACCGCAGACTGTCGAGGATCATGCGGCGCACGATCGATTGATTGGCGTTTAGCGTATTTCCGGTGCCACTGTAGTTTGCGTACTGGGCGCGATCATTGTCGAGAATGTAATAGATTTCGTTGGCGAGACCGCGGAAGCAGAGAGTGGGCCCTCCGGCATTTCCTTCGGCGGTGTGGTTGTAGACGACATCGAGGATCACCTCGATGCCGGCGCGGTGCAGCGCCTTGACCAGATCACGAAACTCGTCGACCGGGCCGAGCGTGTCTTTCCGCGAACTATACCCGGCATGCGGCGCGAAAAACGAGACCGGGGAATAGCCCCAATAATTGACCAGGCCCGGCGGGCAGTCCTGGCGATCAAACTGGAATATAGGCAGCAGCTCGACCGCGGTGATCCCGAGATCCTGAAGATAAGGGATCTTCTCGATCATGCCGGCATAGGTTCCCCGCCGTTCCGCGGAGACCCCAGAGCTCGGATGCCGCGTGAAGCCGGCGACGTGCATCTCGTAAATCACTGTCGTGGCGAAAGGCCGGTGCAGCGGCGCATCGCCCTCCCAATCGTAAAGATCGGGATCGACCACGACGCTCTTCATGGCGTGCGGGTTGGCTTCACCGTATCGGCTCGCGTTGACCCGAGAATAGTCGTCGGGCACGACGACCGCGCGCCCATAAGGATCGAGCAGGGTCTTGCTTGCATCAAACCGCAGACCGCGCCCGGGATCGAACGGCCCGTCGGCGCGATAGGCGTAAACCTGTCCGGGACGGATTCCCGGCACAAAGGCGTGCCAATAATGGTAGGTGCGATGCGTATGCGGATCGAGCTCGATCACCCGCGCCGGGTGCATTGCGTCAGCACCATCGAACAGCAGGAGATCCACCCGGCTCGCCTGCCGTGAATACACGCTGAAATTCACACCCTCGCTGGTGACGTTGGCGCCGAGCGGAAAACTCCGTCCCGTCTGGTCGGCCCGCATCTGATTGAAACATTCGCCATCTGATCGCGGGCCACGAGGCACAGCGGATGACACGACATCTGAACCGACTGGCGGGTGCAGATCGGTCAAGCTCACGAGCCTATTTCTAGAGACCGAGTTTTGTGACAGGGCCGGGAAGCCGGAACCCGCCATCCGCATAAGATCATCGCCAATATCCTTTATGCGTCAGGTTGCGGCAGTTTGATGGCTTGGCTTTAACCGCGAATGAGCCGGGGGTGGTTACAGCTATCGTGAAATCTCAGCACCGCACTTTGACCTAGATCAAAGCAGCGGATGATTGCTCGCTCGGGCGGTCGACGTCGGCGCGGCCGGCCCTTCGCTCGGGAGCACCATAGAAGAGGGCGAGGGTTGATGACCGGTGCGCCCCCTCGCAGCCAGAGCGCTTGTCATCGCGAGGAACCCCCAGCGCGACGAAGGCATCCCGGGCCACCGGCTTGCTCCGCACGGGATTGCCTCGCTGGCCCGCAATGACGCGATCGATATCAAGCAGATTTCTGGATCAGGATGCCAGGAAGCGCACCCCGCCGCTCATTGGTGCTATTCCCCCATCAGATGGAGATCGACACCGCGACCGTGCAGTTCGGCGAGGTAACCTTTAACCGCCCCAAATGCAGTATCGAATTCCATCCGAACGGGCACTAGCCGGTCGCCGGCGATCAGGCGGGCATACCAGATCTTGCCATGGCGATAGGTGTCCTCGTCATGGTTCGGATTGACAATGATATCCTCGCGCACGATGTCGCAGACTTGCGCGGGACCCGTGAAGTTCTGGTAGCCGTCGGCTGACAGCGTTTCTCGCTTAACATCGGTGAAGCGCAGATCGTACAACCCGCCGCCGTCATAGACCGGCACGGTCAGCGTGCAGGTGCCGCGTTGAGCAAGCTGGCGCTCGACCATAAAGAACGCGGTAATCTGGTCGACAGTGTCGTGGATTTGCTGCTCGGCGACCAATAAGGGCCGCCCCGATGAGGCCGGCGAGACATTGACGACGGCCCCGTCCCCTCGGTAATCGAGGCCGTACTGGCGATCCACACCGTTACGCCGCACACCGGCGCGGTAGTTGGATGGGTATGGCTTTCCAGCGGTGAACCGCCCGTGCACCTCGGAGTGGCTCGTAAGATCGACAAAGACCCGGGCGAGGCCGCGCGTGTCCATATCGGTCGCAATCATGTATCGGTCCGCCGTCTCCATGATGGTTGTTCGGTCGGTCAACACGTGAAGACCGGCAAAGCCGTAGATTTCGAACCGTGCGGCGACCCGGTCCGCTCCGCCCGCCCGCGCCGTTAATCCGCCGGAGAGCAACAGGAGCGCGACCACCGCCGGCCCCAGAGCAAAACGAAATAACCCCCCGATGCTTGCCATTTTTAACCCGTTTTCCCCCGCTGCCATCTGTGCTCGGCCTGAATTTAATGCCATCTGCGGATGATAGCCACCCGGGGATTTGCCGCTTTGATAAAGGTTAAATCCGCCCTTGCGTATGCCGCGGCCGATTGAGTGACAGGGTTCCCAGATCTCAACGGAACGGAAACTTGACGAAGATTAAAGCGGGCTCCGCCATCGCGTGAAATCATCGGTCTAACCCGACGACGAGCCGCGGCAAGCGTGACGGAATTGCGGCTCTCCTACAGAGGATCAGGTCATGATAAAGCGGATTCGGACCAGTTTGGCACGGCGCCGCGCCGCCGGTCTCATCGTCGTGCTGGCACTCGCCGCTGTTCCCTGCCGAGGGTTCGCCATGCCAGCGCCTGCCGGCGATACCGTCCACAGCCTGTATGATGCGTTGCTCAGCGCAATGAAGAACGGCCGGATACTTGGGCAAAGCGGTCGGTTCGTCCAGCTGGAGCGGGTCGTTCACCGGACGTTCGATATCCCATTGATGACGCGATTGTCGGTCGGCCCCTCTTGGGCCTCGTTGAGCGAAGCCCAGCGGCAGGAAGTCGCCGACAGCTTCGAGCGCTATATTTCCGCAATTTACGCCGAGCGGTTTGATAGCTACTCGGGGCAGAAGCTTCAGGTGACCGGCGAGCAGATCGCCGCCTCTGGGGTTCTCGTTCACAGTCGGATTATCAAAGCAAACGGCGAGCCGGTCGATGTCGATTATATGATGCGCCGCACCGGCGAGACGTGGCTGATCAGCGACATCTATCTTGACGGCACGATCAGCGAGGTGGCAACCCGCCGCTCCGAATTCGCCGCCATCCTGAGGACTCAGGGCATCGATGGGCTGATCGCGGCACTAAACCGCAAGGCCGACATGCTCACCGCGACCACCGCCAAGGCATTTTAACCGACGCCCTTTGTCTGCTTCGCCGCGGAATCAGAAAGGTCCGTCGGCCGTGCGAAGAACCAGCGGCAGTCGGCTAGAACGTCACCAGCACCTGCAACCCGAGAACGAAGGCGTTGGGAATCGTGGTCACCGCGTTGGGTCGGACGACGTACTGGATGTTCGGCATCAGCGAAAACCACGGGGTCAGCTGAGCGCGGTAGTTAAGTTCGATGTCCGACTCGGCGGATTGCACGTTGACCGAGCCGGGCATAACAAGGTTCCGCATATTTTGGGCTGCGATCAGGGCGTTGCTGAGCCGGCTTTGGTTGACCGCCAAGCCGATCGAATCACGATCGCGGCCGCGAAAGGTCCCGAGGTAGAGAAGACCAGCCTCCCAATAGAATTCCAGCAACGCCGTGTCGGGATGGGCGTAGACAAAGACGCCGAATACCGTCAGGCCCTGCTCCGCTTGGGCCGCCTCCAGGAGTTCCATGCGATATGGCGGGCCGACGGGGTTAACAGGTTCTGCGCGGGCGGGGCCCTTTCGGTAGATCGTCTGATCGACCAGAACATAGACGCCCCAGCGTCCGCTGATCAGGGCTGGCGGACCGCTTAAGGGGGCCCCGAGGTCAGACGCAGCGGAATTATCATAGTAGGCGCCGACCTTGTAGTGTCCTAGCAATTGGTCGGATCCGAGTGCCGCCTTCCAACCGGCCTCGACCGGCGTGATCACGCCCGTTGCTCCGGCGGTGCTCAATTTGAAGCCGTTGCCCGAGTTGTTGAGCGAGGGATTTACTTCATAGGCGCCGGCCTGAAGATAGAGGTCGCTCCGCAAGCCCAAATTGAGAAAGCCGCCCCAGCTGGCGACCGGGAAAGTGGTAAACCCGCTATCGATCGGAATGCCGGCGGGCTGACCGCAAAACCCGTTATTTTGGAAATAGCAATAGATCGGCGAATGCGCAAAATCGTCGGCCGCGTGGATCCGGCCAAATTTTGTGTCGAGGCGATCTTCAAACAGTGATTGTACATAGGAGAGTTCGGCGAGCCGAAAATTCTGACCGCCGCCAAAGATTTCCTGTTCCGAGATCAGGTTCCCAATGTCGGTGGCGGCAAGACTTTGCCCGGCGCGGCTGGTGAAGGTGACGTGTGCCTCTCCCCCCTGAATATTTACCAGCCGAGCAAGGTTGAGGTCCGCACCGAAAGCGATCTGCTGGGCATCTTGCACGCCCTGTCGCCGCCCGCCCAGCGGATTGCCGGCGGTCTCCGAGACATAACCGCCGCGTAGAGTGATGCCTTTGGCCTCCAGACTCGTTCGGAAACCACCCCAATCGCCGGTCAGATATTGCCGATGCAGCCAGTCATCGACGGACTGGGCGTTGGCCGGCGGCGTGACACAGGGGCCCAACGCCGCCGCGACCGCGACCAGCAGGCGGGCCAGCCGTCGCACCTTCAGGCGCTCGTTTGGCGGCCTGACGCCCTTCAAGCCATCGTCGGAGCCGGCCCGTGGAGATCGGCCTCGATCTCCTCCAGGCTACGCCCCTTGGTTTCCTTCACCTGCGACCGGGTGAAGACATAGGCCGCCACCGTCAGGATAGCGTAGAGGAAAAACGTGCCAGGCCGCCCCAGGACCACGACCAGCTCCAGGAAAGTGACCGTCACCAAGAGGTTGCTGCCCCAGTTGGCAATTGTCGCCACCCCCATCGCGCGGCCGCGTATGTAGAGCGGGAAGATCTCGGCGATCAGCAGCCAGAATACGGGCCCAAGGCCGATGGCGAAGAAGCCGACATAGCCGGCAAGGCTGAGGGCGGTGGCCCAGCCGAGCGCGGTAGAGGAGCCGCCGACGGCAAAGCCGAGGCCGAGAAGGACTAGGCACACCGCCATTCCCATGAGGCCCCACAACAGTAAGGTGCGTCTGCCAAGCTTGTCGATTAATTGCATTGCCACCACCGTCATCACGACATTGACGACGCCCACACCGGCGGTCGCGAGGATGGCGGAGGATGCGGAGGAAAGGCCGGCTGCCTGGAAAATGGTCGGGGCAAAATAGATGACCGTGTTGATCCCGGTGATTTGCTGAAAGATCGCCAGACCGACGCCGATAATCAGGGGCGGGCGCACCACCGGGTTGAGCAGCGCGCGCCAACCAACCAGTCGTCCTTCGCGCCTGATATCGGTGCGCAGCTCGGCGAGTTCGCCTTCGGTGTCGCTCATAGCGCCGCGCAACCGGCGAAGCGCCGTGCCAGCCTCGGCCATATGCCCATGCCCGGCGAGCCAGCGCGGCGTCTCGGGTAGGACCAGCATGCCGGCGGCGAGGATCGCACCCGGGACGGCGCCAAGCGCCAGCATCCAGCGCCACTGACCAGTTTGGGCGAAGACATAGCCGATCAGATAGGAGACAAGAATGCCGCAGGTGATCGCGAGCTGGTTGAGCGAGACCAGCGCGCCCCGGCTGCTCGCCGGCGCCGTCTCCGCTAGATACAAGGGTGTCAGCATCGAGGCGAAGCCGATACCGCCGCCGACGATAACCCGCCCCGCCAGCAGCATCGGGGTTCCCGGCGCCAAGGCCGCGACGATGGATCCGGCAACAAAGACAAGCCCGGTCACAAAAAGGACTTTGCGCCGACCGAACCGGTCGGACAGGCTGCCAGCGAAGGCGGCACCCGCTGTCGCTCCGGCTAGCGCGATCCCAGCAACCACGCCTTGCATTGCCGGCGAGAGGTGGAAGTCGGTCCGGATGAACAGCAACGCCCCGGAGATTACGCCGGTGTCATAACCAAACAGCAATCCCCCAAGAGCCGCGATTCCCACGATCAACCGGAAACTCATTGGAACATTGGCAGAGCCTGGTGAGCCGCCGGATGTTATCAAAGCCATCGAGTCACCGTGCCGTACCGTAAGCATTGCGGCCCGATCTATCGGAATTGGGCCGTTTGCGCTATCGGCATTCGCCGATAAGCGAAGGTCTAGGCGGCTTTCGCGGGGGTATAGGCATTGCGAAAAACACGAGGCGCCGGGCGATCGTTTTGGATCGGCATCCATCCCACAGGTAAGCAGCCGATCGCTTCCGAGGCAGTAGAACGGCTGTTGGCAAGCGTCGGTTCTCCGGCAGTTCGCCGTTCGGTTGGAACATCGTATTCCACGCCGGCAGTCGCGATCAGAGCCGCGGGGTCGATAATTTCAAGATTATGATTGGCGAACTGGACGATACCTCGTTCGCGAAGAATTTGAAGTGTGCGGCATACGTGAACATAGGTGAGGCCGACCGCCTGACCGATCTGGCCCTGACTGAGCGGTAGCTGGATGGTCTCGCCCGGTTCGACCGGGAGGCGGCCGCGAACCCTGACATAGAGCTCCAGGAGAAGATGCGCGATGCGCTGCTTGGCGTCTCGCAGACCGACATTGGCAAGGTGGTCGTGCGCGCGCGCCTCATCAGTAGTGACTTGCCGGCAGAACAGGATAGCGAGTCGCGGATTGGCTTCGATGATACTGTCCAGTTTCTGCCGCGGGAAGGCATAGGCACGTACTATGGAGAGACACCGCGCAGAGTGATACATCGGCGTGTTTGCGTCCGACTGAAATCCGAGTACTGCACCCGGGAGGGCGAAATCCAAGATCTGGCACGAGCCGTCATCGAGAAGCACAGAGAGGGCAATCCAGCCACCGAGCAGGATAAAACAAGACGAGCAGGTATCACCTTGACGGTATAGATCCGATCCGGCGGGGATGACCCGAGCGCCCGCTTCCAAATCGGCGATCATGCGGAGTTCTGTCCTAATGGGCATACTTATCTCCTGATCATTGTCGAAGTCCCGATCCGGACTTCAAAACTCGCTAGCCGCTTACTCCCTCGCCGCGCGTCACGCCGGTTGCGCCGATGCCGGCATTCCGGCCGAGCCATTACGATTATCAGCCCAACACTTAGCCCGAGTGACGCTCAAACCCGAGTGAAGCCCGGTTAATCGCGGTGAGTTGTGGTAAGGCGAATGAGATTGGCGCGATCGCCCCGCTGCTGCACGCGACTCCCTCTCCCCAGAGCAAGGCGTCGGAAACCGTTTTTGGCGGGCGCCAGACGCGCATCTCCGACCGGGTCGCTGCCAACGCAGCGGCAATCGCTCCGAGGCAGCGACAGCCGGCCGACGAGCAATTTTAGGCGGCGGCTTCGGCGACGGGTTTGCGCCGAAACTCCCCGGAAGTGAATGCGCGTTGCCGAATAAGGGCGTCAATGCCGGGTCGGTATAGGCGCGGTCGTCGCGTTCTACTGGCGGCGAGATCTTGTGCAGGTAGATGTTTCGGAAGAAGGCAGCGAGGCTTCGTGTGGGTTTTTTGCCAGTCGGACACTTCTCAAAAACCGGCGCGGATAGAACACGAGCGGATTTTCGCGCGCCGGATTCGCTGAGCGGCGGCTGCGGCGCAAGCCGGTTGCGCCGAAAATGACGCACGTCTGAAGCGGATGCACGTTTTCCTGAATAAAGGTGAAGCTAGAACGGCTGAGTGCGGTATGATTTGAGCAGTCCGCACCGGCTTGATGCGCGCGGTGCCGCGTTTGGACACGGCGAAAGATCGTTTCGATATGCGCTTGACGAATACTAAAGTTCCAGGCGTCGCGATAGACTTTTGCAGGCCTGCCACAATCTGTCGGATGAGCGGGCCGAATATCTGATCCGGGACCGGCTGTCGT
The DNA here is from genome assembly GCA_963735445.1 of uncultured Alphaproteobacteria bacterium. Taxonomy (GTDB): domain Bacteria; phylum Pseudomonadota; class Alphaproteobacteria; order ATCC43930; family CGMCC-115725; genus AP-15. The sequence goes on from CAVTLC010000045.1 coordinate 59,608, forward strand.
TTATGCGTTTTCTCGGGCTGGGACTTGCCGATACGGTGCCGGACGCCAACACGATCTGGACTTTTCGCGAAGCCTGACGCGGGCCCGGATCGCCGGCCGGCCGGCGATCGAGGTCTGTTTGAGCGCTTTGATGCGGCGCTGACAACCGCTGGGTTTCTGGCGATGAGCGGCCAGATTATCGACGCCTCGATCGTCGCCGCACCAAAGCAACGCAACACCGACAGCGAGAAGCGCGACATCAAGCAAGGCCGATTCCGCCGGCATGGGCGGCAAAGCCAGCCAAGCTGCGCCAGAAGGATCGCGACGCACGCTGGACAGTCAAATACACCAAGGCCAAGCCGAGCGCGGACGGTGCACCGCGCGTGGACCTGGCGGTCCCGGCCTTTGGCTATAAAAACCATCTCGGCATCGACGCCGGCATCGCCTGATCCGCCGCTGGCGGTGCCAGTCTTCTGCGGTCATAAGCGGGTGGCCGGTGGTGACGTGCTCGCCGACAACGAGATGGACCTGCACGCCTCGCGGCTGGTCATTTGGCACGCGGCCTGGGTGCTCGATCAGGGCGGCGCGGCGGCCATAAATCGAGCATGGCAAAGGTGATCTGCTCGGAGGCGATCTGGCGCGTCGTCGATCGCAGCGTGCAGATCCTGGGCGGGCTCTGGCATCATCGACGACACGATCGTCGGCACGCCTGTTTCGCGAGGTCCGCCAATTCCGCATCTATGACGGCTCAGCGAAGTTCACCGCTGGTCGATCGCCCGCCATATCCTCCGCAGCGGCTGAAGCATCGCCTCTAGGCTTTAGTCGTGCTCAGTTTATCTGAACCGATGAGGTGGGCAATCCCGAGCTTTATTCCGGCATTTCCGCTAAGCGAAGCCCGTCATGAAACCTTTCGCGGGCCGCGAGCATCATCGGATGGTTGTGCGGATTGGCTCGCTCGTTGTGAATGACGCGCGTAAGGCTGTAATTTGGAAACCGATCGTCAAATTTGCGAAGCGCTGCGACAGCAGCTTCCTTATCGTCGTTGAGCGCATACGCGCTGACGAGATGAAGATGATTGTACCAAACGTTGCCGCGCCCTTCGACAGATTGCTGCAGAGCTTTGATTGCCTCCGACGTAATTGCCTGCGACAAAGTGAGCCCGCCCCAGATACCAATAAAACATGGGACGCGAGGGGTTGTTCGCGCGGCTGATCCGGATCGCAGTCTCGATCGGCTGAACGGCATCCAACGGCCTGCCGGTATAGATTAATTGAGCTCCTTGTTGGGCGTAAGCGAGAGCAAATTCGGGACTTAGCTCGACGGTTCGGGTAAAGGCGGCGAGCGCCGCTTCGTGCTCTCCCTTAGCGCGATGGATAAGTCCGCTCGTGTAATGCGCCGCAGCGATCCCGGGAGCGATCTCCAGCGCATGCTGCACCGCGTTTTCGGCCTCGGCAAATTCCGTCGCGCCGCTGCCGTTCCACCGGTTCAAATAATCGCACATCAACACTTCGGCGAGAAAGCACCATGCCTCCGCCAACCTCCGCAACTCCACCCCGACGGGCTCAGCTAGAGCCTTTCTGAGTAACTCACGAATCTGCAGCGAATTTTCCGGAGTCATTACCTGACTTTGGATCGCCCTGGCCTGGCCGATCAGATCGCCTGGCTTAAGGGTAGCTTTGACTATCCATTGCTGACCTCCCAGCGCTCGCCTTCTATAGATGTCCTGTGAGCCAGTAATACCGCGCCCAATGCCGTCATGATATCTCAGGTCGCAGGCCGCACAAAGATTCGCGCTGCAATTCGAGGTCACGAGATGAGTCAAGCTGCTATTGCGGAGGCGCCGCGACCAGTGGCATGGATCGCTGCTCCGCATTTCGGAGCTTCTTCCGCGAAGCGTCATGCTGACGCCAAGTTGGTCTTACAAGCGGATTGGTTCTTTAGCAGCATCGGCTCCGGCAGAAGCACTTTTGTGCGCCGCCAAGTAAGCGCGGTTATACCAAACGGTCTGCAGCGCCTAGACCGACTTCTGCCAACGCTTCCACGGCCTGATCCAACTTCTCCTCGTGGAAAAACGCCCGACCTTTCACCCAGTAAAAATAACCGAACGCAGGATGATTTGGGTTTAGTTTTATGGCCGCATCGACATACTCATGGGCCTTCGCGGGCTCCCCGAAAAGAATCTCTTTGATTGCCGATCTGCGCATGGGCGCGCGCGAAGCCTGGGTCACCGATCCCTAGCTCGCTTAAACGCCTGACGAGCCCCGTCTGTGGTCTCCTCGGGCACGGTAGAATCAAGCCCTTGCGCGTGGTGCGCCAGCGGAAGATTGCCTTGGCGCGGCGCCAACTGCATTGTCTCGCATCTTGAGCGACCTGGTCTAGCGCCGGCGCATTCCACTCGTTGAAATACGTCGTTCATCAATACGTTAGCGAGCAATGCCCAGCGTCTGCGGCGCCCAGCTGAGGACCGTCAAGCTCCCGCCGGATTTCGAGCAGCGGCTTTCGAGGACTTGGCGGACAAAGAGACTGCCCTCCTCGACTAGTACCGCGTTCGACATCGGATCGGCGGGATCTGCGCCTGAACTCTCCGCCACATGCTAGCCATTTTCTTTATCTCCCTGTGAAGGTGCTGAGGCACCGAGTTGATCGCGATCATGTTAAGTCTATTGCGCCGGCATGCCTGCGAGTTGCAGGCCTTCGCGAAACTTCTGTCGGCCCGTAACGACTAAGCTTGTTGTCGTTCGGGGTTGCTTTAACGTCCGACCTCGACTTTCTGCAGGGTGTATCCTGTAAACCTTGGCTGACCGTAGAATTCCTGCAGGACTCTTTTTCGCTTCATCGGTTTGACCGTCAAGCGCGTAGGCGCTGACCAGGTAAAGCCGGTTGAACCAATCATTCGGCCGCAAAGCTTACCGATTTTCGCAGCCACGGGATCGCCCCGGGGTAATTGCCGGAGTAAAAGTAGGCCCGCCCGATGATCCAATAAAATCCACCGAGCGACGGATCGTGAGGACTGAGCTTTATCGCGGTCTCGATCAATGCCGGCGCTTCGCCCGGGTCGACCGACCAGCGTCAATTCATTCGCCTTCTCGGCGAGAGCGCGCGTCAAGGTCGGATCAAGCTCGAACGCGCGGGTAAAGGCCTCTAACGCGGCATTGTGCTCGCCTTTGGCGCGGCGGATGAGACCTTCGGCGTAATAGACTTGGCCAATGTTCGGGTCCAATCCTTGCGCCTTGCGCAGCGCGTCTTCGGCTTGTTGAAGTTCGGGCTTGCCGGCATTGTTCCACCGATGGACGTATTGCATCGCCAGGATTTCGGCGAGCCAGCCCCAGGCTTCAGCCGATTGTGGGTCGCGCCGCACCGAATCTTCGAGATACGCACGCGCCTCTTTGCTGTGCTCCGGGGTGATCGCAGAGAAGTAAAGACTCATGCCGCGGAACCGCAGATCGACAGCATCGGGGTTGCGAGCCTGTTCCTCCGTACAGCCGGCGACCTTCGGCTCTGATCAGCTGAATACCGAGCGAGGTGGAGACGCGTCCGGTGATCGCCTTTTCCAATTCGATAAAGTCGGTGATCGGATGAACAAAGCGGTCGGCCCAAACATGCGCCCCGGTCTGCGTATCTATTAGCTGGACGTTAGTCTCGATCTGGTTTCCGGCCCGCGTAATGCTGCCTTCCAGCATATAGCGAACGCCGATTTCCTTACCGATATCGCGCGCATTGACCGATCGACCCTTGAACGTAAATGCGGTGTTGCGCGCGATCACAAAGGTGCCCTTCAGTCGAGCCAAATCGGTTGTCAAATCGTCGGTAATGGCGTCGGCGACATAGCCCTCCGAACGGTCGCCGCTAAAATTGTTAAACGGCATGACGACGATCGAGGCACGCGGCGGAAGCGGATCGCCGCCTCGCCAAACCGATGGGACGGCCATGCCAAACGCGACCGCCATGGCGAGAATGACGCCTACGACCGCTTGCCAACGCGGCTGGGGACGGACTGTTGTACGGTAGAGCCGACGCGCAGCGCCGGTCAAACGGCCCCGAAGGGTCGGGTCTTGCGGCTCTGGATCGTAGTCGACACGAAAAACGCGGATCGGTTGAGCGATGTTTTTGACCCGGCGCTCCCCCATATCCTCGAACGATAAATCGGGATGGCCGAGTAGTTGGTCGCGGACACCGCGGGTTACGTAGATGCCCCCCGGTTCAGCCAAGCCTTCGAGCCGGGCGGCGATGTTTATGCTGTTGCCGTGAATATCGTGTTCGCCGACGATCACGTCGCCGGTGTTGATGCCGATGCGAAGCTGGATCCGCTGATCCTTTTCGGCGGGCTCACGCTCGGCAAAACCGCGCTGGATATCGATGCCGCAACGCACCGCGTCGACAGCGCTGTCGAACTCGACCAGCATCCCGTCGCCCATGCTTCGCACCAGCCTGCCGCCGTGCTGGGAAACCGCAGGATCGATAATTTCGCGAACGTAATCAGCCAGGCGCAGATGGGTGCGTTGCTCGTCGGCGCTCATCAATCGGCTGTAGCCGACGACATCCGCGAGCAGCACGGCAGTCAGCCTGCGTTTTAGATGGACATCGTCCATCCCAGTCACCCAGCCTCTCGTTGATATTATCCTTAAGTTTAACACACCGGCATGAGCTTGTCACGAACGCGAGGTCCCCATTGTCAATTGGGAACTACGTCGCGTAGCGGCCCGGCCAAGGATCAGGCGGCGGCTTCGGCGACGGGCGTGGGTTCGCGGCGGCTGGGCGCGCGATCGGCGATGGGCGTCAATGCCGGGTCGGTATAGGCGCGGTCGTCGCGTTCGACGCGGCGGCGGATCTTGTGCAGGTACAGGTAAAAGGCGGCGAGCTTCGTGTGGGTTTCGACGACTTCTCGAACCCGGCGCGGATAGAACACGAGCGGGTTTTCGCGCGCCATTCCCGAGCGGCGGCTGCGGCGCAGTTTGCGCCGAAAATAACCACCCTGCAGCGGATGCACGTTTTCCTGAATAAAGGTGAAGTAAAATTGCAGGATATGATTTAGCAGCCGCACCGGCTTGATGCCGCTCGCCTTGGCGCGGCGAAAGATCGTTTCGATATGGGCTTCGGAATAATAAAGATCCCAGGCGTCGCGATAGACTTTTTGCCAGTCTTCTGCGGTCATAATGGGGTGGCCGGTGGTGACGTGCTCCAAATCGTATTTGTTCATGTCGGGGTCCATCCACACCCCGTCGGCGTCGAGCGCCTTATGATCAGCCGAGCCCGGCAATGGCGTTAAAATAAAGAATTCGAGCAGATCGACCGGCAATTCCTGCTGCACGGTGCGGATGTCTCGCGCGATCCGTTCCGGCGTGTCGCCCGGGAAACCGAGGATATAACCGGCATAAGTGATGACCTGCTTTGCCCGCCAGGCGAGGAACATCTCGCGGTATTCGTGCACCCGGTTCTGCTTTTTCTTCGCCTGAAGGAGATTATCGGGGTTGATGTTTTCGAGCCCGATAAAGACCCGCTTGCAGCCCGCGCGCGCCGCCTTTTCGATAAAGTTCGGAATGCGGTGGCACAGCGTGTCGACCTGAATGATGAATTGTAGACGCAGGCCTTCCTGTTCGCGCATTTGGATCAGCCGGTCGAAAATCGCCTCCCAATTGCGGTTACGCGCGAAATTGTCGTCGGTGATAAAAAAACGGAAGACGCCTTGCGCCAGATTGGCGCGCACCAGCCGCTCGACATCGTCGGCGTCGCGCCAGCGCGATTTTCGCCCCTGGACATTGATGATCGTGCAAAAGCTGCATTGAAACGGGCAACCGCGCCCGGCGTCGAAGGCGCCGATCGTCTCGCCATAACGGCGCACGATGTCGATCGGCAGAAACGGTGTCACCTGCTGCTGCAGGCCGGGCAAATCGTCCATGTAATTGTAGATCGGCCGCAGCCGCCCGGCGAGCGCGTCGGCGAACAGCCCCTCGAGGCGGCCCTCGGCCTCGCCGGCAAAGAGGGTGACCCCAAGATCAAGCGCCTGCTGCAGATCCGGCGGCAAGCGCGGCAGCATTGCCAGGCAACCCGAAACGTGGAACCCGCCGATCGCCACCGCGATCCCGGCCTCACGAAACCGAGCCGCGAGATCCATCGCTCGCGGGAATTGATTCGACTGCACGCCAACGAGGCACACGAGGCCGGCGTCGGCGTTCTTGATTCGGCTGACGATCCGGCGGATCGGGATGACCGTGTGGCACTCGTCATAGGCGTTGATCTCGACCGCGACGTCGGGGCCAAGCGCACGCCGCTTGGCGATGTCAGACGCGATGCCATAGAGGCAGGCGAGCGAGTTCGACGGGATCCACGATTTCCACCACTGGATCACATAGCCGTCATCATCGTAATGCGACGGCTTGATCAGCTCGACGACGAACCGGCGGTCCCCCAACGCACCCTCGCCCGCTACAGCGCTCCGCAACTCTTACCCGTATTGCGATCTGCGGGGAAGGGCGCACTCGCCACCGCCGATCGAAGCCCGTAAGGTCGTCTACAGCAGCCATCGAGGGAGAGCGAGATGTTCGAGGGGTTTACGCGGGCGGAGATCGACACTTCGGGAGCGCGGATCAATCTGCGGCATGGCGGCGACGGCCCGCCGCTGCTGCTGCTGCACGGCAACCCGCTGACCCATGCTTCTTGGGGCAAGATCGCGCCCGATCTCGCCAAGCACTTTCACGTCGTCGCGGCTGATTTGCGTGGGTATGGCGACAGCGTCGGCCCCGAGGATGGCGGCGAGAACAATCTCAATTACTCGTTCCGGGCGATGGCGCAGGACCAGGTCGAGGTCATGGAAAAGCTCGGCTATCGCGAATTCTTTGTCGCCGGGCATGACCGCGGCGCCCGCACGACAGCCCGCATGTGCCTCGACCACTCCGACCGGGTGAAGCGCGCGGCCCTGATCGACATCCTGCCGAATCATCACATCTGGACCCACACCTCCAGAGAATGGGCGTTGCGCTCGTGGCATTGGTCTTTGATGGCCCAGCCTTACGATTTGCCCGAGCGGATGCTGGCCGGCATCCCGGCGCAATATTTTATGGAGAAGAAATTGTCGAAGCCCGGGATCGGGCTCGGCTTTTTTGATCCCGAAGCATTCGCCGAGTATGTCCGCTGCTTTAATTGGAAGACGATAAAGGGTTCCTGCGCCGATTACCGCGCTTGCGCCACCTGCGATTTCGAGATGGACAAGGCCGATTTCGAGGCCGGGCATAAAATCACGGTTCCGCTGCTGGTGATCTGGGGCGCCAAAAGCCACACCGAGGGTGTTCACGGCGACGTGCTGGCGGTGTGGCGAGCCAATTACGCAACAAACGCCACCGGCGGGCCGATCGCTTGCGGGCATTACGTGCCGGAGGAGGCGCCCGCCGACACGCTGCGCTGGTTGATGCAGCATTTCACCGGCTGAGCGAGGGAGATCGCCGGTGGGGTCAACAGAGATGGTGCTGAACACCTGATGGTTCGCGACAGCGTTTTCCTCGGCCGCGGTTTTCGACTAAACCCGCCCGATGTCGCTCTTGCGCTCGGTCGCCACGGTTGGCTCCTACACGCTGTTGAGCCGGGTCATGGGTTTTGTCCGCGACATTCTGACCGCGGCATTGCTTGGCGCGGGGCCGGTGGCGGACGCCTTTTTTGTGGCGCAGCGCCTGCCGAACCTTTTCCGCAGCCTGTTTGCCGAGGGCGCCTTCAGCGCCGCTTTCGTCCCATTATTTGCCGGGACGATGGCGCAACAGGGGAAGGAAGCAGCGCGGCTTTTTGCCGAGGACGCGCTGGCGGTATTGCTCGCGGCGTTGCTGATTTTCGTTCTGCTCGGCGAAATCTTCATGCCCTCGGTCATGCGCCTGATCGCACCCGGGTTCGCCGAAGATCCTGATAAGTTTGCGCTGGCAGTCGCGCTCACCCGCATCACCTTTCCCTATCTTTTATTTATCGCATTGGTCGCGTTGCAGGGCGGTGTCCTTAATTCGGTTGACCGTTTCGCAGCGGCGGCGGCGACGCCGATCTTGTTGAACCTGTTTTTGATCGCCGCCTTGCTGATGATGCGGCGGTTCGGTTGGCATGACGGCCGGGCGCTCGCCTGGGCGATAACGGCGCCGGGCTCGCCCAATTCCTGTGGCTGATGTTTTCCTGCGCCCGCGCCGAACTAGGGTTGCGACTCCCCTGGCCGCGCTTGACGCCGGAGGTCAGGCGCACCTTGGCGATCATGGGGCCGGGCGCCATCGGCGCCGGCGTCACCCAAGTCAATCTGTTGGTTTCGACCGCTCTTGCGTCATTTCTGCCGGGCGGCTCGGTGTCCTATCTCTATTACGCCGACCGGCTCAATCAATTGCCATTGGGCGTGGTCGGCATTGCTGTCGGCACCGCGATCCTGCCGCCATTATCGCGCCATCTCAGGCTCGGTGAGGACAGCGCTGCGGTCGAAACGCAAAATCGCGGCCTCGAACTGGCGTTGCTGCTGACCGTACCGGCTGCGGTGGCGTTGGCTGTGCTGGCGCAGCCGATCCTCGCGGTATTGTTTCAGCGCGGGGCGTTCAGCCCGACCGATACCGCCGCTACGGCATCGGCGCTGGCCGCCTATGCCGCCGGCCTCCCGGCTTTCGTCCTGATCAAGGTGTTGGCGCCGGCGTTTTTCGCGCGGCACGACACCGCGACACCGGTCAGGGTCGCGATCACCGCGATGGCGGTCAACCTCGCCCTGACGCTGATCCTGATGCAGTTCTTGGCGCATGTCGGGATCGCGCTGGCGACCAGCTGCGCCGGTTGGCTCAACGCGCTGACATTGCTGGTACTGTTGGTCCGGCGGGAGCATTTCGCGCTTGATCGGCGGGCGCGACGCAATCTCCCGCGGATCGCGGCAGCGGCATTTGCGATGGGCGTGATCCTGGCATTATTGCGTTCGACTTTGACGCCCGCACTCGCGGCGGCGCCGGCGATCCGGATCACGGCGCTTTTTGGTCTTTGCGGGGCCGGCCTCGGCGCCTTTGTGATTTTGGCGCTGGCGTTCGGGGTCGCCGACTGGCGCGTCTTATGGGGCCGGCTGCGTCGCCAACCGGCTTGACCATCGCCGTGCCTCAGCGATAACACGCGCCATGAACCGTATCTTTTCCGGCGTTCAGCCAACCGGCAATCTGCATCTCGGCAACTATTTGGGCGCCATTCGCAATTGGGTAGCGCTGCAGGACGACTACGAGTGCATCTTTTGCATCGTCGATCTCCATGCGTTGACCTTGCCGCAAGACCCGGACGAATTGCGCGCCTCGACGCGCGAGGTAACGGCGGCTTATATCGCCGCCGGGATCGACCCCGAGCGCTGCATCATATTCAATCAAAGCATGGTTCCGGCTCACGCCGAGCTGGCTTGGCTGCTCGCCTGCCTGACCCCGCTCGGTTGGCTCAACCGCATGACGCAGTTCAAGGAGAAGGCCGGCAAACAACGCGAGATGGCGGGCCTCGGTCTCTACGCCTATCCGGTGCTGATGGCTGCCGACATCCTCGTCTACAAAGCGACGCATGTGCCGGTCGGCGAAGACCAAAAGCAACATCTCGAACTCTCCCGCGACATCGCCGGCGCGTTCAACCGCCGCTACGACCGCGACTTTTTCCCGTTGCCCGAGCCGCAGATCTTTGGCGCCGCAACGCGCGTCATGAGCCTGCGGGACGGCACCAAGAAGATGTCGAAATCCGACACTTCGGATTACTCGCGCATCAACATGACCGACGATGCCGACGCGATCACCTTAAAGATCCGGCGCGCCAAGACCGATCCTGAGCCTTTGCCCGCAACGATCATCGATCTCGAACGCCGGCCCGAGGCCGACAATCTGATCGGGATTTACGCAGCGCTCGCGAGCCAATCGCGCGAGGATACGCTTGCCCATTTTGCCGGGCGCAATTTCTCGGAATTCAAGGAGGCGCTGTCGGCGCTTTCGGTCGAGATCCTTGGACGGATCGGTGGCGAGATGCGGCGGCTAATGGCCGATCCCGGCTATATCGATCAGGTATTGCGCCATGGCGCCGAGCGCGCCCGCGCGATCGCCGAACCGGTGTTGCGGGAGGCGCAACAGATTAGCGGATTGCTGAGGCCTTGAGCCGCGATCTTTGCGCCCTGGAGCCCGAGACGCGGGGAAACTCCGGCTTAGGCGGCCGGCGATGGCTTAAGTCGAGAAGAGCCTGGGGTTGAATCGCTCAGCGGCTCCTCCCATGCTAGTGAACAGCTTACGTTAACCTGCATTCGTGGAGTTCCCGATGTTTATTCAGACCGAGCAGACGCCAAACCCGGCGACCCTGAAGTTTCTTCCCGGGTGCACCGTGATGACAAAGGGTACCGCCAATTTCACCGATGCCGATTCAGCGCGGGTGTCGCCATTAGCGGATCGGTTGTTTTCTTTGCCCGAGGTTGGCGGCGTCTTTTTCGGCAGCGACTTTATCACCGTCACCAAGCAGGATGAGGGTGACTGGTATCATCTAAAGCCGGCTATTCTTGCGGTTATTATGGAGCATTTTACGGCTGAGCGCCCGGTGATGCTCACCGAGAACGATCCATCCGCTGCGACGGAAGCAGAGGAGGAAGACGACGAGGTCGTCGCCCAGATCAAGGAGCTGCTCGAAACCCGGGTGCGCCCAGCCGTCGCGCAGGACGGTGGCGACATCATCTTTTATGACTTCGCGGATGGTGTCGTTTACTTGCATATGCAGGGCTCGTGCTCGGGCTGCCCGAGCTCGACGGCGACATTGAAAGCCGGGATCGAAAACATGCTGCGCCACTACATCCCCGAAGTGGTCGAGGTTCGCGCCGTCTGACCGATTTTCGCGGACGACGCCCGACGACATCCGCTCCGCTTATCCTTGCTCTGGACTCGGCGGGAAGCGGCTGTGCGGCGGCGGTAGCGGTCGGGGAGAAGCTGCTGGCCGTCAAACATCAGGAGATGATGCATGGCCAGGCCGAGGCGCTACTGCCTCTAATCGACGATGTTGTGCAGGAGGCCGGGCTAACCGCATCGGGGCTCGACATCGTGGCGGTGACGACCGGACCCGGCAGCTTCACCGGCATTCGGGTCGGCATCGCCGCAGCGCTCGGGATAGCTTTGGCCGCTGACCTGCCGCTGATCGGCGTCACCAGTTTCGAAGCCGTTGTCGAGACCGTACCAAGCGAGGCTCGGGCCCGGCGTCATCTCCTGGTCGCGCTCGAAAGCCGCCGCGCGGATTTGTACGTGCAATTCTTTGATCCGACAGGACAAGCGCTCTTCGAGCCCGCAGCAATCCTGCCGGAGGCGCTAGCCGCGGCAGTTGACGGCGTCACGGCGGATACGATCGTCATTGCCGGCGATGCTGCCATCCGCGCCGCGGCGGCGCTCGACGGACGGTGTGGGGCGGATATCGCCAAATCGGCACTGCCGCCGGTAACCGGCGTGTTACGGGTCGCGCTGCGCCGCTGGCAGCGCGGCGAGATGGAGGGGCCAGTGCGGCCGCTTTATCTGCGACCGCCGGACGTTACGATGGCCAAGGACCGGACCCCGCCCGTTTCGCGATGATTCGCCTCGAGCCGCTGCCACCGATATCGGTCGCGTCGGCTGCAGCCAAAGTATTCGGGACGCTACTTTCGGAACTGCACAGCGCCTGTTTTCCTGACGATCCGTGGCCGCCGCAGGCCTTTGTCGAGCTTGGTGGAATGGCCGGCTTTTTTGGCCGAATAGCCTGGGACGATGTTGGCCCAGCCGGGCTCGTGCTCGCCCAAGCGCTCGGCGAGGAATGCGAGATACTGACCCTCGGTGTTATTCCTGCCCGCCGTCGGTCGGGAATCGGGTCAGCTTTACTCGCCACGGTTGTGGCGGAGGCGCAACGCCAAGGGGCGCGAACGCTGTTTCTCGAAGTAGCGCAGGACAACAGTGCCGCCCGCGGGCTGTACGCCGCGCATGGCTTTGTACAGATTGGACGCCGTGCGAATTACTACCGTCGTCGATCGGGCCTTGTCGATGCCTTGGTGCTGCGCCTCTTGCTGTCGTCTTGAGTTGACCAGGGGTTACGCTGGCCGATAGCCCGCACAATGAATTGATCATTGGTCAGACCGGAAATGACAAGAAATCGGCTGGCAAGGCGATTGCCCCACGTCCGGTTGTTACTTATATTAAAGACGAGGTTTAGCGCAGGGCCCGAGAAATGACCAACTCCGATCAAAACAGCGATTTGCTGGCACTAACGACAGAAATCGTCGCTGCCCACGTATCAAACAATACAGTTGCTGTCGGTGATTTGCCGGTGCTTATCAATCAAGTGTATCATTCGTTGGCAAATATCGGCAGTATACCGGCGTCACCGGTGGAACGGCCGCAACCGGCTGTGCCTCTGAAAAAATCGGTCCATGCCGATTACATTGTCTGTCTCGAGGACGGCAAAAAGCTGAAAATGCTCAAGCGTCATTTGAAAACGGCATACAACATGACGCCGGAAGCTTATCGCGAGCGCTGGGGATTAGCTGCGGATTATCCGATGGTGGCGCCGAATTATGCACGCCAACGCAGCCGGTTGGCAAAGGAGATCGGCCTGGGAACGCGGGCGCGCCGTCAGCGTGCTTGATCGGGCGCGGGCCGCGCAGCCAGGCTCGCGGTCTTCGCCCGACGCCCCATCCCAATCGTAGGCTCGCGTCGAGCTTTGCGCTATTGTGCGGATGGATCCGGATAACGGAGACGCGATGATCTCGCGGCTAGAGCAACTCTGCCTCGACAAAGGGCTCAAGATGACCGAGCAGCGGCGGGTCATCGCGCGCGTCTTGTCCGAATCCGCGGATCATCCCGACGTCGAACAGGTCTATCGGCGAGCCACCGCGATCGACCCGCATATCAGCATTGCTACCGTCTATCGCACCGTGCGGCTGTTCGAAGAGGCCAACATCCTTGCGCGCCACGATTTCGGTGACGGGCGCTCACGCTACGAAGAGATGCCGAGCGCGCATCACGATCATTTGATCGATCTGCAGTCCGGCCGGGTTATCGAATTTCATAACGAAGAGATTGAAAAGCTGCAGGAGGCCGTCGCCGACAAACTGGGTTTTGACCTCGTCGGCCATCGCCTCGAACTTTACGCCGTTCCTCGCGGCGCCAAGATTCGCGGCGGTATGGAATGAGCTGCCGGCAAGACGCCAATGCGGGGAGGTCTATTCTGTCTTTGGTCCGCTTGCGGCTTTTGATGCGGTTGCGGGCGCACGTCGTGAGCGCCGGACGATCTTCCGAGCGCGGCCGCGCAGCGTGATCCACGGCGCCGTCGTTAGCCCGAGCAATCCGCCGGCCAGCGCCCCCGCGGCCCCCGGAGGAACCCCGATCGTCGACATTCGCTCGGGTCCGCTGCAAGTTCGCTTGGCCGAGAGCGAAGCCGATATCGATGCGGCGCAAGCGCTGCGTTATCGCGTTTTCTACGAGGCTCTTGGCGCGCGCGCTGCGATCGAAGCCCAACGGCGGCGCCGCGACTTCGACCGCTTCGACGAGCGCTGCGATCATCTGCTGGTGCTCGATCATAGCCGCGGAACCGGGCCCGAGACCGTTGTCGGCACCTACCGCTTGATCCGTCGAGAAGCCGCTTCGCGTCTCGGTGGGTTTTACTCGGCTGGTGAATTCGACATAGCGCGGTTGATTGCTCACCCCGGCGAGATCCTTGAACTCGGGCGTTCTTGCGTCGACAGTGCCTATCGCCAGAGATCGGCGGCGCAATTATTGTGGAGCGGGATCGCGGCCTATGTATTCCACTACAATATCGACTTGATGTTTGGCTGCGCCAGTCTGCCCGGCACCGATCCAGACAGCTTGGCCGTCCCGCTGTCCTATCTTTACCACTATCATCTCGCCGCCCCGTCGCTAAGGCCGCGGGCGCTCCCGGATCGCTACGTTGAGATGTGCCGTTTGCCGCGTGGCGTGCTCGATCCGGCGCGGGCGCTTTCCGGCCTGCCGCCGTTGATAAAAGGTTATCTCAGGCTTGGCGGCTTTGTCGGCGACGGCGCCGTAATCGATTATGACTTCAATACGACTGATGTCTGCATCGTAGTGAAGACCGACCTCGTGACCGAGAAGTACTCGCGCCATTACGTGCGGGCGAAAGATTCCAGAGAGGTTTTGGTGAGAGCCGAATGGGCGTCCTGACGGCATGGGTTCGCCGACGCTGAGGCTCGCGCGGCTTGCGCTCTACCTTTTCTGGACCCTGGGCCTGATGCCGGTGCAGGGGATAGGGCTGGCGCTGCGTCGGCCCTGGACGCGCAAATTACCAGCCTTTTATCATCGCTGGTGCTGCCGTATTCTTGGATTCCGCGTGCGCATGATCGGATCGCCAACAACCCGGCGGCCGGCATTATTTGCGTCGAACCACATTTCCTATACCGACATCACCGTTCTCGGATCGCTGATCCCAGGATCGTTTGTAGCCAAGGCAGAAGTTGCGGGTTGGCCGTTTTTTGGTTGGCTGGCCAAGCTCCAGCGCACCGTGTTTGTCGACCGCCGCGTTCGCAGCACCGCGTCTCAGCGCGATGCGATGACGGCGCGACTGGCGGCGGGCGATGCCCTGATCCTGTTTCCGGAAGGCACCAGCAGTGACGGCAACCGCGTTCTGCCGTTCAAGAGCGCGTTGTTCAGTGCGGCTGAGACAATGGAGCAGATAGAACCGATCGTGGTCCAGCCGGTTTCGATCGCCTATACGAAGCTCGATGGAATCCCGCTTGGTCGTCTGCTCCGCCCCTACTTCGCCTGGTACGGAACGACCGAACTGACCCCGCATTTGTGGAGCATGATCGGGCTCGGGACCGTCGAAGTCGTCGTCGAATTTCACCCGCCGACTTCTCTTGCCGATTGTGGATCACGCAAGGCCTTGGCTCGCTATTGTCACGGGCGCGTCGCCGGCGGCTTGGCCGCAGCCCTTTCAGGGCGGCCGCAACCGGTGCCGGAACCGCCGGCTGCTGCGCCAAGACAAACTCCCGCCATGGCGCGGGCTCTACCTCATTGATGGGTGCTGTCTCAATGCGCGAAGGGGTGGAAGATGTGACAAAGGGCGTGTTTATCGCGACTTATGGCTGCCAAATGAATGTTTACGATTCCGAGCGCATGACTGAATTATTGGCCTCTATAGGTTATCACCCGACCCCGACACCTGATAAAGCCGATCTTGTCATTTTGAACACTTGCCATATACGCGAAAAAGCGTCGGAAAAGGTGTTTTCGGAACTTGGCAAATTTCGACAGATAAAGTCGCGAAAGGCCCGCCGTGGCGACGGAAACATGCTGATCGCGGTTGCCGGCTGCGTCGCCCAAGCCGAGGGCGATGAAATCCGTCGCCGGGCGCCGTTTGTCGATCTGGTTTTTGGGCCACAGACCTACCACAGGCTG
The DNA here is from genome assembly GCA_963735445.1 of uncultured Alphaproteobacteria bacterium. GTDB lineage: Bacteria > Pseudomonadota > Alphaproteobacteria > ATCC43930 > CGMCC-115725 > AP-15. The sequence goes on from CAVTLC010000045.1 coordinate 74,961, forward strand.
CCTGAGATGGTGCAGCAGGCGCTGCGGGCCGACGAGGCCGGTGTCGTTGACACGAGTTTCCCGGAAGAACCCAAATTCGATCATTTGCCGCAATCGCGGCCGGGTCAGGGCGTCACTGCTTTTCTGACGGTGCAGGAAGGCTGCGATAAATTTTGCACCTTTTGCGTCGTCCCCTATACCCGGGGCGCCGAATATTCGCGTCCGGTCGCCAAAATTCTGGATGAAGCGCGTCAACTTATCGCCGGCGGCGCGCGCGAGATCACACTGCTCGGCCAAAACGTCAACGCCTACCACGGCGAGGGTCTGGATGGTCACGAATGGGGTTTGGGGCGTCTGATCCACGCGCTCGCCGGCCTAACCGGGCTCGATCGCATCCGCTACACGACTTCTCACCCTCGCGATGTCGATGACGAGCTGATCGCGGCGCATCGCGACGTGCCGCAGCTGATGCCGTTTCTGCATCTGCCGGTGCAAAGCGGCTCCGATTCTGTATTGGCGGCGATGAACCGACGCCATACCGCCTACGACTACCGGCGTATTGTCGATCGGCTGCGTGCGGCGCGACCCGACCTGGCTCTGTCTACCGATTTGATCGTCGGGTTCCCCGGCGAAACCGATCAGGATTTTCGCGCCACGCTCGATCTTGTGGACGAAGTCTCCTTTGCCCAGGCGTTTTCATTCAAATACTCGCCGAGACCCGGTACTCCCGCGGCGTCAGCCTCAGAACAGGTGGCGGATGCAGCCAAGATCGAGCGGCTTTCTGAACTGCAGAAATTGCTGGCGAGGCAGCAACGCGCGTTCAACCAAGCCTGCATCGGCCGCGTCTTACCGGTTTTGCTCGAAAAGCCTGGCCGTCATCCGGGCCAGCTTGTCGGGCGCAGTCCCTATCTCCAGAGCGTTCACATAACCGCCGCTAGCGACTCCATCGGCGATATTGTGCCCGTAGAGATCTCGGCGGCCACCCAGAACAGTTTGTCGGGGACACGCGCTGCATGACGGCGCTTTCAGCGGACAGCGCAGCCGCCGCTTTGGGTGAAGGCCGCACCCAGCTCGAATTCGACGACAATTTGCTGCTCCCGTCGCTTTACGGTGAACGCGACCAGCATCTCGAACGAGTTGAGCGGCAGCTCGGGGTTTCGCTCGTCACCCGAGGAAATCGGCTGGCGATTTCCGGACCGCCTTCGGCGACCGAAGCCGCACATCTGGCGCTCACCCGCCTCTATGATCGGCTCAAGCAGGGCCAGGACATCGACCTACCGGTGGTCGAGGCGGCGCTGCGGCTGGCGCAAGCCGAGATCGGCGACCGCAGCCTGAGCCTGTGGCAAGAGGATCCAGGATTCCGCACGCGCAAACGGCGGATATCGCCGCGTACGCCGGGCCAGGCCGCGTATATCAAGGCGCTGCGCGAGAATGAGCTGGTATTTGGTCTCGGTCCGGCCGGAACCGGCAAGACCTATCTCGCGGTCGCCGCCGCGGTCGATCTGTTGATGACCGGGCAAGTCGAGCGCATCATTCTGTCGCGTCCCGCGGTCGAGGCTGGCGAGCGTCTCGGGTTTTTGCCCGGCGATCTGCGCGATAAGGTGGATCCCTATCTCCGCCCGCTGTTCGACGCGCTCAACGATATGCTGCCGGCTGACCAGCTCGCCCGCCGGCTCGGCACCGGGGAGATCGAGGTGGCGCCAATCGCGTTCATGCGCGGCCGCACCCTGTCGCGCGCCTTCGTCATTCTCGACGAGGCCCAAAACACCACGCCGATGCAGATGAAGATGTTTTTGACCCGGCTCGGTGAGGGCTCGCGCATGGTCGTGACCGGCGACCCGAGCCAGATCGATTTACCCCCGGCGACCCGCTCCGGCCTGACCGAGGCACTCGAGACCCTGATCGGTTTGGAGGGGATTGCCGTCGTTCGCTTCTCCGATCGCGACGTCGTGCGCCATGATCTCGTTGCCCGCATCGTGCGCGCTTACGAGGCGCGCGAGCGCGCCACACGCTCCGCCTTGTCGTGAGTCGCTCGAACGCCGAGGTCGACGTCATTTCGCGGTGCGAGGCGTGGAAACGCGTACTCCCGGATTGCGACGACCGGGCACGGCGCGCCGCCCGGCTGGCGTTGGCGCGGGGCCAGTCGAAAGCGGCGCTCGTACTCCCGCATCAGGTCGAGTTGGTCGTCGTTCTCGCCGATGATGCCGAACAGCGGCAGCTCAATCGCGATTGGCGGGGGATTGACCGCCCGACCAATGTTCTTGCATTTCCGGCCTGGGCCCCGGGAACTCAATTGCCACGCGATGCCCCGCTGCTGCTCGGCGACGTGGTGCTCGCTTTCGAGACCGTTGCGCGCGAGGCAGATGAGCAGGACAAGCCCCTAGCCGACCATTTCAGCCATCTGATTGTGCATGGCGTGCTACATTTGCTCGGCTATGATCATGCGAGCGACATGGAAGCTGTTGAGATGGAGCGATTGGAAACGTCCATATTGGCTGAATTGGGGGTAGCAGATCCCTATCGCGGCACTATGTGACCTATTAGGGATTTAACCGATTTTTCAATGACTGCTTCCGAGCCGCCTGAAAGTAGCGGCCAGCCCGATCGGGACCGGGCTTTTACACCCCTGCGCAGCCTGATGCGGCTAATCCGCCGGCAGCGCAACGGCGAAAGCCTGCGCGAGACAATCGACGAGATGATCGAAGAGCAGCCGCCCGAGGGATCTGATTCGCTCGGCGCACATGAGCGGGTGCTGATCGGCAATATTTTAAAAGGCCATGACCGCACGGCCGCCGATGTAATGGTTCCGCGCATCGACATCGTGGCCCTGGATGTGGAGACGCCGTTCCCCGAAGTCGTCAAATGCATGATCGAGCAGGAACATTCTCGCGTACCCGTATATCGCGAGACTCTCGACGATGTGATCGGCTTTATTCACGTAAAGGATATTCTCCCGCCCGTCGCAGAACGGCGCGAGACCAAGCTGGCGCCAATATTGCGCAAGTTGTTGTTCGTGGCGCCATCCGTCCCGATTCTCGAGCTTTTGGTACAGATGCGTCAGGCCCGCACCCATATCGCGATGGTGGTCGATGAGTTTGGGGGCATCGACGGGCTGGTGACGATCGAAGATCTCATCGAAGAAATCGTCGGGGAAATCGAGGACGAGCACGACGAAGCCGATCGGCCAACCCTTATCGAGCGAGCCGACGGTACCTTGATCGCTGATGCCCGAACCCCGATCGAAATGCTCGAAGAACGGCAAGGTATCCAACTGCGTCCGGACGATGACCAGGAAGAAGTAGACACCCTGGGCGGCCTCGTTTCGACCCTTGCGGGGCGCGTCCCCAAACGCGGCGAGGTCATCGCCCACCCATCGGGCGTCGAATTCGAGGTGCTGGAAGCCGATCCCCGGCACATCAAGCGGTTGCGCGTGCGCCGTCTGCCGCAGGCGAACGGGGCTGGTGGCGACGCCAGTGCCTGACCCCGCAAAATAGTGCCTGACTCTGTAATCTACCGCATTCGGCCGGGCTCTCGCGTCGACACGCCGCTGTGCCGGCTGGCGCAAGACGTCGCGGCACTGACTGGTTGGCGCCGCTATGGGCTGGCGTTTCTGCTCGGCGTTGTCACCGCGGCAACGATGCCACCCTTCGATTTGACACCGCTGTTGGCGATCGCCTTCCCCGGCTTGTTATGGCTCGATGATGGCAGCGTCACCGCGGGTGCTTCTTTTCGCCTAGGCTGGGTGTTTGGGTTCGGCTTCTTTCTCGCTGGCCTTTACTGGATCGCCGCGGCGCTTTTTGTCGATATCGACCGCTTTTGGTGGCTGGTCCCGTTCGCGGCGGCTGGCTTGCCGGCCGGATTTGCGATCTATGTCGGCTTGGCGCTGCTCGCCACCAACCTCCTCACCCGATACCTGCATCTGCCGCCGCCGGCGCGTGTTTTCGCTTTTGCTATCGCATGGAGCATCGGCGAATGGGCGCGTGGCCATGCCTTTACCGGCCTTCCCTGGAACCTGATCGGCTATGCCTGGTCCGGCGGCTTTCCGGGAGCGATCGCCGTGTTGCAGAGCGTCGCCGTGGTTGGGATCTACGGCCTCAGCTTTATGACAGTGCTGGCGGCGTCTTTATTGGCGCTGCTCGGTAGCCCGCGGACGCGGCCGATGGCGATTGCCCGCCGCTGGGCCCCGGCGATCGTGGCCGGGCTGTTGATCCTGGTGCCGGCAACGGGCGGCGCGATCCGCCTCGCCAACGCCCCAACGGTGCTGACTGACACCTGGTTGCGCCTGGTCCAGCCCTCGATCCCGCAAAGCCTAAAATGGCAGCCTACCGCGGAACAGAACAATTTTCGCCGCCTGATCGATCTCAGCGCTGCGGCTACTCGCGACCGTTTGAACGCAATCCTGTGGCCCGAGGCCGCGACGCCCTTTCTGCTTGGCCGCGATAGGCCGGCGCGCGATGCCCTTTCGGCGATCGTACCGAAAGGCGGTTATCTGATTACCGGCGTGCTGCGCGCGAACCCGCCTCCGGCTCCGATCGAAAAGATCTGGAACAGTATCGAGGCGGTCAACGATCATGGCGATATCGTTGCCCATTACGATAAAGCGCACCTCGTCCCGTTTGGCGAATACGTGCCGTTCCGCAATCTGCTGCCGATCACCAAGATCACCTCCGGCACCATGGATCTGAGCGCAGGCGCCGGGCCGCAAACCATCGATCTCCCTGGTCTTCCGCCTTTCGCCCCGCTGATTTGCTATGAAGCGATTTTCCCGGGGGCGATCGTCGATGAGAGCAATCGTCCCGCTTGGCTGCTGAATGTCACCAACGACGCCTGGTACGGGCGCAGTTCAGGGCCGTATCAGCATTTTGCGATCGCCCGGACGCGTGCCGTCGAGGAAGGACTGCCCTTGGTCCGCGTCGCCAATAATGGCATCAGCGCGATCGTCGACCCGGTCGGCCGGGTTCTAGCGCGCACCAATCTCGACGCCATCGGTTATATCGACAGCGCACTGCCTGGGCCCATGTCCCGGACCCCCTACGCCTGGGCCGGCAACTGGATGTTGCTCGGACTGCTGATCCTCGCGGCCATTCCAGTGGTGCTTCGCTTACGGTGAGTTCTACCGCTTCAGGTTGCATCAAATTATTAAAAGTTGAAGCTTCACCTTGACTGGCGAGGGTGGGCATTCTAAAAAGCTAACGAATTGTTATCGGCAAAGTGGTCCTCCCCAGTGGCGATCCAGCAACAGACCCGTCGGCCGGGCCGCCAGAAGGGCGACAAGCCGAACCCGATCGATGTCCATGTTGGCTCGCGGGTGCGGTTGCGGCGGAATATGCTCGGCCTAAGCCAGGAAAAACTCGGCGAAGCCATTGGGCTGACCTTTCAGCAGGTTCAGAAATATGAACGGGGCGCCAATCGAATTGGCGCGAGCCGGTTGCATGATTTGAGCCGGGTACTCGACGTCCCTGTTTCGTTTTTCTTTGACGACATGGATCCGGTGCGCGCACCCGCGATCCCCGCCGGCTTTGCCGAACCGCCCGCTGAGGGATTTGATTCCGATCCGTTGCGCAAACGCGAAACCATCGAGTTGATCAGCGCTTATTACCGGATCGATGATCCAACGATCCGCCGACGGCTCTTCGATCTTGCCAAGGCGCTCGCCACCGGCAACGAACGTCCGCCTGAAAATAGCCGCCATCTCTGATCGCGGAGCTCGCGAACAAACAGGTGCGATGAGAATCGGGGGTTGACGCTCGTCTCCCGAGACTGCATCAACGGCGCGGCATTGGCCTCATCGCCTCATTGCGCAGGAGGGGTAATCCCTTGGCGAAACAGAATTTTGTGTTCACTAGCGAATCCGTCTCCGAGGGTCATCCCGATAAGATCTGCGACCGGATTTCCGATGCGATCGTCGACACCTATCTCGCTGCCGAACCCGAGGCCCGCTGTGGCGTCGAGACTTTGGTCACGACCAATCGCGTCGTCCTCGCCGGGGAGGTTCGTGGACCCGCCGCGATTACCGGCGAACAGCTGATCGAAGTGGCGCGCCGGGCGATCCGCGATATCGGCTACGAGCAGGAAAATTTTCATTGGGAGCGGGCGGCAATCAAGTGCCACATCCACGGCCAGTCGGCAAATATCGCTCAGGGTGTCGATGCCTCGGGCAACAAGGATGAGGGCGCCGGCGACCAGGGAATGATGTTTGGCTATGCCTGCAACGAGACCCCGGCCTTGATGCCGGCGCCGATCTTTTATGCCCATGCGATGCTGCGCGCGCTGTCCGAGGCGCGTCATTCTGGCAACACCCCGCTTCTTGGCCCCGATGCCAAGAGCCAGGTCACGCTGCAGTACGAGGCTGGCAAACCGGTGAGGGCGACCAAGGTTGTCGTTTCAATTCAGCATTCCGATCGGATCGATCAGGATGAGGTGCGCGAGATCATCCGCCCTTATGTCGTCTCGACCCTGCCCGATGGCTGGATGTGTGACGAGCAGAACTTTCTCGTCAATCCGACGGGCGTTTTTGTGATTGGCGGACCCGATGGCGATGCCGGCGTTACCGGCCGCAAAATCATCGTCGATACCTATGGCGGAGCAGCGCCACATGGCGGCGGCGCGTTCTCCGGCAAGGACCCGACCAAAGTGGACCGCTCGGCCGCCTATGCGGCGCGCTATCTCGCCAAGAACGTGGTCGGCGCCGGACTGGCTGAGCGCTGTACGATCCAGGTCGCCTACGCGATCGGCGTCGCGAAGCCATTGTCCTTTTATGTCGATACCCAAGGTGCGGTCGACGAGGACAAGCTCGGGCGCATCTTGCAGGAGCTGATGGATCTTTCGCCACGCGGCATCCGCACTCATCTCGGGCTTAACAAGCCGATCTACACGCGCACTTCGTCCTATGGGCATTTTGGACGAACCCCTGATCCCGATGGCGGCTTTTCCTGGGAGAAGCTCGATCTCGTCGACGAATTGCGCCGCGCCTTCTGATTTCCTAGGCGACGAGGGGCGGTCCCACGCTCACCGTCTCTACGGGCGCAAGCGCGGGCGCCGGCTGCGCCCCGCTCAGCAGATCCTGGTCGAACGGTTGTTGCCGAAGCTGGCAATCGAACCGTCGCCATCGGGCGATATCGATCCGACACAGTTGTTCGCTGTCTCGGTTCGGTCGATCTGGGTCGAAATCGGCTTTGGGGCTGGCGAGCACCTCGCTGCGCAAGCCGAAGCCCACCCTGATTTCGGGCTTATTGGTAGCGAAGTCTTCGAAAATGGGGTCGCCAAACTGCTTGGCGATATCGCGCGGCGGCAACTGACCAATATCCGGCTTTTTGCCGACGATGCACGTCGAGCTTATCGCCGCATTGACGCCCCGCTCTATCGACCGTGTTTTTATCCTGTTTCCGGATCCTTGGCCAAAGGCGCGGCACCACAAGAGGCGGATTGTCTCGACTGAGACCCTCGATCAGTTGGCCCGGATAATGCGTGATGGGGGCGAATTGCGCCTCGCCACCGACGATGCCGAGTATTTTGCGTGGATGCTGGAGCGGGTCACCAGCCATCCCGCCTTTGAATGGCTGGCCCGGCGACCAGCCGATTGGCTGGTGCGCCCCGCGGATTGGCCGCCCACCCGCTATGAACAAAAAGCGCGCGGCGCCGGCCGGGTGCCGTTTTTCTTGCGCGCCCGCCGCCGGCCGAGGAATTAGCCTTTGACCAGAATGCCCGAGATAAATTTGCGATATGAGATCGGTTCTGGCTGCTCGCAGGACATTCAGCGTTGGTCGGTGCGGTTCTTGACCCTATGCGCGAGGCGCGCCTATATGGGGCGGTGCCGGCCGGATGGCAGAGTGGTTATGCAGAGGACTGCAAATCCTCGTACAGCGGTTCGATTCCGCTTCCGGCCTCCAGAGAGTAATCTGTTCAGTCGCTCTTAACCGCGCGTGAAATTCCGGTGTGACTTCGGCTGAAGTATCGCGCTCGCCCAACGACGTGGTTCACGTCAACGGCCTCGGTTGGGTGCGCCGTGATGACGAAAAAAATCAAGAGTGTGAGTTCAGAAAAGCCCTTTAGGCTCGAATTGAGGCCGGCGAATGCTTCTTGGCGAGCAAGGTGCTGAGGGCATAAAGGCGGGTCTCGGTCAGCGACAGCATCCAGCCATCGACATAGACGATCCGGCCGTGGCCAAAATCGTCCTGGCTTCGTTCGCCAACCGAACGACGTAGCGCCACGACCGAGGCACAGCCGCAGCTTGTCGTCGACAACTCCGCGAGGATCAGCCGCGCCAGCTGGTCGGGCGAAGCCTCGCTCGCCGGCAATGCGCGCAGGCATGACTGCCCGATCGCTTCGGGACAGTGCAAAGCCGAACAGTAAGCGGCAAGAGCACCGTACTCGGAGGTCTCGCCGGTGCACTCACCCGCGCCGAGCGGCGCTTGCCGGCCAAACCACGCCGCTGCGGCGCCGACGGCAATCGTCATCAAGTGGCGTCGCGACAGCATGACTGACGGCTAATTCAGCTGCTGCTTGATATGGTTGGCCAACCGCAGGGCCAGCGCGACAATCGTCAAAGTCGGGTTGTTGGCGCCGCCGGTCGGAAACACCGAGCTGCCGGCGACATAGAGGTTCGCGACCGAATGGACGCGGCAGTTTTCGTCGACCACGCCCTGCCTCGGATCGGCGTGCATGCGCGTCGTCCCCATGTGGTGCTCATTGGGATGGAAATCGCTCGGCGTACCATCGGGATCGCTTGGTGCGGCGCGGAGGCGGCCAAATCCTGTTCGCCCGATCTCGTTCCCCAGAAGGCGAAACGCTGCCGCCGCTTTGGTTTTGTCTTCCTCGGTCAGTCGCCAATCCACGATGACCCGGCGCATGCCGAGAGCATCGCGGTCCGACCCGAGCGTGACCCGGCTGTGCGGGTTTGGCTGCTGTTCCGCGACATACGACAGCTCGAGCTCCTCGACCGGGATGCCCTCCCCAAAGAGCGCCTTGCGCGCCGCAAAGGTCGCGACCCCATCGAGATCGCCGATGACCTTGGACAAATCCGAAACCAAACTGCCGCCCGGCCCCTCGCCGCCGATCACGCGTTGCAGCGCCTTCACAGCGTCCACGACCGGAGAAAACCGGTAGCTCCAAAAAATGAATACGTTCGGCAGCTGTAAATGGCGCATGGCCGACGCGGTTAGCCCCATGCACGAGTTAAAAATGTGCTTGCCGCCAAACGCCGGGTAGGTACCGGCGCTGCGGAAATCGAAATTCATGTGCGGATCGGACGGAGCGATGATCGCGCCCGAATATGTCAGATGGGTCATAAAGAAGCGGCCGACAAGATCGTGCGCATTGCCGAGACCGTTACCCCCGTTGGTGCCGGAGGCTAACAGCAGCCTGGCGTTTTCGATCCCGCCTGCGGCCAATATATAAAACCGAGCACGAACCGAGAAATGGTTTCCGGAAAGCGTCTTAGCCGATAATTCGGTAATCTCGGCATCGCTCTCGCCGCCGTCCAGATTGAACGCATTAGCGTACAAATAGACCGTCACGCGCGGCGCGCGGCGCAGGTCGGCGGCATACACCGGCCCGAAATGGACCGGGCTCACCTGAAATATCTTGCTCTCGAAGTTGGGGCCGGAAAACGGCGGCGGAATTTTGCTGGGCGCAATCCCCCAACTCGCGGGACGGTAATCGTAAGGCCCTAAGTCGCAGACTTCCTGGGCCTGACGGTACCATGGATCAAGACTCGATTTGGGAAACGGCCATTCGTGGTATGGGAGGTCGTCGCGCCTCTCAAAGTCGATCGCGTCGAGCGGCAGACACCAGCCGCCCCAATGATTGGTCGTCCCGCCAAAAAAGCGCAGCCGTGACGTTGTCAAATCCGGAAACGACCCGCCGATACTTCGGCCTTCGTAGAGTTGTTGGGTCGCCGCATCCAACTCCATGCCGCCGCTCTCGAGGACGGCGACGCGAAACGGCGCATCGACAAATTTCCGCGCGAGCGTGATGCCGGCAGCGCCGCCGCCAATGATGCAAACTTCTGTCTCGATGATCGAGCCCGGCGGAACAGAACGTGCGTCGACAATCATTGGCCGTATCCGTCAGAGACAATCCTTTCGGACCTCGTCCCGGCAGCACCGGCGGGCCGCCCTAGAAGCCAATAGATGGAGGTTTGCCAGCTTGCCGATGGGAACATAGTTAATGCGTTTCGGCAGGCGTGTAGCAACAAAACTTATCGCAATCGATCCCCCGTGCCGTTGCGCTCGGTAGTGGCCGTCCGACGGCCGCACGCACCCCCTTCAGCCGGTCCTGAAAAATCTATGAAGTTCAGATCTCGAGCCGCGAACGGGCGCGGTTAGCCCCGCCATCGCGTGGACTTTTATGTGAGTGCCTGCGGCAGGCTTGTGTGACGTCAAGTGATCGCGGGCATCGCAGCACGTCGAGCGAGCGGACCCTCAGGCGCTGCGGATATATCGGTCCGCACCTTGCGGTTTCGGCCGATTTCGCCTATACAGATGCGGGAAGGTCGATCCCGGCGGGCTTGGTGTAAATCCTGATAATCATACCCGGCGAATTAGGAGCGGCAGGCGTAGTTTTTGAGCGAGGATCGTAGCGCTACAGTATCTATAAAGAATCCGGAAAGCCGCTGCGGGAATTGTTGAGAAAGGCTGATGCCTGGATTGCCAACCCTCAAACATCGGCTTGATTCCGCTTCCGGCCTCAAGGGAGGAAGTTGCAACGGCCCCGGAGGGCCTCTGATCCCCGGTAGCTCAGTTGGTAGAGCAAGCGGCTGTTAACCGCTGGGTCGCTGGTTCGAGTCCGGCCCGGGGAGCCACCAAATCAGAGGGTTAGCTTACAAAAGCTAAACCCCTGATCACTTCGATCCGGATTGGGACAACCTCGAACAAAGTTCGCGGTCAGGGCGCTTAACAACCACAACGGGAGTCGGATCGTCCGTCTCTCCTCCGCTCGACCTCACCGACGAAGAGGCCTCGCCCTGGCCAAGCACCTTCGGTACGCGCTCAATTAATCCCGATCCCGGCTTGGTCCGCTCAAGGCGATTCTCGCCAAGCTGGAACCGCCAGCGCCGCGGCTCGACGCGCCGCCGCTCAAGGCCGGGATGGCGCCGACGCACGACGGCGGAGATGCTGAAACGCCATGGAAAATTCACAGAACGGCATCATTCCCGAAGCTATCGGGGCGGTAATTGAGACCGTTTTTACCTGCGGTAAAGCGGAAATCCTTGCACCCGGCGCCGGCTTCGCCGCGGCAGGGATAGGGCGTTATCTGCTCGGACGTCTCGAACAGGGGCGAGTTATTTTCATCAGTCAGCTAGAGCGGGCAGGTGCAACTACGCAAGGGCTCGCACGCAGACAAGCGGTATGGGCGAGCGATTTCTTAGAGATGTAGCGAGTTTGTCATCTGCTCCCGTCAGCCAGCCGATTAGCTATCAGCTCATCCCTGCTGAGCGGCGCGAGAATTTCCGCGTATTTTATGATATCCCAGCGGCGCTAAAGGGCTCACCAACGCCGTTGGGGCCGCGTGCGGCTGATCGTCTGGTCGGTCGCACTATCGGCTCTCGTGGCTAGCGAGCCCCGTTGATCGGTGTAGCCGAACTTGCAGTTGCGGCTCAGTGTCCGTGCGCCGTTAGCGATAGGAAGGGAGGCGAAATGAGCAGGATAGCATCTTGGCTGGGTCTGGTGGTGATCGCTGGTCTGGTGATCGCGGGCGCCCCGAGAGGGGACGCCTTCGCTGCGCCGCTGTCGTTCACGGTGCCGCTTACCGGTACCAGGCAGGTTCCGCCCGTCCAGACGGCCGGCAGCGGCAGTGCCGATCTCACCTATGATCCCAGCACTCTGGTCGTAACCTGGTCGATAACCTACAGCGGCTTGTCGAGCCCGGCCACGATGGCCCATTTCCACGGTCCTGCAGGTCCCGACAAAAACGCTCCAGTGTTAATCTGGTTGACCAAAAAAGGAGAACCGGTGTCGAGTCCGATAACCGGCCAGGCAAAACTGACCCCACCGCAGGCGCAGCAGTTCATGGCGGGCGAGTGGTACATCAACCTACATACAAAAGACCATCCCGGCGGGGAGATCCGCGGTCAGGTAGTGCCTCCCAAAACCTGAGCCCCTAGTTATCCTTTTGCGCCGCATTGGGCTTGACCCCGATTGGTATTTCGCCGATGTCCCCCGACGGTTTATCCGAAGGAGGATCGGGTGGAGGCAAGCGAGGTTGCCGAGAAGATACGCGAAGAAGAGCATGAGCATCATCTTGAGGCCGATGCCGGCTTTCGCAGGCTGACCGGCATTTATCTCGGCATCATTGCGATGCTGCTGGCGATAACCTCGCTCGGCGGATCGAACGCGACCAAGACGATGACGAATTCCAATATCCAGGCATCCGATACCTACGGCTTTTATCAGGCGAAATACGCTCGCCAGACCTCATACCGATTAGCGGCGGATATCCTCGAAGCTCAACTCGCCGCCAACCCGGCCATGCCGGACACTGCCAAGGCCAAAATCCAAGACGACATCAAGCGCTGGCGAACGACCGCCGATCGCTACGAGGCCGACCCGCAGGGTGGCCAGGGCAAGCAGGAATTGCTCGCCAGGGCCAAGAATTGGGAAGCAAAGCGTGACCTCGCCGCGGAGCGCGACCCCAATTTCGATTATGCCGAGGCCCTCTTTCAGATCGCAATCGTGCTCGGCTCGGTCAGCATTGTCGCCGTTTCACGCCCGCTCCTCGGATTGAGCGGAGTCCTCGCGGTTGCAGCGACGCTGTTGATGATCAACGGCTATTCCCTGCTGGTCCACCTACCGCTGGAGTGACCTGACGGTCGGTCGTCGCCGGCAACAGGTGAGCGAGGCTCAGAAATTTCTGCGGATCCTGCGGCTGCCCATCGACCCGCACCTCATAATGAACGTGGGGGCCGGTGCTGCGGCCGGTCGAGCCGAGCAGGCCGATCTCGGTTTGCGCGGAGACGGTCTGCCCGACGGCGACGAGACAGCGCCGCAGATGGCCGTACAGGGTTACGATGCCGTAACCGTGGTCGATTTCGATCGCCTGGCCATAATCACCGAGCCAGCCGGCATAAATAACGGTACCCGGCGCGGTTGCGTACACCGGCGATGAATAGGGCGCATCCATGTCGATTCCGGTGTGAAAGGCGGCCCGGTGATTAAACGGATCGATCCGCGGGCCAAAGCGGCTGCCGAGCTCGTAATGGGTCAGCGGTGCGGCGATCGGCAGCGTCTTTGACAAAGCCTCGATTGCCGCCAGCTTTTCGGCGCTGGCGTCATCGCTTTTCGCGGCACTGGCATCTGGCGGCGGGACAAAGGGGCCGCCCTCGGCGGCAGCTGGACTGCCTTGTGACATGATCCGCCCGACAATCCGTCCGAGATTGACGCCAGCTGATCGGAGAACGTTTTCGACTGCCGCGACCGTAGCAGTGTCGAGACTTTTGGCGCCGGATCCCGCGGCGTCGGAGGTCGTCGACGCGACGTCGCCGCTTTGAGCCGTCGGTCCGGCGGCGGCGATTGCGGGGCCCGGTAACGGAAGCCGCATCAGCGATAATCGCCGCCAGATGTCGTTGATCTGCAAGCGAAGGCGGCCGCGCTTGATTGTGACCTTGTCGCGCAGCGCCCCGAATTGGGCAAGCTCTCTCGCCGTTTGTTCGAGGCTCGCTTTGTATTGCGCCAGCTGCGACACCTCGGCCGTACGCTCGCTCTGGATCTGCTGCAGCTGCGCCGTCAGTGCGGCGTTTCGCGCCTGTTCCTGCTGCAGCGCCTGACGCGTCTCCTCGCTTGCCGTCGCGATTGCGGCCGGCAACGGCAGCTTTGGCGCCGGCTGCGCGGTCAGATCCGGCTGCGCGCTCGGCTCGGGCTGCGCGATCGGCCCCGTTCCCGCGACCGGCCCTGCGCCAAGCTTTTCGATGTCGCCCGTCAGCTCCGCAAACCCGTCATCCACCAGGGTCAAGGATTGCAGCTTGGCATCCGCCGCCGATAGCTGGCCGCGCAACATCTGCGTCTGTTCACTCAGGGCCGCGGTCTCCTGCTGAGCATGGCCGCGCTCCTGCCGTGCATCAGCCAATTCCCGGCGGAGTCCGCTGAGCTGTTTTCGCAGATCATCGTTCGTGTTGCGCAGCCGCGCTGCGGCAGCGGTTTTCTCCGCCACGCGATGCCCGTATTGGATCCAATTCACTCCGAGAAACGCAAGAACCCCAATTCCCGCAAACACGGTTAGGAGCAGCGCGCTTTGCAGCCGCGGCGATACGGCAACCGGATTCGACGAACGAAAACGAATGCGGATTTCGGGGAAGACCCTGCTTCCCTCACCAGAGGTTTCGACGATCATTTCTCCCCCACCAGTGCCGAACCGTGGATGTCCGATGCGCTGACCGGACCAGGTTTGGCATGCGTCGGGACGCCGGGTGTCGGCGTCCTCCCTGCTCAGCGGGTGGCTGGATTGTTGACCCAGCCGCGGCGTCCCGCCGGTTTATGCAAGGAACGTGGCTTTGACAGTGCGCCTCGCGGAATGGACCCTAACGGGGCGATCTGCCTATGACAACAAAGAATCGCTAACTTTTCCGGAGAGGACAATCAAACATCAAGAATCCAGAGACATTCCATGAAATAGCCACAATCTGTACGGATCCCCTGTGGTCACCATCAGAAAGTGTGCCTTAAGTAATGGTGGATTATTGGACTATACTTCGTGTCCGGGACCGATTTAGGGGCCACATGTTGCTGATGAGGCGATTATTATTCAGCGCCATCACCGCAGCCGAGATTTAATCGTAACGCGCATTAAACCGCGGGGACTAAATCGGAAGGCGTACTACGCTCGCTGCTGAACTGGCTTCGATAATAGCCGGCGAAGACGCCGTCACGCCGCAGCAACTCGGCCAGGCTTCCCTGCTCCACAAGCGCGCCGCCTTGCAATACGACGATCCGATCGCAACGCTGCACGGTCGACAAGCGGTGGGCGATGATGAATGTGGTGCGCCCCTCCATCAGCCGCTCGATCCCCGCCATCACCAGCGCTTCGGTCGTCACATCGAGCGCCGAAGTCGGTTCGTCGAGGATCAGGATCGGGGCGTCCCTTAGGAGGGCGCGGGCGATCGTGATGCGCTGCTTTTCGCCCTCGGACAGCGACACCCCGGATTCGCCGATGACGGTGTCGTAGCCTTCGGGTAGCGACCCGATCCGTTCGTCGATGCGCGCCAGACGAGCAGCGCGCTCGATTGCCGCGTCATCGGCCCCGGGCCGGCCATAAGCGATGTTGTCGCGCACCGACAGCGGGAAAGATCAGCGGCGGCTGCAATACCATTGCAATCTGGCTGCGCAGCGATTTGAGCGTGTATTCGCGCAGATCGACGCCGTCGATTTCGATCGCACCTTCGATCGGATCGTGAAACCGCGCCAGCAGGCTCACCAAGGTCGATTTTCCTGCCCCGGTCGGACCGACAATCGCGATCTTCGCGCCGGCCGGCACTTTGAGGTCGATCCCGTGCAGGACCGGCGTCTCGCGCCGGTAACGAAAACCGACGCCGCGTAGGGCGATGTCGCCGCGGGCGCCCTCTGCGGGAAAGCTCTTTGTTCCGTCGATCAGATCGGGCTCGGCGTCAAGCACCTCAAACACGCGGCGCGCGCCGACCCGGGCGCCGGCAATCATCCCCCAGCTCTGACTGATCTGGTTAATCGGCGCATAGAGCTGAGCGAGATAGGAGATGAAGACAATCAATTGGCCGACGGTCAGGGCGCCCGACATCACCGCTCGCGCTCCGGCGTACACGACAAGTGCCGTGCCGGCGGCAATGACGCTGTTGACTGCCGCCGAATACAGGGTTTGCCAGCTGTAAAGGCGCAAGGTGGCGCGTAGGCTCTCGCGGCTGGCGCCCATAAACCGGCGGTGCTCGTCGTCTTCGCGGGTAAAAGCCTGCACGACCTTGATCGACGACATCGCCCATTGCACCAGCGAATAGACCCGGCTTTCGGTGGTGCGCACCTCGGTGGCGATGTCGATGATCTTGCGGTTGAACCCGGCGATCAGGGCGAACAGCACCGGCACGACGGTCAGCGCCAGCAATGTCAGGTTCGGATCGAGCGGAAACAGAACCATCAGCATGCCGGCCAGCAGAACCGCCGCCGACAGGATCGGCAGCACGCCGTTCATGATCATTGTCTGCACGGCAAAACTGTCGGCGGTGATGCGATAAAGCAGGTCGCCAACCCGCTGACGATCGTGAAAAGCCAGCGACAGCCGCTGCAGATGCGCGTAGAGGGCGCCCCGCAGATCGTTGACCATGCTCTGGCCGACGCCGATTGCGGTGTAGTTGTGCAGCAAGGTCAGCCCACCGCTGCCGAGATGCACGATGATCAGGGCGATGCAGGCAAAGATTAGTAGGCGTCCGGGAGAGGTCCCGTGCAGTACCGCAAGCGAAATCGGTTTTCCGCCAAGCACATTGTCGATGACGATTTGCAGCGGCCACGGCTTTAACAGCTCGAACCCGGTGATAAAAAAGACCTGGGCCAGCGTCCAGGCAATCCGCCAGCGATGCGGCCAGAGATAAGGTGAAATTTTGCTCAACATGATCCGGACGGCGTGATGCCGCCTTGTCAATCTTACGCCGGCTGCGGCGCGGGCGTTGCTTTACGGATAGCGGTTTTCGGTTCGACCGGGATCAGCCCGGCGGGCGTGGCGACGGCCTCGATGATGCGATGCATCAGCCCGGCGAATGCGGCGAGTTTCGTCCCGATCACGCCCAAATTCACCAGCCCAGCCGACCGCGAGCACCGCGGCGGCGATGGGCCATCCGAGCAACAGCGCGAACGCCGTCATCAGAGCATAGCCGCGCAGCAGGAACAGCGCGAGCTGCGACAGCCGCATCGTACAGCGCACCCGTAGCAACCGTTTATCGCCGCCGTGATATTCCGTGCAAACCAGGACGAGCGCGCGGCTGCATAACCCGCGGGAAATTTTCAAATCCCAGCCGCTCCACCCGGTATCGGGCACGACAAAATATTTCTGCGGCACCAAAAAACTCGTCAAGCCACCGATCAGCGCCTCTTTCTCGACCCCTGCCTGGTTCCAGAAGGCGAGTTGGAAAGAGCGATCGCGCCACGACCAGCGTGCCCTTTGCTCGGTCGTCGCAGGCGCCGCATGCGGCCGCGCACGCGTCTCGCGCACGCGCCATTTGATGCGCTCCAAGCCGCGCAGCAATGGGCCGAGATAAATCAACAACGCCACCAGAGCGCGCGCCTTCGGCCCGTCAAAACGCTTGTCGATCGGCGCCTTCATCGCGCCGTTGACGCACATCGCCCAGGTGGCGAGCAACGGAACCGCGAGCAGCAGCCACCATCCGCCGCCAACCAAACCCGCCAAAGCCAGCAGGATCGAGGCGGCGCTCCATTCAAAGGTCAGCGGCAAAACCGCGGTCAGCGAGGAGGGCGGCTCGTACAAGGTCTGGAACAGGCCGCGGCCAAATATCCCCGAGTAAATCACCGGGCGGCGCGATAACAGCAGCGACGCCGACAAATCGCCATAGATGCGCCCGAGCCATTTGGCCTGGCCAAACAGATTGAAGCGGAACGGATGCTTCGAATAAACCAGAGCCTCGGCCTTGCCGTAGCCGCGCTGCTGGTTGCAATAGGCTTTGACCGTGTTGCGGCGGAAATGCCAGACAATCGCCGCCGGGCTAAAGCCGATCACAAAACCCGCGTCCTGAAAGCGCCAGCAAATATCGACATCGTCGCCGGCGGCGCGATAGACCGGGTCGAAGCCGCCCAGGCCGAGCAATGCGTCGCGGCGGAACGCCATGTTGCAGCCGGCGATATGCTCGGCGACCTCGTCGCTGAGCAGCACGTGAGTCGGGCCGCCGGGCGATACCGCGACCGCAGCCGGCACCAGGCTGTCCTCGGGGGGCGGAAAATTTGGCCCGCCGCAGGCGGCAAGCCCGCTCGTCTCCATTTTGGCGACGAGATAAGTCAGCCAATCGGGGTCGGCGACGCAGTCACTGTCGGTATAGGCGACGATTTCACCGGTCGCCGCCTCGGCGCCGACATTTCGGGCAACGCTCAACCCCTTGTTCGGTTGGCTGATGATCCGGCAATAGGGATAGCTCTCGGCGATTTCGAGGGTGCGGTCGCGCGAACCGTCATTGACGACAATGACTTCGTAATCCGGGTAGTTCAGCAGCTCGAGCGAAGCAAGGCACGCATCCATCGTGCGCTCCGCATTGTAGGCGCAGACGACGACGGACACCCGCGGGTAGTGCGGCAGCGGCGGCGGCAGTGGGCCGCAATAGCAACGCTCGACCTCGAGAAGAGCGGGTTTCGGGCGGCGCTCGCGATCGACGAGCCCAAACGCCCAATCCTCGATCAAATGTCCACCGGTAAACCACTCGTCGGTCCAGGCGAACACGCAAGTGCCGGCGACTCCCGCCTCGAACGCGGTGCGCACCTGCCATGACAGGATGCGGGACTGGCCGCGCTCGCCCTCGCGGAGCGAGTCGACACCGAATTCGGTCAATACCAACGGTCGGTCGACCGCGAGATTGTGCAGCCGCGCAACGTAGCGCCGGAACGCGGCTTGATCATGCAGATAGACGTTGAAACACACAAAATCGGTAAAATCGACGGTCAGATATTCGGTGGATGGAAAATTGGCATAGCTGACCAATGCCCCGGGGTGCTCGTTCCTGACACAGCCGACAAGCTCGCGCAGGAAGCGCCGCACCGGCTCGGCGCCATGCCAGCGGATCACGTCAGGCGGGATCTCGTTGCCGACCAGATAGGCAAAAATCGCCGGGTGCCGACCGCAGGCCCGCACGCCATCAATCACCGCGGCCCTGATTTCGCCGAGGATCGCCGGGTTGTCCAAAAACGCGACATGCTGCGGCCAGGGAAGACCCGCGAGGACCTTAACGCCCGCTTCCTCTGCGGCATCGAGCAGCCATAGCGGCGGCACCGTGAAGACGCGGACGGTGTTGACCCCGGCGGCCCTCATCAATGTGAAATCTTTTTCGACTATAGACCGCTCGGGGAACTGAGCCCCGTGGCTCCCCACCGGGAACGGACCGTAGGTAACGCCTTTGATGAAATGCTTGTTTTCGCCGGCAAAGAAAAACTTTCCCCTGACGCGGATCGGCAGATCGCTCGCCATTTCCGCCGGGATTGTCACCGGGGCGAACGCGGCAATCTCGTCAGTTTCGATGACTGTCATTCTGAGGTTCCAGCGATGCCGCTGCGTTAATCATTGCAAGGCAAGCACAACGGATAACTGCGCGGCTGCATTCCGTCTGTTGCCGCCCAGTGGCGGGCGAAAAAGTCGCATCAAGCGTTAGAGCGCCGATGCCAGGCGAGAGCGGTACGGAGAATGGTGTCGAGGTCCGAGTGCTGCGCTTGCCAGCCCAACGTCTCGGCCGCAAGACTGGGGTCGGCGACCAACGCCGGCGGATCGCCGGGTCGCCTCGGGGCCTCGCGAACCGCTATCTTGCGGCCACTAATCGCCTCGGCTGCAGCGATGACCTCGCGAACCGAATGGCCGCGTCCGGTCCCGAGATTGAGGGCGATGCTGTCGCCTCCGGCGCGCAACCGCTCGAGCGCCCGCAGATGGGCGTCGGCCAGGTCATCGACATGGATGTAGTCGCGGATGGCGGTGCCGTCGGGGGTCGGATAGTCGGTGCCAAAAACCTCAATGGCCGGGCGCCGGCCCAGTGCGGCCGCCAGGACAAGCGGCACCAGATGGGTCTCAGGCTCGTGACATTCGCCGATCTCGCCGTCGGGATCGGCGCCGGCGGCATTGAAATAGCGCAGCGAAACCGAGCGGATCCCATAAGCTGGGCCATACCAATGCAGGGCCCGCTCGATCGCAAGTTTGGTTTCGCCATAGGGGTTGACCGGATGCTGCGGCGCCGTCTCGCGGATCGGGACGGTGTCGGGCGTGCCATAAGTCGCGCAGCTCGAAGAAAAGACGATCTCGCCGACGCCGGTTTCCCGCATCGCTTCGAGCAACGACAGGCTGCCGCCCAAATTGTTGCGGTAGTAGAGCGCCGGATCGCCGACGGATTCGCCGACATAGGCGAGCGCGGCAAAATGCATGACGGCGGTCACCTCATGTTCTTTGATCGCAGCGCCCAGCCTCGAGCTGTCGCCGATGTCGCCTTCGACCAGCGGGCCCCAACGCACCGCTTCGCGGTGGCCGCGCGACAGATTGTCGTAAACGACCGGGCGATAACCGGCGCGGGCCAAAGCCTTGCACGCGTGCGAGCCGATATACCCGGCGCCGCCGGTGACCAAAATGGATTGCGACATACCGCTTTCGGTTTCGTAATGTCTCTCGGTATACAACGCCACGCCGCAACTGCGCCTTCCGCCATTTCTTGGCATTCGGGCGCGGCGACTTGCCGCGGCGTCGACTTGCGGAATAAGCCGGTAGCGCCACCGTTTTTGGGCGCGTTCGCGTAAAGGGCGGAGAGCATGCGCATAGCGATTATCGGAACGGGTTATGTCGGGTTGGTGTCGGGGGCGTGCTTTTCCGAATTTGGCGTCGAGGTCGTTTGCGTTGACCAAGACAGCGCGAAAATCGCCCGCCTGCAGCGCGGCGAAATGCCAATCTTTGAGCCCGGGCTCGAGGCGCTGGTCACAAAGAATGCGGCGGCCGGACGGATCTCGTTTACGACCGACCTGCCGGCCGCGGTAGCCGGCGCAGAAGCGGTCTTTATCGCGGTCGGCACGCCATCGCGGCGCGGCGACGGTCACGCTGATCTGTCTTTTGTCTATGCCGCGGCCGAGGAAATCGGACAGGCCCTGACCGATTACGCGGTGATTGTAACCAAATCGACGGTGCCGGTCGGCACCGGACGCGAGGTCGCCAAGATCTTGCGGCGCACCAGGCCGCAAGGCGGGTTTGATGTCGCCTCAAACCCGGAATTTCTCCGCGAGGGCTCGGCGATTGAAGATTTTATGCGGCCGGATCGAGTCGTTATCGGCGCCGACAGCGAACGGGCGCGCGCCATCATGCACGCACTTTATCGCCCGCTCTATCTGATCGAAACGCCAATGGTGTTCACCGATATCGAGACGGCGGAGTTGATCAAATACGCCGCCAACGCCTTTCTCGCGACCAAGATCACGTTCATCAACGAGATCGCCGATCTCTGCGAAAAGGTCGGCGCCGACGTTCAGGAAGTGGCAAAGGGGATCGGCCTCGATGGGCGCATCGGCCGCAAGTTTCTGCACGCCGGTCCGGGTTTTGGCGGATCCTGTTTCCCAAAGGATTGCCGAGCATTGGTGCGCACCGCGCGGGAGGCGCAATCGCCGCTGTCGATTATCGAGACAGTGGTGCAGGTCAACGACACCCGTAAGGAGCGCATGGCCGACAAGATTATCGCCGCCTGTGGCGGGGATGTCGCCGGCAAGACCTTGGCGGTGCTGGGGTTGACGTTTAAACCGAACACCGATGACATGCGCGACAGTCCGAGCCTGTCGATCCTGCCGCGCCTGATCACGGCCGGTGCTGCGATCCGTGCTTTCGACCCGGAGGGGATGGAAGAGGCGAGAAAGCTGCTGCCGGATATTGTTTATTGCGCCGACGCTTACGAGACGATTGCGGGCGCCGACGCGCTCGTGCTGCTGACCGAATGGAACGCGTTTCGGGCATTGGATCTCAGTCGCGTTGAAAGCCTGCTCGCCACCCCTGTGGTCATCGACCTGCGCAACATCTACAACCCGCAAGAAATGCTGGCCGCTGGTCTTTCCTACATCAGCATTGGCCGCAGCGCGCATCACGCGGCACCGCAATTGCGGGCATTTGCCTGACCAGCATATGCTTGACGGCGTCCGCCCGGTTCTCATGAAAGGCTATTTTAATGAGTAGCGTCGTCGCAAAGCGTGTTCTCGTCACCGGCGGCGCCGGGTTTCTTGGGTCGCATTTGTGCGAACGCCTGGTTGCCCAAGGTAACGATGTCCTCTGCATCGATAACTATTTCACCGGCCGCAAAGATAACGTGGCGCGGCTACTCTCCGACCCACATTTCGAAGCGATGCGGCACGACATCACGCATCCGCTTTTTATCGAGGTCGATGAAATCTACAATCTCGCTTGCCCCGCTTCGCCGATTCATTACCAATTCGACCCGGTACAGACGACAAAGACCAGCGTCATTGGCGCGATCAATATGCTGGGGCTGGCAAAGCGGCTAAAGGCAAAGATTTTTCAGGCTTCGACATCCGAGGTCTATGGCGACCCGACATCGCATCCGCAACCCGAAAGCTATCGCGGCAATGTCAACCCGATTGGTCCGCGCGCTTGCTACGACGAGGGCAAGCGTTGCGCCGAAACATTATTTTTCGACTATTATCGCCAGCATAATCTGAAGATTCGAGTGGCCCGAATATTCAATACTTACGGCCCCCGAATGCACCCCAATGACGGGCGGGTTGTCTCAAACTTTATCGTGCAGGCGTTGCGCAATGAACCGATCACCCTTTATGGGGACGGCACGCAGACGCGCGCCTTTTGCTATGTCGACGATCTGATCAGCGGCTTCCTGGCGCTGATGGCGGCTCCCGATACCGTCACCGGACCTGTCAACCTCGGCAATCCCGTCGAAACCTCCGTCGCGGAACTCGCCGAATTGATCATCGCGCTGACCGGCTCGCATTCCGAAATTGTTTACCGCCCACTACCGGTCGACGATCCGGTGCAGCGCTGCCCGGACATCACACAGGCGCAATCGGTGCTTGGTTGGCAACCGCGCACCGCACTCAAAGACGGGCTCACCCGCACGATCGCGTATTTTGATCAACTGCTGACCCGCCATGGGCAGGACGCGCCGCTCTCCTGACCTTGCGGCCGGCGCGCCGCCGGTCAAATAATCCGGCGCGACCGGAGCTCATCGAGGATTAGACCCGCGGCATCCTCCGGCGTGTTGCCGAGCGTCGCTAGCCGCAACTCGGGCATCTCCGGCATCTCATAGGGTGAATCGAGACCGGTAAAATGTTCGATACGCCCGGCTTTAGCCCTGGCGTAGAGGCCCTTGGGGTCGCGCCGAATGCATTCGTCGATCGGCGTATCGATAAAGATCTCGAGAAACGCCGTCGGCTCGATCAGCTCCCGCACCATTTGTCGTTCGGCGCGAAACGGCGAGATAAACGAGCAGATCACGATCAGCCCGGCTTCGGCCATCAGCTTGGCGACTTCGCCCACCCGGCGAATATTTTCGACCCGGTCGACATCGGTGAAGCCGAGATCGCGGTTGAGGCCATGTCGGACGTTATCGCCGTCGAGCAGCATCGTGTGGCGCCCGCTGGCGAGCAGCTGCTTTTCGACGAGATCGGCAATCGTCGACTTGCCGGCCCCCGACAATCCGGTCAGCCACAACACCGCAGGCGCCTGGCCCTTCAGAGCCGCCCGCTCCTCGCGCCCAACGGTCAGCGCCTGCCAATGGATGTTGCTGGCGCGACGCAGCCCAAAGCTGATCATCCCCGCGCCGGCGGTCTCGTTGGTCAGCCGGTCGATCAGGATAAAGGCTCCGGTCTCGCGGTTCTCCGTATAAGGGTCGAAAGCAACCGGAGCCGCGGTCGACAGATTGCAAAACCCGATATCGTTCAGGCCGAGGCTTTTATCGGCGAGATGCGCCAGCGTATCGACATCGACCCGATGCTTGAGCGCGGTGATCGTCGCCGGCACGGTGCGCGCGCCGATCTTCAACAAATACGAGCGGCCCGGGACCATTCGATGCTCGCTCATCCAGATGATGTGAGCGGCGAATTGATCGACGCATTCGGGCGGATCGCGCGGGTCGGCCAGCAGATCGCCGCGCGCGATATCGATCTCGTCGGCAAGCGTCAAGGTCACGGCATCGCCAGGGCCGGCCTGATCGAGCTGACCATCGAACGTCACGATTTCGCGGACCCGCGTCGTCCGCCCCGAGCCGGCGATAAGGATCTGGTCGCCCGGCGCGATCGAACCCGAAACCACGGTTCCGGAAAAACCGCGAAACTCCGCATGCGGCCGGTTGACCCACTGCACCGGAAAACGAAAACGCCGGCCGCCATCGTCACGTGCGGTCTCGACCGTCTCTAAATGCTCGAGCAGGGTCGGCCCCTGATACCAGGGCGTTCGATCCGAGCGATGGGTGACGTTATCGCCTGCCACGGCCGAGAGTGGGATCGCGCACACCTCCAGATCGCCAAGCTGCGCTGTGAATTCTGAGAAATCGGCGACGATCTCGGCAAAGCGGCTCTCGTCAAAGCCGACGAGGTCCATTTTGTTTACTGCCAGCACCACATGCCGAATGCCGAGCAGCGAGCAAATAAAGGCGTGCCGCCGGGTTTGGATGACGACCCCGTTGCGGGCATCGACCAGGATCACGGCAAGATCGCAGGTCGAGGCGCCGGTCGCCATGTTGCGGGTGTATTGCTCGTGACCCGGCGTATCGGCGACGACAAAGGAGCGCGCCGGGGTCGCGAAAAAGCGGTACGCGACATCGATCGTTATGCGCTGCTGCCGCTCATCCTCCAGCCCGTCGAGGAGCAGCGAAAAATCGAGATTGTCTCCGGTTGTTCCAAAGCGTTTTGACTCGCGTTCGAGGGTCTCGAGCTGATCGTCGAAAATCAGCGCGCAGTCGTGCAGCAAGCGGCCTATCAGGGTCGACTTCCCGTCATCGACCGATCCACAAGTCAGGAACCGCAGTAGGTCGCGATCGCTTCGGTGATGCCTCGCTTCGCAACCGGCCGCCATCAGAAATAGCCCTCGCGCTTTTTGCGCTCCATCGCCGCGTCCTCGTCGCTGTCGATCAAGCGACCCTGACGCTCGGAACGCCTGGTATCGCGCAGTTCCGCCAGGATCTCGGCCGGTGTCGTGGCAGCCAACTCGATGGCGCCCGTAAGGGGATAGCAGCCGAGGGTGCGAAATCGGACAAGCCGCTGCTGCGGCGTCTCGCCGTGCTCAAGCGGCAAGCGGTCGTCATCGACCATGATCCAGGCGCCGCCGCGATCGACGACCGGCCGCATCGCCGCAAAATAGAGCGGCACCACCGGGATCTCCTCCGCGGTGATGTATTCCCAAATGTCGTGTTCGGTCCAATTCGACAGCGGAAAGACGCGCATGGTTTCGCGCTCGCGCAGACGGGTATTGTAAAGCCGCCACAATTCCGGGCGCTGGTTGCGTGGATCCCAGCTATGGTTAGCGCCGCGCAGTGAAAATATCCGCTCCTTCGCACGGCTTTTTTCCTCGTCGCGCCGCGCTCCGCCGAGTGCCGCGTCAAAGCCAAAGCGGTCGAGCGCTTGCTTGAGCGCTTCGGTTTTCATCACCGCGGTATGCAAAGCCGAGCCCGACGCGATCGGGTTGATCCCGCGGCGCACCCCGTCTTCGTTGGTATGAACGATCAACTCGATTCCGAGCTGGCGCGCGATCGCGTCGCGAAACGCGATCATCTCGCGAAACTTCCACAGCGTATCGATATGGAGCAGCGGAAAAGGCGGCTTGCCGGGGAAAAATGCCTTGCGGGCGAGGTGCAGCATTACGCTGGAATCCTTGCCGATCGAGTACATCATGACCGGATTCCGAAACTCCGCCGCGACCTCGCGGAAGATCCCGATCGACTCGGCCTCAAGCCGACGCAAATGGGCTGGCAATAGGCGCTGCAATTGCGATGTCTCTGTTGCGGCGGACAACAACACCTTCCCTGGCAATCATTTCTAAGTCGGACAGCAGCGTCCCGTAGAGACCGACAGCAGCGCTGTCAATCGCAGGGCGTGCCCCGCGCCAGCACGCCGCACTCATACCCGCAGGTTTTATGCCGGCCACTTGCTAAGGTTGGGTAAAGCTCAACCTTACGACGGCCGGTCAGTGCAATTTGGGACCCTTGAGAAACCGGGTGCGATCAGCCGATTGGATACGCACGGTTATATTCCTGCCGTCGCGCGCCAGCTGCAGCGGAATTTCGCTGCCGGCCGGGCCGCCAGCCCACACCCGGCGCCAGAAACCGGCAAGGCTGCCGACATTTTCGTCGCCGACGGCGACAATCCGATCCCCCGGTTGCAATCCGGCCTCGCTCGCCGGTCCGCGCTCGGCGAGCCCGGCAACGACGATTGCATCCTCGACTTCGGCGGCATAGAGGCCGAGCCAAGGGCGCACCGGACGATTTGGCCGGCCATAGGTGAGCATGTCGTCGAGGATCGGCGGCAGCAGGTCGATCGGGACGACCATGTTCACATCGCGCCGCAATTCTCGCCCACTCGAATGCTGGACGTGCAGCGAGCCGATACCGATCAGCCGGCCATCGGCGGCGATCAGTGCCGCACCGCCCCAAAACGGATGCGCCGGTGCGGTAAAGATCGCCCGGTCGAGGACATATTCCCAATAGCCGGCAAATTCCTGGCGCGCCACAACCCGCGCCGAGACCGCGTGACGACGCCCGCCTTCCGCCGCCATAATGGCGCGATCCCCGGCGCCCACCCGCATGCCGATGCCCAATTCGAGCGGCTCGACATTTAATTTGCCGAGCGCCTGGACCAGCCCAAACCCGGTTTCCTGATCGTAGGCAAGAACGTGTCCGGGCACAGCGCCACCGCCAGCCGATGTCAGCCAAATGGTCTCGGCTTCGGTGACCAGGTAGCCAATCGTCAGGACGAGGCCGTCGCCGCGGATCAGGACCCCGCTCCCGGCGCGCTCGGTGCCAAGCGTGGCCGCGGTAAAAGCGTCATCCGGAACCGTTGCCCTAAGGCCGAGCACTGCACCGAGGGCGCGGTCGAGATCAAAGTTGCAGTCGCCGGGCTTTGGCTGGATCTCGCCCGGGATCTCCCATTCTACGTCTTTCGGCATTGCGGCAACTCGTTTGTGGCTTCTGCTGCGATCATAACCCGGAACGGGTGCGGATGGTTCGTATTCTTCTGCGGCACGCTCGCAGCCCGTTGTTTCTGCCACTCACTGTCGTTATCCGCCGCTCAAAGTTAAGCAGGCCGATCCCATCGCGGCTTGACAACGCCGGGCGCTCCCTTTATGTCACCAGCACTCATTGTTTGAGAGTGCTAACAATTCAGGGGCCAGGAGGGTTGCATGAAATTTCGTCCGTTGCATGACCGCGTCGTAATTCGGCGCGTCGAGGAGGAAGAAAAGAGCAAAGGCGGTATCATCATTCCCGACACCGCAAAAGAAAAGCCGATGGAAGGCGAAGTTATCGCTGCCGGTCCCGGTGCGCGCGGCGAGGACGGCACCATTCAACCGCTCGACGTCAAGGCGGGCGACCGGGTGCTGTTTGGCAAATGGTCCGGCACCGAGGTCAAGCTCGACGGCGAAGAGCTGATCATTATGAAAGAATCCGACATCATGGGCGTCCTCGCCTAAGGAGAATTAAGAAATGGCTGCCAAAGACGTCAGATTTCATGCCGACGCGCGCGAGCGCATGCTGCGCGGCGTCGATACGTTAGCGAACGCGGTCAAGGTCACACTCGGGCCAAAGGGCCGCAACGTCGTCCTCGACAAATCGTTTGGCGCACCGCGCATCACCAAGGACGGTGTCACCGTCGCGAAGGAGATCGAACTCTCCGACAAGTTCGAGAACATGGGCGCGCAGATGGTGAAAGAGGTCGCTTCGAAGACCAGCGATCAAGCCGGCGACGGCACCACGACCGCGACCATTTTGGCGCAGGCGATCGTCCGCGAAGGCGCCAAGGCGGTGGCCGCCGGCATGAACCCGATGGATCTGAAGCGCGGTATCGATGTCGCCGTCGCGGCGGTCGTCGAGGACATCAAGAAGCGCTCGAAGAAAATTTCGACCAATGAAGAGATCGCCCAGGTCGGCACGATCTCGGCCAATGGCGAGCGCGACATCGGCGAAATGATCGCCGAAGCGATGCAAAAGGTCGGCAACGAAGGCGTGATCACGGTCGAAGAGGCGAAGTCGCTCGAGACCGAGCTCGACGTCGTCGAAGGCATGCAGTTCGACCGCGGCTATATCAGCCCCTATTTCGTCACCAACGCCGAGAAAATGGTGGCGGAACTCGAAAACCCGTACATCCTGCTCCACGAAAAGAAGCTCTCGGGTCTGCAGGCGATGCTGCCCTTGCTCGAATCCGTCGTGCAGTCGGGCAAGCCGTTGCTGATCGTCTCCGAAGATGTCGAGGGCGAGGCGCTGGCGACCTTGGTCGTCAACAAATTGCGCGGCGGGTTGAAGGTCGCGGCGGTCAAGGCCCCGGGCTTTGGCGACCGGCGCAAAGCAATGCTCGAGGACATCGCAATCCTGACCGGCGGTCAGGTGATCAGCGAAGATCTCGGCATCAAGCTCGAAGGCGTCACGCTCGACATGCTGGGCCAAGCCAAGCGGGTGCGGATCGAGAAGGAAAACACGACGATCATCGACGGATCAGGCAAGTCCGAGGACATCCAGGGCCGCATCGCCCAGATCCGCCAGCAGATCGAAGAGACCACCTCTGACTACGACCGCGAAAAATTGCAGGAGCGGCTGGCCAAGCTCGCCGGCGGTGTTGCGGTGATCCGGGTCGGTGGTTCGACCGAAATCGAGGTCAAGGAGCGCAAGGATCGCGTCGATGATGCGATGCATGCGACCCGCGCCGCGGTTGAGGAAGGCGTCGTCGCGGGCGGCGGTGCGGCATTGCTGTACGCAGCGCGGGCGCTCGACGGGTTGAACCCGGCCAACAACGACCAGAAGGTCGGCATCGACATCGTCAAAAAAGCGATCCTCTATCCGGCGCGCCAGATCGCCGAAAATTCTGGAACCGACGGCTCGATCGTTGTCGGCAAATTGCTCGACAGCAGCGACACGAATTTCGGCTATGACGCGCAAAAGGGCGAGTTCACCGACATGATCCGGGCCGGCATTATCGACCCGACCAAGGTGGTTCGCCACGCCTTGCAGGATGCGGCATCGGTCGCCGGCCTGTTGATCACGACCGAGGCGATGGTGGCCGAGAAGCCCGAACCCAAGATCCGCGCCGGGGATGCCGCCGGGCGGCGGAATGGGCGGAATGGGCGGAATGGACTTCTAAACGCGCCCATTCGCCAACACAAACCACGACACCGCCCGTCCGCGCACCCCGCGGGCGGGCGTTTTTGTTTGATAACTGTCCGAGCGCCCGTTCAAGGAAACCGGCCCGCGGCCTTTCTGCCGCAATCGCCTGTTGTCTTGTTGTGCTCCGCCGATAACGATTACATTTATTAAACAGCGGGGGAGAGATCACGGTCGAAAATCCGACTGAACGGGCTGGTATTTTTATCTCCTATGCCCGTTCGGACAGTTCGGTGCTGGCCGAAGAGCTTGTGACCGGGATCGAGCTCGCCGGTTTCAACGCTTATCTCGACCGCCGTGACATCGCCGCCGCCGAAGACTGGGAGGCGCGGCTCGGCGATCTTATCCAAAATGCCGATACGGTTGTCTTCATTCTGTCGCCAGCCGCGGTCAGCTCCGAACGCTGCGCCTGGGAAGTTGAGCGCGCCGTGGAACTCGGCAAACGGTTGATTCCTGTCCAGGGCAAGTCCGTGCCCGATGCGGACGTGCCGCAGCATTTGCGCCGCCTCAACTACATTTTTTTTCGCGAGGGCCAGTCCTTCGCCAGGCCGCTCGCCGAATTGGTGACGGCGCTGCGGCAGGATGTCGAATGGATCCGCGAACACACGCGCCTCAGCCAGGCCGCCGCCCGCTGGCAGGCCAGAACCCGGGCTGGCAGTGCTGCCGACGACCTGCTGCTGCGCGGCAACGATCTGAGCGAAGCGATAGCCTGGGCTGCCCGGCGGAAGGAGGACGCGCCCGAAATAACCGTGCTGCTTCGATCGTATCTTTCTGCGAGTGAGGCCTATGCGACCTCGCTTGCCGAGGCGGAGCGGCAGCGGCTCGACGAACGCGCGCGTCTGATCGTCGAGACCGAGACCGCGCAGCGCAATACCAGCCGGATACAACGCCGTTCGTTTAAAATCCTCTCAGGCTTCCTCCTGCTGGTCACGCTCGGAACAGGCGCGGGGCTGTGGGCGGTGTTCACGGGTTGGCAGAACCTGATGACCAACCGGGCACAATTCATCGCTGGTGTGATCGATCAGCAGGCTGACAAGGGGCACTATGTCAACGGCATGCTGGTTGGCCTCGATGCGCTGCCCGACCAGACAATTGCCAGCGTCGGTGCGCGCGTGATGCCGTTGGAGGTAACGGCCTGGCATGCGCTTGATGGCGCCTGGCGCAAATGGTCCTCGGGGTGGGGTGAGCGCAAGCTTCTCGCCCACGATGAACCGGTCAAGGCTGTCGCTTTCTCGCCCGACAGCAAGCTTGTTCTGACAGGTTCCGATGATAAGACGGCGCGGCTGTGGGACGCGGCGACCGGCAAGCTGGTCGCGACGCTTACCGGCCACGATGGGCCCATCGAAGCTGTCGCGTTCTCGCCCGACAGCAAGCGCGTGCTGACCGGCTCCGCGGACAGGACGGCACGGCTGTGGGACGCGGCGACCGGGAAGGCGGCCGCAACGTTCGCCGGAGACGACGGTCCCGTCGTCGCTGTCGCTTTCTCGCCCGACGGCAAGCTCGTGCTGACCTGCTCCTGGACCAAGACGGCACGGCTGTGGGACGCGGCAACCGGCAATCCCGTCGCGACGCTCGCCGGTCACACTGGTTCCGTCGTGGCTGTCGCGTTCTCGCCCGACGGCAAGCTTGTTCTGACCGGCTCCATGGACAACACGGCGCGGCTGTGGGACGCGGCGACCGGCAAACTGGTCGCGACGCTCGCGGGCCATGATAACGGCGTCCGGGCTGTCGCGTTCTCGCCCGACGGCAGGCTCGTTCTGACCGGCTCCTTTGACAAGACGGCGCGGCTGTGGGACACGGCGACCGGCAAGTGGGTATCAACCCTCGCAGGCCACGACGATCGTGTCCGGGCTGTCGCCTTCTCGCCCGACGGCAAGCTCGTTCTGACCGGCTCCGATGACAAGACGGCACGGCTATGGGACGCGGCGACCGGCAATCCCGTCGCGACGCTCGCCGGCCACGCTGGCCCCATCGAGGTAGTCGCGTTCTCGCCCGACGGCAAGCGCGTTCTGACCGGCTCCGAGGACAAGACAGCACTACTGTGGGACGCCGCGACCGGCAAACCGGTTGCGACGCTCGCCGGCCACGATAACGGCGTCATGGGAGTCGCCTTCTCGCCCGACGGCAAGCGCGTCGTGACCGGCTCCGAGGACAACACCGCACGGCTGTGGGACACAGCGACCGACAAGCCCGTTGTGAAGCTCGCCGGCCACAATGGCATCATGCATGCTGTCGCCTTCTCCCCCGACGGCAAACTCGTTCTAACTGGCTCCTGGGACAAAACCGCACGGCTGTGGGACGCGGCGAGCGGCAAACCGGTCGCGACGTTCGCGGGCCACGAAGATCGCGTCGTGGCCGTCGCCTTCTCACCCGACGGCAAGCTGGTTGTAACCGGCTCCTGGGACAAGACCGCACGGCTATGGGACGCGGCGAACGGCAAGCTGGTCGCCACGCTTGCCGGCCACGACGCTTCCGTCTTGGCTGTCGCCTTCTCGCCCGACGGCAAGCGCGTTCTGACCGGCTCCGCGGACAAGACGGCACGGCTGTGGGACGCGGCAACCGGCAATCCCGTCGCGACGCTCGCCGGTCACACTGGTTC
Organism: uncultured Alphaproteobacteria bacterium; assembly: GCA_963735445.1. Classification (GTDB taxonomy): domain Bacteria; phylum Pseudomonadota; class Alphaproteobacteria; order ATCC43930; family CGMCC-115725; genus AP-15. Next base: position 106,544 of record CAVTLC010000045.1, read on the forward strand.
CGTCGTGGCTGTCGCGTTCTCGCCCGACGGCAAGCTTGTTCTGACCGGCTCCATGGACAACACAGCGCGGCTGTGGGGTGCGGCGGCCGGCAAACCGATCAGGACCCTCGCCGGCCAGGACGGCTCCGTCTTCGCTGCCGCCTTCTCGCCCGACGGCAAGCGCGTTGTGACTGGCTCCAGGAGGACAGCACGGCTGTGGGATGTGGCGACCGGCAATCCGGTCGCGACGCTCGCCGGCCACGACGCCTACGTCTGGGCTGTCGCCTTCTCGCCCGACGCCAAGCTCGTTCTAACCGGCTCCTGGGATAACACAGCGCGGCTGTGGGATGCGGCGACCGGCAAGCCGGTCGCGATGCTCAAGGGCCACACGTCCATTGTCTCAGCTGTCGCCTTCTCCCCCGACGGCAAACTTGTTGTGACCGGCTCCAACGACAAGACCGCGAGGCTCTGGGACACGGCGACCGGCAATCCGGTCGCGACGCTCGCGGGCCACGATGGCTCCGTCATTGCTGTCGCGTTCTCGCCGGACGGCAAACTTGTTGTGACCGGCTCCGCGGACAAGATGGCACGGTTGTGGAAAGTTTTCTCTTCCGTCCAGGCTCTCGTCGAGGCGGTCAAAGCTTCGGTGCCGCGTTGCCTGAGCCCGGCACAGCGTCAGCAATTCCACCTGGGTACCGTGGCGCCGCGCTGGTGCCACACGCGAAATCTGTGGCCCTATGCCGATCACGGCCCGACCGAAACTCAAAGGTCCAGGCCGCCCTACGGTCCGCCGGCGATCAGTTGGGACGAGTTGTTGATCGCGACCTGGGATCGGCTGACCGGCTGGTTCACTATAGAGCCCGCACAGAACCCGCCGCCGCCCCGGACGAAATAGCGCGTACAAGGCTCCACCGGATTTCGCCACAAAGTCGTCGTACCCTCCCGCGGTCTCGAATTTCCGACGGCTTGGAATTGGGTTTGATGCGGTGCGCGGTATTTTCCCGGTTACCCAAATTTAATTCCCGATTAGGCCGTAAAAAGTTCCCGGTTATTTGACAGCTAATTCTGGTTAAGTCTTTGAGATACAATGCGAATCTCCTATGCCATCTCAAAAATTCGCGGTTATTTCCCGTTACACGGGAATTCGCCGGCGCGTCGGTCAGGTCGGCCTCAGATCACGCCCTCCTCGCGCAGTGCGGCGATTTCGGCGGCGGCGTAGCCGAGGCTCGCCAGGATTTGGTCGGTGTGCTCGCCCAATAATGGCGCCGGGCGGCGGTAGCTGCCGGGCGTCTCGGACAATTCGATTGGGGTCGGCGCCAATGGGAACTCGGTCGCGAGTGCCGGGTGCGGCACGTCTTCGAGCAGATGGGCGGCGCGGATGTGAGCGTCGTCGAGCGCCTGTTGCGGCGAATAGAGCTGACCGGCGACGATGCTGGCTTCCTCGAGCGCCGCGAGCGCCTCGGCGCAATTTCGCTCGGCGCACCACAGGGTCATTCGCGCCGAAATGATCTCGCCATGATCGGCGCGCGACTGGTCGTCGGCAAAGCGCGGGTCGGAGAGCCAGTGGTCCTCGCCGATCATCCGCGTCCAGCGCCGGAACATCGCCGGCCCGATCACCGTCGCGACAATCCAGCCATCCTTGCAGCGGTAAAAATCGGCGGGCGCCGAGTTGAAGCCGCGGTTGACCGTCGCGACCCGGTTCACCCCGGTCAAGGCTTGTTCGATCAGGGTGGCATTGGCAAAGGCGATTGCGGTGCGCAGCAGGGCGCCCTCGACCTTTTGCCCATGCCCGGTCTTGCCGCGCTCGATCAACGCCGCAAGCGTGCCAAAGGCCGACAGGCAAGCGGTGCCGAAATCGACCCAGGGCAGCTTTAGCGCGATCGGCTGCTCGGGCGTGCCGGACAGGTAAACCGCGCCGCTCATCGCCTGGCCGATGCCGTCAAAGCCGTGCTTGTGCGACAGCGGCCCGCCGGCGCCAAAACCGGTCACCGTCGTCAGGATAATGTCGGGCTTGACCTGGCGCAGACTGTCGAGGTCGAGCGCCAGCGAGCGCAAAACCCGCGGCGGCAGATTGGCGACAACGACATCGGCGGTGGCGACGAGCTTTTTGACGATCTCGCGGCCCCCAGGTGCGGCCGGATCGAGCGTCATGCCGAGCTTGTTGCGGTTCATCGCCAGGAACATCGCACCACCGCCTCCGGGGCCCGCGCCGACCGGGATGTAAGCGCGGTCCTCGCCGCCCTCGATCCGCTCGATGCGGATCACCTCGGCGCCGAGATCGCCCAGCAACGCGGCGCAAAACGGCCCCGCGATGTAGCGGCCGAAATCGAGCACGCGGATCCCATCGAGTACGCCCGACATTGAACCCCTCCGCTTCGGCTGAACCCGACCGTCGCGGCACAGCATACAGCGCCGGTCTCGGCGGAGCACCGTCCCCGATCACCGCGCCAGCCGCGGTCTGGGTTACCTGCCGGGGCGGTGGCAAGCGGCTGGTAACGGGTCGGCATCTCCTGGTGTTGACGAGGGGTGCGCGGGTCTCACCCGCCAATCGATGCGAGCCCCGACAGATGGATGAATTACGGGCAGGGACGGCGAGCCCTGCGGCAGAAAACGAGCGCGCCGAGGCCGATCAAGATGAAACGCCTCAAGATGAAACGCCCCAAGATGAAACGCCGGCCGGCGTCACCGAGCGCGAGATCGAGGATATCGAAGACCGCGCCCGACTGCGCACGCCGGTCATTTACGAAATCGTGCGCCGCGAAGGCGAAACCGAAATGGACCGCCCGAGCACGTCGCTGTGGTGGTCCGGGGTCGCCGCCGGGCTGTCGATCAGCTTTTCATTACTGGCGCAGGCGGTGCTGTGGATGCATCTGCCGAATGCGCCGTGGCGCCCGCTGGTCAGCTCTTTTGGCTATTCGGTTGGATTTCTGATCGTCGTGCTGGCGCGCCAACAGCTGTTTACCGAAAACACCGTGACGGTCGTATTGCCGGTCGTCGCCGAGTTCACCGCGTCCAATTTGCGAAGATTGCTGCGGATGTGGAGCATCGTTTTCGCCGCCAACATGGTCGGGACTTTTGTCTCGGCATTGTTTTGCACGATTACGCCGGCCATCTCGCCCGAATTGCGCGGCGCGATGCTCGAACTCAGCCACACGACGATGGAGCTCAGCTGGGCCGAGATGCTGTTCCGCGGCATCGGCGCCGGATTTCTGATCTCGGCGATGGTTTGGCTGATCCCCAGCGCGGAGGGCGCGCAATTCTTCGTTATCACAATGAACACCTACCTGATCGCGATCGCCGGTTTTACGCATATCGTTGCCGGCAGCGTCGAAGGCTTCTTGCTGGTGTTGAACGGCCATCTCGGCTTTTTGCAGATGATCGGCCATTTCACGGTGCCGGTTCTGCTCGGCAACGTCATCGGAGGGACGGCGTTGTTCGCCGTTATCTCCTATGCGCAGGTTATGAAGGAAATGTGACAGTCGCCGGCGATCCGCGCTCAGCCGGATCGGAGGTGCAAGCGGTCAATGTCGCCAAACATCGGATGGGGGGATATAGCGTGCGGTTGGCGCTGACCTTGTTGGCCGGCGCGGTGATCGGCTTCAACCGCGGCGAGCGCCACCAGCAGGTCGGTTTGCGGACCACGATGCTGGTCTGCCTTGCCGGATCGGTGACGATGATCCTGGTGAACGTTTTATTTCCTGCGGTGCGCCAGCCCGAAGGTCTGTTTCGGTTGCCCCAGGGCCTGCTTTCGGGGATCGGGTTTATCGGCGCCGGCGCCATCGTCCGTCGCGGCAGGCTCGTCGAAGGGGTTACCACGGCGGCGACCTTGTGGTTTGTGACCGTGATCGGGATGTGCCTCGGCGCCGGCTATCTTGGGCTTGGAGCGGCGTCCTCCGGCCTCGCGGCGCTGATACTCTGGTGCCTCAAATGGGTTGAGCGCCGCATCGGCATCGCGCGGCAGGCCCGCCTCATCGTGGCTTTCGAGACCGGTTCCGGTATCGAAAACCGAGTTATCGCCGCCCTCGCCCACGCCGGCTACAAGATCGCCGCCGAGTCGCGTTCGCTGACGGCCAACGGCGAGTGTTGCGAGATCTGCTATCAGCTGCGCTGGTACGATGATGGCCGCGCTGCGCTCACACCTGGTTTTACCGATGATCTAGCGCGCGAACGCGGTGTCCAGCGCCTCGAATGGAAGCCGGCCCGCGTCGACTGAACCCTCGCGAGCCGCCTAACTCGATTAGTTGTTGATCCACTCACGCTCAAAGCGGGCGTAGCAATCGCGCTCGCCCGGCATCTTGAGCCAGCCCGCCAACAGCCGCGGTGTCGCCAGCAGCAACCGGTCGCGCAAATGCGTCGAGTTGTGCTCGTACTCCTCAAAGGTCGAGACCGTGATCTTCTGGTTGTGCGGGTCGTCCTGGAACCGGCAGGCGCACAGCGCCACCGTTTCCTGATAGGCGCGGCGGTCGGCCCCAGACTTCAGATACTTGCCCGCGACCGCCGTGGCGCGCGGAAAGTCCAAGGCCATGATCGCCTCGTCGAGTTCGCCGAGCAGCGCCTGCGGGCTACGGCCGTCGCCGTTGAACGCGGCCCCCTCGTCCTCGATGACCGAATGGTACAGCTTGTTTTCGTGCGCCACGTCGTTGATAAAGCTCGCCATCAAATAAAGGATGCGCGCCTGATACGGGTTGTCGCGGCTGCGCAGCCAATTGTTGGCGACGTTGCAATAGTCGAACGGGTGCTGGCCGTTGGTGAATTGCCGCGGCACGGTCGTCCGTAAGATCAACTCCGCGGCGCCGAGCTGGATCGTGTCGCCGAGGCTTCTGATCGATTTGCCGGCTTTGAGATGCTTGGTCAGCAGGTCCCAGACCGCACCGCTATCCGCGGTCATCAGCTGATCGAGCATTTCTTCGACTTCGGCCGGGGACAGCGGCGTCTTGTTGGTGTGCACCAGGCCCTTGCCGCCATCCTCGGGAAACTCGGCGGCGAGCCGCACGCACACTGAATCGTAAAGCGAGTAATAGAGCGGCCCGACCGCCATATCGGGCACACCCATGTAGTAGACGCCGTGCGCCTGATCCCAACCGACGACATCGGCGAGGTCGGTAATCGCGCGCGCCCGGATCGCCTTATGGCCGGTGTTGCGCGCCTTGCGGCCGATGACGGTGTCCTGCAGGTCGATCAGGCCAAGAAATTCGAGCTGTTCGCGCAGCATCGGCCGCAACTGCTCGTCCTCGGCCATGCCCAGGAACAAGCCGTAGGAACGTCGTGCGTCGCCGCTGACGGTGGCGATCATATGCGAATGCAGCCGTTCCTCGACCGAGCCCTGTTCGTGAATCGGCTCGTGATCCTCCTGCCACACGACCGGGCCATAATCCGGCGGCGGGACGTTGATGCCCTTCATTGTCGCATAGCGGCCGGGATATTTGCCGAGCAGCTGGTTCCAGATGTCGAGCCCGGCCGGGATGTACCAGACGCTCTGCAACAGGGGCAGCAGCCGGTATTTCTCCGGCAGATAGGGCGTCAGGCAGGCCGACGCGCGCAGGCCGAGGATCGTGTGGTCGTTGTTGATCAGCGAGACCTGACCATCCTTGACGTTGATGTGGCTCGGGACCTGCACAAAGGGGGCTTCCGCGGCGGTCACGACCGCGAGCGCATCGCCGATCGAGCGCCCGTCCTTTGCCACCATCCGGAAAAACAGATCGGTGGTTTTTGGCTGATCGCGTTCGAGGATCGCGTCGGTCAGGGGCCCGAAGTACTTGTCTTGACTGATTTCGGTGCGGCTGCGCAACATCGCGGCACTCCGGCGGCTTGAAAGATAATGCAGCCTGGAGTGTAAGACTCGACTTAGCCTCGACGAAACCGGCGATCCAGCATTGGTGCTATGCCGGGGGTTTGCTCAGTGCGCGACTGGGAAAGGGCGGCGTTCCCCGCACTGCAATGAGCGATTGCCGCAGCCAATCGCGGTCACGGTCGATGGCCGGCACGCCGGTCTACCGCGCAGGAGTGCCGCAGCGCGGAGCAAATGGTTAACGGGCTAAAAGGGTTTTTGCGTCCCCCCTGTCGCACTCTTCGTTCATCATGATAACCTGCCGCGAAACGGAGCGAAGGGGCCTATGAACGACATCGGCTTTGCCGCACCGGGGGCGCCCGGAACCCGACCACAACCCGCCTCCTCGACCGAGATCGAGCTGTGGCCGATATTGTGCGCGGAAGCGGCGCGGGCGGCGGCCCGCGAGGAGATCCTGGCCGGGCTCATCGATCGCGCGGTGCTTAGTTGCGACAACTTTACCTCGGCTCTTGGCGGGTTGCTGGCGCACAAGCTTGCGGATGCGGCATTGCCGGCGCCCCGGCTTGCCGACCTCGTCAGATCAGCAATCGCCGATGAACCGGCGATCGTCGTTGCGGCGGCGACCGATCTCAACGCGATCCGCACCCGCGACCCGGCCGCAGAGAGCTATCTGACCCCGTTCCTCTACTACAAGGGTTTCCACGCGCTCGAGTGGCACCGCATCGCTCATTGGGTGTGGCGGGTAGGACGACGCGACCTCGCGCATTTCCTGCAAAGCCGCGCTTCCGAAGTTTTCGCGGTCGACATTCATCCCGCGGTTCCGATCGGGACCGGGGTGTTTATCGATCACGCCACCGGTCTCGTCGTCGGCGAGACCGCGGTCATCGGCAACGATGTTTCGATTTTGCACGAGGTGACCCTGGGCGGGACCGGCAAGGAGCGCGGCGACCGCCACCCCAAGGTGCGCGACGGCGTGCTGTTGTGTGCCGGCGCCAAGGTGCTCGGCAATGTCGAGATCGGCCGCGAAGCCAAAGTCGGCGCCGGCAGCGTTGTTCTTACCAATGTGCCGCCGCGAGCGACTGTCGCCGGCGTGCCGGCGCGCATCGTCGCCTGGTCGCAGGGTGCGGTTCCGGCCCTGGAAATGGATCAAAGCCTGCCGGACTACGAGATCTGACCCGACTGGCCCGAACTGACCGGACCACGGCGCCTGGGCCAAGCTCCGTGAGGGCTTAGGTGGACCGGGTCAACCCATCTAAGCGTGCCATAGAGATTTCCTGGATCTGAAATTAAAGATGAGCCCAACACTCGGCTTTTCTATTTCGACAACCTTTACCCGAATCCTCCTCACTTTAATTCTCTTGGGTTGGTCATCCGGTTTTTCCACAGCGGCTGATGCTCCCGTTTCAAAGCCGGGGGCGCCGACTATTGCGCCATCAATTGCTGGAGCACCGGATGCGCCCGGTTCGGCAGCGGCGCAATCGGCGTCGTCATCGCCAGCACCGACGAGCGCAGCAATCTTGGGCCTCGACACCAAGACGAAAAGCGCATGGGTCGGTCATTACGGCTCGGAGGGGTATCAGCTCGTAAACCAGGCTACCAAGCTTCCCGGCTACGCGCAGCTGACCGTCAGCACCCCGCCGGATACGGCGATAAGCTCGACTGCTGATCCGCGGGTGCTGAAAATCGCCGGCAGCTCGACTGGCCCGTGGGCCAATTGGGCGACCCTGACGAGTTTTTCAATCGACCTCAATCTAACGGATAAGCTTCCCCACAAAGTAAGTTTCTATGCTCTCGACTTTTACAATTCAGGGTTTAGGCAAAGATTTAAAGTAAAAGATGCGATTTCCGGCGCCGTGCTTTCGACCCAGAACCTCTCGACCTTCGCCGGCGGCGTCTATCTCAGCTGGCAAGTCAGCGGACATGTAATTTTCGAGATAACGAGCACCGCAGACCAGGGGTGCTGCGGTGCAGTCAGCGGGATCTTCTTTGATCCGCCGCAGCCGCTAACGAGTCCCGTCCACTTGATCGTATCGGCAAAGAGCGCGGCAACGCCGATCGGCATACCAGCGCCGAGCGAGCTGAACTATCCGGCCTCGCGCCTCGGCATTAAAGTATCCGGTCTCCCGAGCGGCGGAACCGTGACATTTGCCGATGGGCTGACGCCGGTGAAGATAGACCAGCGGCTGACGCCCGCTCAGCTGACCGGTCTTAGGTTTGTGCCTGGGCCGGTTACTGCCACAACAGCTTCGAACTTTGGGTATACGGTTACCGATCCGGCGGGCCGAAGTACTACCGGAAGCGCCGTCATCGTAGTCGAAGTGGCTGTAGTGCCTCTACCGCCGCCACCGACGTGCTCAGGCTCGGGAATGGAATCCGTACCGGATGTCAGGAGCGATCGCGGTCAGCCTGTTTCCTTATTGGTTCCGCGCAGTGGAATTCAACCCTCGGAAATGGCTGTCGTGGTCAATGACAGCGATCCGCAATCAGTTATTGTTGGTCGATATTACCAGCTCAAACATGGGATCCCGAACAAGAACATAGTTCATATCGATTTCCCTTTTGTCGCGAGCACAGAAGCGAATTTTTCGATTTCAGCGAAGGACTTTACGGCCCTAAAATCGCAGGTGGATGCGCAGTTAGACCCTAACATACAAGCGTACGCGATCACTTGGACCCAGCCCTGGTCGGTGGGAGGCGGGACGGGGCTAACAACAGCGTTCTCGATGGGCTACGCTGCAGCTGAGGGGCCCAGCCCCTATTACAATAGCGGTTCGGTTCAGCCCTACACCGACCTGAAATTCCGTCCATCGATGATGGTCGCCGGGTTCACTCTTCAGGATTCACTGTCGTTGATCGATAGGGGCGCGGCGGCGGCGCAAACTCTACCCTCGGCAAACGCATACCTCGTTCGTACGACAGACACCGGGCGCAGCAATCCTCGATACGTCGATTTCGAGGGTAGCGCCGTATACTGGGACCACCCGAACGGCTTGCATGTCGTCTATGTCGACAATTCGGCGGGCACGGGCAGTGACTTCATTCAAAACGCGACAAACGTATTATTTTACGAGACCTCTCTGTCGGGAGTCCCGGCGATCAACACCAATAAGTATCTGCCGGGCGCGGTCGCCGATCACTTGACCTCGTTTGGCGGCGCTCTTCTCGAAAGAGTCCAAATGAGCGTACTGAATTGGCTGCAAGCAGGTGTTACCGCGAGTTACGGTACAGTCACGGAACCAGGCGCCGATTACCGCAAATTTCCGCAAGCCTCGATCTTACTAAATACTTATTTTAGCGGCAACACGGTCGTCGAGGCATACACGAAATCAGTGGAACTTCCTCATCAAGGCGTTTTTGTCGGAGATCCGTTGGCGCGACCGTTCGGAACAAAGGCGTCCCTGACAGAGAAAGGGCTAGTGATAAAGACGAGCATCCTTAAGCCGGGGTTCAAATACATTCTGCTCGGCGGAGATTCCTGTTCGGCACCATTCAACAAATTGCAATCGAATATCTCTGTTTCGCAACAGATCTACAAAACCATTACCGATGCATCGGGTTACCATCCGTTTTACCGGTTAGTTGCAACTGGCGGCGAAAATCCATTAGTTCGTAACGAACACGCACCGGGTGCGAATTGAAGCGGCCTGGCGAATAGCGGAGCAAGGCCGCCGCAATTCTTTATCAAGGTCTTGGGCTCCCTGGAGCGGCTTGCCGCGGTGCGGGCGGCGTTGGCCTGAAAACGTCTGGTTGGAAATGGGGCCGAAATCATCGAATATGCCGCGCCAACCTCTTGAAAGCGGGCCGGGAGCTTGCCCCGCATGAACAGGGGGCCAACGTTCAGATATCGGAGACCCCTGGGTTCCTGCTTTCAGGACGCTTTCGTCCGGAATAATGGATGGGTAATGTGAAAGGGAGGATCTTCAATGCTGGAGCTGTCTGACATCCAATCCTCGCAAGAAGAGCTGCAGGACTACTATTCGCAATTGGCCGCGCAGCATGTGACGCCCGCCTGGATCGGCGGCGGTATCAGCATCGAGCCGCAAAGTAAGGCGATGCCATACTTGTGGCATTGGCGGGAGCTGCGGCCGCAAGCGATGCGGGCGGCCGAGCTGGTCGGCACCGCGCAGGCCGAGCGCCGGGTGTTGCGTCTGACCAACCCCGAGCTGCCCGGGGCTGCCAGCAACACGCTTGTCGCCAACATCCAGATCGTGATGCCGGGCGAGATTGCCCGGGCCCATCGCCACTCCGCAGCGGCGCTTCGCCTGATCATCGAGGGCAAGGGCGGCTACACGGTCGTGAACGGTGAGCGCGTCCCGATGTACCCGGGCGATCTCGTGCTGACCCCGAATTGGTGCTGGCACGACCACGCCAACGACACCGATGCGCCGATGATCTGGCTCGACGGCCTCGACACACCGCTGGTGCGGATGCTCGAAGCCGGGTTCTATGAAGAGTACCCCCAGGAGCGGCAAGACTTTGGCGCCGCCGTCAACGCCTCGCAGTGGCACTACCCGATGTCGGAGATGCGGGCTGCGCTGCAGCGACCGCGCTGCCGCCAATACCGCCGCGGCCGGCGAGGAGATCATCCTCGAATACAAGAACCGGGTCACCGGCGGACCGGTCATGCCGACGATCGCCTGCCACATGCAGCTGCTGCGCCCCGGTGAGAAGACGCGGGCACGCCGCCAAGTCTGCTGCACAAATTATCACGTGATCGAGGGCGCCGGCTATTCGGTGGTGGGCGAAGAACGGCTCGACTGGGAAGACAAGGACGTGTTCACGGTCCCGACCTGGACCTTTTGCGAGCACGTCAATACCGGCGACCACCCGGCCTTCTTGTTCAGCTTCAGCGACGCCCCGGTCATGAAGGCGCTGAGCCTCTACCGCGACGAGACCCGGCGGTCGTAGCCGCAAGCTGCGCCTTTGCCTGACCCTCCGGGTGGGGACGAGAATGCCAAATCAGCTGCGCCGGCATCGAATAATAAGCGGTCGTATGTGGGGAAGAACAGCGCTCCCGAGTTGCGTCTCGCGCGCCACGAGCCGGCGTAATTATGCGCTTGTCCCCATACGGGTTTCGTCGACGAATTGCTCGGTCGCGGTGTCGATCGCTCTCCCGCGACGCCCGCGCGGCGCGTGGATATAAAGCGAAGCGGGGTTGACTCGCCGCTCGGGTGCGGAGGGCGGCAGCGGGATCTGGTAGGCTACCGGTCTGTCGTGATCGGCAAGCAGCAGTTCGGGGCGGTAAACCTTGTTCATCTGGAACAGGCTGCGCACAAAGTTGGTCTGGCCGTGCATTAACAACCGGGCCACGATACCGCCGGCGTCGACCAGCTGGTGCCAGTCGAGGTGTTTTTTGAGGATCGCGCGCTGGGTCGTCACCAATTCCTCATAGAACTCGGCGAGCGGCAATCGTGTCGGCAACACCGCGTGCTGGATGTCGAACAGCCGGTAGTCGCGGGTTTCGAGCCGGCGGCTCTCGGTGACCCAACTCTCGGTTCCCGGATAGGGGGTATTGATGCTGAGGTTGATGACATCGGGCATCTCCAGGCACCATTCGCGCACGATGCGAAAGCGCTCGTGGTCCCAATCGGGGTCGGCGATCAAATTGACCGCGACGTTGACGCCGAGCGAGCGGGCGAATTCGACCGCCTCGAAGTTTTTGTCGAGAGCGACGCGCTTGCGGTATTTCTTGAGCCCGGCTTCGTCGATCGCTTCGAGACCGAGAAACATCGTCACCAATCCAAGCCGCGCCCACAGCCGAAACGCCTCCTTGTTGCGCAACAGCACATCGCCGCGAGTCTCGAGGTAATAGCGCTTTTTGATGCCGGCGCGGGCGATCGCCTCGCCGATTTCGAGGCCGTGGCGCTCGTGAATAAAGGCCACATCATCGACGATAAAGATGCCCGGCTCGCGGATCGAGCGCAGGTCCTCGATCACCCGTTCGGTACTGACCAGGCGATAGCTGCGGCCGTAAAAGGTCCAGGCGCTGCAAAACGAGCAATCCCACGGGCAGCCGCGGGAAAACTCGATCGAAGCGCAAGGGTCGAGCGTGCCGATAAAATACTTGCGGCGATGGCGCAACAGATCGCGGGCCGGGGTCAATTCGTCGAGCGAATGAACAAAGGTGGGCGGCGGCCCGTCGCCGCTGGCGGTGACCGCCCCCGGGACAGTGACGGGGTCCTCGCCCCGTTCGATCGCCGATAGTAGCAACGGCATCGATGCCTCGCCCTCACCCTTGAGGACGCAATCGATGGCACCCGCTCCGTGGACGAGGATGGCAGATCGCGGTAAACGAGGCGCTATGGCCGCCGACACAGATAAAAATATTGGGGAAACGGGCCTTTGTCGCCTTTGCCAGGTCGACGATTTCCGGGACGTTCGCCAGATAATTGCAGGAAAAGGCGACGACATCGGGGCGCCAGCGCTCGATCATCCGGAAATAGGCGCGATGGTCCTCGGCCTGCAAGTCGATCAGCGCGACGGCGTGACCGGCCTGGCGCACCGCCTGGGCGACGAGTTCGAGGCCAAGCGGTTCGAGCCGCAGAAAAATCTTTGTGTACATGAGAGGGCCCGGATGGACCCCGAGAAACCGCATCGCGCTTTCCCTCTCGCCGTTGCTGCGCTGATATAGAGCCTCGCCGCCCTGAAGAGGCAAGCGGTGATCCGTCCGAAGTTATTGTATCGCGGCGCGGCTTAAGGCGTGCCGCCGACCCGGGTGGCCTCGACAAAGTCCTCGGTGGCGGCATCGATCGCCCGCCCTTTGCGGCCGCGCGGCGGATGAATGTAGAGCGCTGCGGTGTTCGACGGATGCACCGCGGTGCGCCGCGCCGGAGCCGGTATCTCGTAATCGATCGGCATGTTGTGGTCGGCGAGCAGCAGTTCCGGGCGATAGAGCTTGTCCAGCAAATAGAGGCTCTTTAGGAAATTGGGGTGGCCGCGCAGCAATTGGCGGGCGACGGTACTGGCCGCGGTGTACGCCGCCCGCCAGCCGGCGAATTTGCGGTAGAACGCGCGCTGCGTCGTTACCAGTTCCTCATAGAATTCGTCGAGCGGCAGGCGCGTCGGCAAAACCGCATGCGCAATGTCGTAGAGCCGATAGTCGCGGCTCGTCAAAGCCCGCTCCTCGGTCAGCCAGCTCTCGGTTCCCGGATAGGGCGTGTTGACGCTGAGGTTGACGACTTCGGGGACATCAAGGCCCCATTCGCGCACGATGCGAAAGCGCTCGTGGTCCCAATCGGGGTCGGCAATCAGGTTGATCGCGACGATCAGGCCGAGCGAGCGGGCGAATTCCAAGGCCTCGAAATTGCGGCCGAGCGAAGTGCGCTTGCGATAGCGCTGCAGCCCATCCTCGTCGATCGCCTCGACCCCGAGAAAAAGATATTGCAGCCCAATGCTTTTCCAGAAGCGGAACACCTCCTTGTTGCGCAACAGCACATCGCCTCGGGTCTCGAGGTAATAGCGTTTCTTGATGCCGGCGCGGGCGATCCGCTCGCCCAATTCCATCGCGTGGCTCTGATGGACAAACGCGACATCGTCGACGACAAAGATGCCGGGCTCACGGATCCGCCGCAAATCTTCGACGACATGCTCGGGACTGACCAGGCGATAGCTGCGGCCGTAGAACGTCCACGCACTGCAAAACGAACAATCCCACGGGCAGCCGCGCGAAAATTCGATCGACGCGCACGGGTCGAGAATGCCGACGAAGTATTTGCGGCGGTAGCGCAACAAATCGCGCGCCGGCATCACGTCATCGAGCGAATGGACAAAGGCCGGCTGCGGCCCCTCGCCGGCTGCACTTACCGCGCCGGGGACCGTCGTGAGCGGGCTGCCGGTTTCGATCGCCGCGAGCAGCAGCGGGATCGTTGCCTCGCCCTCGCCTTTGAGGACGCAATCGATTGCTCCGGCGCTGTGATCGATGATGGCCGCGGCGGAGAACGAGGCGCTATGCCCGCCGACGCAGATAAAGACGCCGGGGAAACGCGCCTTCGTCGTCTTTGCCAAATCGACGATCTCCGGCACGTTCGCCAGATAGTTGCAGCCGAACGCGACAACATCGGGGCGCCAGCGCTCAAGCGTGCGGAAATAGGCGCGCTGGTCTTCGACCTGCAAGTCGAGCAGCCGGACCGCGTGACCGGCCTGCCGCGCCGCGCCGGCCACGAGTTCGAGGCCGATCGGCTCGAGCCGTAAAAATATCTGCGAATAGGTGAGCGGGCCGGGATGGACGCAGAAGACGCGCATTGCGGTACCTTTCGCTTCGCAGGATCCGACCGTGCCGCGCGAGCAGGTCGGATGCTTCTGCAGCCTCGCCGCTCACTGTGGGGCCGAACTCCCCGAATTCCTACCGGTTCCATTCGATGTGATAAATATCGCTGGACCACGCAACGGCGCAGCCGCGCGGCGAGCGTCCGGCCGTTTTGTCCGCACTGCCTCTGAAGGAATGCCCAGATGACCCAAGATTGGCCCAAACTCGCCTTCGATCTCGAACGGCTGCTGCGGTTGCGCTCGATCCCGTTCGGCATGAAATTGTTCGAGGATAGCGCAGAGATGGAGGCAATCCCGCGCATCCGCCGCCCGACATCGATCCACACACTCGACCAGATCGTGGCTCAGGCGGCGCGGCTCGGCTGGACCGTCGGGCTCACAGCCGAGGATCTGGTCGGCGCGCAATGCCGCGCGGTGGTCGGGCTCGGCGGCGCCAAGGACGCGGCGTGGCGTTCCGGGCAACATATGGTCGGGGTCTGGTACAGCACGCCCGAGGATGCCAGCGCTCATCAGGCGGCGATGGAATGCGTACCCGACGGCCGCTACGAGGCTTTGGCGGTGGCGCCGCTTGCTTCGGGCCGGCTCGATCCGCCCGACATCGCGCTGTTCTACGCGACGCCCGGCGCGATGATCTATTTCATCAACGGCCTGCAATGGGCGGGCTACAAGCGCTTCGATTGGAGTGTCGTCGGCGAATCCGCCTGCGCCAATTCCTGGGGCCGCGCGCTAAAGACCCGCGAGCCGAGCCTGTCGATCCCGTGCTTTGCCGAGCGCCGCTATGGCGGCGTGCTCGACGATGAGATGCTGATGGCCCTGCCGCCCGACTACCTCGACAAGGCGATCGCCGGCATGGAGGCGTTGTCAAAAAACGGTCTGCGCTACCCGTTCCCGCAATACGGCATCCAGCAGGACGCCCGCGCCGGTCTCGCCGTCAGCTACCCCGGCCGCGAGCGCTGAAATAGGTCCGCGGCGGGCAGCGCGAGGGCGTCAACGCAGCGCGGCGGCGATGTTGCCGCCGTCGACGGTGGTGACGTCGGCGGTGGTTTTGAGCGCCAGCGCGTGGGCGAGAAAAGCTTGCGCGACATCGTCGGCGGTGACTTCGCGGCCGAGCAGATTGCCCGCGAGATAGTCGGCTTCGCTAACGCCGCGCGCTGCCGCACGAGCGGCGATCATCTCGGGGGTTAACAATCCGCTCTTGATGCGGTCGGCGTTGACTGCGTTGGCCCGGATGCCCTCGGCCCCGTAATCGAGTGCATATTGCCGCATCAAGGCGAGGGTCGCGGCCTTGGGCAGACCATAGGGGCCAAAATTCGGGCCCGGGTTGACCGCCTGTTTCGAGACGTTGAACAACAGGCAGCCGCCGGTGCCTTGCGCCAGCATGATGCGAACAGCGTTTTGCGCCACCGTCTGGTGCGCGAAAAAGTTGAGTTCGAAGCTGCGGCGCAATACCGCGTCCTCGACCTCGCCAATTCGCCCTTGCCATGCTGCGCCGGCGTTCGAGACGACGATGTCGACCCCGCCGAATTCGGCGACAACGCGTTCAAAAGCAGCCCGCACCGAAGCCGGATCGGTAACATCGCAGGCAAGCCCGAGTGCGGCGCCGCCGAGCTGCTTCGCCGCGGCGGTGGCGGCTTCACCATTGATGTCGAGCACCGCCAATTCGGCGCCGGCGCGGGCCATTGCCCGGGCGATTGCAAAGCCGATTGTTCCCGCACCCCCGGTCACGACCGCGATCTGGCCGGCAAGCGGTTTCTCGGCCGCCTGGCCCAGCTTTGCCTGTTCGAGCGACCAATATTCAAGATCGAACATATCGGCTTCGCCGACCGGCGCGAAGCGGCCGATGGCTTCGGCATCGGTTATCGTCGCGACTGTCGACTCCGCGATATCGGCGGCGATGCGCGCGTCGCGAGCCGATTGCCGCCCGAGCCCGAACAATCCCAATCCCGGCACCAGGATCACCCGCGGCATCGGATCGAGCTCGCGTTTCGCTACTGCCTGGCGTGCATTGTGGCGCGCGAAATAAGCATGGTATTCGGCCGCGAACCGATCGACAGCAGCGCGCACAGCGGTTTGGAAATCGTCGAGTCGTCCCTGCTCAGGGGGCGGCACGATCAGCGGGAAATTTTTGGTTCGCAACGTGTGATCGGGGGTAACAACGCCGGCCTGACTATAGCGCGCGAGCTCGGCGCCATTGACATAATCGAGGATCGCCGGGCCGGTGCGGAATTCGAGAATGAAGCGCTTATAGGCGCCGTCCTCGAGCGGGGAAGGGAGGGCGCAGGCGCCACGCAGGATCGGCGCGACCTCGGCGACGGCGGCAATCGCGGCCGGCTGAGGGGCAGCCGGAAAGACGACCGTATTGCGCCGCCGAGACAGCCGTTGTTCCGCCAGCGATACGGCCGCGATCATCCGCTCGTAAGCGGCGCGCGCGGTGTCGCCGAAGGTAAAAATCCCGTGTTTCAGCAGGACGAGGCCCTCGACCTCGGGATCTTGCTCGAAGACTTCGGCGGCTTTTTTGGCAAGCTGGAAACCCGGCATAATGTAGGGAACGAGCCCCAACCGGCCGGCATACAGATCGGCGCATTGCTCGGCGGCGTCGGGTTGATCGGCGATGCCGAGGACCGCCGTCGAATGGGTATGGTCGACGAATTTATGCGGCAAAAAAGCGTGCAACAAGGTTTCGACCGACGGGTTGGGAGCGCCGGGATCGATCAAATTAGCGCGCTGAACCCGCACCATCTCCTCGTCCGACAATTGCTCCCGCTGGCGCAACTTCCGGATCGGAGCAAGCCGTACCGCCGGGAGGCCGGCGGGTTCGATCGCCGCCATGTCCCAGCCGCTGCCCTTGACGCATAAAACCTCCGCGTCCTCGTCGACGAGGTCCTTTACGACGGTCTTGACCGAGGTGTTGCCGCCACCGTGCAGCACCAGTTTTGGATCGCCGCCCAGCAGCCGCGAGGTGTAGACGCGCAACGCCACGTCCTCGCCGATCCCCTGGCCGGCATAGTGCTGTACCAGCCGCTCCGCCTCATTATCGGACCACAGGCTCTGCATTCCTGATCTCTTGCTCCGAGCGCTTGGACAGCCATCAATGCATCGCCCGGGCAACGGAAACAAGCGTGCAATCTCTACGCTGCTGGCCGTCGGAGATCGTGCCACTCGGTTCGGCAGCGGGCTTGACCCGGCGACCTTTGGGCTTTGCCGATTGTGGCCGCCGTCATCTGCCCCACATTCGTAATCGACTTTGAGGCGAGAGCAACAGATCGTCAATTACTCGTCATATAGTCAATGAAAACACACAGTTTGGAGATAATTCGTCCTGTAATGGATATTCGGGTAATCACTGCTCGTCGACAGGCCTCTCGTTTTACGGGCTCATGACGTCAAGAGGACGTCATAAAATCGACTATATATCGCAAATCAGTCCGCCTTATACTGCAACTACCTGGTGAAGGTTACTTGGATAAGATGGTAAATATTTGAATTTTAATTGACAGACGCGGGATTACTGTTAATCTTAAGTCAATACTTGGTCGCGGTTACGGGCTGCTAACTCTGAGAGCGAAAGTCACAGGGTCATCATTCGGGATCGAGCAACCGAGGAAGTGCAGTTCGGCTAGGCAGTGGCTCGGTTCCTTTGCCACCCCGATAAGATCATCCGCAGTGCGATCGCAGTTAGCCGGCCCAAGATGTTGCTTTAATGTAAGGAGCCCCCGATGGCGCTGATTTACCCGAATATTGTCCCGCAGAACAACCTTCGACTGCCGGACGCTCTGACCATCAAGCACGGCCCGGCGCGTTTATTGGCGAAGTTTGTACTGGAGGGTGATAAGGCGGCGCGACAGCTGGGAATACACTTGCGGCTTCGTCACGATTTTGAAGAACTGCATTATATAAACCGCCAGCAGGTCGCCAGACAGACGTGGTTTCCATTGGTTAAGACGTACGACCCACAATATAACGACCTAACTCCTGACAATTCGTATTGGATCTCGGGTGAAGACGAGCATGGAGAAATAGTCCTCACTCAAGCCGGCAGAGTGTATTATTGGCCTGAGACCACCTTGCAAGAACAAGCACGTTCGATGTTTTACGCTGGCTGCGAGGCAGACCAGTGCTGCCTCGTCACCGCACCAGCTGCAAAACTGATAACGGGTGTAGCGCTCTGCGCTGGTGCGCATTGGATTCGGCCGGACTTTCGAGGGCATCGCCTGTCTCACCTGCTTGCCAGATTGGGAAGGGCCTATGCCCTCGCCCGCTGGCCCGTGGATTGGGCGATCGCCCTCGTCGCGCCGATCTTAATAGAGAAAGGCGTGAGTTCCGGATACGGCTATAAGCACGCGAGCCGCAGCATCTTTTTCCCGGGTTCGCAATGGGGAAATTTGGAGGTCGTCCTCGCCTACCTCTCGGCTGAGGAGGCTTACGAAGACATGGCCGAATTCCTGACGATTGAGCTTTCCGGCCGAGAAGAAGGGTCCGCTGATACGCTATTTTCCGGCAAACCGCGGGAGGACAGCGTCACAAGAACTTCGTCGGAAGACGTCTTCCACGGCAGCAGCAGTCTTTCGTAGCGAGTGACGTGAGTTCCTTTTCCTCGTTGGATCGTTGCAGTCACGTAGTCGTATCGCGGCCGACCAGTTTGGGCCACGCTTTTATAAAACTCGGTGAGCCACGCTCCATAGTCCTTGTCCGGCTGGTTGCCGATCTTCTCTCCAATCGCATTGAAATGGTAATTTTCGTCGAGCCAGTTGGCGTGGCCGTCTCCGATGAACCGAAAGACCGGGTCGTCATCGGGTAGCTTCACCCCCACAATTATCAATCGAGACAGAAGTTGCTGTTTTTCGGCAAACGATATGACGCTCGGGTCAAAATGGGCAAAAGACATCCGCCACTTTTGTGCGAACAGCTGCAATGGGCTATCGCCGGTATCGTAGAGCTTCGAGAAATCCTGAGGTTCAACTAAAAATCTCTCGTGGATCGATGGCAAGAATTTTGGAGCACACAGCTCGGAAAGACGCGTCACCGCTAACTCTGCCGCCGGAAAAATTTCCGAATGCCATGAATTCTCGAAATATTTAACGCGAAACAGTCGAACCGCCGAGCGCAGCAATTTCTGTTGAACCGCGAGGAGTGCGGGCAGTTCGACCGTACTGGGGTGCAGTTCGATCTCGATCAGTGACTGTTCCAGAATCTGAAATTTGATAAAGCCGAGATTTTTGACTGCGAATGATGTCGCATCGTAATCCGGATCCGGATCGCCGAGGGCAGCCAGAAACTCGTCGCTGCCTGCAAGGACCCATTGTCCGTTCGGCGTAACCAACATGGATAGGCGGTTCATCATCTGCCTCGCGACGATAAATGCAGGTACACGGACCTCCATCTGCCGTTGCTCGATCCTACTCGGTTAAAGGTAAAACAAATATCAACATGCTGGCTGCTACGGTGAATCTTTGATTAGCGGCGTGGAAGCGCAAGCTTGCCATCCACGTCCAAATGCGTGACGGCTGGATACAAATACTATTGACGTGTCGGACCACGCCACGCGTGTTCAGGGTTAGTCGAGCATCGGAAGACTCTGGGAACCACGCCGGCACTAATAATCTCCGATCGCTTAGCACAGGGCGATTCCGGTTCGGGCATCGGGCGTCAGATTTGGCCGAGGCGGCGGGGCGGATCGTTGCCCTCAGCCGCACCACAGCGCCGGCGTTACCGTTCAACACTGCCGGAAT
Source organism: uncultured Alphaproteobacteria bacterium (assembly GCA_963735445.1). Lineage (GTDB taxonomy): Bacteria > Pseudomonadota > Alphaproteobacteria > ATCC43930 > CGMCC-115725 > AP-15. Next base: position 126,305 of record CAVTLC010000045.1, read on the forward strand.
TTACGGTCGTTATGTGGCGGCTAAAGGCAAGGATCCACACCGCCATTTGGAACGAGCGCTACCAAGAGTGGTGACGACCGAAACCATCCGATTGTTCGCAGCGTCCATTAGATGCGCAAAAAGCAGGCGCGCGCGACGCTGAACGGTTGTCATATCGCTCTCGATCAGTCGAGGTGATTGCGACCCCGAGAGTGCAGCAACAGTACCGAGCCACTCTAGAATCGGTTCTCATACCTCGCCAAAGCATACGAGCACATGGTTCGGGAGAGATGCCGCCATCGAAGCGCAATATTTCTTACATCGTGGCGTAACAATAGATGGCTAACTTTTTGTTACATCCTTGAACAGTGACGACGGCAGGATTTTGGTGACGGGTGTAGTTGGCAAGGAATTGTCCGCAGAGCTGGACGAAATCAGCATACGTAGGGCCTATGCGCGCTGGGCGCCCGTCTATGATCTGGTCTTTGGCGCGGTTTTCGAGCGCGGGCGGCGGGCGGCGATCGTCGCAGCCGAGCGGGTCGGAGGCCGAATTCTCGAAGTCGGTGTCGGCACCGGTATCTCGCTCCCCAGCTATTCCTCGGCGAATCGCATTGTCGGGATCGATCTTTCCGAGGCGATGCTCCGCAAGGCGCAGAAACGGGTGGCGGAGCTGTCCCTCACTAATGTCGAGAAGCTGGAGGTCATGGACGCGGAGCATCTGTCATTTCCCGATGCCTCGTTCGACGTCGTCGTGGCGAATCACGTAATTTCGACCGCGCCGAACCCAGAAGCCGCGCTCGATGAGTGTGCCCGAATGCTCAGGCTCGGCGGCGAGATAATTCTGCTGAGCCGCGTCGGTGCGGATGCCGGCTTCCGGCGTCTGGTCGAACGGTTACTGCAACCGGTCGTTTGTCGGCTCGGATGGCGGTTGGAGTTTCCGTGGGGCCAATTCGCCAGCTGGATCGAACGGCGACAAGACGTGCGCCTGATCGAGCGCCGGCCGATGCCGCCGTTTGGTCATTTCTCTTTGCTGAGATTTGTCAAATCCGAACAACAGGCCGGAATTTGAGCGCCGCCGACCGGCGGATTCTCGGCTGACTTTGCCCGCATTTGTGAAAAGGGGGATGTGCGGATGTGTGGTTTCATGCAGACGCTGAAACTTCAGCGCTGGGACGATCACCGTTACTATCATCATAGCCTAGTCAACCAATCGCTTCACCTGTTCAGCGCGACCAGCTTTGTTTTTATGTATTTTTTGCTGTTCTGGGACCCGGCGATCGCCGCTATGACTGGGTGGATCGTGTCAATGACCAGCCGCCAGATCGGCCATTTCTTTTTTGAGCCGAAGGATTACGATACGGTAAACGATGTTACGCACGAATATAAAGAAGAGGTCAAGGTCGGCTATAATCTTCGCCGTAAGGTCGTTTTATTGTCGATCTGGGCGTTGTCTCCGCTGCCGCTATATTTCAAGCCAACGTTTTTCGGAATGATCAGACCATGGGAAAGCGCACTCGGGTTCGTCCATCAGATTGGCATGTGCTGGCTGTTTATCGGGGTCGCCGGGGTAATTCTGCGATCGATCCAGCTGTTCTTTATTAGAGACCTGCAGACCGGATTGGTTTGGGCAGTTAAAATCATTACCGACCCGTTCCATGACATTAAACTTTATCACAAGGCGCCGTATTACCTGTTGCGCGGCGATCTCGAGGACCCGGTAGCTGTGGGGCAGAGCAACTGAGGCCTGGAACAGAGCGGCCGGGAACTGAGACACTGCAACTCAATGCTAGGGCGGGTTGCTCAGCTCGTCGCCGGCCGACTCCAATGCGGCGACAACCGATGAGCGATCATCTCGCGCAAAATCCGGCGCTTTATCTGTCGGTTGCTGGCGAGCGGGTCCTCCCACCACCAGCCGCCCCGTTGCATTGCTTCGGCAGCCGTAACAAAGCGGTCGGCAACCGCTTGGTAATCGGCTTCCGTATAATTCAGGCTGAAGATCAGCCTGCCGGTTCCAACCCAGCTCAATGCCAGGCCTTCCGCCCGCAAGTAGTACTGGAACATCCAATTATAGGCGGAAGGCCGTGTGTAATAGATCGTCCAAATCGACGAAAGATTGGCCACCCGTACCGGCAACCGGGCGTCGCCGAGGCGCCGATTGAGGGCCGCGGCGCGGCGATCCCAGGTTTCATCGAGATCGCAGTAGAGTGCCGTGATCGCCGGTTCTTCAAGGCGCCGCAGAAACTCGTTCATCGCCGCCATGACGTACGGGTGCGAGTTGAACGTGCCGCGCGCAAAGCAGATATCGGCGGGTCGATCCTCGCGGAAACGCTTCATCAGGTGCTTGCGCCCGCAGACCGCGCCGATCGGCAGGCCGCCGCCGAGGGTCTTGCCGTAGGTGACGAGGTCGGCATGGACGCCGAAATATTCCTGGGCGCCGCCGGGGGCCAGTCGAAAGCCGACAAAGACCTCGTCAAAGATCAACACGATGCCGCGCTCGGTGCAGACCGCGCGGAGTTGTTTCAGCCAATCGGCATAGGCCGCGCGGTCGAGACGAGCCTGCCTGGTGCTGTCGACCAACGTCGAATCCGCAGGCGCGGCATTGTTCGGGTGCATGATTTGCACCGGGTTGACGAGGACGCAGGCGATATCGCGTCGGCTGCGCAGCACGCGCAGCGCGGCCTCGGACATGTCCTTCAGCGTGTAGGTTTCATGCGCCGGCGCCGGATTGCCCAAACCCGGCTGCACTTCACCCCACCAGCCGTGATAGGCGCCGCAAAAGCGCACCAGGTGGGAGCGCCCGGTATGGTAGCGCGCGAGCCTGACCGCCTGCATGACGGCCTCCGTTCCGGACATGTGAAACGAAACCTCGTCCATGCCGGACAGGCGCGCGAGGCGCGCGGCGTTATCGGCGACTACCGGATGATAGGGACCCAATACCGGGCCGAGCGCACGCACCCGATCGACGGCGCGGTCGATGCACTCCTTGTAGAAATCGTAGCCGAACAGATTGACGCCGTAAGAGCCGGTAAGATCGTAGAACAAATTTCCGTCGAGGTCGGTTGTCGTGACCCCCGACGACGATTGCATAAACGCGCCCACCGGCAAGTGCCGCCGCACATGGCGGCTGAACTGAAACGGAACCCGATAAGTTTCGGTGAATTGCAGATCCGAGATCAGGTCGGTGGCTTTGGCTGTCAGCTGCAATGTGCTGGCAAATCGTTTGCGGTAGAGTTCGGAGAGCCGGGCAAAATCGGCGCGCCGGTGCGCTACCACTGCCTCGGGTGCTGCGTCGGCACTGAAGAACCGTGCTTCGTCGTACTGATAGAACGGTACCAGCGAGCCCACAAAGCGGGCGATGCGCGGGTGCCCGGCGAGCGATCGGTGCTTTGCCTTGGACAGCTGAAGCCGCGCCCTCAGGCCGCCCGCCGACGCCGCCACACTTATTGCGCCCAGACCATAGCCGCCGATTTTGGTGATAGCCGCCTTCATCGACGTGGTCCTTATTCGACACTTGTTACGTGATTATGACAGTGCGAGGGACATCCACCCAAATCCGGCTCTGGGAGGATTTCAGCTTTCTGCTAGCGAACCGTATTCCGCGTCAGCTAGCGACGCGGCTGTTCGGTTGGTTCAGCCAGATCGAGGCGCCATTGCTAACTCGCGCCTCGATTGCGATTTGGCGGCAATTCGCCGATCTCGACCTGAGCGACGCGCGAACCCGGCATTTCACGAGCCTGCACGCGTGCTTCACGCGAGAGCTGAAGCCCGGCGCGCGCCCGATCGACCGCAACCCGGATATAATAACCAGCCCCTGCGATGCGATTGTCGGAGCCTGCGGACGGATCGACAGCGACGAGCTGATCCAAGCCAAAGGATTTTCCTACACATTGCAGGATTTGCTGATCGACCGGCAACTCGGGGATCTCTATCGCAATGGCGAATATGTCACGTTGCGGCTGACGCCGAGCATGTATCACCGCTTCCATGCGCCATACGACTGCACAATCGAAAAGGTCAGGTACATTTCCGGCGATACTTGGAACGTCGATCCGATCGCGCTCAATCGCATAGCAAAATTGTTCTGCAAGAATGAGCGGGCAGTCATTGCCGTAAAGCTCCGTCCATCCGGCATTGTGGTCACCCTGGTCCCAGTGGCCGCGATTCTGGTTGCCAGTATTCGCCTGCATTTTCTCGATGTCCTATTGAACATGCAGTACCGCGGAGAGGCCGAAATTCCCTGTCGGGCTTCACTGAGCAAGGGGCAAGAAATGGGATGGTTTCAACACGGATCGACCATCATCGTATTTGCACCGACGGGCGTCACCCTTTGCGACTTGGTGCAGCAGGGTGCGGTCATTCGCATGGGACAGCCACTGATGCGATTGCCGTCCTGAGCGGTGCGACGCCATGCGAATACTGATCGCTACCGATGCCTGTGGTTTCCGTCGACGTTTCATTGCCGACAAACTCGCTCCGATCTTGGGGATAACTCGCGGCCATGACCTCACCGGACAGCGGATTTAACCTGGAACTTAGTCGTCGTCGGCTAATTGCCGCCGCGGGCATCGCAGGGGGGACCATGATAGTGGCGCCCCTGATCGGAGCTGGGGAAGCTACGGCCGCACCCTCGTCACCACCATCGCCCGAGCCGGTATGCGACACCTCCGGTCGCCGGACTGCATCTGCAGTTTGGCGCGGATGCGTCCTCCGAGATCGTCGTGTCCTGGCACGCACTGCAGCCGGTTCGCAATCCCCGTGTCGTGCTCGGGCATCTCGATGGCAAGCTCGAGCAAACCACCGCGGCGAAACCGGCCAGTTACACCGACGCAAAGTCTGGCCAGGTGGTCTACGCCTATCACGCGAAGCTCGGCGGGCTGCGCGCCGACACCCCTTATCTTTACGCAGCAATGCATGACGGCGCCGATCCGGAGTTCGCCACCTTCCGTACCGCTCCGCGTGGTCGCGCGCCGTTCACCTTCACCAGCTTTGGTGATCAGGGCACGCCGACCCTCGGCAAGGCATACCTACCGCCCCCCGCCGGGGTGACGCCGCCGAAAACCCTCTATGTGAACGACAATCTCGGCTCGCCAGCGGCTGGCGACACCACGCTCGGCGTCGAGCGGCTGCAGCCTTTGTTCCATCTGTTCAACGGCGATCTCTGTTACGCCAACCTGGCCGAAGACCGGGTGCGGACCTGGTGGGATTTCTGGGAGAACAACAGCCGCAGCGCCCGTAAACGCCCCTGGATGCCCTCGGCCGGCAACCACGAGAACGAGCTCGGCAATGGACCGATCGGGTATCAGGCCTATCAGACCTACTTCTCGGTTCAGCTCGCCCCGTTCGAAACCTTTACCCTCCACCCGCCGCCGCGATTAGATCGACACCCGTTCCGCTCTGGCCTCCGTTCGGCTCATCGGGAAGTACATCTTGAGCAGCCGCTCGCGATCCTGGAGCGTTGTCCAGCTGGATAAGTTCGAAATTTTGCGGTTCCGGGATCCCCGGATGTGGTGGGATGAGCGAAAATCGCCCAAAGGTGCCGTTGAAGTCGCCAGGATGCGCGATGCCATCGCAGCGGCCGGCGCCGTGCTATTCTACCTGCCGCCCCCTCGCCGACTACAGCCCGATCGAGATGCTCTTTGTCAAGCTGAAGGCGCTGTTGCGCCCAACGCGCCTCGTCGGACAATTGGTATTCCTCTACGAGGCGGGTTCTTGCCCGCCTGCGCAGAGATTTTTTGCTTCTAGCGTCTATACGTCTTTACGACCTTTGCCAGACAAAGTCATAACTGCAAGCGCTCGCGCGCTGCCGCGCATGAGCGTTACCATGCGCATCGATGCCACCGGTCGCGTCCATCTCGAGTGGCCGGGACCCGCCGGTTGAAACGGGAACCGATCGCATCGCCAATTGGCCCTGCGGTCCGACCGTTCCCGAAAGCTCATAACCTGTTTCGGTCGTGTATCGCGCATGGCCTTGCGCGATCGTGAGCGGACCCGGCGTCCGGTTCGGGCAAGGGGCCATATCCCCTTTACTCGATGTATACATCGGCGTGACTTTTGTCGCGGAGACGAAACGGTATGTGCCGTCAAATGCGGTTCCGGCGGGTGAAGCGGTTTGCGCATCCACGGTAGCAAGCAAACCGAAAAAGACGAGGATCGATAGTAATCCAATCGCTCTTTGCACGGCTTTGTCTCCTCTTTCTTTCACTTTTCTACTATTTTTGTGCCGGCGGGGGTTGCGTTGCCGGGGCTTGTGCGGCCGGGGCTTGTGCAGGTTGCTTTGATGCTGGCGTGCCGCCGCGCCGCTCGTAGCGCCTTTCCACGCGCCCGCCGCGACGTTCCTGACGCCGCGCTGCGCCGGATGTGAGCGGCTTGCTCTCGGTCGCCGGGCGCTCGCGGTGGTGGGGGCCGCGGTGGTGGGGGTCTGCGCTTGAGCCTCTTTACCTGGAACTGCAAAGCCGAGCGCGGCTGCCAATCCCAACAGGGAAACCATCCTGCGACGCGACATTATTTCCCATTCGTGTTTTTCAGTCATCTCTAGGGCTCCCGATTTTGGCCAGCAGAATTTTGGTTCGGCTTTCGCTGGGGACACTGATCTATATCAAAAACTCACCAAGGGACATGACGTAGACCGTCCCTGGCGTCCTTTAGGACAACCTTAAGGTTTGGTCAATGTCCGAATGTCGTCCACTCGCGCTTTCTGAATGGCAATTCAGCTTGCCAAAACCGGAGCCTCGGCGGAACTTCGCGCATCGCTCGAAGACGTGGTGGCCAGCTAAAACGAACAAGGCTTCAGGGCTGATTTGCTCCAGGAGGGGATCGTGCCGGCGGAGACCAAGCAAATGACAGGGAAAACGGCAGAAGAGATTCGTCTCGACGAAGCGCGCGAGAACGGGGTGCCGTGGAAGCAATGGGGACCGTATCTCAGCGAGCGCCAATGGGGGACGGTACGTGAGGACTATAGCGACAACGGCGACGCCTGGAATTACTTCACGCATGATCAGGCTCGCTCCCGCGCTTACCATTGGGGCGAGGACGGCCTCGCCGGCTTTAGCGATGACCATCAGCGGTTGTGTTTCGCTCTCGCCTTGTGGAACGGCAAGGACGCAATCCTCAAGGAGCGGCTGTTTGGCCTGACCAATAGCGAGGGCAATCACGGTGAGGACGTCAAAGAATATTATTTTTACTTGGATAGTACGCCGACCCATTCGTACATGAAGTATCTCTATAAATACCCACAGAACGCGTATCCTTACAGTGATCTTGTCGAGACCAGCAGGCGACGAGGCCGCAACGACGCGGAATACGAATTGCTCGATACCGGCATCTTTGACGAGGACCGATATTTCGACGTTTTTGTCGAGTACGCGAAGGCGGCGCCGACCGACATCCTGATCAAGATCAGTATAGCCAATCGGGGGCCTGAGGCAGTCGAACTGCAGGTGTTACCGACCCTGTGGTTTCGCAATATTTGGGCTTGGTGGCCCGAACAGCCCAAACCCTCTTTGCGGCAAATGCCCGGAGCCAACACGGTTACGATCGAAACGTCGCATGCCGAGCTTGGCGATTTTCTGCTGCATTGCGATGGCAATCCGGCGCTGCTGTTTACCGAAAACGACACCAATAACGAGCGCATTTTCGGCACAACCAACCCGACACCCTATGTCAAGGACGGGATCAACAACTATGTCGTGGCGAACCGTCAGGACGCGGTAAACCCGGCTCAGACGGGAACCAAGGCCGCCGCGCATTATCGGCTGAATGTAGCCGCCGGCGAAACCGCGGCGATCCGACTACGTTTGAGCAACGCCGCCTCGCGGGACCTCTTCGGCAATCAATTCGATCGGATCGTCGAACAACGCCGCGGCGAGGCCGACGAATTCTACCGCGCGATTACCCCGACCAGTGTTGGCGGAGATGAAGCCAATGTGATGCGGCAAGCATTGGCCGGGATGCTGTGGAGCAAGCAGTACTTTTTTTACGATACCGATCGATGGCTCGAGGAACACGGCTTCGACGCGATGCGGCCGACGCCCCGTCTGGTGCGCAATCGCGAGTGGTTTCACATGATCGGCGACAACATCATCTCGATGCCGGACAAGTGGGAATATCCGTGGTTTGCGGCTTGGGATCTGGCCTTTCACACGCTGGCATTGGCGACTGTCGATATCGATTTCGCCAAGCAGCAGCTCGATCTGCTGCTTGCGCCAGGCTTACCTGCATCCCACCGGGCAGATCCCCGCGTATGAGTGGAATTTCAGCGATGTCAATCCGCCGGTCCAGGCCTGGGCAACAATTTTTCTCTACCGCATGGAACAGGCGGTGCGCGGCCAGACCGATCTCAATTTTCTGAAGCGGATGTTTGGCAGGCTGAGCGCGAATTTCGGTTGGTGGGTGAACCGCAAGGACCGATTTGGCAAAAGCCTATTCGAGGGCGGGTTTCTCGGACTTGACAATATCGGCGTGTTCGACCGCAGCGCGCCGCTGCCGACCGGAGGCCATCTGGAACAGGCGGACGGCACCGCCTGGGTCGCCTTGTTCTGTCAGAACATGCTCGAGATCGCTTTCGAACTCGCGGCGCACGACTCGACCTATGAGGAGTTGGCGGCGAACTACGCAATGGAGTTCGTGCTGATCGCCCGCGCGATGAATGGGCTCGGCCCGGACGGCATGTGGGACGAGGAGGACGGGTTCTACTACGATGTCCTACGTTTGCCGGATGGAAGCGCCACTCGGCTCAAGGTCCGCTCGATGGTGGGTCTCCTTCCGCTCTGCGCCACGACGGCGGTAGACAAATGGCAGCGTGAACGGGTCCCAAGACTGACAGCGGGCATCGCCGACCGTATGCGGCGCATGCCGGAACTCCGTGAGTCCATCCATGCGACCGGGGTTGGTCATTATGGGGTCGCCGAGCGCGGCATCATCGCTCTCGTAAATGAGGAACGGCTGCGCCGTATCCTGACCCGCATGCTGGACGAGAACGAGTTCCTGAGCACCTACGGGATCCGCTCGCTGTCCCGCTATCACGCCGAGCACCCCTACGTCTTTACGGCGGGCGGTCAGGAATATCGGGTTAGCTATTTGCCGGCGGAATCGGATAGCGGCATGTTTGGCGGCAACTCGAATTGGCGCGGTCCGATCTGGATACCGGTCAATGCTCTGATCATCCGCGCCTTGATGCATTACTTTGCGTATTACGGCGACAATTTCAAAATCGAGTGCCCCACCGGCTCTGGAAAGTTGATGAACCTTTTCGAAGTGGCGCATGAGATTGCCAATCGGCTGACACGCATCTTTCTGCGCAACGAGAGCGGACGACGGCCGGTGTTCGGCGGCTCGGAAACATTTCAGCATGATCCGCATTGGCGCGACAATTTGCTGTTCTACGAATATTTTCACGGCGACAATGGCGCCGGGATTGGCGCCAGCCATCAGACGGGTTGGACCGGTGTCGTTGCCGGATTGATCGACATCTTCGGCAAGCTCGATGCGGAGAGCTTTCTAAAGGGCGGCCGCGGGGCGGCGTTCACTCGAGTGATCGAGACCGCGTAGGCAGGGGGTAAACGAGATGGCGGCCTCACCGCGCTATCCGTCGCTGTTTCAGATCAACACCCGGGTCTGGCTCGAGCGGCTGTCACGCGAGGCTGGTAAACGGGTCACGCTCGCCGATATCGACGACACGACGATCGATCGCTTTGCCGCGCAGGGTTTCGATTGGATTTGGCTGTTGAGCGTGTGGCAGATCGGCACTGCCGGGCGCGCGGTGTCGCGCAGCCACCCAGAATGGCGAGCCGAGTTCTACGCGGCTCTGCCCGATTTGACCGAGGACGACATCTGCGGTTCGGGTTTTGCGATCACTGCCTATAGGGTCAGTGACGCACTTGGCGGCGAGACCGGGTTGGCGCATTTCCGCGAAAGGCTGGCGCGGCGCGGCATCAAATTGATGCTCGACTTTGTGCCCAATCACACCGCACTCGACCATCCTTGGGTGAAGGGCAGCCCCGAATACTTTGTCGAGGGCAGCGAGGAGGCTCTGGAAGACAAACCGGAAAATTACATCCAAGTCGAGACCGATCTTGGGCCGCGAGTATTGGCGCATGGTCGCGATCCGAATTTTCCCGGCTGGCCGGATACATTGCAGCTCAATTACGCCAACCCGCAACTGCATCAGGCCCGGATTGACGAACTCGTCGCAATCGCCGGGAAATGCGACGGCGTGCGCTGCGATATGGCGATGCTGCTATTGCCCGACATCTTCCAGCGGACTTGGGGATTGACCCCGGAACCGTTTTGGCCAAAGGCGATTCCGGCAGTTCATGCGCAATACCCCGATTTCACCTTTATGGCCGAGGTCTATTGGGATCTCGAATGGACGTTTGCAGCATCAGGGTTTTCAATATTGCTACGACAAGCGGCTCTACGACCGTTTGCGGGAAAGCCACGCCGCATCAATCCGCGGCCATCTGGTCGCCGGGCTCGATTACCAGGACAAGCTCGCCCGCTTTCTCGAAAACCATGACGAGCCGCGCGCTGCGGCGACATTCCCGTGGCCGCAACACCAGGCGGCAGCAATCATTACCTTTTTGTCGCCGGGCCTGCGGTTCTTTTATCAGGGCCAGTTCGAGGGCGCCCGGGTTCGCGTCCCAACCCATCTCTGCCGCGGTCCGATCGCGTCGACAAATCCCGAAATCGCCGACTTTTATGCCAAGCTGTTGCGGCTGCTCAAGGAAACTGGCGCCTTTCGCAACGGTGCCTGGTCGCAAATCCAGCCACACCCGGCCGGACCCGGCAATTGGACCTCGGAGTGTTTTGTCGCCTTTGCATGGGCCGGCGCCGATGGCAGCCGCTATGTCATTGTCGTCAACAATACCGCCAACCACGCGCAATGCCGGCTGCCGCTGCCCTTTCCCGATCTGCAGGGTAAACAGATACGCCTGGCCGATTTGATGGGGACCGAAATCTACGATCGCGACGGAGACGAAGCGATCGAGCCCGGCCTCTTTATCGACCACAATCCATGGCACTTCAACGTGTTCGAGCTGAAAGCTACCTAGCAGAGTAGCGATGTCCCGAAAGCTCGCGGCTGCGATCCTCGGCCTATTGGCCGCGGCCTGCACCAGTATCGGTCCGGGAACCGTGCCGCACGACAGGATCGACTATGCGAGCGCTATCGGCAATTCGTGGAAGGAGCAGACACTCCTCAATATTGTGAAGCTGCGTTACGCCGATATGCCGATCTTTCTTGAAGTGGCGCAGGTCATCGCCGGCTACCAGCTCCAGAGCACGATCGGTGGGAGCTTTACCGCAGGAAACTTCAATGCCGCCGTCGTCGGCCCTTTTACGGCGAGCGGCAACGCGACCGCTGCGGGCACCTACACAGATAGACCCACGGTGGTTTATCAGCCGCTTACCGGGGTGGATTTCTTGAGAAGGCTGATGACGCCGAATTCCGCCGAGTTCGGTGCTATTCGTCCTGCAGGCGGGCTATTCTGCCGAGCGGGCGATGCCGATCATGCTGGATTCCATCAACGGCCTCATCAACGGGTCGAACCGCCTCGGGCGGGCCGCCGATCCACGATTTTCTCGGCTCGTCAAACTGGTGCGAGACAGTCAGCTCGCCGACACTATCCAGATCCGCATCGAACGTCCAAAGGAAGGTCCGGAGAGCGCGGTAATTGTGTTCCCGCCCTACAAAGACCCGGCATCCCTCGCTCGACGTCAGGAAATGACGAGGCTTCTCGGGCTAAAACCCGATTTGCAGGAATTGAAGGTGTATTACGGCGCGTATTCGGGCAAAGACAATGAAATCGACATGAAGACACGCTCGATGCTGGAAATCATGTTGGAATTTGCGGCGACAGTGCAGGTTCCCGAGACGGATGTCGTCGATGGGAAGGCCAGTGCCGGGGCGGTCAGCTCCCGACCGGAGGAACCCCTGAGCGGTCCGCCGATCAGGATCCTCGTAGGAGATGCTGCACCGAAAGACGCCTTTGTTGCCGCGCAATACGACGGTCGGTGGTTCTGGATTGCCGACACGGACATCCAGTCGAAGTCGACATTCGCGATCGTGATGCTGCTGTTCTCGATTTCGGAAACAGGTGTCAAGGGGGGTGCGCCCGTCGTTACGATACCCGCGAACCAATGAGGCTTATTGCCGGGGAGAGCGCGCATGAGGGTCAGACCCGTCCTGAATGATGACTTATTGCGTAGGCCGACGAGGGTGCCGGTCCCGCGGCCTAAACTCGTGGCCAACCTCATAGAGCGAGTCGGCCACCGGTTGTGGCACGAGTTTCGCCAAGTATTGCCACCGACAATCTTCTTTTTTGTCGGCTTCAACTTTATCGTGTTTACGACGAACTTGCTCGTCGCCGATTATGCGATTGCAGTCAGCAGTTTCATGCTTGCCACGCTCGCAGCGCTTGTCGTCGGCAAGGCGGTGCTGGTTGCCAACGCGATGCCGTTTCTTCGCCGCTACGATCGCGCTCCGTTGATCACGCCGATCCTGTTCAAGACCGCGGTCTATTGGGTCATCGTGTTTATCGCCCGCCTGCTCGAACGCTTTGTTCATTTCTCAATACTGGAGCGCAAGCCGCCTAGCGATTTCATCCCGTTCCTGATCACCACTTTCTCGTGGCATCGGTTCTCGGCGATCTCGCTGTGGATCCTGGTCCTGTTCCTGATTTATGTAACGGCGACAGAATTCAGTCACCTCTTCGGTGCGGGCGAGATGCCGCGGCTTTTCTTTACCTACCGCCCATCCGAGCTGCAGCTGAACCGCCGCCAGCGCTTTCGCGAATTATTGCGCCTCAGCCGTCTCGCCGATACTCATACGGTCGCGGAATTTCGCGATCCAGACAGCGGCGCACACAGCGAACTGATCCACATTCTAGAGCGGCTCGCGAGATAGCCAGGCCTCGCGAACGTTCGGCTGGCAATCGGCGGCGGGCGGATGTTTAGTCGGCGAGACTCGGACGAGCTAAGGCCGGCCTTGGCAACTCGCCAATCGTGCCGCGGGCGAGGGTCAGCGCCGCGGCGGCGCCGATCAGCGCCAAGATCCCGGCGGCGATAAAGGCCGAATTAAAGCTCTTGGTCCATTCGACGAGATAGCCGGTCACGATCGGCGCCAACAGCCCAAAGGTGTTGCCGCCGAGGACAAGAAACGCAAATGCCCGGCCGGCATCGGCGGGTGAGCGCAGCAGGTCGCTGACCAACGCGCCATTGGCCGCCGGCCCGACATTGGCGAACGACACGGCGATCGTAACCAACGCTATGACCCCGCCCAGAGACTGGGACGAGCGGGATCAGCAACCCGACCGCGGTCAGCAACAGGCACAGCGCGACCAGGTAGCGGCGCTTGCCGCCGCGCACCGCTTCAGCGTTCATCCATCGGTCGCCGCACCAATTGGCCACGATGTTGACCACCGCAGCGGCGAAAAACGGAATGGCGGTATAAATGCCGGACCCCATCATCGACAAATGCCGCGCCGTCTGTAGATAGTTCGGCAGCCAAGACATATAAAGATAAACTGTGTAGACGAGACAGCCCTGCGAGATGAATAGGCCCCACATCGTCGGGGTGCGGATCAGCCCGAGATAACCCACGCCGCCATGAACAGGCGGGGCGACGCCGGCATCGCGCTCAGCCAGGATCATCCGCCGCTCGGCT
>CAVTLC010000046.1:0-96560 GCA_963735445.1 uncultured Alphaproteobacteria bacterium
TCGCGGCAAGGCCGAGCCGGGTGGCAATCTCGCCCTCGTTGACCTCGCCGGCGCCGGCGAGGCTCGGCTCCGCGGGATGCTGGACCACCAGCAGATCGAAGGTGCGGGCATAGGACAGGACGCGGCGCATCACGAGCGCATCGGCGATCGCCTTTGTCCCATCGGTAAAGCCGACAGCGCCGTTCGCCGCCAGCAGGCCCATTTCGGTCAGGTGCCGGCCGGCAAGCCCTTTTGTCGCAGCAGCATAGGTGTGGACCTTGGCGAGCCTGACCTCGCGCGCCCGCCGCGCCAGAAACTCGACGACCGAGACATCATCCACCGGCGGCTCGGTGTTGGGCAGCGCGACCATCGTCGTGACCCCGCCTGCTGCCGCTGCCTGCCCGCCGCTCTCGATCGACTCCATGTGTTCGGCGCCGGGCTCGCGCAATTGCACGCGCATATCCACAAGACCGGGTGCAAGGCACAGCCCGTCGGCCCGCAACACCTGCGCGTCGAAGTTGGAGATCACCCCGCCGACACGAGTGATCTTTGTCCCCTCGATCAGCAAATCGCCGATCGCATCGAGACCGCTCGCGGGATCGAGCAGGCGCGCGCCTCGGATCAGCAGTCGCGAACCATCAGCGTCGGAGGATCGGCCGCTCACGTTTCTCCCCGCTCGCGGGGAGGGGAGTGCGGCGGGCCATTACCGAGATCGCCCGCCAGGATCTCGAGGCAGGCCATGCGCACCGCGACCCCCATCTCGACCTGATGTCGGATCAGGCTGCGGTCAATGTCGTCGGCGACCTCGCTGCCGATTTCGACGCCGCGGTTCATCGGCCCCGGATGCATGATCAGGGCATCCGGCTTCGCCAGTCGCAACTTGCCGTAATCGAGGCCAAAGAAATGAAAATATTCGCGGGTTGAGGGCACAAAGGAGCCGTGCATCCGCTCGCTCTGCAACCGCAGCATCATGACGATATCGACATCGGCCAGCCCGGCGGCCATGTCGTGGAACACCTCGACCCCGAGCCGCTCGATTTCGGCCGGCAACAGGGTGCGCGGCGCCACCACCCGGACGCGCGCGCCCATCGTGTTCAGCAACTCGATGTTTGAGCGCGCCACCCGGCTGTGAAGAATATCGCCGCAGATCGCGACGGTGAGCCCGCCGAGCCGACCCTTGCGCCGGCGAATCGTCAGCGCATCGAGCAAGGCCTGGGTCGGGTGCTCGTGACTGCCGTCGCCGGCGTTGATGACGGCGCAATCGACCTTTTCCGACAGCAATTGCACGGCACCCGATTCGGGATGACGCACGACCAGAACATCGGGGTGCATCGCGTTCAACGTCATCGCGGTGTCGATCAAGGTTTCGCCCTTGACCATCGAGCTAACCGCCACGGCCATGTTGATGACGTCGGCGCCGAGCCTTTTGCCGGCGACCTCAAACGAGGTGCGGGTGCGGGTCGAATTTTCGAAAAAGCAGTTGATCAGCGTGCGCCCGCGCAACAGCGAGCGCTTTTTTTCGGCCTGACGGTTTAGCTCGACATAGCCATCGGCGAGATCAAGAAAATGTTCGATCTCCGCCGGCGATAAACCCTCGATGCCGAGGAGGTGGCGGTGCCGGAACGCACTTTCGCAATCGGCTCCCTGCATATCGATTCACTATAGATGGAGTGCTGGTCGGCAACAAGTTCGGACACGCCGGATCGGATCACCGTGACTTCCCGGCAACCTCCTGCCGAAGCGCGACGGCGATGAGCCCGAACCCGATTTCGCTCGGCGCTTATCGATGTCCTCGTCGGGCTGGGTATATCGGCCATCCTTTGTTAGCGAATGACCTAGATCAATGGGTTTCTTCGTCCGCTGCTGTTCAATTCCGAAATCGGCCAGGATTTCAGAAATCCGCTGAGATTTCGCCGACGGCTCAGTCGTAGGAGACCACATTATGCCCTTGCATCCGATTGCCGATAAAGCCGAAGTCTCGGTCGAGTTTCCCGATAAGGCCTATATCGGCAGTTTCGGGCGAAATTCGCAGTTCGACGCCTATGCCGACGCCGATAGCGTTGCCATCAAACTGGTGCGGCCAGGCGACGATCGGCGGGAAGCCGTCATGCATTTGCATTACGGTTTATTGGCCGAAATCCTCGCCGAACTGGCCCGGTCATTAGCATTGCGCCACACCCTCGACGAGCCCCATCGCGCCGAGTTGTATGCCGCAGCAAAAGAGCTGTGTGCTGCTCTGGAAGGCCCCGGCGATAGCACGATCGGATCAGCCCAAAGCTAGTCGATAAATCTCAGGCTTAGTCCCGCATTACACGGCCGCTCGGATGGAATCCGTTTCTTTGCCGACGCCACGGCCAACAGCGAGATTGCGCCGGAAGTAGCTATTCATCGCGTTCCACCCGAGCCGCGCGTCGGACTCTGTCGTGGCTGTCGGTTCGTCGCGTTTTGTACGTCGTCTCTGACCTCAAGCGTGCCCCTTCAAGCTTATGCGCCAGGGGCATATGGCCTGTTGTGCATCCTCTAGAAGGTGAATTGGATCGAGGCGTAATAGCTGAACTCATCTGTCGTTGCCCGGTTTTGAACACCCTGTCCGGCCGAAAACATCAGGTGATAATGCTCGCTCAAATCGTAGATGATGCCGAGATCGAACCCGGTCTGGCCCTTGCCGTCCGCTGTGTCCGCGGTTTGGTGAAAGAGCTCGCCGCCGACCGCGAGGTTGTGGGTGATCTGGCGCTGCACCGCCCAGCCGAAATACGAGAAGTTGCGATTGCCGATGCCCGGATTGATCCAGTAACCGGCGCCTGCGAATGTCGTCCACGGGTCAAAACCCTTCTGCAGCCACACCGGGAGAAAGACGCGGGTGTGGCCGCCGCCGAGGTTGCGGGCGGCGTTTCCTGTCGGCAAGTCGATCGCCGGGTAGATGGCCGCCTGCGGCCGCCAGCCGGCCTCGTCTTCCGCGAGGAAGCGGGATTTGAAGCCGAACTCGGTGTCGCCATACCCGACCTCCATGCTCCCGCGATGGGGCTTGTCGAAGGCGGCCGGGAAGGTCGCGTGGAGCTGAAGGTCCGGCGCCGCGCCGTAATTGGCGTCGATGCCGGAAAGAATGCCGGCGGTATCGCCAGCAGCGTGCGTGGCAACGGAGAACGTATAAATCTCCCAGTGGCCCGGCTCGACCGGAACCGGATCATCGGTCCGGAACGGCGGGCCGGCGCGCGCCTCCTGCGGGTAGAGTAGCACCACGCCTAGGACCGCAGCGGCACCGGCCGGTGCGCCCGAGCGGACAAGACGCTGAAAACCGGCAAAAAGCATCGGCGCCGGGCGCCTCTAGTCTGGGTTCGGCCCCTCGATCTTGTTCTCCAGAACGGCGCCGGTCTTAGCATCGACGCCGACCTCGAACGTCTTCGCGCCGCGCTTGACGTCGAACGAATAGCGAAGCCCGCTGCCGCCGGGCTCGCGTTCGAGCTCCTGATCGGAGATTGTGCCGGGCGCAGCCTTCAAGGCAATCGTGCGGGCCTGCGCCAGCGTGAGCTTCGCCTGGGGGGCGAGTTCCTGACCGGTGTAGGCCTGCGCCGCAACCGGCGCGCTCACAGCTAGGCCGCACAGCAATACCAGACAGGTTGTTGCAAGTGGTCGGGTCATGATGTCTCTCCTTCGTAGCGGTTGGTGATGCTGATTTAACGTGCTGTCACGCTGATCATCTCCCGCCGGTGCGGCCAGAGCACGACCACAGCGGCGAGCATGCAGCCCGTCAGGAACGTGCTGATCGATAGCCCGAGATCGAGACCGTGGCGGCTGGCCAGGTAGTCGCCGAGCGTTGTCCCGGCGGTGCGCGCCGCGACGATGCTCGCCCAATACCAGGGGACCGACATCCCTCCGATACGCCAGGCGGTAAGGAGAACGACGCCGAAAACTGTAGTCAGCACGACCGAGCCGAACCCGAGCCCGAGGCCGTGCGCCACCCAGTCGCCGCTCGCCGTGCCGAGCGTACCTGCGGTCAGCATAGCCACCCAGTAGGGGGCATCGGTCGCCGGCAGCTTCGCGGTTAACGCAGCGGGCGCGGCCCGGTCGGGGCCGGCGGGGCGCTTGCGCTGCTGGTCCAGCAGCACGATGCCGACGAGCAGTGCCGTCAGTCCGATATCGGTAATGAGGTAACTGAGCCTGAAATCATGGGTCGCTAGATCCGCAAGATTGGTGGCCCCTGTGCGCAGCACGATGATCGCGAGCCAGTAATAGGCCTCGGTTGCGATCCGCGCCCGCCGCTCCGCCCAGATTATCAGGAGAAAGAGTACAGCCAGCGGCGCCAGACCTCGCCAATGGCCAAGGTGCAGGTTGTGCGAAAGAAAGTCCCCAGTATTGGCGCCGCACATGCTCGCGACCAGGATCGCCGCCCAATATCGCGGCGTAACTGCCGGCAGGTTTCTGACGTGCATCGCGCTCCCCCTTAACCCGGTTATCCCCTTGCCGCGGCCGGATGTCGGCCGGCGCGTTGCGGCAGGATAAAGAGACAGACCAGGATGAATCCTGCGATCACGACAGAGGCCAGTGGCCGGCTCAGCGCAAGACCGCCATGACTGTGCGGCTTGTCGAGGAAATCCCCGACCGTCGCGCCGAGCGGCCGGGTCAGGATGAACGCGGCCCAGAACAGCAGCACTCGGGACACGCCGCTCCAGAAATAAAGGCCGGCAAGGACGGCGAGCCCTGCGGCGAAAACCAGCGCGCCGCCTTCATAGCCGAGCCCGCCGGTATCCGCCAACCAGTCACCGAGCGCGGTGCCGAGGGTCTGAGAAAAGGTGATCGCCGCCCAATAAAAAGCCTCCACCTTCGGCGTGGCGACCGTATTGACTGAGATTGTCCCTTCCGACCAGTACCAGAGGCCAAGCACTGCCATCAGGCAGCCGAACAGCACCGACGAACCGCCGCTATAGCCGATGCCCAGCGAGCGGTCGGCAAAATCGGCCATCGTCGTGCCGAAGGTGGTCGAGGCGACGATCGTCGCCCAATAGAGGAAGGGGTGGAACCGCTTGGCAGCAATCTGCCAGATGACGAGGCCCACCAAAATGGCGAAGAACAGTGCGGTCCCGATGAGATAACCGCCATTATGAGCATTTTTGTCGGCGTGCAAGAGCGTCATCGTGACCGAGTCGCCGCCGGTCTCGCCGAGGGTCGTAGCGGCGATCTTGATGATCCAGAATGAGAGCGTGACCTCTGGAACCTTGCTCAGCGCGTGGTCTTTCGCCGAATCGTTCATCAGTGTATCCTTTCGCGCGTTTCGCGCCTGACGGTGCCAACGAGAACCGCCAGGCAGCCGAGGACGAGCATGCCGCCGGCAAGGAGCGGCGACAGCTTGGTCGCCAAAGCCCAAACGATAGGAATTAGGATAAGGATCGAGATGCTGAGCCGCGCGTCGACGATGGACATGCCGAGAAGCTCTTTGGCGATGTCGCGGGCGAGGTTCGTGGCATCACCTCCACTGCCGACCGGCGGAGGGCGGATGCGGTGAGCAGCGCCATGAGGAGGAACATGCCAGCGCGATAGTGAAAGCCTCGACGACCTCGACCAGAGAGGCGGCAAAAGCCGCACCGACAGCCGGCGCAACGGTGCTCCAGATGATCAACTCCATAATGCGGCTCTCGATTAGATAGGTAGCAGACACCACATATATCGAGATTATGGTAGCCAGTGCTACAGACAAGGACCGTGCGGCATGACGACACGGGACTACGCGCAGCGGTTCGCCGACTCGGCGGCGGGGCTGAGCCCGGCCGAGCAGCGGGTCGCACGTTACTTCCTGGAGAACCGGGAAGAAGTCCTCGTCGCCTCGGCGGCCGCGCTGGCCGCGAAGGCGGAAACCAGCGACGCCACGGTCGTGCGCACCGCGAAGGCCCTGGGCTTCTCGGGCCTGGACGAATTGCGCCGTTCGCTTGCTGACGAAATCCGTACGGCACTATCCCCGGCGGACCGGCTTACCCGGACCCTGGGTGAGGTCGGCGACAGTCTGTCCGCGGCCTTCACGCTGACGCTCGACATCCACCTGCATGCGCTCGAGGGGCTGCGCCGCTCGATCACGGATGAGATGTTCGAGCGTGCGATCGAAGGCATTATCAGCGCCCGTCGTGTTGCCGCCTTCGGCCTCGGCCCGTCGAGCGCCATTGCCGGCTACCTCTCGACCCAGCTCAACCGGTTTGGCTTTGAGGTCTTGACCCTCTCGAGCACGGGACTGCTGTTCGCCGACGATCTGCAACGGCTTCGCGAGGGCGATCTGGTGATCATGCTGGCCTATGGGCGCGTCTACGCCGAGTTGGCCGCGCTGCTCGACGAAATCGACCGCCGGAAACTACGGTCGTTTCTAGTGACCGATACCCTCGCAGCGACTCTCCGGCGCCGGGTCGAGCTCGTTCTGCCGGTTGCCCGCGGCCGGGCCGACATGCTGAGCATGCACACCGCAACGCTCGGCTTTCTTGAAGCCGTGCTCGTCGGCATTGCCACCAGACGGCCCGACAAGACGCTGGCCGCACTTCGAGAGCTCAACGCCGTCCGCGCGAAATTAGCGGGAAGGCCAATGAACCTGCCTATCTCAGCCTGAGGCCAGACACCGAGCGATAAACCGTCAGCTCCCTCCGCTTGTCGGCTCAGCGAGAATATCCAACCAGCTCGGGAATATCCGATTCGGGGTATGGGCCGCCGGCGCCGTTGACGGAAGCGATGGTCGGCAAGGGGTCGAAATCGGTACTCGGGACCGAGTACTAAGCACCAGATTTTTACTTTCCCGTCGCCCCGCGAAAGCGGTGATCCTCCATCTCTAACTTGCAGAGGTTTCGTGAAGTCTCTCCAAAGAGATTACGTGCACAAACGCGATGGGATGCGGGCTTACCAATACCAATCAGGGACAGCACGAACAAATTGCCAATGGAGATGGCGCATTTGCGCGAGCAGGATCAGGCGGATACCTCGGGCTTGAAATGCTCGGTTCGGAACAGGCCGCGTTCGAAATCGAGATAGCTGTCTTTGGTCATCACCGGTTTGAACTCGGCGAGAATCTCCTTCGCCGGCGCGGCGTCGGCGTACAACAAATCGACCGCGGTCATCGCCAGCAGCTTAGCCGGGGTCAGATAGGCATGCTCCGGCTCGCTGATGCGAAAATCGGCGCCGTGGGTCTTGCCGAGGGCCGAGGCGAGATAGGGATGGATAACCGGCATCATATGGGCAATATCGCCCATATCGGTTGAGCCGGTGCGGTGGCCGCCAATATCGAAGGAGTCGGGGCCAAACAGCGCCTCGACATTGCCACCGAAAACTTTGGCCATCTGGCGGTTATTGCGCTGTGGCAGATAGCCGGGGATCGTATTGATCTCGACCTCGGCGCCCATTGCCATTGCACCGGCGCGCAGGCAGCGATCGACCTTCATATTGGCATCAAGGATCGCCTCGCGCGAGCCGCCGCGGACAAAGGTTTCCATATGCACCTCAGCCGGTACGACGCTGACCGCGTCGCCGCCTTTGGTGATGATCGGGTGGATGCGGATCGTGTCGCGCTCGTAGAAAGTTTCGCGCTGAGCGTGGATCGCGTTTAGCGCAATCATCGCCGCGGACAGTGCGTTGATGCCGAGCTGCGGCGCACCGCCGGCATGCGAGGCTCGTCCCAAAAAGCGGATTTGCTTGACCACTGCGCCATTCGAGCTGTCGGCGATAAAGGAGCGCTTTGCCATTTGGTCGTGTGAACCGACATGGATCATCATCGCCATGTCGATATCGTCGAAATGGCCTTTGGCGACGAGTTCGGGTTTGCCGAGCAGAAATTCGATCTCGCCGCGCTCCTTTCGGCGCAACCGCTCCTCGACATCGATAAATTCCTCGGCGGGGACGGCGAAAAATATCAGCTCGCCGGCGAGATGCTCGCTAACACCGATCGCCGACAGTCCCACTGCGACGCCGAGCATGCCGGCGATCTGGGCATTGTGGCCGCAGCTATGCGCCGCCCCGGTGTGGGGATCGGCGAGCGGATGATCCGAGGTGCGCAGGCTGTCGAGTTCGCCGATAAAGGCGAGACGCGGACCGGGCGCCTTGCCCTTGAGCCGACCCTTGACGCCGGTCAATGCGAGGCCGGTTTGCGGCTCGAGACCGAGGCTGCGCATCCGCTCGGCAACGAGCGCCGCGGTCTTGCCCTCGTTGAAACCGGTCTCCGGATGATGAAGAATTCTTTCGCCGAGCTCGATGATCTCGTTTCCATTGCGGTCGATCGCCTCGCAGACCGCGCGCTTTAATTCGTCCTTGCTCTTCATCACGTCCCCTTGGATCCGCAATCCCGCGCGGTAATAACATGCGAGCTGTGATACCGGCGGAACTTTTGCCCGGCTCGCCGCTGTGGTCCAATTCTGACGCTTGGTACCCCGTTCAAGGGCCGCGATCCGACCCCTAGCGGACCCCGCGGCGCCGCAGGCCGGTGCATACAATGTCCGCCCAATGCTGCCGCTGGCCGTTTTGCGGGGGCGCTGGAGGAAATGGATGATCCGGGGCGCGCGTTTCAACAGATCGGTTGTACCCCAACCGGAAGGTCGGAAAAGAACTATTGGCCGAGCCGAATCTCGTCGAACGAGCGCGGGACCGTCAGAAGTTTCGGTAGACACCCATTGCCCAGCCAAAGGCATAGAAGAAGCTGGCAATAAAGATGCCCCATTGGCGATGACGGAAGGAGGTATAAAACCAAAAAGGCTGGGTTGCCAAAGCGATGACGAAACCCCACCGGCTTCCGCCGCCGAGAAACATGGCTCCGATAGGCCCCATGAATATCGCGGATTGGGAGACAAACTCCAGCCACGCTCCTTTTGCACGAGACGATGTCTTCGCTGTGGCGACGTACTTCGGCCCCCGTATGAACAACCGACAAAACTTCAGCACGCCTCCCCCAATAGGCCCCGTCGGGCTAGCGGCCGCTGACCGGAGGGTCGCGGCTGTTTTTGCACTTTAGCGGGAGCAGCGATTTTCCAAGTGTGACCCAGGTCACACTGGTACGGACCCAGTCGTGGCCGCTCACGGCGCCTTTCGGGCCGACGGGCCGTCGATGCCGAAAATGACGGGTTCCCACCACCCGGAACGGACCTTCAGAGTGGGTACCAAGCGTTAGATTTGGACCATTAGGTCAGGCGGCGTATATCAGCGCCGCAACCTGAGTGATTGTGACCACGAGTTTAGGCGGGCTGTTGCACCCCGTGCGCCCTGGAGCTGACGCGTTGCGGAAGAGTTCGGCGGGCCTGGTCGAGCTTGTCGTCGAGCGGGTAGGGGCGCGCGGCGACGGGATCGCTTATCACGAAGGCAAGCCGATCTTTCTGCCCTTTACCGCGCCGGGTGATCGCGTCCGAGCCCGGCTCGGCATGCGCCGCGGCGGCGGGCGAGAGGGCGAAGTCGTCTCGGTCGTGGCCGCCGGCCCGGGGCGCGCAACCCCGGCCTGCCGGCATTTCACTACCTGTGGCGGCTGCGCCCTGCAGCAGCTCGACAGCGCTACTTATGACCAGGTCAAGCTCGAAGCGCTTCGAACCGCGGTCGGGCGGGCCGGGATCGACCCCTCTGTGATCCGGCCGATGCGAATGCCGGCGCCGGCGCGGCGGCGAGCGCGGCTCGGTATCGAACGCCCGCACAAAGTCGATATGCCGGTGCGCGTGGGGTATCGCGAGCGCTTCCGCCACACGCTCGTCGATCTCAAAGAATGTCCGGTCATGGAGCCGGCGCTTCTCGCTCTGGTCGCTCCATTGCGGGAGCTGGCGCGCGTCCTGTTAGCGCCCGGAGAGAAGGCGGAGGCGAGCCTGACCCGCACCGACAGCGGCGTCGATCTCGTCTTCATAAGCTCCAAGATGCCGGGGTTGACGGAATTGCAAGCGCTGGGCGACTTTGCCGAGGCGCATGATCTCGCTCGGATCACCTGGGAATGGGGTGGCCGCGAAATCCCCGTCGTCGAGCGCCGACCGGTCCGTATCGTCTTTGGCGGGGTTGCCGTCGCCGTTTCCGCCCGGTGCTTTTCTGCAGGCAAGCGAGATGGCGCAGGAGATGCTCGTCGAAGAAGTCCTGTTAGGCGTCGGCGAACGCCGACCGACACTCGACCTCTTTGCCGGGCTCGGCGCGTTTGCTCTGGCGCTGGCGCAAGGCGGGCCAGTCCATGCCGTCGAGGGCGACGAGCGGATGAGCGCGGCTCTGCGGCAAGCCGGCGCGAGCGTCATGAAATTCACCGTCGAAACCCGCGACCTGGAGCGCAACCCGCTGCCGGTCGAGGCGCTCGCGGGCTATGCAGGCTGCGGTCTTTGATCCGCCGCGCGCCGGCGCGGCGGCCCAGGCGGCGGCCCTCGCGCATTCGCGGGTCGAGCGGGTCGTCGCGGTATCCTGCAATCCTGCGACTTTCGCCCGCGACGCAGCGCTGCTGATTGCCGGCGGCTTTCGCGCCCTCCGATCGTACCGATCGACCAGTTCACGTGGACGCCGCATCTCGAACTGGTTGCCGTGTTCGAGCGTTGAGACGGGCGCACCGCGGCTTTCGCCACAATCCTGCGGTATGTCGTGGCTCCGGTCTGCTGGTGAGCGGCGTCGATGGAGGACAGATCGATTTGGGTGACGAATCCGGTGTTGCTGTGGCAATTCCCGTCAATTCCCGGTTCGGCGAAAGCAATTCCCGATTAGGTCGCGAAAATTTCCCGATTAACCTGGCTGCGAATTTTGAAGGTATCATATTGATAATGCTAGGGTTTGTTGGCCCAAAAGCGCGTTCGGCGGGACAAATTCCCGGTTTCTTCCCGGTTGTACGGGAATTTGGCGGCGGCGGTGTTCCGGATCCCGGCCCGGAGGTCAGGCGGCGCGGGCGGTGGGCGCGGCGGTCTCGCGGGCGGCGCGGCGGATCAATTCGGCGCCGCGCTCGGCGATCATGATTGTCGGCGCGTTGGTGTTGGTCGAGGTCACGGTCGGCATCACCGAGGCGTCGATGACCCGCAACCGCTCCAGCCCGTGGACGCGCAGCTGGTCGTCGACCACCGCCATCTGATCGCTGCCCATCTTGCAGCTGCAGGTCGCGTGGTAGACCGTCGAGCCCTTTTGCCGGGCATAGTCGAGGAGCTCGTCGTCGCTCGCGACCTGGGCGCCGGGCAAGAGCTCGGGGCCGAGATACTTGGCGAGCGCCGGGGCCGCGAATAGGCGGCGGACAAATTTGAGGCCGCCGACGATCGCGCGGCGGTCGGTCTCCTCCGACAGATAGCGCGGGTTGATCGCCGGGGCTATGTTCGGGAACGGCGACTTGGCCTCGACATAGCCGCGCGACTGGGGCCGCATCTGCCAAGCGCCGGCGGTGATCCCGGGAAACTCGTCGAGCGCGCCGATCTGGCCGTCCTTGAAGCTGCCGGGGGCGATGCTGCACTGCACGTCGGGGGTCGCCAATTCCTCGAGCACCTTGACCGAGGCGGCGGCCAATGAGGCGCTGTAGGTCAGCATGCCCTTGCCAGTGACCATGTAGCGCAGGATCTCGCCCGCCAACGCCACGCCGCGCGAGCGCTCGTTGACCGTGGGCGTGCCCGAGACCGGATAGCTGATCGCGCGCGATATAGTGGTCCTGCAGATTGCGCCCGACCCCCGGCAATTCGTGGTGGATCGGGATGCCGACGCGGCTCAAATGCTCGGGCGCCCCGACCCCCGACAATTGCAGGATGTGCGGCGAGTTGATCGCCCCCGCCGACAGGATCACCTCGCGCGCCGCCTCGGCTTGTTCGACGACCCCGCCGCGGGCGAATTCGACGCCGGTCGCACGCTTGCCGTCGAACAGAATGCGATGCACCTGCGCCTGAGTGATGACCTGCAGATTGGGCCGCTTCATCGCCGGGCGCAAATAGGTGCGCGCGGCACTCGCCCGGCGGCGGCCGCCGCGGGTCTGCTGGCACCAGCCGATGCTGTCGCCGGCGCCGGCGGGAAGATTGTTGACGTCCTCGCGGTATTCGAGGCCGATCTGGCGGCCGGCCTCGATGACTGCTTCACACAGCGGCGAGCGGTCCATCTTCGAGGTAAAGAGCGGGCCGCCAACGCCGCGAACCTCGCTCTCGCCGCCTTCCCAATTCTCGGCCTTTTTGAAAAAGGGCAGGACGTCGTCCCACGACCAACCGCGATTACCGAGCTGCGCCCAATGATCGAAATCCTCGGGCTGGCCGCGGACATAGATCAGGCCGTTGATCGAACTCGAGCCGCCGAGCACCCGGCCGCGCGGGTAGAGGATCGCGCGACCGGCGGTGCCGGGGTCGGGCTCAGCGTAATAACTCCAGGTCAGGGTCGGGTGATCGAGCAATTTCATAAAGCCGGCCGGGACGTGGATGTAGGGGCTCCAATCGCGCCCGCCGGCCTCGATCAACAGGACGCGCGAGGCCGGGTCCTCGGTGAGGCGGTTGGCGAGCACGCAGCCGGCCGAGCCGGCGCCGATGATTACATAATCGGCCTTCATCAATTCCCTCCCACGAGATCGCACCAACCGCGAGCGTCAAAGTCGGCAAGGCCGCCTCGGTCCGGATGCGAATATCTCACTTTGCGCAGGCTAGCGGGAGCCGGGGCTGACGGCAATCTCGCGGTGGGTGCGGTTTTGGTGCTGCCGCTGCTGCCCGCCGGCGCCACGCAGGCAGATCGAGGAACCCGGCGCCGTGCTTAGGTCGGCAAAGGCCGTCAGAACATGGTCCAGACGTAGACAAAGAAGGTATTGTTGTCATTAGCGTTTCGTCCCGCCCCGTCAATGTTTGTCGTGGCGCCGTCGAATTTGGTCCAGCGGGTGTATTGCAATCCAATGCGGAAGTTCAGCCAGGGCCAGAACGACGGGCCGCCATGGCTGAACGGCAGGTAGGCAAGCTCAAAGATCCAGCCGGCGCTGTTCGGACTGCCGGTTGCCGTGCCATAGAGTGTGGCGTCGGTGGTGCCGCCAACCGACACCCGCCCGGTCGTAAGGCTCCATGTGTGGTCGTAAATGTAGGAGGCCGAGACATTCAATGATCGCAGCTGGTCATTGGAATTATCGGCGAGCTCGAGGCGCTGGCTGGCACTCGTATTGTGGTTTTCGTGGATCCAGGCGCCGCGGAGGGTGAAGGTATGGGGGTCGCCAAGATATTGGTATTGGGTGTCGATACCGATGTCGGTAAATAAGTCGGCGCCCTCTACAGTAAGGTTCAGCGGATTGACCTGCGAGGCGAGTCCGAAGGTCCCTACTTCCAACGAGTGATCGCCAATATTCTTCTCCGCCGCCACTCGCCAATAAGGTGCGGTGCCGTTGATCGGACTTTCTCCAGCGATATCCACTCCAAGCGCAAGCTGGGTTTTGTTCGATAACGGGCGATAGCCGCCGAACTCGAAATAGAACGTATCGTCGAGGAAACCGTAGGCGCTCAACCCGGCAACTTGCTGTGCATATACCTGCTCGATGAACGTCGCCGCGGTAGGCGATGGCGCCAGCTGTGGGCTTATGAACGGAAAACTCCAGGCAGGTATCGTATTCCAGACGTCCTGCACAGTCGGGTTGTTGTTGGCGGTGATTCCCCAAAGGAAGGTGTGACCGCTGATATTCACCGATCTTGCATAGCGAATATCGGTATTGTCCCAACCAAACCGGTGAGCGACACCGTCATAGGTCCCTTGAATGAAGGCACCCGAATTTTCAGTGATCCTGCCGCCGGTAAAGAGGCTCATTTGCTGCATCACGAGATTATTGTTGACACCAAATCCGGGTGCGGCACCGCCCGGTTGAGGCGCCTGAGTATTGGTGAACGTCGGCTGCAGCATCACAGCAAATGGCGGACCCTTCCAATCGCCACCGTCGAGAGTATAGCCGCCGAGCTTGAAGCGCCGACCAAACGGCGTCAGCTCCAGAAACGCGGTGTGGCATGTAGCACAGGGTTGTCCGGTCTGACGTGCATACAACGGCAACGCCGATGCGGATCGTGAAGCGGCTGTAAGGCAGATGATCGCCGAGAGTGACGAAACAATGACCATCACGATCACTGAACAATAGTATCCGACCACCGGGCAGAGCCGGCGACAATACAGATCCATTGCAAATTCCCCTGTTAGAGCCAGCGAATTGGCTGCAGGTCGGCTAGGCTGGGCCGCCCCGTTACCATCTCATTGGCTCGACTACTCTTGTAACCGGCGATGCAGCACTTTGGACGCGTGAGCCCGCGCTACAACTGCGCAGCCCAGCCGGCGATCGGGGACGACTGCATTGTCAGGTTTGCTTGAGCGGGGTGAAGATGCGGCAGAAACCTTGCGAGCTGACGACCCCGTCGACCATTTTGCAATTGTTCGGCGACACGAACTGCAGACACTTACCGCATTGTTTGTCCCCCTCCGGATGGTCTTGGTAAGCGACCGCGGCCTTGGAAATCTTTATTGTTCCCGACGCCCTTTGGGCTTGCGTCGCAACGGCAGCGACGGCGCTCAACACTGCCACTCCCCGCCGCAACAGCACACGCCGGGTGACGGTCTCGCGATCCTCCATTCCGTAGGACATGCATCTCGTCCTTCCGCTGGATCCAACAAATTACAAGCGCAGGCTGCATGACCACAGGTACTGCAGCTGATCCGTTTGCGCAGTACGACCCGATAGCTCGATGTTTATTCCATCTGGGCGGAAGCCGACCGGCTGTGGGGCAATATCTGCAAAAAGCCGCAGGAACCGCTGGGCCTGATAGGCTCGATCCCTGGTGACCGTTAAGCGGTTCACGCTATTGTGAACGGAACTCGCTGCACCTGACGCGAACCTGGGTGGCAGTAGCTCACGAGAATGTGATCATTACAGGGCCGAGCTTGGCGGCCAAAGAGGTGGTCGCGCCTAAGTCCAATGGGAATAAAGTTCAGCTAAGGGAGTCGAAGGGAATGTCAGCAACGGGTTTGCCGGTGACACCGGTAACGCAGCGGCTTCAGTCGCTGTGCACCAATGCTGCTGCCATTGTCCATCGCAGGGAGGACAGCATGCGTTACTTCTGTCGCAGTGTTATTTCGGCCGCCGCTATCACAGCCGCGATTTTTGTGGCATCACCCGCGCGTGCCGGTGACGCAGTCTAGGTCCGCTCAGGCAAATCAGTATCTTGTTACCACCGCTCACATCGGATACGATCGGGCGCTCAGATCAGGATCCAAACCTTAAGAACGCGTGGGGTGTCGCGTTTCGCCCGCAGGACAGTCCATTTTGGATTGCTGACAACGCCACGGGCCTTCGACACTGTATGATGGCCACGGAGTGCGCAGCCAAATCCGCCGTTGCAAGTCAAAATCCCGCTCCCGGGAGGTGTCATACCGCCGACTGCATGCATCCATAACGACCCCAAGACCCCGTCAACCCCGACCCCCGCGGCGCCAACGGGCCTCGTGTGGAATCCGACGACGAGCACGACTACCGGCTTTCTCGTGCCTGGAACAAGCAAGCTCAGGCTACCTTTATTTGGGATACCGAGGACGGAACGATTTCGGCCTGGACTGGCGGGCTGACCTCGCCCGAGCAAGCGGTTATCGCCGTTGACAACCGAACGCACGAACACCGGTGCCGTTTATAAGGGTCTCGTCGTTGGCGTGAATTCCAACGGGGTCTTCCTGTTCGCGACGAACTTTCACGCCGGAACGATTGATGTCTTCGACCACACCTATACCAAGGTTGACGACATCAGCGGCGGATTTGCCGATCCTAAGATCCCGGCGGGTTTTGCGCCGTTCGGAATTCAGAACATCGACGGCAATCTGTTCGTGACCTACGCCAAGCAGAACTCGCAAAAGCACGACGATGTAGCGGGCCGGGAACGGCTTTGTCGACGTTTTCGATACCGATGGGAATCTGCTGACGCGGCTTGCTTCCAGCGGCGGACCACTGAATTCGCCCTGGGGTGTGGCGCGTGCCTCTTTCGCCTTTGGCAAGTTTAGCGGCGAATTCTGGTCGGAAATTTCGGTGATGGCCGGATCAACGTGTTTGATTCGGACGGCAGAGTTTCTCGGACACGCTGCGCGACGCGAAGGGCAAGCCGATCTCGATCGACGGCTTGTGGAATTTGACCCTGGGCGGCGGAAGCCAAGTCGAGCCCATCGACGCTCTACTTCACCGCCGGTCCAAACGACGAGAGCGATGGCTTGTTCGGCACGATCACCCCGGTGTCCAACTGAGACTAAATTAGTATTCGGTGATCAGGTGGCGGAGAGCGGCTCTCGTTGAATCTCTCCGCCAGCCAGTTTTGCATCCTCGGGGATATCCGAAGCCGTCAGCGCTTCAGCGCTGGCCGAGATCGGTCAAAGTCGGCAGGTACTGGCGGGCGAGGTCGGGGGCCATCGGCAATACAGCAAAGCTGTAGCCGCCGACCGGCGAGCCCAGTTCCCAATTGCCGACCGCTATGATCTGAACATAGACCTCGCTTGCGGGATCGAGGTGCAGGATATCGTGCTGGTCGGAATAAGTGCCGAACGCTTGTGCTGAGAGCCGGTAGCGTCCCGGAGCGAAATCGTGGAAGAACGCGGTGCCCTGCTGGATCTGCGTGAATGGCTTGCGGTCGATATAGATCAGCGGTGCGGCGGCGTAGATGTTTCCGGCGGTAGGATCGGATTGGCGTAGAAACCATACCCGCGCCGATCCGGGGGCGAGCGGTGGTGCGGTGACTGTCGTCGCTGCTGGCGCGGTGCACCCCGCGAGCAGCACCAACGCCAGAAAAGCGCCAATCCAGCTCGGCGCTGTTGAATACCTCCGCATGCCTTCCTCCCTGTCGTTATGCGAATTCCGGCGGTTTGGGGACCGCAGGTCTGCCGAACGGAAGTAGACTACATTCGCCATCGGACAGCCAACATGGCGAATTGGACTCGACCGGAGGGAAGCAGAGCGCTGCCGATTTCCTGGGTTCGTTGATTCAGATCAAAGCCGCTGGGATCACCTTGTTGCACCGTTTCTCCGTTTTCTGGAGAAAGGCCATGACGCCCAGCGAAGTCACCATCCTGATTATGATCATCGGGGCATTTATCGCGTTCGCCGCAACGCTGGCATGGTATTCGCGGTAACTCGGAGCCTATGCTGCCCGGCAGCAGAGGGCGCGGGTAGCGTCAGACGCCCCCTGATTTCACGAGAACCGACACCGGATGGCGCATCGCCGACGAGGCGCGCGCGAGCCGCCGCTCAGTTTTCGACGGCAGACTTGAACACCGAAACGGGATCGGGGTTAGCTATCCGGGTATTGCGCTCTTCGAGTTGTCACAAGTCAGCTGCTGAGGCGCGACGCGCTGGCGGCTGAGCCGGGCTCGCCGCCTTTGATGCCCTGTGGGCATTGCGTGGGCGGCGAATCCGTGTGCCCAATCGCTCGTGCTCGGCCTCGTCAACCTAGAGCGGGACCGGGGTTCACTGTGTCACATTGCTGCCCGTAGCGCGATAGACCGCGACTGTCGGGCGCACCGCAGCACTCGGCGCCAGGCCAGCGGCAACAGGCTCGATCGCGACGGCAGCAACACCCGCATGCCTCATGCCGATTTCCTCAGCGGCGCGCGGGGACAGATCAATGATAAAGCGGCGACTGTAGGGGCCTCGGTCGTTGATCTTAACGATCACCGAGCGCCCGGTGTCGAGACTGGTTACCTTGGCGCAGGAGCCGAGTGGCAAGGTGCGGTGAGCCGCGGTCGGCGTATCGACGTCGAGCCGCTCGCCACTCGAGGTGCGGTTGCCAACCAGGTCGTACCACGCTGCCGCGCCAATCTCCTGATATCCGGTCGTATGCATCGGTCCCCAATCGGGGTCGCTACCAGAGCTATCGGAGTCGATGTGCCGGTAGCGGCTTTTTCCGCCACGGTGAAAGGCCAGTCGGCTCGGCCAGCGGAAATTCGCTGCTCTGTGTACGGATCTCGATTTTGCGGACCGATTGGCGGATCTGCCGGGATCGGCATTTGGCGGTGTGCTGGATTGATACGCGGCGCTCTTCTCAGGCGCTTTCGCCATCGCACCGGCGGAGGCCATCAAAATCGCAAGGGAAATGCCAATCGTTTGGCGGAAGGGCATCCGATTGCGTCTCCTTCTCGTTAGGGCAAACCCTCGCCGCGAGGCAAAGACAGGCTCTGCCATGCCAATTATAATTGGATGGGCTTGGGAATGCAGACTGGCGTCGTCCCGGATTGTTGCTGATCTCCGGGTAGGACAGGGAGGAACGGCGCAAACTAAACAGCGCAAATCGGGCTTGTCAACCCGCACATGCATTTTGTTAGTTGGCAGAGTTTATCGTGATCAGCCGCGGTTCAGCTGAGCGGTACGCGGATCTGCTGCCACTATTGCTGCATCATCTAATTTTTATTCTTGATAAGCTGGACCTATGCTTGAAAGATCTCAGGCAGGCATCCGGCGCCAAGAGGACGCATTCGCGCCCACGAATTAAAATGTAAAAATCTGTTAACGAACCTTTAAATCGCCCACAGGCCAGCGCGCCGGTTACTTTAACGAATTGCGCCGCAATCCGAACTCCGCACGGCCTGACGAGCTGACCGAGTACCGCGCTCAAGCACGAGGGATCGCGCCCGTTCTGCCGGGTTCGTGCGCCCGGTGGAGAGACATCAGTGGAAGGCTCGGCGCGCCTCCCACGACGCGCGCGTTGTTTCCTATCTCGCGGGCAGGTCGAGGGCGGCGGTCAGGTCGCCGAGCGGCGGCCCGCCATGCGCGGTAATCGCGGCGGTGCGCGCCGCGAGGCCGGGTAATGTCGGCAGCTCGAACCTCTTGGTAATCAGCAGCAGGATCGAACTCGTGTCGTAAAGCGTGTGATCGACAAAGCCCCTTTTGGCAAACGGCGATACGATAAAGGCCGGGATCCGCGATCCTGGACCCCAGCGGTCGCCCTTGGGCGGCGCGACGTGGTCCCAAAATCCGCCGTTCTCGTCATAGGTGACGATGACGATCATGTGCGCCCATTGCGGCCCCTTCTGCAGGTGCCGGATAACGTCGGCGATGTGCTCGTCACCGGACATCACGTCGGTATAACCGGCGTGCTCGTTCAAATTTCCTTGCGGTTTGTAAAAGGCGACTTGCGGCAGCGCGCCGGCATCCACCGCCTTGATGAACTCGCTGCCGCCGAGGCCGCCATCCTTCAGATGCTCGGCCCGCGCCTTGGTGCCCGGCGCCATGTCCGCGAAATAGTTGAACGGCTGATGATGGTATTGAAAATTCGGCACCGGTGTTGCGTTCTTGCCATCGAGGGCGGCTTGCCAGGCGCCTGCATACCAGGCCCAGCTCACCCCCTTGGCGCTCAACAGATCACCGATTGTCTGCTGGGTTTGTGGCGGCAAGGTCGTTGGCTTTGTCGGATCGGCAAGGGCTGGGTCACCCCCGGGCGCCGGTTTGTTGGCGCTCGGCTGATACGGCGGCTGCATCGTATTGATCGAGTAAAAATCGGGGGTCAGGTTGCCGTCGCGGACAAATTTCGGAACGCCGTCGAGCGCTGATTTTGGCGAGTTGCTGGCGATCTGAAGGGTGACACCGTCAGGCTCGACCGCCGCGATCGTGCCCTTAGCCGGGCTCTTGTCGGCATCGGGATATTTGCCGGCACAGGCGCAAATCAGCCAGAAATGGTTGGAGTAAGAGCCGCCGAACGAGCCCATAAAAAAGTTGTCGGCGAGGACGAATTCGTGCGCGACATTCCACAGTGGTAATTTGCTGCCGTCATAGTGGCCCATGACCAGACCGCCCGAATCGGCATAAGCGGCGAATTTGTCGTTCTTGCCGCCGTCAATCTGCATCTGGTTCTGGTAGAAGCGGTGCCACAAATCGTGCGTCGTAACGCTAAGTGGCGTGTTGAACCCCTTGGGATCGTCGATCGCAAACGGCATGTTCGGCAGATGCTCGGTCATCGCCTGCGTTACCGGCGGGACGACTCCTTTGGCCGTCAGACCATCCCAGACCGGCGGCAGTTCCTTGAGGACTGTGCCGTCGCGGTCAAGCTGCTGAAATTGTGCCGAGGTCAGACCGGGCAGGCCGTTGGCCCCCGGGAACGAGCCGTAGAGATTGTCGAAGCTGCGGTTCTCGGCGTAAATCACGACAATGGTGTTGATGTTTCCGAGGCCGCCGGGAGTGCCCTCCGGGCCAGCGGCCGTGGTTGCTTCTGCCCCGCAAATTAATGTCCCCAACGCAAGCGCGAGCACGGCACCCAGTTTCATTCGAACGATCTCCTGCAACGGCCGACCGACCTCGCCATCTTGTCGCCGGTCTGCGGGGGTCACTCTACCTAATTCGATGCTTCAGTTTTGTGACAAGCTTCTCGCTGGGCTACACAGAGCGCGACTGTGTCCTCGTAGCGGCACTGACGATCATGTGTCTTTCGCGACTGGCGTCGCCGCTCAGCGCAGCCGCTCAAGTGACGGTCGATCGTGCGGTGGTGGAGCAGCGCACCACGGCCTTGGCCGCGCTCGGGCGTCAGATGTTCTTCTGACCCGTCACTGTCGGCCTCGGGGAAGATGTCATGCGCCTCGTGCCACAGCCCCCGCGACGCATTCGGGCCGCCCAACGCGCTCGCCGTTCAGTTCGGTGGAAAGGACATGCGCCAAGCCGGAGTTAGAGCCGTGCCGTCGCTGATGTATCTTGCAAGCCGTACCGCCTTTTACCGAACATTTTTTCGAGAGCGACGATGAAGGCGACGAAAGCATCGATAATGGTCCGAGCGGCGGGCTGACCTGGGACGGCCGGGTCGATCGCGGCCGTGATCAGGCGAAGATCCCGCTGCTGTCGCCGTTTGAGATGGCCAATGCCAACCTGTCGAATATCGCCGGCGAATTGCAGCACACAAAATATGCGAACGAAATAAGCCGTGTGTTTGGTGAAGCGGTGTTTGTCGACCCGAATAAGGCATTCGGCGCCGCTGTCGAGGCGCTCGAGGTCTATCAGCAAAGCTATGTCGAGTTCTATCCCTACAGCAGCAAATACGACGCCTATCTCGCCGGAAAAGCCAAATTGAGCGACACCGAGCGCCGCGGGCTATTATTGTTCGAGGAGCCGACCAAGGGAAACTGCGCCCGCTGTCACGTCAGTCAACGAGCCAAGGACGGCACACCGCCGCAATTCACCGATTACGGCTTTGTCGCACTGGGCGTGCCACGCAATATGGCGATCCCGGCCAATCGCAACCCACTCTATTTTGATCTCGGCCTATGCGGCCCGTTGCGGACCGATTTCCGCAATAAGCCTGAATATTGCGGGCGATTTATGACGCCGACACTGCGCAATGTCGCCATCCGTCGAGTGTTCTTTCATAATGGGTTGGTTCGTTCATTACGCGAGGCGGTCGCCTTTTACGCCGAACGCGACACTCGCCCCGATAAATGGTTTCCGCACGACGAAAGAGGCGAGGCGATCAGATTTAATGATTTGCCGGTGCCATACCGGGCAAATGTGGAGAACGATCCACCCTTCGGCGGTCACCCCGGTGATCCGCCGCCTTTGTCCAAGTCCGAGATCGACGATATCGTCGCGTTTCTACGAACGCTGACCGACGGCTATCGGCCGCAGCAGTAGCGGCGCGATTATAGAGCCAACTTGGGACCCGGTTTGGCCGGCGTATTGTTATAATCGCAAATTGACAAATCCGGATCAATGTGATACTGGCTAGCTAAGATCGGGATCATTCCCCGCGCCGGCACCCTCGCCTTCAAGCGGTCGCCACCGAGCGCGCCAGCGCAGCGTTTACATACCTCACGCCGAGTTTATTCCGGTTCGCGGGCTCTCCCCGGTTCGTGGGCAGAATCTGGCAATATTATTGCAGAAGCGCTGCTTTGTCGCTGGCGGAATTGGATGTTTAGTCTCAATTCCCTTTAGTTTTACTTCGAGAACACCGGCTAGCCATCTTTCCGGGCATTAACGATTATTTAAGTATTGTTGTCCTTGATCTCTGTTTGTTCTTCAAAGCGGCGGCCATTGGCCCTCGTTAAGGAGATCTTATGTCGCAGTTGTATCCGACTGAAATGCAAACAATCAAAACAGCACAAGAAAGATTCCATAGTTTTCTCGACCAACGCGGCATCTCATTACAGTTGAGAAGCGACTTTTCCACTTATGCTTCAATTCGCGCTGCCCATGGCGACAGACATCTAAATCAGGTGTTCGATCCCCTTCATACAAAATATGGCCCGGATGACTTCTGGTTGCTGGCCGAAAACATCAAGCGCGAGCCGATAGCAACCTACTGTCTGCGCCGATTTGTTGTCGAAGACTTTTACGATCTGATCCGATCCCTAACTCTCTGGTTCGCCAAGCGCCGGCACCGTCTGGATCCACGTTATATCGTCGACTGCAAGATAGCGCCGTTTGGCGGCGCCGTCGTCCACGGGGGTGGATTATGGGTCCGAAACGATTATCGCGGCGCCTCACGGCTAGCCCTGGTGATGCCGCACTTTGCTCGGGCTGTTGCTCTGTGTCTGCGGCCGTTCGACCATGACAGCGCGATGATCCGCAATGATCCAACCGATCGGGCCGAGGTCGCCGATCGCAAGGCAGCCTTTATGGGGAGGAGTATTTACGGGTACGCGCGCGTGCACCGCTTTGTCGACGGCTGGTTTCCGCCTGAGCGAAGACACGCGATTATGTATCTGTGTCACGCGTCGCGAGCCGAGGCGATCGCCTCGCTGTCTGTAGCGCATTCACTCGGGGCAAGTTTACGGCGAAACCAGCTCCGGAAGCGGCCGTTCGTTGATCAGGACAATGAGGCGGTCGACGCGCCGCCCATCTTGTGCAAGAGGCAGCAACAGACGAG
This sequence comes from uncultured Alphaproteobacteria bacterium, assembly GCA_963735445.1. GTDB lineage: Bacteria > Pseudomonadota > Alphaproteobacteria > ATCC43930 > CGMCC-115725 > AP-15. The sequence goes on from CAVTLC010000046.1 coordinate 22,710, forward strand.
CGTAGGAGTACGAGAGTCTGTTTTCCACGATATTGATTAGGTGATAACTCGGTGTAGCAGCGGCGACGACCCGGCGGTAGTCCTCGATCGCGTCGTCGCGCATCAACCCTTCCGGCATCTCGCCCAATGACCGATTGGCGTAACCACCGCCGTAAGAATTAACCGCACCCCACAGACGAAAGCGATACGCGGCCGGATTTGAGTTAGCGGTTTCTACGACATGCGCTCGCCCGCGAGCGACGTTCAACACCTCTAACGAGTCGAGCGACTCGTTGGAAGGCAGCCGCCGACCTCTGCGCGCACTACCCCAAAAATTCAATAGCTGAGTAAGCCATTCGTCCTCGGCCGCAATCGTGTTTAGCGGTTTGGACAATCGGACAGAATAATCGTCTTCACGCGAGTTTACTTGCGGTCTACCGCTTCGCGAGGCCCTGAAAGCCGGATTCCTCTCAGGTGCTGTATTAAGGTTCGGCTGGCGATTGGCGCGGTTGCCGGCCGCGTTTTGCTGCCAGAGGGGTCGCGCCGCATTCGGATCACGCTTGGCCGCGTTGTCCAATCGCCGCAGGCCCTCGATGACATTGTTGAAGATTTCACAACGTTCCGGGCTACCAGCTGTTCCCGGGTAGGTCAGGATCAGACATTGCGGGCTACGCGCCGCAATTTCGTAGTAGGCCGCAACCGCGGCGAGCGGACTGACAACAGACGGTTCGAAAGTGACCGCGAGAGCATCGCGGATCGGCGCCACATGGACAAACCCCAAGTTTCTTACGGCATTGGCTAGTATGTCGATGTGCTCAGCGTCGCGACCGAGCCGGCGCGCGAGCTGTGCTGGCTGAGCCGGCCAGGCCTCGCCCGAATCATCGAACACGACGCCGCGATGTTCGGGTACAACGGCTTGCAATTCGCATCGATCCCCAATCTGGTCCCTGTCTATATCGGACAAATCTTCAAATTTTATTGATGCTGCACGAACACGGTTCCCATGAGCTTAACCCAAGGATGGCTTAAGCTAGCTTGGCAGCAGCAAACAGCAGTCCAAACATCGTCTTGGTCGCGTCACATCGTCGGATCTCTCTCCGCAGCAATGCCGGACCCCAATCGAATCCACTCAGACCCGGGAGGATTACTGGCGGCGCAACCTCAACATCGCGCGGCCCCCACGGCCGCGCTGCCAACATGGGCGCCCGCGCGCTTGGTCGAGTTGCTGCCGGCCGGGGAACCGCCGATTGGCGTCGCCACCGGGACCAAGGAAGGTGTCGAGGCCGCCTCTGGCTCGCTGCGCAGCTGGCGGCTTGCGCCAACTATCGCGCGCGCGATGCAGCGCTGGCGACCGCTTTCAGTGAGGCGGTGATGATATTTTCGTCGATGCCGACCCCCCAAAGGGTGACATCTTGACCGTTGCGGACTTCGATATAAGCGGTGGCCTGGGCATCGGCGCCAGCGCCTAACGCGTGCTCGCGATAATCCCCGACTGTCAGTTCGACGCCGCATTCGCCCTGCAGCGCGTCGACGAACGCGTCGATCGGGCCGTTGCCGACGCCTTCGATCTTGCGCTCGACGCCGTCGATCAGGACCGCGGCGGCAATTCTGCGCCGGTTCGGTGCGCCCGGTTCGGGAAACAAATTATAATCGCTGAGCGCGATAACGTCGCGCCCCAGATAGGTCTCTTCAAACAGCGACCATATATCGGCGCTGCTCAATTCTTTGCCGGTGCGGTCGGCGACTTCCTGGACACACTTCGAAAATTCGATCTGCAATCCGCGCGGCAAGTCGAGGCCGTGATCGGCCTTTAATACATAAGCGACGCCGCCTTTGCCCGACTGGCTGTTGACCCGGATTACCGCCTCATAGCTGCGGCCGAGATCCTTGGGATCGATCGGCAGATACGGCACCTCCCACAGCGCGTCATTGCGCTTTTCGAGCGCCTCGAACCCTTTCTTGATCGCATCCTGATGGGAACCTGAAAACGCCGTGTAGACGAGCTCTCCGGCATAGGGGTGGCGCGGATGCACCGGCAGCTGATTGCAATGCTCGACGGTACGCACGATTTCGTCGATATCGTGAATTTCAAGAGCCGGCTCGATCCCTTGGCTGAATAAGTTGAGCGCCAAGGTCATCACATCGACATTTCCGGTGCGCTCGCCATTGCCGAACAGCGTCCCCTCGACGCGATCAGCGCCGGCCATGACCCCAAGTTCGGCCGCCGCGACGGCGGTTCCTCGATCATTATGGGGATGCAGACTCAACACGATGCTGTCGCGGTCGCGGATATTGCGACCAAACCACTCGATTTGGTCGGCATAAATATTGGGCGTCGCCATCTCGACGGTGGCCGGAAGATTGAGAATTGTCTTTTTCGCGGATGTCGGCTGCCACACATCCATCACCGACTCGCAGATCTCAACTGCGAAATCGAGTTCGGTCCCGGTAAAACTCTCGGGTGAATACTGATAGATGACCTCTGTGTGCGGCATTTTCTCGGCAAGATCGCGGATGAGCCGTGCCCCGTTCACCGCAATATCGACGATGCCGTTTTTGTCGAGGCCAAAGACGACCCGCCGCTGCAAGGTCGATGTCGAATTATAAAGATGCATGATCGCGCGCTTCGCGCCGCGAATAGATTCAAAGCTCCGCTCGATTAATTCAGGACGCGCTTGCGTCAACACTTGGATGGTGACGTCTGGGGGCACGAGATCGCGCTCGACCAGCTCGCGGACAAAGGCGAAATCGGTCTCCGACGCAGCCGGAAAACCGACCTCGATTTCCTTGAAGCCGAGCTTAACCAAGAGATCGAACATGCGGCGTTTGCGGTCTGGGCCCATCGGCTCGACTAGGGCCTGATTACCGTCTCGCAGATCGACGCTGCACCATATCGGTGCGCGGTCGATGACCCGGCCGGGCCAAGTACGATCAGGCAAATTGATCGGGGTAAACGGGCGATATTTTTCAATCGGCATATTAGGCATCGTAAACTCCTGAGACGGAATGAGCGCCGCAGGTTGCGGCCGCTAGTCAGTTTGCAGCTCCCCGGCCGGCAGCAGTGGATTAGCGCCGCCGACCGCTCCTAAGTCGTCGACGGGGAGCAGACGAAACCCTTTCTAAGCAGCCACCGTGGGCACTCGGACCGTAAATGTCTTGGTGTAGCAACATCGCGAAAACCGACTGAAGCCAGTTCCCAAACCGGGAACAAATACAGCGCGGATCGACGCCCGTCAGGACGCCGAGGCGGTAAGTCGCGTATTTTCGCGGACGATTGGCATCTAGGTCTTAGTAAGGACTTCAAGTGAGCAGGTCAAGCCCGTCGGCCACGACACTTCTGCATTTCAGCCAGCACCGGTGCAAAACTGCGCCGCCGACAGTCTCGGTGCACGGTTGCGGACGGGGACTGCCGAACAGACTTCCCCGCAGGAGTGCTCCGCACATCCAGTGGCAGCGCGGGGCTGGTCACGCCGTCATCGTCCCGCCGAGCCGGCTCACCGCTAAGGACCTGGTTGGATGCGTCGGCGGCTGCTCACAGCAATTTATCGCCCGTCAGATTACTCAGGATCGAGTTGAATGCGGCGCTGCAATCCTGCCGGTCAAGGTCAGCCGGAAAAAATTCTGACGCACCGAACTGTCACGGTGCCGAAAGCAGCTTGTTGACCGTTTGCGAAAATGGCGCGGTCTTGGCGAGGAAGCGGTCGATTGCGCGCCAGGCATTGTTCGGATCTTCCGGCTCGGAATGGGTGACGACCACAGCGATCGGGGCAACTGCCGACAGCCGCAACGTGTTGAGAGCCTGGTTCAGACGCGCCCGAATCCCGGTCCCGGCGGGCCGGCCACCTACCCATAGCGTCGTGGCAACAGTGACATACCGGCGGCCTTCCTGGATTTCGGTCAGGCGCCATACCGGCGCCTCCGGTCCAGCACCGCCGCGGATACCTTGGGCTTGTCGAACAATGTCGGCTCCCCCTCCGGATTCTGCGTCTCGCAGCGACGCGAACAGCGGCCGTACGCCGATACGCGGCGGAAAGCGATGGAAAGTAGTGACAAAGTCACGATCATCGCAGCGGTACTGTGATCGCCCGCGGGTCGTGCTCCCCGACTGCGTTCGCTTGGGCTGCGGTTGCGGGCGTGTCGTTTCCGTGCGTCCCGTTTGCTGGGGCCGCGCTTGCTGGGTTTGCGGCGGCGGCTTCCGCAGACAACGGGACTATCGTGCACCCCATCAAGGCGGGTGGCGAGACGTCTGCCGCAACCGTTGAGTTCGGGGCCGAATTTGTCGAGGTAATTTGCCGCCACCCGCGGCATGGTGGCCAGCAACACCACGACAACTAGTGCGGCAATTGCTGCGCCGGGAAGCGGGGGAAGCGGCCTGGGACGGGAAGATTTGCGCGAATGGGCGAGCGGCGTTCTTGTCTAAATGCCAGCCCCATCAATACCAGCACTGACCCGACAATGACGTAGAATAGCCAGCCCCACAGGACATGACCGGTCTCAATGGCTTGAGCGTTGCCGATGAAATGGGCGATGACAATGATGCCAAGCACACGGAAGTCGTTGGCGATGACGGCGACGACAAAAGCCGCCGCAATAAACAACGCACGCCTAAGCGGGCTGGTGTAGATCAGGCACGCGAAAAATACTGAAAACGCAGCCGAGGCTATCAGAAACCGAAGGCCGGAACAGGCCTGGTGAACGAGAAACGTTCCCTCCGGAATTTCGATGACAATTCCATCCGCGAAATTTGGGATGCCCAGGACGCTGAGACCGACTGTGGTGAAACGAACCGCGAGGCTTTGTAGGGGAGGGATCAGAAACTCACCAAATGGCACCAGGAAGAACAAATAGAGCAACGGAGCGGCGAACCTACGCCACATAGACGGCCCTAGGACCGACGCTATCATGATCTGAAGCAAGGTCATCGCCATCAATTGGCGAGCTTCCATGATGCCGAGCCGGTCCGCGACAAACCATATCGCTGCCGCGGGAACCGCTAGAAGCGCGATCCAGAGCGAGGGGCGCAGCGGGGTTGCCTTGGCGATATCGCGCCGGTCCCAGGCGAGGTAGATCGCCACCGGCAGAACGAGAAAACAGTGGCTGTATGCGTCCGAGTTCATCCAGACGACAATTGCGGCAGTAATCTCCGGGTAGAAGATGATCGCAAACGCAAGAATACCGATGGCGAGAGTTGCGGCTGCTATCACCCAGTCACGACGCGATGAGGCGACTCCTGGTACTGACGCAAGCGGCGATGGAGCTGAGGTGGTATTCACCATTATAGGTTATCACTAATGAGAGACGGAGGCTGGATTGATCGCCGATTATGTCCGGAGTGTCTGGGACGTCGCTTCAGGCCATCGGTGCAATCGGACGGGCGCTCGGTCGGTCTTCGGCCTAGCCTGAGCAACGACCGCCAGCGGGAACTGCTCTCTCCAATCACCAGAGTTACCGCTCTATAGTTAACAGATGAGGTTAGTGTCGGTAGACGGATTCGATCTGACGATTTTTAAAGGAGCTTGTTCACTCTAACTGCGCTGATTTCCATTCCATCATTGAGGATAATTAACCGCTCGTCAGGATAAAGTTCGCCGCACCTTCAAGCTATAATGGCAGAAACCGCCTCAAGGGGCAAGTGTACTTGGGCGCATGTCAGTTTTGGCCACCGAGACGATGTTCCCATCCAAAAACTGACAAAGCACGGGGTTAGGATCCCCGACATCAGCGGGCGCATCTCTTACGGCCGGCGTGTTATGATCATCGCTTCCCGTGAAAGCGGGATTTGGGTAAACAACCTGAAGAGATTTAAATCTACTACTATTCACTTAACAAGCGTGATCACCCGAATTCAAGCGTAACCTCGCAACGAGCTGTTGCATGCGGCGGGGGGGGTGGTATCTTGAACCCTTCCCTGACGGGATTTACCTTTGTACTACATTGCAAAGGGGGTGGGCATGCGCACCGTTGTTATCAGACTGCGCCGGGCCGATCTCTCGGCAGAGATGGCCGCAATGCGGGCATGGCTTGATGAAAATCGCTGCCAGCCATCGAGATTTGATTGCGACCAATACGAGGACACCACTGTCCTGCGGGTCGAATTCAAGCGAGACAGCGAAGCGCAGTCGTTTAGGGCGAGATTTGAGCCGTCGACCTCGCCTCGGCATCCAGCGAAACAATCGCTCGTGAACGAGACCCACGAGCAAAGCCTTGTTCCCGAGGGCTGGTCTCCGAGCGCTACGGGGCCGGAATCGATGCTTCAAGTTTGTCGCTGGCGGATCATGGCAGAGGAGATCCGCACCGAGGCCGAAGATTTCTCGACGGCTTCAGCCAAGGAAACGCTGCAAGCCGTGGCCCAGGTGTGGGATCAGATGGCCGAGAACTTGGAAAAGCGGTTGACGAGTTCACGGCAGCTTAGACGATGATCGCTATACAACCGGCTCAGTCGATTGATCGTCTAGATACCGCTGTTTGAGGCCGTCGGCAGATCGTTTCTGCGATCGGAGTCAAGCTGCGTTCCTGCTGCGTGATGCCGGACGAGAAACGGTTTCGTCCGGTACTTCGCGGAGGCGATAACCCTCCAACTATCGCATATTGCCGGTATGCCCGAGCGAGTAGCGGCCCGGCTGCGGCCACACGGTCAGCCCGTGCGGTTCGTTGCCGACGCTTATTTGCCTGACGGCACCGGTTTTCGTGTCGATGTCGTAGACGACGTTGTCGTAGCGGCCGGACAGCCACAAATCTTTGCCGTCGACGCTGACATTGCCCATGTCCGGGCTGCCGCCACCCGGTATCGGCCAGGTTTTCTCGACGGTCCGGGTAGCAAAATCGATGACGCTGATACTGCCCGGTCCGTGCGGCGAACCGTGGACCTTGTGCGAGCCGCGATTAGAGACGTAAAGCTTTGTTCCGTCGCGGCTCGGATACAGCCCGTGGGTGCCGATCCCGGTCGGAATAAAGCCGATCTTTCTGAAACTATCGCCGTCGACCACAAAAACTCCGTCGGCGAGCATGTCGGCGATATAAAAGACTTTGCCGTCGGGCGAGACGCGAATGTCCTGCAGCATCCCACGATCATTGAGCCTCAGATATCCCAGCACCTGACGGTTGACCATGTCGATTTTGACAAGGCCGCCGCCACGAAACTCGCAAGTAAAGATCGCATACCGGCCGTCGATCGAAAAATCGGCGTGGTTGACCCCCGAGCAGGCCGGCGTTGGCAGCGATTGCTGCAATGCCATCGTATGCGCATCGTGAAAATCGAGCCGCTTTAGCCGCTCGGCGACAACGATCGCCGACGTGCCGTCGGGGGTGAAATACATGTTGTAGGGGTCCGCGACGAGGACACGGGCGCCCGGCCTACCGGTCTTGGGATCGATCGGGGTCAGGCTGCCGTCGGCACGGCGCCGGCCATTATTCGCGACCCACAATGTCTGCAAATCCCAAGAGGGGATCACGTGCTGCGGCAGAAACCCGACCGGAAAGCGGTCGATCACGCTGTGGCTCGCCGGATCGATCACGTAAACATCATTCGAGCGCAGATTGGGCACGTAAACGCGCGTCAAAGCGCCCGCGACAGCCGGACTGAGCATATTGGCCCCGGCACCACTGTACAGATTGGCCGGGTTCAGAACCGGCAGCATCCCCGGCACGGTTTGGACAGGGGTCGGGCGGGGCGGCGGGACGGCTGCGGTGACAGGTGCGGCGGGAGCGGCCGGTGGCCTTGGTGTGACCGCCGATTGCGCGACTTGAACAATCGCTGCGGCAGCCGAGCACAGCAACCCGTAGCCGCCCTGAACGGCGCTCGCCGGCCAAATCGGTAGACTGCACAGCAAAAAGCCGAGAACGAAAAGTGGAACGATCCAAACCGCTATTCGCAGCCAACGGCGCATTAGCAATGGCAATCAGGCCTCCGGAGACAAAGTGCGAGAAACAGCGCGCGGTGAAAGCTGATTCAGCGTTGCGCTGTGGCGGTCCTGATCGCGGCGACGGTGCGCGCAACGACGAGATCGACACCGAGCTGGCCGAGCGCTGCGCTGGCGTGCCGCGGATCGCCGTGGGTGCCGTCGCCCGGCTTGGTTTCGCCAAGCATATCGGTGCGCACCAAGGCGGGGTCGGTGGCCATCATCAGCGAGGTGTCGAGCAGGCCGGCATGGCTGCCGATCTCGGCCTCGCTGTACCCTTTGCTCTTCAGTAATTGACCGAATTCGGTCTCGCTCGCGCGGTAATATTCGGTCAGCGCATAGGCGCGTACCGGCGTTGCCGCCCATTCGCGGTCAAGCCGCTGGGCGACTGCCTCGTCATCCCGTTGATAGCCGCCATGGTCCCCGAGAAAGATAATGTTGCGGAAACCAGCGAGCTTGAAGCTCTTTGCCGCGTATTCGAGAGTGGTTTCGAACGCGGCTGACGGCACTGTGATCGTCCCCGGGAACTTAAGATGTCCTTCAGGCTTGTCGACGTTGCCCTCGGGCACATAGGCGATGACCGGCGCGACCAACGCGTTGCCGAGCGCCTGGGCAATCTTTCCAGCAAGCACTTTGACGCGAACATTGTGCTTGCCGAGCGCCATTTGCGGGCCGTTCTGCTCGGTTCCGCCAATCGGAACGAGGATTGTCGTCTTGCCCGCCTGAAGGTCGGTGCGTAGCTCAGGCCAGGTCAGGTCTTCGAGATAGACGCTCCCGGAGGATGCGGCGCCCGCGGTCCCGACGCCGCCGATCAGCAGGAACAAAAAGACAAACAGAACCTGTCTCGCCATCGCCGCAATGCCCCCGGTGCCAGCCCCTCGCACCCGGGTCGCTTACGCCGTTAGCGCAGCCCGGGCAACGGCCGTTGCCGCCATGTGAAAAGATGTCCGAACCACGAATTTCGGAATGCGAATTCCGCCGCAGCATCGCTTAACTCAGGGGCGGAAATCCCGACAGAACACGACGTTCGAGCCGGCCATCATTGGCGCCGTCGGGGGTTATCGGACAGTGGACATCGCATCCGTCGGCGAATCGAATACCAATCGGCGCCACGACGGAACTTTCGCGTCGGTCAGCGAACGGTGCGCGAAATCAGCGCGGCGGCGACGCAGAAGATCACGATTGCGAGCGGCGGAACACGCCAGCGCTCGAGCAAAAGAAAGCTCGTCAATGCGATCGCGACATCGCGGCCATTGTTGACTGCGCTCGTCCAGATCGGGTTGTAGAGAGCGGCTCCAAGTACCCCGACGACGGCGGCGTTTATGCCAGCCAAGGCCGCCCGCGCCGCCGGGTGGTGGCCGAGCCACAGCCACACCCGCAAACCCGCCAAGGCAATCAGCATCCCCGGCAGAAACATGAAGATCAGCGCGACAGCCGCCCACGGCAGCGCGGCTCCGGCAGGCGCGACAACGGCGCCAAGATAGGCAGAGAAGGTAAAGAGGGGCCCTGGAATTGCCTGTGCAACGCCGTAGCCGGCAAGGAACGTGCTGTCGGAGAGCCAGCCTCGCGGCACCAGCGCATCGCGCAAAAGGGGCAGCACGACGTGTCCGCCGCCAAACACCAGCGCGCCCGCTTTGTAGAAAATGCCTGCGAGTGCCAGCAAACTGTGGGGAGCCGCGGCGCCGGCCAGCGGCAACGCAATCAGCAAGACGAGAAACAACGCGAGCGCTACCCCGCCGGTCCGTAGCGTCACCGGCATCGCCGGCAAACCGGGAGCGGCAGGGAGGTCGCGGCACAGGAGCGCCCCGCCGACGGCACCGATTAGCAATGCCCCGATCTGAACCACCGGGCCGCTGACCACCAGCAGAAGCGCCGCCGCAACCAATGCCAACGCCACCCGCACCCGGTCCGGGCACAAATTCCGCCCCATGCTCCAAACCGCTTGCGCCACGACGGCTACGGCAACCAGCTTTAGCCCGTGCAACACCGCGTCGGTCGTGGGGCCTTCGAGGCGCGGGGCCAGCAGTGCGAAGCCAAACATGACAATCGCGGAGGGCAGGGTGAAACCGGCCCAAGCGGCAAACGCACCGCCCCAACCGGCGCGACGCAATCCGATCAGATACCCGACCTGACTGCTCGCTGGGCCCGGCACCATCTGGCACAAGGCGACCAGCCCGGCGTATTCCTCCGGCGATAGCCAGTGGCGCTGGCGGACGTAAGTTCGCTCGTAGTAGCCGAGATGGGCAATCGGCCCGCCGAACGAGGTTAGCCCAAGCCGCAGCGCAACCCAGAAGACCTCGCTCGCACGGCCCCGGTGAGGTTCAATGATGGAGGAGGTAGCGGTCTCGCTCATCTCGATCTCCGAGCGTGTTCCGCTGTTCATACCCGGCCGCTGCAATTAGCGCGATGCAAGCCTGCAGGATTCTATCGCGAGCGCCGCGCGGCAGAGACGCGAATTATAGCTACTTCAGGCAAAGATCTATCGCCGGAGGGTTCAACGATACTCGTCGTCAGCGAGTCAACGTCAGGTTCGACGGGTGGTAGAGTTGGGATGGGGTGGCTTCCGGCGCTGGCGGGGGTGACGGGCGGAACAGCCCCAGCAGCCCTTCGAACAACCCGCGGACGGGCGCCGGGAGGTTTGCCACCGGCATAGCGGCAGGCCGCGGCGGGACGCTCGGCAGAGGCCTGACGGGCATCGAGCGAGTTGCCGCGAGCATAAAGTTGCGCCAGGTTTCGGCGGGGAGCGACCCGCCGGCGACCTTGTTCATCGGCGCGTTGTTGTCATTGCCAAACCACACCCCGGCGACGAGATCGGCGGTATAGCCGATAAACCAGGCGTCGCGGTAATCCTGCGTGGTGCCGGTTTTGCCGGCGGCCACCCGAGGCAACCGGGCGCTGCGCCCGGTGCCGTGGTCGATAACGCCGGCGAGCATGTCATTCATCTCGCCCACCATTTCGGGACTGACGACCCGGCCCGGCCCGGAACCGCTGCGGCGGAACAATACGTTTCCACTGCTGTCGCGGATTTCGGCGATGCCATAAGCCCACACGCCGGTGCCGCCATTGGCAAAGGGCGCGTAAGCGGCGGTCAGTTCCAGCAGGTTCACGCTATCGGTGCCGAGAGCGATGCTCGCGTCGCGCGTCAATGGCGTGGCGATGCCCAACCGGTGTGCCGTGGCAACGACATTGCCGATCCCCGCGCGCTGCGCGACCTGCACCGCAATGGTGTTGATCGATTGCGCCAGCGCCTCGGCGAGTGTCATGTCGCCCTGATAGCGATTGCCATAATCGCGCGGGCGCCACGTGCCGATCTGGATGGGACCATCGACAAAATGGTCCGAGGGGCTGCAGGCCTGCCTCAAGTCCGGCGAGGTAGACAAACGGCTTGAACGCCGAGCCCGGCTGACGCTGCGCCTGGGTCGCGCGATTGAACTGGCTCGCATCGTAACTGCGGCCGCCGACCATCGCTCGCACCGCACCGTCAGGCGACATCGCGACGAGGGCACCCTGGCTCACCGCATCGCGAGCACCATCCCGGGCTAGGGTCTCGGCAATTGCTGCTTCCGCCTCGGCCTGCATCGCCGGATCAAAGGTGGTGACCACGGTCAGGTCACGGCTGTTCGGGCCGACAAAATCGGTGAGCTGTGCGGCCACCCAATCCGCGAAATAGCGATTTCCTGGACGGGCGCTCGCGATCGTGCCGAGGGCGCTTTGTTCGCGGTCGGCGGCTCTGGCCTCGCTCGCGCTGATGTATCCCGCCTCGACCATATTGGCGAGGACCTGCGCCGTGCGGGCCGCGGCAAGGTCGCGGTCGCGGGTCGGATTGAAGCGCGCCGGCGCCTTTAGCAAACCGGCGATCATCGCACTCTGGTACAGATCGAGGCGCGAAGCCAACTCGCCAAAATAGCGATGTGCCGCGGCATCAACGCCATAAGTGCCGGCGCCGAGATATACCCGGTTCAGGTAGATTTCGAGGATCTGCTCCTTGGTAAATCGATGCTCGAGCCACAAAGCAAGCAAGGTCTCGCGGGCTTTTCGGGCAAAGCTCCGCTCAGAGGTCAAGAATAGATTTTTGGCGAGCTGTTGGGTGATCGTGCTGCCGCCCTCGACGACATGCCCCGCGCTGAGATCGGCGATCGCCGCACGCAGCAACCCGATCGGATCGATCCCGAAATGATGAAAAAAACGCCGGTCTTCGGTCGCGATGACCGCCTGCGGCAGATAGCGCGACATTTCTCGCAATGTCAGCGGCCGTCCGAAAAGATCGCCGTAGGTTGCGAGCAGGCTTCGGTCGGCGGCGAGGATCGTCACACTCGGTCGTCGCTGCGATTGCGCCAATTGGCTGGTGTCGGGCAGGGTCAGTGCGAAGTAGCCGACAACGGCTCCGCCAATAACCAAGAGCCAGAGGAGCAGCAGGGCAGCGAGCCGAACAAACGCGCGCCGCCCCGACCGGTTCGGCTCCGAGCGGCGCGGCGCCGGTGGTCGCGAGCGACCTTGGCGCGGCGGCTGCAGCCGATCGCGGGGATCTGCGCGCAGCCGCGGGTCAGGCATTGCCGGTCGCCATTTCGATGCTGAGCCTTCACCTCCGTCGCTTCGCCCTAATCTTTGGGACGCGTCCCGTCCAACTGCTTCTTTATGGCAAACTATTGGCAGCGATCCGGTTTGGCGCTCCATTCGCCGTCAACGGCGGAACCGCTACGTGCATGCGGTTGTTTTGATGACAATCACGGATAAAGCGCGGCTGTCGCCTTTTTGCTAAAAGGGATGGCGGCGCAACCCGCGGGAGCGATAACCATGGCTGGGCCGACCGAATCGACGCGAGACGGGACCAAGCGCAGCCGAGTATGGGACGGGCGAAGATGATCCTGACCGAACTTGCCGACGCCGCCCAATCGGCGGCATTATCTGTCGTTGACGAACAGAGAGCCCGCGCCGCGGCGCAGGTGCACGGCATCGCCGAAGCGGTGCGGGCGGCCGGACACTCGTTAGAACAGTCGCAAAACCAGGCGGCGGCGCAATATATCAATTCGACGGCGCGACAAATCGAGACGGTTGCCGACGCGATTCGCTCACGCAACTGGAGCGGGTTGGTTTCGGATGTCGAATATGTGGCGCACCGCTCGCCGACAATGTTTGTCGCCGGAGCGGTGGCATTGGGCTTTATCGCCGGACGCTTTTTGGCGGCCTTGCGCGAGCCCGAGCCGTCACAGGGCGTCACACGTCGGGCGACGGAAAACACCGTCTCCGCCGCAGTGTCGAGCGCGAGCGGTAACGGCCAGTTAGTCGATTGGCCGCCGCCGACGGAAGCACGGGAACTGTCGTGACTCCACCGGACGATTTCGCCGCGCGTGAAGAGGCCCCTTTCCGGCCAAGTCGGGAGCGCCCGATCGGCGCTTTATTCACTGATCTGACCGAAGATCTAAGCAAACTCTTCAGGCTCGAAATCGAGTTGTTCAAACGCGAGCTGGCCGAGAAGGCGGGCCGGCTCGGGCGCGGCGGCGCTGCAATCGCAGCTGGCGGCATGCTTGCCTTTAGCGCCTGGCTTGCCTTGCTAGCCGCGGCGATTCTGGGGTTGTCCAACGTTTTGGCACCATGGCTCGCGGCGCTGATCATCGGTGTCGTAGTGCTGTTAGTTGCGGCTGTACTGCTTCTCCTCGGCAAGCGTTGGCTCGATGCTCAGGGCCTGGTGCCGCGCCGCACGCTTAATACGCTGCGCGAGGATGGAGCGTGGATCAAGGAGCGCGTGTCATGACGCCCGAATCCGACCGGTCGATGGATGAGATCGAGATCGAGATCGCCCGCACCCGCGCTCGGCTTTCGACAACAACCGACACGCTCGCGGCCGAGTTGGCGCCGCCGCGTCTAATTCATCAAGGAGCAGACATGCTTAATGGTTTTCTTAGCCGGTCCGATGGGATCGAGCTCGGCGGCGGCGTTCGCGCCGATCCCGTGGCCTTGGCGTTGCTCGGGTTGGGTGTTGCCTGGCTCGTCGCCGAAAATACCGGTCTTCTCGACAAGTTGATGCCGGAGCGGACCGACGAGCGGGCGCGGCGGGCAGAGGAGATCCCGGCACTGCCCACCGGTCAAACGACCCAGTCCGATAGCGGCGAGGGTTGGATTCATCAGGTGGCGAGCGCCACCCAGGGCACCCTCCATACCGTCTATGACCGCGGCGCCGCTGTCATCGGTCAGGCGGGCGAGTTCATCTCGCACCCGGGCGACTCGACCGAGCGTGTAAAGCAGGCCGGCGGCCGAGTGATCGAAGCCGCGGGACAGAGCCGCTGGTGGCTCGGCGCCCTCGGGCTCGCTGCCGGTGCGGCCATGGCGATGTGGTTACCAACCAGCCGGCGCGAGCGTGAGATTGTGACCCAGGCGCGGGACGATATTTTGGACAAGGCCGAGGAGCTTGGCCACCGCGCGGCAAATTCTATGCGCGAGCTCGCGGAGACCACGGCGCACGACTCGGACGAAGGCTCGACGCGCTCGACCGAGCATTGAGGGGATAGTCAGCTTTCGCCCAGTAGCGTTTTTGACGGCAAATGGGGGGGCAATGGCGGACCATTTTGGCGCCGGGTATATCATCCTGGCCGGACTAGCATTTGCGCTCGTGTCGCAGGGGTCGGCACGAGCGCAAATGTCGAGCAATCCGGTCGAGATCAACGCCTGTCTGTGTCAGCAGCAGGGGATTGCCACCTTATCGGCGGACATGTCGGCCAAAACCCAGGCATTGGCGGGCGCCCGGCAGCGTGTTGCCGACCTCGATTCTCAGCTTCTGCAGTCACGGCAGCACCTCGACGTCAATAACGCCGAAGCGGAAGCGCAATACAAGGCGCTGTTGGCGCAGCGCGACCAAGCTTACAAGGACTCGATTGGGCCGGTGGTCGGCGCGGCGGACCAGGCAACCACCCGGTACAACGCGTTGGTCAACCAGTACAACGCACAATGCGCCAATCGCATCTTCAACGCCGACATGATGGCGCAGGCCCAGACTCATCTCGTGTGTCCGCCGCTGCAATAGGCCCGGCTGCAGGCGTGGCTTCGTTTGTGGCTTCCTTTGGCGGGTACAGAATCTCGGGATCGATCTCGGGATCGGCGATCACCTGCCACGAATCCTCGCGCCAAGCCCGGAAAAAGCAGCTGCGCCGCCCGGTGTGGCAGGCGACGCCATGCTGGTCGACCAACAGCAAAACCGTGTCGCCATCACAATCGAGGCGAAGCTCATGCAGTCGCTGCACTTGGCCGGAGGTTTCGCCCTTTCGCCATAGCTTTCCGCGCGACCGTGACCAGTAGCAGACTTGCCCCTCGGTGAGGGTCGCTCGTACGGCATCGCGGTTCATCCACGCCACCATCAGGATCTCGCCGGTGTCGTATTGCTGGGCGACCGCCGGAACCAGCCCGTCGCGGTCGAACCTGATCGTGGCCAGCGCCTCGGCGATGTTATCGGCTGCCTCGATGCTGTCGCCTGCCTCAGTCGTGTCACCCACTTTGCCCGTCCTTGGCCGGCTCACAGCATCTGGCCGCCATCGACCGCGATATTCTGGCCGGTGACCCATCCGGCGAGCGGCGAAGCGAGGAACAGGGCGACCCGCGCCACTTCCTCCGGCTGGCCCAGCCTGCCAAACGGAATGCTGCGCAGGATCGCGGCGTAGAGCGGCGGGTTGTTGTTTTTCGCGCGCTCCCAGGTGCCGCCCGGAAATTCGATCGAGCCGGGGGCGATGCAGTTGACCCGAATCTGCTTGCGCGCCAACTGGGCGGCCAATGTCTGCGTGTATTCGAGAATCGCCGCCTTGACCGCACCATAGGGCGGGGTGCGGGCCGAGGCGCGAAACCCCGAGATCGACGAGATGTTGATGATCGAGCCGCCCTCGGATTTTTCGATGTAGGGCAGGGCCGCCCGCGTCGCTCGCACGGTCGCCATAAGGTCGACCGATATGCTGGCAGCCCAGCCGGCCTCGTCGTCGCTGGTGCCAAACCCCGAGGCATTGTTGACCAGCACGTCGATCCCGCCGAGCGCATTTGCCGCCTCGTCGATATAGCGGGGGATCGCCGCCGCATCGGCGAGATCACAGGTCGCGGCATGCGTTTTATGCCCGAGCCGGGCGATGTCGTCGCGCGCTTTTGCCAATGCCTCGGCGCCGCGGGCGCAGATCGAAACATCTGCACCAGCCTCGGCAAAGATCACCGCGATCGCCCGCCCGATGCCGCGGCTGCCGCCGGCCACCACAGCCTTCTTCCCCGCCAAATCGATGTTCATGTTGCCTCCGTTGCTTCCGACCGCCGAGCCACACCAATCTGGCCGGCTTCTGCCGATGCGTCGAGAGCGAAGACCGGCTTGCCGCAGCGGCGGGCAGGCATGATGCTGGATCGATCAACCATCGGAGGCCGAATGCCATGCCGACGCAGTTTCTGATGCTGCCGCCGCAGAACGACAAGACCCGTGAATGGGGCGCGCGGCTTGCCGCGGCGTTACCCGAGCTCGACGTTATTGTCGCCGAGGATATGACGCGCGCCGAGCAGGCGATTGCCACCGCCGAGACCGCTTTTGGCACCATTCCTCCCACGTTATTGCGCCGGGCGCGGCATCTCAAATGGCTGCAGGCGCCGCAGGCGGCACCGCCCGCCGGCTATTACTATCCGGAGCTGATCGCCCACCCCGTCGAGATCACCAATTTCCGCGAAATATACAACGATCATATCGGCACTCATGTAATGGCCTTTGTGCTGGCCTTCGCGCGGGGACTGCAGCGTTACATTCCGCAGCAATTGCGCCGCGAGTGGAAGAAGCCGTCGCAGAATGAGGGGGTCGTCCACCTACCCGAGGCGACCGCGCTGATCGTCGGCGTCGGCGGGATCGGCAGCGAAATCGCGCGGCTCGCCACCGCCTTTGGCATGCGGGTGATCGGCGTTGATGAGCGCCGGCGCGAGGCGCCGCCGGGTGTCGCCGAATTGCATCGCAGCGACGAGCTCGACGCGCTGTTGCCGCAAGCCGATTTTGTGATCCTGACGGTGCCGCACACGCCCGAAACCGAAGGGTTTATGAACCGTGCGCGGTTTCAGGAAATGAAAAAGACGGCATTTTTTATCAATATCGGGCGCGGGTTGACGACCCGGCTCGACGATCTCGCCGCGGCGATCGAAGCGGGCGAAATCGCCGGCGCCGGGCTTGATGTGTTCGAGCAGGAGCCGCTGCCTGCCGACCACAAATTATGGACGCTTCCCGGCGTGCTGATCACTCCGCATACCGCCGGGTACGGCCCCTATTTGGACGAGCGGCGCTACGAGATCATCCTCGACAACTGCCGGCGCTTTCTCGCGGGTCAACCATTGCGCAACCTCGTCGACAAAGCCCGCTGGTTCTGACGAAACAGGTTCCAGTAGAGATAGCGGAGGCGGATCAAGGACGGGGTGCGTCGGCGTGGTCTTTGCGCAGCATCAGCCACTCGGCCACAAGTTTTCCGTTATCGGCCGGAAAGCGCTCGTCGAGCACCCGCGAGTGAAGAATGCGATCGACGCGGAAATGACGGATGTCGTTTCTCAATTCACACCACGCCCCGACCACGGTCACATCGACATAAAAAGCCATTGCCAGGGGCCATATCGTGCGCCGCGTCTGATGTCCCGCTTCGTCGGCATAGTCGATCGCAATCTTGCGAGTCTCGCGAATGGCGCTGCGCAGTTCGGCGAGGTCGACGCCGCTGACCGGCGGAGCGCTGCCGTCGGACACAAACACCGGCGCTGCTACCAGGAGGGGCTGAAGCGGGTGTGGAACCACGGCGGCGAGTTTGGCGAGAACGCTCTCTGCCGCGGCGAGTAGTTTCGGATCGCGCAGCCGGCGTAGCAGGCGCACGCCGATCGCGATTGCGTCGGCCTCGTCGGCGGTGAACATCAAGGGCGGCAAGTCGAAGCCGCGGCGCAGCACATAACCGAGCCCCGGGGCGCCTTCGATCGGCACTCGACTCGCTTGCAGCGCCGCGATGTCGCGATAGATCGTGCGCGGCGTGACTTCGAGCATGTCGGCGAGTGCCGCCGCGGTCACCGGCCGGGCAGCGGTCCGCAAGCTCTGAATGATATCGAACAGGCGATCGGCGCGGCGCATCGCTTCGGCCCTGATCGTACTGACAGAACGCTGTCAGCATGCCTCCGTTAAATTGGCGTCGCAATGATTTGACGGAGCAATTGATGGCCTCTACCCATATCGATATCGAAGCCGCCCCATGGACGGTCGGGACCGCGTTCTGCGGACCCGCGGCGGTTTACGAGGGCCAGGAGATCGTCCAAGTAAAGCGGTTGAGCGACCGCCGGTCCGAAGGCGGCGGCAGCGCTTGGCTGGTCAAGTTCTCGCCGCCCCCGGGCAAGCTGATCAAGATCGTCGCGACCGCACGGTCGGACGAGCATGTCTTCAATCTCGAAGGAGGCCGCGGCACCAAAACCGGACAGCCGGCGCGTTCTTCCGGTGGCTACTCGCTAAATCCTGAGGGCCAGCCGCACAGCGCCTTTATCGGTCAAGAAACCATTGCTTTTGTCGTCTATTCCGGCGAGTTGGACGAGGTTCACTCGATGGAGGTCGTCGATATCCAGCCGGTTGGGGGACCAACAGGATGACAGGCGATCCTACCTTGACCCTGTCGCGCGAGCGCGACCCGAAGGCCGAGGCGGTCGTCACGGGCGGGCTGCACGAATTCAACAAGGCTGCGTTCGGACGCGTCAACTCGCAGGATCTCGACGTTCTCGTCCGCGATAGTGATACGGGCGAAATCGTCGGCGGTCTGCTCGGCCACAGCTCATTGGGTCTGTTCTTTCTCGACCTCTTCTATCTGCCGGAGCACCTGCGCCGCGCCGGGCATGGCAGCCGCATTATCGCACTTGCCGAAGACGAGGCGCGGCAGCGCGGCTGCACCGCAGCGTTCGTCTACACCGTCACGTTTCAGGCGCCGGGCTTTTACGAGCGGCACGGCTACCGTCGTTTCGGCGAGATCGCTTGTCCACCCGCCGGCGCCACCCGGATTTTTCTGAGCAAGGCGCTCATGTAAATCACGCCGCTGCGACGGTTGACAAGTGACGCCACAGACCGTAACGCAATTGCCATTGGGGAGTAGCTTCCGCCGCTAATTTCGGCGGGGCCGTGTCAACAGGCTCGCGCCTTGGCGCGTGGCACGGCCGGCAGAGGGCATATGCCCTGCCTTGCGAGACCAGTACGCATCCGGGGCCGATCCGGCCGGCTCCGAAGTTGCGTACTGCTCTTGTCCGGCGCGGCGCTCCCATGAACCCACTCGCGATTATCGTCATCGCCTTCAGCATGTCGGCCGATGCCTTTGCCGCGGCGCTTGCGAAAGGAGCGGCACTCGATCGCCCTCCTTTTGGCGAGGCGTTGCGTTGCGGTCTGATCTTCGGGGTGGTCGAAGCGATTATGCCGGTTATCGGCTGGACGCTGGGCGCTGCTGTCAATGGCGGCGGCTATGTCGCGGCGGACCGGTGGATCGCATTTGCCGTGCTGGCGGCGATCGGCGTCAAAATGATCTATGACGGCCTGCGCCGCCGGCCGGTGAGGATAGGCCGAAAAGGCACTCGACCCGCTTGTTGGTCGTGACCGCGATCGGCACCAGCATCGACGCGCTGGCGGTCGGGGTGAGCCTCGCTCTGCTCGGCATCGGCATCGTCGCGACCGCTATAGCGATCGGGGTCGCGACATTCATGATGACCACGTTCGGGATCCTGCTCGGCAGGGCGCTCGGCGGACGCTATGGCCGCCTCGCCGAGACGCTGGGCGGCGCCGGTCTGATCGCGGTCGGCGTCAAGATCCTGTTCGGCTAGCCGCCGGGCTCGCTCAGGCGTCGAAGCCGTACAGCCGGGCGGCGTTACCGCGGGTGATCTTAAACTTGTCTTCGGCGCTCGCCTCCTTGAAGTCGCGCGCGACGACGTCCTGCGAGTGCGGCCAGGATGATGCCTGATGCGGATAATCTGAGGACCACATCATGCGGTCGACGCCGATAAAGCCGCGATTGGCGACACCGACAAAGTCGTCGATATAGGTGCACCACATCTGGCGCTGGAAATACTCGCTCGGCTTCATCTTATTGGTAAACCCGGAGGCGATGCGCGAGCGCTCGAAGGTGCGGTCCATGCGCTGCAGGTAATAGGGGATCCAGCCGCAATTATTCTCGGCAGAGACGATCTGCAACTCCGGAAAGCGATCAAGCACCCCCGAGAAGATCAGGACGCTGAACGAGCGCTCGACCTCGTGCGCCAGCACCGTCGCGCGCATATAGCGTTCGCCCCAATTGTACTGGCTTTCCATCCCCATGCCGGTGATCGCGTGCAGGCTGACCGGCATGCGCAATTCCTGCGCCGCGCCCCAGAACGGGTCATACATGTCAGAACTGTACGGGCGGTCTTCCGGCGGCGAGCACCAGATCATCGCCCCTTTGAGCCCCATTTTGGCGCAGCGTTCGAGTTCGCGGGCCCCGGCCTTCGGATCATAAAGCGAAATCATCGCCAGCCCGGCCATGTGCTTGGGGTCGTAGCCGACGAATTCGGCAAGCCAGTCGTTGTAAACACGGAAACAATCGGCCTGCAGTCCGGCGTCCTTCAGCCAGAAAATGCGGAAGCCGAGCGTTGTGTACAGCACGTCGGCCTCGACCCCGTCGACCGCATTGTCCTTCTGCCGTTCGGCCGGGTCCCAACCGCCCGGGCGGGCGTCGGCATAGGTTGCCTTGGTCAGGAATTCCTTCAATTCCTCGGGGCTCTTGCCGGCGCCGAGCCCGATGCCGATCGGATGCGGCGCATAGCCTTCGTAATAGAAATAGGCGCCTTCCTTGCCCGGCGGGTTGACCATCAGATGCGGCGCGCGTTCGCGGTATTTGCTATCGACCCGCTCGCTCCACAAATTGGGCGGCTCGCTGACGTGCGAGTCCGCTGAGATCAGCTTGTATTCCGCCATCTAACCCTCCCTCCAGTAAATCCTCGCCGCTTTTTGTCCGCTGCGCGCCAGGCTCGGCGCTGAGTAGCGCAGGATCGTAGCTGAGGTTAATTGATCGCGTCCAGAGCCGCCTCGGCAGCGGTCGACGGCTTGGAGATAGGCCCGGCTCGTCTCGATCGGTTTATGATGCGCGAATGGTTGACGTTACTGCCTTCGAACAGCCTGGGGTTCGCGGGTTCCTGCATCGCCCGGACAGCGCGCCGGGCCGCGGGCTAGTGCTTACGCACGGTGCCGGCGGCAATTGCAATATGCCGCTGCTGGTCGCCGCGGCGAACGCGTTTGCCGAGGCCGGCCTTTGTGTGTTGCGTTGCGACCTGCCGTTTCGCCAACGCCGTCCGAAGGGTCCGCCTTCGCCGTCGACTGCGGCCGGCGACCGCGCCGGATTGAAGATTGCCGTTGAAGCAATCCGGGGCTTGGTGCCGGGGCCAGTGTTTCTTGGCGGGCAATCGTACGGCGGGCGCCAGGCGACGATGCTCGCGGCCGACGAACCGGATATCGCCGCAGGGCTGCTGCTGTTTTCCTACCCGCTGCACCCGCCGGGAAGACCCGATCGGCTACGTACCGAGCATTTTCCGCGGCTGCAGGTGCGCGCCGTATTTGTGCAGGGCACGACTGACCCGTTTGGCACGGTCGCGGAGATCAGATCGGCCCTGTCGTCGATCCCGGCCGCCACCCAGCTGATCGCGATCGAGGGCGCCGGCCACGATCTGAAGCGCGGGCGGTTCGATTTGGCGCCAGTGGTCGCGGCGCTGATAGCCACCTCGTAAGGTGTCGGCAGTGGCCGCCCGTGCGGTGAGCCAAGCTGTTCTGGCCGGATCGATCTGGCTTATGACGAGTGCCGCCGCCAGCCCTCAGTCTAACTCCAGCGCGACATACACTGCGATGATCGAGGGGATCTGCCAGCAGTACGCCGAAGCCCCATCGGAATTGCCGGCAAGCCAATTGTTCGGGCAATGCATGGCCGAGCGGCGCTGCCATGTCATTGCCGGCTCATCGAGCTACCAGTGCGAACAACCCGGCCCCTACACCTGGCACGGTGGCGGTTACTGAGTGCTCGGCTCGCCGTCGTTGGTCGGAACGCTCAGGCCGAGGCTTATCGCCCAATACGTCAGGCTTTACGGCGACGGCGCGGCGACGGCGCTTCCGCGGCGGGTTCGGGAGCGGCTTCCTCGCGGGCTCGGCGACGGCGTGGAGCAGGTGCCTCTGCCGCTGCGGTCTCGGTTTCGACCGCGGGCTGCTTGTCGCGGCCTCCCGAGACCGGCAACAGCAGCGCCGGCTGCCGGCGATCGCCAGGTTTGCCGCCGCGCCGGGCTGCTGCCGGCGAAGGTTGCGATGCGGCGGGAGCGGCCCGCCCCGCGCCAGCTTCTTCGCGCGCCAGGCTGCGCTTTAGCGCGTCCATTAGATTGATCACCTTGGGCGGCTCTTCGTCCTCTTCCGGGGCCGCCATCACCTCGCCCTTGAGCTTGCTCTGCACCAATTCGCGCAACGCGTCCTGGTAGCGGTCGTGAAAATTGGCCGGTTCAAACGCGCCAGCCTTGCGCTCGATGATCGTTTCGGCAAGCGCCACCAATTCGGGGTCGACCTCGCCCTCTTCTGTGTCGCCGAAATCGGCGGTGCGGACTTCATCATTGGCGCGCAGAGTTGACATTACGAGACCCGCACCGCGGGGCTCGATCACCACCTGCCGCTCGCGGTTTGCCAATACGATGCGGCCGAGGCCAACCTTGTTGGCGCGGGTCATCGCTTCGCCGATCACGCGAAACGTCTCGCCCGCGATCTGGCCATCGGGATACACGTAATAGGGCGTGTCGAGATAGAGCGGATCGAGTTCGTCGCGGCTGACAAAGCGATCGAGTTCGATGATTTTCGACGAGTCGATCTTCAAATCGCGCAGTTCGTCGTCGCTGATTTCGACATAGCGGTCGCGGTCGAATTCAAAGCCTTTGACGATCTGATCGCGGCTCAGCTCTTCTCCGGTCTTGGAGTCGAACAAGCGCTGCGAAACCCGGTTTCCAGTCTTCGAATTCAGCTGATTTAGGCGAATTCGCTTCGCCTCGGTCGTCGCCGGGGTCAGATAGACCGGGCAAGTGACGAGAGAAAGACGAAGAAACCCGCTCCAACTCGCGCGCGGCATGTCGATCTCCTATGCTGCGCCATTACAATCGGCATTATCTAATAACACAAATGGGATGCGACGGCCCCAGGCGCGAGACGGATTTTTGACGGATGGTCGGCGGCGATGGCGCTGAGTGAATACCGCAGAAAGCGCGATTTTGCGAAGACGCCGGAGCCGGCGGGGGCGGTGGTACATACCCAGGCCTCGCCGAAACTTTCTTTCGTGATCCAGAAGCATGCCGCCCGCCGGCTGCACTACGACTTCCGACTCGAACTTGACGGGGTGTTGAAGAGCTGGGCGGTGCCAAAAGGCCCGAGCGCCGATCCCGCGGAAAAACGGCTTGCGGTGCATGTCGAGGACCACCCGCTCGAATATGGCGGGTTCGAGGGCGTCATCCCGGAAGGGAATTACGGTGCCGGCGCCTCGATGATCTGGGATCGCGGCAGCTGGACACCGCTCGATCCCGACCCGCGGGCCGCCTATCAGAAAGGCGCGCTCAAATTCGAGCTGGACGGCCAGAAACTGCACGGCAAATGGGCATTGGTGCGGATGGGCGGCAAGCATGCCGGCCGCAACAACGAGAACTGGCTTTTGATCAAGGAACGCGACGCCGCGGCGGCACCGGATAGCGGCGATGCGATTGTCGCCGATAATCCGCGCAGCGCCGCGACCGGCCGCACGATCGAGGAGATTGCCGCCGACCGCGACCGGATTTGGGGGCCGAACGGCGAGGAACGCCCGGCCACAGGCTCCGTGAACGGCGGGACTGATAAGCCGCGCCCGGCCCGAAGTGTCGACTTGTCGAGTATCCCCGGCGCGAAGAAGGGGCGGATGCCGGCCGACCCGCGCCCGCTCTTGGCGTGCACCGCGGCGCAGGCACCCGACGGCCCCGATTGGCTGCACGAAATCAAATACGACGGCTATCGCCTGCTGGCGCAGTTCCGCAGCGGCAAAGTGCGGCTGTCGACCCGGAAAGGGCTCGACTGGACCAGTAAGTTCCGCGCACTCGCCGGCCGCATCGCCGAGTTGCCGGTCGAGGCGGCGTTGGTCGATGGCGAGCTGGTCCATGTCGAACCCGACGGCACAACCAATTTCGGCCATCTGCAGGACGCCATCGCCAATGAGCGAACCGACGCGCTCGTGTTTTATGCGTTCGACCTGCTCTATCTCGATGGCTGGGATCTGACCGGCGCGGCATTGGAGGATCGCAAAGCGGTATTGGCGGAATTGGTGTCGCCGAACGGCGGCGGCGCCCTGCGCTACAGCGATCATCAGATTGGACGCGGTCCCGATTTCTTGCGCCACGCCCGCGGCTATCAGCTCGAAGGCATCATCTCAAAGCGGCGGGACAGCACCTACCGCTCGGGGCGCCACGACTGCTGGCTCAAGATCAAATGCGTCAATCGCGAAGAATTTGTCGTGATCGGCTTTAGCGACCCGGCGGGCGGCCGGCAAGGGTTGGGGGCGCTGATCCTCGGCTATTACGATCGGCAGGGCGAATTGCACTATGCCGGCCGTGTCGGGACCGGCTTCAGCGATGCACAGCTCCTGAATTTGCGGGCGCGGCTCGACCGGATCGTGTGCGCCGGGAGTCCGGTCAAAACCCTGCCCAAGGGCGCGGTGCTCAAAGGCGTGCACTGGACCGAACCGCAGCTCGTGGCCGAAATCCGTTACGGCAGCTGGACCACCGATGACGTGTTGCGGCACGCGACGTTTTTAGGATTGCGCGAAGATAAAGAAGCGAGAGAGGTTGTCCGCGACATGCCGTCATCGACTCTCGCCGGCGCAACCCGCCAGCCCCGCTCCGCAACACCCGCCGATTGCGATCGCGCGCGATGGCAGCACTGTTTTTGCCGGCGTACGGTTGACCAATGCCGAGCGGGTTCTCTATCCCGACGAGGGGCTGAGCAAGCTCGATCTAGCGCGCTATTACGCCGATGTCGCCGATTGGGCGTTGCCGCATCTGGCGCACCGCCCATTAAGTCTGGTGCGCGCCCCGACCGGCATCGGTGGCGAACTGTTTTATCAAAAGCACGCCGGAACGAGCGTGCCCGCCGCCGTAAAGCGCATCGAAATCGACGGCGAAATCCATCTGGCGATCGAGGACCAGGCGGGGCTGTTGTCGCTGGTGCAGATCGGCGTCCTCGAAATTCACCCGTGGGGCTCGACAATCGATAAGCTCGAACAGCCCGACCGGATCACCTTTGATCTCGACCCGGATGAGGGGTTGCCCTGGTCGCGGGTGACCGAAGCGGCACTCGAAATCCGCGATCTGCTGGTGGGGATCGGTCTCGAAAGCTTTGCCAAGACTACCGGCGGCAAGGGCCTCCATGTCGTCGTGCCGATTCAGCCGCGGCTCAGCTGGGACGAGGTAAAGGCGTTCACGAAGGCAGTGGTCGAGGACCTGGCCGCCCGCCACCCGGACCGCTACACCGCCAACCAGTTAAAGCGAATGCGAAAGGGGCGCATTTACCTCGACTATTTGCGCAACGGGCGCGGCGCTACTGCGGTCGGCGCTTATTCGACGCGCGCGCGGGCGGGGGCGACGGTCTCCACGCCGTTGTTCTGGGACGAGGTCGAGGCCGGCACTCGCCCCGAAGGCTTTACGGTGGCCACCGTTCCGGCCCGACTCGCGGCCCTCAAATCCGATCCCTGGGCCGAGATCGCCAAGATACGCCAGTCGATCAGCGCCGCCACGCGCCGCAAATACGGGGTGTAGCTGTCCGGCCGATCGCGTGCGGAGATCTGCGAACGGGAAATTTACGATCTTCCGCATCGTGCTCCCGACGAAAGTCGGACCTATTTCAGCTATGGGTACCGGCCTTCGCCGGTAAAGCAAGGACGAGTGGCAAAGAGGCAGGCGCCGTATTGGAGCATTACGCCGGTACGGCGTCGATTGCGGCGGGATCGTGCTCGAACAGCCAGCGCAATGACTCAGGCGAGCGGTCGGCGGCGCGGGCCCATTCGGCATCGCGCGCCTCTTGGTCGGGACCGTCCGGCATGTGAAAGCGATATTTGTTAGCGCGTGACATCTGCTGCAGACGGGTGACGCGCGGCAGACGCAGTCGCTCGTAGTGGAGCAAGGCCGCAGCCGGATCGTCGGCGCCGGCGGCAAGGCACGCAGCGAGACACGCGCCATCCTCGATTGCCTGCGCCGCACCCTGACCCATAAACGGGTACATCGGGTGACAGGCGTCGCCGAGCAGCGTCGTACGCCCGACCGACCAGCGCGGCAGCGGATCACGATCGAACAACGCCCAGATAAAACAGGTTTCGGCGGCAGCGATGATCCGCCTGACCTGCGGATGCCAACCCTCAAAGGCGGCGAGCGCACGGTCGATCGTGGCGCGGTCGGTCCAATCCTCGCGGTTCCAGGTGTCGTGCTCGGTCCAGCCGACAAAATTGAGGAGCCGCCCGCGCGAGACGAAGTAGTGGACCAGGTGCGCTCCCGGCCCGACCCAGGATTGCGAGCCGAGTTCAAGATCGAGATCGGCGATGCGTTCGGTCGGGACCAGCCCGCGATAGGCGACACAGCCGGCGAATTGCGGCTCTTCTTCGCCGAATAGCGCTGCGCGTACCGCGGAGTGAATACCGTCGGCGCCGACCAGCACATCGGCCTGGATCTGCGACCCGTTGTCGAACCGGGCTTCGATCGCTTCCCCGCAATCCCGGAGACCGACAAGTCGATGACCGAGATGGACCCGCTCCGCCGGGAACGCGGCGGCGATCACGGCCAGCAGGTCGGCGCGATGGATCGTGATGTGCGGCGCGCCATAAAGCC
Organism: uncultured Alphaproteobacteria bacterium; assembly: GCA_963735445.1. Lineage (GTDB taxonomy): Bacteria > Pseudomonadota > Alphaproteobacteria > ATCC43930 > CGMCC-115725 > AP-15. Next base: position 49,460 of record CAVTLC010000046.1, read on the forward strand.
GTTCGCAAAGCGGGTTGAGCGACGCGCGCTGCAAGGTGCGGCCATCCTGCCAACGGCGCTGATGGCTGCCGACCGGATGCACACCTTCGCGGTCGAGGCCTTCGCGCAGGCCCAGCCGATAAAGGATGCGCGCGGCGTTCGGGCCCATATTGATGCCGCCGCCGATTTCGGTCAGCTCCGGCGCCTGCTCGTAGACATCGACTTCGAACCCGGCTTGGCGCAGTCCGACGGCGGCGCTGAGCCCGCCTATGCCGCCGCCGATCACGGCGATCTTGCGCGCGGCCGTCATCCCAGCGCCCCCTTCGCGAGATTAGTGGCGGTCAATGGTTTTTCGCGGCCTGCCAATGGGCGAGCGCCTCATGCGGCTTTGATATCGCGGGGTCCATGATCTCGCCATGCACACCGGTGCTGGCGGTCAATTCGATAATGTAACCGTTCGGGTCGCGAAAATAGATCGAGCGAACAAAACCATGATCGACCGGCCCGCGCACCTCGCGGCCCTCGGCTTGCGCCTTTTGCAGCATGCGGTCGAAAACATCGGGTTCGACACCGAGCGCGATGTGCAGATCAAGCAAATCCTGGCGCTTGAACTCGAATGGGGAGCCGGGGACCTCGAAAAACGCGAGGCACGAGCCGTCATCCATCTCGAAAAACGTGTGCAGCGCGCGGCCTTCGTTGATCTCGAACGCACTAACCAGTCGCAGCCCGAGAAAATCCTCGTAAAACGTCCGGGTCTCTTCCGAATCCCGGCAGCGATAGGCGTTGTGATGCAGGCCTTTGATCATCTGATCCTCCCGTTCACGCGGACTTTCTAGGAGGATATCCTCGATCACCGAAGAGCACCATCAACTCTCCGGCTCGCGAAAACTGGGGCAGCGGCCTAAACGCCGAGAGTAGTTGTTTAGCGGGTTGCTCAGGGCGCGTTGCAGCTGATTTCCGCTCGGCGCATTGCGCGTTATGTGGTTATCCGGCTATCTGTTCGCGTGTCTTTAGCGCGGGGGAGAATTCGTGGGGAAGCTCATCGCTCTTTGTGTTGTCACCGGTTTGGCTCTGGCGTCAGCGGGGTGCGTAAGCGAGCAACAGCAGGTTGCGCAAAAGGAAAACCTATTGGCGGCAGCCGGATTTCAGGTCAGGCCGGCTGATTCGCCACACCGCGTGGCGGCGATGAAGCGGCTTCCACCCAATAAATTTGTCATGAAGGTTCGGAACGGCGATCCGGTCTACCTTTATGCCGACCCGCTCGATTGCAACTGCGTCTATTTTGGCAACCAGCAGAACTGGGCTGCCTACAAGCAGGAGATGTTTGCCAAGCAGCTCGCAGACGAAGCGCAGATGACGGCGATCATGAACCAGGAGGCCTGGGATTGGGGCCCCTGGGGCTACGGTCCGGTAGGCTACCCGTAAGCATCCCGCGGACTAGCATTGGGCGCGGCTTACCCGGCTTTGGTAAAGCCTTTCGCGCGCATGCAATTGTTGAAGACCTGGTCGGCCGTCACGGCGGCCTGCTGCTCCATGTTTTGCGTCTGCAGCCCGGTCGTATAGCTGAGCGCCCAGTTGCGGCCCAACGTGGCGCTGCGGTCTTGGTTGATCCCCTGCTGGGTGCTTTGCGCGGCCTTCGCCTGCGCTTGACAGTCGTTCACCTCGCGTGTGACCGCTGCGTCGTCGAGCCCCGCCTTGACCCAACGTGCCTGGCCCGAGGGCGCAGCACAGGCCGAGGCAGTCAACAGCATAAACACGGCGATCCCGGCATTGCCATGAGATGCCCGCCGCTCGCCGCGTCCGGACCAAACGCCCCTCATTCCGTGCCCTCCGCCCCACGGCGCGCCGCGACGCACGCCAAAATTTCCCGCTTTTCATCAGCGCTCGCCCCGTACCACGTGGCGATTTCGCCGATCGTGCGCAAGCAGCCGCGGCAGCGGCGGGTGGCGGGGTCGATTAAACAGATGCCAATGCAGGGCGAAAACGGTGCCGGCTCGGCAGCTCCGGTTTCGGCCGCCAACCCTTACGAACCCTTGGGCGGTTCGAGCAGATCGGCGGTCTTTGTCTCCATCATCTTGGCTTTGTAGCCTGGAATTGCGTAGGCCCAGTGAGACACTTGCCCGTTCAGCTTCTTCGCCTCCGCCTCGGCTTTCCCCGAGCCGGTGGCGGCGACCGCGATCCAGCTCTTATTCTCGTGCTGAAACAATTTCAAATTGATCGTGAGCCCGTCAAAGGTCGTATACGAGGCGGTGGTTACACCTTTCTCGGGGATCGGCAGTTTCGCCGCTGGTGCGACATCCTCGAGATCGAGCGCTTCGAGCGCCATTGCCGGTTCGCCCAAAGCCGTATCGCTTTTGTACTTGGCGTCCTTTGGGGGATTTTCGAGCGCGAATTTCGCGTCCGGCTTGGCGCGGCTTAGGGTCAGGGTCGTGCCGTCAGGCTGGGTCAGGACCACTTTGGCGATCCGGCTGTCGGGGATGTCGACAATCCGCCGCGCGAGCCAGCTCGGCACATCGTCGGAAAAATCGAGCGAGCCTCGGGCGAGCCAGGATTGCGCATCACCCGGCTTGCGGACGTAAACGCCGTCATTGCCTTCGCCCAGCCGGTCGTAGCTGTGCTTGCCGACAATCAGCCCGGCGATGTCCGCTCCGGACTTGTCTTTTATTGTGACGAGGGTGGACTTACCTTTGCCCGGATCCTCGACTTGCAGCCGCGGATAGAGATCGGGTTTGCTGGTCTTTGGTTCGACGAGCGTCATATCCGACAGAGCCAGAACGACGCGGCGGATTTTGGCGGCGTCGGCCGGATAGTTGCCCTTTTGGGTCGCCAACCATTCGTTTCCATCGCGGACAAACGTCAGGTCGAGGCCGGCGCGGCGGACCTCGATCGATGCGACATCGCCGAGCTTAGCGGCCAGTCCTGGAAGAGTGCGCTGATCGACCCCGGCATGGCCGCCGCCATGACCCCCGGTTCCGAGCGCTACCGCCGCGAGCACGACCAAGACAAAGGTCGCCGCAATCAGCAGGACGAGGCTGCGCCGTTGCATCGGCCGGTCTCCTCTTAGACCTCGGCCGTGCGCCGCTGGCGACGCCGCAAGCGCACCGCCCCGACGATAACGGCGACAATCGCAACAATGATCGGGATCAGCGCTATGTCGAGGAATTCGAGCCCGTTCTTCAGGCTCTGGATATTGCTGCGCAGCGCGGCCTGCACATCGCGCAATTGCCGGCGGGTCTGCAGCATGTCGACACGAAACTGCGCGATCGCCTTGGTCTGCTCAGGCGACAGCGTCGCGGGTGTGTCGGTCTGGTCCTTGCCGGTCAGATCGGCAAGCTTGGCCTCGGTGGCCTTGAGTTTTTGCTGGAGCGCATGCTCCTCGGCGCTGTAGCGCGTCTGCGCTTCGCGCTGGATCTCGTCAACGACCTCGAACGGTCGGGCCGCACTGCCGCGGCTGCGCAAGCCGACCAGATCCTCGCCGCCGGCGAGCACGTCGATCGCATTGGCGACAAAATCGCCGTTATCGGCAAACGGCACGAGGACCCGCTGGCCAAAGAAATTTTGGCTCTGCGCCCAAACCCGGTCGTCGAGCAGATCAGTATCCGCAACCGCGATGACGTTGATCGGATGCTTGGATTCCTTAAGCCACGGACCCGTCGCAGCCGGTGCTGCGGGCGGCTTTTCCCCGGGTTTGGACATCGGCGGTGTGGCCGGCTTTGGCGGCCCATCCGGGAATGCCGTCTTGGCCGGCCCGGTCACATGAGCCGCGAGCACGTAGCGCTTGTTGTCGGGCTTGAAATCGGCGAGGAGGCCGGCGACATCGGGCAAGCCATTCAGCTTATCGACCGGTATCTTGGTCGAGTCCGAAGAAGTCCAGATCAGCGGCTCGAAGTTTGTTTTGGCTCCGGGCAATGGCTCAAGGATCCCGGCCGAAGCCATCGTTATATGGCTCAAATCGGCGGTGGTCATGTCGGAGCGGCTTAAATTGGCCGATTTCAGATCGAGCCAGGCGATGTAATCGAGCGGTTCCCCGCCGCGACCCGGCACCGGGATCTCGACCTGCTGCGCATCGCGGCGATCCCCAGCCACCACTTTGGGCAGCATTTCGAAACCCCAAGTCTTGAACAATGGAGCGAGGTCGCTGGTTGACGGCGCGCCCGGCTGGTTCATGTGATTGGCTTGCGCGGCCTGCGTTTCCGAATGCGGGTCGACAAAGACCAACGCCTTGCCGCCTCCGAGGACAAACTGATCGATTGCGAACAAGGTCTTTGGCGGCAGGTTTTGCGGGTGAACGAGCAGCAGCACGTCGATATCGGACGGGATCGCATCCGTTTCAGCGCCAAGCGATTTGACGTTGTCAAGCTGACGCAGCTGCTCGAGAACCGCCATCGGCTGGCTCGGCTGGCCCCGCATCATGGCCATCATGTCGCCCTCGAGCGGCAAAGAGCTGATCATCCCAACCACAGTCTTCTTCGGCACGGCAAGGGAGTGGACCAGCTTTGTCAAATCGTATTCGAGAAAGCGTTCGCGCTGGGGAGAAAAGAACGCAATGACTTGCTGATCGTCGGTCGAATTCGTGGCGGCGAGGCCGAAGTAAACTCGATCGCCCTGACTGTCGAGCGGCACCGCCTGTAGGCCGAACGCCATCGCGCGGTCTTCGACATCGGAAAATGGCTGAGGATCATAGGTCTCAAGGCGCAGCTTGCCGTTCGACGCGGCGACATACTGGCTGAGCAGCTCGCGCACGCGCTGGGCATAGACGCCGTAAGCCGGAACTTCGTTGCCCAGGCGGTTCGAGTAATAAAACCGAAGGGTTATCGGCTCGTCGATCTTGGCGAGCGTGTGCAATGTTCCCGGCGACAGCGTGTAAAGTTGATCGGCTGTCAGATCGAGACGTGCATTAAACCAACGGTCGATGACGATATTGGCCGAGATTAGAATCAGCGCGATGCAGATCAATGCGGCAACCGCCACCGCGCGCCGCGAGGCGAAAAAGCCGCGAGTCGGGGTCGGTTCCATCGCTATCGTCTGCTGCGAATTCTGAGCGAGAAACCGGTGTGCGAGACGTCACACCGTACAATCCGGCTTTGTCCCATGCGCGCCCACGGGCTGCACAGGCTGAAACCCGCGCTCCCTTGCCTCCGGCGCGTTGCGGACTGACTATGCTTGGTCGTCACGGCTTTTCCGCCCTTTAATCGGCTTTTTCGAGGTCGACGAGGATCGCATTGGCAAATAGAAACGCGATCATGACCGATATGAAGTAGGCGACGTCCCGCAGATCGATGACGCCGCGGGTGATGGCACTGAAATGGCTGATAAAGCTCATTCGCGCAAAGGCATCGATCAGCCATTGCGGGCCCCAGCCCTGCAGTGCGCCCAGCACCGCAGGCGATCCCGCGGCGGTAACGATAAAGCCAAGCGCTGCGGTCACGACAAAGGCGATGATCTGGTTCTTTGTCACCGCGGAGATGCAGGCGCCGATCGCGAGCAGCGCTCCGGCCATCAGCCAACTCGCTATATAGCTTGCCAAAATGACGCCGTTGTCGGGGCTGCCGAGGAAATTGACCGTCAACCAAAACGGGAAGGTCAGCGCCAACGCAATCCCGGCAAAACACCAGGCGGCAAGGAATTTTCCGAGCACCGCCTCGGTCGTGCGGATTGGCAATGTCAGAAACAGCTCGATCGTTCCGGACCGGCGCTCTTCTGCCCATAGCCGCATCGAGAGCGCCGGGATCAGCACGAGGTAAAGCCAGGGATGGAACGCGAAAAACGGCTGCAGATCGGCTTGCCCACGGCCGAAAAAATTGCCGACGAAAAACGTCAGCATCCCGGCCATCACCAGGAAGATAATGATGAACACATAGGCGAGCGGCGTCGTGAAATAGCTGACGAACTCGCGTCGGAAAATGGTGAGGACGTTGCGCATCGCGGAACTCAGGCCGCGGCCGCGAGCGGGACCCGGTCAACCGGGCCGGTCGTAATCTCGCGAAAGACTTCGTCGAGCCGTCCCTGCTCGACCCGCAACAGTGTCACCTGCCAGCGATGGGCGCGCCCGAGATCCGCGACGTCGGCGACAATGTCCTGGCCATCGCGCGGGAAGATCAACAGCCCCTCGCCGTCCCGGGGGGTCTCGACGGCGGCGACACCGGGCAACCGCAGCAGTTCGGCGCGCTGTTGGGCCTCCGCCGCTCCGGTTGCGGCCAACCGTACGGCATTATGACGCCGCGAGCGGCGGGCGAGTTCGGCCGGGGTCGCATCGGCGAGGATGCGGCCATGGGCGATGATGATCGCGCGGCTGCAGACCGCTTCGACTTCTTCGAGCAAATGAGTCGAAATGACGATCGCCTTATTCGGGCGCATCTCGTCGATGATTTTGCGCATTTCATATTTCTGATTCGGGTCGAGCCCGTCGGTCGGCTCGTCGAGGATCAGCACCTGAGGATCATGCAGCAATGCCTGCGCCACTCCGACGCGACGCCGATATCCCTTAGACAAGGTTTCGATCGGCTGATGCAGGACGTCGGCGATGTGAATTGTCTCGACGATGCGGGCGATGCGCCGCTTTGCCTCGCGGCCCGAAAAGCCGCGGATATGGGCGATGAAGTCGAGAAACTCGGCCGCGGTCATGTCTGGGTAGGCGGGGGCGCCTTCCGGCAGATAGCCGATGCACCGTTTTGCCGCGATCGGCGCTCGGATGATGTCGTGGCCGCAGATCACCGCCGTGCCCGATGTCGGCGGGACAAAGCCGGTGATCATCTTCATCGTCGTCGACTTGCCGGCGCCGTTCGGCCCGAGAAAACCGAGCACTTCGCCGCGCTCGACGGCGAAGGAGACGTCGTCGACCGCGACCAGCGCGCCGAATTGTTTGACCAGGTTGTGGATCTCCAGCATAGAGCAAACCCCTAGCGTGGTGGCCTTTGTTTGCCACTTTCCGCGGGTCCGCGCATTGCGGCGCAAAGGCGCAGCGGCAGCAGGTGCGGGTTCGTCCGGCATTTTCCGGGGAAAGGGGCGCCTGTTGTCTTGCGCGATGCGATGATCCGGCAAGCACGACTTTGGTCGGGTTTGGTGATGCTCGTCTATGTGACGATGCATTTATCGAATCATGCGATGGGCCTGATCTCGCTCAAAGCCATGGACGAGGTGCTGGCCTGGGTTCTCTGGCTGTGGTCGAATAGACCGGCGCAAGTGCTGTTGTACGGCGCGTTCCTCGTCCATTTCACTCTCGCTCTTTGGTCCTTGTGGGAGCGGCGCACCTTGCGCCTGCGCCCGGGCGAATGGACCCAGATCGTTCTTGGGTTCGCGGTGCCGATCATGCTGGCGCGCCACGTCGTCGGCACCCGCATTTCCGACAATTATTTCGGCACCTACGATCTGTCCTATTCCTATCTGCTGTGGATCTACTTTGTCCGCTCGCCTTGGCATGGCGTGTTGCAGATGGCCACGCTGATTGTGGCGTGGTCGCATGCGATGTTCGGACTGCATTTCTGGCTAAGGATCAGGCCGTGGTACGCGCGCGTACAGCCTCTGGTATTGGTCGCCGCGGTGCTGGTGCCGGTTCTGTCTCTGCTCGGCGTAATCGAGGCGGGCAGACAAATTGCCGCCCTTGCCGCCGATCCCGCCTGGACAAGAGCGGCCTTTGCCCAGCTGTGGCTGCCGTCGCCGGCAGCGCAGCAGACGCTCGATACCATCACGCGGGCGCTTAGCTGGTCGTTCGCGGGTATTGTGATCGCGGTTCTGCTGGCGCGAGTCGCCCGCCGCTTGTGGCAGCGGCGTCACGGCCTGATCCGAATCGGCTATCCCGACGGCCGCTTTGTCGAGGTAATGCCCGGCACCAGCGTGCTCGAGGCGAGCCGCCTTGCCGGCATCCCGCATGCGCATGTCTGCGGTGGGCGCGGTCGCTGCTCGACCTGCCGCGTGCGGGTGCGAGCAGAGGCCGGCAGCATCGATCCGCCTGGCGAGACGGAGCGGCGCGTGTTGCGTCGCATCCGGGCCACGTCCAATGTCCGGCTCGCCTGTCAGCTGCGGCCGAAGGGCAAGGTCGAGGTTACGCCGCTGCTGCCGCCCTTTGCCTATGCGATGGACGGCCGACGCCGGGTCGATGTCGCGCAAGGGCGGGAACGCGAGATCGCGATCATGTTTACCGACATTCGCGGCTTTACCGCACTTTCCGAAGGCCGGCTGCCCTACGACGTGGTCTTCATCTTGAACCGCTATTTTGCCGCGGTCGGGCGCTCGGTCGAAAGTGCCGGTGGCCGGATCGATAAATTCCTCGGTGACGGGGTTATGGCGTTGTTCGGAATCGACGACGGCGCCCAAGGCGGGAGCCGCGGCGCGCTCGCCGCCGCGCGGATGATATCGGAGCGGATGGACGAGCTGAACGCGTCATTGCGCGACGAGCTCGACGAGCCGCTCCGGATCGGCATCGGCATTCATACCGGGCCGATCATCGTCGGCGAGATGGGTTATGGCGGGACGTCGTCGATCACCGCGATCGGCGATGCGGTCAATACTGCGAGCCGGCTGCAGGAGCTGACCAAGGAATACGGCTGCGAACTCGTCGTGTCGGAGGCGGTGGTGCTGCGCGCTGGGCTCGAATTATCCGGCTTTCCGCGCCACGAAATCGAAATCCGCGGCAAGCGCGAGATGCTGGCTATCCGAACCCTGCCGCGCGCCGCCGAACTGCCGGCAGTGGAAACTGGCGGCCCTCCCCGCCTCGAATCCGCTGCGGTTTGAAGCCACCCGCAAGAATAGGGAATGACGCCGCCGCCCTGGTCGTCTGTTGCAAGCCGGCTGGAGCGATACGGGATTTATGTTCTTATTGGCCTGGCAGCACCTTATCGATCTCGCCGGTGATGCGGTGGTCGGTCGGACCAACCGAGGACGGCCAGGCTCCGATGAGTTCGCCATCGGGCCCGATTAGGTATTTGTGGAAATTCCATCGCGGCGTGCCGGCTTCGCCCAGGCTATCAGCGATCCATCGGTAGAATGGGTGGGCCTCGCCGCCGATGACCCGGCATTTCTGGGTGAGCGGAAAGTCGATGGCGTAATTGGTCTCACAAAATTGCTTGATGTCCGCGGCCGATCCCGGCTCCTGCTGGCCGAAATCGTTCGACGGCACCCCGAGCACGACGAGCCCGCGCTCGCGATAGCGCCGCCACAGCGCCTCGAGGTCGCGGTATTGCGAGGTGTAACCGCAATAGGAGGCGGTGTTGACCACTAGCACCGGACGACCGCGCCAAGTGTCGAGCGGCAACTTCTCGCCGTCGATCGAGGTGAATTCGAAACCATAGGCGTTATCGGCGGCGGACATCGGCAACTCCCGGAAATTGCAGGGACGTGGCGTCAGCATAACGAGCCGTTCGAGTGGGTAAAGCCGCTGCATTTGACATTGCGCCGCCCCGACGCATCCCTGAGACTGGCGCGCATATCCGCCAGAGGTAACCGATGCTTTTGGTCTTCTTTGTGAAAGGCATCGTCGTCGGTGTGATCATCGCCGTTCCCGTCGGACCGGTCGGGATCTTGTGCCTGCGCCAAGCGATCTTTCACGGCGAGCTGGCCGGGCTGATCTCCGGGCTCGGAGCCGCCACCGCCGACGCGTTCTTCGGGGTTATCGCCGCTTTCGGCCTCACCTTTATTTCGAAGTGGCTGCTTGGTTATGAAAGTCTGCTGCGCGTGGTGGGCGGCTGCTATCTGCTCTATGCCGGCGGCCGAGCGTTGATCAGCCCCCCGCCGGACACACCCGGCGATCGATCGGACACCGAATCCTTGCTACGGAATTTTGCGACGACGTTTGTACTGACGATAACGAACCCGATAACCATCCTGGTCTTTCTCGGAATCTTTGAAGCTTTGGGCCTTAAAGGGGCAAGCGCAACATTGTTGTTTGCGGGAATTCTCGTCGCCGGGGTGTGGACCGGCTCATTCGGCTGGTGGCTGGCGCTGGGCATCGGGGTCGCGATGTTCCGCCGCTCGATCGAGCCGCGGCAGCTGACTTGGATCAGCCGCGGTTCGGGCGCGATCCTGCTTTTGTCGGGAGCGGCCTTGATCGCCACGACCGCGGTAAAGCAGCTGGTGCGGCTGCTGTAAACTAGCGAACCGCCGCGGGTCTTTGTCCCGCTCTCGGCTTCCCTCTCGGTAAGCAGCGCGCAGCGAGCGCTCGGTCGATTAGTTCGGTCGCACCGCCACGGTTGACTTAATCGCCGCTTTTGTGGTGCACCCGCTGCGCAAAGCACCCTCACGGGAGGAGATTATGGCGTCACCCAAAAAACTTTCGCATATCGTGCTGCAGACCAATCGCCGGCGCGAGATGATTGATTGGTATTGCACTGTCCTCGGCGCCGAAATCCTCTACGAAGCCGAGCGGATCTCGTTTGTCAGCTATGATGATGAGCATCATCGGGTCGCGTTTCTTGATCCCGGCCCGTTGGCGGAGCGCGAGCCGGACGGACCCAAAGCCGGGAAAGAGGCCGGGCTGCACCACGTCGCCTTTACGTTTGGCGGGCTCGACGATCTGATCGACAATTATCAGCGTTTGAAGCAGCTCGGCATTCACCCGCATCGCTGCGTCAACCACGGTGTCACGACCTCGATGTATTATCACGACCCCGACCGCAATCAGGTCGAGCTGTTGGTCGACAATTTCGCGACCGCCGCCGAAGGCCGGGCCTATATGCAGAGCCGCTCGCCAAACGACAAAAATCCGGTCGGGATTGTATTCGAGCCCGAGGAACTCGTAGACCGCGTGCGAGCCGGCCTGCGGATCGAGGAACTCGCTTCGATCAACTGACCCCGGACTGGTTGAGGAAGCCGCGCAACTCGAGGAGCGCGGCGTCTTCTCTCACCGGTCTAACCGGATGAGGAAATCGGGTGTTAGCCGTCCTCAATCATGGCCAGGGGCCAGGCGGAAGCGATTGATCATCTTGCGATTATCGCCCCGGAGCCCCGGAGGCCGCAGCGCAACACTGGATAGCTGAAAACCTCAATTTAACCTCTATCGGCTAATACGGCCGAGTGATCTCGGCCGGTTTTATTGTTGCTCTGCGGATCACGGCAGTGATCTCGGGGCTCGCGCTGGTCCCCGCGTCGGAGCCGATAGAAGCAGCAATTTCGGTATGCTTTGCACCCGAGCAGGATTGCGCCGCGATTGTCGCCGAGGCGATCGACCGGGCGCAGCAACGGATCTTGGTCAGCGCCTACAATCTGACAATCGGCGCCGGCATCGTCGAGGCGCTGGTGCGCGCCCGCACCCGCGGCGTCGATGTCGAGTTGATCGCAGACAAGCGCACACCGTGCGAGCGGAACACCGGCATCGACGCTTTGTCCGCTGCCGGCGCTCCGATCTGGATCGACCGCACTGTGCCGATCGCCCATGCCAAGACAATTGTCATCGACGGCGCGGTGACCCTGATGGGCTCATATAATTGGACACGTGCTGCGGCGCGCAATTCCGAGGATTTGAACCTCGTCGCCTCGCGCGCAGTTGCAGAGGCCTACGCTGCTCAATGGCATGCTCGTCTTGCGGCGTCGGTTCCTTTTGTCGCGCGCGAGGATTGGTGCCGGCCGCGGCGCCCGCGCAATCCGCTGGACGGCGCCGATTGAAGCCGTGAAACTGACCACCGTCGTCCGAAAACCGGGCGGCAGTGGGGCTGTTAGGGGGTGGGGTTATGTTCGATCTGATCGTTTCCGGGGGCGTTGCGGTCATGCCGGACATGTCCGAGCCGGCCGATATCGGCGTTGCGGCCGGCAAGATCGCCGCGATCGGCGCGCCGGGCACTCTTGCAGCCGCAGGTGCGGTTCGCGTGATAGATGCCGCCGGACAGATTGTCATTCCCGGCGGCGTCGACCCGCATATCCACTGTAATTCGCCGATCCCATTTCCAGGCCGCAATGAGGACCTGATGAGCGCGCCACCCGATCAGGTCAGCCGCGCGGCTCTCCATGGCGGCACGACAACCCTGCTCGATTTTGCTCCGTGTCCGCCGGATCAGCCCCTGCAGCAATCGATCGAGCTGCGCAAACGCGAATGGGCCGGCGCTTGCTATTGCGACTATGGGTTTCACTTGCTGCTGCACGGCAAGTTATCGCAAGGGGTGCTCGACCCGCTGCCCGAGGCGATTCAAGATGGCCATGCCTCGGTTAAAATGTTCACGACCGACATCCGACCCAATCGATTAGGACGGATGGTGCAATTCGGCGATATTTGGGAAGTGCTGAAGATCCTCGGGGCGGCCGGCGGGCTTGCCGCAATCCACGCCGAAGACAACGATATCGTCATGCACATGTATGAGAAGCTGATCCGCGAGGACCGCGTCGGCTTTGAGAACATGGCCGAGGTCCACAACACCCTCTCTGAAGATCTATCGTTTAACCGCGTGATCCGGCTGGCCGAAAACGTCGAAGGCGCCGCCCTTTACATGGTGCACGTCTCGGCCGCGACCGGCGTGGCGGCAATCGCCGCGTCCCGGGATCGGGGCTTTCCGATTTATGGTGAAACTCTGCATCAATATTTGCTTTACAACGCCGAGGACTACAAGCGGCCGGGCGGCCAGATGTTCCACACCTATCCGTCTCTCAAATTTCCCAAAGATCAGGAAGCGTTATGGGCGGCCACCAATCACGGCGCGATCCAGGCGATCGCGACCGATGAAGTATGCTGCCCGTTGCAGGTCAAGCTGCAAGGTCGGCGGATCGACGACACCACCGGGGGCAATTCCGGGGTCGAGCCGCGAGTATCGCTGATGTACACGCATCTGGTTGAAAAGCGCGGCTACAGGCTCGTGGATTTCGTGCGACTGATATCAGCCAATGCGGCGCAGATCATGGGGCTTTATCCGCGCAAGGGTGCGCTGGCGGTGGGCTCCGATGCCGACATCGTGTTGCTCGACCCACGCATGCGGCGTGTGTTGCGAAAGGAAGACCTGCACGAGACAGATTACACGCCGTGGGAAGGTCACGAGGTTGCAGTGTGGCCGAGCATGACGGTATTGCGCGGAAAGGTTGTCGTCGAGAACGGTCAGTTTGCGGCGTCGCCGAGCGATGGGCAATTTCTGCCGCGCAAGATCAGCAGCGAAGTCCGTACCCGGCCCGCGGTCTGAGCAGTTCCGACCGGCATTAGAACGGCCCGGTTGTCACGCCCAAACCGCCCGGCGTCGGATTAATAGCGCGGCTTGTTAAAGCGGGCTGGCGGGGCGTCGCGATAGATCTGCAATCGCGTAACTCGCAGGCCGGCCACACCGTGCGCCTCGATTGCCTTTTGCCAGGAATAAAATTCTTCGATGGACAACTGATAACGCTGGCAAGCTTCGTCGATTGTCAGCGCGCCGTTGCGTACGGCATTGACGACCACCGCCTTGCGCCGCGCGACCCAGCGCTTTGTGTCGGGCGCCGGCAGAAGATGGTCGCCGGCTGTGTCTTTCTCATCCATGTCGGCAGTGTAGACCAGCACGGATTAAAGAATTCCTAAGTCAATCCAGCCGATATCTGGTCTGATCCGATTAATATCTTTTCAATAAACCTACTCACGGCAAGCACAGACTGTTCGTCACTAACTAGATCGCGTGACGCAAGCACGCCGAATTCGCCTCCGCGACGAGAGCATCCCAACAGCTTGCCGAGATACTGCCCGGCTAGCGCTATGCGGAAATACGTGGCAAATCAATATGCTCCATGCAATTCTCGCGCTTGTAGCACAACCCCGCGATTCATATACTCCGGCCGCTTTTTCACCGGACTCGGGAAGACCGATGAGCCCGTCGCTTCCGCCAGGTTATCACCCGTCCGAAGACGAAGAGTTTATGAGCCCGCTCCAAGTCGAATACTTTCGGCAGAAGCTGCTGCGTTGGCGCGAATCGCTGCTCGCCGAATCCGCCGACATATTGCAGCACCTGAAAGAGGAAAGTCTGCTGAAGCCAGACCTGACCGATCGCGCTGCGCTTGAGGCGGAAAGGTCGATCGAATTGCGCACGAGGCAGCGCGAGCGCAAGCTGATTTCAAAAATTGACGCGGCGCTCGAGCGGATCGCTGATGGTACTTACGGTTATTGCGAGGAGACCGACGAGCCGATCGGCCTACGCCGCCTCGAAGCCCGGCCGATCGCCACGCTGACGATCGAAGCCCAGGAGCGCCACGAAAGAATGGAGCGCACTCACCGCGACGATTGATGCTGCCGCCGGCGCTCACCTGACCTTGCCACGCAGCCGCCGAGACCGGGCGGCAACATTTGAAACAAAGTTAGAACATTAAGGTTTGCGCTCTCGCCGATCTCTGGTAGAGTAGGACGGTTATTAACCGTCTATATACGGGAAATTGCGGTGCTCAGCGCAGAATCAATCGTCGACAATCGGCGAACACGAGAGATATTTCAGTCGATTTGGTTGAATGCGATATGCTCCGCGTCGTGTAATCGGCATCGGCCAATGCGGCTGTTGCGCTGTTTGCCGGCGATCGCCGGCATTGCCATAGCCGCCTCTCTTGCGCGTAGTCTCGCCGGCTCTCCCGGAGTTGCTGGCTGGATGCCGGCGGTTGCGCTGATCGGCCTCGCGTTTGTCGTCATCGCAACAGTGGCGGCGTTTCGGGTTAGGACGTTTCGGGTTAGGAAGTGCGAGCCATGGCTTGATGTGCTCGGCCGGGCCTTCGACAGCGCGCCCGCGGCGCAATTGATTACTGCCGCCGATGGCACTGTCGTACAAAGCAACATTGCATTCGCGCGTCTTTTCGCCGGCGCGTCGGGATGGCTCGCTCGATCAGATCGAGCGCGCTGCGGCCAGTCCTGAATCCGCGGCCGCTTTCCGGTCGCTGCGCGAAAGAGCCCAGGCCGGTCTCACCGCCTCGGCATGCGTGGCATTGCAGCTGGTGGATAGCGGTCGGTTGCGCCATTTTGAAATGACGGTTGAGCCTGGGGCCGTCGGGCATCCGACATACCAGCTTTGGACAATCCAAGGGGTCGGCGCACTCCTCCCTTCATCAGGGGCTGTCACGGAGGAGCCGTGCGCAGCCAACCAGGAACTCCTCGATCCGGCATCGATCGGCCGCCGCGCCGAGCGGCCCGATGTGCTTGCGATTTCGCCAGGTCCGGCAATGCCAGCCGGCGGCTCATCCAATCGCATCGACCTGACGAAGGATATAAAGGCGTGCAACCGCGATGCTTGCGATGCCTCGACTACGCGTGACTTCGGCGAGCCAGGTGCGGAGGCGGCTCGCGGGGACGTGTCTTGCCCCCTGCCAGCACGACCGCCGGGCGCTGCGGCGGATTTGAGAACGCTCCTTTGTTCTCAGCGGTTTTTCGCTGATGCGCCTGTCGGCATCGCCGTGGTCGATCGCTTGGGTCGTTTCATTGTCGCGAACCGCGCTCTCGGCGAATTGCTCGATGTGGCAGAAGAGAGCCTGATCGGCCGCGGACTGGTTGACTTGGTGAGCTCGGAAAGCGGAGCAGGGATTACCGCAGCGCTCGCCGCCACGGCGGCCGGATCCGCGGATAGCGCACCAGCCGAAGTTTGGGTCGGTGCGCGAACCATGCGCTTGCTGCTAAATCCTTTGAGCGGTTTCGAAGATCGGCAGCATGCGCCGTTTCCCGGGAGTGTTCCGTCGCCCGCGATCCTTTCAGGCGCGCCGCCAACGAAAGCTCCGGCCGAGGCGTTTGCAGTTTATTTCACGGACGTTACCGAGCAAAAGCACCGCGAGACGCAGCTGGCGCAGTCGGTGAAAATGCAGGCATTGGGTCAGCTTGCCGGTGGGATCGCGCACGATTTCAACAATCTCTTGACTGCAATGATCGGGTTTTGTGATTTGCTGCTGCTGCGCTCGCGGCCTGGCGACCCCGCCTTTCCCGATATCATGCAGATCAAGCAGAATGCTAATCGCGCGGCCAATCTCGTGCGGCAATTGCTGGCGTTTTCGCGCCAGCAAAATCTGCAGCCGCGGGTGCTCGACATCACCGATGTGCTGACCGAGCTATCGGATTTGTTGCGCCGCTTAATTGGCGAAAATATTGAACTTGAATTTGACCACGGTCGGGATCTTGGTCTCGTCAAAGCCGATCAAGGCCAACTCGAACAGGTGATCATCAACCTCGCGGTCAACGCCCGCGACGCCATGCCTGAGGGCGGCAAGTTAATCATCCGTACCGCGAATTCGGTGCAGGAGCGTGCCGTCCGGCAGGGAACAGAGACCATGCCCGCGGGCAGTTACGTTCTGGTCGAAGTCACCGACACCGGGATCGGCATCGCCGCTGATCAATTGGCGCGAATTTTCGAGCCGTTTTTTTCAACAAAAGAGGTTGGTAGTGGTACTGGGCTCGGTCTTTCGACGGTCTATGGCATCGTCAAACAAACCGGTGGATTTGTTTTTGTCGACAGCACTCCGGGCCAGGGTACGCGTTTCTCCATCCACCTGCCGCGCTGCGCCCGCGAGCACGAGGCTCGCCTCGAGGCAGCCGACCCCGCTGTCCCGCGAGACTTGACCGGGCATGGCACGATCATGCTCGTTGAAGACGACGACGCGGTCCGCATGTTCAGCGCGCGCGCCCTACGCAACAAAGGTTATCAGGTGCTCGAAGCCAGGAGCGGAGAGGCGGCGCTCAAGCTCGTCCGTAATGCGATGGAGCGCGTCGATTTGGTTATTACCGACGTCGTTATGCCGCAGATGGATGGACCAGCTATGGTCCGTGAGCTGCGGGCGATCGATCCTATGGCAAAGGTGATCTTTATCTCCGGCTACGCCGAAGATGCATTTCGACAGCGCCTCGATAGCGAGCGTGATATTCACTTTCTAGCGAAACCGTTCAACTTGAAGCAGCTAGCGCTTAAGGTTAAGGAGGTGATGCCCGCTGGGACTGCGCAGTCGAAAATTTCGATTGCTTCAGCGAACAAAAAGGGTACATGATGCTTCCGCCTCGCGTTGCACGGCAGCGCCGGCTGTGAAATAACGGAGGGCCTCGGCATGCAGACGGCACTGCGCCTGTTGGACAAGGAAGCGATGGACAAGCAGCGGGCTTTAGATGCGGCCCTCGGGCAGATCGAGCGAGCCTTTGGCAAGGGTTCGATTATGAAGCTCGGCTCGCATGACACGGCGGCCGAAGCCGAGGTGATCCCGACCGGTTCGCTTGGCCTCGATATAGCACTTGGCATTGGCGGTCTCCCGCGCGGCCGAATCGTCGAAATCTATGGCCCGGAAAGCTCGGGCAAGACCACGCTTGCGCTGCATGTGATCGCCGAAGGCCAGCGCGCCGGCGGCACTTGCGCGTTTATCGATGCCGAGCACGCGCTTGACCCGGCCTATGCCCGCAAGCTCGGGGTCAATGTCGACGATTTGTTGATCTCGCAGCCCGATGCCGGCGAGCAGGCGCTCGAAATCGCCGATACCCTGGTGCGTTCCGGTGCGATCGATGTGCTGGTCATCGATTCAGTCGCGGCCCTTGTGCCGCGCGCTGAACTCGAAGGCGAGATGGGCGATAGCCATATGGGGCTGCAAGCCCGGCTGATGAGCCAGGCTTTGCGCAAGCTGACCGGTTCGATCTCCCGGTCGCGCACAATCGTCGTTTTCATCAATCAGATCCGGTACAAAATCGGCGTCATGTTCGGCAATCCGGAGACCACAACCGGCGGCAATGCGCTCAAATTCTATGCCTCGGTTCGGCTCGATATCCGACGTATCGGATCGATTAAGGAACGTGACCAGGTGACCGGCAACCAGACCCGAGTCAAGGTCGTCAAGAATAAGATGGCCCCGCCGTTCAAGGTTGTCGATTTCGACATCATGTACGGCGAAGGCATCTCCAAGCGCGGCGAGTTGATCGATCTCGGTGTTCAGGCAGGGGTCGTCGAGAAATCGGGGTCGTGGTTTTCCTACGAGGGCCAGCGCGTCGGTCAAGGTCGCGAAAATGCAAAGAGCTATCTGCGCGAGCATCCTGAAATCGGTGAAGCAATCGAGCGCGCGATCCGCGCCAATGCCGGTCTCGTTGCCGAGGCGATGATGGCGACACCCGGCGAGGCGATCGCTGCCGAGGAGTAACGCGCTGGCGCTCGGCCCCGGTTTGCTCGTCCGATATACCCAAACGAAAACGAGGATTTTGACCGGGCAGATCTGCACTTTGCCAGCAAGCTCGGCAATGCGAATGTTGACCGCGGCAATGGGGCAGGTAGAGTCCCGTTCTCTCTCAGCAAATGGGCCGAACGCGGCCCCTCGATGTCGCCCGCATCCTGGTCTTCGCGCAGCTGGAAACTTCGCAATCCGCCGATCTAGCGGGCTGGACAGGCTGGCGCCCGATACTCTATAAGCGCCGCTCGCTGGTGCGCCCAGGTAGCTCAGTTGGTAGAGCAACGGACTGAAAATCCGTGTGTCGGTGGTTCAATTCCTCCCCTGGGCACCACAAGAACCCGTTTATATAACAATAAATTAGCCGCCATTCCGGCCACTTCGAAGCGGCTCTTTTCATGTTGCGCGTGTCTCAGAACGGATTTGAGCATTTGCAAGGGTTTTTCAGCGTTTTCGATCCGCTCGCGAAACTTCGTTGCAACATGTTCTGCGACACGCGACATTGGGCGCATGGCAGTGACCAAGCCCCTCCTGACGGGCTTCTACGAGTTTTTGAACACGCCTGAGGGACAGCGGGTACTTCTCGAACAGCTTCGGAGCGCCGTCACTCCCGAGGAATTCGACAAGTGGTGTCGGGGCCTCAAAGTGCTGAATGCGCGGATCAATCGGGTGCAGCAGTTAGTTCGAAGCGGTGACCCGTTACTTCAGGACGGCAGGCATTGGCTCTTACGGCCGGTTCGCGAAAACATGTGTAAATACGAGAGCCTGAAAGACGGCACGCTCGACCTTGCGGACATCGCGCTGATGAATGCCGAGATCGATGCGCGCGAGCCCCGTGCGAAGCCGAAAGAGACGAGCGCACCTCGTCTGGGGCGGCCGGCAGACAAGCGCGATCCGGTCGAGGCTGCGATGCGGGAGGCGATCAGAATCGGGCGGTTTTCGGTGATGGAGCTGCGTGGAATGAAGCAGTCCGCGCTCGCTGAGATGTTTCACACCGAGCGGTCTACCGCGGCGCGCGCATTGTCGACAGTTCTCAAGTCTTTTAAAGACTAAAGTCTCTGCGCTTAAAAGAGCTAAATCATTTAGCGCTTTTTGAGCCCAAAACGGGGTAGACAAACGGCCTAACTCTGATTTGCTTGATGCGGTTTCCGCCGCATCTACTGGAATCGGAGTGGCTGCAATGCCTATTGAAGATGATGTAAAACCGGGTGACATCCTCCGGGGAGCCCGCGGGTCACGGCTTTTATTCGGCTGTATCTTCCTGATGAAAGGATCACCGAAAGCCGAGTTTATCACTGGCTGGAGCAGCAAGTTATCCCAAACAGAAAAGTCGCCGGCCAAGTAACGACGACCAAGCCTGTCGTCATTGCTGCATTCATGCCGCCGGTGCCTACTACTGCAGAGCCGCCAACACCATTACGCGCGCCGCGGCGGCAGCGGCGCAGCAGCAGCGCAAAAACCGGCGCCAGCCGCGACGATCCCGACCCTGCTCGGTCTCGAAAGCTCCGTGCGGCCCGGCAGTTTCTTGCGCCGTGGAGGCCGCGATGATTCGCGCCTCGAATTGGCGGCCGCTGGCCCGCCACACACTAAAGGGCTTCGTCACCTTAACGCTGGCACCGTCCGGCCTGGTGCTGCACGAATGCGCTTTGCACGAAAAGAACGGCACATGCTGGGTCGCGTTGCCCGCTAAGCCGCAGATCGACGGCGAGGGGCGCCACCGGCTGGTCGATGGAAAAAAGCAATACACCGCGGTCGTCGAGATCACCGGGAAAGCGGAGCGGGAACGGTTCCGGCAAGCCGCCCTCGACGCAATCGATCGGCTCCTCGGGCCGCGTGAGCCCGCAGCATGACCGCGCTCGCCGAGGCGCTCGCTTACGCCGCCGGTGGCTTGCCGGTTTTCCCGTGCAGATCGAGCGGGCCAAAACGGAAGGATCCGCTCACCGCGCATGGTTTCCATGACGCCAGCTGCGACCCCAGCATAATCAGCAGTTGGTGGGCACGATGGCCGACGGCATTGATCGGCATGCCGACCGGGCCGGTCAGCGGCCGAAATGTCCTCGATATCGACGTCAAGCACGCGCACGCCAACGGTTTCGACAGTTTAGCCGAGCTCGGTTGGGCAATCTTGCCCGTCACACCGGTGGTCCACACCGCTTCGGGCGGGCTTCACCTCCATTTCGCAGCTGCCGGCCCGGAAATCCGCAATACCAACAGCACGCGCGGACAGCGCGGCATTGGCCCCGGGCTCGATTGGCGCGGCACCGGCGGCTATGTGATCCTGCCAGCCGATGACAGCGGTTACAGCTGGGACCCGTATTGCGGCGCCGACACGCCGCTCGCCGCGGTTCCGGCCGAACTGTTGCCGCGCGAACCGAAAGCGCCGGCGAGCTCGCCGCGCCCAGTCACCGCCGCTCACGGGCTTTCACCTTATGCCGAGGCGGCGATCGACAGTGCTTGCCGGGCGATCCTTGCCGCCCCCGCCGGTGAACAGGAATGCACCCTCGTTGCCGAGTGCTTTTCGATCGGCACCCTGGTTGCCGCCGGCGGCGCTCCTCACGGCTTCGCCCGCGACACCCTGCGATGGGCTGCGCGGCAGTTGACCAGCTACGACCCGCGCCGCGCGTGGCATCCCGCAGAACTCGAGCGCAAAGTCGATCGCGCCTTTACGGCCGGCCTCGCTCACCCGCGCGGGGCGCGTCACCATGGCTAACCGCATTTGGGATCGCGACCCCGAGCGAGATGCCGCAGCCGCGGCCGAGCGTGAGATAAACGACAAGGTGAAGGTTGTAGGCAACGGACTTGATCATGCAGCACGCATCGCGGTTTACGATGCCGGTGATATCGACATAACCAAAATTCCGCCGCGGAGATTTCTCGTTGGCACTAGCTTCTGTCGCAAATTCCTCTCGGGTCTAATCGGCGAGGGAGGTGCCGGCAAAACCGCGGTGCGCTACGTCCAATACCTTGCCGCTGCTACCGCTAAAAATCTTACCGGCGAACACGTGCATGTCCGCTGCCGCGTGCTTATTGTCTGCCTCGAAGACGATATCGACGAAGTCAGGCGGCGCATCGCGGCTGCCATGTCACGGCACGGCTTGAGCCCAGCTGACGTAAAGGGTTGGCTGTTCTATTGCACCCCACGGTCTGAAGCTGCTGCAAACCGATCCGCGGGGCATCCGTACGATCGGCCAACTCGACACCGAACTGCGCGCGATTATTAAAGAGCGGCAGATCGATCTGGTCGGGATCGATCCGTTCATCAAGGCGCACGGGGTCGAGGAGAACGACAACAACGCGATCGATCAGGTCTGTATCATGCTGGCCGACATCGCCGACGAATTCGATGTTGCAATCGATCTTGTCAGCCATGCCAGAAAGGGCACAGCCACCCCGGGCGACGCCGATCGCGACCGCGGCGCATCGGCAAAACGCGATGCCGGGCGCTTGATGCGAACCGCTACCGCCATGACGACCGAAGAGGCACAGGCCCTGGCTGTTGGCGCTGCTGAGCGTACCACTTTGATCAGGATCGACGATGCCAAGGTCAATCTGACCCCGCGATCGAGCCAAGCAATGTGGTTTCAGCTGGTCAGCGTTCCGCTCGGAAACACCAACGTCGACCCGCTCTATTCGAACGGCGACAATGTACAAACCGTAAAACGCTGGTATCCGCCCGATGTTTTCGCCGGGCTCAGCATCCCTCGGATCAATGAAATCCTCGATAAGATCGATGCCGGGCCCTACCCCGGCGGACAGTATAGCCCCGCCGGGAATGCGAAGGACCGCGCCGCTTGGCCTCTCGTCCAACAGTTCCTACCCGATGGAACCGTCGACCAGGCCAAACTCATCATCAGCACCTGGCTCAAAAACGGCGTACTCGTAAAGCAGCCGCACGAGGACCCGAAGGACCGACACCAACACCCAGCCTCTTCGTTGGAAAACGACCCGGCGACACATGGAATACGTAGGAAATCTGCGGCAGTGTCGGACCTCTCCGACTGCCGCAAGCTGCCGCAAAATCTGCGGCGATAGTCCCGCTTGGGCACTAGTTAACTACCGCTGCCGCAAAAGTGCGGCAATCGGTGGTCATTAACTACCGCCGAGCTGCCGCAACTGGCCATCCACTACCGTGACCCGCCCACCGTTGAAAAACCTCGAACACACCCGCCAGTGCGCGGTCGCGTTATCCGTCCTGATCGGCCGGCCGGATCGAGCGCCGCTATTGCCAGTTGCAGCACAAAAAAATACCCTCCCGTTTGTTGGCCGCAGAATTTCTGCTGCTGCTGTCCCATAGCAGCCAGGCGATTCGCCGAAGCAGTGCAGATTGGAGAAGCGGATGTATAGCCCGCGCGTCGTAATTCTAATGTTGTCTTATCAGCCTATTGACAATGCCATGTTGCGACTTGTTGCACGGATGCAAGCTATGGGCATAGGCTGAGGGCGCATGAGCGCAACGAATGAGGCGACTGAAATTCAAACGGAAATCACTCGGCTTTCGAGCAAAGTCGTTCCACGGCGCACGAGGGTTTATCGGCATTCGAGGATGTTTACGCTCGGCCCGGTGGATGGCCGCTCCACCGAAGGCCAGTATCTCGGCCGGGTGCGCCAAGAGCTGCTTCGGCATATTGGCGCCGATCCGACACCTGTCCAGCACGCTTTAATCGAGCGCGCTTGTCGCGCCAGTCTGGTGCTGCACCGGCTTGACGCCAGAATGATCGCCGGCGAGGTCCTGAGCGATGGTGAGTTGAAAACACACTCGCATCTTCAGGTATCACTGCGCCAAACATTAAAGGCGCTCGACAAACCCAGCGCAAAAGCCGGTGAGCCGTCAAAGGCTGCCGAGCCGGCAAAGCCGAGCCTGGCCGAGTATCTGGCGCGCAAGGATCGTGAGCGCGAGGCCGCGCAATGACCAGCGTCATCGATTTTATCGACGATCCCAATTTGCTCGGGTCGAGCTTCACGGGTGACAGTTGGGACCGCTGGCGGGCAGTGCTCAGAGCCGCCTACGCGCTGCCAATGACGGCAAAAGACCGGCGCCTCTTCGCCGAGGTTGCGGGTGATCGCGCACCGCCGCAGCGGGTTGTCGAGGAGCTGGTTGCGATCGTCGGTCGATCCGGCGGCAAGGACAGCGTTGCAGCTGCCTTGGCGTGCTTTGTGGCGGTGACCGGCGATTTCGGCCGGTTTCGGCCGGGTGAGCGTGCGGTCGTCTTCTGCCTCGCATGCGACCGCGATCAAGCGGCGATCGTGTTTAACTACATCCGGGCGTATTTCAAGGAAATGCCGTTATTGGCTGGACTGGTGACCCGGCTCACTGCCGACACTGTCGAGTTATCGAATGGCGCTTCGATCATTGTGGCGACGAATTCGTTTCGGGCAGTGCGCGGACGGACGATCGCCTGCGCGATTTACGACGAGGTTGCGTACTGGCGGGACGATCGTTTTGTCAGCCCGGACAGTGAGACGGATGCGGCGATCACGCCTGGGCTGATGCGCTGGCCGGGCAGCATCAAGATTTTGATCTCATCGCCCTACAGGCGCGCCGGGTTATTGTGGACAAAGTGGAAGCAGTCATTCGGTCAGGATGACGACGGCACTCTTGTCGTTCTTGGCACCAGTCCGGCAATTCAACCCGACATTGCCGCAAGAGAAGGTCGAGCTTGAGATCGCGCGGGACCCGGAGCGGTTTCGCAGCGAGTATCTCGCTGAATGGCGCAGCGACATCTCGGCTTCATTGATCGCGAGACGCTTGAGGCTGCAGTAGAGCGCGGTTGTTATGAGCGCGGCCGATTAAGCGGACTGAGTTATTTCGGCTTCACTGACGCCAGCGGAGGCCGGGGCGACAGCTTCACGGTCGCCATCGCCTTCAGGAATCCCAAGACGCAGATCGCGGTGTTGTGTGCGGTGCGGGAATTCCGGCCGCCCTTTAGTCCTGACAGTGTGGTTGCCGAGATCGCGGTGCTGCTGAAGAGCTACGGGATCGGCTCGGTCATGGGGACAATTATGCGGGTGAATGGCCGGCGGAGCGGTTTCGGGCGCACGGCATTGCCTACAAAGTCAGCGACAAGGTCCGCAACATCATCTACGCGGAATTTCTGCCATTGCTCAATAGCGCCCGAGTGCAGCTCTTGGACAATGAGCGCATGATCACGCAGTTCGCCCAACTGGAGCGCCGGACATCTCGGCTGGGTCGGGACACGATCGGCCATCCCGATGGTGGCCATGACGACGTCTGCAATAGCGTTGCCGGTGTGCTGGTGCTGGCATCGACGAGCCCGCTGTCGATTTGGCACGCTTTGGCGGCACAGTCGCGAGCTGAGGCGGAGCGGGCGATGGTGCCGGCTTCGAAGAGGTCATACGAATTTCCGGCAACCGGAATTTTCCATCCCGGTCGGCCGGTCTGAGGAGCAATTGATGAAGCTGTCCTACAGCGAGGCGATGGCGATGATGCGGGAAAGTTTTCGCCGCGGTGAAATCCGGGTCGGCGGTCATATTGACCAACGCGTTGCGGGGCTATTGGGTCTGGCGCCGACGGTCGCCCGCATGGTGCGCGATGCTGTGCCAGTGCGGCGGGTCCGCGACAGCGGACCGCCGGTCTCGCGCCGCCCTATGGCGAAATGGGAGAACCGGAGGGCGGCGATTGGCCCTCGACCGCGAGATGGCAGCAGCAGTCTGGGAAGAACGCCGCAGAACTAAAGCCGCACGGATCGGGGCGAGATGATGTGGATAATCTACCAAAGCAATTAACCCGCGAGCGTCTGCGGGCCGACAATCAACGTCGTTGGGGCGTTGGCGTCGGCATTGCCGAACCAACGCAATCCTACGAGCCGAAAACCAAAGCATCGGCACAGCAGCTTATAGAACAGGCCGACAGCCGCCCGTAAATGGCGGCGGACTTGATGCGCATTGCTCAACACTATTGCCAACCACTGGCGTTGCGCGAGGCCAACGCGCGCACTCGCGAATATTGGGACCTGGCCGAGTTGATCGTGGCCGAGAGCCGAGCGGTAATCGAGCGGATCGGCACGGGCAACCCCGCACTACATCGGGAATTGACAAGGCTCTGTCTGGCGGAGGCAAGGCCGTCGCGGTCTTCCGACCAAAGAAATAGTTGCGCTCTCCGAAAAAGCGGCTCGAAGCGCCGATCGGGCTGGTCACAACGGCGTTGGGTCTTGTACTCGACGACGGTACTGTCGCCGACGACGATCTCGAACGCTGCCGTTGCGGGTTTCTCCGCCTGACAGGTCTCACGCCAAAAGCACAAGCAAAAGAGTTCAGCGGCATCGGGTTCGTCGTCGACCGGAACCTTACGCCAATGATGCGACTCCGTCATCACCGGCTGCTGCGGGCGGGGCAGGCGGATCGTGAACTCGTGAATTCGCCGTGGGCGGCATCGACCTCGATCGTGCCGCCGTGCTGTTGCGTCACGATGTTGCAGATCCGTCGAGGAAGCACCTAACCTCGCCCATCACCGCGCGCGCCACGGACCAGAATTTCAAAATCGCCCTAAAGAGGCGATTTTGCGCAGGGCATCCTCCCGGTCGAACTGGTGCGTCAGGGGTATGACCCGGTTGCTCAACTTGACCGGAAACGGCTTCTGCGCCGCGGTCAAGCGGCGGGATGGCGGGCCGCGCGCGACTTCCGGCCGTCGCTAAAGGTAATGACCTGGGGACGCGGTCGAGATTCCGAGTGCGGGACACTGGCGTGGGTATTTCGCCCGAGATCAGGGACAACCTGTTCCAGCCGTTCCAAGTCGACCGGCGAGGGGACGGGCCTCGGCCTCTGAAGGCCATTGATATCGCCCGCGCGTCGTTCGCCGCTGCCGCCGCGCGAACGCTCCAGCATGCCCTTGACGATGCCGTCGGCGCCGCCAGCCGTGCTCGGCGATCTTTTCGAGGTTGCCGGTCAGCAATCCCGACCATTCGTCGATATCGGCGCGCTCGTCCTAGGCCAAACTGGCAATCGCGCTGCCGTTCGCCCAACAGCAGTCATTCTTCTTCCCCGATCGTGGCCGTCCCCTCTCGGATGGAAAGCTGTCGTTCGTCTCCCGCCGGTAGTTGCCCGCAGTGTGCCATTAGCTGACTTCGCGTTGTCGATCGCGATCTACAGACACTGCGGGCAACCCCGCTACCCCTGCCATGCCGGTGGACAAAAGCGGCCGCCTCCGCCTGCGGCGCAGTCAATATGCCCGGCGATCAACGCCTCCTCGATCGCCTTGGCGAACAGCCCTTTTCCCGCCGATTTCGGCGAGCAGCCGGTCCTGCACCGGTCACCGGTCGTGCGGATCGTCACAACCTCGACCGCTCCGTTCCCGAGTTCGGCGTGAGCCGCAAGCAAACGATCGCGGTCGAGGGTGGTCTGGCGCAGCGCTATCGAGCTGCCGCGGGTCCTGATGCGGAGATGGCGGGATGGCATGACTTTCTCTTCGCTACCCGTTCTACGCCGCTCCAGCACAGGTTCCAACGCCCCAGTCAGCTGACATTTCCCACCGCTCGGCGCTCTGTGTGCGTTTGCAGGGCTCCCGCAAGCGTTTGTCTGGTTCTGAGGCTTACGACCCGCACAATCGCATTGCACATCGCGCGGCTTGGCCAGCAAGGCCGCTGGTCGAGTTGCGCCGGAGTTGGCGAGATAATCCGTTTAAGGCTAAGGGCGAGGTATTGCGGAACGAAAAATTTGACGGTCAAGCGTCCCGCAGGGCGAGGTTGCGTGATTTGCCCCGATTTTTACCACGGTTAACGCGACTTAACTCGCACCCGATAGACGCGGAACGTTATGTCATCGGCGGGCGAGGGCTTTTGGGCTCTCTCGGAAAGAGGATCGGCGATGCACGCTGCTGCCTTAGCTCGATCGAGGAGACCTATGCTGGATACCGTGGACTGCTCGGGGCTGGCTAAACCGCCCTCAATCGGATGAATACTCGTGAAAGTCGACCGGCTCATGTAGACGCGTTCGCGGGCTTTCCAGGACTGAAGAAGCCCGGATCCCTGACTTGGCCTTGTCCGCGGCTATGGATCGCACGTCGGAAACGCCGGCGATCATCGAGTTCGGCCACTTCAGGGTTGTGCCGCTTCGCCGCGAGGTCCTCTCCGACGGTCGGCCGGTCCATCTCGGCGGGCGCAGCTTTGATGTGCTGATGGCGCTTATCGAGGGGCAAGGAGCTGTCGTCAGCAAGGACGCGCTCATGAACCGCATCTGGCCGAACCGCATCGCCGAGGAGAGCAGTCTGCGCGTCCAGATCTCGGCCCTGCGCAACGCCTTCGGAGCGGATCGCAAACTGATCCGCACGATTTCCGGACGAGGCTACCAGTTTACCGGGGAGATCAGCACGGTCACGGCGAGCCCGCATACGCAGGCGATTACAAGGACGGCCGTGGAGGTTCCGGCCGCGGCCGACGAACCTGACGGAGCCGGTTTCCGAACTGATCGGCCGCGACGTTTCGTAACCGCCCTGCGCCGTGTAAGCTCGCCCGCTCCGGCCAGCTGTCGGATGCCGAGGCATGCGAGCCCGTGGAATGGGAGCGAGGTTCAAGTGAGCGATCTCGTCGCGTCCGAACGCGCGATCTCGTTCGGGCCTTTCCGCCTGGTTCCGACGCAGCGACTTCTGCTCGAAGACCATAGCCCTGTGCGTGTGGGCAGTCGCGCGCTTGATATTTTGACCGCTCTGGTAGAGCGCCCCGGGGAGCTGGTCGGGAAAGACGAGCTGCTGGCCCGCGTGTGGCGGGGCACGGTTGTCGAGGAGGGAAATCTCAAATTCCAGGTCGGCGCCTTGCGGCGGGCGCTGGGCGATGGACGCGGCGGCCGGCGGTACATCGCGACGTCTGCGGGCCAGGGTTATCGTTTTGTCGCCCCAGTCAGTGTCGCACAGGCGCCTGCAGCCGCAGCGCTGCCGGCCGCGCCGACGAGACAAAATCGTAATCTGCCGCAGCAACTCACTCGGTTGATCGGACGCGCCGATGCAGTAGGCCGCATCGTGGCGCGGCTACAACGACACCGGTTGTTGAGCATTGTTGGGCCTGGCGGCATCGGCAAGACCTCGGTCGCGCTCGCCGCGGCCGAGGCCCTGATCGCCTCTTTCGTAGACGGGGTCTGGTTCGTCGATTTGGCGCCGCTTAGCGACGCACGGTTGGTCCCCAGTGCCGTCGCGCAGGTGCTCGGTTTCGAGATTCGCTCCGATGATACGGCTCCGGGCCTGATCGGCGCGCTCAGGGATCGCCGGCTATTGCTGGTGCTCGACAATTGCGAGCACGTCCTCGAAGCTGCCGCCACCCTCGCCACCTCCATCCTCAAGGGCACGGCAGAGATCCATATTTTGGCAACAAGCCGCGAGCCGCTGCGGGTCGAAGGCGAACATGTGCAGCGGTTGCCGCCGTTGTCGAGCGGCTCCCCAACGGACCATCCTGGCGCGGCCGAAGCGCTTGCTTTTCCCGCGGTAGAGCTGTTTGTCGAACGCGCGGCGGAGCGTCTGGGGGAATTTGAACTCACCGACGAGACCGCTCCGCTCGTTGCCGAGATTTGCCTGAAGCTCGATGGCATACCGCTGGCGATCGAATTGGCGGCGGCCCGGATCGAGAGCTTTGGGCTGCGGGGGCTCGTAACGCATCTCGACGACCGTTTTCGCTTTCTGACCAGCGGCCGCAGGTCGGGTCCGCCGAGGCATCGAACGCTGAGAGCGGCCCTCGACTGGAGCTACGAGGTGCTCTCCGAACCCGAGCGCGCCGTGCTGCGCCGCTTGGGGATCTTTATGGGCGGTTTCACGCTCGATGCAGCCTGCGCAATCGTCGCCGATCCTGACCTTCTTAAGGGGGACGTCATCGACGCGGTCGCGGAACTGGTAGAAAAATCGCTCGCCGCCGTAGAAACGACCGAAACTGAGCCGCGTCTGCGGCTGCTCGAAACCACCCGCGCCTATGCGCTTGAAAAACTCGCCGAAAGCGGAGAGCAAGCAGCGGTCGCGCGCCGCCACGCCGAATACTATCGTGATCTGTTCGAGCGCGCCGAAACTGAATGGGAGACCCGGTCGTCGCCGGAATGGCTGGCCGATTATCGGTGCGAGATTGACAACATGCGCACCGCGCTCGATTGGGCCGTGTTCGCGATCGGCGACGCAGCGCTCGGCTTGGCGTTGACCGTTGCAGCGATCCCGCTCTGGTTGCAATTGTCAATGGTCGAGGAATGCCGTAGCCGCGTCGAACAGGCACTTGCTTGGCTGGCACGTGAGGCGCGAATCGATGCTCGCGGTGAAATGAAGCTGCAAGCCGCGCTGGGCGCGTCGCTGCTGTTCACCAAAGGTGCAACCCCCGCGGCTGGGCAGGCTTGTACCGTGGCTCTCCGCCTCGCCGAATCGCTCCGCGACACCGAACACCAGCTGAGAGCGTTGTGGATGGTTTGGGTTTATCGCACGAACACCGGTGAACACGCTGCCGCTCTCGAGGTGGCTCAAAGATTTTACACGCTCGCGCTGGAACATGCCGAACCGGCCACCTTGCCGATCGCGGATCGGATGATCGGGGTGTCGTATCATTACCTGGGCGATCAAACGAATGCTTGGCGACATATCGAGCGGATGCTGAGCGCCGATGTCGATCCGCAGCGGCGCTCGCCGTTCATCCGGTTCTGGTTTGATCAAAAGGTCGCCGGCCGTATCGTGCTGGCGCGGATTCTCTGGCTTCGGGGGTTCGCCGACCAGGCGTGGCGCACCGTGCAGAGCGCCGTCGGCGACGCGGAGGCGCTCGCCGACCCGGCCACGCTATGTTACGCCTTGTCCCACGGCGGCTGCCTGGTCGCGCTGTGGTTGGGAAATCTGGCCGCGGCAGAACGTTACGCGGAAATGCTGCTCGATCATTCGAGAAAGCATGGCTTTGCGCCCTGGAATGATTTCGCTTCTCGCCTCAAAGGAATTGTACTCGTCAAGACCGGCGATCTCGATGCCGGGTCGCCACTGCTGCGCGCCGGAGTCGACAAGATCGCCGATCCCAACTCCGGCCTCTGGTTCCTGACCGGCCTTAGTGAGATGGCAGAAGCCCTGGGCCATGCGGGGCGGATCACCGATGGGCTGGCAACAGTTGAGGCAGGCATTGGCCGGTCTCAAGGAGGCTGGCTCGCACCCGAGCTACTGCGTATCAGAGGCGAGCTTCTTTTATTGCAGGGCACTGCCGGAACCACGGAAGCGGTGGAGGATGTCTTCCGGCGGGCGCTCGATGGGGCGCGTCGGCAAGAGACGTTGACTTGGGAGTTGCGCGCTGCTCTGAGCCTAGCGCGTCTATTGCGCGACCAGGACCGCATCGGTGAGGCGCGCGATCTGCTGGCGCCGGTTTATGAGCGGTTTACCGAAGGGTTCAACACCGCCGATCTGCAAGCGGGCAAGAAGCTCCTCGACGAGCTGACCTCACGGCATCGCCAATAATCGCAGATTATCGGCGGCGGGATTTAGCGGCATGAACGTTCGCCGCCGCCCGGCAGACCTAAAGCGCTCAGGACTTTGACAAATTAAAGCAAGGCGGATTCTACCGGCGGTTCAAGCATCTCTATGCGATTGTCGTCGACTGTTCGACTGCGCGAAGCTGCCCTCTGTGATTTGAGCTGGCCTTATTGGTCGTCAAAGCGTGGGACATCCGAAACGACAGGCAATGTATCGTCAATGGACGGAATCATGTTTCGATCCGCGGCATCTTCGACACCGGCATCCCCGTTTAATGCAGGTTAAAGGCGACCGGGCTCCCGTTGCGTCCTGTGGACTCCGGAACGGCATCGCCGGATGGGCGAGCCGGTTCAGGCACGGGCAGAACAGCAGCAGCCGAAAGGGTGAGTAAAGGAGTGAGGTAAATGGCAGTACACGCGATCGCCGTGATCGGGGCCGGGGCGATGGGAAGCGGCATCGCTCAAGTGGCCGCTGTAGCCGGCCTCAGCGTGACCCTGATCGAGATCAGCGACGCGGCGGTCGAGAAAGGCCTCGACCGAGTCAAGGGCAATCTTCAGAAATTGGTCGCCCAGGGCAAGATGACCCAGGCGGATAAGGAGGCTGCACTAGGATCGATCCGCGGAACGACCGCGCTCGAGGACGTGGCGCCCGCCGATGTCGTGATCGAGGCCGTGACCGAGAATTACGACGTCAAGTCGGATCTCCTCCAACGGGTCGACGCACTGGTCCGTGCCGAAACGATCATCGCCTCCAGCACGTCCTCGATTTCAATTACCAAACTCGCAGCGGCGATATCACATCCGGACCGCTTCATCGGAATGCACTTCTTCAACCCGGTGCCGGTCATGGCCCTGGTCGAGATCGTTCGCGGCCTGCAGACCAGCGACGCGACGCACGACGCCATAGAAGCGCTTGCATTGCAGCTCGGCAAATCGCCGATCACCGTCAAAAACGGGCCAGGATTCCTTGTCAACCGCATTCTGCTGCCGATGATCAACGAGGCCTTTTTTGCGCTTGCCGAAGGGGATACCAGCGCGACCGAAATCGACGAGGGCATGACGCTCGGTTGCAATCACCCGATGGGCCCGCTGGCGCTGGCCGACTTGATCGGCCTCGATGTGCTGCTGGCGGTCATGCACACCATTCACGACGAGTTCGGCGATCCGAAATACCGGCCATGCCCGCTGCTCAGAGAGATGGTCGCCGCGGGTTACCTCGGCCGTAAAACCCGCCGTGGCGTCTACCGGTACTGACGTTGCTGTGAGGACCACTCTCACCACAACTCACCGAAACTAGCACCACTTCACTCGACTGTTGCGCAAAGCGGTGCAATGTGACTCCGGCCACACATTGGGTATATGGCGCACCTGTTGGCCTTCGCGCACTACATCTCGGCAACTTATGCGGACCGGTTCGACAGCTACTCCGGTGAGCAGCCTCAGCTCACCGGGGAGCAGTCCTACGGCACTGAGGTCATCGTGCAAACCAAGATCGTCAAAGCAAAAGGGATTTCGGTGACCCTCAATTATCGAATACGCGAGAACGCGGGTTCCTGGCAAATCTCCGATGTATACCTCGACGGCACCATCAGCCAGCTGGCGACGCAGCGCTCGGAATTCCACTCGATCCTCCAGCACGAAGGCGTAGACGGTCTGATCTTGGCGCTGAATCGCAAAGTTGACCAGAAAGGTGGCCAAGGCGTCATAACCCCACACTGCGTCAGCCAGTTGGCAGTCCATTGAGGATGGCAGAGACCTTCGCCATGCAGGCTGATGCGCTTCGCGTCGACGATCCAGAATCGCAGCGGGGACCACTTGCTGATGTTCTGCGCAGGCAATGCGCGCGGCGGCACGACAGGCGCGACAGCATCCACATCGCGCTTCACCCAGATCGGAAGAAGCGGTTCCCCGGGAGCAACTCGATTCCGTGGATTTTCGCGGCCAAGACCACGGCGTCGGGGCTGATCGCTCTGCTTGTCGCATTCAACTTCAACCTTGACGAACCCTATTGGGCGCTGCTCACCGTCTTCATCGTCTCGCAGCCGCTGCAGAGCGGACAGGTCCTCGCAAAGAGCTTATATCGCATCATCGGGACGGTCATCGGCGCCGCCGTGGCGCTTCTCTTCGTCGGCCTTTTCGCCCAGGAGCGCGTCCTCTTCCTCGGGGCGCTCGCGCTTTGGATCGGCTTCTGCGCTTTTGGCTCGCAATACGCGAGAAACTTTGCCGCCTACAGCTTTGTCCTGTCCGGATACACCGCGGCGATCGTCGGCATCCCGGGCGCGCTCGAAGCCGGGACCGCTTTTTACCTCGCCACAGGGCGCGTCACCGAGATCAGCTTGGGCATCATCGTGGCGGCAACGATCAGCCAGGTCGTGCTGCCGAACTCGCTGGTGCCTTCGTTATGGCAAACGGTCGCCGACGCTCGCGCGGAGCTCGGCGACTACGCCGTTGTGCTCTTCGGTGCCGCCGGCACCGCGCAGTTGCGGGCGAAACTATTGGGCCGGGCGATAGAAATCGAGAACCTGCGCGCTTCGGCAATTTTCGAGGATCGTGAGGTTCGTGCCCGGAGCAACTCCCTCCGGCTCCTCGACTTGGCGTTGATCAACACCGTCGGTCCGGCACAACTCCTGCAACGGGCGCTCGATGCGCTCAGCGGAATCGGTGCATTGGCCAAAGCAGGGCTCGGTGACGCAATCGCCGAAGCCACCACTGCGATCAAAGCGTGGCGTGTTGGCAGCATTGACGCCGCCGGACTTGGCCGGTGTCTGGTTCGGGTGCGGGCGCGGCTGCCTCTCGTCCAGGAGCTGTGCCGCGATCCGTCGACGCCAGACGAGGAGGTGATCCGGCGGGTTGCCGTCGTTGGCCGGCTGCGCGAGTTCTTCGCGGCCTTGACGGCCTATGCCGAGGCATACGAGACCTTTGTTTCAGGCGCGCAACCGGCGCCGCGCCGGATCGGCTTCGCGCACTCCAACGACCCGCTCTCGGCGCTCTGGACGGGACTGCGCGCGGCTCTTGCGGTCCTACTCGTCAGCGCCTTCTGGATCCTTACGAATTGGGCGCACGGGTCGACGGCGGTGGTCCTCGGTGCCGTGGCGACGGCGCGGCTGGCGACGATGGCGCCCGCCGTGCCGATTGCGGTCGGCGCCACCTTGATCTTCGCGCTCGCAACCATCCCCGCCTTCATCATTGTCGAAGTATTGCTGCCGCTCGCGGAGGGGTTCGCGATGTTCGCCCTCGCCGTGGCGCCAATGCTGTTTTTGTGCGCTCTTCTAATGGCGCACAAAAAGACCATGCTGATCGGGTACTTGTCGGCGCTGCTGTTCGCCTCGGCTGGCCTGTTCCAGAACCGAATGGTCTACGACCCCGTCGGAATGCTCAACACGTGCATTGCGGCGGTCGTCGCCGCAGCAACGGCGATAATACTGTGGGCCATTATCGCACCGGCGACGCCGGAAGCGGCGCGACGCCGTTTCATTCGCGCCGCGCGCCGGGCATTGGAGAGAATCGCGGAGGCGCGCCGGCCTATCGGGCTTGCCGAATTCGAGACCGCGATGACCGAAGCTCTCGATCAGCTGCGGAGCCAACTTCAACCGGACCAGCCCAATGACATTGCCGCCTTCGAGGCCGCGATCGCGCTGTTTGATGCTGGCCGCGAGCTGATCCGGGTGCGCGACGATCGCGCCTCCTCTGCGACAGCCGCCCTCGAACTCGATATCGCTGAGCTTGCCGGCAACCCGCGAGCGCAGTGGCTCGATTGCGCTCGACGTACGGCGCAACGAGCTGCCGCGAGGTGCCTTGCGGAGTTGCGCCAGGACGCAGTCGGCATCGCGCAAGCACAGTCCGCAGCGCGCAAGATCGTGGCCTTCGCAGCGATCCGAGACGAGCTCGAGCGCGGCAGCGCATTGCTCGCTGCCGACCGGCGCCCAGAAGCGGATTCGAACGGAGCGCATTCCAATGCTGCGTGAAATCGACCTGTTCGGCGGGCTGGCGCCGTCGCTGCTGCTGTATTTCCTTGCTGCCGTCGGGCTGTTCCTGGTGATCGACCGGCTGCTGTCGCCGCTCGGCTTTTACCGCCTCGTCTGGCATCCATCATTGGTCCGGCTTGCGCTCTTTGTCTGCCTCTTTTCCGGGCTTGTCTTGTTCACCAGGCCTTGAGGACACTTTGATGAAAACCGTCGCGCGATTCTCGCTGACCCTCGTGCTCGTTGCCGCCGCTTGCGTTGGCGGCTACGAGCTCTGGGACTACTACCTGTTCTCACCATGGACCCGTGACGCCCGGGTGCAGGCCGACGTCGTGGATATCGCGCCGGACGTGGCCGGCTTTGTCGACGAGGTTCGGGTCAAGGACAACCAATTCGTCCACAAAGGCGATGTTCTGATCGTCGTCGATCAGGCCCGTTATACGCGAGCTCTGGCGCTTGCCGATGCCACGGTCGCCGCTCGCAAGGCGGACATGGAAAATGCCGGGCAGCAAGCGGCACGCCGGGCCAAGCTGACCCAGATCGCGATCTCCGCTGATGCCCGTGAGACCGCTATACTTACCGCCAATTCGGCAGCCGCCACCCACCAGCAAGCGCTGGCGGATCGCTCGACAGCCCAGCTCAACCTCGACCGCACCGTCCTGCGCGCGCCGGTCAACGGGTTTGTCACCAACCTGACCCTCGAAGTCGGCAATTACGCCTCAGTCGGCACCAGGGTCATGGCATTGATCGACAGCGACTCCTACCGGGTAACCGGTTTTTTCGAGGAAACCAAGATGCCAGCCGTAAGGCCGGGTCAACCGGCCGAGATTTATCTGCTGGATGGCTCGCCGGCACTGCGCGGTCATGTCGAAAGTGTCGCTCGCGGCATTACCGATCGCGACAATCTCCGCGGCCCCGAACTCCTAGTCAATCCCAACCCGACCTTCGAGTGGGTCCGGCTCGCCCAGCGCATCCCGGTGCGCATCCATATCGACGACGTCCCCAAGGGTGTGCTGGTCAGCTCGGGCATGACGTGCACCGTCGTCCTCGAAGCGCCGCCGCGCCAATGGGCTGTGCTCGCCGCGCTGCGCGAATGGCGAGCCGCCGCGCGCTAGCGGTTCTATGTAATGAGATCCCCGTCCGTTCATTGACATGGCCAAACCCACAGTGAGGTTCTGCTATGAGTAAACGCGTGGCCGAATTACTGATCGAAACGCTGCAAACAGCTGGCGTGAAGACGTGCTACGGGATCGTCGGTGACACGATGAATCAGATCGCCCACGCCATCGACCGCAGCCAGATCGATTGGGTCCATATGCGGCATGAAGAGGCGGGCGCCTTTGCGGCAGCGGCCGAAGCGCTGCTCACCGGTCGTCTCACGGCCTGCGCAGGCACTTGCGGCCCTGGCAGTCTCCACTTCATCAACGGCCTTTATGAAGCCAATCGCAATCGTGCGCCGGTCATCTTGATCGCAACCCAGATCGTGCGGCCGGACTTAGGGTTCGAATCGATCCAAGAGATCGATTACAATGACGTGTTCAAGGGCTGCAGCGTCTATTGCGAGATGATTGTGATGCCCGAGCAGGCCCGTCGCAAGACAGTCGCAGCCTGCCAGGCAGCCCTGACGAAACGCGGTGTCGCCGTGCTCGTCGTTCCGGCGGACATCGCCAATGCCGCCTCGCACGATGAAGCGCCATATGCTGTTCATGCGCGGTGCCCGCTTATTCGCCCGAGTGACGCAGACCTCGATGAGATCGCAGCAATTCTCAACAAGAGTGCAGCGACCACCATCTACGCGGGCGCGGGCTGCGCAGGGGCGCATGATGAGGTGGTCGCCACGGCGGCGCGGTTGCAGGCGCCAGTGGCCCACACATCTCGAGGCAAGGACTTCCTCGAATACGACAACCCCTACAATGTCGGCATGACCGGCATCATTGGCGGTCCTGCAGGCTATCACGCCGTCCTCGACTGTGATGTGCTGCTCCTACTCGGGGCAGATTTTGCCTGGGGTCAGTTCTATCCAAGCAGAGCTGCGATCATCCAGATCGATATCGATCCCGCGCACATAGGCCGACGCTATCCCGTCACAATCGGGGCCGTTGGCAATATCAAGACGACCTTGGAGGCTCTGCTGCCCCGCCTTGAACAGCACGAGAAGGGCAACTTCCTGACGACCCATGTGGAGCGCTTCCGGAAGGACCTGGCATCGGCGAAGGCCGAAGCCGTGTCCGGTCCCGACTCCGCCATTTCTGGGACTTACCTGACCAAGGTTATCAACAAGCACGCGGCCGAGGACGCGTTGTTCACGGCGGACGACGGAACGGCGACGGTTTGGATGCTTCGCCACATCGACACCGGCGGCAAACGCCGAACCTTTGCCAGCTTGCTCCACGGCACGATGGCGGGTGGGATGCCATCGGCGCTCGGACTGCAAAAGTGCCAACCCGGCCGACAAGTAATTTGTCTGGCGGGCGACGGCGGGTTGGCCATGCTGCTCGGCGATCTCCTGACGACGGTGCAAGCGGACTTGCCGATCAAGATCGTCGTTTATGACAACGGCAAGCTCGGGTTTGTCGATATCGAGCAGAAGGCCGCCGGCCTGTTGCCGGTATACACGGATTTGAAGAACCCAAACTTCGGCGAAGTTGCAAAGGCGATGGGCCTTTGGGGGCAGATGGTCTCGAATGCGGGTGAACTCGAGGAGTGCGTGCAGGCCTGGCTGGCGCAGCCCGGTCCAGCGCTGCTGCACGTGAAGGTGAAACCGATGCAGCTGGTAATGCCGCCTTCGCCGCTCGTTTCGCCGGAGGCCGTGGTCGGGATGGCCGTCTACAGCGCAAGGGCAATGCTGCATGGCAAGGGCCCCGACGTCTGGGAAATGATCATCGAGAATATTCCCTGACCCCATCGGGCAAGCAACGGGGCTTTCCCGAGGCTGACTGCTGAAAACAGGTGGCTCCGGCCGCTCTTCCTTGGAGTACCTTCTTTGATTAACTGGCTGCACTCGTGAAAATTCCCGAGCGCGCTTTACAGGAGTTGGACTAAGGAGTGACCGATAAGGAAAGCCATCTGTTGGCGGGGCGTCACGGCACCGCGTTTTGTAAGTTGAGTGCGAGGGTGCCGATCTCGATGCATTGCAAAGGCTTAGCTTAATACAATGGTTTGATGCACGTTCGGCTATGCCGTTTAAAGAAGATATGCGTGTATTCCTGAAATTGCATGGAATCAGTGGCGGGATCGATTACGCTTGGGTTGCAGCTGTAGAAAACTGGCGCGAGCCCTTGTCGGGTCAGAAGTCTCTGCTAGGGTTGAGGTGATCGACAAATTCGAATGGGCGGTGAATATCGGCCCGTTCACCTGGAGCCCGGTTATTCGAGCAGACAAAGTCTGCCCCAAGATCATCGGCCGATAAGCTGTCGCGCTGCTGAATTTTAATGGGCAGCTTTGGGCCCATCACCCGACCAGAGCACAGCAAATGTGAAGGTCCGCTTCTCTATCGCGGCCAGTGTCAAGCCCCGCCCTGATCACTTCATGCCGTTGCCCTTTTTCGCTTCGGCTGATGACGCAACACGGGGCTCTTGCTTCTCTTCGAGGTCGGCGCCAAGCCGCCTCATGATGGGATGAGAAGGATGGGGAGGTTCAATCTGTGGGGCGCCCTTGCCGCTGGTCGTCGCAGGGTCGGCCGACGCTACGAACTCACCCCACCCGTCGTCCCCGTGAGGACATTTTTCTGCCGGAGCAGAACTCGTTATCTCCTTCTGTAATTTTCCGGCGTTCTCCGCCGCTGGTTCAGGCGGCCGTAGGAACGGCGGCGCTGTCCTTGCTCCAGCGGAACTCGCTACCATCGACCCACATCCGGTGCAGAACGACAGCCAGGCGTCTGGCAACCGCGACGGTCGCTCGACGCATCCCGCGCCGCTGGGCCACCCGTACGCCCCACGCCTTCAGCCACGACCATTTACTGCTGTGGGTAAGCAGTACCTGTGCGGCCTCGTAGAGCATCGTGCGCAGCAGGGCGTCGCCACATTTGGACACCCCGCCATCATAGTCGATCGCGCCCGACTGGTAGCGCTTCGGCGTCAGGCCGACATGCGCGCCGACCGCCCGGGAATGGAGGAAGCGTTGCGGCTGGTCGACCGTCGCACGGTAGGTCAGCGCTACCACCGCACCGACCCCTGGGGCGGTCATCAGCCGCCGGCACACCGGGTCATCGCGGACCGTGTCGAGCAGCATCTTGTGCAGGACAGCAAGCTGCTGACGCATGACCTGGCGGACCTTGAGCAGCGGCTCAGCGATCGCCGCCAGCCGAGGAAAGCCCGCTACGAGCTCACGGACCCGCGCCTCATATCGACCAACGCTGACGACGCCGACTTTCAAACCGAAGTTGCGCAGCGTGCCGCGCAATCGGATTCAAGGTCGAGTAGTTTGCGTTGAAGCAGCTTGCGGCTGATCAGCAGCATGCGCTGTTCCTGGGCAATCAGCGTCTTCACATGCACCGGCTTGAACAGGCCGACTCGCATCATCTGCGCGATCCCGCGCGCGTCGTTGCGGTCCGTCTTGTTGATTTGCTGCGCCGTCAGCAAGGCCTTCATATGCCGCGTCTCGACGCAGATCACCGGCAGGTCGGCCGCCGTCAACGCATTGAAGAGCCACTGCGACAGCGACCCGGCCTCAATCCCGATCCGGCCGTAGCTCACGCCGAGCGAGGTCAGTAGCGCGATGATATCGGCTGGCTCGGTCGGGACCTTCTGCTCCAAGATTACCTTGCCGGCATCGTCGACAACGCATACCGACGTTTCCTTCACCGACACATCAAGACCGACGAAATGCGCCATCTGGTCGCTCCTTCCTCGATGCCCGAGGCCAAGCCGACCTCGTTCCAATCATCGTCACAGAAGGGGATGCGCACTCATCGTCCAAACGTGAGCCGCAGCCGCCGCGATACACCATCTTTCCGCCAGCTCATATCAGTCGATCTGTCGACACCGGCGCGTAGGTCCGAGAAGGGGCATTTTAACCAGTTCCCGTCGCCAAGCCTGAATGGCGGCAGGGCTCGCGTGAAGCGACCTTCGCCGGGATTGGGCAGCAAGGAAGATGATGCGCGACTTTGGTAGCTACGCTAACAGTTGAGTATTAACCCGTGATCAGACCGCTCGCCGATGTCTCTTTAGAGGATTCGCTCGTCGGGGCCGATCAGGTTCCACGGCGTCTCGCCGAGGATGGCGCGCCGGCAATTCTGCACAGCGCGCCGGAGGTACTCGTCACGCCATGCCCCGCCTCCCGCTGAATTGTGCGGCGAGCCGATGACGTTCGGGAGGTCGAGAAACGGGTGACCCATCGCGAAGCGGCCGTGCCGCACCGGCTCCACCCACCACGCATCGATGCCCGCGAAAAAGTGCGGATGGGCGACAAGATGCGCGTAGAGCGCCCTCTCATCGATGATCTCGCCCCGTGCGACGTTAATCAGGATCGCGTTCTCCTTCATCAGGTCCAGTTCGCGCGCGCCGATCAATCCCTCGGTGGCGGTCGTCAACGCGGCGCTGATGACGAGGACATCGGCAACGCGCAACATCTCGTCCAGTCGGTCGGCCGTCGCGATCCAGTCGGTCGGCTCGTCGCTCGCGCCGCGGCGGTTGATGGCGTGAATTTTCATCCCGAAGGCGCGCATCAGCCGCGCCGTCGCGACGCCGACATTGCCGAAGCCGAGGATGCCGCAGACGCCGCCGCGCAGCATCCGGTTGGCGCTGCGCTGGTTGAATTCGCCGCGCTTGAGGTTGGCGTGCTCGATGAACAAGCGCTTCGCCGCAGCCAGGGCCAGCGCGACGATGTGCTCCGACATCGGTTCGGTCCCTCCGCCCTTATTGGCGGCAACCGGCAATTCCCGCGGCAGGTCGCGAGTCGGCACCCAATCGACGCCGGCGGCGGTGAACTGCAATAGCCGAGCATTGCGGATCAGCAGGATCTCGTCGGGCCGCAGTTCCTTCGACGTGTCGTGGGACAGCAGCGCCCCAGCACGCCCAAGCGCGTGGGCTCGCTCGGCCGGCACCAGATCGACGAGATAGATCGCCTCGGCGGTCCCGTCCAGTTCTTCCGCGACGATCTCCCGGCTGCGCTCCGACAGCGGATAGGTCACCACCAGCGGCCCTGCGCTCATTCACCAGAACTCCGTTCTGATCCATCTGCAGTATAGGATTTTCACTCTGGTTCTAGGCACATGCCCGCAATCAGGCATGAAGAGTGGTTCCCGCCATCAACGCTGAGTGGTGGCTTTGCGTTCAGTAAGAAGACCTTCGCCGGGACACGCGGCACAGAGCAAGATGCGCCGATTCCGGTCGTTCCAACGGGACTCCAATCGAACCGCCGGAGTTCGACCCCAAGCGGACTTGTAGCCTGCCTCAGGCGCCTAGTTTGCGGTCACCCGGTCAAAGCCGTCTGCGCTCCAATCTTCACTACCCACGCCGTTATGAACAAAGAAAAGCCCGTCCGGGTCGTATTTCTGTTTTACAGCATGCAGACGCGGATAGTTTTCGCCCCAGTACGAGCGCTGCCAGTCTTTTTCGAAGTAATTGCTTTCCGAAACATAAGAGCCGGGTTCAGGCGCGATCTTCCGCAACTCATCCATGGAGCGAGCGACCGCGCGGGCGACGGCTCGTGCGGCCTCGAGGTCGGGCGCGTGACCGGGAATTCCGGGATAGGCGGGCGGCCCGAAGCCGCCGATGAGCGCTAAAGCGAAAGCTGTTAGGACGGTCGGATTGGTCGCGGTGTCGCGCGACGCGGCGATGGCATCGGCTGGGGCGCCGGCGAGCCCCTTGTTGAACTGTAGCGACGTTGTCCAATGCCGGCTGGCAGCGAACAGGGCGTCGGCGAGGCGGTTCTGCCGATCCGGCTGGAGTAGTGCTGCCGGCAGCCAAATGGACTCGAAGCCACGCCAGAAGGCGCCAATCTGGTCGTGGTCGCCGGCCCAGGAGAAATTGTCGGCCGGCGCGCCGGACCGCGCATCGCTGATGATCGCATTAGGCGCATGCGCCTTTAGAAACGAGGCGTCCCACATGTTGCGTCCGGGAATAGCTGTAATTATCGGCGTCCCCGACACGCGATAATCCTGCGGCGACGCTGCGATCCAATCAAGGAACGGCTGCCACACAGCCTGAGCGCCCGGCTTGTCGAGACCGTGCGACAGCAATGAGACGGAGAACGTGTCGTCGCCGCGAAAATAGACGCTCTCGCCCCAGTGCGTATTGAACAGATGGTCGGCATAAAAGCGGACAAAGGCGCCGATAAGGTCACGATACGCCACGCCTGACATGGCTTTAATTGTCAGGAACACTGCACCCCCCCAGTCTGGTAATGTATGGGTCTTGAGCGTCACACGGGTGACGACACCGAGGCTGCCGCCGCCGCCGCCTTTCACGCCCCAGAACAGCTCCGGCTCGCTACAAGCGTTCGCGATCCGCACCTTGCCATCGGCGGTCACTAACTCCGCTTCTAACAGCGACGCCGCGGCGGTCCCGTAGTTCTTCGAGAAGCTCCCGAAGCCACCGCTCTGTATGAGGCCGGCGACCCCGACTGTGGTGCACCCGCCGCCCTGGACATAGCGCAGGGCCTTGGTCGTCACCGCGTCGTAGACATGGAGCCAGATCGCGCCAGCGCCGACCGAGACAGCCGGTTGCGGCGGCACTGCTGCGCAGCCTTGCGGCACGAAATCGTCATGCAGGACGATGTCGTTCATCGCGCGGGTCCAGATGAGCAGCGAGTTGGGCGCGTTCGACGTACCCTGATAGCTATGCCCGCCGCCCTTGATCACGAGCCGTAAATTGTGGTCGCGCGCGAAATTGACCGCAGCGACCACATCGCCTGTAGTCCTCGCGCCGACCGCGTAGGCGCTCGGCGCCGACATCCAGGCATCGACCCAGCCGGTGCTTTGCGTGGCCCCAGGTTGATCGCCAACGAAAAAGGGGTTGCGCAGATCCTTTAGAACATCGCGACAGGCGGCACCATCGAGGCCATCGCTACATGCAGCTAGTGGGGAGGCGACCTTTAAGAGGCGTCCACCGGTCGCCTGGCTTAGCGCTTCCCACTCTGCCGGAGTCGGCCACGACGGATCGGCAGGCCGCACGCGGTGAAGCGACTTGGCGGTCGATGCATTCGCGGCTTTCACAGGCGATACCAAATTGGATAAAGGCAAGCGCAGCAGGGGGATCGTCGCTGCGTGCTTAAGCAGAGTGCGTCGGTTCATGCTCCGCGCCTCACCCGGTTGAGGATTTGGCCGGCAGCATGCCATAACAGCACCCGAGCCGCGCTTCTCATTCACCCGGCCAGAGTCCGAAAAGGGGCAGAATGACCAGTTCCCACGTGCGCCGTGATAAGGCGGCGTTTTCCAGCGGGTGCAAGCCCCGCCCGGCGACCGCTCCAGCCGGAAGCAACCGGGGCAGGCATGGAGGCGACGAAATGTCTGAAGCCCTCGGATAGCGGTCACGAATTTGGTGACCGTGCGAGTGTGCAGGCCGCAACGCGAGTGAACGCCGAGCAATCCTCGAAAAGGTCGATGTGCAGGCCGACCCGAAAGTGGAATCGGGGAAGGCTGACACGGATGGGTAAATTTCGAGCGACGAGTGCGCCCATCTGCTGCA
Source organism: uncultured Alphaproteobacteria bacterium (assembly GCA_963735445.1). GTDB lineage: Bacteria > Pseudomonadota > Alphaproteobacteria > ATCC43930 > CGMCC-115725 > AP-15. The sequence goes on from CAVTLC010000046.1 coordinate 92,469, forward strand.
CCGGGGTAGTGGCGGCAGCATGTACACAAGGAAAGCGCACGCAACACGGGAAACCCCAATGCGTGATCAGGGATGATCAACCGGACGCCCGTGAGGGACAGGCCGGGCGCACTGGGGTGGCGGAGAGGCTCGTATTACCGCTGAAGCCGGGTAATGCCGGTGGAGGGAAGGGGCCTCAGTTCAAGACAACCGCAACAAGCGGCGAAGGACCGGGAGATTGGGCAACCTAACAACTCCGAAACGTGTTCAGAAGCTGCAGACGGCGTTGCACGCGAAAGCGAAGGCGGAAGCCAATTATCGCTTCTACGCCCTGTACGACAAGATCAGCCGCGAGGATATTCTGGCGCATGCCTATGCCCAGTGCCGTTCCAACAAGGGCGCACCGGGCGTAGACGGCCAGGATTTTGCGAACATCGAGGCATACGGGGTCGAGCGGTGGTTGGCCGAACTGGCGCTTGCGCTCAGGCAGGAGACTTACCGACCAGAGCCCATCAGACGAGTGTTTATACCGAAGGCCAACGGCAAACTCAGGCCGCTGGGCATCTCGACCGTGCGGGATCGGGTCTGCATGACCGCAGCGATGCTGGTGCTGGAGCCGATCTTCGAAGCCGACCTTCCACCGGAAATCTACGCCTACCGCGCCGGGCGCAACGCCCAGCAGGCCGCGATAGAGGTGGAGGAGCTGCTGTTCCGTGGCCACCCGGACGTCGTGGACGCCGACCTCGCGGACTACTTCGGGAGCATTCCGCATTCCGACCTCTTGAAGTCGGTAGCGCGCCGGATTGTTGATCGGCGCGTGCTGCATCTGATCAAGATGTGGCTGGACTGCCCCGTCGAAGAAACCGACGAACGAGGCCGGACAACACGCACGACCGAGGCGCGCGACCAGCGGCGCGGCATTCCGCAGGGCTCGCCGCTCTCACCACTGCTGGCGAATCTCTACATGCGCCGGTTTGTGTTGGGGTGGAAGAAGCTCGGCCTAGAGCAAAGCCTCGGCACGCGCCTCGTCATCTATGCCGACGACCTCGTGATCCTGTGCCGGAGGGGCAACGCCGAAGCGGCGCTGTACCACCTGCGCGAGATCATGGGCAAGCTGAAGCTGACGGTGAACGAGGACAAGACACGGATTTGCGCGGTCCCGGAAGGGAAGTTCGACTTCTTGGGCTTTACATTCGGACGAATGTACTCTCGAACGACGGGCCAAGCCCGCTTGGCTCTGCGACCGTCAAAGAAGAGCATCAAGCGCGTGGTGGAAAAGGTCCACGAGCTAACCGTCCGAGCACGTACGTGGCAAGAAACCACAGAGCTGGTGGGAATGTTGAACCGCACGCTGCGCGGATGGGCGAACTACTTCTCGGTAGGGACCGTCACTCCGGCGTATCGGGCGCTCGACAACTATGCGGCTGTGCGGTTGCGCCGGTGGTTGCGTTTCAAGCACAAGACCAGACGAAGCAAGGGCGGCAGCTATCCACTCCCGCACCTCTACGAGACCTTCGGGCTCGTGCGTCTGACCCGGCTTGGGCGCGACGTGCCATGGGCGAAGGCGTGAAGTCTTGTCCGAGAGCCGGATGCAGGGAAATCCGCATGTCCGGTTCGATGAGAGGGATGTGGAAACGGGGCTATGGTCGAGCCACTAAGGCACCGCCAGACGAAAGGGGCGGAAACCGACATGCCCGGCCTACCGCCACCGCGCCACATCCCGACTCTACCGACAAGCCTGAGCGTCGGCTATCGGATCGGTCAGAGGACCTTCGCGGCACCGTCCCCCATCGGCTGCAGAGCGCCAATTCTCGACCCTGAACCATTGGATGGACTTGCCCGCGAGAGCGTGATGGACAATGTCACATTTGAGCACGAGCGTTCGATCAGCCCGCCGATTTGATCAACGGCGCTGGTGTTTTTTGCAAGCTAATTACTGACGATCTCGGCCACCACGCCAGGATCAACTTTCTGTTCACTGCTGTCGTTGTCCATCTCTTTTGTCCCCCGTCTTTTAATCAGGGTTTACGTGGTTCAGCTAAGTTCATTTGCAATTTTTCACACAAAAATCTTCAAAACAGATCAACTTTCCTGCAATCGCGCAGGGAATATATCTGCTCTTCCGATACAATTTTTTGATGCATAATTAGAGCATGATCTAGAGCGAGCGCGGCGGGGGTTACGCTGATGACGCAAATTGTGCCAAGTCAAGTGGTGGACGTGATTGACAAGTTCTTCCCTCGCAATATCAATGGAGGCGGCCTCGGCACCGCTAATCTTGGTCTTGATCGGATCATTCAGCTGCAAGGGATTCTTAGTCTGATCCGCCAAATTCCCAGCGAGCTATTGGCCGTTGATGCAGCCAGTTTTGCAGACCTGACGATTGCTATATCCGCGATAGAGGTGAGCTATTCAAGAGGGCAAAATCTTTCACAGGGAATGGTTGTGCCTCCGATTGCCGGCCAGGATGTGGTTGTCACCATCCGCCGGGTGCTGGAAGAGTGCCCTGATGAGGTACCGCCCGCTGGAACCGCGGACTTGCAGTTCATCCTCGACCCGCAAACCCGCGCCAGCATGAGGCAGGATATCGGCGCGGCCAACAGCGCCTTTCAGAATGCCGAATGGAAAGCGGCTACCGTGCTCGGCGGCGCGGGGGTTGAGGCTCTGCTGCATTGGAAGCTGAGCGAGCCGCAAACACCAGCTGCCGACATCGCCGCTGGAAGGAAGAAGGCCGTTTTCTCAAAGAGGCTGCAGAACTCGCCTCATTCGGACATGGACCATTGGGGGCTCGCCGATTTTATTGCAGTAGCACGCGAGTTGAATGTCATCGAGGAGGAAACCTTTAAGCAGGCGGGAATCGCCCGCGACTATCGGAATCTCATCCATCCGGGGCTGGTAGCTCGGCGAAAGCAGGTCTGCGATCGCGCTACCGCACTGACTGTTCTCTCTGCCCTTGAGCACGTTATCCGCGACCTCAGCAGGTGAGGGAACGGTTCGGCCAGTCAATCGGGCCGGTGGGGCGGCGCTTCCGCATTCTGGCTGTGGTCGACGACTGCACACGCGACTGCCTGGGGCTGATTGCCGACACCTGGCTCTCCGGCCGACGCGTGGCGCGCGAGTTGGATGACATCGTTCGCCGACGAGGCCGACAACCCTGAGACGATCGTCAGCGACAACGGGACCGAGTTGACCTCAAAACGCCATCCTCACTTGGGCGGACGAGACCGGTGTCAGCTGGCACTACATCGCCCCGGCAAGGTAAGCATGCGGTGAGCACCGCAGGTTGGTCTATTGGGTTGGATTGACCTGAGGCTGTGCGAGGCCGGCGGCTCGTTGACCGGCGATAATCTGGCGAGAACCCGGTCACCGCTATGGTCAACCGATAGGCGGCGTCGCTGGTTTTTTCGATGTTGTAGGACGGGTAACCGAGAGGAGTTGTCGAAGCGGGTCGCCGGATCGAGCAAGCGAAGCGTCCGGAACCGATCGTCGAACGGAATAGCGGCGAGAAAATCGAAACGAGTCATATCGGAATGGGTTACGGTTGCAAAACATACGATCGAAAATCGAGATCATGTCAGGGGCTGTGGTTCGGTGGCCCGCGCACCCATTTGGTGCGTTATCGCCCCCGAAATTGATGGCCGTACTGGCGCACGATGTCGGATGTTGGTCCCGGTCGTATTTGACGGCTTCGCTGGATCGCGTGTTTCCGGCTACGCGCGGCGATCGCTTGATGGTCGGCCTCGACGGGATTCTGGCCGAAGATCGCCAAATTGGGCTAGGTGTCAGCCGAAGTGGTCCGCGAAACGAGGGGAATCGGGCGCATCTCGGCCGTTGCGGCCCGTCGTAGCGAAGGTCCCTTCGCCGAACCCACAACGGCCGTTCAACCGTCAGTACCGGGACGGCGCCATCAATCTCGACCGGTAGTGATTTTCCGAGTTTGACGGGGGCCACACCTGACTGTCAGGTCTCTTCGCCCCGCGTCTTTCGCATTGCGTGCCGTGGGACTTAAAGGTTTGGTATTACTTGCTCGCGGGTTCGCAGAGGCGCTGAGTTTCAATAGAAGTTCGTTGGACCATGAAAATTTGGTCGGACGCGATCATCAGTATAGCAGTG
>CAVTLC010000047.1:0-49021 GCA_963735445.1 uncultured Alphaproteobacteria bacterium
AGATCAACAGTGAGTCGGGGGCGTTCGAGGCGCCCAGATACGAGTGGCCGCCGCCCTTGACGACAAGCCGCAGTTTCTTGTCACGGGCAAAGTTGACGGCGGCGACGACGTCCTGCGTGGTTTCGACAGCTACGGCATAAACGCTCGGTTGCGAGGTCCAAGCGTCGACCCAGCCGGTGGTCTGCGTAAGGTTGACTTGGGCGCCGATGAAATAAGGGTTTTTGAGCTCGTGGAACAATTCGCCGCACGCTGAAGCCTGCGGCGCGGCACGGCAGATTTCGAATGGCGACGGCACCTTGATCAGGCGTCCTCGGACCTCGTCATTCAGCTTGGCCCAGGTCGCGGCGTTGGGCCAGTCCGGGTCCGAGGGACGAAGGCGGCGAAACGGACCCGGTCGGCGACGATGCCGCGGACCGACGAGCCCTGGCAACACCGGCATGACCGCTGCTGCTGCGGCGCGCCTTATTAAACTTCTTCGATCCATTGGCGATTTCCGGGTCTATAATCCGTTACGGAAATTTGGCGAATTGATTGAACGGGAGGAGATCATGGGCGAGATTCTCGGGCTAGGGGTCACGCACTTTCCGGGGTTGATGCTGCCCGACGCCTATATGTCGAGTTTTCTGACACGTACGCTCAAGAGTGACCGCATTCCGGCCGAGCTGAAGGATCCGAAAAACTGGCCGGAGCCGCTGCAGCGCGAACTCGCAGCCAACGAGCATGGTGCCGCGGCGGCCGAGCATCGGCGGCGTCTGGTCGGCGGCTTTCGCGCGGCGCGCAAGGCGCTCGACGATTTCGCCCCCGATTTTGTGCTGATTTGGGGCGATGACCAGTACGAGAATTTCCGCGAGGACGGGGTTCCGTCGTTTTGCGTCTTCGCACTCGATAGCGTCGATTGCCGGCCCTTCGCCCGCGCCGGCCGTTCCGAACTCGGCAACGCCTGGGGGCTGCCGTCGGATACAGTGGTACCGGTCAAAGGCCACCGCACCGCGGGCAGTTGGCTCGCCGCATCACTGATCAAGGCAGATTACGACGTCAGCTATGCCTACAAGATGCGGCACGAGCTGGGCCTGCCGCACGCCTTTATCAACACGATCCTGTTCCTCGACTACGACCGGAACGGGTTCCCCTATCCGGTGGTGCCGTTTCACGTGAATTGTTACGGCTCCTCGGTCATCGCCAAGCGCGGCTCCAGCGCGCATTTGACCGGCGAGGCCGATCCCAACGCCATTGATCCACCCGGTCCCAATCCGTCGCGCTGCTTTGATGTCGGTGCGGCGGTCGCGCGCGCTTTGGCCGACAGCCCGTGGCGGGTGGCCTTGATCGCCTCGTCGAGCTGGTCGCACGCCTTTTTGACGGCAAAGCACCACTGGATTTATCCCGATGTCGATAGTGACCGGGCGCGTTATGACGAGCTTGCCTCCGGCAACTACGCGCGCTGGCGCAATCTAACGACCGAGCAGATCGAAGATGCCGGTCAGCAAGAGTTCCTAAACTGGGTCACGCTCGCCGGTGCGATGGATGCCCTCGGCCGCAAGCCCGAGATCATCGACTATGTCGAATCGCATCTGTTCAATTCGGACAAGTGCTTCGCCCTATTCCGGCCATAAGCATCGCCTCTTGTGCAGTTGGGGCGCGGCCGGACCGCGCCTCGGCGCCGCCGTGGCAGAAACACAAACGACTGGTTGATGGTTAAGCAATGAAACCGACGATCGCCCAATTTTGGTTTGCCGTTGATATTTGCGGCTGGCACACTCGGCTTTGCGCAACAGAGTAGCGCCGCCGCCTGCGTCAATGGGGTTTATCGGGCCGGATGCACCGGACCCCACGGAACAACCGTCGTCCACAAAGCACCGGTTTACCATCGACCTGCGGTCACCTGCGCCAGCGGCGTCTACCGGGCGGGGTGCGTCGGACCGCATGGCGCTGCTGTCGTCCGCCGGCCGTACTGAGTTGATGCGGCCGCGGCGCTGCCCGATAAAGGCGCGTCGGGTTAAACGCGCTCCCAGTCGAAACGCGGTTTGGCCCCGCTGCCGTAGCGCTTTAACGCGCCATCTTCGCCGATCGCATTCGGCCGTGAGAAGACCCAATTCTGCCACGCCGACAGCCGCGCGAAGATCTTGGTCGCGACAGTCTCTGGCCCGGCAAATCGCAGATTAGCTTCCATTCCGGTGAGCGCGTCGGGCGACAGGCTGGCGCGTTCTTCTAGGGCGAGACGGATTTCGTCCTCCCAATCGAGTTCGTCGGGTGCAAAGGTCACCAGCCCCTGGTCGAGCGCAGCCGCGGCGTCCCGCTGGCCTTCGGCGAACGCTATTACATCGTTATTGAAGCGGGTCGCAAGCCGGGTGCGGCCATTGATCATTTCGAGACCGCTGAAGTTGAGCGGCCCGAGCGCCACCTGCGGACCCTCGGCCAGCATGTAGCTGCGATCGGCGGCAATCGCCAATTCGAATAGGCTGCCGGCAAAGCACGAGCCCTCGTCGATGATCGCAAACAGGCTGCGCGACGAGATGTCGAGGCGCTGCAATGTGCGCCGCAAAAAGCCGATGGTTTCGCGGACGAACCAATTGTCGCGATGCGCCGCTAATGCTGCATCGCATGCAAGTACAGCATCGACTGCGCCGCGAGTCTTGAAAATGATGGTACCGATCTCGGGCTCGTTGGCCCGCAGCAACAAAATCGCGTCATCCAATTCCCGCGCCATGGCCAATGGCCACCAGTCCGCCGCGGCAGCGAGAATCCCGTCGAGGTCGGACGGAGCATTCGCAGGGTCGGGGCCGGTTACCGTCACGGTTGCGAGGCGTTCGTCATGCGCAATCTCGACCGTGACCCAGCGGTACTGCCAACCCGCCTGGCCGACTTTGCGCTCGAGACGCGGCAATGCCACACCCGCTCCGGCGCTTGGACGGTCGCTCAAGGCTGCGAGGGCCGCGGCTCGTTCGGTGACCGCCTGCCCAAAGCGGGCCGGCGGCGCGAAGTGATCCACCAGCCCCCACGCTTTGGCGCGATCGGCGCGCACGCCCTCCGCCGTGGTGCAGAACACGTCGGCCAGATCGCGCCGCACCTTGCGCTTGTCGACCAGCCGCGTTAGCCCGCCGGTGCCAGGCAGCACGCCGAGCAAGGCTACTTCCGGCAGGCTGACAGTGCTGGAACGGTCGTCAACCATCATGATCTCGTCGCAGGCGAGGGCCAGCTCATAGCCCCCACCAGCGCAGGCGCCGTTGACCGCGGCGAGAAATTTGAGCCCGGAATGGGCACTCGAGTCTTCGATGCCGTTGCGGGTTTCATTGGTGAATTTGCAGAAATTCACCTTTTGGACGTGGCTCGCGTGCCCCAGCATGTAAATATTGGCGCCTGAGCAGAAAACCCTCTCCTTGCCGCTCGCGAAGACCACGACCCGCACTTCGGGGTGCTCGAAGCGGACACGATTTAGCGCATCGGCCAATTCAATATCGACGCCGAGATCATAGGAATTGAGCTTAAGCCGATATCCCGGATCAAGTGCACCCTCCTCGTCAACATCAAGACAGAGGGTGGCGATCGGTCCATCGAATGACAGCTGCCAATGGCGGTATTGCGCAGGATCTGTATCGAAGGTGATCATGGTGCCCTCTGAGACTTCTTCGTCGCGACGATACAGAAATGCTCTTGTTTGGCGGTGCGAAAACCTGTTCAAGGAACGTTAGGAGACGCGATGGCGGAGATCCCGACATACAACGCCGCAGCAGATCTGATCGGGCGCAACCTGGCGGCCGGCCGAGGCGCAAAGACGGCTTTTATCGACGATCACGGGCATTATAGCTACGCGTATCTCGCCGACCGCGTCCATCGCTTCGCTAATGCGATGCGCGCCCGCGGTTTTGACCGCGAGCAGCGGATCCTTCTTTGCGTTCATGACGGCATCGACTTTCCGACCGCCTTTCTGGGAGCGATCGAGGCGGGCATCGTGCCGGTTGCAGTCAACACGCAGCTGAGTGCCGACGAGTTCGCCTTTATGCTGGCCGACAGCCGAGCCCGAGCGATCATCGTGTCGGCGCCGATCTTGCCGGTAATGCAGAAAGCGCTCGGGTTGCTCAGCGGCCCCAAGCCGTCGGTCATCGTTTCCGATCCAGCCAACAAAGGCAGCGGGTTAGCGAACTTGCTGGCCGAAGCCGCCACCCTCGACGCTGTCGCCTTGACCCACCCCGACGAACCATGTTTTTGGCTTTATTCGTCAGGTTCGACCGGCCGTCCAAAAGGAACGATCCACGTCCACAAGAGCCTGGTCGAGACAGCGGAATACTACGCGATCCCGGTTCTCGGGATCACAGAAACCGATGTCGTCTTTTCCGCCGCAAAACTGTTTTTCGCCTACGGACTCGGCAATGCGTTGACCTTTCCGCTGGCGGTCGGCGCCACAAGCGTACTCGCCGCCGAACGCCCGAGCCCTGGGCTGGTCGCCCGCATCTTGCGCGAGCAGCGACCGACGATCTTTTACGGTGTGCCAACCCTTTACAACGCACTGCTCGCGAGCCCCGACTTGCCGATCCCCCGAGAAATTGCCTTGCGACAATGCGTGTCGGCCGGCGAGCCATTGCCGGCAGATATTGGCCGCCGCTGGGCCGCGCGAATCGGCGTCGACATCCTCGACGGCATCGGCTCGACCGAGATGCTGCACATTTTCCTGAGCAATTGGCCGAGCGATGTTCGCTATGGCACCACCGGCAAGCCGATCGCCGGTTATGAACTCAGGATCGTCGACGAGGACGGACAGCCGGTGCAGCGCGGCGAAATCGGCGACCTCTGGGTCAATGGCCCGACCGCCGCTGCCGGCTATTGGAATAATCGCGAGCGCAGCCGGTCGACCTTTCTTGGCCCCTGGACCCGCACCGGCGATAAATATTTCGAGGATGACGACGGCTATTACGTTTATTGCGGCCGCAGCGACGACATGATGAAAGTCAGCGGAATGTTTGTTTCGCCGGCCGAGGTCGAAGCCGTGCTGATCGAGCATGACGATGTCTTAGAAGCGGCGGTCGTCGGCGCCGCTGATACCGACGGGCTGATCAAAGCCAAGGCTTTTGTCGTCGCTACGCCTGGTGTCACAGCCGGTGACGAACTCGCGCGGGCCCTTGAGGATCATACAAGGGCTCGACTACCCGCCTTCAAGTGCCCGCGCTGGATCAGCTTTCTCGACGAGTTGCCAAAAACCGCGACCGGCAAGATCCAGCGTTTCAAACTCCGCGAGAGCAACACGGTTCGCGGATGATCCCGGCCGCAGCGGCCGAGATCGCTTCGCCTCGCGCCCTAAGCTGTCAGCACTTCAAGCAGGTGCCCGTTCGGGTCCTTGAAATAAAAGCCGCGCCCGCCGTGACGATGGTTGATCGTCATGTCCTCCGAGGAGCGCGGTCCGCTGCCATACGCAATGCACTCGGCCTTGACCCGGTCGAAAATCCCGTCGAACTCGGCTTCGCTGACTTTGAAGGCGTAATGGTGGCGTTCGAACTGCTCCCAATTATCGAAATCGATGGTCAGCGTGTCGTTGATCCGAACCGGCGCGAAATGTGACATCGGGCCGTCATAGCTGAGCCCAAAAATTCGGGCAAAAAACCGCGCCGATGCTTCCTTGTCATGCGCGGGCACGATCGTGTGGTCGAGTTGAATTGTCATGAGACCTCCCTTGCCTCTACACAGCAGAGATGAGGTCTCCGCGACAGGGGCACAAGCTAAGACTGTCCCCATTTCGACGTGCTGAGGTCAATAATCGGGCCATGTGAAATGGCTCACACGTTTCCTTCATCCGGCGCGTTATTGGTGGCTATGCCGTGTTTGGCGCCAGACGGCGACCGCGCTCCGACGGTTGAGACGCGGACATCAAAAGACCGCGCAGCAGATTTATAGGCGCTCCGGATCGCGGGCCGGCTATTGGCCCAGGCAAGCAGCCATGGAGAATAGTAATGATCCACCAAGACATCACAGCGCCGCACCATCGAATTCCGAGATCCTTTGCCTTGCGAACACAGGCGGCTGGGCACGATGCATTTATTCCACCGCCGACGCAGGCCGATAACGGCGATGAAGCCCATTATGCCGACAAGTCCGGCACCTATACGAAAGGCATTTTGCAAACGGGGATCGGGCTAGTGGATCTTGCCGCCTATGAAAGTTTCAAAAAGGCGCTGCACACCGGCGACCCTGCCGATTTCGCGGCAATTACGTTGGGCGGACCTCGCACCCTGAACGGTCCCCAAGGCGGCCTGGCATTCTACCTGAGCTGCCCGGATTGCAGCCAATTCGGTGTCGCGCCGGCGCCGGCGTTGGCGAGCGAGGAATACGCGACCGAACTCGTCGAGTTGTACTGGGCCTCGCTGCTGCGGGATGTCGCGTTTACGCACTATTCGGGGGATCCCACCGCGGTGCAGGCCGCAAACGAACTATCCTCGTTGCCCACCTATGCGGGGCCCCGGGATGCTAGCCACCACGTTACCCCGAACCTGCTGTTTCGCGGAAATTATGCCGGCGAGACAATCGGCCCTTATGTCTCGCAATTTATAATTCAGAACACCAGCATGGGTGCGCTACCAATTATTCAAAAATACACAACGTTCAAGAAAAACATAGATTACATGAAGGACCCGACCACATTTATGCAGGTACAGAACGGCATGCCGACTGGGCTGCAGCTGCAGACCGACGTTCCGCTATTTCTGCACGACGGCCGTGGGTTTGCGGCTTATACTCACTCCGATGTACTCTATCAAGCGTACTTTACGGCTTATCTGGTGCTGAATACAGTCAATAACGGCAACCCGGCACCGCTGAACCCGGGAAATCCGTATATTGGCTCAAATAAACAAAATGGCTTTGGCACGATGGGCCAACCGGACATCGCCGCGACCCTGACCGCGGTGGCCCGCGAGGCGCTGAACGCGGTGTGGTACCAAAAGTGGTTTGTGCATCTTCGCCACCGTCCCGAGTCGGGCGGCGCCATCGTTTATTTACAAAGCATTGGCGAAGGCAACATGATCCAAGGGCACGTCAGTCCAACCGTGCTTAGTTCGCAGGCAGTTCAGAGCAGCTTCGCGGCTAACAACAGCTATTTCCTGTCGCAGGCATTTCCGGAAGGTTCGCCGACCCATCCGGCCTATCCGACCGGGCATGGCGCCGTGGCAGGCGCCTGTATCACTGTTCTGAAATTCTTCTTCGACGGTGATTTCATCATCCCGAACCCGAAGGTGCCCTCAAACGATGGGACGGCGCTCAACAATTACACGGGTAGCGGCTCCGGCCAACTCACCGTGAACGGCGAACTGCATAAACTCGCGCATAACATCAGTTTTGGTCATGGCATCCACGCCGGTATCCATTGGCGGAGCGATAGCGACACCTCGATCCAGTTGGGCGAGGCAGTCGCACTGAGCTACTTGCGGGACTTGGCGCACACCTACAATGAGAAGTTCACGGTCAAACTGACGAAACTCGACGGCACTGTCGCGACGATCTCTAACAATTGAGAGCCCTAGCAAGAACGTTCGAGAATTATTGGCCAGCGCGTCCTCGATCTTTGGGTACGAACTGGCCGCTCGTGCAGCACTTAAATGTTTGGGACAGGCCCTGATCCCCGGTCGGGATCGGGGCCGCTTTCGCCGCGAGACAACGGTGCTCAAACTCTTTCTTAGTAAATGCGAAGCCAGTCTCCGCGCGCTCAAATTCGCTCCGACATCCGGACATTTTTCTTGTCTCTTTTGCTTGCTTGGAGAATTTTCCGGAGAATCGGATACCGTCGCCAATTGGGTGTTGTCGATTTCGATGCGTGTTGCGCGCGACATCAGATGAGATCGGGAGCAGTAATGCGCAGCCCAATAGTGAACGCATCCGGTTTAGCCGAGGCCTATTGCTGCCCACATGGTTACGGCAGAAAGGCAAACGCACCCGAGCCGGTCCATCCGCAATCGGAGCCCAACAAAAAAGCAATAAAACGTCTCGGTCGAGAGAATTTGTTTGACCTGATGGCAGTTTGCCGTATGAGAGGCGATCATTTTTTCGAGTTGGGGGGAAGGATCGCCGATGGACATGCAAGACACATCAAGAAGCGGTGGGCTTGGCCCAGTGACAAAGATCATCGCTAGCTATGTTGGAAATCACACCGTTTCGGCGGATCAGCTATCGGCGCTAATCATATCCGTTGATCAAGCAATTCGTAATCTCGGAACGCCGGTGCAGCTGCCCGTTCCACGGACGCCGGCAGTTCCGGTAAGACGATCTGTCCAGCAAGACCATGTCGTGTGCCTTGAATGCGGGTTCCGGGGAAAGACTTTAAGACGCCATCTCGGGACCCGACACGGTCTCAGAGTTGCCGAATATTTGCGCCGCTGGAAACTCCCGAGTGACCATCCGCTGACCGCACCGGCCTATTCCGAACAGCGCTCGGCGATGGCCAAGGAACTCGGGCTGGGTCGCAAGCGCGGCCGTTCACGTGGCAGACCACGCCGCAGCCGGTCATAACGTTGTCTGGTCGGGCGCATCACCGCACGATCCTGTGCTGCGAATAAGCGTGTGCTGCGAATAGGCGCCGCCGTCTAGCAACATCGCCAGCAGAGATATGAAATCGATGATGCTGGCAGGGGCTGCTGCGGTTGCCGATATGGCCGAGGCAGCCCCAACTCCTGCTATGAACGACTTGCTCGATGTCGCGTTGAGCTTTGAGCTCCCCGAGCACATGGCGGGATACATAAACGTTGGTTGGACCGTTCGGAGGTAACGGGGTTGGGGCAAAAGAAGAGGTGCGGGATTTGGCGCGTGTTTTCATAACGGGATCATCGGACGGCCTCGGTCTGATGGCGGCCCGGCTGCTGATCGAACAAGGCCACGAAATCGTATTGCACGGGCGAAACGAGGCTCGAAGTCGCAACGCACTCGCAGCGGCGGTCGGCGCCCAAGGGGTGGTCTCTGGGGACCTCTCCACGATCGCCGGGGCAACAACCGTTGCCGACCAAGTAAACAAGCTCGGTCGCTTCGACGCGGTAATCCACAATGCAGGTGTGGGATATCGGGAGCGGCGAGTGGAGACGGAACCGGGAATTCCAAGCGTCTTTGCTGTCAATGTGCTCGCCCCGTACATTCTGACAGCGCTGATCGGAAAACCGAAGCGGCTGGTGTATTTGAGTTCCGGAATGCATCGCGGCGCGAGCCCGCGCATGGACGATCTGTGCTGGACCAAGCGAGCCTGGAGCGGCTCGTCTGCCTATGCGGAAAGCAAGCTGTGCGACGTCTTACTGGCATTCGCCGTCGCCCGCCGCTGGAAAGATGTCAAATCCAATGCGCTGGAACCCGGTTGGGTGGCGACGAAGATGGGCGGCCCGGGGGCGCCAGACGATCTGTATCAGGGCTGTGTAACGCAGGCATGGCTGGCGACAAGCGACGACGAGTTGGCACACTCGAGCGGTGGGTATTTCTATCATCAGCGTCTTCGTTCGCCGAACCCGATCGCAAGCGACATCAAGGTTCAGGAGGAGTTGCTAGCCGAATGCGGCCGTATCGCCAGCGTCGTTCTCGACTGAGCCGCCATCCGCACAGTGGTCAGTAAGCATGCCTACAACGTCGGCTCGACGCAATTCTAGCAGCGGCACCCTACCGATCGCCGGCTTTATCAGGGGCATCGAACATCCCCTGAGTGAGCAGCCACCGGCGTTGATTGCCATGGCAGTAGTCCAGCAAATGGCAAATCGCTAATACAAAAGGGCGGCCGAAGCCGCCCTGTAGTTCGCACCGTCTCCGGTTTCGCCCGCGATAGGCGTGGCCGAAAGCCGGCCTCGGGTCAGTTCATCAGCCCGTAGAATTTGCCCGCGTTTTCGCAAGTCATTTTGTAGGTGACGTCCGCCGGCAGGTTGCTGAACTGATCCTCAATGTATTTCTTCGACTCTGGCCACACGCCATCGGGATGCGGGAAGTCCGAACCCCACATCAGGGTCTCGACGCCCATGTCTTCGATCAGCTTGGTACCGACGCGGTCGTATTGGAAGGTCGCGCGGCACTGGTTGCGCCAGTACTCGCTCGGCAGCTTCTTGAGCTTTAGGTCCTGATACTGGTCCTTGTACTCGAAATCCATGCGGTCGATCACGTAGGGGATCCAGCCGATGCCGCTCTCGCCAAACACGACGCGGATGTTCGGGAAGCGCTCGAACACCGCCGCACCCATTAGGTCGGTCAGGATCGTCGCGAGGGTCATCTGGAACCGGCACAGCCCGCTATAGGTCATGCGGCGGGCGATGGCCGGGTCCAGGGACTTGCGCAATTCGGGGTCGGTCGCCGGAAACGTATGGAAGTGCAGCGGCAGCTGCGTCTCGTTGACCGCCTCCCACAGCGGATCCCACATCGGGTGCCACATCGGCGTCATGTGCCAGGAGCAGGACAGCTCGACGCCCTTCATGCCCAACTTGGCAACGCGATGGACTTCCCGAGCGGCACCCTCGATGTTGTTGTAGGGCAGGCAGGCCAGACCGATCATGCGGTCCGGATAATAGCTGCTGAAATCGTGCATGAAGTCGTTGTAGATGCGCAGCATCTCGTCGGCCGCTTCCGGGTCCTTCATCTTGGCGCAGGCGGCCAGAATGCCATAAATGACCTCGGCGTCGACGCCGTCGCGGTCCATGTCTTTGACCCGCAGATGCGGGTCGCCCGGCCGGCGCAGGCCCTTTTCGAAATAATCATTGTACAGACCGGCCTCGGCCATCTTGTCGGCGCGCAATTGCTTGCCCGGAACCCATGGCGTGCCGGTCGCGCCGACGCCGCCGCACAGGCCGTACTCAGCACCGGCATTGTCGGTCCAGCGCTTCACCCCGTCCGAATTCTCGGCTACGTAGGGCATCTTGTCGTGAAGCTTGCTCGATGCGTTCGAGGTGAACAGATCGGGCGGCAGCCAGAGCATGTCGAGGTGACAATCAGCCGAAATTCGCTGGTATTGCATAGCGCAGACCTCCAGTCGGGTTGGACCAGGGCGGAAACAAGATCGTACGGCCCAGTAACTTTAGTTACATTTTCAAGCGGCAACCTAGGTTGATCTGCGCAGGTCTCCGATGCAGGTGGCTCAACCCTGAGCGGATGCAGTCGGGGGGAAGCGTGCGGTTGTCTGGCCGCCGGGCGTTGGTGACGAAATTTTGTCGATCAAGCTGCACGCTGCCGGGGCGGCGAAATCGATACGACGATGCCGTCCGAGCCCGCGCAGCGGCGTTTTCGGTTGCCTCAAAAGCGGTTAGTTTTGGTGATGAATGCGAGTTGGGCGCGCGACCCAGTGAGAAGGGAAGAGCTATGATTTACCCAGTCATTCTTTCCGGCGGGTCTGGGACGCGATTGTGGCCAATGTCACGCACCCTTTATCCCAAGCAGCTGCTGCGGCTGCTCGGCGATGACAGCCTGCTGCAGCAGACCGTGCGGCGCGTCGCCGACCCTAGCCGTTTCGCGCCGCCGCTCCTCGTCGCCAACGAAGAGCACCGCTTCATAGTCGCCGAACAGTTGCGAGAGGCGGGGGCGCGCTCGCGTGCCTTGCTGCTTGAGCCCGTCGGGCGCAACACCGCTCCCGCTGCCTGTATCGCCGCATTGATGCTGGCCGAGAGCGAGCCGCAAGGACTGATGCTACTGCTGCCATCCGATCACATCATCGGCGATGAGGCGGCTTTTGCGGTGGCGATCGACCAGGCCGAAGCCGCTGCGCGTGCTGGCGCCCTGGTGACATTCGGCATCACCCCGGAGCGTCCCGAGACCGGTTACGGTTACATACGGCGCGGTGCTCCCGTCGACGGGATCGCGAGTGTGTTTCGGGTGGCTGAATTTGTCGAAAAGCCCGCATTAGGTGTGGCGGAAAATTTCGTCGCTTCGGGCGAGTACTTCTGGAACGGCGGCATCTTCCTGTTTCCGGCGGCGTTATTTCTCGACGAACTCGAAGGTATGCGGCCCGATATCGTCAGGGCGTGCCGAGAGGCCCTTGCCGGCGCGCGGCGTGATGATGATTTCATCCGCCTGGATAGGGCGGCGTTCGAGAGCTGTCCCGCTGATTCGATCGATTACGCTGTCATGGAGCATACCTCGCGTGCAGCGGTCGTCCCGGTCGGCATGGCGTGGAGCGATGTCGGTTCGTGGGACGCTTTGTGGGAAATCAGCGACAAGGACGCGGCCGGCAATGCGATCGCCGGCAATGTCATCGCCGAGGACACCCGCAATTGCTATTTGCGCTCGGAAGCCGGGCTTGTCGCCGCGATCGGCATCGAGGACCTCGTCGTGGTCGCCACCAGCGACGCGCTGATGCTGGCGCCGCGCGACCGCACGCAAGAGGTGCGGCGGCTAGTCGCTCGTCTCGCCGCCGAGCGGCGTGAGGAGGCAGATGCGTTGCCGACTGTGCATCGTCCGTGGGGCACCTACCGCTCGTTGCACAACGGCCATCGGGTACAGGTCAAGCACATCACGGTCAAACCAGGGGGAAGGCTGTCGTTGCAGATGCACCATCACCGCGCCGAGCATTGGATCGTCGTCCAGGGTACGGCCAAGATCCGCCGCGGTGACGAGGAAATGATGCTGACCGAGGATCAATCGACCTATATCCCCCTCGGCACGGCCCACCGGCTCGAGAACCCCGGCAAGATCCCACTCCATCTGATCGAGGTCCAGTCGGGGAGTTATCTCGGCGAGGACGACATTATTCGTTTCGAAGACAGTTACGGCCGTAGTTAACGCCCGCCGGGCGCCGGCATCAGCCCTTTGCAACCTCGTGGCGGGCGAGGTGTTCGAGCACGCGGACAAGCCCGGAATGGTCCCATCCCTTGCCGCCAAGAGCAGCCGCGGCGTTGAACAGCTCCTGCGTGGTCGCGGTGTTAGGCAATGACATGCTCAACGCGCGTGCGCCTTGCAGCGCGAGATTTAGATCCTTTTGATGCAACTCGATCCGAAAGCCTGGATCAAAAGTACGTTTGATCATGCGCTCGCCGTGAACTTCGAGAATGCGCGAGGAGGCGAACCCGCCCATCAATGCCTGTCTCACCTTGGCCGGATCGGCCCCGGCCCGCGAGGCGAACAGCAATGCCTCGCCGACCGCCTCGATGGTCAATGCCACGATGATTTGATTTGCGACTTTGGCGGTCTGGCCGGCGCCGACATCGCCAACCAATGTGATGTTCTTCCCCATCAGATCGAATAGCGGCTTGACCTTGTTAAAGTCAGACTCCGAGCCGCCGACCATGATTGTTAACGACGCCGCCTTGGCGCCGACTTCCCCGCCGGACACCGGAGCATCGACATAACCGCAGCCCTTTTTGGCGATCTCGGCCGCGAATTCCTTGGTTTCGATCGGGGAGATCGAGCTCATATCCACAACGATTTTTCCCGGCGACAGACCCTCGGCGACACCGCCCGGATCGAACAACACGCTTCTAACGTCAGGCGTGTCGGGCACCATCAGGATAATGACCTCGGAGCGCTCGGCGATTTCCGTCAAAGTGTCGCATACTGTGGCGCCCGCCTCGCGTACATCCGCCGGCAGCCGCCGCTTTCCAAAGACGAAGAGTTCGTGCCCGCCCTTGATCAGATTGAGGGCCATCGGATGCCCCATAATGCCGAGCCCGATAAAACCGATTTTCATGACCTCTCCTGATCAGGTTTGCGAGTTTCGACTAGAACTCACACTGCCCAGTTTTGGCTCACGTCTCAAGCGCTCGGCGAGGCGCGCCCGCCTGCCCTAAATGTGATAGGCTAAAACTGGCCGCGATTAGAGGTGCGCAGGTGAGCCGGAATGCTGTCGATTACGAGAAAGATTTCTACGCCTGGACGGTCGAGCAGGCGCGGCTTCTGCGGTGCGGTAATCGTTCCGCGATCGACGCCGGCAACATCGCCGAGGAGATCGAAAGCTTGGGGCGCAGCGATCGACGAGAACTAAGAAGCAGACTGACTGTTCTGCTTACGCATCTTCTGAAATGGCGCCACCAGCCCGAAGCTCGAACAACGAGTTGGTCGGGGACAATCCCGGAGCAGCGTCGACAAATCGAGCAGTTGCTCGATGATTCCCCCAGCCTTCGACCGTTTGCCATCGCGTGTCTTCCGCAGCCTACCGGGATGCACGCGAAGATGCCGCGGAGGAGACGGGCCTCCCCGAAACTGAGTTTCCAACAGATTGCCCGTTATCGCTCGACGAACTGCTGTCGCGCTCATATTTCCCGGAGCAGTGAGCGCTTACATTGGACGAGAATGAAGCCGCATCTGTTGGCAGCAACAGTTCGTGGCCTAGTATGAAGAGGCTGACTTGGCTCGCGGCGGCTGTGCTGTTTTTCGGGTTGGTGACACCGATCGGCATCTTCATGCGGCTCGCTGGCCGAGACCGCTTGCGCCTCCGAAACCACTCCACGCGCGCCAGCTATTGGATTCCGCGGCGCCAGCCGGCAGAAAAGCCCACAGCGATGACGCGACAGACCTGACGCAAAGCGAGCGATGCGCATCCTTGGCATTTCGGCCTTTTATCACGACAGCGCCGCGGCCCTCGTCGAGGACGGCCGGGTTGTTGCCGCAGCCCAAGAGGAGCGCTTTACCCGGAAGAAATACGATAGTTGCTATCCCGCCAATGCCATTGCCTATTGCCTGACGGAAGCCGGTGCCGCGCTGAAAGACATTGATTACGTCGCGTTCTACGACAAACCTTTGCTGAAATTCGGTCGCCTGATCGAGACCTACCTCGCTTTTGCCCCGCGCGGTTTTGGCTCGTTTCGCGAGGCGATGCCGGCGTGGCTTGGCGACAAGCTGTTTCAGAAGCGGGCGCTGATCAAAAAGCTCAAGGCAACGGCGCCGGATTTCGACTGGGAAAGTCGGCTGTTGTTTTCGGAGCACCATTTAAGTCACGCGGCATCAGCTTTTTTTCCGTCGCCTTTT
This sequence comes from uncultured Alphaproteobacteria bacterium, assembly GCA_963735445.1. GTDB lineage: Bacteria > Pseudomonadota > Alphaproteobacteria > ATCC43930 > CGMCC-115725 > AP-15. Next base: position 14,884 of record CAVTLC010000047.1, read on the forward strand.
GATGAAGCGGTCATTCTGACCATGGACGGGGTCGGCGAGTGGGCGACGACTTCGGCCGCGCTCGGCGCCGGCAATCAGATCACTATGTTAAAGGAGATCCATTTCCCACACTCGCTCGGGCTGCTGTACTCGGCTTTTACCGATTTCACGGGCTTCCGGGTCAATTCCGGCGAATACAAAGTCATGGGGCTTGCCCCGTATGGCGAGCCGCGGTTCGCAAAGACCATCCTCGACCACCTGATCGATTTGAAGGCGGACGGCAGCTTCCAACTCAATCAGGACTATTTCGACTATTGCACCGGCCTGCGGATGACAAACGAGCGGTTTGCAGGCTTGTTCGGGGTCGCGGCGCGGCGGCCCGAAGAGTGGATCGAGCCGGTCCATATGGACCTCGCCGCCTCGATTCAGAATGTCACCGAGGAGGTCATCCTGCGGCTGACGCGCTCGTTGGCGGCGGAAACTGGCGCTCGCAATTTGTGCCTTGCCGGCGGTGTCGCGCTCAACTGCGTCGCCAACGGCAAGATTCTCCGCGACGGCAAATTCGACCGGATGTGGGTGCAACCCGCGGCCGGCGATGCCGGCGGCTCTCTGGGCGCGGCGCTTGCCGCCTACTATCTCGAACTCGACCGCCCGCGGTATTCGTCAAACGAGATCGATGGAATGTCCGGCAGCTTTCTCGGTCCGGCGTTTGACGATCAGCAGATCCGTATACGGCTGGCGGCCGCGGGCGCGGTGTTCAGCGAACTAAGCGACGCTGAAATTATCGACCGCACTGCGGTCGCACTTGCGGACGAGAAGGCGGTGGGTTGGTTCCAGGGCCGTATGGAGTTCGGCCCACGGGCACTCGGCGCGCGCTCGATTCTCGCAGATGCACGCAGTCCGACGATGCAGCGCACGCTCAATCTCAAGGTCAAATATCGCGAGAGCTTTCGGCCATTCGCCCCGTCGGTGCTGCGGGAAGATGTCGCCGACTGGTTCGAACTCGACGGCGACAGCCCGTATATGCTGATCGTCGCTGATGTCGTTGAACAGCGGCGGCGCGCGATGAGCGAGGCCGAATGCCGCCTGTTCGGGATCGATAAGTTGAATGTTCCGCGCTCGAATATCCCGGCAGTGACGCATGTTGATTACTCGGCGCGCATTCAGACCGTCCACCGCGAAACCAATCCCCGCTACCACGCGCTGATAAGCCGGTTCAAAGAGCTGACCGGCTGTCCGGTGCTGGTCAACACCAGCTTTAATGTCCGTGGTGAACCGATCGTTTGTACACCCGAAGACGCATTCCGCTGCTTTATGGGCAGCGAGATCGATGTCTTGGTCGTCGGCAACTGTTTCCTGCGTAAAGAGGACCAGAACCCCGACCTTCGCCTCGACTATCGCGACCGCTTCGACCCCGATTGACGAAACTCGGGGCCGCACCTCAGGAATAAACCTACCCCGCGCCGATCGCTTGTGTTTTGCCGGCCAATGGGTAACCGTTCGTCGTTAACGCGCGGGAGGCAACGCATGGCGAAGACCAAGATCGGCGTCGTCGGCTGCGGCGGCCGGATGGGTAGAATGCTGGTTACCGAAATCGCGGCAACCGAAGGCTGCGCCGTAGCCGGGGGCAGCGAGGCGCCCGGCAGCGGCTATGTCAACCAGGATATTGGTGAACTGGCCGGACTCGGACGGATCGGCGTGCCGATCGGTGAGACAGTCGACAAGTTGATGCGCGACAGTGATGTCGTGCTTGAATTCACCTCGCCCCCGGCAACGGCCGAGCACGCCGCGCTCGCCGCGAAGTTGGGTAAGGCAATGGTTATCGGCACCACCGGGCTATCACCAGAGCAGGGCGACGTGGTGCGTGAGGCGGCGCGTAGCATACCAATCGTGTGGGCGCCCAATATGAGCCTTGGCGTCAACGTGCTGTTGAGTGTTGTCGAAGAGGTAGCGCGCCGGCTCGGTCCCGACTGGGACATCGAAATTATGGAGATGCACCATCGCGGCAAGGTCGATGCCCCGTCCGGGACGGCACTGGCGCTCGGGCAGGCCGCGGCTGCCGGACGCGAGGTTGTGTTGGAGCAGGTCGAGCAGCGCGCTCGCGACGGGATCACCGGACCGCGGCGGCGAGGCGATATCGGCTTTGCCGCGCTGCGCGGCGGCGATGTCACCGGCGACCACCATGTGGTTTTTGCTGGCGCCGGTGAGCGCCTCGAACTGATCCACCGGGCAACGACCCGAGCGATCTATGCCAAGGGGGCGGTCCGGGCTGCTCGCTGGGTTGTCGGCAAGCCGGCGGGGCTCTATGGGTTGAAGGAAGTTCTGGGCCTCTAAACGCGCCGACCGGGAACGCGCAGTCGGCAGCGGGTCAGCCCGCCGGCTCGGGGCCGATCGCAGCGCGCCAGCGTGCCAGCGCCTCCCGGATCGTCGCGGCGAGCTCGCGGCGGGCGGCCGGCGCCAGAAAATCGCCGATCGCGAGAAAGCGGCCGTGCGAGGCGACATAGAGGCGGTTCGACTCGGCGTCACGCTCCTCGAGCACGACGCGCAGCCAAAACGGCTGGAACCGCCATACGCGACGGCTCCCGTGGGCACTAATTCGCTCGACGGTAAACGCATCGCCGGCAAGGCGGAGGATCTCGCGGCGCCGGGCGCGGCGGTAATTGATGCGGAAGCCGATGTAGACCAGCGCGACGTCGAGCCCGAAAAAACCGGTGACCGGCCAAGCACCGATCGACACAAACCCGATGCCAACGGCGAGGCTGATCAGCCCCAAACCCAGCATCAACAAGTGAAATCCGCGCGACGGCAAGCTGCAGTGGGGTAACAGCACACGCTCGAACCCCAGCGGATCGGCCGCCTTCACGGCACTGGCTGTGGAAGATGGATCCATCGCTGGCCGAACACTATGTCGCGGCCAAAGTTGCGTAAAGCCCTACGGGACCGTCGGGTTGTTAGCCCGCGCCATTTGCCGCGAGCGCGTCGCGCTCTTAAACTCACACTCGATGCGCCCGATGTCGAAACGAGAAATTCACGAATTTTACCGGCGATTGGCCGAGACCCGGCCGATCCCGCAAACCGAGCTCGAATTCATTAATCCTTTTACGCTGCTGATCGCGGTCGTGCTGTCAGCGCAGGCAACCGACGTCGGGGTCAACAAAGCGACAGCGCCACTATTTGCGCTCGCCGACACGCCCGAGAAGATGCTGGCGCTCGGCGAAGAACGATTGATCGAGATGATCCGGACGATCGGCCTGTTCCGAACCAAGGCGAAGAACGTCCTCGCACTGAGCCGGCTACTTGTCGACCGGCATAATGGTGAGGTGCCACGCGACCGAGCCGCTCTCGAAAGCCTACCCGGGGTCGGCCGTAAAACCGCAAGTGTCGTGCTCAACGTCGCGTTTGGCGAGCCGACCATTGCCGTCGATACGCATATCTTTCGCGTCGGCAACCGCACCGGCTTGGCGGCTGGGAAAACCCCGCTAGAGGTCGAGCTGGCGCTCGAAAAGCGCACCCCACCCGAATACAAAAAATACGCGCATCATTGGTTGATCCTTCACGGGCGCTATGTCTGCAAGGCGCGCAAGCCCGACTGCCCGACCTGCGTCGTCGCCGATCTTTGCCACTACCCCGCGAAAACCGGCCCGGCCGAGTTGATCGCAGCTCGCGCGAGTGCGGGTGAGCCTGAGGCGTTAACCGAGGCCCGACCGCGCCGCCGGCGCGCGCCGGCGGAAAAGCGAAAGCCGGCCGTCAGCTCGCGACGCGGACGGGCGTCAGGTCCGGGGTAACCTCGCTTCCCGCCTCGCCGCCGGGCTGGGCCTGGATGTCGCCGGAAATCTGGCCGCCGCATTCGATCTCGATCTGACCGTAACGGATCGTTCCCGAAACCCGCCCGGTTGCCTTGATCAAGAGGCGCTTGCGGACAACGAGATTGCCCTCAAAGCGGCCGCGAACCTCGGCCTCTTCAATCGAGGCGGAGCCTTTGAATAATCCGCTCTCGGCAATATCGACATCGCGGCAATTTGTCAGGTTCGCCTCGACGCTGCCCTCGACGAACAGTTTGTCGCAAGAGTTGATCTCACCTGAAAGGGTGATTTCGGGGCCGACGCTGAGCCGGCGCAACTCGCTGTTCGGCCGCGGCTGTTCGGCCGTCTCGCCGGGCCGACGCAGCGAATCGGTTAAACGGGCCGAATCGACAGGCCGCAACGAATCGCCCGGCCGCGGCGAATCGCCGGGTCGCGTTAAATCGGATGTTCTCGGCGGCATAATCGGCGGCCGAACCGGCGCGCTTGGGGCCGGCGCGACAGCCGGCCGGGTGGGCTTTGTCGGGATGCCCAAATCGTCGGACAACTCTGCCATTTTACGATCCTCTGTCTCGCTTCGCTTACGGCTGAACATGGGTCGGAACCCGCTCGAGATTGTTGCAGGGAGGCCTAGCCCGCAGACCGAGCCGCTGACGGCGGCGCGTCGCGCGGCAACGCTTCGAACACATGCACCATAAAGGCTGTGGCAATCACTGGCGCCACAAGGTTAACGAGCGGTAGTGAGAACAAACCGGTGATCGCAATCCCGCCCAAAAAGATTTGCCCGGCAAAGCGATGGCGCAGTCTCTTCGCCGCCGCCGCGTCGAGCCGTCTCAATGCCACCACTTCGTAGTACCCCCGTCCAAAAAGATAACCGTTCAGCGCCAAAAAGAGAACGAAATTTATTCCGGGCACCAACAGGTAGAGCGGCAACGCCATCAGATTGAGCACAATCGTCGTGGCCGTCAGCCGCCACATCACCGCCGCGATTTCGGTCCACGACTGGCTTCGCGGCGGTCCTTTGCCGGGATAATCTGACGCTTCGACCGTGGCCGCGACGCGGTCAAGAAGGAAGCTCATCGTCAGCGTCACGACCGCCGGGAACAGCAGCCAACTCAGCGCTAAAACCGCGAACCCGCCGAGCGCGTCAACAGCCCAATTAAGCGGATGCCACGTAAAAAGGGCAGTGTGATAGAGAATCGCGCCAACCGCGGCCCATAATAGCGCCAACGTCATCACCGATAGGCCCAGGCCGAGCGCCACGACGCGCCGTAAAGGCGGGAGCGAAAGACGCAGCGACGGCGCGCAACAAAGCGGTAACCACAGCGCGGGTCTTTAGTCCGGGCCTGGCGCCTGGCCAAGCCTCGCGCTTTTCATGACTTGTTGCGGCCTGCATACGCGGCAATTGTGAACGCAACCAAAGCGCCATTTACGATGTTGATCTTTCGCCTGCCGCGTCCCCGCGTGCAGGAGCTGCAGTCGTGGCGCGGCAACCCTTCACGGTAATTTCGCAGACACCAATGCTATGCTCATACCAGGAGCTACAGGGGTCATGATGGCCGGTAAAGATTTCAAGCCTTTGGTTCGGGAAGGACTCCCGCATCCTTTGGGTGCAACTTGGGATGGAGAGGGCGTGAATTTCGCGCTTTTTTCGGCGAATGCGACCGGCGTCGAGCTTTGCCTGTTCGACGAGTCGGGGGAGGAGGAGATCGCAAGGATCGAGTTGCCCGAATTTACCGACGAGATCTGGCACGCCTATGTGTCGGGCGTCGGCCCTGGGACGATTTACGGTTACCGGGTTCATGGCCCCTACGAACCCGATAACGGGCACCGCTTCAATCCCAACAAGCTCGTGCTGGACCCCTATGCGCGCGGGCATTTCGGAGATCTGAAATGGGATCCCGCGGTGTTCGGTTATCAGCTCGAGAGCGGCGACGACACTACCTTCGACGAGCGCGACAGCGCGCCCTTTATGCCGAAATCGGTGGTTGTCGATCCGAATTTTGATTGGCAGGGGGAGCCCAGCCGGCGCGCCGTCCCATGGGAGCATACGGTAATCTACGAGACGCATCTGCGCGGCTATACCAAGCTCCATCCAAGCCTGCCTGAGGAGTGGCGCGGCACCTACAAAGGCTTGTCGGACGAAGTCATCGACTACATCAAATCGCTCGGCGTCACCTCGGTCGAGCTGCTGCCGATCCACACGTTTATCAACGACAGTCTGCTGCTCGACAAAGGCCTGACCAATTACTGGGGCTACAACTCGATCGGCTTCTTTGCTCCGGACCCGCGCTATGCGCATGAGCGCGAGCAGACTTTGCGCGAATTCAAGGAGATGGTGGCGCGCCTCCACGAGGCCGGGCTCGAAGTCATTCTTGACGTTGTCTACAACCACACCGCGGAAGGCAATGAGCGCGGCCCGACTTTGTCGTTCAAGGGGATCGACAACGCCTCCTACTATCGGCTGCTGCCCGATCAGTCGCGCTATTACATCAACGACACCGGCACCGGGAACACGCTGAACCTCAGCCATACGCGCGTGATCCAGATGGTCGCCGACAGCCTGCGCTATTGGGCAGCCGAAACCCATGTCGACGGTTTTCGCTTTGACCTCGGCACTATCCTCGCACGCGAGCCCGATGGCTTCGACCATCAGAGCGGGTTTCTCAAAGCCTGCTGTCAGGATCCCGAACTGCGCAGCGTCAAGCTGATCGCCGAGCCGTGGGATTGCGGGCCGGGCGGTTATCAGGTCGGCGGCTTTCCGCCGGGATGGGCCGAATGGAACGACAAGTTCCGCGATGTCGTGCGCGACTTCTGGCGCGGCGAGGCGCCGGCGAGCGCGCTCGCGCCGCGGCTGTGCGCCTCCGGCGATTTGTTCAACCATCGCGGCCGCAAGCCTTGGGCGTGCGTCAACTTCGTCACCGCTCACGATGGGTTCACGCTGGCCGATCTCGTTTCCTACAACGAAAAGCACAACGAGGCGAACGGCGAGGACAACCAGGACGGCAGCTCCGACAACCGTTCGTGGAACTGCGGCGAGGAGGGCCCGACCGATGACCCGGAAATCAACGCGCTGCGCGTCCGTCAAATGCGCAACATCCTCGGCACGCTTTTGTTGTCGCAGGGCACCCCGATGCTGCTCGCCGGCGACGAGTTTGCCCGCACCCAGAACGGTAACAACAACGCCTATTGTCAGGACAACGAGATCAGCTGGGTCAATTGGGACATCGGTGAAACGGGCGAGTCGCTGATCCGCTTTGTGCAACAGCTGACGGCATTGCGTCACAAATATCCGATCCTGCGCCGCACTCGGTTCCTGACCGGCATCTACAACGAGGAGCTTGGGGTCAAGGACGTGACCTGGATCAATGCCGGCGGTCATGAGATGAAGCCCGAGGAATGGGGCGATCTGTCGATGGAGTGCTTTGGCATGCTAATGGATGGCCGGGCCCAGCCGACTGGCATCCGCCGCCGGGGCGAAGATGCGACCTTGCTAATGGTGCTGAATGCCTACCACGATCTCGTCGGATTCACCCTTCCGGAGACCGCCGGCGGCTCGAACTGGTCGCTGTTGATCGACACCAACCTCGACGAGGACGCCGAACTCGGTAGTTTTGCCACCGGCGATGCCTACGGCGTGACCGGCCGCTCGCTCTTGCTGTTCGCGCTTGAACCCGGCGAGGCCGCCGCTCGCTAACCGGCAAATTCCTGTGCGGCGGCGTGCGAGTCCGAGTATGAAGCTGCACACACGGAACTGGCAGAGCCATGATCGTCAATCTCAACAAATACCGGAAAAAGCGCGAACGCGCCGAAGCCGAGCGTCATGCGGCCGAAAACCGGGCCCGCTTTGGCCGCACCAAGGAGGCTCGCGAGAAAGACCGGCATGAACGCGAGCGCGCCGATAAATCGATCGACGACAAAAAGCTCGACTGAGAGAAGTGCAATCCCCTCCGGCGTCCGGCTAAACTTGCATTAGCCATTCGCGAAATAGTCGAGCCAACTGTCTCGCGTCAATAGGCGGAGCACTCCCAGCGAATTCGCCCTTCTGCCTGGCCGCAACGATAGCGCCTCGCGATGAAGGCGGCTAATCTCACCCTCGCGGCACGCCTCGGAGTGGACATCGGCGCGATCGCGGCCTACGACCGCGCCAACCCCCACGCTTGGTCAATGAGCTCCGGCGCTGGGTGCGGTGACCGCGCGGGGCACCCGGCGCACCGTGTCGGCATCTTGCGGCACCGCCTTGCCGTGCGTCTCGTGCGCTAAAAAGGTGAATGCCAGCGCGATCGCCAACCCGCAAAAGGCTAGAAACATAAACGCCGGAAACACCGCCGCCTCGGTAGCAGCGGGCTTTAGCACGTTGCTGGTCCCGGCAATGACCGCGAGGCTCAACGGTCCGACGATCTTGCCAACCCCATTTGCCGCCTGCCCAAGCCCTGAGGCGCGCGCTCCCATCCGCACGCCATAGGCTTCCGGCGTGTAGGGTGCGAGGTTCGAAAATCCGCCGGAATTGAAGAAATCGGTCAACGCCAAGGCGACGACGAACAGCGATATGCCGCCGAGCAGGGTCGAGTGGAAATAGGCCGCGGCGGCAAGGCAAACAAAGACGCCGTAGCCATGCACCTGGCCCAGCCGACGGCGACCGAGAATCGGCGCCAAGAACGAGAACAAAAACTTGCCGACGATCCCAGCCGCGGTGACGTAGACAAAGTAATGCGCAGCCTGACGCACCGATATCGCCATCAGCTGGGCGACAATTGTCGGCCCCCACAGCAGCATGCCATAGCCCGCGGTTGCCGCCCCACCCCAAGCGAGGAGGGTGAGCCAGAACAGCCCCGGACGGGAATAAAGCTCGGCAAGACTGGCGCGCGGCGGGTCGGCGGGAGCAACGCTGGGCAAAGGCACTGCGGAAAGTGGAAGGTCCAGGAGGGTTGCGACGGTCGCCTGCGCTTCTTGATAGCGTCCCTTCGCGATCAGCCAGCGCACCGATTTGGGCACAAAAAACAGGACCCCGAGGCCGATGAAGGCTGGAATGACGCCGAGCGCGGCAATCCCACGCCAGCCGATCAAGCCCAGCAAAGCCGCCACCGACGACGAGGCGAGGAACACGCCGAGAGTCGCCGAAATGACAAACAGACTGGCGACGACGGTGCGGTGCCGGGTCGGAGTGATTTCGACGATCATCGTCGTCGCCGGCGCAAACGAGCCGCCGAGGCCAAACCCGACAAGAAACCGCAAGACCGCGAACAATGCCCAGGCGCCGTCGGGGATCAGCGCGATCGCCGCGGCGCCAAAGGCGCAGATAAAGGTGCCGCTGACGATCAGCGCTTTACGGCCCCACAGGTCGGACAAAGCCCCCCAACACAAGGCGCCAAAGATGGCCCCGACACCGCCGCCCAACAGGATCAGCGCCAACTCGCCATAAGTCAGGTGCCAGCGCGGCCCGAGCACCGCGACCAGAAAACCGACGCTAAAGAAGTCGAAAAAATCCGCGACTCCGACCAGAGACAGCAGCGAGAATGCCGTCCAATAGCGCCGATGCAGCGGACAACGATCGAATACCGACAACAAATCATCAGAACTGGCAATCGCCATTCTGTTCCTCCCATCCGACATGCTTACCGCAGACATTTCTTTGTGGTCGCACCGCTTTCGCGGCGCCCCGCGGAATATTCCGCCAGTCTGCAGCTCGATAACCCTGCCAAAGCTGAGAATTACCACCCCAACCCGACAGAACCAAGCCGAAATTCCCGGCTAAGCCGGTTCCGCGGCAGCGATGTCTCGATGCCGCCTAGTCAGAGGGGTATGGAGAAGCTTGTTCCCCGCTTGCTTAGGGTCTGCTGCGGTTTCAGCAACCGGTTTATGTTGGTTGCCAGTCATGACTTGTTGCCGGATATCGACTAATCTGCCATCGCAGCGATTTCATCCATGGCTTTGCGAGACGTCATCGAATGCAAATTTCGCGATACTTGCAGCTTGGGAGCGCTTTTGAGATTGCCGGCAGTAGTAGGATGCTGCCACTAGAAGGTTTGCGGGCAATTGCTGTCACTTTGGTTTTCGTTCAGCATTATTGCATGCAGTTTATTACATACGGACATCTCTCTGGGCTCACCTTAAATATTGCAATTATAGGCAGAAATTTTGGCAACTGCGGGGTTGAATTATTTTTCGTTCTGAGTGGCTTTTTGATCTATGGCATATTGCTGCGGAGACGGCCCCCGTTTTTTGATTTCATGGGACGTCGGTTGCAAAGGCTTTATCCGGCCTTTCTAGTGTCCGTGGTGCTCGGCATCATAATCGATTTTTGGCGCCCAATTCCTAAAATACCAGGCGACTTTACCAACGCGGTGACTTACCTGGCAGAAAATCTGCTTTTTCTTCCGGGATTATTGCCGATGGATGCCGTCTCGGCTCCGAATTGGAGTTTGAGCTACGAGTGGTGGTTCTATACTACCGCGACATTGCTGTTTTCGGTTTTAGGTCTGGCTAGGCTGCGGCCGATGGCGCGGATCAGCATCATACTGGCCTTCGCTGCTGTGCTGCTTGGATTGTCCGCCAATAACGTCCCGAATGTTCCAGTGCGAGGTCTCTGCCTTCTCGCCGGCATGTTGCTGGCTGAAGCAAAGGCCGCAAAACTTCCGCCTCTCCCGGGCGGACTTGGTGTTGGCCTCGGCCTCTCTGCCTTTATCGCGTACAATTGGGTATTGCCGCCTGTCTGGATCGGCGCCTTGCTTCTCGCGTTTGGCTTTTCGCTGGTGTGTTGTGTAGCCGTTGACAATCGATCGATTTTTTCGACTTGGCTGACATGGTCTCCGCTGCGGCATTTCGGCAATATGTCCTATTCCTATTACCTCGTGCACGGTTTCGTTGTGGTCCCAGCTGCGAGAATTGTCGTCAAATTAGCAGAAGGACACGATCTAGACTTGTTCTTTTGGGCCACTATGGCGCCGATCTTCGTATTGAGTTGGGTTGTCGGCGCGGCGTTGTTTTTAACTGTTGAAAAACCATGGTCGCTCTCGAAACCCGTCCCGGCGGTATCGCTCGGCCGACAAGGGCGCGCCATCGCAATCCCGGAAACCGCGTCCGGGGGCAATGACCCCTGATTACGTTGCACTCAAGCCGTATGTTTCAGCCGGGGGCGCCGGGTCGGATTGCGCGGATGATGGCCAGACGTTCCTGTTTCCAAAGGCAGTCGACTGTGACAAAACCGGCATCGCGGATTGTCTGCATTTGCGCGTCCGTTCCCCCGATCAATCCGAACAGATCGTAGTCGAGAAACACGCCACCTGGCTTCAACACCGCGGCAATACCACGATAACTGTCGGCGATCTCACCTAAGTCACGCAGATTGTGGATCGCGATGGCCGACACCGCGAGATCGAAGAGACCCCCAACCGCTCTCGTCCAGGCGGGATCCCGAAGATCGGCGAGCACATACTTTACCCGCGCGGCGTGGGCCGCGAGCCGCTGCCGCGCCTGGTCGAGCATCGGCGCCGAGTAGTCCTGTAAGGTAACGGTCGCGCGCGGGAAGGTGCGCAAGACTTCGTCGGTCACGACCCCGTAACCGCCGCCGACATCGAGCACCGTGATCTCGGCTTCCGCCGCAAAGGGGGCCGCGGCAAGCATCTGCCGTAGCCGCAGACGGCGCTCCTCGTCACGGCTCAGATCGCGGGTGATCCACTCCTCGACATAGCCGGGTGAGTGCCAATCATGATGGTCGACCGCAATGCCGCGAGTTTCCGAAGGCATGAGCGTTCCTCTCGTTCAGCGCGCCGCAAAGCCAGGGGTACCGAGCGCTTCGCGAATACGATCCTGGGCGCGCGGCGACGGCCGTATTCCGCACGCCAGTCGTGGCTTGCTGCCCCCGTCGATTTCGGCCAGCCGCTTCATATATCACGGTTGGGAGCTTGCGATGCCGGTCCGGTTGTGACAACCAGGAGATCGCGATACCTGCAATGGACGGAGTGGGCCAGATGCCGCGCTATGATTTCGATCTGTTGACTATTGGCGCCGGGTCCGGCGGTGTCGCCGGTTCGCGCCGTGCCGGCAGTTACGGCGCGCGGGTCGCGATCTGCGAGGAGAGCCGGGTTGGGGGCACCTGTGTATTGCGCGGCTGCGTTCCGAAAAAGCTGTTGGTCTACGGCGCCCAATTTGCCGACGCTTTTGCCGACGCCGCCGGGTTTGGCTGGAACGTGCCGGTGCCGAGTTTTGATTGGCCGAGCCTGATCGCCGCCAAAAACAAGGAGCTCGACCGCCTCGAGCAGATTTATCGGACGATGTTGAAAAACAGCCAGGTCGAACTGATCGAGGGGCGCGCCATCGTCACCGACCCGCACACGGTCGAGGCTGGCGGCCGCAGCTATACCGCCGACAAGATCATGATCGCGGTCGGTGGGCATCCGACGGTGCCCGATATTCCGGGGATCGAGCATGTCATCTCTTCGAATGAAGCGCTCGATTTGCCGGAGCTGCCACGGCGTATCGTGATCGTCGGCGGCGGTTATATCGCGGTCGAATTTGCCGGCATCTTCCGCGGGTTTGGGTCGGAAGTGGTTGAGATCATTCGGCGCGAAGAGTTGCTTTACGGCTTTGACGACGACCTTCGGGTGGCGTTGGCGCAGGAGATGCGCAATCGCGGCATCGAGATCCATACCCGCACCCAGGTCGAACGCATCGAGAAGTTCCCCCACGGCTATACGGTGTGCACGACGCACGGCCAGGAAATCTCAGCCGATCTTGTCATGTATGCAACCGGCCGAAAACCGAATACGCGCGGCCTGGGTCTCGGCCAGATCGGCGTCGAGCTCAACCATGATGGGGCGGTTGTCGTCGACGAGTGGCAGCGCACGACGGTGCCCAACATTTACGCGGTTGGCGATGTGACCGATCGGATGAACCTGACGCCGGTCGCGATCGCCGAGGGGCGCGCCATCGCCGAGACCTTGTTCAACAACAACCCAATCAAGATGGACCACGCCGATGTGCCGACCGCGGTGTTCAGTAACCCGCCGATCGGCACCGTCGGCCTCACAGAAGAGGAGGCGCGGCGCAAATACGGTGAGATCGACGTTTATAGCGCGCGCTTTCGGCCGATGAAGAACACGTTGTCCGGCCGTGACGAGCGCACTTTGATGAAGATCATCGTGGATGCGAGAAGCGACCGGGTTGTGGGCTGTCATATGCTTGGCCCCGACGCTCCCGAGATCGCACAAGGGCTCGCGATTGCGATCAAATGCGGCGCCACCAAAAAGCAATTCGACCAGACCGTCGGCATCCACCCGAGCGCCGCCGAGGAATTTGTCACGATGCGCGAAAAAGTCGTCCGCCCAACAAAGCTGGCCGCGGAGTAGCGGGTTGGACTGAGCGATCAGCTTGTGCTTCGCCAACAGCAAACATAAATTGGCAATCTATTTAGAGTGCCAGTGATATGCCCGACACGTTGGACGCCTCCAGATTTGAATTGCCCTTGGCCGCGCTGATCGACGCGACCGAGTCGCCGGAAGCGGAGAGCAAATGGGCCAAGTTCCATTCCGCGCAGAAAAGAGCGCGTAACGCATTAGAAGGTCGCCGCAAGGAACTCGATGATCTTTATCAGCGAGCGATCGCACCGGATAGCAAGTGGCACGAGATCACTCAAGTAGCCTCAATGGTTGGCGAATGGGGGCGCGCAGCGGCCGAAAAGCTTCGTCCTCAGATCGACCAGCTTCAAATAAAACTCGGCGCTTCCACTGAACCCATGTCGTCGGAGCTTCGGCAAGCACGTCGGGAAAGCGTAGAGATTGCCGAAGGCTGGCTGGCGCTCTATCGCGAACTTCAGGATAAGCTGCTGAAGCTGGCAGCGGAACGCCAGCCCGCCAGTGCCGTGTTGCGCGCGCGGCCGGTTGAGGGCGAGATCGATTACACCGAACTGAGCTGCGAACACATGGCTAGGTATCCCAAAATCCGGGCCGCCCTTGCCAAATGAGCCGCGGTGGCTGCCGATTGAAGCCGTCATCCAACACAATCGGCTAGAGTTGGGACAAACCAACGAACCCCACTTCGTTAGGGATAGTGGTCTTCTCGAAAGCGCATTAGCGCGCCCGAGGAACTTCTACAGCTATGGCGAAGAGGACATTGTCGTGTTGGCCGTCGCCCTGATGGCCGGTATTGCCAGAGCACACGCCTTCGAGCAGGGAAATAAGCGCACCGCCTTTGCAGCATTGCGACTGTTTCTGCGTGCCAATGGCTACGACGCCACCTTCGACGACACGATCCAATGGGCCGATGAAATAATCGCACTCGTCGAGCATCGGACGACCGAAGAGGAGTTTGTTCGCGCCATCCGCCCGTTTGTGGTCGAGCGATAACCGCCGAACGCCGGAGCAATCTGGCGGAGTCGCATGACAAAGCGCTTGCGTCGGGCGCATCGCGCCGTTAGCGTGCCGCGCGATGGTTCAGATATGCGCCACATGCTGCGCCCGCCTTGCAGCGCGATTTTGGTACCGCCGGTACATGTCGGCGGCCTAGGATCGCGAACCAGCGTTTTCCCGAAGCCGCCCGCACCCGAGGCGGCTTTCGCGTTTTCAGGCTCTCCGTGATCCGAATGCCCCGATGGTGCAGCGGCCTCCAACCCCGGAGGTGATGCATGACCCGATCGGCCCCAAATGCGCGACGAGACCGCGCGGAGGATTTGTGAGATGAGCGAGAAATGGTCCCCGGACAGCTGGCGCGGTTTGCCGATCACGGCAGGTGCCGGGCTATCCCGACGAGACGGCGCTCGCCAATGTCGAGGAGACGTTGCGGCGCTTTCCGCCATTGGTCTTTGCCGGCGAGGCACGGCGCCTCGAAGAGCGGCTGGCGGATGTCGCGGCCGGTAAGGCGTTTCTGCTGCAGGGCGGCGACTGCGCCGAGAGCTTCGCCGAATTTCACCCCAACAACATCCGCGACATGTTCAAGGTGTTGTTGCAGATGGCGGTCGTGCTGACCTTTGGCGCCGGCTGCCCGGTGGTCAAGCTCGGTCGGCTCGCCGGACAGTTCGCTAAGCCGCGCTCGTCCGACACCGAGACCCGCGACGGCGCCACTCTGCCCTCCTACCGCGGCGACATCATTAACAGCCTCGATTTCGACGAAACGGCGCGCGAGCCCGACCCGCAGCGGATGATCCAGGCATACAGCCAGTCTGCCGCGACGCTGAATTTGTTGCGAGCCTTTGCCCAGGGCGGCTATGCCGACTTGCACCGCGTCCACGCCTGGAACCAGGATTTTGTGGCCGACTCGCCGCAGGGCGAGCGTTATCGCGAGCTCGCCGATCGGTTGACCGAAACCCTCAATTTTATGGAGGCGTGCGGTCTGACCTCGGAAACCGCGCCGCAGATCCGCGAGACCGAGTTCTATACGTCGCACGAAGCGCTGTTTCTGTCATACGAAGAGGCGCTGACCCGGGTCAATTCGACGACCGGCGATTGGTACGACTGCTCGGCGCATCTGGTGTGGCTCGGCGATCGGACGCGGCAAGCCGATGGGGCGCATGCCGAGTTTATGAGCGGCATCAAGAACCCGGTCGGCATGAAATGCGGGCCGACACTGGAGCCCGACGATTTGTTGCGGCTCATCGACCGCCTCAACCCGGAGAACAGACCGGGGCGGTTGACCTTGATCACCCGCATGGGCGCCGACAAGGTCGAGGCGCGGTTGCCGCGATTGATCCGCGCCGTTCGCCGCGAGGGCCGCGAGGTCGTGTGGTGCATCGACCCGATGCACGGCAACACGATCACCTCGTCGAACGGGTTCAAGACCCGCCGTTTCGACCGCATCCTCGATGAGGTGCATGGCGCCTTCGCCATCCATGCCGCCGAGGGAAGCTATGCCGGCGGGGTGCATTTCGAGCTGACCGGTCAAAACGTCACCGAATGCATCGGCGGCGCCCAGGCGATCAGCGAGGCCTCGCTCGCCGAGCGCTATCTGACCCATTGCGACCCGCGGCTCAATGCCACCCAGGCGCTGGAGCTGGCCTTCGAGATCGCCGACGCCTTGAAGCGGGCGCGCCAGGGTAACGGGATTCAGAGCCGGCCCCGGCTCGCTGCGGTCTTGTAAGGCGTCCGGCCGTGGCGGCTGACGGCCCGCCCTCGCTCGCGGCGCAGACCGACAGCTATTTCCTCAAGAGCAAGGCGATCGTCGAGCGCTTTGGCGATCGCCAAGCAACTTATGCGGTGTTCATGCGCCGCCCCGTCGTATCGACGCCGCGCCTGGCGATCGAATTCCTCGAAACCGTCGCGGCCATGCGCAAGACGCATTTCGATATCGAACTGGCGCACCCCGAGGCGGCGTTGGTCGGCGCCGGCGAGCCGATCCTTTATGTGACGGGCTCACTCGCGCACCTGGTCGATCTCGAAACCGTGCTGCTGCAAAAGCTCGGACCCGCGTGCGTCGCTGCCTACAACGCCTACGCGATGTGTGCCGAGTTGCCAAAGGTCGCCTTTCTGGCGATGGACGCGCGACACTGCGCCGGACCCGATATGGCGAATGCCATGGCCTATGCCGCGTCGGTCGGGTCGGCAACGGCGCGGCGAGAGGCGGATGCCGTGGGCTTTGTCGGCTGTGCCGCAGACGCGACAGCGCATTTTTTTGGACGGAGCAAGGGCGCGGGCACGATGCCGCACGCGCTGATCGGCTATGCCGGGTCGACGGTCCGCGCGGCCGAGATGTTCCGCGAAACCTTCCCCGAAGAAGCTTTAACCGTGCTGGTCGACTATTTCGGCCACGAAACCAGCGACGCGATTGCGGTCGGAAAACGTTTTCCAGAACTCGCCGCGGACGGCCTCCTGTCGGTACGCATCGATACGCCCGGCGGCCGGTATTGCGAGGGCCTCGACCCGACACGCTCCTACGAGGTGCTGGAGCGCCATGCGCCGCAATCGATCCGCGGCTATCGCACTGAGGAGGAATTGCGGTATCTGGTCGGGACCGGGGTCTCGGCGGCTGCGATCTGGCATCTGCGCCAAGCGCTGGACGAGGCCGGTCTCACTGGCGTCAAGATCGTCGGCAGCTCGGGCTTCGGCCCGGCCAAATGCCGGATCATGGCAGTTGCCAAGGCGCCGCTCGACGTGATCGGTACCGGGTCCTACCTGCCGGAACTATGGAGCGAAACCTACGCTACCGCCGACATCATCGCTTATGACGGCGTGCCGATGGTCAAAGCGGGTCGCGAGTTTCTGTTGCGCCAACGCTCCGAAATCTCCGCTGCGAAGGATTAAAAAGCGCGTTTTCACGCGTGACACCGCGCGGCTGCCCGGCTAGGCTGAAGTAGTGGTTCAGGAATAACCACCAACAAAAATGGCGAGCCAAAATGGGCCGTCGGTGATTTTGAATAGGAGCAACACGTCGAACCTCAGCGGGCGATGCGATTACCTGAAGCTGGTGGGGCGTAGATACGGCTGCAATTTGAAATCTTACGGGAACCTTAAAAGCTGTCGCGCGAACTCATCGACTGAAAGCGATCCGCATCGACCTCGAGGGTTCGACCAGCCCTGGGAGGTTATATGGCCGAAGTCCGCCCGATGATCCGATCGGAAAGCGCCAGCCAAGTGCTTGGGCGCAAGCTCGATAGCATCCCGTTCAGCAGCTACCACGTCCTGATCATCGCCGTGCTCGCCCTCGTGGGGTTCATTGAGGGCTACGATTTGGTGATGACCGGCTCGCTGGTCGTCCTGGCCAAGGGCCCCTTGCATCTGACCGGCTCCGACATACGGATACTCGTCTCCTTCCCAACCTTTATGCTGTGCCTCGGGGGCTTCTTTTTCTCGGCGATCTCCGACCATCTAAGCCGCAAGCTCATTGTGCTGATTGGTGTTTTCCTAACGACATTTCTGACCCTGCTGATCCCGCTGGTGCAGAACGCCGAGCAGCTGATCATCCTCCGCCTGCTGACTGGGGTCGGCGCTGGCGGCGTCGTTTCGGCGGCGTTCCCGATCGCCGCTGAGCTGATGCCGGCGCAGCATCGCCGCACCTACAGCGCCGTCTATGAGATGTCGCTGGCCGCCTCCTTTACCGTGGTGCCGTTTATTGGCGGTCTCCTCGCCGGCAACGCCAACGCGTTTCGCTTTTTAGCGTTGCCGGGCGGGCTGGCGGTGACTGTCGTACCGGTCATCGTGTATTTCGTCCTTCCCGAAAGCCCGCGCTGGTATTTGCGCAAAGGCCAGGTGCAGGTCGCGGTCGACGTGGTGAACCAGATCATTCGGCGGGCCGGCAACCGCGTGGCTCCGCTGACGGTCCGGGAATTAGGCGACGCGACGCCGACTGGCCGCGAGAAGCTGCCGCCCTATTGGGCGTTGTTCGCCCGCGGCCAGCTGCGCTGGACGACGGTCGGCATTCTGGCCGGCGTCTGCGCCGGCACCGCCTATTTCCTGATTTCGGTCCTGCTGCCAAAGGCGCTGGTTGACCAGGGCTTCGGCCTGAGCTCGAGCTTGGGGTTGACCTCGATCGTCTACGCGGCGAGCTTCTTCGGCAAGGGTTTCACCGGCTTCCTGATGGAGATCATCGGGCGGCGCTGGACGATCGCTTATGCGCTGCTCGGATCGCTGCCGGGCCTCGCATTGATGCTGTTGGCGCACCGCGCGGGGAACTATGCCGGCGTGGTAATGGTGGCGGGCGGGCTGATCCTCGGCTTTACAGTGTTGTCGGCCTTTACCGCGACGCGGGTCTATCTGTCCGAGCAGTTTCCCACAGCGTTGCGCGGTCGCGGGCATATCTTTGGCGAGTCGTTCGGGCGGCTCTTCGCTGGTGGACTGGCGCCGTTCCTAATGGAGCCGCACACCGGCTCGCCGACGATTTTCTTCGGCACGATCTTTGTGGTCGTGGCGATCGGTGCGTTTATCCCGCTGGCCTTTGGCAAGGAGACCGTTGGCCAACTCGAAACCGTGACCGAAACCGTACCAGCCGTCGCCTAGCAGCGCTGGCATTAAATAGGCAGACGGAAAAACCGTCGCCGTACTGGAACAGGAGCAACACGTCGATCTGGCGCCGTCGATGCGGCTGCCTCGAATGGAGAGGTGTCGACCGAGCAACAATAATCAAAACTCGGCAATTTCGCCCCTCGCAAGAGGAGCGCCCACTCCATTCGCTGGCAGTTCAGCATCACGCCTCCAGGCTCGATCCCTCTGGGAGGTAGCCATGGCGGAAGTTCTCCCGATCAGCCGGTCCGCGACCGCGGCGGGCCATGTCCTCGGACGCAAGCTCGACAGCATCCCGTTCAGCCCCTACCACCTGATGATCCTCGGGGTTTTGGGCCTGGTCGGCTTTATCGACGGCTACGACCTGGTCATGACCGGCTCGTTGCTGGTGCTCGCCAAACAGCCGCTGCATCTATCGCCCGGCGACGTCCGTTTTCTCGCCATCGCCTCGACCTTGATGATCTGCGTCGGCGGTTTTATGGCGTCGACGATCTCCGACCATTTCAGCCGCAAGACCATCATGCTGATCGGCGTGGGTGCCATCACCTTTTGCACATTGCTGATCCCGCTCGTGCAGACCGGCGAGCAACTGATCGCCTTGCGGCTGTTAACCGGGCTCGGCGGCGGCTTCGCGGTCTCCGCACCGTTTCCGATCGCCGCCGAACTGATGCCGGCGCAGCACCGGCGCACCTTCGGCGCCATCTACGAGATGTCGCTCGCCGCCTCGTTTACGGTGCTGCCCTTGGTTGGGTTCGTCTTGTCCGGCAATCCGAACGCCTTTCGGATCATGGCTTTGCCCGGCGGCCTCGCGTTTTTTGTCGTGCCGGCGTTGATCTATTTTTTGATCCCGGAAAGCCCGCGCTGGTACCTGCGCCAAGGCCGGGTCGCGGAAGCGGTCAACACCGTCAACCGGATCATCCGCCGGGCCGGCGGCCGGGTGTCGGAACTCACCGCCGCATCGCTCGGCGACCATATCGAGGGCGCGCGCGAACAGCTTCCGCCCTATCGGGCGTTGCTCGCTCGCGGGCAACTGCGGTGGACGGCTATCGGCATTTCCAGCTACGTCTTCTGCGGGACCGCGTTCTTTCTGATCTCGGTACTACTGCCAAAGGCGCTCAACGATCAGGGTGCGGCGGTCAGTTTGAGCTTTGGCGTCAGTTCGCTGGTGTTCGCCGCGAGCATCCCCGGAAAAGGCTTTACCGGCTTTTTGATGGAGATCATCGGGCGGCGCTGGACAATCTTTTATGCGATGTTCGGTGCGATACCGGGCATTCTCCTGATGATGATGGCGCATCGCGCCGGTCAATATGCGACGATCGTCATGGTCGCCGGCGCCTTAATGACCGGCTTCACGGCGCTTTCGACGGCAACAGCCTTCCGGGTCTACCTCTCCGAACAGTTCCCGACAGCGCTGCGCGGGCGCGGGCACATCTTTGGCGAATCGGTCGGGCGCATCTTTTCGGGGGTGACCGCACCGTTCCTGATGGTGCCGCACACCGGGTCGGCAGTGATCTTTTTTGGCACGATCCTCGTCATGGTTACGATCGGCGCCTTCATCCCGCTGCTGTTCGGCCGCGAGACTGTGGGCCAACTCGAAACCATTACCGAAAGCTCCCCGGCGCTCGCCTAATCTGCATTTGGGCGACGCAAAATGCAGTAAAAGCGTAATAAGGAAGCGGTTGCCTTGGCCAACTTCCGCTTGACGCAGCTTGCCAACTTCGTCGACATCTTCAAGAACGCGGACGTCGTAACCGGCATTTTCGACAGTGCGGATGATCGGAGGCTCTGCAATGGCGTGAGCGGTGAACATGCCTTCAGGCGTTCGGGTCTGGCCGTGATGGAGTACTCGCAGTCCCCTGATCCGCGTGAGTTCAATCATTTTTTCGCGACTGCTATCCGAAATGATAATGTGAAACCTTGGCATCAACCTCACGTGCGAGCGAGTACAGCCAGCTTATAGTCTCTTACTCCCGGTCGGGTGATTTGGCGTTGCTCGATTTGGCCTCAGACCCGCCGGCATTCTTGGGCGTAACGATTAGCGTTTACCTTGGGGAGCCCGATTTTCGCCATCTGCTGGCGATGAGACGAACGATAGAGCACGATTTTATAGGAGGCATGATACCCGATAAGGGAAAGGATGCAACACGGTAATTTATAGGTTCCCTTGAAAGCGGGTGCCAGCGGCACTGCCTGATCGAAGCGTATCCGGCCTAAAGCTCAGGCGCTCCGGAAATGGCCCGCTTTCAGCGCTGAGCCGTCAGCCTGAGCCGCTCTCCACGCAACCGAGCCGGCCCGGGTGCCGTCCACCAATGGCCGAAGAGGGGCGAGGCTGTGTGGAAACACCGGAAGACCTAGTTAGTACGAAATAAAATATAGGGACTACAGTTTCAGTGAATCCTTAATACGCATGAATAGTATTTGTTGAATCAATCTTGCGCCGATGTTGACTACAAAACGGTTTTCACACGGCCTCGGGCATCAAGAGCTTTCCCGCCGCCAAGGCTGAGCGGCGGTTACGGGTTCCAAAGCGGTCCGCTGCTGCCGACAATGAGGCCGTGCAAACTGTTGGGTCAGGCTCGCAGCCACGTGCAGTGCTATGTGCCGCGAAACACGACGAGGGCGTCTACCGCCTTCACGCCCTGACCTGACGGCAGCACCATCAGCGGATTGATGTCCAACTCTGCCAAGTGTCCTTGCACGTGCATGGCGAGGTGCGACACGCGCACCAGGGTATCCGCGAGCGCCGCGAGGTCCGCCGCCGGCCGTCCGCGAAAGCCCCGGAGCAACCGGGCGCCTTTGACCTCGGCGATTATCGCCTGTGCTTCCGAGCGCGTGATCGGGCGGCCACGCCAGCGGCGTCTCGCTCTACCATGAACCGGTATTGGCCATGCTGGTCCAGGGTTCGGCAGGCGGCAGCGCTTCGCCGGCCTGCAATAGCTCGATGGAGATGCCGTCCGGCGTGCGGATAAAGGCCATGCGGCCGTCACGCGGCGGGCGGTTGATCGTCACGCCGCGGGCGATAAAGGCGTTGCAGGTGTCGTAGATGTTGTCCACGGCATAGGCGAGATGTCCGAAATTGCGGCCGCCGGTATAAGGCTCGGGATCCCAGTTGTAGGTGAGTTCCACCGCGGCGTCCTCCTGGCCGGGGGCGGCGAGGAACACGTTGGTGTAGCGGCCTTTCTCGTCCGGACGGCGGCGGATCTCGCGCAGGCCGAGCACCTCGAAGAAGGCGATCGTGTCCTCCAGCGAACTTACGCGGATCATGGTGTGCAGATATTTAGTCATGGGGTGTCCTCCGGTCAGTGTGTTGGTGGCGGCGCCCAGAGGGGGCGGGGTGAGGTGATAGGGATGATCAGGTGGCCAGCAGATCCCCTCATGGGGTCGGCACACCGATCGACTTCAACCGCGCATGGGCGCGGGCCGCGCGCGCTTTCATCCCGTCAAGATACGTGCTGACATCGTTCCCTGGCAGGTTCAGCACCTTGCACCCGAGCTGCCAATATTCCTCGATCTGCGCCTCGGTCTCCGCCGATCCCCGAGCGAGCTTGCCATGGGCATTGCACGCCGTTGCGATGCGCCGTACCGCCGCTTTGAAGGTCGGGTGCTCGAGGTTGAGGTGAACCCCAAGCTGCGCGCTCAGGTCGGAATGCCCATACGCGATCATGTCGATCCCTTCGACCGCCGCGATCTTCTCGACATTCTCCAGGCCCTCGAGCGACTCGATCGACGGGCATATGATGATGTTCTCGTTGGCCCAGGGCGCGTATTCGGTGGCGTGGCGGGCGCCGTAGCTTTTGTATCCGGTGTGCGGCCCCTGGCCGGAGATGCCGCGGTTCCCGATCGGCGGATACTTCGCCAGGCGGACGATCGCGCGCGCCTCCTCGGCGGTTTCCACCTCGGACACCTGAATGCCCATGATGCCCTGATCCAGAATGCCGGGAATTAGATGCGCGAATGACTTGTGGAGCCGAACGATGGCCGAGACGTTCGTGGCCTGGAACCAGCTCGCCAGATTGGCGATCGTTTCCATGTTGAACGCCCCGTGTTCGTGGTCGATCGCGCAGTAATCGAAGCCGGCAGCCTCGATGATCCAGGGAACGCCGCGTGATGCGAATTCCTTGAGCCCGGTGCCGAGCGCGGCTCGTCCTTCGCGCACCGCCCGCCGTATGCTGTTTTCTTTCATGACCCGCTCCAGGCTTCCCTCGTATTAGCCCGTCATAATAGTACCCGTGCGGTGAAGCGCAGCATCAGGTTTTGACCACTATGTGCCGCGCAAACACGACGAGGGCGTCTACCGCCTTCACTCCCTGACCTGACGGCAGCACCATCAGCGGATTGATGTCCAACTCTGCCAAGTGTCCTTCGAGGTGCATGGCGAGGTATGACACGCGCACCAGGGTATCCGCGAGCGCCTCGAGGTCCGCCGCCGGCCGGCCGCGAAAGCCCTGGAGCAACCGGGCTCCTTTGACCTCGGCGATCATCGCCTGTGCTTCCGAGCGCGTGATCGGGCAGCGCCGCAGGGCCACATCGTTGTAGACCTCGACCATCACGCCGCCGCTGCCGAACAGCAGCACCGGGCCCAATTGCGGGTCGCAATTGACGCCAATGATGACTTCGACACCGTCTCCGACCATCTCCTGCACCGACACGCCGATGATCCGCGCCTGTGGCGCATAGGCGTTGGCATTGGCCAAGATCTCGGCGTAGGCGGTTCGCACTTGTGCCATATCGCCGAGGTTCAGCCGAACGACCCCGGCCTCTGTCTTGTGCAAAATATCCGGCGAGTCGACCTTGAGAGCCACCGGAAACCCGAGCTGCTCTGCGGCCGCGACGGCGGCGTCTGCAGAATTTGCCCGGCGCTCACGCGCACTCGGCACGCCCCAGGCCGCCAGCAGCTCTTTGCTCTCGGACTCCGAGAGTGTCGGACGCCCCAAGCCGAGGGCCCGGGCGATGGCCTGCATCCTGCGGCGCCGTGCGCGGCGGGGCCGTGGCAAAGCCATCGGCCAGGCGACGCTCGCGCCATGTGTGATATGCCAGGCGGCTCTGCAGGCCCCGGGCCAATTTGTCCGGCGTGTAGAAGATCGGTATCCGGGCTTCTTTGAGCTGTGCCAGGCCAGCCTTGGCGTCCCGGCTTCCGGTCCACAAGAACACCACACCCTTGTCGGTCCGATCACGCTGGCTGATGACCTGCTGCGCTTGCGCGTCCGCCCCGGCACTCGCGACGACGAGCGTCCCCATCCGGGGATCATTGATCATATGCTCCATGATCTGCGGGAAGGACTCGCTGTTGGCAAAGCCTGTCACATCGGCAGGGTTGGCAGCCCAGCCGAAGCCCTTCAGGATCCCGTTGATGCCGTCACGCGCCTGGTCCCCGAGCGGCGGCAGATCGAGACCGGCCTGACCGCACATGTCGGCGGTCAGCGAGCTGATGCCGCCCGAGTGGGATACCACCGCGATGCCGGGCACGCCGGGCTTGGGGGTGTGGGCCAGCAGGTGTGCGGTCTCCAGGAGTTCGTCGTAATCCTGGACCCGGATCACCCCATATTGGGCAAAGATCGCATCGTACCGGGCATCGGCGCCCGTCAATGCCGCGGTATGCGAGCGCGCCGCCCGGGCTCCCAGTTCCGAGCGCCCGATTTTGATCAGGACGATCGGTTTGCCGCGCTCGGCTGCGAGCTTTGCCACTTCGAGAAATTTGTCGGCTCGCTTAAAGCCTTCGACAAAGCCGGCAATGACCCGCGTATCCGGATCGTCGAGCAGATAGCGGGCGAAATCCGTAAAGTCGAGGTCTGCCTCGTTCCCTGTCGAGATGATATAGCTGAAGCCGATGCCGTTCTCGACCGCCCGCACCAGGAACGGCCCGAACGCCGTCGCACCGCTTTGGCACACGAGGCCAATCGGCCCGGTCAGACCCTCGGCCCCGCGCGAGGAAGCGGTGGCCCAGATGTCGTCTTTGACATTCGCGAGCCCCAGGCAGTTGGGGCCGCTGATGCGCATGCCCGAGGTGCTGGCAAAGGCGCCCAATTCCCCCTGCAAATCACGCCGGTCGTCGACGCCGCGCTCGGCAAAGCCCGCCGAGATCACGATCGCCGATCCCGCCCCCTTGCGGTGGCTCTCCTCGAGGACATCGAGCACCTGGTCCCAGGGCACCACGACGGCGACCACATCGGGGCCCTCCGGCAGGTCTCGTCACACTCGGGTAGGACTTCACCCCCATGATTTCGTCATAACGCGGGTTCACGGCATAAACCCGCACCCGGTCCTTGGCCTTGAGCGCCGCAGCCAGAAACCGCCCGCCATACTGCATCCGCGGCGTCGCGCCCACGATCGCAATCGAGCGCGGGTTCAGCATTTTGTGGATCGACGCCATCTGTGGTTCTGTCCAGAACGCCATGACACCCCCTGAAGAAGGAACGCGGTCCGTCGGGTCGGCAAGCCCACGCTCTACGAACGGGGCTGCGATCGGTGGATATATCCCACATCATTGGCTGAAGCAGAGCGCTTGCGACAGAGTTTGTTGGCCTGCAAGGTTGCGTCTTCGCCCGAGAGTGCCCGCATCATGGAAGCAAGGCGAGACAACCACCAGTCTGCGGCCGCCTCGCCTCATCGCCGTCGATCACTCGACAACGAGGGTTGGTTTGAGGGTCACGGGCCGGGATACGTTGTAGAAATTGGGTGAGGTCGCCATCACCGCCTCGTGGATCTCGGCGAACTCTTCCTTGGTCCCGCTGCCCTTGATGCGGACGATGTAGCTCAGGTTCTCGTAGCCCGGCGGCACAGTGGGATCGATTCCGAGAAAGCCGCGGAGATCGATCTCGCCATCGGTCTGGATCTCCAGGCTTTCGAGGGTGATCCCGCGCACCGCGCACTGCGCTACGTACCCAACCGTCATGCAGGCGTTGAGCGCCGCCAACAGATGCTCCTGCGGATTGGCGAAGCGGTTGCTTCCGCCCAATTCGTTAGGTTCGTCAATGTCGATCGCGAACCGACGCGGCACCTGTTCTCCGCCGATCCCGAAGCCCTCGACTTGCGCACGGCTTCGGGTCTGGCCTTGCCAGGTCGTCGTGACCCGCCAGTTTGTCTTGCTTTTTGCGGCGTCCCGCCTGACGCCTTCGATCAGCGCGAACAGATCATCGACATTGATGCCGTTGACGACTGTGGGTTCGGCAGTCTTCATTTGGGCAACCATGATGGGTCTCCTTTGCTTGGATTGCAGAGTTCAGGGTGGTGACAGAGTTCAGGGTGGTGGCAGAGTTCAGGCTGGATTACTGGAGAGTGGCGAGCGCCGCCTGGATGCGCCCGCCCTGGTCTTTGGTGATCAGGCTCGAAAGCACCTTGCCGAAATGCGGGTGCTGGGCGCCCGAGTGGATGTATTGCCAGCGGTAAGCCTTGAGGAATGCGGCCTCGATCGCCACCGCCTCAGCCTGATCGACGGCGCGGTTGCACGTCGCCGCGAAGTAACCGGCGTCGGCTTTGGCCTGGGTCTGCAGGATGCCATCGACCGCGGCGACCAATTCGATGAACTCGTCAACCGCCTGGTCGCGTTTCTCCGCCGTTATCCCGGCATCGTGGCGCACCCACTCGAGTTCGTCGAGGATCGCGTGCTGCATTTCCTCCTTCCAGTGGTGGAGGAACACGTCCTTGAACAGTTCGGAGAGTTCGGTGTCGGGATCAATGCTGCGGCGATAGTGGAGTTGAGTGAACAACTCGATATCGAGCGTCAGTGCCAACACTGCCCATGTACTCTTGCCGAGCACAGCGTGGGCGACGGCATTGGGGTCGATATCGAAGCGATAGCCGTCAGGCAGAACGTCGCCGACCATCGTCTCGATACGGCGGAACAGCGCCTGGTGCTTTAACTCCTCGTCGCTGAACCGAACCAGCGCCTCGAGCGCAACCTGGTCGCCAAACCAGTGATCGTGGGTCAATTCCAGGATTTTGGCGTTGATGAAACGCTCGACCAGTCCAAAGACATTGGCGTAAGTGCGGCCCTGGATCTGGCTCACAAACCGTTTTTCATCGGCCGACAGGGTCGTGAACCCATCGGCCAGCGAAAGCCCGTTCGGAAGGAACTTGTGGGCGGCATCAAAGCGGCGCCCCCGGATAACGTCTTCGTCGATGTCCCAGCGCACCCGCTTGGACGTCTGAATGCAGCGCGCATACCGTTCGCTGTCGGGGATTTGTCGATCGCATTCATTTCCCTTATCCTTCCCGGAGTGCTGTGCCGGCGGTCTGGCCGAACCGTTCGGCTGATTGCTTGACACGCATCAAATAGTGGGGGACACTCGGCGGTATAGTAATAGACAGTTCGAACGTCAGTTGACGTGACTGTACTGGTCCAGCAACCAGGCCAATCCGAAAGGCGGGAACCGGCGTGCTCTCCCTGACCATTAGCCGGAACAGCGGTCAGCCGCTCGCCGACCAGATCGTGGCCGGCATCAAGCGGCAAATCGACGATCGGCACCTACGGCCGGGCACCAAGTTGCCGTCGATCCGCAATTTTGCCGAAAGTTACAAGGTCAGCCGCTTCACAGTCGTTGAGGCTTACGACCGCCTGGTCGCGATGGGCTGTCTGCAGTCACGCCGCGGCGCTGGGTTCTACACTGCGGCCGCGCCCGCCGCCGTCAGAAGCCACGCAGGTCGCGTCCGATAGCCACAAGCGCAATGAGGAATTGGTCTGGCTAATCCGCCGCTCTCTGGAGCCGGATGAAAATGTGCTGCTCGCGGGCGGTCCGTGGTTGCCGAATTCGTGGCTCGACGAGGCCGGCATCCGCCAGAACCTCAACGTGCTCGCGCGCAAGAACGGCGCCCATTTAACCGAATACGGGCACCCATTCGGCTATTTGCCGCTGCGCGAGCACCTTGCGCTGATGCTGGCCGGGCTCGGCATCACCGCTGATCCAGGCCAGATCCTGCTGACGCACGGCACGAGTCAAGCGCTAGAGCTGGTTATCCGCTATTTGCTCAAACCCGGTGACGCGGCATTCGTCGACGATCCTGGCTACTACAACATGTTCGGCAATTTGCGGATGCAGGGCGTCGAAATGGTGGCGGTGCCGCGCAATCCCGACGGGCCGGACATCGCCATTCTCGAAAAGCTCGCCGCTACCCACCGACCGAAAGTCTACTTTACCCAGTCGGTGATTCAGAACCCGACCGGAACCGACATGAGTCCGCACGTGGCATTTCGGGTATTGCAGGCTGCCGAGCGCCACAATTTCACGGTCGTCGAGGATGACGTCTTCTGCGATCTGCAGGTGAAGACGACGCCTCGGCTCGCGACGCTCGGCCAACTGGACCGCGTGATTTACGCGCGCAGCTTCTCCAAGACGCTGTCGGGCAGCCTGCGCGTCGGTTTCGTCGCCTGCTCGCAGAACATCGCCAACGAACTCGCCGACATCAAGATGCTGACCAGCATCACCACCTCGCCATTCACCGAGCGGCTGATCTATCTGATGCTGGTGGACGGCCATTACCGCAAATATCTGTCACGCTTGCACGAGCGGCTAGGCGAGGCGAGGCTTAATGTGGTGCGCGCCTTCGAACGCATTGGATTGGAATTGTTCGCGGAGCCTGCAGACGGCATGTTCGTCTGGGCGCGCTTCCCGCATATCGACGACTCGCTGGCGCTGGCGGAAGCCTCACAGCGCGACGGCATCATGCTGGCGCCTGGCACGGTCTTCCGTCCGCATCTCGAGCGCTCGCCGTGGCTGCGGTTCAACGTTGCCGTCTGCGAGGACGAGCGGGTGCAGCGCTGGCTGCAGCGGCAGGCGGCGGACAAGGCAGCGTAACGCAGCCTGCGGGGACGGCAGCAGCGCCACGTTCATCCTCGGCCCCGCGAGCGCTGCTTGACGGAAGTTGAGCCGCTGGCTCGCGCCCTACCGCGGCTTGACAGTGTCGCCCAGCCGAGCAGAGATGCGAGCCCTTAGCAAAAGCGGGGAGTTTTGGTAGTCTCGCGGGTATCGGAAGGCGGTGGTGCGACGTGCGTATCCGCTATAGCTATCGCGACAACGAAAAGGTTTTTGATCAGCCGTCGACATCGGTGGTCATCGGACGGCCGCGACACGGCATCCATGTCGATATCGACCTGACCCCGGACCTTCGGGTGTCGCGGCCGCACGCGCAGATCTCATTTACCGACGGGCAATACTGGATCGAAGATTTAGGTAGCGCCAACGGCACCGAAGTCGATGGAGAACCAATCGGCGCGAAAGGCAAGCTCCCCCTGGAACCAGGGCAGACGGTCCGGATCAGCGAAACGACGTTGGAAGTCGTTGTTTCGCCCACCGCGGTCGAGTTCGGGGCCGGTTGGGGCACGGAAAATCCGACCGTTGTCGAGACCCACGATACGCGGCTCGATATCGCCGAATTGATCGACGCCACCGCACCTGTTTTCGAGCTTGGCGCGCCAATCAACCCCGATCGCGCAAAAGCGCTGGTGCTGCTTTATGAACTGCCATTGCGGTTCGCCGGCCAGATCGAACTTGATGAACTGTTCCAAACGATCATCGAGCAGCTTGTAGCGATCATTCCGGCCGCGAGCCGTGGCGCTCTGTTGCTGGAAGATCCAGAGAGCGGCCAGCTCCTGCTGAAAGCCCACGTCCCCGCCGGCCAGCCATCGGTCAGCATGACGCTCGCGACAAGAACGATGACGCGGCGCCAGGGCTTTATCTGGCGCGAGGGGATTGATCCAAGTCAAAGTCAATTCCTGAACAGGATCAAGGCCGGCATGTATGTGCCCTTGATCTGGAAGGGTCGCGTGATGGGGGCGGCGTGCGTCGACAATAGCGACGGCGGGACGCTGTTCGCGGCAGACGATCTGCGATTGATGCTGGCGGTCGCACATTATGCGGCGATGGCCGCAATGCAACACCAGTTGCAAAGCGAGTTGCGCAGCAATGCCGTGCTGCTCGGCCGGCTGTTGTCGAATTTCTCACCAAAAATCCGCGACAAATTACTGGTGCGAGCCAGCAATGGGCGGCTTCGTCCCGGCGGCGAGAGGTCCGAGGTCGTCATTCTCGTGTCTGATATCCGCGGATTCACCAAGCTGACCGCGGGCATGGATACCGATGACGTGATGGATCTGCTCAATGATTATTTTTCGGCCTTGGTCGACGCTATTTTCAAGTATGACGGCACGGTCGACAAGATTACCGGTGACGGGATCCTGGCAGTCTTTGGCAGCCCCGAACCGGATGCTCAGCGCCACGAAAAAGCGGTCCGCGCGGCGCTCGCAATGCAAGCGGCAATGAGCGAAATCAGCGAGGAACGCCGGCGACGCAGACAAGTAACTTGCACTATCGGGATCGGGGTTCATTGTGGCGAGGTGCTGCACGGTTTTGTGGGCTCCAAAGATCGCATGGAGTTGACGATCATCGGCGAGGCCGCCAATTGGACCGACCGCTATTGTTCTGGCGCCGGCGGCGGCGAAATCCTGATAAGCCCAGCAATGCATCAACGGCTTTGGCGGCATGTCGACGCTGAACTAGCGATTATCGACACAAAGCATGAAGGCAAGCTGAGGGCCTACCGGCTAAAGGGGATCGCCGGCTCGGCATAGCGGGCGCAAAGCGTCGCATTCTCAGCCGCTATACTGAATCGTTACGGCACTGACATTGTCACGCGCGCCGCATTCCAGCGCACGCCCGATCAATAGGTCGGCTGCCATTGCGATCGAGGCTTCGCCCAGTATCTCGGCGATATCGGGATCGGTAAGCGCCCGGGTCAGACCGTCCGAGCAGAGCAGCAATAGGTCGCCGGGTTCGAGAGCGTCGTGCCGTTCTTCGAGCACGAGTTCTTCGGCGCCTCCCACCAGATTGCACACGATGTTGGCAAGCGGATGCGATGCCGCCGCTTGGGGCGCGATCTCGCCGCGGTCGATCAGGTTCTGGACATAGCTCTGGTCGCGGCTGAGCTGGCTCAGTTTGCCGTCGCGCATCCGATAAAACCGACTATCTCCCGCCCACAGGCAAAAGCTTTGGCGTCCGCAAATCATCAGCACGACGATCGTGCTGCCGATTATGGCGTCCGGTCCAATCAGAGCCGCCTCGGCGCGAAATTGCTGGTTGAGCTGTTGAAGGCGAGTCTTAAGCTGTTGCACGAAAGATAGGCCAGAATCCGCCGGTGGTAGATCTCGAAGCGCTGCGATAATGGCGCTGCTCGCATAATCGCCGCGTTGGTGACCTCCGGCACCGTCGGCGACGGCCCATAGTCCAACATCTGGGCGCTCGAGCACCGCGTCCTCATTACGCTGACGCACGGTGCCGACATGCGTTCGTGCCGCCGATTGGTACGACATTTTCCTTCCAGGCACGCGACAAAGCCTACTCAGGAGGGCGGTTTCTTGGTTGCGTCCGCCTCTTCGATTTTCAATCGGCAGGTAAAATAATTCAGAACACGCGCTTGCCGCTGCACCTCGAGCAGTGCTGAGCCGCCTATGTTCTCGGCAAGCTGGCGCGCCTCGTCGAGGCGGTCCTTCAAGCTTGATACGGCGCGCGCCGTCGAGCCGTCAAAGCCGACCTGCAGAAATTTATCCGGTGTATATTGGGTTGCGCCGATGCGGAAGTCGTCGGGATTGTACGAGCAGGCGGCAAAACGATCTGGGGGCGGTTGCGCTGGTGCTGGCGCTGGGGCATTAGCCGGCGGAGCGGCAATTGCGGCGGTGCTTGGCGCCGATTGCGGCTTCGGTTCATTTCCGAGGATTGCGCGCGATGCCTGGCTGCGCAATTGGGTCAGGAGCGACTTCGGGGATTGTTCCGACGTTCACCAAATCCGCCAGCGGCAGTCCGGCGTGCTGCTCGAATTCGTGGATTGCCTTATTGGTCTGTGGTCCGACAACACCGTCGATCGGCCCGGGATCCATGCCCAGCCGCGAAAGCATGAATTGAATTTCACGGATCAGGGCGGGCGTGACCGGGAGAGTTTGGCCTTGCGTTCCCACCTCGGCGCCAAAGGACGGGGGCGAATACGATGTGATCGTCACGCCGCAGATCGCCAGGAAAGCGGCGAGGCCCATGGCCGCCGGCTTGCCTCGTATCATCGCGTTTTACGCTCTTGCCGAGAGGTGTTGCCGAGCCGTTCGAAGAAAAGCCTCGCGTTCACCTTCGTCCGGGATGTGGACCGCCAGTACACGACAGAAACTCTCCAACGTCTCGAATTTCTGAAGTTCCCTTCTTACCAGAAGCTTGGCGATTGGGCCGAGATACTGCGTCAAGCTCATCTCGATTGCGCTGATTGCTGACGGGCTTGGGGCTTTTGCAACAATTTGGCTCTGTTCGCGTGTCGGATGGCGTTCCACCGACACCGACGCCCGCGGCAAATCGGAGGCGCCCGCTCCACCTCGGCGCGCTAATTTCAGAAATTCGGCTCGGTCTCTTTGGTTATCGATGTACATGGCTAATAGATCGTACAATACCTCGATATTATGGGTTTGAGTCGTGGCGCGCTTCACCGCGATCGACGCCACGGGTCCGATAAAGGTGGCCAGCTCGCGCTCGATCCTGGCCAAATTTTCAGGACCGGGAGAAGCATCGACCAACGAAATTTCGCCAGCAGTCAGGGATCGATGTTGTCTGGACGAACGAGGCGGGAGCCGCTTCCGCCAGCTGACCGTGGCCGGTACGGTTCGGAAAAGCATCGGCAACGGCTTTTGCAAAGGCGCCGGCGTCGGAAAAGCGGCTAGACGGGTCAAACGCCAGCGCTTTGGCAATAACCTGCCGCAATTGATCGGGAACGGCGGGGTTGAACGCTCCGATATCCTCGGGGCCTCGGGTCTCCATCAAGGACATGATTTCAGTGACACTCTTGCCGCGGAATGGTTTCACCCCCGTCAGCATCTCGTAAAAGATCACGCCGGCAGCAAACAGATCGGTTCGCTCGTCGATCGGGGCGCCCGAAAATTGCTCCGGCGCCATATAGGCTGGCGTGCCCAGCAGATCGCCGACAATCGTGAACTCAGAGGCATCGATGCGGGCAATGCCGAAATCGGCGACCTTTATGTCGTTATTGCTCAATACAAGGATATTGGAAGGTTTTACGTCGCGATGGATTATTCCATTTTGGTGGGCAAATCCGAGAGCGCTCAATACCTGGCTAATCATCGTGACACTGCGGGATGGTTCGAGCGGGCTCGACGTCTTGATCACGACATCGAGGCTGCGTCCATCGACATATTCCATCGCGAGGAACGGGACCCCGTTATCGTCGCCAAAATCTAGAATGGCGACGATGTTCGGGTGAAACCGGCGCCCGGCCGCTCTGGCCTCGCGCCGGAACCGCTGCAACCATTGTTCGGAGCCGCTGCCCGCGATCAGTTCGGGCCGTATGACCTTTATCGCGACCGGGCGATCGATAATCGGATCGTAGGCGCGATAGACGTCTCCCATCGCGCCGCTGCCGAGCAGCGCATCGATGCGATAGCGTCCAATTTGGTCGACTGCCTTCATACTGTAGCCTAAGGCACCCTGTAGCCTAAGGCGCCGAGCCGTCGCAATCATTCAGCTTTGCTCGTCGAGCATTTTCATCGCGTTCTGAAGGCTTCGCCGCATCCGATTAAAGGATGCCGCCAATGTGCCGATCTCGTCGTTGGTGTCGCGGACATATTCCGGCGTGTCGAGCTGTCCCATACTGACGCTGTTGGCCATCTTTGAGATCTCGACAACCGGCTTGACCACCAGCGCGCGTAGCAACAAATCGACGATGACGATGACGATCAGAAAGGTGCCGACCAGCGCGAGCATAAACCAGGACAAGGCCTGGTAGGCTCGGTCCAGCGGCACGGCAAGCGGGATCGACACGACTTGCGCGCCGACGATCTCGCCCAGCTTCCAGCCGAAGCCGTTTTGCGACCCGTAAAGCGCCACCAATGTAGCGGGCGCGTTTTCCGCTGTGCTGTGGCAGGAAAGACAAGCTTGACTGCCGACCTTCAGCGGTCGGGCCAAGGTCACGAAACGTCCGCCCGGTGTTTCGCGCGTCACCACGGTTTCCCGCTTGCTCGCATCGTTGCGAAAATCGTTGATGATGTCCGCTTCCCAATCGACCGCTCGATCGCTGACGTTGGTCGGGTTAAGAGTCGGTTCGCGATAGCTGTATTCCGGTAATTTCGTACGAACCATTTTCAAATTGCTTTGAGCAGCAAATGACGGAATGGAATGCGGCAGGAACTGTACCTTCATCTGTTGCTCTAGTAATGGCTTTATGCTTTGCGCGGTGTAAGATCGAATAGCGGAAGCTGCTTCGATCATGATCCGCGCGTTTTGCAGAGCGTCCTCGACCGCGTTCTTGGTTAAAATCTCATAGGCACTCCCCCCCGCCAATCCAAGCCCGACCAAGAACGCCGCACACATTGCCAAGTCGATTTTCCAACGGATCTTCATCGTTTTGAGCTTCTGTATACGTGTTAAGCGAATAGACAATTCACCATCATCGATGGAATGT
>CAVTLC010000048.1:0-71327 GCA_963735445.1 uncultured Alphaproteobacteria bacterium
CCCACACCATTCATTGTATCGCCGCCGCAAAAAAGAGCGGCAGCTTCTCAATCACCAAGCCCAGCGCAAGACGTCCCTTGGCAGACGCTTACCCCGTCGCCCAATCCGACGCGGTGCATGGCGGTGGGTGCGGCGACCGCGCGGGTCATGGCGCAGAGCCCTTGGCGCACCGCGATTGTCGCCTCGTCGAGTTGGTCGCACTCTTTCCTGACCGAAAAGAACTACCAACTGTGGCCCGATGTACCCGCCGACCGCCGGCTATACGACGCACTGGAAAAGGCCGACTACTCGACGTGGCATCGCTATACGACTGACCAGATCGAGGATAGCGGCCAGCACGAGGTCTTGAACTGGTTCTGCCTGTTGGGTGCGATGGAAGAACTCGGCCGTAAGCCCGACCGGTCGACTTTTATCGAGACTTGGGCCTTTGTCTCCCCAGTGGTCTTTGCGTATTATCTGCCGTAGCAGAAAACGCCGCGGGACGAGGGCTCCAATGAGTCCCAACCCTAACTGCGACTAACATTTCTTGACGGTCGGCGGTCAACTGCGCCAATCCTCACGGAGGATCGCAAAGAGCAAGTGATCCTGCCATTCACCGGCAATGCACAAATATTGTCGAGCGTAACCTTCTTGCTGGAAACCTGTCCGGGCCAGCAGGGCGCGGCTCGGCGCGTTAGTTGGCAGGCACGCGGCTTCGATGCGGTGCAGGCGCAGACGATTGAACGAAAAATCGAGAACGAGCGGCAGTGCCGCTGTCATCAATCCTTGTCGCGCGAACGGCTCGCCGATCCAATAACCGAGGCTCGCGGTCTCGGAAACACCTCGCCGGACATTGGTGAGACCAATGCCGCCGACAAGCTCGTCGTCATACGAGAAAATGAAAAAGTTGTAGGCTTGGTCGCCGCGCCAATCCTCAGCATATCGAGCCACTCGCGAGCGAAAGCTAAGACGGGAAAGAGCATCGGCCGGCCAGCTTGGCTCCCAGGGCTCGAGAAAATTGCGGGAATGTCCTCGTAAACTCGCCCAGACCTCCCAATCGCCGCGTTCTGGGATACGCAAGTAGACGCGCTCTCCGGACAGGCGGAACGGGTCGGTGCGCGCCGCGAACAAGCGAGGGAAGGACTTCCGCTGCGGCGCCATCACAGCGCAGCCGTTACGCGGCGAGCCGCGCCCGAACGCGGTCGAAGTCTTCAAGGCGGCTTAGCGGACCCAGAGCGGTCAAGGTCGGCGGAGCGGTGCGCCAGCGTTCGGCGACGCGGCGAATGGCGGCGTCATCCACCGCCTCGATGCGCCGCACAATCTCGGCCGGATCGAACGGCGTGCCGTGGATCAATAGATGCTGCGCCAGCTGTTCGCAGCGCGTCGAGGTGCTTTCGAGCGACATCAATAGCCCTGCCTTGAGCTGGGTCTTGGCGCGGGCCAATTCGACCGGGCTCAAACCGTCCTCGAGTTTTCGCACCTCTTCGCACAGAGCTGGCACCAGTTCGGCGGCCTCTTGCTCGCCAGTCCCGGCGTAGATGCCGAACAATCCGCCGTCGCGATAGCTATGGCCGAAGCAGTGGATCGTATAGACGAGGCCACGCTTCTCGCGGATTTCCTGAAACAGCCGTGATGACATGCCGCCGCCAAACGCGGTACTCAGCACCGATCCGGCATAGAAGTCCGGGTCGTCGAGCGTCAGGCCAGGGAAACCCAGCACCAAATGGAGCTGTTCGAGGTCGCGCTCTTCGCGCCGCTCGCCGCCCTCGTAGCGGGCGGGTTCGGTGGTCGCTGGGCGCTCGGCCGGCATGTCGGCGAGGAGCCTTTCCCCGATTTTTACTATCCGGTCATGATCGAGATTCCCGGCCGCCGCCAGGACCATGCCTCGCGCGCCGTAATGATCGCGCAAATAGGCGGTTACCTCCTCGCGTCCGAGCCGGCGGATGATTTCGGGCCGCCCCAGCACCGGCCGGCCCATCGCTTGGTCCGGAAAGGCGCATTCCTGAAAATGATCGAAGATAATGTCGTCGGGCGTGTCATTGGCCTGCCCAATTTCCTGCAGGATGACCGTGCGCTCGCGTTCCAGCTCTTCGGGTTCAAAGACCGAATGCTGCAGAATGTCGGCGAGTATATCGAGTGCCAGCGGCACATCTTCCTTCAATACTTTAGCATAATATGCCGTACTCTCGCGCGAGGTATAAGCGTTGAGGTGCCCGCCAACGGCCTCAATCTCTTCGGCGATCGCAAGTGCGCTCCGCCGCTTTGTGCCCTTGAACGCCATATGTTCGAGGAAATGAGCGACCCCGTTGATCTCGGCCGGCTCGTGGCGGGTGCCAATGTCTACCCAGACCCCAAGAGAGACGGTATCTACCGTTTCAATGCGGTCGGTGGCTATCTGCAGGCCGTTCCTTAAACGCGAAAGCTCGATCGTCATGCGGCCCTCTTGCTGCGCCGGGCATGGGTGTGGAGATAGCGTGTCACGGCGTCCTGATCCTTAGGCAGAATGGTAATGCGCTCGCGCCGTTCAAATAAATCGGCGAGTGCCGCCGGCAATGCCGGCCGAATCCCAGTCGCGCGCTCGACTGCGTCTGGGAATTTCGCCGGGTGAGCGGATGCCAAAGCCACCATCGGTGCGGCGCCCCTCCTCACCTCTAACTCAGCGCGCGCCGCCCCGACGGCAACCGCGGTGTGGGGATCGATCAGAATCCCAGAGCGCTTGTATGTGTCGGCCATGATCTGCACCGTCGTCGCGTCATCAACCCGATGAGCCGAAAACAGCCCTTGTGCCGCACGCCATTCCCTTTCTGCTGGCGGAAGGATGCCGGTCCGGCGAAACTCGGCTATCGCCTCGCTGACCTCAACCCCGCTGCGGCCTTTCAGCTCGAACAGCAACCGCTCGAAATTGCTTGAGACTTGTATGTCCATGCTCGGGCTCAGGCTCGGCTCGACGGGGGCAAGCGTCATGTCGCCCGTGCCAATATAACGAGCCAGGATATCGTTGCGATTTGTCCCGATAACCAGACGCTCGATCGGCAACCCCATACCGCGAGCGATGTGACCTGCATACACATTCCCGAAGTTTCCGGTCGGCACGCTGAACGCCACCTTACGGTCGGGTGCCCCGAGAGCAGTCGCGGCAGCGAAATAATAGACCGTCTGCGCCGCGATCCGCGCCCAGTTGATCGAGTTGATCGCCGCGAGATTAAGGTCCTCGCATAATTGTGCATCGGCAAACAGCGTCTTTACCAGATCTTGGCAATCGTCAAAGGTTCCTTCAACTGCTATCGCGTGGGCATTGGTAGATACGACCGTTGTCATCTGGCGTCTCTGTACTTCTGAGACGCGACCG
Source organism: uncultured Alphaproteobacteria bacterium (assembly GCA_963735445.1). Classification (GTDB taxonomy): domain Bacteria; phylum Pseudomonadota; class Alphaproteobacteria; order ATCC43930; family CGMCC-115725; genus AP-15. Next base: position 3,329 of record CAVTLC010000048.1, read on the forward strand.
TGCGGATAAAAGATGAAGATGTCGATCGCCTCACGATTACGACAAGCCTCCAGCGCTGCCGAACCTGTATCGCCCGACGTGGCGCCGATGATCGTGAGATGTTCATTCTTGCGGGCAAGCGCCGCCTCGAACAGCAAGCCCAGGAGCTGTAGCGCCAAGTCCTTGAAGGCCAAGGTCGGTCCATGAAACAGCTCCAACAGCCACAAGCCATGATCTAGCTGCACGAGCGGCGTTACCGCGGCATGGCGGAAGCCGCGATAGGCCTGCTCCGCGAACCGGTCTAGCTCATGTTTCGCAAACGCATCTCCTGCGAATAGGCCCAAAATATGCGAAGCCACTTTGGCGTAAGGCCACCGGGCCACCTCGTCCAGCTTATCGGGGTCAAGAGGCGGCAGATGGTCCGGCACATAGAGTCCCCCATCGTCGGCAAGCCCCGTCAGTAGGACTTCCTCGAACGATACGGTCCGTGGTTGCGGGCGACGATCGCGGGTGCTGATGTACCGCACACAAATATCCCAGTTAGGCTCGCCGAACCTATCGCCGCACTCGCCTCGCTGCAACCCGGCAAAAGACGCCTTACTCTCATTGGTTGCGACAGCATGACGATGGCGCAAATGGGGCCGACGTTCATCGGCATCGAGCCGGTCGGCGGCGGCGTTGATTCCGGCCGCTGGCCGCTTGACAAAAGCGGGTGCGAGCCTCTATTGGGCGGGTCTCGTAAGAGCAAGCGCTCCTAGCACCAGCGCTCGACAAGCCCGAAGGCCGAGAACAACATACTGATCTTGTGCTGTCGGAAGTGCTCGGCCTGACTACGACCGAGATCGGACGCTTGCACGAGGCCAGGATCATCGCCGGCCCAGATGGGCGCTAGCGCCGGCTCATCAAGTTTCGTTTTGGCTTTGCCGCAACTCGACGAGTAGCTGCCGCACTCGACGCGCGGTCCGCAATTTGCGGGCGATATCGGGGGCGAGGCGCAAATCGCCCTCGGCATCGAGCCAGCCAGCTTCGATATCGGGCGGTAATTCGCGCATCACCTCGGCAAAGGCGAGAAAAATCTCTTCGACTTGACGCGCTTCGAGACGCCGTTCTCTGGCCACGCCCGGCACCTCCTCTTGCTCCGATCGCCCTACACTAGAACGCCCAACCGCGATGGTCGAGCGCCCTGGTGCTAATCCCAGGGCGATGCATCTTTGCACCCGCAGTCGAGGTGGATAAGATGGCATCCCTCGCTCTCACCAAAACCAGGAGGAACCAAATCATGGCAATCAGCATGTATCACGGCTCGGTGCCGGTCTTCCTACAATTGCTGGGTGGCCTTAAGGGAGTACTCGACAAAGCCCAGAAGCATGCGGCTGAAAAGAAGTGGGACGAGGCCGCGACTTTGAATTGGCGGCTTTATCCCGACATGTTCACCTTAGCGCGGCAAGTGCGCCAGGTCTGCGTCCACGCGCTCGGCGCCGGAACCGTTGCTGGGGTGACGCCGCCGCAACTTCCCGATATTGACAGTTCCTGGGCCGAGATGCAGTCGCGGCTCGACAAAACAATCGACTTTTTGAAGGGCATGCGCCCCGACCAACTCGACGGCAAAGAAGATTCGACGGTGACGATCACCGCTGGTGGGCAGCAGCGTCAATTCAAGGCGCAGGTCTACCTCTACCACTTCGCGATGCCGAACTTCTATTTCCATACCACTACGGCCTACAACATCCTTCGCTCGCTCGGAATCGACATCGGCAAGCGCGATTTCATGGGTCAGATGCCGTCGTAGAAGGACGTCTCTCGTCGCAGCGACGCGATCAGCTAGGGAACCTCTCCAAAGCGAGGCTGCCTAGCCGATGCTGGCTCGGAGTGACAGAGAGGCACAATGGTTACGGAATAATTCAGCCCAGCTTGGCGACGGCGGGGTTCGAGTGCGGCGCGGACGACCCGGCGAGCACTCGTTTCTCGCCGAATTGGAGCGCGTGGTGCCTAGGCGATACTGCGCGCTCTGATTGAGCCTTTTCATCCCAAATCCGGCAAAGACCGGCCGCCCAGTCGGTCGGGCAAGCAGAATGGCAGAAGCAGCATACTGTGGTGTCGTCGCGGGCTGCTCCTGCCCTGGATCGGCCTCGACAAATCGGCGTACCGTTCCGCTGATCCCGATTTCAGTCGGCACCCTGCCTCTGGTCTGGGCGGCATGGATCGTGCCGAAAGCACTCGCGAACCCGTCCTGCCGGCAGTTCGCGGGTTGCGCGGGCGGGCGAGGCCGAGGCGAGCCCGCCGCATTACCCGCGCCGACTCGGAACTTGCTGGGTCGAACGGTCTTCATCTCGTTGACGCGGGCTCGGCGGGTGACGCGCGCGACAACGCCAACGGCCGGCAATTGAGCTGCGCGGTCCTCGACACCGCGAGCGATGAAGTTGTGGTCACCGATTACCCGGACAGCAGCCGCTGACTTCGCCGCTTGTGACGCCAATAGCTACTGGCGGGACCACAGTGGCTGCTCGGTTGGGTTTACCGGCGCTGCCAGGTAAAGACGGAGGAAACTGCGTAGTTCCACACGACGCCGACCGCAGCACCCGCGAGGCCCGACGCCCACCAGGTGTAGTGCTGTGCAAAAGCCGCCGAGGCGATACCGACATTGGCGACCGCGCCGAGGCTGCATACCGCATAAAATGACAGCAGCCCGGTGATAAAGCGCCGGCCGGTAAGACGCCGGTCGCGATAGGTCAGCGTGTTGTTCAGGACAAAGTTGCTCGTCATCGCAACAAAGGTTGCGAGCGCTTGCGCCGCTGGGAACGAGACGAGCTTTAAGCCGAGATAGAGCGTCGTAAAGTGGACGACCACGCCCGAACCGCCGATCGCGGCAAACGAAACAAAGCGGGCTGGGACATAGCGACCGACCAGCTTGTCGGTCAGCAGCATCAAGTATTCCCAGACGACAAGGCTGTCGAGCTTGCTCTCGCCATGCTGGCGCTGGCCAAACACGTAGGGGATCTCCTTGAAGCGATAGGTGGTGGGGGTCGAGGCAAAGAGATCGAGCAATATCTTGAACCCCTGCCCCGAAAGACGTCTGACCGCCTGCTCGAAAGCCGGCCGGGTCAGCATAAAGAACCCGCTCATCGGATCGGCCAGATGGGCGGCGACAACCAGCCGTGCGAGGCGCGTCGCGACATCGCTAATCGTCGCCCGGCGGCGATCCCACTCGACGATCCCGCCACCGAGGGTATGTCGGCTGCCGATCACCACATCGAGGTTCTCTGTCTTGAGCGCCGCGAGCATCCGCGGCAGCAGGGTCTCGTCGTGCTGCAGATCGGCGTCGATCACCGCGAGATAAGGGGCGCTACTCGCAAGCATTCCCTCGATGACCGCGGTCGACAGGCCGCGGCGGCCAATCCGCTGTAAACAGCGGATTCGCGCGTTCTCCGCGGCGAGGGCGCGCACGATCTCGGCGGTGCCGTCGGGCGAATCATCGTCGACAAAGACCACCTCCCAATCGATCCCGCACAAAGCCGCGTCGAGGCGTGCAAGCAGCGGCTCGATATTGTCGCGCTCGTTAAAGGTCGGCACCACGACCGTGAGTTCGGCGCCCCGTCGCGACAGCTGCGGCTCGGGAGCCGCGGCCTCGGCCAGCGCCGCGGTCTCGTCATTGAATAGCGATTGCGAGTGCATCGGCCCCTGCGAAGGTAATCAACTGGGATTGGCTAGCGTCAGCCGACCAATTTGGTCCCCGATAAGGTATCGTGCCGGAAGGTGGCGCCGACTAGAAGCACTTATAGCCGGCACACTTTAAGCCTTTCTGCAAAGATAGCTGAGGCGAGCATGGATCGCAGCGAGCCCGCTCGTGGTTGTCGCGCTCCGTCTTATCCCGGGAATTGCCGCCAACGGCGAATCGGGTCCACGTGGTAGAATGGCCCACGCTCTAAAAAACTGCGAACTGGTTCCTGATCTGGGTGAAGCCGCTGGTTTCGGGCCTCGGATCACGTTGAGCCGCCTCTTTCGACGCCTCCCGCCCACTCCAGAGCGCGACCAGCATTGCAGAACGTCGATTATCGCCGCGCTTCAAGCCTACGGCCTGGAGGTCAGGGCATGTCAGCTTCAGCAAAACTCAGCTTAACAGTGGAGCCACGGATCAAAGGACTTCAACTGGGAAATTATATAGTTTAATGAGGAGGTGCGTCCGGCTAGCGGCCGGCCTTGTCTTGCGTTGACTGCACTTCGACCACTCCAACCTCTTCGCCCGGTACCGAACCCTTTCTGCAAGGATTGACTTCTCAGCTTTGTCCGCTGCGGCACCTACGGTAGCCCGACCGCGACGACTGAGGGCGTATTCGAATATCCCGATGAGCAGCTTCTGCACGGGAACGGAGCAGCGCAACGGGTCTGGAACTGAGACGCCAAAATTGCTCGGGCACCTCTCGTAAAGTGAGCAAATCATGACAGTCATTGATGCGGCCAGGCCGAAATTAACGAGCGCCAAGCTCTATACGTTTATGCTCGTGGCCTACGCCATGGCGGTGCTCGTCCGCATGCCGGATATCTTGATTAAACGCCGCTTCTGGGCTGAAGAAGGTACGGTCCATTTCTATACCTCCTGGAATAAACCCTGGTATGATGCGCTGTTTTCCGTTCATTTCGATAATCTAAATCTTACGGCTAACCTCGCCACAGTGCTGGCGGTCCATCTCGTTCCATTGGAGTTCGCGCCGTTAGTCACCACCGGCGTGGCTTTATTAGTCCAACTTTGTCCCGCCTTTCTGCTCATGACGGCGAACGTTGAATGGTTGCGGCATCGAATAACTCTTGCGCTCGCGCTGCTCCTCTTGCTCGCCTGCAACAACACTGGTGAGGTCTGGCTAACCTCGATCCACACCCAGTTTCTTTTCGGTCTCTGTACGGCTCTCATCCTGGCCCTCCCTACCGTCGACGGATGGTTGGGCGCGTTCCGGGGAGGGCTTGTGGTGCTGGGAGGACTAACCGGGTTGGCGAGTATTCCGCTCACACCATTGTTCTTTGTCCGCGCATGGTTCGACCGTTCACGTGCTCGCCTCATCCAAGGCGGCCTCCTCGCTGCTTTTGGCGGAGTGCAAGTGGCGATGCTCGAGCTACATTCTGACCCCGCCCGCTATGTCGGGATTGGACCGAAATTGCTCATTCTTGTGGTGTACATTAAGCACTTGATTGAACCGCTATTCGGGCGCGGCCAAACAGCCAGAATAGCCGGCACGCTGGCCGAAAGGGTCGCCAGCGGCGGACCCCTATGGCCGGAAATCACGATTACTTTGATCGCCGTGCTCGTGATCGTGGTCGCGGCCTGGAAAACAGCCGACCCCGTTGTACGTTGGTTGCTGGTGGGTGGGGCAATGCTGGTGGTCTTCTCCTATTTTGGATCAACGGGAGGTCCCCGTATTTACCTGCTGGGAGTTGGCTTTGGTGGCCGCTACGAATACGCGCCTGGCGTGCTGTTCGGGCTAACCGTGCTGGGGATCTCGAAACGAAGCGAGGGATGGCTCAAGACTATCTCAACGGCATTAGTAATCTGGGTCATCGCCATTGGGGTGCGCGACTATTTTTGGGTGGATCGGGGCCTCCGCACGGGTTCGACGTGGACGACAGAAATCAGTCGATGGCGAGCTGATCCAACTTATCGCGTGCAATTTTGGCCAGAAGGCCCTGGTTCTCGCTCGCAACTCGGCAACCCGCATTTGCATGACGCCGGAAATTGAAGTTCGAACCGCTCGGGGCCTCTTGTCGTTCCCCCCACAGTTAGCAGGTTTGAGCCTTATACCAAGCTGATTAATTGCTGATCCCTTCAAGCCAGGGATAGCAGCACAGCGAGTCAAGCGGCTATCCCTATGACTGGGAACATTGACCCAGTTGAGGTGATCACGTCGGTTCAGCGGCGGAGGCGCTGGTCGGCGGAAGAGAAGGCGCGGCGTCAAAGAGACCTATCAGCAGTGGGCGCTGGCGAAGAGATTATGGCGGCCGCAGGCTGGTATAATGCTCCCCACTAAACCGACGCAGGTCCCGGCGTTGCGATTGTTTGCAAAACGGGCCGAGAATCGAGCCGCAGTAGCGCAACTTTGTTCCCTGATGGGCAAACGTCGTGCACAGCCAGCCCTGTCATACTCCTTCGAGAAGGTCTCGTGCGGGCGGCCGTCGCGCGGCTCGACCGCGCCGTCATTTGCGTCCGCCCGGATGTCAATAGTCGCCTCCGAGGCCATCATGATCCCGCCACTTGTTGTGCCCGCATTCTCGCCTTCGTATGCTGGCCGCATCGCGTTCTTGTAGAATCACCGTCTGACGAGCCCGCGGATGAGCTGCGCGAGTTCGGGGTGCGAGAACAGCGACGCTGTATTTCAGTTCCACGAGGCCGCGGCCACCGGCGCCGAGCTTTTCGGCCCCACAGCGATCGTCCAGGATACTCGACAGAGCCTCAACCCATTCGGTGTGCGTCGTTGCTGCGAGGCCGAATTCGGCTTGCGCCAGAATGTCTTTGTTCATTCCCACCGGCGACGCCACGCAGGGACGTCCGGCAGCCATGTATTGCAGCATCTTAAAGCTGCACTTGCCGCGCTCCCACGGGCCGTCCGCGAGCGGCATGACGCCAATCGTGAGCGAGCCCAGAAACTCGTCCTCGACGGCAGCCGACCACGGAACGTAACGGACCGGCAAACCGGGAAGCCGCGGCGGTCGCTCGCTGCACACGGCGATTGACACCGCGGGGAAGCGGCGGGTCACCTCGGCCAGCGCTGGTGCTATATGCTCGAGATACCGCAAGTTGCCAAAGGAGCCGATCCAGCCGATGCATGGCAGTTCAGGAAGCGGTTGAACATGATACGATTCGGTGTCAACCGGCGTCGGCAAAACCTCGACCCTTGTGTTCCATTTCTGCCACGCCTCGGCAAGCCAATTGTTCCCGACGACGACAAGATCGGCTCGCTCCGCGAGGTGTTTGGCGGCCCACCCATCGCGGAACAAATGGATGGCATCGTCGACGTCGATCAGCCGCGGGCGGCGTGTCAAACCTTCGAGGGTGTACAGGGTCGAGACCATCTCGCGGTGCAAGAGGGTGATATCGGCGGCCCATCCGGCGTAGATCTGAGGCAGGCGCTGCGTCAGCGACCCGAGCAGCCAAGCCGGGCGTGCCCATTGCTTTTCGGGAGGATAGGAGCCGAGGCTCGGGCTGAGCTCGACGACATCAATGCCCCTTTGCGCCAACAGCGGGATGTATTGCCGCACGCGGAAGCGCGCCGAAGGGGCTTTGGCGCCGCCGGTAAAGGCCGCCAACCGCAACCCCGGCAATGCGGCGGGAGGTTTGCCGATCCCCGCGGATGGTCGCGGCATTTGCCCTTACCGTTGCTGCTTGTGTTCAGCGAGACCGATAGCAGCCGGAAAGGATTCTGTTAAGCCGGTTGCGGCGGCAACCGGGATCTTTAGCCGCGCGTGACAACAGCGACATCACCGCGAATACGCGGGACGGCGTTAAGGGCAAATCAACCGGCGCTGCAACGGGCGCCGACCGATGCTTACGAGAGCGTCGGCCGGTTCTGGTCTCAACAATCGGCCGGCGCGTCGTGCTGCTGTCAATCGTTGGAGACGTCCGGGTCCCAGCGGCCGAACACCCCGATGCATCCGAACGGGCAGCCAACGATCGCGTTGTTCGCCGGCATCGGCACAAACACCCAATTATTGGCCGCATTGGCGGCGACCGAGTGCGATGTTCCGCTCGGGTGCCCCGGCGGCGGGCCGAGCAGCGGCGAGACCCCCGGCACATTGAAGGTGGGCACGATCTGGTCGAGGTACTGGCTCGAGGCATCGATCACGCCGAGCAGTCCGGCGCCTTGATCGGTCGTCGAGAGCGCGCCGGTCGTCCCCTTTATCGGGTGGGGCGAGTAGGGCGCGTTCGAGGAGCCGGTATAGAAGTGATTGTCGCCGGAATTGTACCAAACTTCGTCCGACGATCCGACGCCCGGCACGAATGTATACGCGCCGTTGGTGGCCATGATGACCTGCGCGGGGCTGGCGGTATAATAATCGGTAGGCGTCCAGACATTCCCGATTTGGTCGTAAACGGTGTTGCAGCCGATCAGGAACGTCTCGTTCGGACCCAAGGAGAGCCCGGCTGGCCCGCAAACCGGCACTAGGAACTCGGCATCGGCGAGACCGGTTTTCGGATTGAGACGATAGATCGCTCCGGTCGGGCCCGGCGCCGCGGTCGTGCCTGAAACCGAGGGGACGGCGACGTAAAAGCGTTGGGTTCCCGGATCCCAAATCGGCTGCTCGATGCCATTGGTGACATAGCTAAAGACGATCTGGCTGCCTTTTGTCAGCGTGCAATTGGTTCCGACATTAATAAAGGTGACGAACGGGGGATCGTCGGCGTTGTTTGCGACGGCCAGAATCCGGTCTTGCGGGTCGAAAGCCATTTCGTCAGCCCGGTTTACACCACCGGTCTTGAGATCGCTGACCTGCGCACCCGATGGCAGCGCGAAAGAGACAACGCGGCTCGGCCCGTCGCCGGCAAAGAGACAGGTTCCCGATCCGTCGGTCGTAACCCCGTTTGGACCAGAAATATTGTTGTTGACGGCGGTCCCGGCTGCGTTGAGCTTCACCCCGGCAAAACGCGGCGATGCGGTGATCTGCCTGACAAAGACCCCGGTACTGGCATCGACATCGTCGACCGCGGCGTTCGACCGATCGCCGAGGTAGTAATGGTGGTTCGTTTGGTCGACCCAGCTGATATCAAACCCGTACATGCCATTGGTCGCGTTTGTGGGGGCTACCGGGACCGGGACCGTAAACAGCAGTCGCACCGGACCCGTGGTTTCCTGAGTAGCGCCCTGCGCCCAGGCGCTGGCCGCACCGAGCAGCAAGACCGGGGCGGCCGCCGCGATCGCCGCCCGCGCGCGGCCCTGCTTTTTGACGAAACTGCATAAATGCTTTAAGCGCCGAAACATCGATCGTCCTCCCACCCTTCCTTCATTTGCCGCGCTGGTTGACCAGCCGACCTTGAACCATTCCCAGGCCGCGAGATGTTGTCAAACTAAATTTCTACCGCCGATAGGGCTCAAGCCGGTCCAAGGTCGGCCGATCCACCCAATGACCGGGCGCTCGGGGGGGGGTGGGGGACCCGTCGGTAAACGCGGCACGCTGCACCGCCGCGGGCGTCCCCTCAGATCTCGTCGGCCGAAGCTGGGCGTGATCCACGGTTGCGGCCGTTTTAAAAAAGACCCAAGCGGGCCAATAGCGCGCGTGGCGAATACAGCCACCACAGCGTCCCCCCGAGGGGAAATACGCCAATATCTCTTTGAGTTGCTGCGCGTCTTCGCCCACCCATTGACCGAGAACCGGTTCGATCTGTGTCTTGGAGATGACGCAGCCGCGGCCGAGGCGACGCGGGCAGTGCCGGCGATACGGCAAGATCGCCCCCCGCGATTGCGATCGGGCGTTGCCGGAGTTATTTGGCTAAATGCTCGCTGCTCTCTGTCTGCTGGTTCAGACGATGCGTTGCGAACGTGGGAAGACGTCGCAACTCGGTGGTGACTTTTCTTATCGGGGCCGTGAGGCGCCAACTTCTCGAACATTTGAGCTCGTCTATCGCCCGCGTCAACGACGCTACCTCTTTCTCGCGCTCGGCGAGCCGCAACGCAAATTCGGCCCGTTCTTTCACGATCGTCTCGATCTCGCGCTCGCGCTCGGACAGCCGCTCGGCGCGGAAACGCGCGTTGCCTGCGGCGCGAATGCTGTCGGCTGCCTCACACAGCAAATTGAGCGCCATTCGAGCCTCAGCCGAGGGCAGCAGCGGCTTCGCGTCCAACGCGCGGGCAAAATCCGCCACCGCCCCCACCGGGTTGTCCTGGCGGGACCGCGCCACGCCGCGCTGGGCAAACGCACGTGCCACGGTCGCGGGTTCTAGCTCGGTAAATTCAAGTTCGGGCGGCAGTTTGTTGGTCGCGGCGAGAATTCGATCAAATACCGCCTCGGCGCCGGCGCTGTCACCCGCGATTAGCGCGGCGATGCCGTCGTTCAGCACGGCCTGCCAGTAAATCGCGGTTTGCGCCACGACCCCTAACCGCATCGCCCCGGCGATCGCGACGTATGCCGCGCGATAAAGACGGCGCGCGCCAGCTGGGTCGCCGCGCCCGTTCAGCTGCAGCATGCCGACAAAGTGCAAGCTGAAGGGCAGCCAGTAAGGAAGCTTGACAGGCCAATCGGCGAGATCAGTGACCTCTGCGAGGAGGGCCGGGACCCGTTCCGGCTCGGCAAAACTCAACCTGTAGTCTTGCTGCAACAGCTCCTCGGCGGTCGCAAACACCGCTTCTGCGCGCGGCCAATCTCCCCGTGATACGTAGTGATCGAGCAGGCGGTAGACGGCGCCGTGCCGGACATCGGAGCGCAAAGGCTCGCGATCCGCCGCCAGCGCTTCGAGATACGTGGCGTAGGCCGCATAATCCGGTTCGAGGGTCGCCTCCGTTACAATCGGATCATCGCTCGCAAACGCGATCAGCCGATGCCCGAAGGGGATAATTTTTGTATGCGCAAAACCCGCCCCGTGAAGTGCGGCGCGCAACGCATCAGCGCTGAAGATCTGCCGATGAAACCCGGGACAAAGCGCCGACATGATCACAATCGCCGGAGCGCTGTGGCCGGGCGCAACGCACCCGGCATCCGGAGTGGTCAGGGCCAACACACCGCACGGCTGCAGATGACCGCGCAACATGCGCAGAAAGCGCGCCGGATCTTCGACGTGCTCGATCACCTCGGAACAATAGAGCAGATCTGCGCGCATATTTTCAGGTAGCGGCGCATCGCTCAGATAGGCCGGCAGGATCTCGACACCGAGGGCGCGCGCTCCGTCCTGCGCATACGCCGACGGATCGAGCCCGAGCGATCGCGCTCCAAATATGCGGCGTGCGAAGTCGACCGTGTAACCAAAGCCGCATCCAGCATCGACAAAACTCTGAACGGGTCGCAATCGATGCACCGCCACCAGCGGCCGTATCATGAATTCGATCCCGGCCCAGAACTGGGCGTGCAGGCGGGCGTAATTGGCGTTTCCGAAATCTTCTTCGTATCTCGGTTGAATGAAGGGATGCGGGAACACGCAGCCGCAATCCGGGCAACCGTAAAAATTGAGAGCCTGACTGACGCTCGCACCGCCATCGGATGCGTCGAGATCCCAAGAACATCTGACCTTGAAGGGTTTCGGCCCGAAGGCATCGCAGACCGGGCAGACGGTCTCGACCGGCTCCTTGAGCCCCCAGCGCAACAGTCCCGGAGCGGCGGGAGCTGCTTCGGCGACCGAGGGTGTTGCCGCCGCCGGACGCTCGCCGGCGTACATGACGGTTGCGGCCTCCATCAGCAGCCGGTGAGCATGATTGCGGGCACCCTCGGTTGCGCTCGGCTTTGCCATGAAATCGGCAAAGGCGCCGATCGCCTCCGGATAATGACCGAGCTGCAGCATCGCCACTGCCCGTTCAAACGCGACGCGCGCCGCGATCAAAGGAGGCGCGAACTCCCAAATCGCCGCCAATCTCGCGCGGGCGCGCGGAAATCGTGTCAAAGACCGCGATGGCCTCTTCCCGTCGCGCGGCCGCCAAGAGCGCGCAGCCGTGTTCCATAGCGGCGCGCCATACCAGCGAGGCAGCCTCTTGGCTGTGCTCCGGGGCGATGGCTACCGCGTGCTTCAGCACCTCTAAGGACGAAGCGAAAAGATCAACGGGATCGCGTGACCCGTCACCGTTGGCGCGCTCAGCCATGGCCCAGTAAAACAAAAATGGCCCGAGGCAAAAGGGTGCTGTGTCGCAATACTCCGAGAGGTCGCGTGCAGCCAATACGCGCTCGGCGACGGCAGCGGTGTCGAGCGGGTCGTAGCCGTAGGCCTGTTGGACGAGCGTCGCGAACGCCTCCGCGTGCGGCAATGCCTGCTGCGTTTGGCCGGCATTGACCAGCTCCTTGGCCGCCCGGAACCGGAAACCCAGCGCAAGGTCGATCGGCTGATCCCGCAGTTCGGCACGCTGCAAGACATAATCACGATATCGCCTGCTCGGCACCTCCCTGGCGGGCCAGACGCGCAGCACCGCTTCGGTGGCAAACGCAACCAGACGCTCATTTTCCGCCTCCACCGATACATCGGTAAACCCGGCCGCGCGGAGCAAAGTGTCCAGGGCAGCTGCGGAAAAGATGAGCTTGTGACCCCCCGGCGAAAGGGCCGCGAGCAACAATGTCGGATCGCTCTCGGGGCGCACGAATTCCGCCCGCGGGGTTGTCAGGACGAGCGTCCCTCCGGGCGTTAGATGAGCGCGCAGTTCAGCGATGAAAGCGGCCGGATCAGGCACATGCTCAACGACTTCGGAGGACAGTACGATGTCAAAGCGCTTGTCGCCCAGTTCGGCGACATCGGTCAGCAACGCCGTGTAAATCGGCGCTGCGAGTAGATCACGTCCCAAGCGGCCATACAGGGAGGGCTCGACCCCGGCGACGGCGGCCCCGGTCATTCTCCGCCAATAATCGAGCGTAAACCCGAAACCACAGCGGACATCGAGGAGACTGGGGGTGACGCCATCGGTTCGAACCCGTTCGATCGGCAGCACCATCGAGTCGATGCTGGCGCCGACGTGCAGGTAGTGGCGCCAGTGGTAAGGGTCGAGTTCGTCCTGGTCGGCATATTCGTTAAAGTGTTCGGTCATCACGTTCAGACTACCGCAGGCATTGCAGCGGGAATAGCTGACAAGCTCACCGAGGTCGTAAGGGTTCGGAGCGGTGAGCACGCGTTCTTGGTGGCCGACGACACCGCATGCCCGACAATACGCCTCGCTCACAATTTCCTTATTGCGGTACCAGGTCACCAGCGATCGGAATGTGTCCACTTTGCCTGCCTTCTCGACCGGGGCTACGCTTTGGCTAATGAATTAACAGGGATAGTCCGGCTTGGTAGAAGCAGAGAGCCAAGGCCGAAGCGCTGCGCCGGGAAGCAGCATGCTTGCGCGTGTGCAACTCTGGACTAGCCGTTGCATTCATTCCGGAAAGTGTACGCGCCCCGGCAGATAAGAGCCGAGGCGCGGCGCCAACTCGACGAGATCACACCGCACGTGAAGGCGCGCCGGGGGCGCCTTGGTCCCGCCGGTCAAGGCCGCCACACGCAGCGCCGGCGCGTCGGCCGCACCCTCTCCGCCTGCCCGTCGCCGGGTATCGCCCAGGACGAATCCGCGCACCAAATTCAAGCCTTCGTTCGCCGCCTCGTTTCGGTCAGCCAACCGCGCTTGGCAAAGCTTAATTATATCACGCCGATTCTGGCAAGCATCGCCGTGGGCGAACGCAGGTCGCGCAGCGACCCGCGCGCCCGAAAATATCCGAGGATCTCGCGTTCGTACGCCGCGTCCTCGCCGACCCATTCGCCGACAACCTCGTCGATCTGCGTGACAAGATATTGGCCGCGATAAACCAAGTCCTTCTTCAAGAACGGAAAACCGGTCTCTCGCAGCAGAATCAGGTTGGCGGCGTTCATCGTGTTCGATCTGCCGAGGCTTTCAGTAACGTAATGCCGCAGAAAACTGCGCATCGGCGCATTCTCGCCGGCTTCTGCAAACGTAATCTGCTGAATCTTGTCGCGCAAGGTTTCGTATTCGAGCGGACCCAACGCGCCCAGCAACCGGTCGACGGTCTCGCTCAGCGACCCGTGGAGCATGATGTCGATGACGCCGCCCTGGGTGTACAAAAGGCGCGGCGTGATGCCCATTCCGATACAATAGCGAGAGAGCCCGATTTCTCCGTGCTTGATGCAATGCAGGCGATAGGAGAGCGGCCGATAATTTTGCCAGTATTCCTGGAAGGCGGGGTCGGCAAAGAGCCGGCCGGAGACCGCGAAAAACCAGCTCTGCAGATGGTAAACCGGGGAAAAGGTCTCGGTGACGCCGATAAAGTCGTCATCGAGCTGCCTGAGGCGTTCGAGCGATTGCCGCAGCGCCGATGGCCGGACAAAAATGCTGTCGTTACAATATATGACTTGTCCGATGTCGTGGTCTTCACCATCCATTTTAGAGAGCGTTTGGGTCCCCCATTTGTAGCCGCCGAAATCACGCCCGCCGCGCGGCCGCTCGATCACGCTGTGACAGTAAGGCAAAAAATTGCTGGAGATTTCGGGTGATAAATCACCGTTGTTGACCAGGATCACATTATAGCCGGCTTCTTTCAGACACGACAGGAATGCGAGCAAGTTCTGAGAGACGCGCCTTCCCTGGGCAATCGCAAAGATGCACCACAGCCCGGTCGGCTGGGTCGCAGCGAGATGAACCCGAGAGCTAGCCGCCGATTTCCACCGCGGCCTTTCAATCAGAAGGAAGACAAGCAGATAATATATCAGAAGGATGCCCCTCAACGGCAATTCGACACCAAGCCTCAGACAGAAGTAGACAACGCGTAGGAACGCCGTCATGCACGAAGCCGTCGCAAGGCTGCTAGTTCTGACCCTGGACGTTATGGCCGTACGATGGTCGTGTGAATGTTCCCACTTGATAACTCCGGATCACGCCCAGCGTGGTTGCCAACAAGCCGCGGTAATCGAGCTGCAAGCTGGCTGACCTCAAGCCACCCCGCGAACCCCGTCTCCCAGCCCTCGTCGTTGGTGCGCGCCGTCAACTCCGAGACATTGTCGACCGGCGAGTAGGCCTCGATCCCGCAGAGCTTGCGGAAGTCATTGACGGCATGGCTGCAATTCCGGGCGCTCCTGCCGACCCCCAATAGAAACAACCGCCCGCGGCGTGCCCGTAATCCGGCTAGTTCCGTCGCGAGCTTTTCGATCGCAACAACATCGATCTCGGTCGCTATCCGCTCGACAGAGGCAAAGAGTTGCTTCGCATGTCCGTTCATCGTGATCACTATCGTTGCGGAACCGCTAGGCAGCGATACCGCATGTTTGATGGTGATGCAATCGCGGCCCCCGCTTTCCCCGCCGGCATCTTGGGCGAATCGCGCCGCGACGGCGGCGTACTTGACGCGACCCTAGCTCTTCGGGGATGGAGGGCCGGTTTGATTTGCACCCGGTAAACCGACCGCATCGGGTCGCGGCAATACGGAACATCGATGCCGGTTATCGGATTTCCGGGTTGACACATCTCGGCCTCATATCGCCGCTCGCGGTTTCAAGGTCATCGGCTATGATTCGGATCGTGGGCTGAGCAACGTCGAGAAGCGCAGGTTCTGCCTGTGCGCTGCACAAGCATGACGATCGCGATAGATCTGCCGTGAGGTATCGTAGCCTGCGCGGTTGCTTCCCAAAATCGCAGGAGTGAGCCGACAAGGCGCGGTGGACGCACCATAGCGGCTATGTTATAGCGCCGAGGCGCCGCGGTTCGACGGCCGTAACAAGACCGAGACGCACCATGATGATCAGGGCAGTAGCCGAGTGACACAACTGGAAGCTGTTTCTGAGCCTGCACCCGAGACAATTATTGATTTCCCGGCACCGCCAACCCGCGTCGGTTCCGCTGTGGCAGACCTCCGCGATGGTTTTGAGCAGAATTGGCTGTGGATTCGGCTGGCGCACCAGGATATGCGGCTGCGCTATCGTGGTTCGATGCTCGGACCGTTTTGGCAGACGATCACGACCGTTGTTTTGATCGGCTCGATGGGTTTCATCTACGCCAAGCTGTTCCATGTCGAACTCAAAGACTACATGCCGCTGCTGACTGTCGGGCTGATACTGTGGAATTTCGTTGCCGGAATGATCACCGAAGGCTGCGGCACTTTCGACGCAGTGCGCGGGCTAATCCAGCAGGTCAAGCTGCCGTATTCGCTGCACGCCTTTCGCCTCGTCTATCGCAATTTCCTAATCCTGGCTCACAGCTTTGTCATCATCCCGATCGTACTGATCATCTTCCCGCACCCGATCCAATGGCTTCGGCTGGTTGAGATCGTCCCCGGTATGGTGTTGGCAATGATCAATGGGGTTGCCATCAGCCTACTGTTGGGCTCGATTTGCGCGCGCTTCCGCGACGTCCCGCCGATCGTCGCCAGTATCGTTCAGGTCGTGTTCTTTGTGACGCCGATCGTCTGGCCGCCTAGCGCGCTGGGCTCCAACCAGTGGTGGGCGGTGCTGAACCCGCTTTATACAGTGATCGACGTGATGCGCTCGCCGATGCTCGGGATGCCGACAGCGCCGCATTCCTGGGCAATCCTGATAATCGTCACACTGGTCAATTGTGCGGTCAGTTTCATGTTCTTCAGTCGCTTCCGCTCGCGCATCGCCTTTTGGGTTTGATCACAGTTTGGGTTTAACGTCGTGTCGTTTGTGCGTCTAGAAGACGTATCGGTGGAGTTTCCGATATATCAGGGCAGCAGCCGCTCGCTGAAAAAAGTGCTGCTTGCCTCATCCACTCGCGGGAATTTGGCGCGCGATGCCCGAGACCGCGTAAACGTCCGCGCCCTGAGCGGGATCAACTTTGAACTGCGCAGTGGTGATCGGTTTGGCCTCGTCGGTGCAAACGGCGCCGGGAAGACGACATTACTCAAAGTGCTCGCCGGCGTATTCGAGCCCACCGGCGGTAGGATAATTTCGTTCGGCCAAGTCACATCTCTGCTCGATACCAGCGTCGGGTTGAACATCGATGCGACCGGGCACGAGAATATCATTCTGCGTGGCATGTACATGGGGATACACCCGCGCGAAATGGCGGAGCGCGCGGCATCGATCGCCGAGTTTACCGAGCTTGGCGACTACCTTGACATGCCGGTGCGAACATATTCCGCGGGTATGATGATTCGCTTGGCCTTTGCTATTTCAACGTGCGTTGCCCCCGATATCCTGATCATGGACGAGTGGCTCACCGCCGGCGATGCTCGGTTCCTCGCTAAGGCGCAGCGCCGCATCGAAGAGTTCGTTCGCTATTCGAGCATCCTGGTGCTCGCCTCCCATTCGATGCAGCTGGTGGAACAATGGTGCAGTCGCGGGGTGTTGCTGCATCACGGCCGAATATTGACGATTGGCCCGATCAAGGAGATTGTCGCTGCCTATCAAGAGTTGACCCAGGAGCTCACCGCTATGGAGGCTGTGGCGGCGGCCGAGTGACCGGTTGGGCGCAACGAAACCATCGCGTGCCGACGCGCTTCAAGAATTGGTGACCTCTGATACTCAGCAGCGGCAGAACCGGCATCGGCTGAAACCAGCTCTCGCGTAACCAGACACCAATGATCAGTCAGCCAGTTAACTGCAGTTGCGCAAAGCGACGAATCACCGGCAATTTTGTCGGCTGGATCTGCAACATGACTGTGGCGCGGCCGATCCCCCGCGTGGGATTCTGAAAATTTTTGACACGCGGCGGACGGCGACCCCGGACCCGGGATATTCGCGATCGATCAAGGCCGACCACAGCCAGGCACCTGTACCTTTTAGGCTGCCGATCGCTGCCGAGCGGCGATGCGGCTCAAGCCGGATTGCACATATTGACATGGCCACAACCGCACCGGATGTTATCCGAGCTCCGCGGCCGCTGATGTGCCTGTGGAGTAAGGGGGTCGATTATCGCCGCCGCGTTCCCGAGGCGGTCGCTATCAACCCAATCAGGTGAGACTTGCGAAGGCACCGGCTTGGCTGAAATCAACCTGCTGCGCCGATATCCGCGCGCAAAGCGCAACATCGGAATGCGAACAGTCGCACAAAGCGCTGAGAACATCCGTATCGCTCGTGAGTATGGACGCGAATATTTCGACGGGTCGCGCGACACCGGATACGGCGGTTACCGTTATGATGGGCGATGGATCCCGATTGCCGAGGATATAATCGAGCACTTCCGGCTCAAACCGGGCGATCGGGTGCTCGAGTCGGCTGCGGCAAAGGTTTTCTCGTCAAAGACCTGCTTAAGGTGAGCCAAGGAATTGAGGCTTTCGGGCTCGATATTTCCGAATACGCGTTGATGCATTGCGAACCTGAGGTCATCGGCCGGCTGCACCTTGGCGACTGTGTCAAGCTGCCGTTTCCAGACAACAGCTTTGCCGCGACCATCGCGATCAACGTCGTCCACAATCTTGAACGCGCCGATTGCATTGCGGCTGTCAAGGAGATCGAACGGCTGTCGCCTGGAAGGGCCTACATTCAAGTCGATTCCTATCGCACGCCGGAGGAAAGGCAGCTTTTTCTCAGTTGGGTTCTAACCGCAAAGACGCATCACGATCCCGTAGGCTGGCGCCAACTGTACGAGGAAGCGGGTTACACGGGCGATTACTATTGGACAATTATCGAGGCATGAGAGGCTCGGAGCGATGACGCCAACCGGCAACCGGTTCGATACGATACAGGCGCGCGAGCGATGCCGGCGCTATCGTCGCCGCATCCTCGACATCTCGCAGCAGGTGCAGGCGCTCCATATCGGATCGGCTTATTCCTGCACCGAGATCGTAGACTCCTTTTATCATGGGCTGATGCGACGTAATCCGGACGGCTCCTCGCCCGACACTTTTTGATGTCGAAAGGGCATGGCTGCATGATCCAGTACGTCATCCTCGAGGAGGACGGGATCCTGAGCCGCGCAGATCTCGATGGCTACTGCAAACCGGAAGGACATCTCGGCGTCCACCCCACTATGGCATTCCCGGCATCGCGGCAGCCACCGGATCGCTCGGCCATGGGCTCTCGATGGCGTGCGGCATGGCACTCGCAGAGCGCGGCCGCAGGACCGGCGGCACAATCTATGCCGTGCTCAGCGATGGCGAAGTACAAGAAGGCTCAACCTGGGAAGCCGTACTGATGGCGTCGTCGCTGCGTCTCGACAATCTCGTCGCCGCAATCGACAACAACGATCTGCAGAGCCTCGGTCGGACGTCGGTAACTCATCCGAGCCTCTATCCGTTGCTCGATAAATTTGCGGCGTTTGGCTGGGAAACAGCAGAGGTCGCGGCCACGACTCGGACGCAATCTTTTCCGCTGTCGCGAACCGGCGCGGCGGCCGCCCCTTCATGTTGGTTGCAAAGACCACCAAGGGCAAGGGCGTCAGCTATATGGAAAACGTGTCGATCTGGCATTACCGCTCGCCAACTCCGGACGAATACCGCCGTGCGATTGACGAGTTGGAGACGGCGCGATGAGAAACATGTTCGCCGAAGCGCTGTATCGCGAAGCGACCCGAAACCCGGACATCTATGTGGTCGTCGCCGACATCTCGCCGGTCGGCAATATGGCGAAGTTTAGTTCGGAGTACCCCGAGCGCTTTATCAATGTGGGAGTTGCCGAACAGAGCATGATTGGTATCTGCGCCGGGCTCGCCCTCAAAGGCTGCCAGCCCTTCGCCTACACGATTGCCACCTTCTCGCTCTATCGACCGTTCGAGATGGTGCGCGACGATCTGTGTTACCAGAACCTGCCGGTGACGGTTGTCGGCATGGGCGCCGGGGTGATTTATTCGGACCATGGCGGGACCCATCATGCGATGGAGGACGTCGCAATCGCCGGCGCTATCCCGAATATGCAGATTATTGCGCCATGCGATCCAGCGGAGGTCGCCGAGGCTACGCGATGGTGCGCCCGTCAAAAAAACGGGCCGGTCTATCTCCGCCTTGGCAAGTCGAACGAACCCGACCTGACCAAGAATGCCGAACCGTGGGTGTTTGGCAAATTGCGCCGCTTGCGGAGCCGGTAGAGATGTCGCAATCATGTCCTATGGCGTCTTGACCAGCATCGCAACCGATCTTGCCGATCGCTTTGCAGCGGCGGGAAAATCGGCATCGGTATTCTCCTGCCACACCGTGAAGCCGCTCGACCGTGACGGGATTATCGCCGCAATGAAAGATCATGACCACGTCGTCGTGATCGAGGAGCATGTGCCGCAGGGCGGTCTCGCGGCGCAGACGAAGCAGTTGGCCTGGGACATCGGGGCACATTGCCGGCTCGACACCTTCACGCTGCAGGACCGCTTTACCATAATTTCGGCCGTCATCCCGACATGCTGGCGGCGCACGGGCTCAGCCTCTCGGAGATTGTGAAGCGGGTCGGGCTGGACTAGCGGCGATGGGAGAGGGGCACAACGATAGGCTTGCGATCCACGGCGGCGAGCCCGTTCGCCGAAAGCGGATGCCGCCGCGTTTGGCGCTCGGCGACGACGAAGTGGGCATGATCCAGCGGGTTATCGCATACTACCGCGATAACGAGATCGACCCGGGTTACCAGGGGCCGTTCGAAAGCTCTACACTGACGGTTTTGTCGGAATGATGGGAGGCGGCTATGCCGATGCCGTCGCCACCGGAACCGCTTCGCTGTTTGTAGCCTTGGCCGCGCTCGATCTTCCCAAAGGCAGCCAAGTGCTGATCTCGCCGATTACCGATCCGGGTTCGCTGAGCGCCATCATCCCAAACGGGTTAACGCCAAAGCTGTGCGACAGCAAGCCCGGTAGCTACAACATCGGAGTCGAGCAGGTAGTGGCGCGGCTGACACCCGAGGTGTCGGCGATTTGTCTGGTGCATGCCGCCGGGCAGGCGGCCGAGGCTGACAAGATTGTGGAGGCGGCCCATGCCCGCGGGGTGCGGGTGCTCGACGACCCGAGTCAGGCGCACGGCGCCAAGATAATGGGCCGCCCGGTCGGCACCTTCGGCGACATTGCCGCGTTCTCGACGATGTATCGCAAGGCGCACATGATCGGCCCATCAGGGGGTGTGGTCTATTGCCGCGATCTCGACCTTTTTCGCCGGGTGCTTGCCCATGCCGACCGGGGCAAGCCGCGCTGGCGTGATGATTTCAGTGATCGCGACCCATCGACCTATCTGTTCCCGGCACTTAATCACCATACCGACGAGATTTCGTGCGCGATCGGGGTCGCCTCGTTGGGGCGTCTCGAAAATACGATTACCCGGCGGCTCTCTTACGTGTCGGATGTTGTAGCCGGTCTCGCCGAAAGTGCTCGGATCTGCCGACCCTATCCGATGAGCCCAAACAATTCTCCATTCTTCTTTCCAATCATCGTCGACCTTGACCGCATCAGCTGCAGCAAGATCGAGTTCACCGAAGCGGTTCTGAAGGAGGGAATCGATCTTAACCCGCACTACCGCTTTGTCGTGGACGAGTGGCCCTGGGTGCAGCCCTATCTTGCCGATGAATTTAAGACCGACAATGCCCGCAATATTCGCGATCGTTCCTTTTGCCTTTATCTGAATGAGAACTACGGCGAGGCTGAAGCCAACGACACCGTCGAAGCGATTCTTAAGGTCGAGCGCCATTTCGGTCTTGATTGGCGGGTTAATTCGGTCCTCTCGCTCTCGAGGATTCAGTCAACGTTAAGCTCCCGAGCCTGGGCGGGGAGCCTGGACGTCGAGGGTATGCCCTCGCGTCTGGCGCTCGGAATGTCGAAGCGCGCATGGCGCAGCCACGGTGGTTTACCGCGATAGCGAGATCGACCCGGGTTTACCTACAGAGGTAAACTGCGACAGATGAAAAAACGCACCTTAAGCACCAGCGCCACCAGGCAGGACGGAAAAAGGTAAGGGCATGAACCGGCAGCCGGCAAGAGTTATTGTGTATGCGTGGGGCAAGTCCTACGTCGATCGAATGCTCAATAATGCGGTGGCCTCACTCCTTGCGCCTGGTAATCTGCCTGCTCTAGCCGGGTTCTTTGATTGCACATTGATTGTGGTGACAGAAGAAAAGCTGTTTGGCTATGTCAATTCACATCATTTGATTCGATGGACTAAATCTCTGTGCCCGGTTCGGCTGATTTCGCTTGACGATCTTATCGGCGAGCCTTGGCAATATGGAATTTCGCTGGCCCATGCTCTGTTTCGCGGCTTCTCCGAGCTCGGGGCCGCAATGACCGAGACGTATCTGTTGTTTCTGAATGCCGATTTTGTTTTAGCCGATGGCTGCTACGAGCGTCTAATCCCGCATATGGAACGCGGCGAATCGGTCCTGCTGTCGCCAAGCTATTGCGTGGTCGAGGAGGAGGTTGAGCCAATCCTCAGGGAGATAAGCGACAGCAGAAGGCGCGCTTTGGTGCTCCCGCCACGCCAACTCGCTCGCGTCATCATCGATCATCAGCACAACACTATTCGCGCCAAAACAATCAATCAACAACAAGTCCATTTCGAATATATGGACCAAGCATATTGGAGGATCGATGACGATACGATCATCGCTCATCAGATGCCAATATCTGTGGTAGCGATGCGGCCGGAAACGGCGCTTACCGATATTAATACCTTTTGGGATTGGGGCATTGTCTATGAGTTCTGCCCGTCGCGGCGGCTCACAGTGCTCAACGATTCCGATGAATTCCTGATGCTGGAACTGCGGAACGAGGCCGCACATCGCGACCTCGTGCGGCCCGGGCCGACCAATCCGCAGGCCGCCGCTGCGGGAATGCGCGGCTATATCACGCAATACCAGCTCGACAACGCTCGCTTTGGCCTGACCTTGCATGCCCAGACGCTGCCGTCTGCGATCGACGAGGCGCGAGCGAGTTTGCGTTTGTTTTCTGATGAGCTCCTGCGGCAACTGCAGGGCCATGTGCCCGACCACCTTAATCACCCGCAATGGATTTACCATCGCTGGCATCTGTCGCGACACATCGCGGCGAGCAAGTTGCGCAACGAGATCGCCTCGCTCGTGGAGAGCAGCTACAAAGCGCAGGCCCGGACCGCAAAGATGCAGACCGGCGCGCTGATGATGCTAGCCGCGACGAAGGCCTCGCGGTTTGCCGCGATCCGCGGCCAACGCGGCGATGGTATCGCCGATATGCCCGCTGCTGCTGCCGTCGAGCAAGGCCGGGGAGCCGCTGACGCAGTGCTCGCGATTGCCAAGGAATTCGTCCGTGATGCGGAGCTTCTAGAGCCGACTTTCGAGGAATGGGCCCGATCGACGGGCCATTATCAGGTGCACGAGGCGTCACTGCGCCGGCAACTCCGCCGGATCGAACAGCGCCGAGTTCTGACCTGGGCTGATTTGGGGTTTTGCGGGGTGCCTGGGACTCGACCCACGAGCGGCGAATCCGAGGGACCGGAACCGGCAATTTGGACGCGCAGGCGATGGATCAAGATTCTAAAGGCAGCCCGTGCGTGGACGCTCGGCTCCGTCCCACATACCCGTCGGTGGCATCCCTTGCACTTTATCTGTAAGGACATCTCCAGGGTGCTCGACGGCGCCGTTCACGCCAGCGGACCGCTTCTTTTCGTAAGCGGAGACAACAGCATCGCCACCCGCTGGGTAGATCCCGCGCGGCGCCGGCATTTACGCGTCTCCGCGGCCGGTGTACTGGAGGGGGCGTTGGATGGGCTCGCCAGCTCGGTTCAGTTGATTTCTGCTTTGTCGAGCTTGATAGCGAGAGCTTCCCGCGCATCCGCGATGTTCATGGCATTTTGGCTGACCGTGTAATACCGGGCGGCGGCATCGTGATCTGTTGGATCAATTCTGCGTGCCAATCGGCCGAGACCCTACAGCAAGCCTTCGGCGATTGCGCCGCGATGCAGAGCCAGGGCGCGGCGGTACGGTTTTATTCCTCTGTCTCAGGCTGGGGCGGCCTCGCAGCGGCGCGAGCTGCATCCGAACAAACTCGGCTACGTCGACTTACCCGGCTGGGCGCCGGCCTAATGACCAATATTGTCGATTTTGGTCGGCACCGCCCGATTGAAGGTCCTACCCCGCTGCCCTATTGCTGGGGCGCTATTATCGAGATCGGGGTCTACGGTCGCGCTGGCATAGCCTCGCAGCATCTGTCGCCTGCCGTGATGGTAAATCCCTCGACCCAGTCGGCCCAGATGGGCGCGTCGCTCTGATGAAGAGGTCGGCGCGCTGTTTCGATCGCCGGAGCCGACGAAGGCGCCTTAGTGTCACCGCACCAAACGGCGGCGCTGCTGCAGCCGCATGCGGATTGGGATGTTTGCGTCTAGCGGCGGGTCTCGGCGATAGTGTCATCGATGGCCCGCGTTAAGCTGGCCCGTTCCTGAACGACCGATCCAGTTGTGGTTCGGCCGCGGTGACTTGCTCGCTATTTATGCGATCGCTGTCGGCCTCTTGCCGCGGCAGCACCGCGGCGAGCTGTCGCTGCAACTCGGCGGCGCGCATCCTCTGCTCCCACGTCTCCACACGCGCGGCTTCGAGTTCGCTGGCGTCGCGGGCTCGGCCCAGGCGAAATGCGTGATCGGCTTCGGAAAGCTTGCGCGCAGCTTCGCGCGCTCGGCCACGCTCCAGGTCAAGTTCTTTAGCTAACTTCGCCCGCTCGGCGACTAACTGCTCACGGTGGCGATGATCGGCAACCTTAATGACGACATATCCGGCGGATTCGATTATCCGCAAAATGCGCCCCTTTATAGCCGTAGTCAGATGCATTTCCGACGTGCGCTCCCGCTAGATGGCTCGCGGCGAGTAATCGGGCAGAGGACCAACAAGATTCTCCTTATCCTAAACGTACTCGCATCAACCTCGTGACCTAAACAGTGCTCGCCATTTGCGACCGAGTAAGGAGTGGTTGACGAGCCGATTAGCTCACGCTAGCCCCTGGGACAAGAGTTCCGAAATCCCATTCGCTCTGAACTATCACTTCGGCTGGCACTTGTAAAATACTGTGAGCTTCACGTGCCGGCACCAAAGGCATAGATTAATTCAACGCGCAAAATCGTTTTCAATAATGCAAGTTAGCGATACACTGGATGATCGCATTGCCGAAAATCGGCGATGACGCACTGGAGTAAGGCCAGCACGGGCGCGGATGGCGGCAGGAGCCGAAGCGGCCAAGGTGGTAGGCGGGCATCGCGATGGCCGATAGGAAATTGCTGATCTTGGGAGCCTCTGGACTTATCGGCTCGACGCTCATCCAAGCTTGGCACCCGCGGCCGCTGGTCGCCACTTATCTAACGCGACCGATACCCGATGGGGTATTCTTCGACCTCTCGCGAGAACGTCTGAAAGATCGCATTCTCCGGCGCGGTCACGGCTTCACCCATGCAGTTTTGGCTCAGGGCATCTCCAAGCTCGAAACCTGTGCCCGCTTGCGCGCGACCACGACCGCGATCAACGTCACCGCTTCTTTGCAGGCGATTGATGATCTGCTCGAAGCGGGTGTGCATCCGATCTTCCTGTCGAGCGATGCCGTCTTTGATGGTAGCTCGGGGCTGCGGACCGAGGCGGAGAAACCACGCCCAATTCTGTCCTACGGCCGTGACAAATACGTAGTTGAGACTTACCTGACCGGGCAGGCCGCGCCGTCGACGATTCTGCGCCTGACCAAGGTCATCGCCGGGTTCCCCGATTATCGCAACCCGCTGAGCCAGTGGTTGAGCGATATCGAATCTGGTCGGACGATCCGATGCGCGATCGATCAGATGCTTACACCGGTCGATGCCGACTATGTCACGCAGGCGATCCTATTTTTTATCGCGACTGGAATAGAGGGCGTATTTCACATATCGGGACCCGAGATGATCACGCGTTATGCACTGTTGCAGCGGCTTTTAGAACAGATGCCGCCGCCTCTGCGACGCGGTGCCATCGTGCGGCCCTGTCCGCTCGATGAGTTTGCTACATTTGGCAAACTGCCGCTCAATTGTGCTCTGTCCAATGCCAAATTTGTTGCATTATCGGGCCTGATACCGCGCTCGATCGACCAGGTCTGCGACGAACTCTGCGCCCGCGTATTTTCGCGGCCCGATTGCCTGGCCGGTGAGATGCCCGGCGTCGGAGATGTTTCCAGTGAGGCAGGCCCGTTCACCGACTAGCGGGACATATTTCAATCAGGGCCTAGAACGAAGCGCGATGGGATTTTCGAAAGCGACCGCAAGGCATCGTATTCGCATGCTGATTCCCCTTTGGGGAGCGCGTTATTACGAACAATGGTTTAGCCTTGCCGGCCCGTCGCTACTCGCCCCCGGCAACATCCCCTACCTCAATGAGCATGCCGAATTTGAACTCGTGTTCCTGTGCAAGAGCCAGGATCATCAGTTGTTTCAAACAAATCCAATGCTGCGTGAGCTAAGTGCTCAATTTCACGTAAAAACGATAACAATCGACGAGTTTTTTCCGCAGCGACAATCGGTTTCCTACAGCGTGCCGCTGACGCTCGCCTTCGCGAAAGGCATTCATGATCTTGGGCCAAATGGGCTTGGCACCTTCATAATCGAGATGAATGCCGATTTTGTGCTGTCTGCAGGCTCTCTGGCAGCGGTATTGGAGCGCATCGATCGGGGCTACCACATCATTTCGGCGCCGAGCCTGCGGGTGGTGGAGCACGAGGCGCGGCCGCTTTTCGAACGGCATTTGCGGGAGCATGGCAACGACAGCTTTTCCGCTCGCGCAATGATGGCGATCGCCGAGGGTCATCTTCATCAGACAGTGCGCGGCCGCACAATCAATCGCGACCAGCTTGTCGAAGCTTGGTATTACCATATTGTGTATTGGCGGCTGACCCCAACCTGCCTTGCCGCACGATCTTTTTTGCTGCAGCCGCTGTGCTTCCAGGTGCGCCGGCAAGCCGAAGCCGTGGTCTGCTCGCACGATTACGGTTTCCTGCAGGAATATTGCCCCGGCGGACGCTATACCGCGATCGGCGACTCTGATGAGTTGCTGATGATCGAACTTCAGGCGCGCGATTCGGAGGCGGAATTGCTCGAGCCGGCGCTGCATTTTGCCTCATCCTCGGACGCGCTCGAAAATCGCATTTCGAAGATTATTGCGAATGCTGCAGAATGGAGTACTGCCGAGCATCGCCGTGCGTTTAGCTACCCATTGCTCTTCCACTCTGTAGACCTGCCGGCGGATGTTGGGGAGCGACTGGGCGAATTCGATTGGCAGATGGCCCGCGTTGCGGAGAGTCTTCCACCGCCGGCTTCGGCAATATGTCATTTCCAGTGGCTCGCCGGTCTGCACGTTTACCGCGCCGCGATGTCTGAGGACGGGATAACCGATTATCCCGATATGATCGACGCCGACGCCAATAGAATAATTTCTAGTCTCTTTGAAATTGATGCTGCGACAGCGGCCAATCTGCGGCCACAATGGATTGCTACCGCCACCGCGGATCGGCCGGACATTCTTGTTGAAACTCTGTCACGGAGCTCTGCTGTCGTCACATTGGACGGGCTAATCAATGAAGTGTGGGAGATGGCTCCGTCGGCGCGAATTTTCTCGATCGCGATCGAGGAGCTTCATAGTCCGGATCGCGCAACGACATTCGAGTTGCCGAAACACGAGTATGAGCCGGGGCGCAGGCTGTGCATATATCTACTGATCGCTTCGCTCCCGCATTGGGGTAAGCTGCGGAACATCTGTGATACGTGCTTGGCAGCCGGCGGACTGGTGCAGGTTGTATTCCGTGAGCAAGACTGGGCGCTTGTTCAACTGCGTCAGGGTGCAAATGCGTGGATGTTGTCTGAGCTCGAACGCAATTTCCCGACGGAGCAATATACGGCATCGATCGCGCTAGTCCCTGCGACGCCGAATTGCGGACACCCTTTAGAGCCGGCTTCGCACTCAGGGCCATTCACGTGTCGAGGGTTTATTGTCAGTCTCGGGAGTCGCGAAAACGGCTCTGCGGCCGTCCGCCCGCAGCCGAAACCCGCGGTAAGCAATCGGACCAAGGATTTGACGGCGGTGGTCCCGACGCTCAATCGCGTCGGTTCGTGCGTTGCGCTGGTCCGATTTCTGCACTATTGTGGGTTTGAGCATCGCATTGTTGTTGCCGATTCGAGCTCTCCGGAGCAGGCTGATATATTGCGCAGCCGGCTCGCAGGCTTGGCTGATTATCAATCATACGATTACGGTTTGCCGCAATATCAAAAAATGGCGCAGATCGCGCGCTCGGTGGATACTCCCTATATCGTCCTACTGCCCGATGACGACATCCTGTTTCCGCACGCGATCGCTGCCGCGCTCTCTCATCTGCAACAGCACCCAACCCACGCGGCCGCTCATGGATACAGTTTGCGCTTTGGATTAGAGCGAGGCGATTTCGACATTTATCAAGTCGAACATTTCATCCCAACGATCGACGATGACGACCCGATGTGGCGATACGCTTACCTGATGCAGCGTTACCAGCCGCATATTTGGGCGGTATTTCGCACCGAAGTGTATGCCGAGGCGATGACGGCAGCAGCGAGGATGCCGGGTACGTTATTTCAGGAATTGATGTTTCAGATAGTTTCAATCCTTAGGGGACCGGTGGCGCGGCTCCCCTTGATCTATGCGATGCGCGGGATGGAGACGTCCCATGCCGAGTACAGCGAGGTCGATCCGTTTCAGTGGCTGCTCAAAGACGCCCAATCCTTTGGTCGAAGCTATGGCATATTTCGTGAAGCAGTTGCTGCTTATCTCGATAAGCAAAAGATCGGACTGAACGCGGGGCCCGGCGCTAGACTTGAGCTGCCCCTGCCTGATCAGCCGGCATCGATGAAAAGCGCGCCAAAGGTTTCGCTGGAACAGGTACTTGATCTGATAAACGCGAGTTACCTGGCGCGCATGGTCGATCTTGGTAAAATCAATCACGCGGTAGGTTATCATCTCGGACGCGTCGCCGAGCCGGTAAGGTTTCCCGGACCGTGGGCCGGCTGGAGCGAGCCGCGACCAGGCGATCTGGTGCGTCCTTCCGGACGCCTTGATCGACGTTACATCTGGCGGGAGGCGGTGCAACAAGCAGAGCCGAAAAGCGAGATCATGATCAGATTGGAGGAGATTGAGCGGGTCGAAACCGAACTCGACGGCTATGTCTTGGAAAGACCATGAGCGTTCCGAACAGCAACCTGGATCGCGACGATCAATCGGCCAGAGCCCAAGCCAAAAACGCTAGCTCACTCGACCCGAAAACACGGTTATTGGAGTCTGACCGGGCCACCCATCTCCGGCTGGTCAAGACCTGTATGTGCCGATCAAGAACGGGCGGAGGACTTTTTGGTTCGCCGTCGAACCAGAGGAGATGGTCTAAAGTGGGCGGACTAATGCATGGCGCTTGCGGCCGGCGCTGAGCTTCACGGCGCCATCCGGGCCGAGATCGGCGAGGCCAACGAGTCCGCTTCTCATCCTTGATGACCGTATCGTTGATGCGGGCACCGCCGCCGCGGATCAGCCGCCGCGCCTCGCTGTTCGATGCGGCAAGCCCAGCGCGGCTAAGCAATTCAAAGATCGCAATTCCGCGTTCGAACAAGTCGCGCGGCAACGCGGTTTGCGGCAGGTCTTCGCCGCTGCCCGCCTTGCTCGAAAACGGCGCGAGCGGTCTCTGCTGCAGCCTCGGCCGCCTCGCGGCCGTGAGCCAGCGCGGTCGCCTCGGTGGCGAGTACCTTTTTCGCCTCGTTGATGTCGCCGCCTGTCAACGCCTCAAGGCGCGATATCACCTCCAGCGGCAGCTCAGTGAACAGGCGCAAAAAACGGCCGACATCGGCGTCTTCGGTGTTGCGCCAGAATTGCCAGTATTCGTAGGGGGACAATCGCTCGGCGTTGAGCCATACCGCACCCTGCGCGGTCTTTCCCATCTTGTCGCCGGATGCGGTCGTCAAAAGCGGTGTCGTCAGCCCGTAGAGAGTGCGCCCGTCCAACCGCCGCCCGAGTTCGACGCCGCCGACAATGTTGCCCCACTGGTCAGAACCGCCGATCTGCACTTCGCAACCAAAGCGCCTCCCGAGCTCGACAAAGTCGTAGGCCTGCAGAATCGGATAATTGAATTCGAGAAACGAGAGCGGCTGTTCACGCTCAAGCCGCAAGCGAATGCTGTCCTGCGTCAGCATGCGGTTGACCGAAAAATAGCGGCCGACCTCCCGAAGCAGCGGAATATAGCGCAGCTCATCAAGCCAGTCGGCATTGTTGACCATGACGGCGTCGGTCGGACCGTCGCCGAAGACTATGAATTTGGCGAAGACTTTCCGGATGCCTGCCATGTTACGAGCAATCTCGGCATCGTCGAGCAAAGGCCGCGCGGTGTCGCGGAAAGACGGATCGCCGATCCTGGTTGTGCCGCCGCCCATTAGCACAATGGGCTTATGCCCGCAGCGCTGCCATAGGCGCAACAGCATGATCGACACGAGGCTGCCGACGTGCAGACTGTCGGCGGTGCAGTCATAACCGACATATGCGGTGACGCGATCTTCGTTAAGCCGCTCGTCAAGCGCCTCCAAATCGGTGCATTGATGGACAAAGCCGCGCTCGATCGCAGCCTTAAGAAATGGGGAGCGAGGGGTGGACATAGTGGCGTCATCTAGCACGGCAGCACCCAGCGGGTCACCACCATCCGAACGGCACGCGGCTCGGCCTGTCACGTCGGCGGAGGTAGGGGCATTGAGGCGCGCGATCGGGTTGATGAGCGGCACCTCGCTCGATGGCATCGACGTCGCGATGATCGAAACCGATGGTTGCGCCGACATCATACCAGGACCGGCGATGACCATCGCCTACCCCGATGCCTTTCGTGAAAAGCTTCGGGGCGTGTTGGGTGGGATCGGCGCGATTGAAGCGGTAGAAGGCGAACTGACGCAGTTGCACGCCGAAGCCATCGAACTGTTCCGAAAGTCCTATAAGGGGATCACGGCTGATATTGTCGGCATGCACGGGCACACAATCCTGCATCGCCCCGCCGAACGGCGCACGTGGCAATTGGGCGATGGCGCCGCACTCGCGGAGCGGCTTGGCGTTGACGTGGTCGCGGATTTTCGCTCCGCCGATGTCGCGGCGGGCGGCGAGGGCGCGCCATTGGCGCCGCTGTTTCACGCCGCTCTCGCCGCCGCGCTGCCAAAGCCGGTCGCCGTCCTCAATCTTGGCGGCGTTGCAAACGTGACCTGGATCGGTGAAGCAGGTGCGGTGCTAGCCTTCGACACCGGTCCCGGCAATGCGTTGATCGACGACTGGGTCCGGCGGCACACTGGCGCTTCTGCCGACTTCGATGGCGCGCTGGCCAGCGTCGGCCGGGCTTCCGAGCCGCATGTCGGACGGTTTCTCGAGCATCCGTATTTTGCAGCGGCTGCCGCCCAAATCGCTCGATCGCGACGATTTCCAGGAGTGCACGCCCGTAGGACTATCGGTCGAAGACGGTGCAGCGACCCTGACCGAGATGACAGCTGCCGCCGTCGCCGCCGCGAGGTGCTATTTCCCGGCTCCGGTCCACGAATGGTTAGTTACCGGCGGGGGCCGGCACAACCCGGCTCTAATGGCCGCGCTCGCCCGCCGCGTTAACGCACCGGTTCGCGCGGTCGAGAGAGTTGGCTGGAATGGCGACGCACTCGAAGCGCAGGCTTTCGCGTACCTCGCGGTGCGCTCGGCTGCGGGTTTGCCGCTCACCTTGCCGACCACAACCGGCGTCCCGCGGCCAATGCCCGGCGGCCGACTATTTCGCTCCCGGGCCCGTAGCTGATTATTGAGCCGGAACCAGTTCGGGTGTCTGAGCCTTGGTGAACGCCGGCATCACCTCCTTGCCAAAGCGTTCGAGCTGCTCGAGGCAAGCGGATTTAGGGACACCCACGCTAAGGCTGACGGAGACGCGATCGAGTCCGGGGTAACGTTTTTCGAGGGCCTTGAGATGCTCGACTATCTGCTCGGGCGAACCACACAACACGCCACCATTTGCGATTGCATCCTCGATGCGCGGCAACTTCGCGCTCGGTGCACGTTTTGGGTCCCGCATGATCTCTATCTGCTCATCGGTTAAAGCGCGGACCAGCCGCAACTCGCCAAACATCTTCATGTTCTCTTCGTAGTACTTTCCTGCCTCACGGATTCCTTCTTCGCGACTATTCGCGATAAAGAAATGGAAACCGAAGCATAGGCGTTCGCCCAATTCGAGGTGCTTGCCGACTCGTGCATGCGCTTCCTGCCATGCCAGCACGGTCTTGTGCATTGCTCCGCCTTCGGCTGAACCGCCCCCGATCAATCCCTTGATCCCATGCTTTGCCATGAAATCGAGCGCGCGCTCGCTACCACCCTGGATCGGCTGCCAGCATTCGACCGGCAACCGCAGCGGCCGCGGTACCAGGGTTAATTCTTCAAGTTCGTAGCCGCGATAAGGGACTTGTGGCGGCAACGTGTAATGCTTGCCCTTGTGCGAAAGGACTCGTTGTTGAACGCCTTAAAAATAATGTCGACTTGTTCCTCAAACAGCTCGCGATTGGCCGCCTGATCAAGCAAGGGCGAACCAAAGGTCTCGACCTCGCGGGTATGGTAACCGCGTCCAACACCAAAGGTGATACGACCGCCGCTCAGAATGTCGGCTGTCGCGTAATCCTCCGCGAGCCGCAGCGGGTGCCACATCGGGGTGATGTTAAAGCCGCAGCCAAGCCTGAGGCGTTTGGTAAGGTGCGCGAGATGCAGAGCCGTCATCAGGACGTTCGGAATGCACTCATAGCCTTCGCGCTGGAAATGGTGCTCGGCCATCCAGAACGTATCGTAGCCGAGCTGATCCATCAGTTTCGCCATTGCCTCTGCCTTGTCGAAGACGGTGGCGAGATGTTCGTTGGGAAAACGGCGGTCATTCACCGGGATACCAGCGTAGCCGACGTTGTCCATATCGACATGGCCAGCAAACAGGCTGTCGAATTTGGTAATCATTTCAGATCTCCCCGGAGCGACCGCCGATTATGGGGCATGGATTGTACGCCATAGAGCGGTGCTGGCAATCAGCTATGCTCAAGTCGATCCATGCTCGTAACTTGCGGATGGCTCCGGCTCACCCGATAGTAAGTTGGGCCGAGGGGAGTTCGCAGTTCTTGCCGAAGACGGCAAACCATCCGCGGAGCCAGCTAAATGAGATATTACCGGAGTTCGATCAATACGATTGCAATTGCGAGCGTTTTTTTGGCCGGCATTACCGCGTCAGCCCAGCAATCGGGCGGAGGGCTTAGCGCCGAGCAGCGTGACATCGGCCGGGTGGAAACCCGGATTCAGAAATATAATCAAGCGCTCGGGGTGGTGACGCGGCTCAATCGCCCTCTGGGTGCCGAGACCGAATGTAGCGGAATTTGTTATTTTCCGAGCAGCAGCCGGCCGGTGGCGTGGCATTGCGCGCCAAACGAAACCTGCGATCTGCATTGCGATGTCAATCCGCCGGTAGGCGGCTGTCACTGACGCGTATTCGCGCTTTAGTCGAGCCGAGGGCAAAAGCACCCTCGGCCACCTAATTTAAGATACTTGTTATGGTCCGGGGGCGCATTGCAGGGTCATCGACGCAATCCCCGCAGCAACGTTGAGACCTGTCGTGCCCTCGATGCTGACCGGCTGCAGCGAAATCGAGTTAGCATTGCCGCCAATTAGGACATTCGCCGCGGCCCCGACGCCAACGGTAGCTTGCGCGGTGGCCCCGCCATAATTGCCCGCGAGTGCACAAGGGGCAGGCGTTATTGTCGGAGCAAGAACCGACCATATCAGCACACCACCCTTAATGTACCCAATATCAACCCCGAAACGGTTGATCGTTCCGACATAATGCTCGAAATGACCGCCCGCTCCCGAGAAGGTGCAGTTCAGCGACCGCGACGAACCGAACACAAAACCGAAGCCGCTGGAGACGTTGCAGGTGAGCACGCCGACCCTGGCACCTTGCGCGTAGGCCGGCGCCGCTAGAATGAAAGCGCCCAAGACAAGGGTGAGCGCGCTAATCGCAACCGATAGCCTTCTACACATCCGATATACCTCCTCGCAAACGAACCTGACCTAAGGCACCAGCGGCAAACACGCCGAGGTATAGGTTCGTTCCTGCTCGCTTGCGTTTTGGTTTTGTTCGGCTCGATAGGATTGTTAGGTGGATACGATCCGCGACGTACCTTCCACCGGACTATTTGGCCGTGGAAACATCGAGCCAACCGCCGATGTTTGGCTGGCATCGGAGAATAGGTACACCCAAACGCTGGCGAAAAGGCACGGCGATATAGGAAGCGAGGCCCCGCGAGCGCGGCGCAAGGCCCATTCAGGAGCCCAAAATTCTAGCGAGTGCGGGCACATTTTGATCGGATGCATGGCCCAAATTAAGCACTCGCGTCCGCGGCGATTTTTTGGAACAATCAAGTTCCGCGGTCGCGACCGGGCCGCGAACCAACTCGACAGGAAACCGACTTGATCAGAGACAGGAATTTTCGTCAGCCGCGCCGCCGCGACTTTGACGATGATAGTTACGATCCGCATATGCGGGAATTCGGCGGGGCACCGCGTTTCACTCCGCCGCGGTTCGAAGTACCCTCAGGACCGGCGGTTCGCGCCGTCGTGAAATGGTTCAAGCCCGAAAGGGGATTCGGGTTTGTCGAACTATCCGACGGCTCAGGCGACGCTTTTCTCCATGCCAGCGTTTTGGAGCGGAACGGCATTCCCGCCGTGCAGCCTGGGGAGACCCTTGAAATCCGGGTAGCGCCCGGCCAAAAGGGCCCACAGGTAACCGAAATCATCAGCGTCGACAGCAGCACGGCAGCACCGCCAACGGCGCGGCGGTCACCTTATCCGGGTGGCACGGCGCGGCCGACCTACGAAGGGGCCTCCGTCGAAGAGACTGGCACGGTAAAGTGGTTCAACGCCCAGAAGGGTTTTGGCTTCATCGTCCGTGAGGGTGGCGGCAAAGACGCCTTTGTCCATGCTTCAGTGCTCGAACGCTCGGGTATCGACACCTTGAACGAAGGACAACGTGTCCTGATCGACATCGCCGAAGGCCGCAAGGGTCCGGAAGCCGTCCGGGTACGCCTCGCCTAACACACGACTAAGCGCCGCCGGCGCCGACGGGGGGAAGATGGATTTCGGCGCTGCGATGTTCTTTACCGATTATTCGATGAGTCCGGCCGATCTCGGTCGGGCGCTGGAGGATCGTGGGTTCGAATCCATCTGGGCGCCCGAGCATTCGCACATCCCGAGTTCCCGCGCGACGCCATTTCCGCAAGGGGGCGAACTGCCTCAGAAATATTACGACGCGATGGATCCCTTCGTAACCCTGACCGCGGCGGCCATGGTCACGAAAAAATTGCGGATCGGCACCGGTGTCTGTCTTGTGACGCAACGCGATCCGATCCAGACAGCCAAGCTGGTCGCGTCAATCGATCAAGTCTCGAGCGGACGGTTTCTATTCGGGGTCGGGGGAGGGTGGAACGCTGAGGAGATGGCCGATCACGGCACTGCGTTTCAAACCCGTTTCAAGCTGATGCGCGAGCGGGTCGAAGCAATGAAGGCCATCTGGACCGAAGACGAGCCCGAGTACCACGGCGAACTGGTCGCTTTTCCAAAGATGAAAAGTTGGCCGAAGCCGGTGCAAAAACCGCACCCGCCGGTGATTGTCGGCGGCGCTTTCCCGCATGCGGCGCGGCGCGCAATTCGCTATGGCGACGGCTGGGTTCCACATGCCGGCCGACCGCAATATTCGGATGTGACCGATTTTCTACCAAAGTTCCGCGAGATGATGACCGAAGCAGGCCGCAGTCTTGCCGAGGTCCCGATTACAGTATTCGGCGTCCCCGAAAGTCTCGACCGGCTGAAGCATTACCGTGACCGTGGCGTGGCGCGCGTTGTGGTTAGCTTGCCTTCGGCGTTAGCCGAGGAGATTCTGCCCGCACTCGACCGATGGGCTGAACTGATCCGGCAAGCCACCTGAGCGCGATCGTCTCAAGGACCAACCGTGTCGCTTGGCCGAGCCGGCGAAAATGGCAATTCGACCCAGCGCCGAGGACAAGCTTACCCCTTCTCGGAACCCGCCGTATCCTTAAGCGACGTTGCGATCGAGCAGTTCGATATGGATGTTTTGCGGCCCGCGCAAAAAGGCAATTCGTACGCCGGGCCGGATGGTTTTCGGCTCGACCGTGAACTCGACGCCCTTTTGTTTCAGTTCGGCGACGACCGCGTCAATGCCCTCGACTCGAAGCCCGATGTGCTCGAGGCCGAGATAGGGGGGCTCCGGCGGGTCGCCGACCACCTGCTCTTGCGAGACTTGCGCGATAAATACCGCGATGCCGCCGAGATTGAGGTCGATCCGCGGCCTTCCATCGGACTGGATCGAGCGGATCACCTCGGCGCCGAACATTCGCTCGTACCATTGGGCGGTTTCTTCGGCGTTGGGACTGCGCAGGTGAATATGATCATAAGCGAACTTGGCCACTGCATGTTCTCCCGGCTGGGCGGTCTCCGAACCAACTCTAAGCGCCCGACGCTACCCTCGCCAGCGTGATCATTCTTTGGCCCATAATTGCCGGCGCACTCTGCACGTCGCTGCCGATCGGCCTGCGAGCCCGAATTGCACGGCCAGTCGAGTTCGTAATAGTACTGCACGAACGCATGCGCAAACGCCCACAGAAACGTGGCGATATGACGGACTCACGAGCGCTCGGAACACCGGCCCAGGCCTCCGGCCGCCGCTTTCCGGACAGCGTGGAGACACGTGGTTCATGGATCGCTGCGACCTTGGCAATCGCTATCTTGTCGATTTCTTACGGGGCGCCGCTGATCGTCGTGATCGGGTTGAAACCGATTGCGGCGGCACTCGATGCCGATCGCTCGGTCGTGGCGCTCGCCGCTGCCTTGGTCTGGGTCGGGACCGGGACCGGCGGCATCCTGATGGGGTGGGTTGCGGACCGCGTCGGGGTGCGGCGAACGGTGATTTTCGGCGCGGTTATGACAGCAATCGGCCTCGCCGTTTCGGCCACTGGCCGGGTCTCCACGCTTTATCTCGGACACGCGCTGCTGATCGGATTTCTCGGCGGCGGTGCGCTGTACCCGCCGCTGCTGATCTATATCAGCCGCTGGTTCGACCGACGCCGCGGCACAGCGCTCGCCCTGATTTCGTCGGGACAATACATCGCCGGCGTCATCTGGCCTTCGGTATTCGAGCGCGCGTTGATCTGGTTTGGCTGGCGTGGGTTGATGCTCGGGTTCAGCCTTATCGTCCTGTTGATTGTGCCGTTGGCCGCCTGGTTGCGACCGGCCCCACAGCCCGGTCGCGCTTCAGGCCTCGCCGGCATCGGTTTTCTTGGGACAAAAGCGCTGGGCCTCAGCGCTAACACCGTGCAGCTGCTGCTGTGTGCGGCGTCATTTCTGTGCTGTGTGCCGATGGCGATGCCGTCGAGCCACCTCGTCGCCTTTTGCAGCGATCTCGGCATCGCCCCTGCCCAAGGCGCGGCGATGCTCTCGGTATTGCTCGGCTGCGCTTTTGTCAGCCGCCAGTTTTGGGGATGGGCCGCCGACCGGATTGGTGGGCTGGGCACGGTCTTCGCCGGCTCAGCCTGTCAGGCGTTGGCGATCGCCGCCTTCGCGGTAACGCGCAACGAGGCCGGGCTGTTCGCGATTTCTGCCGCTTACGGGCTCGGCTTTAGTGGAATAATCCCGGCCTATGTCGTCGCCATCCGGGAACTTTTCCCGTCAATGGACGCGTCATGGCGGGTGCCGACACTGTTGTTTTCGGGCATGTCGGGAATGGCGTTCGGCAGCTGGTTTGCCGGCGCGCTGTACGATTATTTCGGTTTTTACGCGCCGGCCTTTGCCGCCGGCGCGCTATTCAACCTTGGTAATCTGATCGTGGTGGGCTTTCTCGTCCTTCGCCAAATGCAGGGCAGCCGCCTTGCCGGCGCGCCGGCTGCGTGAATCGCGGATTCAGCTTGCGATAGGCATGGTTTGTCTAGGCCGGCACCTTTTCGAGCTTGTGCAGGACGCGGATGCGCTTTGGCGGTGGACCTTTTGAAAACCGTCCCCAGCTGCGGCCGGACAGCTCGCCAACAAAGATGTTGCCGTGCTGGTCGACCGCGATGCCATGCGGTGAGGTGAAGTGACCGGGCTCCAGTCCGGCATGCATCTTGCCGAGCCGCGCCAGAACCTCACCCTTATGCGTGTGGATGCTGACCCGCGGGCCGATATTCGGCCAGTCTCGGTTGATTTCGCCGGAAGGGCCACCCTCACCGATATAGAAGAGAGGGTTCGGCCCTAATGCCATGCACATCCCGTTCGGGCCGGTGGAGATTGTTCCACTGGGTCTCGAACTTGCCGTTACTGTCAAAGATCTGAACCCGGTGATTTTCGCGATCGGCGACATAGACCCAGCCGTCGGGATCGCAACAAATATTGTGTGGCACATTGAACTGGCCGGGATCGGTGCCGGGCTCACCCCATGACATTAGCAACTTCCCGTCTGCGGTAAATTTATGGATACGGGCATTGCCGTAGCCGTCCGAGACGTAGAGGTCGCCGCGTGGCGACAATGCGGTATGGGTGCAGCGGTGAAACGGTTCGCCGCTCATATAGGGTTTGGGTTCACCTGGAACGCCGAGCGTCATCAGCACCTTGCCGTCGAGCGTGCAATGCCGCACCGTGTGGTCGCCGTCGTCGGTCAGCCAGATCGTATCGTCTGGACCCATATGAACACCGTGCGGTCGGGTGAATACGCCCTCGCCCCACGTGCGCAACAGGTTGCCCTCTGCATCGAACACCGCGATCGGGTGTTCACCACGGTTGAACGCGTATACCCGGTCCTGGCGGTCGACCCCGACCGCCGCGACATCGCCCAACACGATCTCATCCGGCAATTTTGCCCAAGTATCGCGCACGGCAAACGTGTACTTGCCGCCTCCGAGCTCTACCGTCATGCGTCCTCTCCCGGTATGTCTCTGCTGAGGGGATCATAGGACGGCTCCGCTGCTGCGAGCGAGCGAAGATTGGTCATGCACTTTGCACAACCCAGATAAGAGGTAAATTCGTGCTTATCTATAGCGGAGATCGCGTGCCGAACGTACGATGCGAGCCCTCAGACGTCTCGTCCGAACTCCAGCGGAGGAGCAAGAGGAGCCCGACATGCCAGAAAAGCTGATATCCGGCGATAACCACATCGACCTGACCTACCTGCCGCCCGATCTGTGGTCGTCGGAGGCGCCGCAGAAATGGAAGCAGCTGGCGCCGCGCGTCGTGGAAAAGGACGATGGGCTGCACTGGTTTGTCGACGACCAGGACAGGGGCATGTGGAACGGCGTCGGCCCGGGATTCCTGCCTTACCAAAAGGGTATGTTCAACCAT
Organism: uncultured Alphaproteobacteria bacterium; assembly: GCA_963735445.1. Taxonomy (GTDB): domain Bacteria; phylum Pseudomonadota; class Alphaproteobacteria; order ATCC43930; family CGMCC-115725; genus AP-15. Next base: position 42,207 of record CAVTLC010000048.1, read on the forward strand.
ATCGACGAGATGAAGGATCTTGGCTTCGAATGGAGCTCAAGGCCGGGCGCAAAGCCGCGACCGACCACGCCGGAATTGCGCCTCTCCGATCTCGACCGCGACGGCCAGGACGCCGAAATCATCTATGGCTGCCTGATGGTCAACGATCTGATCGACGATGCATCGCTGCGCGCCTGGACCGACAAGACCTATAATGACTGGGTGGCCGATTTCGCCAAGCGCTCCGACCCGAACCGGGTTTATCCGCTGGCGATCATCCCCAACACCGACCCGGCCGAAGCCGCAGCCGAGGTGCGGCGCTGCGCCAAGATGGGATTGCGGGGCGGCGATCTCGCCTTTAAGCGGATGACCCCGCCCCTCTATACCGATTTATGGTTTCCGCTGTGGGAAGCCGCGGCCGAATGTCGTTTCCCGATCTCGTTCCATTCGACCGGGTTCAAGGCATTGCGGGCCCCCGACAGTCCCGAGCAGGAGCAAAAATATTTCACCCAGTGGCGGTTGGTGCGCTCGGCGTTATTCCAGCTCGACACGATGGAAGTGCTGGTGTCGTTGCTGGCATCGGGCGCGTGCGAAAAATATCCCGACTTCAACTTTGTGCTCGGTGAATCCGGAGTGACCTGGCTGCCCTATGTGTTCGACCGGCTCGACACCGAATACGCCGACCGCGCCAAAAGCCTTAATTTCAAGTTAAAGCCGAGCGATTACTTCCGTCGTCAGGGCTACGTCACTTATCAGCAGGATCAATTTCTCGAACCGATCATCCCACTAATCGGCGAGGACAATATCATTTGGGGTGCTGATTATCCGCACCCCGACTGCATCTGGCCCGGGTCGCGTGCGACCCTCGACAAGAATATGGTGAATATCTCGCCCGACGTGCGGCGCAAGATCACCTCAGAGAATGTGACCCGCCTCTACCAACTGCACCAGTAATCGGTAAGGCCCTAGAGAAGGCCGCGCGTAGCGTCGGCCTTCTTCCACATCCAGCTGGCTCACGAGAGCCTCCAATTTGCGCGCTATACGCGACTGATCTGGAGGACGCGGCTACGCTTCGGTTGCGGTGGTTGGGTCGATCATGCGGCGGACTTCGGTGATCTTGTTGGCTGGGAAACCGCTGCGGCGGGAATGTTCGCGGATGATTTCCTCGTTCTGTGCAAGATATACGCAGAAAGTCTTGTCGCCGGCGACGTAGCTTTCGACCCATTGGATATCCGGGCCAAGCTCCTTCAATACCGAATTCGATTTTTGCGCCGCTTCCTTAAGCGCTTGCCGTTCGGCGCTGCCGATCGCCGGCAATTCACGCTCGATGATGTATTTGCGCATTGTTGACCTCCCATTGTGAACTGGGGCGATCGTCGCAGATCGGGCAGCGCGCGTAAAGTGAACCAGATCACACCCTCTGCACCACTGCAGCGGCCCCAAGGGCCGTCGATCATCAAAGATCCAACGGTTTTCATATTCAGCGCGCTAACCCGATAGTGGCTGGGTCATCAGGGGCAGCTAAAAACCGAAAACGAGAAGGCAGGGAAATACGGCTTACCGGCCGGGTTGCAGTCATCACGGCGGCGGCAAGTGCGTCGGAGAGGCCACTGCCGACCTCATGACCCGCGAAGCGGCGGTCGTGAATGCAATCAACAGCGATCAGGGCCGCCTCGACGAGGCGGTCCTCAAATTACGCGCAACCGGCGCCCCACGCCAATGCAAAGCGCGAATGTGCTGGGCCCGGCCCAGGTCGACGCGGCCGTTGCTCGCATTCGTATGGAGGCCGGTCGGTCTTTGGCTGGTCAGTTCCCAATCCGCCAGGCCGACCTTGCGGGCGATATCAATCGGCGAGTGGCGACGGCTAAGGGGTGGGATAGAGGCGCGTCTTGATCGCCTCCAGTTGGGCGATCACGTCGGGGTCGATAATTCGGGTGAACCGCGGCACCTCTTTGCCCTTCCACTTGGCCGGTTGGTAAAACATGTGGAGCGGCCGGAGGTCGAACAGCCCGCCGTTGCGGTAAGCATACGCCTCCTCGTAAAGCGGGCGATATACTTGCATAAAAACGTCTTCGGGTCGGCAGTCATCTTCAGTGTGATGGCCGACCCCGTAAATATAATACGCGTAATTATTCAACGGCCCATTCGGGTCATGTTTGAAATGGTAATAATAACCGGGCTCGGGCAGCTCCTTCGGCGGTTGAATATCGTAAGCCATATCGTCGTCCTCCCGGCTGCGTTGCAAAGAGTAGCGTATGAGGTGGCTAGAGGCGCTGCCTAGATGAAGGGGCGGGCAGCTCGGCAAGCGAGAGCTGTCGTTCGACAGTGAGCTCGCGCCCCGGCCGGTGGCACTCCTCCGCAGCGATCTTGTTCCGAGCGCTCGGAGCCCAGCGGCGCGATAACCGCGCGCGGCTGATGCCCAAAATTGCGCCATCAACAGGCGATCATCTTCGGGTATCTGCCTCTCATGCAGGGCGCGCGCACAACGACGGTCGGAGGCGGCACCGCCAAGGGCTCGTGGAGCGAGATTTTTCGCGACGGGCTCGGGCTTTATTCGGCGCTGATCATTGGCGGCATCGCGATGAACGCGACCCAGATGCTGGTCATCGCGATCATCATGCCGACCATTGTTCGCGATATCGGCGGGGCGAGCTTCTACACCTGGGCGGCGATGCTTTACACGATCGGCGCGATCGTCGGCGGCGCTTCGACCGCGATGGTGTGGTCGCGTCTCGGCGCCCGGCGCGCTTATACGCTCGGCGCCGGGGTGTTCGCGCTTGGCACGGTGTGCTGTGCCCTGGCGCCGGATATCGGCTCACTGATCGCCGCGCGCAGCGTCCAGGGATGGGCCGGGGGCCTCGTCTCGGGGAGCGGTATGGCGCTGATCGCGAGCCTGTACGACGCGCGCCTGCGGACCCGCATCATCGCGATCTCCCAGGGCACCTTCACCGCCTGTCATCTCAGCGGACCGATTGTCGGCGGGATGTTTGCGGCGATGCATTGGTGGCGTGGCTCGTTCTGGATGATGGCGCCGCTGATGCTGGTATTTGCCGGTCTCGCCTATTGGAAGATCCCCGACCGGCTCGACCGCGAGAGCGAAGGCAAGCGCTTCGCCCGAGTGCCGTTTCTCCGGTTCGGGACCTTGGCCGCCGGGGTGCTGTGCGTCGCGGCCAGCGGATCGGTGTCGGGTACTGCAGCGCGCATCCTGTTGATTACCGCTGCGATAGCACTCGTCGGCGTGACCTTCTGGCTCGACCGGCGGGCGGCCAATAATCTGTTTCCGCGTGGCGCTCTGTCGCTCACCGCGCCGATCGGGTTGGCCTTATGGATCCTGGCGTTGCACGGGATGACCCAGACCTCGGTGACGTTGTTTTTACCGTTGTTGCTGCAGGTCGTGCATCACGTGTCGCCGCTTGTGATCAACTTTCTCAGCATCGTCATTTCGCTGGGTTGGACTACCGGCACCTTCACCGTTTCGGGGTGGTCGGGAAAACGTGAGCGTCTGGCGCTCGTCTCGGGGCCGGTCCTTGCTACGACCGGGCTCGCCTGTCTGACCGCGGTAGCCTTACTGCCGGGACTGGCGCTGATGACGATAAGCGCTTTCGCGATGGGGATCGGCATCGGCATTTACAACGTGCATCTCGTTGCGCGCGCGATGGACAGCGTGACCGCCGACGAACATCGCAGCACCGCATCGGCCCTGGCTTCTATACGCGCGATCGGTACCGCCTTTGGCGCGGCGATTGCGGGGGTGGTGGCGAATGTTGCGGGGCTCGGCAACGCCACCCAACCGGCGGCGGTCGGCCATGCCGTGACCGCGGTCTATATGTTCTGCTGCATCCCGTTCGGGCTCGCCGCACTCTTAATGTTCCGCTTTGTCCGCATCACCCTCGGCAAGCCGGAGATGCGGCTCCCGCGGGATTAGAGCGGCGTGCGCATTAGGCGGGTGAGCCCGTAATTCGATTACCTTGCTCGCCTGTACCGACCCCACTGAGCGCGGCTGTAGGAGTCTCAGCATGTTCTTGGCGCCAAAGCCGCGCGGGTCAGATGCGGAGCGGCACCGAAGTCCCGGTGCTCGGTTATTGCCCGCGGCCTGATCTCTGGGCGCAAATAGACCGGCCACACGCCAAACCACCCCATCACGCAGTCGCTCGCGCGATGCCTGAGGTTGATTTGGATCAATTCGTCGGGATTTAAGATCGCTAGCTTAGGGACCAGACGGTCCGAACTCTACTCACTCAGATCGTCCCTACTATCGAACCCGGTTCCCACTGGGGTCGCTTTTTCACCAAATGGCGCAAATTCCGCATGCCGAGTGCCAGTCTTAAAACGGTGATCCTGCCGGTCGCTCTCTTGGCCACTATCGCGTTCGCGGCCAATGCCGAGGAGGGTGCCGGGGATGCGCAGACCGGGCGTGTCTTTGCTAAGCGTGTGTGTTCCCCATGCCACGCCGTCGAACCCGACCCGCACGCGCCGCGGATGTTCGACATCGGTCCGGATTTCGAGACTGTCGCCAACACGCCCGGCATGACCGCGACAGCGCTCAACGCCTTCTTGCTGACCTCACACCCGAAGATGCCGAATTTGATCTTGTCGCCCGAGCAATCGGCAGATGTAATCGCCTATATCCTCACCTTGCGCGGCCGCCCGGACAGTCAGAAACCGAAATAAAACGCACTCTCTCGCATGTTCCGCCGTGAACCGCGGGTCAGAAGGCGCCGAATCCGAGGATGCCGTCGATGGGGTCAAAACCGGCAATGACGCGCTTGCCGATCAGATCGCGCAGGGTCTCGCTGGTGCCGCCGCCCAAGGTCCCGTAGCGAGCGCCGCGATAAAAGCGCGACACCGGGAATTCGTCGGTAAAGCCATAACCGCCGTGAACCTGGATTGCCTCGCTCGTCACCTTCAGCGCCATTTCATTGCAGGTGACCTTGGCGACCGCGGCCAATAGCGGGTCAGGGAATGGGTCGGCGGTGGCGCATGCGCGATAAAGCACGCTGCGCGCCGCCTCGATCTCGCGGTACATTTCGGCAATCTTCCAGCGCATCCCTTGGAAGTCGCCGATTGCACGGCCAAACGCCGTGCGCTCCTTGACGTATTTGACCGCCTCTTCAAACGCCCCCTCGGCGAGACCCAACGATATGCTGGGGTTCAGGCAGCGCTGGGTGTTGAACGCGGACAACAATTTTCGAAAGCCGTCCTCAAGCACGAGATTTTCGGGCGGCAGTTCACAATCCTCAAACCGGATTTCATGCAGGTTTTCGCCGCCCATCGTGTGATAGGTGCCGGTGACCGAAAACCCGGGCGTGCCCTTTTCGACGAGAACGCAGCCGATGCCTTCCCGCCCCGGCTTCTTGTCGATGCGGGTGAAGACGACGAACATACCGGCTTCCTCCGCGCGGCTGATCAAGGTCTTGACCCCGTTAAGCCGCAGCCGATTGCCCACCCGGTCGACATTGGTCTTGTAATTGGCGACGTCGGTGCCGGCGTCGGGCTCGGTCATACAGATCGCGAGCAGGCAATCGCCGCTAGCGACTGCCGGTAGGATGCGCTGTTTGATCGGTTCCGGCGCGTAAACCGAGATGATCCGGGTCTGGACCCCGACCTCGCCGAGCACCGCCATCGCCGTCACGTAACAGACCTTGGCGATCTCTTCGAGCACCAGTGCGGTGTCGAACACCGGCAGCCCGAGGCCGCCATATTCCTCGGGCACCGCCATGCCAAGCACGCCCAACTCGGCGAGCCGTCGCATGTTCTCCCACGGAAAAGCGCCGTTCATGTAATCCTGCGCGCGGGCGCGGAATTCGCCCTGCGCCAGCTCGCGCACGGTGCCGATAAATTGGCGCTGCTCGTCGGACAAGCTCGTGAACACGGGTTCCCCCTGGCTTTTAGATCAGGCCGAGATCGCGCAGGCTGGTGTGGCGGTTGCGGCCGATAATTAGATGATCGTGGAGGACAACACCAAGCGGGGCGGCGGCCTTTTTGATGTCCTGGGTCACGGCGATATCGGCCTTAGATGGAGTGGGATCACCCGACGGGTGGTTGTGCACCAGGATCAATGCCGAGGCACCGAGATCGAGCGCCCGCTTGACGACCTCGCGCGGGTAGACCGGAGTGTGATCGACTGTGCCGCGCTGCTGGCGCTCATGTTTAATCAGCACGTTCTTGCGGTCGAGAAATAGGATATGGAATTCCTCGATCTTGCCGTGCGCGACGTGGGCGCTGCAATAATCGATCAGTTGATCCCAGGAGCTGACGACCGGCCGATCCTGCAATTCGCCACGCATCAGCCGTAATGCTGCCTCGCGCACCGACTTGATTGCTGCGACGCCGGCCGATCCGAGCCCGGCCGCGAACAGCGCGTCCGGTTCAGCGCTGACCACCGCGGCAAAACCGCCGAAATGGTCGAGAAGTTCTTTCGCGAGAGGCTTGACGTCGCCGCGCGGGTTGCTCGCGAACAAAATGACTTCCAACAATTCGTAATCGGGCAGCGCTTCTGCCCCGGCCTCGATCAAGCGCTGACGCAGCCTTTCGCGGTGGCCGACGTAATGGGGCGCATCGGTTGCCGCTTCTCCGAGCTGCTTTGGCTTGCGCCGGCGGGCGGTCGCCATTATCCGGGACTACCGCTGCGCCGGCGGTCGCGCAGCCGGGCGAGCGCCATCCCCGCCATGCGCGCCGGCTCGTCGCTATCGAAGGCGCTGACAAAGGCGTCGATCCCGCGCGTGATCGCCGCTTCGGCCGGCAATTCTTCCCATTCGAGGATCAACGACTTTTGCAACCGGATCGCGAGCGGTCCGGCGGCGAGGATCGGCTGCGCCAAGCGCGCTACCGCCTCGTCGAGGCCGTCAGCCGGGGCAACACTATCGATCAGCCCCCAGGCCAATGCCTCGGCGGCACCGATCGTCTCGCCTGATAGTAATAGTCGGCGGGCGCGGCCTTGGCCGATCAATTTCGGCAACAGCGCTGCTTCGACGACTGAGGGAATGCCGATCGCCACCTCCGGCATGCCAAAGGCCGAAGTCTCGCTTGCGACGCGCAAATCGCAGGCAGCGGCGAGTTCGAGACCGGCGCCCAGCGCGTAGCCATCGATGCGCGCGATCACCGGCGCCGGCAGATGACGGAACGCGGCGCAGCAGTGATGGACGAGGGTGATGAAACGGCGGGCGCTGGCGTGATCGAGCGCGGCGATCTCGGCAATGTCGGCGCCGCCGACAAAGGCGCGACCGCCGGCGCCGGTCAGGATCGCGAGCCGCAAATCAGGGTCGGCCGCCACCCCGGTCATCTTGTCGATGATCTCTTGCATCAGCCCCGAATTGAGGCTGTTGAGCTTGGCGGCGTTATCGATCGTCAGCCGGGCGACCTGGCCGCCCTCGGGTCGTTCCTCGTATTCGACGCGAAAATGACCGGCCGCCATCTTTAGCCTGCCAATTGGTTTGAACGCCCGCGCTCCAGCCCGGCGCAGGCGAGTTGCAGGCATTTGTGCATGACGGTGCCGGCGAGATACGCGGTCATCCCGGCGCTGTCATGCGGCGGGCTCACGGTGTTGACATCGAAGGCGACAAGGTCGAGTTCGGCGAGCCCGTCGAGGATCGCCAAACCCTCTTTGGCGCTGAGCCCGCCCCAACTCGGGGTGCAAACTCCCGGCGCCACCGACGGGTCGAACACATCCATGTCAAAGCAAAGGTAAACCGGGCGCCGCGCGAGCCGCTGGCGGATATGCGCGAGAACCGCCGGTATCCCAAGGCTTTCGAGCTCGACCCCGGGGATCAGTTCATAGCCCCAATTGCGGGTGTATTCGAACAGGCCGGGCAGCGCCACCGCACCGCGCGCGCCGAGATGGATCGAGTTCTTGGCGTCAACGACGCCCTCCTCGGCGGCGCGGGTAAAGGTGGTCGCGTTGGTGAACTTGCTCTCGCCGTCATCGGGATAGGTGTCGGTATGCGCGTCGATGTGCAACACGACAAGATCGGATTGATACCGATGCAAGGCGCGCAATTGCGGCAGGGTCACCGCACCGTCGCCACCCATCGTCACCGGAACGGCGCCGGCTTCGACGATTTCCGCGACCGCCTCCTCGATGTTTTCGAACGCCTCGGTAACATAGCCAGAGCGCAATTTTACATTGCCGTAATCGACGAGGCCGAGCCGTGCGACGGGATCGTAATCACGAACTGGCGGCTCGTAGCGCCGGATCAGGCCTGAGTGCTCGCGGATCGAATTCGGCCCGAGCCGCGCCCCAATGCGCGTCGGGTGAAACCCGCAATCGAACGGAATGCCGAGCACGGCCGCTTTGCTCGCCGACAGATCGCGCGAGGCGGGCACGCCCATGAAGGTCCCAACCGCTTCGACCGCGCGAGCCTCCATGCCCCAGCCTCATCCCACTAATTTCCGACTGATACTCGTGCTGGAGGCCAATGCCAATGGCGCTTTCACCTTTGCTCCCGCATACTAGCGCGTGCGTTGCAAAGGAGACGGCTGGTGGACACGATCGAGAGCCCGCAGCAACTACGCGAAATCTATGGTGAGCCGATGGAGCGGGCCGTCAAAAAGCAATTGACCCGGCTCGACCGGCATTGCCGCAATTTCATCGCCATGTCGCCCTTTCTGGTGATCGCGTCATCGGACCCATCGGGGCGCTGCGACGCGTCACCCAAAGGCGACGCCCCGGGCTTTGTCCGGGTTATCGACGACACGACCTTGTTAATCCCCGATCGCCTCGGGAACAACCGCGTCGACACCTTAGGCAATCTGCTAACGCGGCCCGGCGTCGGGCTGATCTTTTTTGTACCGGGGATCAACGAGACCCTGCGCGTCAACGGTCGCGCTACCGTGACGACCGATTTCGCGATCCTCGAACCGCTCGCGGTCAATGGCAAGGCGCCGCGCAGTGGCATCCTGGTCGCCGCCGAGGAGATTTATTTTCACTGCGGCAAGGCGCTGATCCGCTCCGATTTATGGAACCCGGAGAAGCATGTCGCGCGCGGTGAATGGCCATCGCTCGGCCGCATTATCGCCGAGCAAGTCGGCGGCATGGACCCCGACGAAGCCGAGCGCCAAACCGCCGAAAGCTACCGAACGCGCCTCTACTGACCCTCCCTGCCCGCGTCGGAATTCACAATGCTATTTACCGCGGACTGAGGTCGCAGCGCGCTTTCGACGGCTCCGCGCCGGTCGGAGTGGGAATGCGGCCCTCGGCGTGCGCCGCTGGCGACCGGATGCTGCTCAACTACCGGTTCGGCAAACGGTCGATTTGCTGCTAGGGGCGGACGACCGGGCCGCGTGAATCGGGGACGGTGGCCGCCTTCTCCTTCCAGTCCTTCGACCAAGGTGTCACCGGCTTTGGCACGGTCTTGCCATCGACCCGAATTTCGTCGACATGCTCGTTGTAGAAACAGAGATAGCCCTTGATTTTGGGACATTCCGGGATCGGGTCGGGATAGCTCCAGACGATGTCCTCATAGAGCCGGTCGCCGATCTTGGCCGAGTAATACCGCGCCTTGCCTTTGTAAGGGCAGGCCGTCGTCTTGTCGCTCGGGATCAGTAGATCCATGCGCACGTCTTCAGGCGGGATGTAGTAGCGGGTCGGCAACCGCGTTTCGAACAGAAACCGGGCGCGCCGTGTCTCGGCAAGAACTTCACCGCCGAGAATAACCTGCACCGGCCGTGAGGACTGGATCACGTCGACGCGCTTGTAAGGGTCGCGAGGGTGAACAAAGATCTCTTCATCCTCCTCGTACCAATGATCAACTCGATCCCAGTAGAACGCGACGAAATCACCGATCTCGGCGACCTCCTCGAACGGGTCGGGATAACCCCAGACAGCGTTTTCTGAGGCCTTGTCGCCGACTTTTATCGTCCAGTATGACGCAGTCCCCTTATACGGACAGAAAGTGTGGTGGTCGGTTGGCGTCATCAGATCGAGCCGCACATCCGACCGAGGAAAATAATACACCGGCAGGTGCCGGGTTTCGAACAGCAGACGAGCATTGGTGCTGTCGGCGATGGTTTCGCCGTTGAATGTGACCCGCACGCGACGGGGCGAAGGCTCGAAGGTTATCTTGTAGTCGGGATTGGTCTTGAACCCGGATTCGCGCGTCTGCGGTGCGGCTGACATGATCGGGGCCTCCTTGTTCGCCTCGCCGGCCGAAATAGTGCGGTCGCGCAAACTTCCGCGCCGCTCTCGCCGGCCGCTCCCATTATATAAGCCGCGCTCTCGCGATGAAACCGAAGCGTCAGTCGGCGCCCTCGGCCGGGTCTGTCGAGTTTACACCCTCGGCTTCCGCTGCTTGTTCGATCAAATTGGCCTTCATCGCGATCATCATATCGAGAAGCAGGTCGCGGTCAGGCTCCGGGATGCCGGCAAGCGCATCTTCGCGGACCTCGGCAGCAAGCGCGAAAATCCGGTCGAGCAGTGGGTAAGCGGCTTCGGTCAGATAAAGCAGGTGGGCGCGTCGATCCTTCGGATCGGGGCGGCGCTCGATAAGGCTGGCCGCCTGTAACCGATCGAGCAGCCGGGCTAGTGTGATCGGCTCCAATTCCAGGATTTGCGCCAGGCTGACTTGATTGATGCCCTCCTGGCGCGCGAGGTTGGCGAGCACCGCGGCTTGCGCCCGGGTCAAGCCCAGCGAGGCGGCGCGCGCGCGCTGCTCGAACCGTTTGCGCATCAGACGCGCGACGTCGTTAAGGACAAAACCCAGGGTGCGGCTCGGGATTTCCTGGATCATCGCGATCCCCGCAGTTGATCTCGGATATTAATCACATCCTGGCCATGGGCGGTTGTTATACTGGTCTCTTAGAGTTTTCCCTTGCAGGACGTGCTGATCCCGCTGTTTTCCTGGACGTGGCGATCACGCTCTCTGAATCCGCTGATGAGCGTTATGCGTGGCCAAAACCCACCGTGGGACGTGCACTGCCTCTACAATCAGGAGACTGAGGAGCAGCCGCAGCTCTACTTCTCGCACCAGCTCAAGATCGGCACCGACCCCTATGAGCTGGCGCGCGAGGTTCGGGCCGGTCTCGATCAGACCAATTCGCAAGGGAGCCCATATCCCCCGCGCAACAGCCAACGCTAACATAAAGCAGCCAGATGGCTGATGCCTGGACCGCAGACCGAAGGCAGCGGCAGCATAGGCTCGGGCTCTGGTCGATGCCGGTGGTGCAGGGGCAGACTGCACCCCGGCGCACAATCAGGCTGAACATACCTCGTATGTAAGCCGCGCGGCCGACAAGTTGCGGCGCGCCTAGCAAGCTCGGCCAGATACCGGGACTCATCAGGTCACCGTCAGCCCGCACATCATAGATGATGCCCCGGCGCGCGAAGCGGCGGCTCGAAGCGCGATCTGAGGTGACCACCAGATAGAAGTAAAAGCTTCTTCGAAGGCCGCCAACGTTGTCGAGTTGACCCGTCACTTTGTCGTGACCGGACCTTCCCTAACGACCTGACTCGATACAAAATCTGACGCGATCGACACTCGGTCTGCATTGCACGCATACTCGTGCAATCGCTGGACTGTACGACTACGGAAGTCGACATGGGTATGCTACTGTCACAGGTAAGGCGGTATGTCGTATCTCTCGAGGTTCTCGTCTGTCCGGTCTTGGCTCTGTTGGCGTTAGGGTCATTGCTTGGCCTCGCCTCTCCGGCGCACGCCGATTACCCGGTGGCGCCCGATGTGGTCGTGTTTTGCGAGCCGACACTGCAGCACGTGGTCGCCGATATCGGGGCATTGTGGCGCGCGCGGACCGGCATCAAAGTCCGCGTCTTCACCTCGCCGACCCCGGCTTTGCTGCAGCAGATCGCGCATCATGCCCGCGATGACGTCGTTATCGGCGAGGGTGATGCGGAAGCTGATGCTGCCGCCGACCAACATCTGATCAAGAAGGAGACCGTCGAGCGCGTCTGGAGCAATCATCTCGTCGTCGCGTCGCTTTCCGGCGGCTCAGATGGTGCCGATGGTGGGTCACCCTCAGCCGACAAACTGGCAGCAGTCGCCGGCAAGGAACCGATTGCCGTTGTCGATCCGTGGGCGGCAACAGCCGGCGCCGATAGTCAAAAGGCGTTGCAATCGCTCGGCCTGTGGCAGGCGGTCAGCGCCAAGTCGATGGGCGTCGTCGGTACTGCGGACGCGGCCTACCTCTTGGCGCAGGGTAAGGTGAAGCTCGCGATTATCTATGCCACCGATGTCGCCGCCAACCCGGCATTCACGGTTGCCGAGCCCTTGCCGGCGGCGGGCTATCCGCCAGTCGTCTATTGGGTCGCGCAGACCGAACACGCGTTGAGCCCGAATGCTTCGAAGTTTGTCACATTTTTGCGGTCCGCCGACGCGCAGCAAAGGGCCCGCGCCGACGGATTGGAGATTTTGCCGTGACCGCTCCTGCCCAAACTCAGATCGTCTCACAGCGGAATGTGCAGCTGCATCCGCTGAGCCGCCGCATCATGCACTGGATCAACGCTGGAGCGATCCTCGTGATGATCGGCAGCGGCTGGCGCATCTACAATTATTATCCGGCATTGCCGATCCATTTTGGCTTTCCGTTGAGCTGGACTTTAGGCGGCGATTTCCGGATCGACGAGGCAGTCAGCAACGAGGATGGTCTGGCAAACGCTCTGTTATGGCACTTCGCCGCGATGTGGGTTCTGGTATTGAATTTCCTCGCCTATGTCGTCATCGGTTTGGTTTCGGGGCATTTCCGCCGGGATTTTCTGCCGATTTCGGTGGGAGCTTTTTCTCGCGACTTTTTTGCGGCACTGCGCGGACACCTCGGCCATCAGCTCGGCGAATACAATGCCGTGCAGAAGGTCTTTTACTGGGGTGTTCTGGCGGCCATTTTGGTTACGATCCTCTCCGGGCTCAGTATCTGGAAGCCGGTGCAACTGCAGTGGCTGACCTGGTTGTTCGGAGGCTACGAATTTGCCCGGGTCGTGCACTTCTTTGGCATGGCGGCGATCGTCGGGTTTCTTGTCGTGCATCTGGCGCTGACGGCATTGGTGCCAAAGACTCTGGTCGCGATGGTCGTGGGTCGCGCCTCTGACACGCCGCATCCGCGCGAGGGAGAATAGCGATGAGCCGTCTGGTCCTCGAGCGCAAACCGGTCGTGAACGCGATCGAGAGGCGAGTGTTTTTGCGCCAGACATTAAGCCTCGGAGCGCTGACGTTGTTGACCGGTTGCGACGTATCCAATCACCGCAGCGTCCAAAATGTCCTGAAGGCGATGTCGCGGTGGAATGACCGCGCGCAGGCATTTCTGTTTAGCGATAAGAGGCTGGCGCCGACCTACTCGGAGAGCGATGTCGTTCGCGATTTCCGTTACAACGCCTTCTTCCCTGCTAGCGATGCGCCGAAGCTTTTCTGCCGCCGATTATCGCCTCGAATTGTCCGGCCTGATTGCCGACAAGCGACCCTGGTCGGTCGAGCAGCTCTACACTCTGCCGCAAGAAAGCCAGATCACGCGCCACGTGTGCATCGAAGGGTGGAGCATGATCGGCAAGTGGAGCGGCCCGAAGCTGAGCGACTTTCTTGCAGCGGGTCGGGGCCGACCTTACCGCGAAATATGTCGGCTTTCAGTGCGCCGACGGCTATTATGGCAGTATCGACATGCCAACCGCCCTGCATCCCCAAACCATCATGGCCGTCAAATTCGCCGACGAGATACTGCCGGCTAAATACGGCTATCCGTTCAAGGTGCGCATCCCGACAAAACTCGGCTTTAAGAACCCGAAATGGGTGACGACAATCTATGTCACCAATCGCTATCCGGGCGGGTTTTGGGAAGATCGCGGCTACAACTGGTTCAGCGGATCGTGAAGCCGAACGGTATTTCGCGTAAGGGCGGCTGCGCGATCGCGGTAATGGCCAAGGCTCCGGTGCCTGGCCAGGTCAAGACCCGGCTCGTCCCACCATTGACGCCAAGCATCGCCGCCGCGCTGAGTGCGGCGTTTCTGCGCGACGTCACCCGAAACATCACGCTCGCCGCTCGCGGCGCGAAAATATCCGGCTATGTCGCCTATGCACCGGCTGGCTCCGAAGCGTTGTTTGACGGAATGCTTGCCCAGGACACCCGTTTTGTCCTCGCGGACGGGGCAGCGGTAAGCGCGCCGCGTGTTCAGGGCTTTGGTCGGTGTTTGTTGCACGCAGCACAATCCTTGTTCGCCGATGGTCATCATTCGGTTTGCCTGTTGAACTCGGATAGTCCGAATTTGCCGACATCTCTGTTGTCGGAAGCGGCTCAGGTGCTTGCATTCGCGGGAGATCGCGTCGTCCTCGGTCCGGCCGAGGATGGCGGCTATTACCTGCTCGGGATGAAAGCGCCGCACCTGCACCTGTTTGAAGACATCGCCTGGAGCACGAGCAAGGTCGCCGCGCAGACCCGCGAACGGGCGGGAGCGCTCGGCCTGCCGGTCGTCGAGCTCGCCCCCTGGTATGATGTCGACGACGCGGTGGCGTTGCGTCGACTATGCCACGAACTGAACGCGCCATCGCGAGCCGGCCTCGATCCGTTTCGCGCGCCGGCGACGGCGGAATGCGTCGAGCGGCTGCGAATTCGCGAGCTGCTGACGGCGGAGCCAGGCGACAAATCGAGCGCATCCTGTCGGATCGAGGGAGCCAGTATTGCCTGAGATCACACCAATCGTGGCCCGCCGCTATTTCGAGTTAGTAGACGAAAAGCGTTCGCCGATCGCCGAGGCGCCGCCGGTCTGCGTCTACCTCGAGGTCACCAACCGCTGCAATTTATTGTGCGAGACCTGCCCGCGCACATTCGAGGAATTGGAGCCGCCGGCGGATATGAGCTGGGAGCTCTTCACGTCGATCGTCGACCAGCTACCCGGCCTCACCCGCGCAGTCCTGCACGGCGTCGGCGAGCCGATGATGGTCAAAAATTTGCCGCGCATGATCCGCTATCTGAAACAGCGCGGTGTTTACGTTCTGTTTAACACCAATGGCACATTGCTGGCGCCGCGCAAGCGTGGCGAGATCATCGATACCGGTCTCGACGAGTTGCGGGTGTCGCTCGATGCTGCCGAGGCGCAAAGCTTCTTCAAGGTCCGGGGCAAGAATTTCTTCGACCGCATTGTCCGCAACGTCGGCGAGTTCATAGCACTGCAGAAAGAGATCGGAGCCTCGACCCCGCGGGTTTCATTGTGGCTGACCGGCCTCAAGGAAACGGTAGAGCAACTGCCGGATTTTGTCAGGCTCGCGGCTCGGATCGGGGTTGGTGAAGTCTATTTACAGCGCCTGGTCTTTGACGATCTCGGCCGCGGGCTGGCGCGCGAAGAGTCGTCGTTGTTCGCCAAAACCCAGCGCGAGGAAGAGGAGGCAATCGCCGCGGCACAGGCGCTCGGACGCGAGCTTGGCGTCACGATCGATGCCTCGGGCGCGACCGAGCCCGGCGCCAGTCTGAAGCGCGCAGAGGAAAACGCGCCATGGTCGGGCTGTCGCCGCCCGTGGTCGCTGATGTACTTCACCGCACATGGCCGCGCGTTGCCATGCTGCATTGCGCCGTTTTCCGCGCGCGGCTACGAGACCTACACCCTCGGCAATGCAACCCAAGAGACCTTGCGCGAGATCTGGAACGGCAGCGCGTACCAGGATTTTCGCGCCGCTTTGGTGGGCGATACGCCGCCGAAACCGTGCCAGAATTGCGGTTTGCGATGGAGCCTGTAGCCGCTGCTGTCGTCATCCCGACCTTCAACGAAGCTCAATCAATCAAAGGAGTCGTTGCGGAGATCCCGCGCGAGTTGGCGAGCGAGATCATCGTCGTCGATGGCGGCAGCGATGACGGCACCCAATCAATAGCGGCGAGCGCCGGCGCACGTGTCATCTCGGTGGGCGCTCGGGGATATGGCCGCGCCTGCATGGCCGGCGTCGCGGCAGCATCCTCCGAATGCGGCATCATCGTGTTTATGGATGGCGATGGCGCCGATCGCGGTGATCTGATGATGCGGCTCGTCGAGCCGATCCGGCGCGGCGAATATGATTTCGTTATCGCTTCGCGCGCCCGCGGCGAACGCGAGCCAGGCGCCATGAGCTGGCACCAGCTATTGGCCGGTTATCTCGCCGGGCTCGGCACCAAGGCGCTATACGGCGTGCGCTACACCGATATGTGCGCTTATCGCGCGATCCGCCGCGACTGTCTCGAACGCCTGGGTATGCGCGAAATGACCTACGGCTGGAACATCGAGATGCAGATGCGAGCGGCGCGCGCCGGATTGCGTATTCTCGAACTGCCGATGCCATATCGCCGGCGCAGCGGCGGCGCCTCTAAGGTTGCGGGCTCATTGCGCGGTTCGCTGCGAGCTGCGGTGCGGATCGTCGCTACTTTTGCTCGAGTCGCCACGGCCCCAAGCGATAATGATCAATTGCGGTCGCGCACACCGTCCGCTGCTCGATAAATCCGCCAGCGCCCTGCCCTCTCTTCGACCAGGCGGAAATAGCCGCTCATTGCGAAGACGTCACGGCGCCATGCGCCGTCGCTCGGGGTCACCACAACAACACGGCAATCGAAGCGAGCAACAAGATCCCTGACTTCCTCCGGCGAGGCGTCGCCGGCGAATATGCGTTTGAACAAGGCGCTGATCCGGTCGATCTCGGGACCCGGCAATGGCACAAAGGCGCGCGCCAAATTCCAGCCGGCGTAGCAGGAGCGGCGATCCGCCAGTAATGCCCAGGAAAGATTGACGGGCCAGCGCACGCTGTCGGCGAGGAATGAGGGATTGTTGGCGACGCGCTCTGCTGGTGCAGTGTGGCGGCGGACGGCGGCCCAGAGTTCCGGAGCGCCGGCAAAGATTGGCGCTGACGGCGAGTGCAGGCCGGTCGCATTCTCTTGGATTATCCGCAGACCGCCGGGAATACCAAGTACCCAGAATGCGACGCCTGCGATGGCGAGGCTGCGCCTGGTCGGAATCCAGCACGCGAGGCCCGCGGCGGCGAAGATCGTCAGGACGAGGATACCGGGCAGCACGCCCCGCCAGCCGAGATCATTGTTCGCAATTGTGCTGGCGAAGAGCCAGGGAACCGCGAAGCTCGCAAGAGCGAGCAGGGCAAGCCCGACAGCAAATCTCTGTTCGGCGAGCGCCCTTCCCTTCTCGGCAATTCTTTCGGAAATGGCCCAGAGCCCCGGTGAAATAAATTGCCGGAAACTCGATCACCGTAAGGATCAGCCAAAAGGCAAGCAGGTTCAGATATGGCCGGACCGCTGCCGGAATGATCGGACCCAGCACCGCGAATGGGTGAAAGGCAATCGGAGCCCCCGCCCCCCGGGCCGCGGTTGCGAAAAACTGGTCGCGCAAGAAAGGAAACGCGATTGCCACCGCAAGAACGACCGCCAGCGTCCCCTTAAAGAGGAGGTCGACCCGAGCTCGACCGTCTTCGGCCATGACCAGGAGAGCGATGGTAATCGGCAGCGCCGCCGCGGCAAAGATGACGCCGCCCACCCAGGCAGAGCTTTCGAACGCAGCGGCTGCGACGACCGCCAGCAGCGGCGCGATCAGCCAATCGCGTGAGACGGCTAGTCGGGACAAGAGTAGCACCGCCACCACGACGCAGCCTGCCGAAGCCAAGTGCTGTGGCGCCCAGCTCGCCTGAAATATCCAGCTTTCCGGCCATTGAGTTTGGGCCAGCACGCGGTCGAGGACGGTGGCGGGAAGTGCCCAGCCGAGCGCGGGTTTCAGCGATGCGGAGAGGCTGAGCAACACCACCAAGAATGCCGCGATTGTCCGTCCTGCGAACCAGACCGCGAGCCCGATCATCAGGCACAGCGAGGCGAAAGCGGTGAACCAGGTCAGCGCGATATCGGCTTCCCACCCGCTGGCGCCAAACAATAGTGGCCGGGATCGCAGCGCTGAAGTGCCACAGGTAGTAGTAAACGAGGCGCGGCCCACTGCCGGCAAAAAACGGATTGCCCGGTGGTAGTCCCAAGCGGATGATGTCGTCGATAATGGCCGCTTTCGAGTGGTCGAACATCGCTTCGCTGAGAACTATTCCCCCGGCGCCGAATTTCGGCCAAACCGCAAGCGCCGGTACGACGGCGAGTAATGCCGCAGCGGCGAGGACCAACACCGAAACACCAACCGGACGGGGTTCCACCACTGGCGGCCGCTGCCGCCGAGATACCGCGAGGCCTCCAAGGACCGCAGCGCCGGAAAGCATCGCCACGGTGGCGCGCGTAAAGCTGGTCGCTGTCAGGATCGGCAACGCCAGTGCATTAAAGACGGCCCATCCCGCGGCTGGCGCCAGCACCAGAGCCACGACGCGAGGCGCAGCGATGCGGCGCATTACCGCCCATCCCACGCAAAAGCTGATCACCAGCTCCGCAACAGCGCAGAGCAACACAACAGGAAAGGATGGCATGAGAAATAGAAAGAACCTGGAATGGGGATGAGCTCGAAATCACCTCTTTCGTCGCAGGGCGCAGGCCGGCATATCGCTGTGGTCGTCCGGTGCGGTCGCCGACCTCGTGAAACGCCCGCTACTCGCGCCGGTTGTTTAGTGAAGGGTGTTCGCTCGCGGTGACAGGCGAACGCGCGATTAAGCCTCGATTCGCACGCGCGGACATGTCTATTATTAGTTTGCCGCGAGCGTTCACCGATGCGCCGCGACGACTCGTGAAACTAGTTCAGGTGAAGAGCATCCGAAATGGCCGTGCCCGGGAGACAGGGACTTTACGATCCGCGCAACGAGCATGATTCCTGCGGCGTCGGCTTCGTCGCTAACATAAAAGGGCGAAAATCGCACGACATCATCGAGCGCGGCCTGCAAATATTGGTAAATCTCGACCATCGGGGCGCTGTCGGCGCCGATCCGCTGGTCGGGGATGGCGCCGGCTGTCTGATCCAGATGCCGGATGCATTGCTGCGTGATTGGGCAAACAGTCAAGGTCTGACACTACCCGCGCCCGGACAATATGCGGTCGCGATGTGCTTTCTGCCGCGCGACAACGAGGCGCGCGATTTTGCGATCGGTCATATCGAGCATTTTATCCGCGCTGAAGGCCAACCCTTGGTCGGGTGGCGCGACGTGCCGATCGACACGACCGGGCTTGGTGAACGTGTCATCGAAACGATGCCTGTCATCCGCCAGGCGATTATCGCCGCCGACCCGGCGCTCCCCGATCAGGACGCGTTCGAGCGCAAGATCCTGACGATCCGCAAGCAGACGCTGAACACCCTGACCGCGCTTAGTCAGCAACACGGTCTCCCGGGTCTGCCCGAATTGTATATGCCGTCCTTTTCGACGCGCACCCTTGTTTACAAGGGTCTCTTATTAGCGCCGCAGGTTGGCAGCTTTTACCAGGATCTGCGCAATCCGCTGACTGTCTCGGCGCTGGCGCTCGTTCACCAGCGATTTTCAACCAATACCTTTCCGTCCTGGCGGCTCGCTCATCCCTATCGGTTCTTGTGCCACAACGGCGAGATCAACACGGTTCGCGGCAACGTCAATTGGATGCACGCGCGCCGCCAGGCGATGACGTCGGAATTGCTGGGCTCCGATCTCGCGAAGATGGTGCCGCTGATCGGGCCAAACCAATCCGACACCGCCTGCATTGACAATGCACTCGAATTGCTGGTCATCGGCGGTGGCTACTCGTTGTCGCATGCGATGATGATGTTGATCCCCGAGGCGTGGGCCGGCGACCCGCTGATGGATCCGCAGCGGCGGGCGTTTTACGAATATCATGCGGCCTTGATGGAGCCGTGGGACGGTCCGGCGGCGATCGCCTTTACCGACGGCCGTCAGATCGGCGCTACCCTCGACCGCAACGGCTTGCGGCCGGCGCGCTATGTGATCACTGACGACGATCACGTGATCATGGCGTCGGAGGCGGGCGTCCTGCCGGTGCCGGAGGAACGCATCCGGCGCAAATGGCGGCTGCAGCCCGGCAAGATGCTGTTGATCGACTTTGAGGAAGGCCGGATTATCGACGACGACGAGATCAAGCAAAAGCTCGCCGCCGAGCACCCATACGAATCGTGGCTGAAGGCAACTCAGTTTAAGCTCTCTGAATTGCCTGATGTATCCGAGGGTAATCTTGAAGAGTATTCCCGGGCGCTCGTCCCAACGCGACCCAACGACCCAGCGACGCACCTGAACCAGCAGCAGGCCTTCGGGTACACCCAGGAGGACATCCAGTTCTTTCTCGAACCAATGGCGCGCGATGCCGACGACCCGGTCGGCTCGATGGGCACCGACACGCCGATCGCCGCACTCTCGACCAAGCCCAAGCTGCTTTACAATTATTTCAAGCAGAATTTTGCCCAGGTCACCAATCCGCCGATCGACCCGATCCGTGAAGAATTGGTGATGTCGCTGGTGTCGATGATCGGGCCGCGGCCGAACCTGTTAGGTCACGAAGCCGGCTCGCATTACCGGCTCGAAGTGGCGCAGCCGATCCTGACCGATGTCGACCTACAAAAGATCCACGCCATCGAAACGCTGGTCCCGGCCTTCCGCACCGACACGCTCGATGCCACCTGGCCGGCGGCCGAGGGCGCCGACGGCATGGCGCCGGCCCTCGACCGGTTGTGTCGCGAAGCAACCGCGGCTGTCGAGGCCGGGCACAACATCCTGATCCTGTCAGACCGGGCGACTTCGGCCGAACGGGTGCCGATCCCGGCGTTGCTCGCGACTTCGGCGGTGCACCATCACTTGATCCGGCAAGGGCTGCGGACTCTAACCGGCATCGTGGTCGAAACCGGCGAGGCGCGCGAGGTCCATCATTTTTGCGCACTTGCCGGCTATGGTGCCGAAGCGGTCAACCCCTATCTCGCCTTTGCCACACTGGAGCAGATCCGGATCGAAAACGATCTGCCGCTTACCGCTGAGGCGGTGCAGAAGAATTACCTGAAGGCGGTCGGCAAGGGCATCCTCAAGGTCATGTCCAAGATGGGCATTTCGACCTATCAGTCCTATTGCGGCGCGCAAATCTTTGATGCGGTCGGCCTCGCCAGCGATTTTGTCGAGAAATACTTTACCGGGACGGCGACGACGATCGAGGGCGTGGGTCTGCGCGAGATCGCTCTAGAGGCCGTCGAGCGCCACCGCCACGCCTATGGCGAAAACCCGATCTATCACGAAATGCTCGATGTCGGCGGCGATTACGCGTTTCGGCTGCGCGGCGAGGATCACGCTTGGACCCCGCAATCGATTGCGAAATTGCAGCACGCGGTGCGTGGTAACTCGCAAGACGAGTATCGCGCCTTTGCCGCCACGATTAACGACCAGAGCGAGCGGTTGCTGACTATTCGCGGGCTGATGACGTTAAAGCGCCGCCGCGCCGGTGCCGCTCGATGAAGTCGAGCCTGCCAGCGAAATCGTCAAACGGTTTGCCACCGGGGCGATGAGCTTTGGTTCGATCAGCCGCGAGGCGCATACGACCCTGGCGATCGCGATGAACCGCATCGGTGGCAAGTCCAATACCGGTGAAGGCGGTGAGGAGGCGAGCCGCTTCAAGCCGCTCGACAACGGCGATTCGATGCGCTCGGCGATCAAACAGGTCGCTTCAGGCCGGTTTGGCGTCACCACCGAATACCTGGTCAACGCCGACGATCTGCAGATCAAGATGGCGCAGGGCGCCAAGCCCGGCGAAGGCGGCCAGTTGCCGGGCCGCAAGGTCGACAAGAACATCGCCCGGGTGCGTTATTCGACGCCCGGGGTCGGGCTGATCTCGCCGCCGCCGCACCACGATATTTATTCGATCGAGGATCTGGCGCAGCTGATCCACGATCTGAAAAACGCTAATCCGCGGGCGCGCATTTCGGTCAAGCTCGTTTCCGAAGTCGGCGTCGGCACGGTTGCCGCCGGCGTCAGCAAGGCGCGCGCCGACCACGTGACGATCGCCGGGTATGAGGGCGGCACCGGCGCCAGCCCGCTGACCTCGCTGACCCATGCCGGGTCGCCATGGGAGATCGGCCTCGCCGAAACCCAGCAGACCCTGGTGTTGAACGGGTTACGCGGCCGGATCGCGGTCCAGGTCGATGGCGGTTTGCGCACCGGCCGCGACGTCGTCGTCGGCGCGATGCTCGGCGCCGATGAGTTTGGGTTTGCGACGGCGCCATTGATCGCCGCCGGCTGCATCATGATGCGCAAATGCCATCTGAACACCTGCCCGGTTGGCATCGCCACCCAGGATCCGGTGTTGCGCGCCCGCTTTACCGGTCAGCCGGAGCACGTAATCAACTACTTCTTCTTTGTCGCCGAAGAAGTACGCGAGCTGATGGCGCAGCTCGGCTTTCGCAAATTCAACGACATGATCGGCCGGGTCGATCGGCTCGACATGGTCCGGGCAATCGAGCATTGGAAGGCAAAGGGCGTCGACCTGTCGCGATTGCTCCACTCGGTGACGCCAAAGCCGGGGGTCGCGATCTATAATTGCGAGCGTCAGGATCATCATCTCGACAAGGCGCTCGACAATGAGCTGATTGCGGCATCGCAACCCGCTCTCGAAGAGCGCCAGCCGGTGCGCATCGAGTGCCAAATCCGCAATGTCCACCGCACCGTCGGCGCGATGCTCTCCGGCGAGGTGGCGCGGCGCTACGGCCATGTTGGTCTGCCGCAGGACACGATCTGGGCTCGCTTTCACGGCAATGCGGGACAAAGCTTTGGCGCGTTTTTGGCCCGCGGGGTCACGCTCGAGCTGTACGGCGACGCTAACGACTATGTCGGCAAAGGGCTCTCGGGTGGACGGCTGATCGTGCGCCAACCGCCTGACGCACAGCGCGAACCGACCGAAAACATCATTATCGGCAACACCGTTCTCTACGGCGCGATCGCTGGCGAAGCCTATTTCGAGGGCGTTGCGGGCGAGCGGTTCGCGGTGCGCAATTCCGGTGCTGTCGCGGTTGTCGAAGGCACCGGCGATCATGGCTGCGAATACATGACCGGCGGGGTGGTCGTCGTGCTCGGCGATACCGGGCGCAATTTCGCCGCCGGGATGTCCGGCGGCATCGCCTACGTCTGGGACCCGAAGGGGCGCTTCCGTGATTTATGCAATCCCGCCAGCGTCGATCTGGAGACGATTGCTGCTCCCTGAGCCCGAGCGAGGCCGATGACCCCGATCGGCCGCATCAGCGTTCGCCCTCGGTCGAGGATGCGGGGATGGGCGATTTACTGCGGTTCGACGCCGCCCGACTGCGGATCGTGCTCGAACGCCATCACCTGCTGACCGGCAGCGCCCGCGCCCGCGCTCTGCTCGAAGACTGGGACAACACCCTCGCCGCTATCGTCAAGGTGATGCCCAGGGATTACCGCCGCGCCTTGCTCGAGCTGAGGAGCGAACAGGAAGCTGCGCGGATGGCCGCCGCCGAGTGAGGCGGCGAGGACCTCATCGCTGTAGGCCGCTCCGGCGCGCCAAGTCGGAAAGATCTTTGTCGAGGAGCGTGGCCCTCCCCGACAACGCTCCGCGCCGATGAAATTATTGAATAAGTCTGGAGTGGGTGTCGGTGACACCTGTCATGCTCGCGGTTGATCCGGTGGCGAAATCGGACAATATTGCGATATGTCAGCAATGTTGACCGGCCCGCCTGGGACGGAATGCCAAGGACTAACCGATGGGTAGACCGACGGGCTTTCTCGAAATCGAGCGCCGCGACCGGCCTTACGACAAGCCGGAGCTTCGCCGCAGCAACTGGAACGAGTTCGTCAAGCCGCTACCCGAGCCCGAAACGCGCAAACAGGCTGCCCGCTGCATGGATTGCGGCATCCCGTTCTGCCACGACGGCTGCCCGGTCAACAATCTAATCCCAAACTGGAACGATCTGGTCTATCGCGACCAATGGCAGACCGCACTGAAGGCGCTGCATTCGACCAATAATTTCCCGGAATTCACCGGCCGCATCTGCCCGGCGCCGTGCGAGGCGGCGTGCACGCTCAATATCGATGACAACCCGGTGACGATCAAGACTATCGAATGCGCGATTGTCGATCGCGGCTGGCAGGAGGGCTGGATCGAGCCATTGCTCCCAGCGCGGCGAACCGGCAAGAGCGTTGCGGTTGTCGGTTCGGGTCCGGCTGGCCTCGCCTGCGCCCAGCAATTGGCTCGGGCCGGGCACGCCGTTACTCTATTTGAAAAGGCTGACCGCATTGGTGGGCTGCTGCGCTATGGCATTCCCGATTTCAAGATGGACAAATCGCTTATTGACCGCCGCATCGCGCAAATGACCGCGGAAGGGGTTGCGTTTCGCACCGAAACTGAAATCGGCGCCGATGTCGCAATGGCAGCGCTGTTGGAGCAATTTGATGCAGTGGCGATGACCGGCGGCGCTGAGGCCGCCCGCGATCTCGGCGTGCCGGGCAGTGATCTCGACGGCGTCCATTTCGCAATGGATTATCTGCCGCAGCAAAACAAGCGGAATGCCGGTGACGACGAGAGCCGCGCTGCCCCCAACGGCACGATCTCCGCCACCGGAAAGCACGTCATCGTTATTGGAGGCGGCGATACCGGTTCGGACTGCATCGGCACTGCAGTGCGCCAGCGCGCTGCCTCGATTACCCAGCTCGAAATCCTGCCAAAGCCGCCGGAACGTGAGAATAAGGCGCTCACTTGGCCCGACTGGCCGATGAAATTGCGCACCTCATCGTCGCAGGAAGAGGGCTGCGATCGGGACTGGGCAGTACTGACAAAGCGGGCATTGGGCGAAAATGGCCGCGTCACGGCTCTCGAATGCGTACGGGTCGATTGGGTTAAGAACCCCGACGGCCGCTTTGTGATGCATGAGATACCCGGCAGCGGCTTCACGTTGAAAGCCGATTTGGTGTTATTGGCGATGGGCTTTGTCGGTCCGGTCAAAACCGGCATGATCGAGCAATCAGGTGTCGCATTGGATCCACGCGGCAATGTTCTCGCCAATACGGTCGACTACCGCACTTCAACGCCCAAATTATTTGCCGCCGGCGATATGCGGCGTGGCCAGTCGCTCGTCGTCTGGGCCATCCGCGAAGGCCGCCAGTGCGCCCGCGCTATCGACGAATTTCTGATGGGTTCGAGTCTGCTGCCACGCTGAGGTTATTGTGGCATTCGGCTTGAAAAATCTGGTTGAAAACATACCGGATCAAGCGGATCTCCGTACGGCGCGCTCCTAGCGGTGGGACAACCGGCATTTATCAGTGATGCACGTGACCCCGACAAGCCTCCGGTCGCGGGCTTAAGCCACCCTGAGAGTCAGATGTTGTCTTCGTCGCCGGTCCATCCCGCGTCTTCGATCGGGCTGACGAGGTCACCGCAAATCGTGGCCGTTCCGGCCATGCGCCCAAAGATGTCTATGCCCTCCTCCATCGGCGATCGGCTTGTCCTGTTTGGTTATGATGATCACACGGCGCTGCCGTACTATTTGATCAGGTAATCGCAGGCAATCGGCCTCGCAGTCGGCTATTGAAATCCGCTCGATTTTCTCCTCGATGTGCTTGATCCATGCCCAGTTTCCCGTCCATGTAGTCACGACGTGATGTGCCGGCGAGCACAGCAGCGGTGGGACCATCAGCGGCGAGCTCGGCAGGAGAAACGGATGCGGGCGACGGTAAGCAGAACGGGTATCGGGCAGCCGGTGCGGCGCAAGGAAGATTTTCGGCTGCTGACCGGCAGAGGCTGCTTTGCCGACGACATCGCACTGCGCGGGATGGCGCACGCGGTGCTCGTACGCTCGCCACACGCGCATGCGCGCCTCGTCTCGGTCGACAGGAGAGCAGCACTCGCCGCACCCGGTGCGCTCGCAGTGCTGACCGGGGCCGACTATATCGCCGACGGGCTCGGGCCGATCCCGCACAATCCCGCGCTCTCGGCGCCGCCCGATGTGCAGGCGCGAACCTGCGGCTTCCCTCCGATCGCGACCACCCACTTCCCTCTGCCAACCGACAAAACCCGCTATGTCGGCGAACCTGTTGCTCTCGTGGTCGCCGAGAGCATCGCCGCCGCCAAGGACGCCGCGGAACTGGTCGACATCGCCTATGAGCCGCTGCCGGCGGTGGCGCGCGCCGCCGAGGCGGTGGCGTCCACAGCGCCGCTGCTGTGGAACACCGCACCCGGCAATTTGTGCATCGATATCGAAGTCGGCGACGAAGCCGCCACTGCCGCGGCATTTGCCGGCGCGGCACATGTCGTGCGGCTCGAAACCTGGGCGCAGCGCGTCACTGGCGTACCGATGGAGCCGCGTACCAACCTCGCCGATTACGATCCGGCGACGGGCCAATACACCCTTTACACCGGCAGCGGCCGCGGCGTCGCCAAGGTTCGGCTCGACCTCGCCCAGATGCTCGCCGTCTCGCCGGAGCAGGTGCGGGTTGTCTGCCACGACATGGGCGGCAATTTCGGGACGCGGAACCTCTTCTACCCCGAATATGCGCTGCTCGCCTGGGCGGCGCGCCGGCTCGAACGACCGGTCAAATGGACTTGCGAGCGCCACGAATCGTTTCTGAGCGACTATCAGGGCCGCGACTTGACCGTGTGGGCCGAACTGGCGCTCGACGCCGAAGGCAATTTCCTCGCAATCCGCGGCGTCAATCTGAGCAATCTCGGGGGTCACGCCATCGCCTTTGGGCCATTGCAGAAAGGCCTCGGGCTGATGTCGAGCGTCTATCGCATCCCGGTCGGCTACTTCCGCGGCCAAGGTGCGGTCAGCAACACGGTGTCGACCACACCCTACCGCAGCTCCGGCCGGCCCGAGGCGATGTTTGTCGTCGAGCGACTTGTCGATCTGGCGGCAGATCGGCTCGGGCTCGACCGGGTTGAGCTGCGCCGCCGCAATCTGATCCCGCCCTCGGCGCAACCCTATGCCAACCCGCTCGGCGTCACCTATGACAGCGGCCACTACCAAGAGGCGATGGACGCCGCATTGGCGCTCGCTGATTGGGACGGCTTTCCGGTGCGCCGCGCCGAAGCCAGGCGGCGCGGCAAAATGCGCGGGATCGGTATTGCCAATTATGTCGAGATCACCTCGGGCGCCCCGCGCGAGCGCGGCGAAATCACCGTGCTGCCCGAAGGCAAGGTCGAGCTGGTCATGGGCACGATGGCCTCGGGGCAAGGCCACGAGACGAGTTTTGCGCAGCTTGCCAGCGAATGGCTCGGCGTCCCGTTCGACAGCATTGTCTACGTCGCCCACGATACGGCGCGCGTCGCCGCGGGCGGCGGCTCGCATTCCGGCCGCTCGATGAAATTGGCGACCTCGATCATCGGCGCCGCGACCGACGAGATCATCGACAAGGGCCGGAAGATCGCGAGCTTTCTGCTCGAAACCGGCGAGGTCGACATCGAGTTCGCGCATGGGCGCTTTCGAATAACAGGCACCGACCGCGAGATCGGCTTGTTCGAGGTTGCTGCTGCCGCGGCTACCCGGCCGGATCTGCCGGAAGAATTGCAGGGGCCGCTTGCCGCGGTCTCCGACCAGACCCTGCCGGTCGCGAGTTTTCCCTATGGCACGCAGGTCTGCGAGGTCGAGGTCGATCCCGATACCGGCGAGGTCGAGATTGTCGGCTATGCCGCGGTGGACGATGTCGGCCGTGCGATCAATCCGCTGATCCTGCACGGCCAGACGCATGGCGGCCTCGCCCAGGGCGTCGGCCAGGCTTTGCTCGAGGAGTGCCATTACGATCCCAAGACCGGGCAAGCGTTGGCAGCGAGCTTTATGGATTACGCGATGCCGCGCGCCGGCACGTTTCCGTTCCTCAAGACGGCGCTCAGCGAGGTGCCGGCGCCGACCAACCGGCTCGGTGTGCGCTCCGGCGGCGAGGGCGGCACCACCCCGGCGTTAGGTGCGGTGATCAACGCCATCGTCGATGCGCTCGCCGAATTCGGCGTGCATCATATCGAAATGCCGGCCACCCCCGAACGGGTATGGCGCGCGATTCAGGAGGCGCGCGCCACGAACGCTGCTTCTGGAGAACCTTCGCGGCGCTCCGGGAAGCCGCTGGGTTAGCCGTGGCTGGGCGCTGTCAGGCGGGTAAAGCCGTCCGGGCTCCAGTCTTCGCTGCCGACCCCGTGATGGACAACAAATAACCCATCGGGGTCGTATTTCGTCTTGATCGCCCGCAATCGGGGGTAGTTCGGGCCCCAATACGAGGTCTGCCATTGCGGCTCGAAAAAGTCGCTCTCCGCACCGTAAGCTCCGGTCGGCGGCGCCACCTTTTTCAATTCCCGCATTGCCTCACCGATCCGGGCAGCATGGCGACGGGCGGCCGCTAGATCGGGTTCGTGGCCGGGGAGCCCGGGAAAGGCGGGCGGACCCTCGCCGGCAATGATCGCGAGTGCAAAGGCATCGAGCACCGCCGGGTTCATCGCCGTCTCGCGCGTGGCGGCAATGGCTGCGTCGGAGCCGCCGGCGAGCCCCTTTTGCATGTGCAGTTCGACCGACCATAGCCGGCTGGCGGCAAATAATGCATCGGTCAGCGCCCCGCGACGATCGGGCTGCAGCAACGAGCTGGGCAGCCACACCGACTGATAACCATAAAGAAAATGCCCGCATTCGGCCAAATTCCATGACCAGAAAATGTTGTCGGCGGGCGCGCCGGGCCGGTCGTCGGACAGTACCGCCTTCGGGAAATTTGCCCGCAAATACCCAGGGTCCCAAGCGTCACGCGCCGGCACTGCGATCACATTCGGCGGCACCTGGTAGGTGAAATCATCCGGCGCGCCGCCAATCCAATCGAAAAACGGCTGCCAAACAGCTTCCGCTTGCTGCCGCGCGAGCCCTTGGAATGTCATACCGATGTTGAGCCTATTGCCGAGTCGCAACGAGACCGAATCAGCCCAATGCGGATTGAGCAGGTTGTCGGCATAGAAATCGACAAACCGGCCGACCAGCCGGCGAAAAGCCGCCTCCGAGGATGCAACGATCGACGCCTGTACCAGACCGATAAACGACGGCAGCTCGTGAGTCTTTAGGGTCAGCCGGGTAACGACGCCGAGGCTACCGCCTCCACCCCCTTTGAGCCCCCAAAAAAGATCGGGGTTGGTGCAATGGTTGGCGATCCGGACGACGCCGTCGGCGGTGACGATCTCGGCTTCCAAGAGGCTGGCCGCAGCAGTGCCGAAATTTTTTGAAAAGCTGCCGAACCCGCCCGCTTGAACCAAGCCGGCGACACCGACGGTCAGGCACCCGCCGCCCTGCACATAACGCCCGCCTTCAGTCGTCACCTTGTTGTACGTGTGACCCCAGATCGC
>CAVTLC010000049.1:0-54831 GCA_963735445.1 uncultured Alphaproteobacteria bacterium
TCGGGCCGGGCAAAGCGATCGACACCGACCGGCTCTACGTCGTCGCCTCCAACATGCTGGGCTCATCATATGGCTCGACCAACGGCGCCAGCCTAGACCCTGTTGCCGGCGGGCAGACCTACGGCTCAAAGTTTCCAGCGATCACGGTGCGCGACATCGTCGGCGCGCAAAAGGCGCTGCTCGACAGCCTCGGTGTGCATCACCTCGTGGCGGTGGCCGGCCCGTCCTATGGCGGCTATCAGGCGTTCCAATGGGCGGTTGCCTATCCCGACATGATGGACGCGATTGCCGCGGTGGTGGCGCCGCGCTGCGCAAAATGCCAAGAAGGCCTCGCCCAACTGGAGGCGCGGCTCGCCACCGATCCCGAATGGCACGGCGGCGATTACTACGGACATGGCGGCGTCAAATCGGTGCTGACGCAAATGCGGTTCGAAACCTTGATGCGCTACGGTTACAACGAACAGCTCGCCGGCCGCTTACCCGGACAAGGCAGCGCGCGAGCAGGCGATCCGTCAGCTCGCCGCCGATTGGGCGCGCAACTGGGACGCCAACTCGCTGGTGATCCTGCGCCGCGCCACGATCGGCTTTGACACGGTCAAGGACTTTGCCAAGATCCGCGCCAAGGTGCTGTACGTGCTGTGCCGCAGCGACGCGTTGTTCCCGCCGAGCCTGATGCCCGGGGTCATGCAGGACCTTGCCGCGGCTGGGGTCGAGGCGCGCTATTTCGAGATCGATAGTGATCTCGGCCATTCGGCAAGCGGCCCCGAGCACGCCAAATGGTCCCCCGTGCTGCGCAATTTCCTCGCCCCGTTGATCGCCAACCTCGCCTGACGCCGCCCAACCCCGCGCCCCACCTCCTCGCCGTCGGTGCAAATTCTGTATTTTTGTACAGCGGCTACGTCCCAGTTTGCCCCGTTCCGGCCAACGGTTCCGAGAGGCGCGCCATCCTCACGCGGCTCGGACTGGGCCGCACTTGCGCCTGTCAGTCAAGCGGGGAGACCAAGATCGCTGAGGCCGTTGGCTATCCGAGACAAAAAGTCTTGGGGAAAGCACCCTATCGCTGACGTCACATCCCCAACCGTGATATCCGGCCGATAGCAGCGTAGCGCTTCGAAAGAGCGGTTCGCCGGGTGCACCTCTCCGATGCGGGCCAAGGAGCACGGCGAGGGTGCGATTGATCCACTTCGCGCCCGGCTCGGCATTAAGTGCGCGTTGCATCCACCGCGTCGCGAGATCATAGCGGCCGGCGTCGAAAAATCCTGCTGCGATGCCGCAGAAGCGCATCACCTTCGCCGCATTCGATGTGTCGAGCCGCAGCGAACGGCCAAAGCACGCGATCGACGCTCGCGCAGCACCGGAATAAAGCCTGAGCCAGCCGCTCCGCTCCCAGGCCCAAGGCCCAAGGCGAGCTTCAGGGCTGCGCGCGAGCGCCCCTTCTATCAAGGCGCAGGCGGCATCGTGTTCCTCGGCTACGGTGTGAACCACGCAGCGCGCGGTCAGCACTACGGGATCATCGGGATCGAGTATGCCGCCGCGCGCGGACAATAACCGCGCCTGCTCGGCGTCGGCGGCGGGCGAAGCCGACCCGATCTGGACGACCAGCTGGGTATGGCCCCAGGCCGCCAGTCCAGCCGGCAAGGCATAATCCGGGTCGCGCTCGATCGCGCGGTGCAGATCAAGTGCTTGCCGCGCGGTACCCGGGGTGCTCGCCTCCAAGAGTGGATAGGCGCGCAGGCAGAGCTCCCAAGCCTCCAACACCCTCGGGCGCCTGCGGCACACACGCGCGATCTCTGCCTGACGGATATTGGGGAGGACCGCGTGCGCTACCCCGGCAACGACGCGGTCGATCGCGGGAAACGGGTTCGCTATCACACCGTCCCAGGCATCGCCCCACAGATGCCTGTCACCCGCGGCATCGACCAGGGCGGCGACGACGCGAACCTGCTCCCCGGCGTCCACGATCCGTCCTCGGATGACGTATCGTGCCCTGACTTCCCGCCGCCGCCCCGTCGCCATTCCAGGCGGTGCGACCGATACCGCAGCATCGCCGGTGAGGGCTGCGGCAATGCTGTCGGCGAGCAGTCTAGAGAGTTCCGAAAGCGCCGGCGGCGCGGTGAACGGCATGACGACGATTTCCGGCCTGTCGCCGCGCGGCGCCGGCGCGGCGAGGTCCGTGCCCGCACCTGATTTCGGTGCAATTGCGGCTCGCCGCGTCGCCGACGGGGTTTCGCCAAATGCCTGTCGATAGTGGCGGGAAAACCGGCCGAGATGGGCAAAACCGTACCGAAGGGCGACATCGGTGACCGGATCGCACCGTGACGGCTCTTGCAGTTCCCGACGCACCGCCGCCAACCGGACGCGCATACTGAAGCCGCCGGGCGTTGCGCCGATGAACGTGCGAAAATGCCCGTGGAGGGTACGTTCAGAAACCCCCGCCCGCGCCGCCAGTTCGGCGATCGGAATGACACGGTGGAGGTTCGCGCGGATGTAAGCTATGGCTTTCCTGACGTCGCGCGGCCGCGAACTCGCCGGCACCGACCCGGCCGGAATGGCAGCCGCCGGACGCCCCGAGGCGGTCTGCGAGCCCACTGGTTCAAACCCTGCCGTTTGCTGGCAACGTGCTGATTAACCATGACATTTCCTGCGGTCCTGATCTCCAATTATAACAAGAAACCTGCAGTTTCCGGATAAAACTGCGGGAACCGGATATTCAGCCGGCGACCACTGCTGCTACCAGAACGAGCATGCCAGCGTTTCAAATCCGGTCTCTGATGATCCGCCGAACCTGCCTTTTTCTCGCCTGGTTCTGTTTAAGCATCCTTGCGGATGTGGGGTCTCCGCGAGCCGCCCTGGTGCTGAGCGCGGGGTCGGCGACGGTCAATGTCGGCGACATGGTTACGATCCCGATCTCGATCACCGGTGCCGCCGGTCTCACCTCGTTTCAGTTCGACCTTGCCTTTACACCGTCGATCGTCGAGGTGCTGAGCTTTGACGATACCGGTACCGATTTCGCAACCACCGCAATCAGCCAGGGCGGCAATCTGACCGGGATTACCGGTTTTATCGACAATACGGGCGGTCTGTTGAGCGGGGTCGCCGACTCGATGAGCGGCATCTCCGGCTCAGGACTGACCCCAGCGGGCGTGCTCGTCGATATCACCTTCGATGCGTTGTCGCCCGGGATCTCGCAGCTGATCTTGTCGAATGCTTTCCTGACCGATGGCGACGTACCATTGTCCTCGGCCAACGGGGATTTTGTGCTGCAGAACGGTGAAATTACCGTCAGCGGTACCGCTGCAGTGCCGGAGCCGGGAACAGTGCTGCTGCTGGTTGCCGCGCTTGGCACCGTCTGGCTTCTGCGCCGTCCCGGCCGCTTCGGGGGACATTCGGAGCGTTCAACAGGACAGTATCAGCAACGGGAGAACTTACTATGAACAAACCGGTGCGGCTTGTCGCCTCGGCTATACTGAGCATGAGCATTTTGGCGGGCGCTCGTGCCAATGCCCAGGTTAATCAGAACGGCCCGTATTACGCCACACCGTCCTGGGACCAGCAGATCCCGACGGCGCAGCGTTTTATCGTATTGTCGAACTGGGGCAATGCAGCGGTGCTCGACCGCGAGACCGGTCTCGTGTGGGAAAAAGTCCCGACCAGCAACGTCTCTCCATGGCGATTTTATTTATCCGCTTGCTTCTACAGGTCGACCGGGGGCCGCCTTGGCTGGCGCATGCCGTCGATCGAGGAGTTCTTGACGCTGATGGATCCGGCAACCTTCACATTGGTGGCGGGCGCCCCCTTCGACCTTTCGAACCCAAATGGGAATTTCCACGATCCGATTTTCTGGACCACGACGACTGACGCATCGACTCCGGCAAACGCGTTCCAGGCCGATTTCACCGGCAGCGGCAACGCCTTCGAAAGTGAGCCAAAAGTAAATGATCAGCGCCTTTGGTGCGTGAGAGGCGGTCA
This sequence comes from uncultured Alphaproteobacteria bacterium, assembly GCA_963735445.1. Classification (GTDB taxonomy): domain Bacteria; phylum Pseudomonadota; class Alphaproteobacteria; order ATCC43930; family CGMCC-115725; genus AP-15. The sequence continues at coordinate 3,970 of CAVTLC010000049.1, forward strand.
AGGCACGCAAAGCCCGCAATAGCGGCGCGAGGTCGCGACGCGCGGCTGGGGCACCTTCGTGACCGAATACTGCCGGTCACCAACGGCCTGCGACTCGGCTTTACTTAAGGCCGGCTTGCCACCGTTTTTCCCGTCTCAGAGCAGAGCCTAGGACGTGTTGAGCTTTTCCCTGCTGCCCAGGTCCAACCCGCTCCGGTTAGGTCGAACTCGACAGCGAGTTATGCGGCCGCCGGGACCTATCGACCATAAGGTCCATCCCTGACAAACTCTCACCCGTGCCGCCAGGAGCTGCGCAAACTGAAAGGCCGCTTTCGCCGCTGAGCCGACCAAAAGCGGATTGGCGCCACACTCGCCTTTCATTGGGCGGGGGTTGGGGGGAGGTTGAGGCGGGGGATTTCGATCGCCGGGCACCGGTTCATGACGACCCGCAGGCCGGCGGCTTCGGCGCGCGCGGCTGCTGCACTGTCGCGGACGCCGAGCTGCATCCAGATGAACTTGGCCCTAGGCGGGGGATTTCGATCGCCGGGCAGCGGTTCATGACGACCCGGAGGCCGGCGGCTTCGGCGCGCGCGGCGGCGGCATTGTCGCGTACGCCGAGCTGCATCCAGACGATCTTGGCGCCGATCGCGATCGCCTCGTCGACCGCCGCCCCGGCCAATTCGCTGCGGCGAAAGATGTCGACCATGTCGATCGGCTCGGGGATATCGGCGAGTGCGGCATAGCATCTCTCGCCGTGGATCTGTTCGCCGGCGGCGTTGGGGTTGACCGGGATCGCGCGATAGCCGTGGCGCTGCAGATAGGCCATCACGCCATGGCTCGGCCGGCCGCGGCGCGGGCTGGCGCCGACCACGGCGATCGTCCGCGCCTCGGTCAGGATGTCGCGCAGATAGTCGTCCGAATAATGCTCGTGGTCCATGCCGGCCTCAGCGGTCTTGCCACACCGGCGGGCGCTTTTGGATAAACGCGTCGATGCCTTCTGCGGCGTCCGATGCCAGCATGTTTGTCGTCATCACCTCGGCGGCATAGCGATAGGCGGCGGCGAGGTCGAGCTCGGCCTGGCGGTAGAAGGCTTCCTTGCCGATCGCGACGGTAAACGCGGATTTTGCGGCGATCCCGCTCGCCAACTCGTCGACCGCCCGACCGAGTTCGGCGCCCGGCACGACGCGGTTGACGAGCCCGATCTCGCGCGCCCGCGCCGCGTCGATCAGTTCGCCGGTCAGCAGCATCTCCATCGCCGCCTTGCGCCCGACGGCACGCGACAACGCCACCATCGGGGTCGAGCAGAACAGCCCGATATTGACGCCGGGGGTGGCGAAACGCGCCTCCTCGGCGGCAATCGCCAGATCGCAGGTCGCGACCAGCTGACAGCCGGCGGCGGTCGCCACACCATGCACCTCGGCGATGACCGGTTTTGGCAGCCTGACGATCGTCAGCATCAACTCGCTGCACAGCGCGAAGATTTGTTCGTAGGTCTGGCGGCGCGGGTCGGCGCGCAATTCGCGCAGATCGTGCCCGGCGCAAAACGCCGGACCCGCCCCGGCGATCACCACGACCCGGGTATTCCGATCCTTTGCGGCGCGGCCGAGCGCCTCGGTCAGCGCCTGCATCAGTGCTACCGACAGCGCGTTGCGGGCGGCAGGCCGGTTCAGGGTCAGGCGCAATACCCCGCCGACGCCCGGGCTCTCGAGCAGGATCGGAGCGTTGTGGCTAGTGGGGTTTGGACTGGGGTTCGCAGTGGGGTTTACACTGGGATTTGCCGACATGTCGCTTTCACCCTTGCCTCGGCGCATTTGAGACGCGACTCTCGCCTCCGTGGGGGCCGGGTCGCAACAAATAACTTACGGGCATGAGGCGGAGGACGGCGCCGCCCCATTGCGCGAGGCGTGGTATTACGCGATCCCGAGCGCTCGCCTCAAACCGCGCAAGATGCTCGGCAAAGTGATGCTCGGCGAGCCGGTCCTGATCGGCCGCGATGCCGACGGCGTCCCGTTTGCATTGCGCGACATCTGCCCGCATCGCGGCATGCCGCTGACTGCCGGGCATTACGACGGATGCGAGATCGAGTGCTGTTATCACGGCTGGCGGTTTGATGCCGCGGGGCGCTGCACCGCGATCCCGGCCTTGGTGCCGGGACAGGCTTTCGCCCCCGGGCGCGTCCGGGTCCGCAATTATCCGGCCCGCGAGGTGCAGGGCAACATCTGGGTGTTCTTTGGCGACGATCCGGCGGCCGCACCTGAGATCCCCGATATCGACGGCTTCGAGGGCGGCGCGCCGCGGCTTGTCGAGAACGTCAAATTCGCCGCCGCGATCGACCATGCGGTTGTCGGGCTGATGGACCCGGCGCATGGGCCGTTTGTCCACCGCGCCTGGTGGTGGCGGTCGCGCCATTCGATCCATGCCAAGGCCAAGGCGTTTGCGCCCTCGCCTTGGGGATTTACGATGACCCGCCACGCACCATCGACCAATTCGCGGGCCTATCGGCTATTGGGCGGCGTGCCCGAAACCGAAATCATCTTTCGCCTGCCCAGTGTGCGGATCGAATATACCCGCGCCGGGCGTCATGCGGTGTGCAATTTGACTGCGATTACGCCGATCGACGCCGCGACCAGTGAGATCAATCACTGCATCTATTGGAATGCGCCCTGGCTCAGCCTATTAAAGCCGTTACTGCGGCCCTATGTGCGCGCTTTCCTGCACCAGGACCGCGCAATCATGGAACGTCAGCAGCAGGGGCTACGCTGGGACCCGCCGCTGATGCTGATCGACGACGCCGACACCCAGGCGAAATGGTACTACCGCTTGAAGCGCGAGTATCACCGCGCTCGCGCCGAAAATCGCCCGTTCGAGAACCCGATCAAGCCGCGCACGCTCGAATGGCGCAGCTAGCGGTTGGCCGGCTGCATCTGCAATGCGCGCGGAAGCAACGCCGGAGGCGCTGCCTGCGCGAAATCGTGCTGTTACGCTGTCCGGAACCGCTTGCGCAGTGCGCCCGCTCCCAATAGCGCAGTGCCGAGCAGCAGCATGCTGCCGGGTTCAGGCACTGCCGGATCTGGCGGGTCCAGCGGCGTAAAATTGATCACGAGATCATTGATCGCGATCTCCGCCGGCCAATCCTGGAAATCGAGTGTCGTGGTATTGGCCGGGAGCGTCAATAGGCCGCTCGAGCCGAGCAGTTGCGGTGCGGTCTCGTTAGAATACCATCTACTCGACGGCGAATGGGAATAGGGCGACGCACCGACGCCATTGCTGTGGCCGCCGCTGCCGGGGACCAGCCCGAACCACTCCGCAATCTGCGACCCATTGGCCAGCAGGGTCAAATCGGGGAGGTTCGGGTTGCGGCTCCCGCCGCAATGGCTTTCCGAGAGCGAGGTGCAGGTATTATCCGGGAAGATTTCGAAATCGAAACTGATGCTGGCAATCGTTAGGCCGTTGAATGACATCAAGATGTCATTGGCAGGATGGTCGCCCGAGTTGTTGTTCATAATAAACGTCCCGTGTCCGGCGGGATCGAGATTGGCCAGGGTGTAGGAGTTTACAGTGAAGTTAGTGACCGGTCCCGTGACATGGCCGTCGGCGGTGTAGCTGTTGGAGCCGATGGCGCCGGTGACGATGACTGACCCGTTCGCGCCGAGTTGCCCATTCATGTAGGTTTGTATCTGAGCATCGGTAGCGCCGTTTGCCAGTGAACCATAGGAAAAGGTTAGCGAGGCTGCGAATGCGGGCGGGGGGTCTGCCATCGACAGCAGCGCGATACCAGCAGCGGCAGAGAACAGCAGTGTCTTGGGTCCTGTCATGACGACAACTTCTCTCAATAGTTGTTGTCATGACGATAGGCACATCCTGTGCCATGTCTGTTTCGCCGCTGATTTAGCCGAGATTACGTTAACAGCGTTATGCCAGTGTAAGCAAAACCTACGGTTAAGAAGCTGAATAACAATCTCAGCTTTGGCATATACAGTTGAAATTGTTCAATTTCGGGAGATGTTAGAGGTATTCCAGCCGTGTCAATAATCGCGACAGCCGGCAATCGGTGCGACCCAGCACGATTTTTCGACACCGCCCTCAAGTTGTAGGCCTCGGTAGGCGCGGCGCGCGCTCCGCTCTCGTCCGCAAGGCCTTTGTTATGCGCCTGACGGAATGGCGGGAGGCCTAGGCGACCCAGGGTGAGCGGCGCTAGGGTGAGCCGGGCAAGTTCGGGATCCCCTCGGCAGGGGCCTGGGCGGGGGATTGGGTAGCGCCACCGCCGCGCAATCCGCCGCGGCCGGGGATGCCCGCAGGTGGCGCGCCCATGCCAGGGTTGGCGGGCAGCGTCCCGGGCATCGGCGGCGGCTCGGCGCCAAAGATCGGCACGTTGGCCACTTGGCTGGGTGCCGTGACCGGGTTGATCGCGTCGCGCAACAGCGCTTCAAGCTGTTTGTCGCTCAGCTGAACCCCATAATAAAGCTGATAAAATTCGCGGGTAATGGCGTGCAAATCCTGCTGGTAGGCGTTGGCGTAAAAAATGCTCGACAGCCAATGAAGCCCGATCATGCGGTTGGGGCCGGGCGGATCGTCGATCCAGCCAAACGGGTCGGAGGGTTCGAGATAGACCTTCTTGTTGCGCACCGCAGCGAGCCCGCGCCACTCCCGGCTGCGCAACAGCGCGTTATAGAAGCTGCGCTGCTGGGCAATGATGATCTGCGGGTTCCATGCGAAGATTTGATCGCGGGTGACCGGCACGACCGCACCGCGGCCGAGCCTCTCCGCGACATTGATGACCCCGACCTGTTCGATCGCGCTGGCCGAGGCCGAACCCGGCAATGGCGTCTCCAGACCGTCGGGGCCACGGCCATAGTAAACCCGCGGCCGATCATCCGCCGAATTGATCAGCAGCTGGCCGCGCAAGATGTTGATCCCGCGAAACGCGTAGGTGCCGACCGCGTAACCATGATCGCCGGCGCCCACTATCGGGGTCAGCTGACGCAGCACCGCCGGCATGACCTGGAGGCTGTCGTCGATCAGGATATAGGGGATATGGGTCTGCTGCTGGATCCGGTCGGCAAGCGCCACGGTCGGCGGCGAAATCACGCCGTAGCCGATGATCACGTCGGGGTTGAGCCGCTGAACATCAGCGACGGTGGCTGTCGGATAAGCGCCGCCGAGCTGCCCGATCACCCGCAGCCGGGCATATTTCGCCGGCAACAGCGCGCGCTGAGCCCGCGTCAACGCCACCGGCCAGCCGATCAGCTTGTCCGGTACGAGGACATAGACGAACACCGCCGAGGACGGCCCGGCCGGCATGATTCGCGTGATCTGATCCGGCAGCAGGACCCGACGCCCGGCCGAGTCGGTGAAGAGCCCAGCATGCGCGCCCGTCGCGGCCGCCAGCAAAGCGAGCACGATCGCAAGCCGTGCTATGGGACGTGCCATGGGCCGCGCTAGGACCCGTGCTATTGATTGACGGAACGGCATCGGCCTCCCCGATAAAACCAGCGGTAGCATTGCCGGCGACTATAGCGGCGGGCGAACCGGTGACAAGCGTCGCTCGGACGCCGGGCAAGGCGCTTCCCTCGTTGGCGGGGTCGAGTAGACTGGCCGCTCACATCGCGGAGACGAGCCATGCCCATCGACAAGCTCGCGGCAATCCCGATCGAGGTGCTGTCAGGGCCCGGTTTTGGGCTCGATCTGGGGCGGGACCTGATTGCAAAATTCCTTAGCAATCGCTGATCGTCATCGCCCGGTGAATCTGGAACCGTATCGCTGGCGCTTGTCGGGCAGCTTTGCCGCTCACCTAATCAAAGCGACGACGCAACAGCATCACCGCGATCTTTTTCCGCTAATCGCGCGCTTTGTACCGGCATCAGCGGTCGTCTTTGATGTCGGGGCGCATGCCGGGCAATACACCAAGCTGTTCGCACGGGCCGCCTCGTGCGGGCGGGTCTACGCGTTTGAGCCGGGTAGCTATGCCCGGGCGCTGCTGCGCGCTGCTGTGGCCTGGCATCGCCTCGACAATGTGACGATCGTGCCGATGGCGCTCGGCGCCGCTTGCGGCGTCGATACCTTGAGCGTGCCGGTCAAGACCCGCGGCAGTTTTGGGTTTGGCCTTTCTCATTTGGGGCGGCCGCAAGAGCGCTGGCATCGGGTGGCCCAGGAACTTGTGGCGATGACGACGATCGATGCGGTCGCAGACGCGCTTCGGCTCGATCGGCTCGATTTTGTCAAAGCCGATATCGAAGGCTGGGAATTGGCGCTGCTGCGTGGCGGCGAAAAAACCTTGCGGCGGTTTCGCCCGGTGCTGGTGCTGGAACTGCTGAACAAGCAACTGGCGCGCGCCGGTCACAATGTCGAGGACGCCTTCGCCCTACTGAGCGAACTCGGCTACACGGCGTTCGAGCTGACGCCGGACAATCAGATGATTCCCACCCTTTGCCCCCGCGACGGGGAATATTGGTTCATCGCGGCCGAAGACCGGCCGATCCCGATCGGCTAAGCTCGCCACAACGATTCGCAGACGCGCAGGAGCCTCTTATGACCCGACCGTTCGAGGGCATTCGCATCATCGACATTACCCATGTGCTGGCCGGCCCGTTTGCCGCCTATCAGCTCGCGGTGCTCGGCGCCGATGTGATCAAGGTCGAGCATCCCGAGGAGCCCGACCAGAGCCGCGACGGCGGCACCGACCGCGCCTTGAACCGCCAGCATATGGGCACCTCGTTTTTGACCCAGGGTTCGAACAAGCGCTCGATCACGCTCGATCTCAAAACCGAGCAGGGCCGCGAAATCCTGAAGCGCCTGGTCGCCGGGGCGGACGTGTTGGTCGAGAATTTTCGGCCGGGCGCGTTCGAGGCGCTGGGCCTCGGCTATGCCGCGCTGAGCGAGATAAACCCGCGGCTGATCTATTGCTCGATCTCGGCTTTTGGCCAGGATGGGCCCCGCCGCGAGCAGACCGCCTATGACCATGTCATTCAGGCGACCTCCGGCTTGATGGCGATGACCGGCACCGAGGAGGTGCACCCGATCAAGTTCGGCGCTCCGGCGGTCGATTACGCGACCGGCACGATGGGCGCGTTCGCCCTCGCCAGCGCCTTGTTTCAACGCGAGCGCACCGGCAAAGGCCAGCACATCGATCTCGCGATGGTTGGCGTCGCGATGATGCTGATGGGTTCGCACCTGACCGGGTATCTGCGCAACGGCGCCGAGCCGCGCCCGCACGGCAACAAGCAGCCTTTCGCGACCAACAGCTGTTACGAGGCCAAGGATGGGTTGCTGATGATCGGCGCCAGCAATCTGGGGCAGCAGCGCCGGTTATGGCAGGTGCTGGAGCGGCCTGACATGATCAAGCAAGACAACGAGGCGCGAGAAGCCGACCGCGCCCGGGAGGCGGGAGTGCTCGCCGACATCATCAAGACGCGAACCGCCGACGAATGGGAGGTCTATCTGCAGGCGCGGCACGTACCGGCGGCGCGTGTGCGGACCATGGCCGAAGCGGTCGCCGATCCGCATCTCGAGACCCGCGGCGTGTTCCACCACTTTGCCTCCGCGCCCGGAATGGACGGTCCGTTCGGTGTGCCGCTTGCCGCGTTTAAATTTGCCCATGGCGGCCCCAGCATCGAGACCCCGCCATCTCATTTCGGCGCCGATACCGATGCCGTTCTCGCCGAACACGGCTACTCGGGGAGCGACATCGCGGCGATTTAGGAGCGCCGGCGTTATCTGAGCCGCCGCTCCTTTCGCATCTTGGCCCCTCTCGCTACTCGGAGAGAGGGGCGCCAAATTAGCGGGCAGCACTCAGCACTGGTTGCTGTCGCCGCCGAAATCTCCGCCGCCGCTGAAATCCTGGTCCGAACTGTAGTCCTGACCACCGTCCCAGCCACCGCTGCTCGGGTCGAAACCGCCGCTGGCGTAATCCTGACCGCCGCTCGGGTCGAAACTGCCGCTGTCCTGACCGCCCGAGAAATCCTGGTCACCGCCTTGGCCGGCTCCGGCGTCGCCGTAGTAGTTATTGACGACGGATTCGCCGAGCCCCGGCGTCATTCCCGCTTGGTTACCCATTATGCCGCCGGCATGCGAGCCAAATAACGACTCGATGCCCTGGAACAACAACGCGCCACCGGCGACCCCGGCTGCCGTCGCGGCCGCCGAGCGCAGAAACCCGCCGCCAGCACCGCCAGCACCGCCCATAAAGCCGCCACCTTGGGGACCATAGCCGCCCTGGGGACCATAGCCCTGTGGGCCGTAACCGGGCTGCTGCGCATAGGGCTGGCCATAGGGTTGCGCCGGTGGTGCGGCTGCGACTTGCGGCGCGCGGGCCCACGGCCCGGCCGCCGGCACGCTGCCGCTGCTCGGCGGGGAGCCGATGGCTGCTGTTGCCGGGAGCCAAACAGGCTTCCGAGGAAACTGGTATGCGCCGGCTGCGCTGCTTGCTGCTGCGCATCGGTCAGCTGCCGTTCGAGCTCGGTAATCCGTTGCTGCGCTTGGTGCAGGCTCAGATCCTGGATCAGAACGGTCTGCGTCAGGTAATAGGGCATATCCGGCTGCTCGGCCAGGGCCTGGCGGATCAGCGCATCGGCTTCGGGGTCCTTGGGTTGGCTTGGGGTATTTTTTAGGCGCGTTAGCAAAGTCGTCAGCAGGTCTTTTTCCTGAGGCGTCATGATTGCCTTCCGCTGCGGAAAAGCGGCGCTCTTCCAATCAAGAGCACCGGCGCGTTTACAAGCCGCTTCAAAAAGTGTGGCGCGCGCTGGGCTAGATGTGGGGAGGGGGGATGTGCGGTCAATGATCCGACCGCGCAGCCGATCCAACCGGGCTCGACAACGGGTTCAGAGGCCGCGACTGCCCATCGCCAAGAATTTCTCGCGTCGCTGAGCGCGCAGGCGTGCGCCCTCGATGGCGACGAGCGGCTGCAGCGCCTCGTTGATCGCTTCGCCGACCGCGTCGATCGCCGCCTTTGGCAAGCGGTGCGCGCCGCCGAGCGGTTCGGGCACGACACGGTCGACGACCCCCAACCGCAGCAGATCCTGCGCGGTCAACCGCAGCGCCTCGGCCGCCTCGGGGGCATGCTCGCCGTCGCGCCACAAGATCGAAGCACAGCCCTCGGGCGAGATGACGGAATAAATCGCGTGCTCCAACATCAGGACGGTGTTGGCGGCGGCTAATGCCATCGCCCCACCCGAGCCGCCCTCACCGATGACAGCGGCAACCAGCGGCACCTTGATGTCGAGGCAGGTTTCGATGGCGCGGGCAATCGCCTCGGCCTGACCGCGCGCCTCGGCATCGATCCCGGGATAGGCGCCGGCGGTGTCGATAAAGGTCAGCACCGGCAGATGGAAACGCTCGGCGAGCCGCATCAGCCGCTGCACTTTTCGATAACCCTCCGGGCGCGCCATCCCGAAATTGTGAACGAGCCTTTTTTCGGTGTCCGCACCCTTTTCGGTGCCGATCGCCATGACGCTGCGCCCGCGGAAACGGCCGAGGCCGCCGACAATCGCCCTGTCCTCGGCAAAAGTTCGGTCGCCGGCGAGCGGGACAAACTCGGTGATCAGCCCGCCGATATAATCGAGGGTGTGCGGCCGCTCCGGGTGACGCGCGACTTGCACTTTCTGCCACGGCGTCAGCCGCGCATATGTCTGACGCAGCAGCCGCGTCGCCGTGGCTTCGAGCCTGCTGACCTCCTCGGCGATGTTGAGTTCGCTGGTGGTCGAGAGGTGCCTCAGCTCGTCGATCTTGCCTTCGAGCTCGCCGATCGGCCGCTCGAAATCGAGGAAATGGCGCATCATTTCCGCCGGGCGAGCGGGTGCCCGGTTTGCACCAGCTGGCGCAGCCTGTCCGACAAGACATGCGTGTAGATCTGCGTCGTCGCGATATCGGCATGTCCCAGCATCTGCTGCACGCTGCGCAGATCGGCGCCGTGGTCGAGCAGATGGCTGGCAAAGGCGTGCCGCAGCACATGCGGTGACAGCCGCGCCGGGTCGAGACCGGCTTTCGAGGCCAATTCCTTGAGCAATTGGCCGCATCGCTGCCGCGTCAGATGTCCGGCGCCGCCGCGCGACGGAAACAACCAGGGTGACGGTCGGCCATCCGGGATGAACCGTTCACGCCGTTCGAGATATTGCGCAAGCGCTTGGCGCGCCGGTTCGCCCAGCGGCACCACGCGTTCGCGCCCACCTTTTCCCCGCACCAGCAAAAACCGCGGGTCACGCCGAGCCGCCGCGTGCGGCAAGGTCACCAATTCCGAGACGCGCAATCCGGTCGCGTACAGCAGTTCGAGCAGGCAAAACACCCGGACGCCCTCCTCGCCCGGCCACTCGCGGGCGGCGGCGAGCAAGGCGGTGATTTCCGATTCCGATAGCAGCTTGGGAAGCGGGCGCCCGAGGCGCGGACTATCGAGACCGACGGTCGGGTCGTCCCCGCGCAACCTGTCGACGATCAGAAACTTGTAGAATTGGCGGATTGCCGAAACCCGTCGCGCCAGGCTGCGCGGCGCCAACTGCCGCGTTGTCGCCGCGGCGGCGAGATAGGCATGCAAGCTCTCCTCGTCGGCCGCCTCGATTGCCATTTTGCGCGCGGCAAGAAAGCGCTCGAGGTCGCGCAGATCGTTGCGATAGGCGGCGAGGGTCAGCCGCGCCGCGCCGCGCTCGGCCGCGAGCATTTCGAGAAAAGTTTCGAGATGTTTCGAGGAACCGGCGATTGGCCTGTCTTCGCCGGTCGCCCGCTCACTTTGGGAAGCGCGCATCCGGCAACACCTTTTGCACCGGCGCCGTCGGAGCGGGCGGGTTCCACAGCGCGAGAAATAGCGCGCCGCCGAGCACCGCCAAAACGACGACAACAATTACCCCTATGGTCAGCTTGCCCATGCCCCCGGCTCGCAAGTCTTTGGCCGAACCCCTCCGGCCCGAAATGACTGGGCCGTATCGGTACCGCCGATTGACGACCCGGCCGCACGATATGCTACTACCGTGCCGGGAAGCCGCTAAAAAGAGCGGCATTCTCGATGAGAGGTCGAGGTGGAGACCGACGCGCTCGAATCGGACATACGTGGCTTAGGCCTGCGGCGCTTTGTCCCGTGCCGGACGATCGTATTGGTCGGGTTGATGGGGGCTGGCAAAACCAAGATCGGCCGGCGTTTAGCAATGCGTCTCGGCCTGCCGTTTTTCGATTCGGACCAGGAGATCGAAGCCGCCGCCGGCGAGACGATCGAGGAGATCTTTGCCAATCGCGGCGAGCGGGTGTTTCGCGCCGGTGAACGCCGGGTCATTGGCCGGCTTCTGCAACAGCCGGTGCATGTCCTGGCGACCGGCGGAGGCGCCTTTATGGACCCGTTGACCCGCAAATTCATCCGCAAGCATGGGGTGTCGCTGTGGCTTCGCGCCGATCTCGACACGTTGGTGCAGCGCGTGTCGCGACGCAGCGATCGGCCGCTTTTAAAGGCGGGGGACCCACGGGCAATCCTGGGCGAACTGATTGAGCGGCGTCATCCGATCTATGCCGAGGCTGACTTGACGGTCGACAGCGGCGACGGATCGCCCGAAGCAACCGTCACCCGGGCGATTGCGGCGCTCAGCGACTGTCCTCGGGCGCGGATGCCGCCTGCCTTGGAGTACCAGGAATGAGCATTGAGGCGAATTCGGGCGAGACGAAATCCGGCGACACCGAACCCGGCGACACGGAATCGGGTCGTGAACGGCTCCGGGTGGCGTTGGGCGACCGCGCTTATGACATCGTCGTCGGGCCGCGGCTGATTGAACGCGCGGGCGCCGAGATCCTGCCACTGATGCGCCGCCGTCACGCGGTGGTCGTTACCGACGAGAACGTCGCACAGCACTGGCTCAAACCGCTGCAAGCCACTCTCGCTGCCGCTGGCATCGACCAGCACATTGTGGTGCTGCCTGCCGGCGAGGAGACCAAGAACCTCGACCATTTCGGCCAACTTGCCGACGAGATCCTGGCCTGCGGCATCGAACGCCGATCGATATTGGTCGCGCTGGGCGGCGGCGTAGTCGGGGATCTGACCGGGTTTGCCGCCGCGACATTGTTGCGGGGCATCGATTTTGTGCAGATCCCGACGACCTTGTTGGCTCAGGTCGACAGCTCGGTCGGGGGCAAGACCGGGATCAACACCGCGGCCGGCAAAAACCTGATCGGCGCGTTCTACCAGCCGCGCCTGGTGCTCGCCGACACCGATGTGTTGTCGACCTTGCCACGGCGCGAATTGCTCGCGGGCTATGCCGAAACCGTCAAATACGGACTGATCCGCGACGCCGAGTTCTTCGCCTGGTGCGAACGCCAAGGAAACGCGCTCTGCGCCTTGGAGCCGGACCCGCTGCGCCATGCGATCGTGACCAGCTGCAAAATGAAGTCGGCCGTGGTTGCCGCCGACGAGCGCGAAGAGGGCGACCGGGCGCTGCTCAATTTCGGCCATACCTTTGGCCACGCCTTGGAGGCGGAAACCGGGTTTTCCAGCCGGCTGCTGCATGGTGAGGCGGTGGCGATGGGGATGGTGCTGGCCTTCGATTTCGCGGTGCGGCTTGGGATCTCACCGGAGCAGGAAAGCGATCGCGTACGCCGCCATTTCGCCGCCACCGGCCTGCCGACGCGGCTCGCCGATATCGGGCTCGCCGGTGTATCCGCCGAGCGCCTTTTGGCGCATATGGGCAAAGACAAAAAGGTCCGGGACGGCAAGATCACGCTGATCCTGCCGCGCCGTATCGGCGATGCGTTTGTGATGAAGGACGCCCCCGCCGATAAACTGCGCGCCTTCCTCGCCGAGGCGGCCTGACCCGACCGTCCGCTCCCGCGCCGAAGCGCGGAGCGCGGTCCTCTAAGCTCTGTCTTCGTCCGGGGTCAAAGTGGTCAGCGACAGCGCGTGGATGCGGGTTGCCAATTCCTCGGCGAGCGCGTCGTAGACCAGCCGTTGTCTCGCCACGCGGTTAAGCGAGGCGAACGCGGCGGAAACGATCGTGACCGCAAAATGCGTCTCGCCCTCCTCGCGGGCGCCGGCATGCCCGGCATGGCGATGCAATTCATCGATTATCTCGAGCCGCGTCGGCGCGAAGCCTGCGGTCAGCTTCTGTCGGATCGTCTCAGCAACGGACATGTTGCCCAGAGTGAGAGTTCAAATCGCCATGTCAAGCGATGCGGCCGATGAATTCGGAAACGGACCCAAACAAACGAACTTGAAGTTGAAAGGCTGCTGCCAATATGACCTCGCCATAGCTGTTGACAGATCAAGTGACCCGAACGAGTTGGTGGACAGCAACAGAAGTATATCGAAATGGATTCCCGTGAATTCCCGGTTAGACACATCGAATTCCCGTTTAGACCATTTTAAATTCCCGGTAAGGATTCCCGTTTACTTTGGCCAACGCGTTGATTCTATTAAACGATTGTTCTTCGCCGGGTAAATTTTCCCGGTAAATTCCCGTCTGTACGGGAAATTGGGCACTCGGCGCGCCGCTGCTCTCGGGTGGTCTCTCTGGAGGGTGGACGCGACCGGGCGGGGCGGGTAGCGTCGCGGCCCGATTTTGCCGGAGAAAAACATGCGACCCTCGGGACGCACCCCCGATCTGATGCGGCCGGTCAGCCTCGAACCCGGCGTGGCGAAATACGCCGAGGGTTCGTGTCTGGCGAAATTCGGCGATACCCATGTGCTGTGCACCGCGACCGTCGAAGAACGGGTGCCGCCGTTTTTGCGCAACACCGGAAAGGGCTGGGTCACCGCCGAATACGGCATGCTGCCGCGTTCCACCTTGACCCGGACCGATCGCGAGGCGGCGCGCGGCCGGCAGAGCGGGCGCACCCAGGAGATCCAGCGTCTGATCGGCCGCAGCCTGCGCGCGGTGACCGATCTCGCGGCCCTTGGCGAGCGTCAGATCCGCATCGACTGCGATGTGCTGCAGGCCGATGGCGGCACCCGCACCGCCGCCGTTACCGGCAGCTATGTGGCGTTGCACAAGGCGTTGAGCGGGCTCGTTGCCTCGCGCCAGTTGGCAGCGCTGCCATTGCGGGACAGCGTCGCCGCGGTGTCGTGCGGGATCGTCGCTGACGCGGCGGTGCTCGACCTCGACTATGCCGAGGATTCGCAGGCGATGACCGACGCCAATTTTGTGCTGACCGGGCGCGGCGGCATCGTCGAGATCCAGGCCACCGCCGAGGGCGCGCCGTTCGACGAGCCGCTGTTTGCCGAGATGCTGCGCCTGGCGCGCGCCGGCATCCGCGACCTGACGCGCCGCCAATGGCTGGCGCTCGGCCTGGGAGCCGGGGCGGGCTGATGCCGCGGCGTTTTGCCGATGGCGGCCGTCTGGTCATCGCCAGCCACAACCCGGGCAAGGTCGAGGAGATCGCCGCATTGCTGATGCCGTTTGGCGTCGAGACGGTCTCGGCGGCGGCACTCGGTCTGCCCGAGCCCGAGGAAACCGGCGACAGTTTCGAAGCGAACGCCGAGCTGAAAGCGCGGGCCGCCGCCGAGCGGAGCGGCTTGCCCGCACTTGCCGACAATTCGGGGCTGGTGGTGCCGGCGTTGGGCGGGGCGCCGGGCATCTACTCGGCGCGCTGGGCCGGACCGTCCAAGGATTTCAGCGCCGCGATGGCGCGGGTCGAGCGCGAACTCGGCGACAAAGACCGCAGCGCCATATTTGTCGCGGTGTTGGCCTTGGCGTGGCCCGACGGACACCTCGAAATGTTCCGCGGCGAAGCGCCCGGCCGGCTGGTCTGGCCGCCACGCGGCGAGCGCGGCTTTGGCTACGACCCGATGTTCGTGCCCGACGGCGGCACACTGACCTTTGGCGAACTCGACCCCTCCGAAAAGCATCGGATTAGCCACCGCGCCCGCGCCTTTGCGAAGCTCGTCGCGGCGTGTTTTGCGCCTCGGTTCTCAGCTAACTGAGGGCAAATGTGTCGCGGAAAAAAGCCTTCTCCACCCCCTCCCTAACCCTCCCCCGCCCGCGGGGGAGGGATGGGTGGGGGCGCGAGGCGGAGCCGCTCGCTGTCTATGTCCATTGGCCGTTCTGCCGGTCGAAATGCCCCTATTGCGACTTCAACAGCCATGTTCGCGACCACGTCGATACGGTGCGGTGGCAGCGGGCGTTGCTTGCCGATCTCGACCATATGGCCGGGCTGATGCCGGACCGTGTCGTCGGCTCGGTATTTTTCGGCGGTGGCACCCCGTCGCTGATGCCCCCGGAGACGGCGGCCGCGGTGCTCGACCGGGTGCAGTCGCTGTGGCGGGTCGCCGCCGATGTCGAGATCACCCTCGAAGCCAACCCGAACTCGGCCGAGGCCGGCCGCTTTCGCGAACTCGCTGGCGCCGGGGTTAACCGGCTGTCGCTCGGGGTTCAGTCGCTCGACCCTAATGCGTTGCGTTTCCTCGGCCGGGCGCATGACCGCGCAGAGGCGATCGCCGCGATCGAGCATGCCCGCAACAGCTTCGCTCGCTATTCGTTTGATCTGATCTATGCCCGTCCGGGCCAAACCGCTGCTGATTGGCATCGCGAGCTCGACGAAGCGCTCGGTTTGGCCGGCGATCACCTCTCGCTTTATCAGTTGACGATCGAGCCCGGCACCGCGTTTGCGACCTTGGCGCGCCGCGGCGATCTCGTCCCGCTCGATGACGAAGCGGCCGCCGCGCTATACGAGACCACGCAGGATCGGCTCGCCGCCGCCGGGCTGCCGGGTTACGAGATATCGAACCATGCCCGGCCGGGCGGCGAATGCCGGCATAACCTCGCCTACTGGCGCTACCAGGATTATGTCGGGATCGGGCCGGGCGCGCATGGCCGGCTGACCCGCGCCGGGATCAAATACGCCACCCGCCAGCGCCGCACTCCCGAAGCCTGGCTGGCCGCGGTCGAAGCCGAGGGCACCGGTCTCGAAGAGATGACGGCGATCGACCGGAACGTCGCGGTCGAGGAAATGCTGATGATGGGCCTGCGGCTGCGTGAGGGTATCGCTCGCGATCGCATCGAACAGGCCGCGGACCAGCCCATCGATGCTCTGTTTGCGCGGCGCCTCCCGTCGCTGATCGAGGGCGGCTTTCTGGTGCTTGACGATCAGCGGCTTGCCGCCACCCCCGCTGGGCGTCAGCGGCTCAACGCGGTGCTGGCTGCATTGTTGGGGTAGGCCTACCGCTCGCGGGTAGCCGAGACCGCTAGCTCGGTTTTCCGGGAGGCGGCGGCGGCGCGGGCGGCTTGGCCTTTGTCCCCTCTCCCGAAAGCTGGCGGTAAACCATTTCGGCTAGCTGCAGCAGCTCTTGGCGACTTGCTTTGGCGGCGAGCGCGTAGCCGAAATCCTGATCGGACCAATAAAACACCCCGAGCCCGTTTTCCTCGCTGTAGCGAAAACCGGTTTCGCCGGCATTGTCGCCGCGCTCGTACAGCGTCAATCGATTATTGCCATTTTGGTACATGAATTGGGCCGCGGGGCCGCCTTCGGAGGGCAGCAGCCGACCGCCGATCAACTGGAAACCCGCCTTCGTCAGATCGGGCACGACGAGTGGATGGCCGAGCCGTTTCGACAGCCACTGCACGAGATGCGCCTCCTGCGAGGCTTCGACTTCGACCGGATGGCGCGCCTCGACCGAAAACACCCGGTGAGCGGCGAGCGCGTCGGCGGTGATCTCTCGTTCGGTTGCCGCCTGCGCGCTTTGGTTGGCGTAAGGCAGCCCGATGCCGAAACCGCGCGCGGCCCAGCCGCCGATGCCGCCGAGAACCAGCAAAAGCAGCGCCGCGGCAGCGGCTCCGAACTGCCATTGGCGGTGCCGCCGCTGCTCCGCAAGCACCTGTCCCACCATCAGACGCCTCGGGATTGGCTCGCCCGATTGGGCCGCGAAAGCGTTCCGCAACTCCTGCTGGAGCTCGCTATATTGTTGCAGCCTCGCCCGTTCCTCAGGATGCGCGTCGAGATGGGCTTCGAGTGCGGCGGCGCGCTCCGGCGGCAAGCGGCCATCCATCGCGGCGCTCAGCTCGTGGTCTTCGATCCGATCCCGCGCGCCACTCATGTCATTCTCCTCGGGGCGCTTTCTGCCGCCTCGAGTTCCACGATTCATCAGTTGGCGCAGACGCTCACGCCCGCGTGACAGCCGCGACATCACGGTGCCGATCGGCACCCCCAACACCCGCGCCGCCTGTTCATAGGACAAATCCTCGACGCCGACGAGAAACAGGACGGACCGCTGCTCTTCGGGAAGCTCCGCAAAGGCGCGCAACAGGTCACGATGCTCGAGCGCCTGATCTTGGCCGGCCTTGATCGCCGGCAGTTCCAATTCAATGGCATCGGTCAATGTACTATGGGCTCCACGCCGCTTTTGACGATGCTGCTCACTGAGGAAATGGTTGTAAAGAATTGTATAAAGCCAGCCTCGCAAATCGCCTTCGGCGCGCCGCAGATGCCAGCGCGACAATGCCCGTTCGAGACTATCCTGCACGAGATCGTCGGCACGCTCCCGGTCACCGCGAACCAGCGCGCGCGCAAAACGCCGCAAGCCCGGTATATGCGCTTCGATCGAGGCGGCCTCTACTGCCATTGCGTCCCGTTAAGACGAAGGGCAAGACAACGCTTACCGCCTGCACTGCGGCAGTCTGTCGTCGAGCGCCGAAAGCGAGGCAGTTAACCACCTTATCATCGGAGAGTTCCGCCCGCTTTACCATCATATTCTCGCTAATCATCGCCACTCCGCGAGCCCACTCGCGCGAGCGGCTATTTGCTACACAAGGCGATCACACCGCTGCACACTACGACTTGGGGCCCGTTCGGTTATTCCCAACTCTAGCGAAAACAACCGCCGAATCCTTTTTGTGTCAGCCCGATCCCGGGGAGACTCGTCCTTGTTGCAGCACGAAACAGGAACCCGGCGGTCGGGATTATTCTTACGGAGCCGCACCCAAAGGAACCGAGTGCATCTTTCGGGTCAGCCCGCCGCCTTGCCCCGCCTAGGTGATTCGCGCTAAGACGCGCTCTAGGTGCGCCCGTGCTCGGCGCCGCGAAAAAGAGGAAGTCCATGGCACGCAACAAGATCGCGCTGGTCGGCGCCGGCCAGGTTGGCGGCACCATCGCCCTCCTCGCCGGGCTTAAGGAACTTGGCGACATCGTTCTTTTGGACATCGTCGAAGGCGTGCCGCAGGGGAAAGCGCTCGATATCGTCGAAGGCTCGACGATCGAGGGTTATGACGCCGTGGTTAAAGGCTCCAATGATTATGCCGATATCGAGGGCGCCGATGTTGTCGTCGTGACCGCCGGCATTGCCCGCCGTCCCGGCATGAGCCGCGACGATCTGATCGGCACCAACGCCAAGGTGGTCTCGACCGTCGGTCGAGCGATCAAACAACACTGCCCGCAAGCCTTTGTCATCACGATCACCAATCCGCTCGACGTCATGGTGTGGGTCATGCGCGAGGCTTGCGGGCTGCCGGCGCATCGCGTCGTCGGCATGGCGGGGGTGCTCGACAGCGCCCGCTTCCGCTATTTTCTCGCCGAAGAGTTCAAAGTCTCGGTCGAGGATGTCACCGCGTTCGTCCTTGGCGGACATGGCGACATGATGGTGCCCTTGGTGCGCTATTCGACGGTCGCGGGCATCCCTCTGCCCGATCTCGTGCGCATGGGTTGGACGACGCAGGAGCGGCTCGACAAAATTGTCCAGCGCACCCGCGATGGCGGCGCCGAGATCGTCGCGCTGTTGAAAACCGGATCGGCGTTCTACGCGCCCGCCAGTTCGGCGATCGCGATGGTCGAGGCCTATCTGCGCGACAAAAAGCGGGTGCTGCCCTGCGCCGCCTGGCTCACCGGCCAGTACGGCGTCAATGACCTTTATGTCGGCGTGCCGGTTGTGATCGGCGCCGGCGGTGTTGAGCGCATTGTCGAAATCGAGCTCAATCGCGACGAAAAAGCGGAGTTCGACAAATCGGTTGGCGCTGTCCGGGATCTCGTCGAAGTGGTCAAGAAAATGCCGATGGCGGGTTGACCGATGAATATCCACGAATATCAGGCCAAAGAGCTGCTGGCGAAATTCGGGGTCGCGGTGCCGCAGGGCGGCGTCGCCTATACCGCACCCGAAGCTCAAACGGTCGCGCGCCGGCTCAATGGGCCGGTCTGGGTCGTCAAGGCTCAGATCCACGCCGGAGGCCGGGGCAAGGCCGGCGGCGTCAAGATCGTCCGTTCCGAGGCGGAGGTCGCGGCCGCCGCTGACGCGATGCTGGGCCGAAACCTCGTTACCCATCAAACCGGGGAAAAAGGCCGCGAAGTAACCCGGGTCTATGTCGAAGAAGGCTGCGACATCGCCAGCGAATACTATCTCGGCGCTCTTGTCGATCGCGGCACCGGGCGGGTCACGCTGATCGCCTCGACCGAAGGTGGCGTCGAGATCGAGGAGGTGGCGGCGCATTCGCCGGACAAGATCCTGCAGGTGACCATCGATCCTGCGGCCGGTATCCAGCCGTACCATGCGCGTGAGATCGCCTTTGGGCTCGGTCTCGCCGGCGCACAGGTCGGTGCGGCGGTAAAGCTGGTGACGGCGCTCTACCGCGCGTTCTGCGAGCTCGATGCGACACTGATCGAAATCAACCCGCTGGTCGCGACCAAGTCGGGCGATTTGTTGGCGCTCGATGCAAAGATGTCGTTTGACGACAACGCGCTGTTTCGCCATCCCGACATCGAGGCGTTGCGCGACGTCGATGAGGAAGACCCGACCGAGCTCGAAGCCGGCCGCCATGGTCTCAACTACATCAAGCTCGACGGCAACATCGGATGCATGGTCAACGGCGCCGGCTTGGCCATGGCGACGATGGACATCATCAAGCTCTATGGCGGCAGCCCGGCGAATTTTCTCGATGTCGGCGGCGGCGCCACGCGCGAGCGGGTTGCAACCGCTTTCAAGCTGATCCTCAGCGACCCCAATGTCGAAGGGATCCTCGTCAATATTTTTGGCGGCATCATGCGTTGCGATGTCATCGCCGAAGGGGTCGTCGGCGCGGCACGCGAGATCAATTTGCACGTGCCCTTGGTCGTGCGCCTCGAAGGCACCAATGTCGATCTCGGCAAAAAGATCATGCAGCAATCGGGTCTGCCGATTGTCGCGGCCGAAAACCTCGCCGATGCCGCCCAAAAGATTGTGACCGCGGTCAAGGAGGCGCGCTGATGGCGATCCTCGTCAACGCCGCTACAAAGGTGATCTGTCAGGGGTTTACCGGCTCGCAGGGCACGTTTCATTCCGAGCAGGCGATCGCCTACGGTACCAAGATGGTCGGCGGCGTGACGCCGGGCAAAGGCGGGTCGCGTCATCTCGATCTGCCGGTCTTCGATACCGTGCAGGAGGCGTGCGCCGCGACCGGATGCGACGCCAGCGTGATTTACGTGCCGCCGCCTTTTGCCGCCGATGCGATCCTCGAGGCGGTCGACGCTGAAATCCCGCTTGTGGCTTGCATCACCGAAGGCATCCCGGTCGTTGACATGGTCCGCGTCAAGCGCGCCCTGTCGGGGACCAAGACCCGGCTGATCGGCCCCAACTGTCCGGGCGTCATCACCCCGGACGAGTGCAAGATTGGCATCATGCCCGGGCACATCCATCGCCGCGGCAAGGTCGGCATCGTCTCGCGCTCCGGCACGCTGACCTATGAGGCGGTGGCGCAGACGACCGCGGTCGGACTCGGGCAATCGACCTGTGTCGGCATCGGCGGCGATCCGGTAAACGGCACCAATTTTGTCGAAGTGCTGGAGATGTTTCTCGCCGATGCCGAGACCGAGGCGATCGTCATGATCGGGGAAATCGGCGGGTCGGCAGAAGAGGACGGCGCTGCCTTTCTCAAATCATCGCAGCGCAAGAAACCGGTCGTCGGGTTTATCGCCGGAAGTTCGGCGCCGCCCGGTCGGCGCATGGGCCATGCCGGCGCCATCATTGCCGGCGGCAAGGGCGGGGCGGAAGACAAGATGGAGGCGCTGCGGAGTGCGGGCGTTACAATCGCCCGCTCCCCGGCCGAGATCGGTACGACAATGCGGGATGTCTTGCGGGGGTGATAAATCTCTCGCCGTTGCAAACTCGCCGCCGCGCCTAGCGCTCTGTTTTCGGCATTGGCGTTGGGGTGCCCAGATCTTAGGCCCCGAGGGACATCGGGGTGATGCTAAGATTTAGCGCTCGTCGCCGGGGCTCATTGTTTGCCTTGAAGCGCGCGGGCGGTTTGGTTGAACAGGATGCGGCGCTCCTCGTCGGAGGGCGGGGCTGAACGGCGCAATTCCTTGCCGAGATCGACGCCGCGTTTGACCGCCGGCCGATCCCTTAACGTGGCGCGCCAGCGAGCGACATTGGGAAAATCATCGAGCGGCTGACCCAACGGCTTGGCAATTAACACCCAAGGCCACGACGCCATATCGGCAATCGAGTAATCGTCGAGGATAAATTCACGCCCGTCGAGCCGGCGTTCGAGGACGCCGAGGCAGCGATTGTATTCGTCGGCATAGCGCTTGTGCGAATACGGGTGCTCGCCTTGCGCGTAATTGACAAAATGGCTGAGCTGCCCAGCCATCGGCCCGAGATTGCCGACCTGCCAGAACAGCCATTCGAGGCATTCCTTACGCCCGCGCCGAGTTTGCGGCATAAACCGTCCCGCCTTTTCAGCCAAATGGATCAGGATCGCGCCCGATTCGAAAACCGGCATCGGGCCGTCGGGGTCGTCATGGTCGACAATCGCCGGCATCCGGTTATTCGGGCTGATCGCGAGAAACTCGGGTTTGAACTGGTCGCCCTTGCCGATATTGACCGGGATCACGCGGTACGGCAGCCCGCATTCTTCGAGCATGATCGCGACCTTCCACCCGTTCGGCGTCGGCCAATAATAAAAATCGATCATCGCGCGCCTCTATGGCGAAGCTGTAACGATATGCGCCTGGATCTTGCCGTCGACCGCGCCCGTGCCATAACGAGCCGCAATCGCAGCGGTTGCGGCATCGATCGCCGCTTCGAGCCGGTCGGCGGCGCGAGCCTCGATTTCCGAGCGCAACGGACTGCCGCAGCACAGGCCGAGCGCCGGCTCCCGCGGTGACGCCGCGCGGCTGCGCCGCGCCACCGTCTCGATAGCAATGCGCGTAAATCCAGCAGCGGAGAGTTCGCGCTCGATCACCGCCACATCGTGATAGCCGTGCGGCGTGCGCGCCAAGAATTGCGGCGGGTCTTCCGGAAACAATGCCGCGACCGCTTCAGTCACGATTTGCGAAAATTCGTTTTCGGCAATCCGGTCCCACACGCTGAACAGGAATTGTCCGCCCGGTCTGAGCACCCGTCGGGCTTCGCGGTAGCCGGCCAATCGGTCTGGAAAAAACATCACGCCAAACTGGCACAGCACCGCATCAAACGAGCCATCGTCGAACGGCAGCCGCTGGGCGTCTGCTTGCCGCCAACTCACCCGCTCCATACCGGGTTGCGCTGCGGCAAAATCGAGCATCGCCTGGTTCAGGTCGGTTGCGGTGATCTCGGCTTCGGGCCCAAGAATGCGCGCCAATGCCCGGGTTACGATCCCGGTCCCCGCCGCGGTTTCGAGCACTCGCGCCGGGTGCAGCGCAGCGGCTCGCCGGGCGAGGTCCTCGGCATAATCGACAAATATCAGTGGACCCATATAGCGGTCGTAAAAGACCGGTATCTCTCCCGTAAATACCCGATCGGTCTCCGACACCTCGCTCCTCCGCCGTGGTTTATTGTCTCTGCTTCTATCAGCTCCCGATCACTCCCTCGGCGCGGAGGCCGGCTATCTCTTCGCGAGAATAGCCGAGGTCGGCCAGGATTTCCTCGGTGTGCTCGCCCAAACCGGGCGCGCCGCGGCGAATTTTGGTCGGCGTCTTCGAAAACCGCGCCGCCGCCCGCGTCTGGCGCAGCCGGCCAGCCTTTTCGTGCTCGGTTTCGACCACCAAGCCCAACGCCTCGACCTGCGGATGTCGGATCACCTGGTTGCGGGTCAGCACCGGGCCGCACGGCACCTGCGCCGCGGTCAGCCGCTCGAGCCATTCCGCCGCCGGACGCGTCATCAATGCCTGCTGCGTGAGTTCCAGCCTGGCATCGATGTTCTTTTGTCGCAATGCCGAGGTCCTGAACCGCTCGTCTTCGATCCACTCGGGATGGCCAACGGCTTGCGCCAAACCGGCCCATTGCCGGTCGGTCAATGCCGCTGCGGTGATGTAGCCGTCGGCCGTCTCGTAGATCAGATCATGGGCGCTCGCCGCCGTCTGCCGCGGCGGTTCGTCGCCGATAAAGGTCTGGTCGCCCATGTCGGACGCCCACATAAACGCAAGCACGGCTTCGAGCATCGACAATCGGACATGCTGTCCCTCGCCGGTGCGCTCGCGCGCCAGCAGCGCGGCGGTGATCGCCTGCGAAGCGGTGATCGCGGTCAATTTGTCGGGCAGGATCGTGCGCAATAGCCGCGGGCGGGCCTCGTCGGAGCCGGCTTGCACGGTCGCAAGCCCCGAAAAGCCCTGGATCACCGGGTCGTAGGCGGGCTTTGCCGCATAGGGCCCCTTTTCGCCAAAACCGCTGATCGAAACGTAGACGATGTCAGAGCGGGCATTGCGCACCGCCTCCTCGCCGACGCCGAGACGCTCTGCGACGCCAGGCCGAAAATTCTGCACAAACACGTCGGCGCCGGCAGCAATCCGCAACAAAGCTTGCACCGCCGCCGGCTTCTTCAGGTCGAGGACGATCGAGCGCTTGTTACGGTTGTTGTTGACGAAGGATGCGGTAAACCCGGCCCGCCGATTACCTCCAGCGCGCGTCGCATCACCCCCGTCCGGCGCCTCGACCTTGATGACGTCGGCGCCCTGATCGCCAAGGATCATCGTCGCCAGCGGCCCCGAAACATTCGAGGTCAGATCGAGAATTCGGTACCCGGAAAGCGGCCCCGGCATCGTGCAGCCTCACGCCTCAGCATCAACAGATGAAGCACGAGACTATGCGCGGCCCCGCAAGGTCAAGCGCTGCGGCGCAGGATCACCCAAACACCGCCAGCGGGGCCGCTGCGGCGGGCGTCAGAGCGGCGAAATATGCCGTGGCCGCCAAAACGATGGCGCCGAGTAGACCAGAGCTGCCCTTGATGACCCCAACTTCATAGGTTTGCAATTTCACGGCGTCCTCCCAGGTTTGGACCATCGCAGGAGCGGTCGGGCGCTACTGCTGTCCGCGCTTACCGGTTAGTCGCGGTTTACACGCGCGGGAGTGCGCGATGACATCAGTTCGCGCCACTCTCCTCGCAAGCCGAGCGCGGGCAGCGGGCCCGCTGACGACTAGGGAAGTCGAGCTCTCGCGCTAGAACGCGGGGATGACCGGGGCCGGGACGATGTGTTCTTCGACGCGGCGCACGCCCGGGATGTTTTCGGCGGCGACGCGCAATGCCTGTTTCTCGGCCTCGGGTTGATCGTCCGACATCCAGACATGCACGACCTTGTCGCGGACCATGATGTCGGCGGCCCATATATTGGCCCAGCGTTGGCCGCGCAGCTCGTTCAAGAGCCGCTCGCGGATCGAACGGTCGTCGGCATCGGCGACGATCGCCGGCGCACTGCTGGTTGTCGCCAGGGCGCGAACCAAATTGGCGCGGCTGATGATGCCGACGAGCTTGCCGTCGCGGACGACCGGAACTCGCTTGATCAATTTGGTCTCGAGCAGCATCGCAACATCGGCGAGGTCGGTCGTATCCGAAACGCTGATGACCTCGCGGCTCATGATGTCGGCGACTCTTTGGCCATGCGCCTTAACATAATCGCGCGCCGCCTCTTCCTCGGCGGCAAGCGAGTTCGAGCCACCACGAGCGCCGTTTTTGCAGCCGCCGCTCGGTGCCGGTTTCGGCGCGGTGCAGCAGATCGCCTTCGCTGACGATCCCGACAAGGCGATCGCCGCCCTCGACCACCGGCACCCCACTGATGCCCTTTTCGGAAAGCAGTTTCGCCAGTTCCTGCACTGTCGTTGCCGGGGTGACCGTGATCACCGGCGTGGTCATGACGTCCATGGCGCGCATTGGTAGCCTCCAGCAGTTATTTTCTTGACTAAACATTTCAATTTATCAGCGTGCATTGACACAAATCAATCCGTTCGCAAGCCGCAAGAACGGGTTTTGCCAACAATACTCCCGCGCCGGCCGTAGCTGGGTTAGGGTGGCGAGAAGTGAGCGGCGGCCTCCCATATCGAAAGCTGCTAGCGGGGCCGGCACCGAAGTGAGGAGAATAGCGATGATCAGAAACGTCGCCGTCGGTCTAGGCCTTATGGAGTTTCCGTTCGACACGGTTGCCGGGTTCTGGCGCTGGGTCGATCTGTGCGAAGCCGGCGGCGTCGACTCGTTGTGGCAGACTGACCGGATCGTCAGCCGTGAGCCGATCCTCGAATGCATGAGCGTGATGGCGGCACTCGCCGGCCGCACCCGCCGCATCAAATTCGGTGTCAATGTGCTGTCGCTGGCGTTTCGCGATCCGGTCTTGATGGCGAAGCAGTGCGCCACGATCGATGTGCTTTCCGAGGGGCGGCTGCTGCCGGCCTTTGGCATCGGCAGTCCGCTCGCCCCGGAATGGCGCACCTTGAACCTCGATACCAAGACCAGGGGCCGCAAGACCGACGAGGGGCTCGAAATCATCCGCCGGCTGTGGGCCGAAGACGAGGTCGATTTCGAGGGCGTGCATTACCGCCTCACCGGCGCCTCGATCAGCCCGAAACCGGTGCAGCCCGACCTGCCGATGTGGATCGGCGGATCGAGCGAGGCGGCGATCCGGCGCACCGCGCGGTTTGGCACCGGTTGGCAAGCGGGCGGCGAGACCCCCGAGAATATCGGCGCCGTCGTCGCGGCAATCCGCGAAGCCGCCATTGCCGAAGGCCGACCGATCGACGACGACCATTACGGCGCCGGGATCGCGTTCCGCTTTGGCCGGCCCGACGATCCCGCCCTCGAACGGCTGTTCGAGGCCTATCGCCGGCGCACCGGGCGCGACCCCACCCGGCATTTCGCGATCGGCGACGCCGAGGCGATCGTCGAACGCATCGCCGCTTATGCTGCGGGCGGAATTTCAAAATTCATCCTGCGGCCGGCGGCGCGCGGCGATGCCGAGATACTGGCGCAGACCCGCCGGCTGATCGAAGAAGTTTTGCCGCTGGTCGCCACGCGCTGGCCCAAGCAAAAAAAGCGGTTGGCGGCAGAATGAGCGACCACAAATTCGACGGCATTCGCGCCTGCGTTTTCGACGCCTACGGCACGTTGTTCGATGTCGGCTCGGCAGCACAGCGCTGCGCCGATGCACTCGGCGTCGAACCGGCCGGGCGGCTCGCCGCGCTGTGGCGCGACAAGCAGCTGCAATACACCTGGCTGCGCGCGATACAGGGCCGCCACGCCGATTTCTGGCAAGTGACCGGGGACGCGCTCGATTTTGCGCTCGATGCGCTAAAGATCGCCGTTTCCGGGATTGCGTGATCGGCTGATGCAGCTCTACCTGACGCTGGACTGTTATCCGGAAGCGCCTGCGGTTTTGCGCCAGCTTCGGGACGCAGGAATGGCAACGGCGATCCTGTCGAATGGCTCGCCCGAGATGCTGAAGGCGGCGGTCAATCACGCCGGGATCACCGATTTGTTCGATCACGTGCTGTCGGTCGAGGAAGTCGGCATCTATAAACCGCATCCCAAGGTGTACCAGCTCGCCTGCGACCGGCTCGGGGTTGCTGCCGACGCGCTCCTCTTCGTGTCGTCGAACGGCTGGGATGCCTGGGCCGCCTCCGCCTTTGGCATGCACGCGGTCTGGTGCAACCGACAGGGAGCGACCCGCGAACGGCTCCCCGGCGCCCCCGATGATGAAATCCGCTCGCTGGCCGAATTGCCAGGTCTATTGAACCCGACGCCCGCCGGCTGACTTAACGATCGTTTAACTTCGGAATTTACAATTCGGCGGCGACGCGGCGGACGAGGTCGCGCAACCACAAAATCGCGGGCTCGTTGCCGTGCTCGCGGTGCGACAACGCCATTATTTCGAAGGGCGGCGAGGCGTAGGGCGGCTCGAACAATTTGAGCCGGTAGGCGCCGGCGAAGGCAGCGGCGAGCCGGCGCGGCAGCGGTGCAGTCATGTCGGAATGACTGACGACCGCCAAGGCCGCCAAAAAATGCGGCGTCGTCAGGCCGATCACGCGGGTCAATCCGCGCGCGGCGAGCGCACCCTGCAGCAGACCAACCTCACTGCGCATGACCAGCCGCTCGAGACCGTGGTCGACGACATACCCTGCTACCGCCTGCTCGTCTTCGCCGGTCGCCGAGATGATGATGTGCGGCAGTTCGGCTAGCCGTTCGAGCGTCAACTCCTGCCAGGCAGCGGGATGACGGTCGCTCAGCACCCAGACCCGCGTCTCCTCGAACAAGCGTTCAGCGGCAAACCATTCGGGAATGCGGCGGAAGCTGCCGATCGCCAGATCGGCTCGGCCGGCGACCAGCGGCTCCGCCACCCCCCTGTTGCTCGGGCGGATCCTGATCTCGGCCCTGGGGGCGGCCTCCCGCAACCGGGCGACGAGCGCGGGAACAAAGATCGCGCCGACATATTCGCCACAGATCACGGTGAAGCGCCGCGAGGTTTCCTCTGGGACAAAGTCGGCGGGTGTCAGCGCCAGCTGAAGCTGCAGCAGACCTTGGCGCAATCGCGGCGCAATTTCGGAAGCGCGCCGGGTCGGCTGCATTCCTTCCGCACCGCGAACAAACAAATCGTCATCGAGCACGTAGCGCAATCGGCTCAGCGCATGGCTGATCGCCGATTGGGTCAGGCCCAGCCGCTCACCAGCCCGCGTGACGCTGCGTTCTTCGATCAAGGCATCGAATACGCGAAGCAGATTAAGATCGAGGGCCCCAAAATGGATATTGTTCATCTTCGCAGTGCAACATTTCCGCCAAGCGCAGACTGACGCTGCGGCCAGAGTGGCCTTAATCGGTTTTTACATCTTATCGGGGGATAGCGGTATGACGAGGATCGTGAAGCGGCCCGAGGGTATGGGAACGGCGGCTCAGTGTTCTCGCGCCAACCCCAACCGGCCGCCTCGTTGCGGCCCGACCGCAGCCAGCCAGCAGGCGAGATGCCCTTTAAAGCCCGTGAATGGCATTCATGTTTGCGATGCAAAATAATCATTTGCGTGCAACTCGCTCCATCGCCAGTTTGGCGCTGGATCACAGTTTTTAGCGAGGAAATTTCGGATGGCGAAGATCTTACACGCAACCGTTCTTGGAGTGGGGCTGGCTGCCGGCGCAGTGTTCAGCGCACAAGCCCAATCGGTCTCCTCTTTGCCGCCAGGCACTGACGCAGCGACGCAAACTCAGACCGCGCGCACCGCGCCCTTTGGGTCGACGCAAAGCGTGTTTCCGAAGCCGGGCGGCTCGGGGCTGGTAGAGCAGCGGCCTACCGCCTACGCAGAGCCTCAGGCTCAGCAGCAGAACCCGGCGCCCACCACCCAGGTCACGGTTGGCGATCGCGCCCAACACCCCTATAGCGGCGGGATGGGGCCAAAGCCCAACTGATCGAATTTAAGCCCACGATCTTCTGGACGGAAAAAGCTTAAGTCAGCCACGCGCTGACTTGAGCAATATAGCGGGCGGCTCCTAACACGGAAGGCGCGCGATGGGATGCGCGCTAATCTTGCTGCGGTACTATATTTACTAAGGCAACACCCGCCGAGAAGACCCCCGGCGGGTGTTTTTGTTGCGTCGTCAGTGCTTGATTGCAGCAAAGATTCCGGAAGTCGAATAGGCTGGACCGGCAGCAAATGCGAAATTACCGCCGGTTTCGCTCGCCATCCCGCCGAAAAAGGTGCCTTTGTACTTTACCGTTCACGGCACCGTTCGTCAACCCAAACGAGTAATTCGACCCGTTGGTTGTCGCTGTGAACGGGACATTCTTAATATTCACCACGTCATAATTCGCCGTAAAGAAGCCGTTCGCTTTAGCAAAGTTGTACTGTGCGGAGAGCGCGCCTGAGGCGATGTATTGAGTAGCGCCATTCTGTACCGTGCCAATCATGTTTCCCGAATACGTCGCCGTGACCGAGCTACTGGCGAGGCTTGCTATGTCGAGGGCTGAAGTGATTTTGTCTTGAGGACCGGCGACCCAGAAGTTGATGTGACCGACATCGGTCCGCACCGGGCCTCCTGCGATGGCCTGCGTGTCGATTTGGCCGCCCCAATACCCCCATTGTAAATACTGGCAACTGCTGCACAGGCCATTTGGCAGCAGCGAGGTCGGCGACGGCGCCGCGGTCTGCGTTGCCAGGTAGATATTGGGATTGGTGCCGGTGGCAGGATCGGCGCTGAACTTAGCCGTCCCGCCGGCTACAGTCGAGTTGTCCAGACCCTCGAAGGTTGCGAAAAGATGGTCGTTGATGAACGCCTGACGGCCAATCGGTCCCCCGAGTGAACCGAACTGCAAGACGATCCCCTTCTGCTTTGGCGTCGGCACTCCGCTGGCGGCGGAGGTAAAAGGGTCGCCGCCGCTCAACGTCGCAGTGATTTGTAAACTCGATACATTCGTGGGGAAGCTGGGGAATGAGGTAGACGTGGTTATCGATGCTTTGCCGGCGACAGCATAAGGCAGTGGCGTGCCGGCACCTGCGGGCTCTTTGGTCATGATCCCGCCGAACCAGCCTTTCAACGTCTGCGAGGTTTGCGTCGCAGTCGCCACCGCTTGCGGAACCGGTGTTGCCGTGACCGGTTGCGCGAATCGATAGGTCTCGGTCGCCTGGGTGGCGGTGTTGACCTCGGTCGCGTTGGCGGCCGTCGCCCCTGGTGCGAGCACAAATCCGGAAATACTGTTACTGCTACTGCCATAAAATCGTTTCTGCGCCCCGTCGAGCGGCGTCTCGAAATCGGTATTGATCCGCACGGGCTGACTGTTGGCGCTTGCCATATAGCTGCCGTGAATCGTCCCTGTGAGATCCGCGGAACTGAGAGTGTTACAGCATACGTTACCGACGAGCACGACAATGACTGACTGCTGGTTGCTCCCCGAGCCAACGACCGCCAAGCTCGCCTGCAATGCTTTAGTGCCGCCGTAATCGGTTCCAAACGTCGTGTTCAGAGGGGTCGCGAGGATCAGCGGCGAGACGTGCTCTGAGACCGTCTCTGGGCTGACGAGCGAACCGCCCGTTTGCAGCCGGATGAATGGGATGCTGGATTTGAGAGCCGCGTCTGGCTGAACGTTGAACGCGAGATAGCCCGGGGTCTTTGCATTAGTTGGGTCGATCGGGGTGCCGCCGTAAATGAACTCGCGCTGCGCCGGCTGCTTGAGCGGTGTCAGGTTCGCGTAAAAAAAGCTGCCATCTGCAGCGACATAGGTCGTGCCGGTCACCGCGCCCAACGGGCTCATGGTGCCCGGTTCCAGCCGGGCTAAGCGTCGCCGTGCCCGCGACTAATGGAAACTGGATTTTTTTGCCGTTCGATAGCGTCGCGACAAAGTAGCCGTTGACGGTTTTGGCGTCGGCATAGGTCCAGAGCGTGCTGGTGAAACCGTTAGCCAACCCCTTGATTTCCCGTATCCAGATAGCCGCCGGCAACGCCTGTCAGCGTGACCGGCGTACCGGTCCCCGCCCCTCCGCCAGTCCCCGTCCCCCCGCCGGTGCCTCCGGTCCCTGTGCCGCCGCCGCTGCCACCGGTCGAGTTCGTCACCGTGGCCACCGGCTGCGAGCTCGGAGTCACCATCGGTTGCGGGGTCGGAGTCACCACCGGCTGCGGGGTCGGAGTCACCACCGGCGGCAAGGTTTGGATCACCACCGGCGGCAAGGGTTGGGTTACCACCGGCGCTGGCGAGGGCTGGGTCACCACCGGCGTTGGCGGCGCCGCCATTGCGACCTGCATTTGTGCCGGAGTTGGTTCTGTTGTCGCGCTCACTGTTGTCGGTGGAATGATCGGCGCGAGCCGTGCCGTGTCGGCACTGGCCTGGAAGGTTGTCGCCGGAACGGGTTCCGGGGATCGCAGCCGCGGCGCTTCATACGAATTGAGGCTTGCCGTGGCCGAAATCGAGTTGTCGACGCCGCTGTTCACGACCATGACATCGGTCGGTACGATCGGGGCGCCGCCATTGCCGCCCGCCCGACCGTCGAGCTGGGCGAGGAGACCTGCGATGCGGCCGGGCGGCGCGGGCGCTGGGTCGGATGGCGTGTCGCCGGGTCTGCCCACGGTGACCTCAAAGCCCGGGCGGAAGACCGTCTTTGAGACTCCGTTGAGTCCGGTTACCGTAAGGCCTTTGCCGAAGACAAAGATCGCCTCGAGCCTGCCGTTCGCAGCCTGATCGACCAGCATGACGCCACCGCGGATACCGATTGTCGCGGCGGGCGTGCGCATCGTCACGGCATTCTCTTGTTTGCTGATCTTGCCGCCGACAAAGCGAAAGATGCCGCGGCTGACGCTGGCGGCCAGTTTGCCGGTCCCAGCATTCGGATCATAAACAAATTGATCGATCACCATGTTGGCATTTGGTCCGACCGACAATGTCAACTCGTCGACAAACAGGACCTGAGTCTGACCGTTGGCCTGGGTTGTGATCCGTTCGTTAAAGACGACGTCCTGCCCTAGCACCAGCCGCCGCGGCAGCCCGCCGGGCGGGAGCCCCATCGCTTCAGGGTTTACCGCACTGTTGACCCCGACGCGTTGTTGCGCCAAAGCGCCGGGGCTCATCATAATAAATCCCAGCAGCGTCAGGCAGCAAAGGAGCTGGATGCGCCGCACACGACGGAAGGTCCTTGTCATCGAAACCTCTTTCAAAACGTTACATCTTTAAAGACGGATTTGCGGCGAGAGCAAGGCGGAATTGAAATCGCGCATGTTTCCAATAATACATGTACCGGAAGTGTGAATGCCGGTGAATGCAGAAGTGATACGCCTCGACCTGTCGGCCTATATCGACTGCATAGAAATGAAACTCGTTCAAAAACGTGCTCAATGTCTCGATCGGCTATTTGGGTGCATAACCGAAGCGGGAGATTCAGCGCCCGATGCTTTAACGGGTGGCTGTGACGCGTGGGCTCAGCCGGACAAACGGATGGCGATTGCAAGATCACTGGAAATCGGCGGCGGGCTAAAGCTCAAGGGTCCGTCCCCGCGATGCCAGCGCCGTTCTTCGCCGCAGATGCAGCCCTTTTCGGTATCCCAACAGACAATGCGATAATGTCCGGGCACCAGCCCCGGCACCGACACACTCAGCAGGGCCGGACACGCGCGGTCGAGCCGACCGTCCCTCCCGATCGGGGCGGTACGCATCAGCCAAATGACGGCTTGGTTGGAGTCACCGCAGGAAAACCAGGAAACCGGGCCGCCGCTAACAACCAAATCGTCGTTCAGATTGCGTCGGCGAAATCTGGTCCAATCGATTAGCGGCAGAAATCCCGCCAACGAACGCTGCGCCCGTCGCATCCCCGGCGTCAGGCTGTGGGGCTTACGATTGGGCCAGCGCATCCCGCCGCCGGCAGCACCCGAAGCCAAATGCGCCCACTGCATGTGCCGGAAATACTCGTCGTCAAACGCCTCCGGCAATGTCAGCCCGTGATCTTTAAAGGTATGGATCGGGCCGTGCTCGCTGTCGAAAATCGGTCGGTTATCGCGAATTTCGCGCAGGGCCTCGCGAATCAGCCGTCCGGTACTGATCGCTGCGGCGACCGTATCCAGCGGGAAATCGATGGTCCCTTCCTCGTACAAATGGACCGTCGCGAAATCCAGCATCGGGTGGCGATAGACCGGTTCATTGAGCCAGGGCTTCCACTGCAATTCGGGGCCAAAGATCGAGACCGTCTGCAGATGGCTGCGGCCGTAAAGCTGGAGCTCTAAATTGCGGAGAAAGGGGCCGACATCCTCGAGAAAATCCTCAAAGCAATCCGGCCGGTCGAGGCCCTGCGCCGGATGCATTTCGTTCCACAAATCCCAGGCGAAGATGACGCCGGTTCCACCCCAGCGGCGCGTCGCAAAGGCCAGCCGCGCCTTGATCAATTCACGCGTGTTAGGGCAAGACAAAAGCTCGGTTCGGTCGCGGCAGGGCCCGCCATTCGCCCGGTTGTACGGATGGTCGGCCCAGTTGTTCCAGGTGAAGAACGTATCAAACGGCGTCAATAACAGCCGCAGGCCAAACCCTTCGCAGAGCCGCACCAGATCATCCCAGAGAGTGATCATCTGCGGCTGAATGCACCCCGCCGGGGATTCGAAATAACAGTCCCCGTCCTCGCAATATTCCAGCATCAGGCGCAGACAGGTCACGCCGCTCTCTTGCAGCCACCCGAGGTACCGCTTGACGCTGACGAGGTCGCGGCGCCCGATCACCCCTCTCAGCTCGGGCCAGGTTATTGCATCGTTTTGACCGATCGGGGTCCACGCAATCCCGCTCTCGGTCGTAAAATAGGGTGCGCCCGACGCCACCGTGATCCATTGCAGCTCTTCATCCGGCGCCGATCCGGCGGCGAATGCGGGCTTGTCGTCAGTAAGATTCGTCGCCTGCAGCACCGGCTTCACCTGAGCTGGAAATTATCGCTCGCTATCAACACGATGAACCAATCGTATGTTCCTGTCCTGCTTACAATCAAGGCGAACCACCACCCATTTCCCCTCCCTCCTCGCAGCCATGGACGGTCCCGGGATCGGTCGAGCACGCATTTAACGGCCAAACTTCCGGGAGGCGGATCTCGTCAAACCGTTCGCGGATTTCCGCTAGGCATTTGTTTCGCCACACGGCGATCTCGATTGCCGAGACATCGTGGCTCGCCACGCTGCACCCGATGATTGCGCTCAGTGGCATCGCGCCGAGGCTCGTGACACAGGATCGAGCGGGACACCGAAGCTAGCGAGCCATCTATCGCCGGTCACCCGGAAACGGCTTCGCGCTAGGCGAGGCTCACCAGAAAGCGCGCCCCGGCGAGAAGTAGAAACAGGCCGAAGGCGATTTCGAGCCAGCGCTTCGGCAACGCATGCGCTAGGCGTGCGCCAAGGGGTGCGACCCAGCTCGAGATCGGCGCGATCGCAACAAACCCGATCAGCGAAACGAAGCCGATCGATAGCGGTGGCAACAACGCCTGGTGCGGCAAACCCGCGGCGATGTAGCCGAGGGTACCGGCGAGCGAGATCGGTACGCCAATGCCGGCCGAGGTCGCCACCGCCTGGTGGATCGGCTTGCCGTGCAGCGTCAGCGCCATCGTCGCCAGCGAGCCGCCGCTAATGCCCATCAGCGACGAGCCAAGCCCAATTGCGAAGCCATAGCCGATCATGACCCGCCGGCCGGGCAGTTGGTCGCTGAACCGCCAGCGCTCGCCACCAAACAACAGCTTCGATGAGATGATCGCGGCGATGATTACAAACGCGATCTTGAACACCGACGCCGGCGCGAACGCCGCCACACTCGAACCAACCGCAACGCCGATAATTGTCGGTAATGCCCAGAGACGCACGACCCCGGCAATTACTGAGCCACGCTTTAGATGCGCGCGGTACGAGCGCAGTGCGGTCGGCAGGATGATCGCCAGCGAGGTGCCGACGCAAAGCTGCATGCGCACCGTGTCCGATACGTTGATAACGCGGAAGATCTCGAACAACACCGGCACGGTAACAGCGCCGCCGCCGATGCCAAAGAGCCCCGCCAGCAGACCCGTCACCGCCCCGGCGGCAGCAACCGCCAGCGCCAGTGACAGCAGCTTCGTTCGTCGGAACCGTCATCGCTGGGGAGCTTAGTCGAAAACGGTCCGCAAGGGCTCGCGGCGCTATCGCCGCTCTGGCTAATCCGGAAAGCTCGCCACCCAGTATCGCCCTAACTGGTCGCTCGCAGCCGCTGGCGGCGGTGCTTTGCCTTTAGCTTCCCCTTCCGCTTATTGGCCCGAATTGTCGTGCTCGATTTGACGCTCTTTTTCAATTTCCCCTCCAAACCTCAAAACCTGATGGTTAATCTCGCGTGGCCGACGCTATCGCCTGTCGCTCAAAAGATCTCAAGGCTTTTGCGTGAACCGTCGGAACCGGCCTATCGGAGCTCCGATAACCGCCCCGACAAACCGGCGAGAGGTCAGGCAAGCATCATGTCGGCGATCTTTTCGGCGGTCATCAGGGTTGGGAAGTTGGTGTTGGCGCAAGGCACGCACGGGAACAATGACGCATCGACGACGCGGAGCCCGGCGACTCCGCGCACGCGGCCTTGATTGTCGGTGACCGCCATCGGATCGTCTTCCGCACCCATGCGACAGGTGCAGGTCGCGTGCCATACGCCGATCGCCGCCTTGCGGATAAAGTCTTCGAGCGCTTCGTCGTCATGCATCAGCTGATCAAAGCGGTAGCCTTCGACGATGACCTTTTCGATCACGTAGCGGCGCAGCCAGGCCGGGCCGTCCAGCAGTTTGGCGATGACATCGGTGATGCGCTTGTTCTTGGCGTTGACGACGCCGATTTTGCGTACCTTCTCGGTATAGCTTGCCGGGAACGGGTCGCTGGTCGCCTCGCTCAATGCCGCGCTGATCTGCATCGCACCCAGCCGGCGAAACGCGTCCATCAGCCGTTCGAGATCGCGCCGGTCGGAAAGCAGATTAAATTCGACGATCGGTTCGGCCCGCCAGTCGCGCGAGGCGAGCTTGACCTGCCCGGTCTCCGAAAACGTCTTGTAGACCGCTGCCAATAACGAGGCGATCTGCTCGCCGACCGCATGCCAGGCCGATTTGCTGACGCTCGCGACAAACATGTCGCCATCAGGGGCGTCGCCGATCCCCGACGAATAGCGCAACGCCAACAGGATATGCCGGCGGGTCATATTGTTGAGTCGGGCGTCGGGCTTGATGAACGACGAAACCGAGATCGACGGGTGGTCCATCAACCGCTGACCGACCCCCGGTACGTTCGCGACGACATCGATGCCGAGATCGCGCAGATGGCCGGCCGGTCCAATCCCTGATCGCAGCAGATGCGCCGGCGAATGGATCGCGCCCGAGGAGACGATCACCTCCCCATGTGAATTGACGCGGAATTCGGTTTCCTTGCCGTCGACCAGCGCCTTGACCCCGGCGCAGCGCGTGCCCTCGAACAGCAACGCCGTCACTTGGGTCAAAGGCGATATCGTCAAATTCGAGCGCATTCGGGTGCCCGGATCGAGATAGCCGATCGCCGCCGACACGCGTCGGTCATACAGATTCGAGATCGTGATCGGGAAATAGCCGTCCTTGTACTCGCCATTCTGGTCGAGGATGAACTCGAACCCGGCCTGTTCGAACGCCTTTGCCACCGCCTTGGCGTGGCCGTTCCACATATCCGGAAAGATCCGCCGTACCGGGATGCGGCCGTCTTTGCCGTGCCACGGCCCGTCGAAATCCATATCGCGCTCGACTTTTTTGAAATAGGGCAGCACCGCGTTCCAGTTCCACCCGGCGGCACCCCGCGCTTCCCACTCGTCGTAGTCGGTCGGCGCGCCGCGATTGGCGAGCTGGCCGTTGATCGACGAGCCGCCGCCCATGACCCGGGCCTGCTCGTATTTGCGCAATGGCGGCCGGTCGATCTCGGGCCGGTTGTGCGAAATGACCTCGGTATGAACCTTCAACTCGCTCCAGTGAAAGCGCGGGTCGAAATAGGCCGTGCCGGGGTAGCTGTCGAGGATTTCGGGCGGCACCTTGCCGTGCGGCGTGTCCTGGCCGGCCTCGCACAGCAAGACCTTATTGGCGCTTTTCGCCGACAGGCGGTTGGTCATGACCGAGCCGGCCGAGCCGCCGCCCACAATGATATAATCGTATTCCATCTCCCTCCCTCGCGGGCATTTTCGCGACGCGCGCGCCGACGGTAAGCCGGATTGCTGCGCATCGGCGACCTTTGAGTCGGATTGATGTAATCCAATCGCGCGCTACCCGGGTCAACCCCGGATGGCAGTCCGGGGGCGTGAACCATGGAGGCGTCTTTGAGCCGATCCGACGTTGCCGTGCCGATCGAGGAGCGCTGGTTCGAGGATTTTGTCCCCGGCGCGGTCTATGAATTCGACCATATGGAAGCAGAGGCCAGTACGACAACGGCGGCCTTCGTACCTGGAATGGCCAGCCCCTCTCGCACAGCACTCAACCACGTATGATGAAGATAAGCTAAGTAAAACAGGGAAGTTTTATGTTGATCCGTCTTCTGTGAACCCACCCTATATAGCAGCTAGCAACGTACTCGACCCGAGTCGCGAACCTGGATTCCCTGCTATCCGCGGACTATGCAACATCCGCGAGATATTCGCCTTTCGAGACCTCAGCTGAAGGTCACGTTAACAACACGCGATGAGGCAAGAGACTAGCTGGTTCCCGCTCCGGTGGACGCCTAATCTCGCGGATTGCCAGCATGCGGAAGATCCGATCTGGCCATCCAATCTTTGGCGCAGCATGGTTGGCAAGGAAGCTCTCGACCATTTCGTCGGCATCGTCCGGTAGACCCTCATAGCCCGCACGGTAGATAAGCTCGGAGATCGCAGCGTTCTGGATTTGACCCCGCATCTGGCGAACTTTGCGACGGAACTGACGTCGCACATCGTCAAACCTGAAAGGTGACAGCATCGGAATTTCGTATGTTGCCGCTGCGACGCCGGCAATTCGGCTGTTCTCCCATGGCTGAGAGAGCGCATCGAGATCATGCGCCGCCATGCTCCCCAATAGGCCGTCTCCCCAGTACGTGCCGACCGGCAGCTTGATACGGCGCGCAACCATGCGGTCGTAGAAATCGGATCGGAAAGCATGCAACTGTCCATGCAGCTGTCCGCCGACCGTCAGCGTGTTTTGGGTTGCCAGGTTCATCGTCCGGCCGTTTGAACATATGCCGGTGGCAGCCACCGCGTGCGGGTCGGTCTCCAGCCGTTCCTCCATTGCCCGAAACGACGCGGAGGCAATATATGCGTAGCCATCGACCGCTCCATAGAGGCGCGCAGGCGACCGTAGCGCATAGATAAATTGGTTGATGGCGTTCGACTTGTCTCCGGAGCCAATTTGAAAAATCTCGACTGGAGCCCCGGCCATGGCGACCGCGCGTGCGCTATCGAGGCTGCGATCCTGGCTGCCGTTCAAAATGACGGTGATCAGGGCTCGGCGCCCGGCCAACGCAGCGACAACGCGTTCAAGGCAGCCTTGTAGCCGCTTCTCCTCGTTCTGGCAGTAAACTGCGATGTTCCAATCTAGCTCATACGACATGGAGTCACCGTTCCTCCTTTCCGGCGCATAACCAGCACAATGGGGAGGTCGTCGGTCTCGTTTGACAGCGTTATGCTCTGGGTAAAATGCAGGCTCTTCGGTTTTCTGGTCATGGTGCGCCCGCTTCGGGGGTGACGCGCGCAGGCGATTAAAAATTTCGACTTAGCTCTGGCAGATTTCGTGGCCCGCCCGGGGCGGTCGCCGCAAAGTTACTCCGCCGGCTGTGCGACTGTCCGCGCCCCCACACGAAGCCAACTCCGCGCGGGGGTGCCCAACTCGCGTTCCACGAGGCTTCGCGTTCCGATCGCAATCCCTGCGAGCATATAAAGGAACGGGTTGGAGGCGATGCTGACAAAGGAGCCGCCGACAGCGAACGCAACGAGGGCAATCTGGGTCGCACGGGCAAGATCAGCCGTCCAAGCGTATTCCACATGCCCGCGCACTCGCTTTTGAACGACCGCGCAGCTGCGGTAAATCGCGATCATCAGCCCACAAAACAATCCGAGCCCGACGAACCCATGCTCTGCCAATATCTCAAAAAAGATATTGTGGGCCTCCAGCCAACCGGCTTTCCCCCTAATACTTCCCGCGTCCAGGACGAAAACACCGAACCCGCCGCCCAAGATCGGGTGTTGGAGCCCCATCGCCCACGACCATTTCCAGGCGTCGATCCGGCCCATCGCCGATGCATCCTGCTGGTAATTGGTCAGAGTGTCCATACGACCAAACCAGCTTTCCGGTGCGATCAGGTAAAGCACCAGCCCTGTGGCGACAACGGCAAGGGGGCCCATCAGTTTCCGCCGAGAACGGATGCCCAGCATGAACAGCGTCACACCCGTGGAGAGAAGCGCAGTGCGGGCAAACGTTCCAATCGACGCCAGCAGACAGGATGCGGCGACGCCGAGCATTGCCGGTTTTGCAACCCTCAGCCAGCGTGGTGGCAGCAACGTCGCCCATCGCGCGAGATAGAGTGCAAACGGCAAGGTCATCGCCAACACGATTGCTAAGGTAACGCGGTCGCCGAAAAAGCTTGCGTACCCGCCGACAACCACGTCCCCGTCGCCGATACCACCGGCACCCCCACTGACAATCACCTTAATAGCGCTCGGCACCGCGAAATAGGTTGCGGCGAGCACAAACGCCCAGACGAACGCCTCGAGACGCACGCGGGAGGTACAGCATTTGCGCGGTCAAGATAGCGAATCCGATGACCTTGACCGTGCGGTCCCATTTCCCTCCCCCCGCCCAGGGCGCCAGCGCGAACTGCCAGGTGATGTTCATCCATATCAGGAGGGCCACCATCAGCAGCATCACTGACAGGGGCCGCGGGACCGTCTTCTCCTCCCGGAAGAGCCACACTAAAAACGTCAGCGCGCCGATGGTCAACGACAGGTAATTCGACAGCAAGCTTGCCGAATAGATGTCTCCCGGCGGCAGATAATCGATCCAATCGTAGATCAGGACGCCGACGAAAGGCGACATCAGCACCAGCGGCATTAGCCCCAGATAGAGGGCAAGAAAGAGTAGTTGATGAATCATTGCGCTGGATCGTCCGCCGCCAAAGATCCCGAAGATTGCTTGCTCGAGTTGCTATGTCACGGCAAATCTTCCAAATATAGGTTAACGCTCTGTCGTGATCTCATTCGTGTGATCGAACCATCGTACCGGATGACCTTTGGAACAAGTTGAAAGAATTCGGGACAAAAAGTCAAGTCGAGATGTAGTGCTAAACTCACGAACGGGCCAGCCCGAGCAAAGACCCGCAGTTTCGTAAAGTGGTGAGAAATTCATCTGGATTGACGCTGGCGGCAAGAATTAGAGAGGGAAGCGAAGGCCCATTCGGATTTCGTTTCGGTCGCGATGGGGGCACTCTGTTAACGGCGATCCAACACGTAAAGAAGCTGTTGAAAGGGCCGCACTCAGTTAAGCGACAACTCAGACTCGGACGTTTTGGCGGCGAGTCACGATCAAGGACGATTGCTGCTGTGTCCGAGGCGAAAACGGGAGTGCGGTTGCGCGCGACGCCGAATGAAGCAGGTGACCGCGCTTCCTGGCTGACATTCAACACCAGATCGGCCGCACTGCAATTTTGCTGCACAATTCGAGCGGTCTGGGTCGGCTTTCTCGTCGATGGCTGAAGCAACGAATTTTTTCATTGTCCGCGTGTCTGTGCCCTTTGACTACGATCAGTCGGCGCTATGCCGGCGAGCCGCCTGCACCGCCGCGGAGGATGCGGCGGGCAATCGACCAGCGGTGGACTTCGGAGGGGCCATCATAGATGCGGAAAGGCCGAACCTCGCGGAACAGGCGGGCGACGATGGTATCGTCGGTGATGCCGAGCCCGCCGAGGATCTGCACGCTGCGGTCGACGACGCGCCAGATCGCCTCCGAGCAGATCACTTTCGCGATGCTCAATTCATGGCCGCCGCGCTGTCCCTGATCGAGCACCCAGGCGGCGTGCCAGATCACCAGGCGTGCGGTGTGCAGGTCCATCTCGTTGTCGGCGAGCATGAAACCCACGCCTTCATGCTCGCCCAACGGCTTGCCAAAGGCGGTGCGGCGGCGGGCGTAATCGGTGGCGATGTCGTGGGCGCGGCGCGCCGCCCCGAGCCAACGCATGCAGTGGGTCAGTCGCGCCGGGGCTAGCCGAACCTGGGCGTAGCGAAACCCCTCGCCAACTCGGCCCAGCACCGCGCTTTCCGGGACCCGCAGCCCGTCTAGCCGGACCACCGCATGGCCGCCCGACATGTATTGATCGAGGGTATCGAGCACCCGCTCGATTTTTATCCCGGGCCTATCCATCGGCGACAGGAACATCGTGGCGCCGGCGGGCCCGCCGGTGTCGTTATCGGTTTTCGCCATGATGATTGCGAATTCCGCACCGACGGCGCCGGTAATCAGCCATTTCTCGCCGTCGATGATAAAGTCGCCGCGATTGCCATCGGCGGCGCGGCGCGCCGTCGTCTTTAGCATCGAGGGGTCGGAACCCGCCCCCGGCGCCGGCTCTGTCATCATAAAGCAGGAGCGGATTTCGCCCGCCGCCAATGGCCGCAGCCATTGTTCCTTTTGGTGCGCTTCGCCGACTTGTTCGAGGAGGTGCATGTTGCCTTCGTCGGGGGCAAAGCAGTTGAGCGCCACCGGCCCCAACGGCGAGTAGCCCGCCGCCTCGAAAACCACCGCCTTGCCGCGATGGTCGAGGCCGAGCCCACCCCACTCACCTCCGACATGCGGCGACAACAATCCGGCGCGGCGGCCGATCGCGACCAGTTCGCGACGTAATTCCGGGGCGGGGCCGTGCGGCGTCTGCCTGATATCAGTCTCGCAGGGGATGATCTCCTCGCGCACCAGCCGCTCGGTGCGTTCCTTCAATTCGAGGAGTTCCTCAGGCAGCGAAAAGTCCATCGCTAATTCACCCTATCATCACGGTTCGCCACGGCATGGTCGGAGCCCGGAGCCAGGCGGTCAAGGTCGGTCATGTGTTGCGATTATGGTATTTCTAGATTGACACTGTTGCTGATCTGTGTTTATGTTCTGTTCCAGATCGTAGCGCGCTCGGGCAGCTGTGTACAACCGAAAGGAACGAGATTTGCCGAGTTCAGGACGCGCGACAGCAATCGGATATCGCTCCAAATCGACGCGGCTGGCTGGGGCGCTCAGCGCCCACCTGTTCAGCCCGCAATCAGCCAGTCCGCGTTCAGCCAGTCCGCAATCAGAGGGAATATCGATGCGTTTCCACGACGATCCCCAGTCCTGCATCCGCTCGGCTCTGCGCCGCCGCCGCCGCGCGTTGGGGCTGACCCAGCAGGCGACGGCGCGCCTCCTTGGGATGCCGCGTCTGACTTATCACCGCATCGAGACCGGCGCGCGCCACATCCACTTTGCCGATCTCGCCGCGATCTGCGAGATCTTCCACTGCGCGCCGGGCGAGCTACTGCAGGACAGCCAGCTCGCCGCTGCTTTCTCTCACGCTGCGATCGAATTGCTCGGCCAAGCGCCGGCTTAACCCATTGTAGCTTTGCCAAAGTAAGGACCTCGTCAAAATCCAAAGCTACGCAAGGAATCCCCGGCGTATTTAACAAAGGAGTCGATTTATGGATTTAATGACCCATGCCTATTCGCTTGGGACCGGAACCGGGAATTTTCCGACCGCCACCGAATGGCTTACAATCGGCGGCTCCACCAATGTTTCACTTACCGTCACGACTTTTGGAGGCAACAGTGTCGCTCTCGGCGCCCTGCCGCCCGGTATGTATCCAATCCGCTGCATAGCCGTCACCGCCAATAGCGGCGGAACGGTCACCGGTTGGTGGCGATAATTCGGCCGATCGGCGAGCACCGTTGAATTATTTCGCCCGCCGCGCTGCAACTTTGTGGAAGCCGCATTACGGTAAGCGCCAGGGCTTTTACATGGGAGCGAGCAAGATTGACGTGATTAAATGCCGTGAGCCAAGTCCGCCATCTTGGGCGGCGGAATCTCATTCGAGAGATACGGCCGCACCTGATCTCATCCTGATAGAACAGGGCTAACAGGGCACGGGGGAGTACCGGCCGGTCAGACCGGCCCGAGCTTTTTCTCGGCGAGGCGGGCGAAAAGACTGGCACCGAGCGGCAAGGCCGCGTCGTTGAAATCGTAGCCGGAATTGTGAACCTCGCAGCCGCCCCCACCCCCATCGGCGCCCTCGCCATTGCCGATCTGGATGTAGGCGCCCGGCCGCTGTTCGAGCATGTAGGAGAAATCCTCTGACGCCATCACGAGGTTGCCGTCGCGGTTGACGTTGCTATCGCCGACCAGTTCGGCTGCGGCTTCGGCGATAAAACGGGTCTCGGTCTCGTCATTAACTAAGGGCGGGAACAGAACGCGGAAATCGAGCTCGGCCGCAGCCCCGAACCCGGTGGCGACACTCGTCGCGATCCGCCGCATGTTGTCTTCGATCATCTTCATCGTGGCGCGGGTGAAGCAGCGGGCCGTTCCGCCGATCACCGCGGTCTCGGGAATCACGTTGTAAGCGGCGCCAGCATGGATTTGGGTGACACTGACGACAGCCGTATCGATCGGGCGAACATTCCGCGAGACGATCGTTTGCAACGCGAGGGTGATGTGGCTCGCGGCAATCACCGGGTCGATCCCGGCTTCGGGACGCGCACCGTGGGCGCCGCGGCCGGTCACGGTGATGTCGAAATAGGCGCCGCCCGCCATCATCGGCCCGGTGCGGATCTGAAATTTGCCGACCGCCAGTCCCGGCCGGTTGTGCATGCCGAAGATCGCATCGCAAGGAAAGCGGTCGAACAAACCGTCGGCCACCATCGCGGCGCCGCCGCCTAACCCCTCCTCGGCGGGCTGAAAGATTAGATTCACGGTGCCGTCGAACTTGCGCGTCTCGGCGAGATAGCGCGCCGCACCGAGCAGCATCGTCGTGTGGCCGTCATGGCCGCAGGCGTGCATGCGCCCGTGATTGCGCGAGCGGTAGGGGAGATTGGTCGCCTCCTCGATCGGCAAAGCATCCATATCGGCGCGCAGCCCGATCGAACGCTGCGAATTGCCCGCGCGCAGCCGCCCGACAACGCCGGTTTTGCCGATGCCGCGGAACACCTCAACCCCGAATTCGGCGAGTTTTTGCGCGACGAAATCGGAAGTGCGTTGCTCCTCAAAGCCGAGTTCGGGATGGGCGTGGATGTCGTGCCGCCAGTCCTTCAAATCGTCGTGAAATCGCGCGATCCGTTCGATGATTTCCATTCCGCCTCCAGGCCACCGATCGCCCGCACTGTCGCCGACCCGTCGCCGGCTGGCAATCGGATGCGTGCTCCGGCCAGGCTCGCTCAGGCCGCCCGGTCAGCGGGTGCTTACGTGATCAGGTCGGGGCGAGCTTGCGCTCGGCGAGGCGACGCGAACAGGCTGGCGCCCAATGGCAGGATGGCATCGTTGAAATCGTAGCCCGGGTGGTGCAGCCCGCAGGCCCCCGGGACGTCCGAGTTGCCGATCTGGATATAGGCGCCAGGGCGCTGCTCTAGCATCAGCGAGAAATCTTCCGACACCATCGCCGGCTCGCCGTCGCGGTCGACATTGTCGGCGCCGACGAGTTCGGTGGCGACGTCAGCAACAAAGGCAGCTTCTCTCGCATCGTTTACCAATGCCGGGTAGCTGATGCGGAAATCGAGTTCGGCCGAAGCGCCGAACGCATTAGCAACACTCGAGGCGATGCGCCGCATGTTGCCCTCGATCATCGCCATCGTCTCGCGGCTAAACGAACGCGCGGTGCCG
Organism: uncultured Alphaproteobacteria bacterium; assembly: GCA_963735445.1. Lineage (GTDB taxonomy): Bacteria > Pseudomonadota > Alphaproteobacteria > ATCC43930 > CGMCC-115725 > AP-15. The sequence goes on from CAVTLC010000049.1 coordinate 48,318, forward strand.
CGGATCACGGCGCGCTCGGGGATCACATTGTAAGCCTCGCCGGCGTGGATCTGGGTCAGGCTCAACACGGCGGTGTCGATCGGCCGGACATTGCGCGACACGATGGTCTGTAGCGCCACCGCGATGTGGCTCGCGGTCACCACCGGGTCGATCCCGGCCTCTGGTCGAGCTCCATGTCCGCCGCGCCCGGTAATTGTTATGTCAAAGCGTGCCGCACCCGCCCACATCGGACCCGAACGCAGCTGAAACTTGCCCTCGCCGAGACCCGGCCAATTGTGCATCCCAAAGATCGCGTCGCAGGGAAACCGGTCGAACAGCCCGTCGGCGATCATCGCCGCCCCGCCGCCGAGCCCTTCTTCGGCCGGCTGAAAGATCAGGTGCACGGTGCCGTCGAAATTGCGTGTCTCGGCGAGATAGCGCGCCGCGCCGAGCAGCATCGTCGTGTGCCCGTCATGGCCACAGGCGTGCATCCGCCCATCATTCTGCGAGCGATACGGGAGATTGGTCGCTTCCTCGATCGGCAACGCATCCATATCGGCGCGCAGCCCGATCGAACGCGGCGAATTACCAGCGCGCAATCGCCCGACAACGCCGGTTTTGCCGATGCCGCGAAAGATCTCGATCCCGAATTCGGCGAGCTTTTGCGCGACAAAATCTGAGGTTTGCTGCTCCTGAAAGCCAAGCTCGGGGTGGGCGTGGATCCGATGCCGCCATTCCTTCATCTGTTTGTGGAATGCCGCGATATTCGCAATGATCGCCATACCCTGCCTCCGCCGCCCGCGCGGCCACACTGCGCCGAGCGGGCCATGGCTGGCAATCCGGCTCGCGCAGCGCGGCGAACGCGCTATAGTGGCCCAGATCTATCCGCGGGAGGAGTGACAAGCGATGACGATTGAAGGCGTGGAACTGGATTGCCTGCAGGGTGTGCGGGTCGTTGACTTCACACAATTCGAGGCCGGGCCGTCCTGCACCGAGGCGCTCGCGTGGCTCGGCGCCGAGGTCGTCAAGATCGAGAACCCGATGACCGGCGATCCCGGAAGGCGGCAGCGGCCTGGTCAACCCGATGACGATCCCTGGTATTTCCACCAGTTCAACGCCAACAAAAAGTCGATCACGTTGAACCTCAAAGCGCCGCGCGGGCTTGAGATCGTCAAGGAGCTCTTAAAAAAGGCCGACATCACGATCGAGAATATGGCGCCCGGCACGATCGAGCGGCTGGGGCTCGGCTATGACGCGGTCAAAGCATTAAACCCGGGCATCATCTATTGCCAAGTCAAGGGGTTTGGCACCGGCAGCCCCTACGAGAAGAACCTCGCCTTTGACATGATCGCGCAGGCCGCCGGCGGTCCGACCAGCGTTACCGGCTATGGCGACCGCCCGCCGGTCAAACCCGGTCCGTCATTCGGCGACACCGGCACCGGCATGCTGATGGCCATCAGCATTCTCGCAGCATTGCGCCAGCGCGACCGCACCGGCAAGGGCCGGCGGCTCCAGGTCGCGATGCAGGATGCGATGATCCACTATATGCGCGTCCCGTTTTCACGCACGCAGTTGAGCGGCAAGGCGCAGGTCCGCGGCGGCAGCGACCGGTCCCAGCCCGGCGGACTGGTGCCCTCGGCGCTGTACCCGTGCAAACCGGGCGGACCCAACGATTACGTCTATGTTTTCTGCAGCCGCGCCAATCCTGAGCATTGGACGCGGCTCCTCAAGGTGATCGGCCGCGAGGATCTGGTCGGCGATGCCCGCTACGAGACCAACCAGGCGCGCAGCCAACGCGCTGCCGAGGTCGACGAGATCATCGCCGCCTGGACCCAGCAGCAGACCAAGGAAGATGCGATGCGGATCATCGGCGAGGCCGGCGTTCCGGCGGGCGCGGTCTTCGACACCGTCGAGCTGATGAACGACGGCTCGCTCGCCGAGCGCGGCATCATGCAGGATGTGACGCATCCGACTACCGGTCAGTACAAGATGCCGGCCTGGCCGGTGCGGTTTGACGGTGCACCTCCCCGGGTCAAACCGTCGCCGCTGTTGGGTCAACACAATGCCGAGGTGCTCAGCCAGTGGCTCGACATTGGCGCCACGGAAATCGAGGCGTTAAAGACCGAAGGCATCATCTGACCCAATCCTGTCATTGCGAGCGAGACGCGAAGCAATCTTGCTCGGGACTGCTTCGTCGCTCCACTCCCCGCAACGACAAGACTGACCAGTTAGAAAGGAGGCTCGCGATGAAGCTCTATTACGCCCCCGGCGCTTGCTCGATCGGGATCCATGTATTGCTCGAAGAAATCGGCAAGCCCTACCAAGCCGAGGCGGTCAATTTCCGCGAAGGCGCGCAATACAAGCCGCCCTTTACCGGTTTGAACGCGAAATCGAAGGTGCCGACGCTCGAGCGCGATGACGGCTCGATCCTGACCGAGTTCCCGGTAATTGCCCGGTGGCTCGCGCTGAAAAACCCCGAGGCCAACCTGATCCCGAAAGACGAGGAGACCGACATCCGCGCGATGGAGGTCATGGAATACGTTGTCGGCACGATCCACTCACAGGGCTTTACCCGCCTGTTCCGCACCGAGCGGTTCGCCCCATCGGCTTCCGACCATGAAAAGGTCAAGGAGCAAGGGCGCGAACAGATCGACAAGGGCTTCGCGGTTGTCGACAAGGCGCTCGAAGGCAAGCAATACCTGGGCGGGGACAATCTGTCGGCCGCCGATGCCGCCCTGTTCTATGTCGAGTATTGGGGAGCAAAGCGGGTCGGGCTGCAATTGCCAAAAAACGTTGCAGCGCATTTCGAGCGCATGATGGCGCGGCCGGCGGTGCAGCGCGCTCTGCAGGCCGAAGGGCTCAGTTAGTCCCGCTCTCAACCAGTATTTTCGATGTAGGCGGATCTTCATCCGGCCCTACAAGACAAATGGCCTTAAGGCTCGAAGGAGTATGACAATGGATGCAACGATGACCCCGCCGAATTGTCTTGCCGGTGTCAAAGTATTGGACCTGACGCAGTTCGAGGCCGGGACGACCTGCACCGAGGCGCTCGCCTGGATGGGCGCCGATGTCGTCAAGATCGAGAATCCGAAGGGCGGCGAGGCCGGCCGCACCGGATTTTCCGACCCGTACTATTTCATGACGTACAACGCCAACAAGCGCTCGGTCACGGTCAACCTGAAATCCGAGCGAGGCCTCGCTCTTGTGAAGGAGCTGGCCAAAAAGGCCGATGTCTTTACCGAGAACTTCGCGCCGGGCGCGGTCGAGCGGCTCGGGCTCGGTTACGACGTCGTCAGCGCCCTGAACCCGCGGATCATCTACGCTCAGGTCAAGGGCTTCGGCGACGGCATGCCGTACGAGAAGGGCCTGTCCTTCGACCCAGTCGCGCAAGCGACCGGCGGTGCGATGAGCATCACCGGCGAACCGGGCGGGCGCCCGATCAAGCCGGGGTGCACGATCGGCGACACCGGCACCGGCATGTTGCTCGGGTTCAGCATTGTCAGCGCCCTCTATCAGCGCATGAGCACCGGCAAGGGCCGCCGGCTGCAGGTGGCGATGCAGGATTCTGTCATGCATTACAGCCGCGGCATGTTCATGTCGCAGGCGCGTACCGGCAAGGCGGCGCCGCGGCGGCCGGCCGCTGCTAATTCGCCATCCGGGACCTATCCGTGCAAGGGCGGCGGGCCGAACGATTACGTTTACCTCCTGACCAGCCGCGCCAATCCCGAGCATTGGCCCCGCCTGTTGAAGCTGATCGGGCGCGAAGACCTGATCGGCGACAAGCGCTACGACACGGCCAACGCTCGTTCAGAGCACGAGTCCGAGGTCGACGAGATCGTCGCTGCGTGGACCCTGCGGCACACGAAAGAGGATGCGATGGCCCAGTTGAGCGGGGCGGGGGTCCCGGCCGGCGCGGTGTTCGATTCGAACGACCTCATCAATGAGCCGGCATTCTATCGTCGCGGCATCCTGCAAAAGATGCAGCATGGCGACCACGAAATGGCGATGACGACCTGGCCGGTGCGCTTCGACGGCAAGGTGGCCCCGATCAAGCCGGCTCCGCTGCTTGGCGAGCACACGACCGAAGCCCTCGGCGATTGGCTTGGGCTCGGTGCGAGCGAGATCGAGGCGTTAAAGCGCGACGGCGTGGTCTAGCCGCTCTAACCGACGATGCCCTCCTGTGGCAGGATAAACGGGCGATTGCGGGCTTGGTCACCCGGGTTGCCCGTCACCGGAGGGCCGCCGACTTGGCGGCTGAAGCGATCGGCGAAGGCCTCGGCCTCTGCCGTGACCTTGAAATCAACGCGTACGAAAACGCTGACGCCATCCTCGCGGCAGCAGAAGCCCGACGGTTCAAAGCGGCGCTCGTCGAGCCACATCCGCATGTCAGCCATTGTCGCCGACAACTCATTTGGCTTTAGGCTGATCTCGATGGTGCGCATACGCTGCTCTCGGTTGTTTCGCCCGAAAGGACATATAGCCGGGTTTGCCGAAAGCGTTCCGATCGCTGCTTTGCTGCTCACGTTTTTGTCACGGCAGGCCGAGCGCTTCCGCCGGATGCTCGCTATATGACAACCGCAAGTCATGCTGCAGAACAGGTTGCGTCAGCGCTTGATCGCGGCGAATCACTTCCGGCCCGCTGGTACACCGACGCAGCGATCACTGAGCAGGAAAACGCGCAGATCTTCCGCAAGACGTGGAATTACATCGGGCCAACAGCAGAACTCAAGAACCCGGGCGACTTTATCACTGGCACTGCCGGCGGCGTGCCGGTTGTCGTCATTTGCAACGAAAGCGGGCTTGCCGGTTTTGTAAATGTCTGCCGCCACCGCCGCCACGAAGTCATGAAGGGGCGTGGCAACAGCAAGCGGATGCAATGCGGCTACCACGCCTGGACATACGATCTTGCCGGCCGTCTCGAAACCGCGCCGCGTTCGGCCGGCGAGCCGGGCTTTCGGCGCGAAGACTTTCCGCTGCTGCCGATCCGGGTCGAGGCGCTCGGCCCTTTTGTGTTCGTCAATCTCGACCGCGATGCACCGCCGGTGCAGGCTCAGTTCGCGCCGCTGCTCGAGACCATTGCTCAGCAGTGGGGTCGAACTCGACACGCTCCAACTCTATGCGCGGGAAGAATGGCGGGCGCGGGCGAACTGGAAGGTAATGCTCGAAAATTTTCTTGAATGTTACCACTGCCCAGTCGCGCACCCATCGTTTAGCGCCGCGATCGATGTCCGGCCGGCGAATTACCATTTAGCCGCAAAGGGCTTTGTTTCGAGCCAGATCGGTGAGGTCCGAGCGGCGGCGCTTGCCGGCCGGAGCCGGGTCGAACTTTATGATGTGCGCGGCCCGGTAACACAGTCGCAGTACCACCTCCTATGGCCGAACACGACGATTTCGATCAACCCCGGCTTCCCCAATCTGTCGATCGATGTTTGGATTCCCGACGGACCAAATGCGACACGCGGCTTTTCCGAGCAATATTTCGCACCCGGTGTCAGCGATGAGTTCGCCCGTGACTTGATCGCCTTCAACCGGCAGGTCGGCGCCGAGGACGACGCACTGACCAACTCGGTGCAGCGCGGGCTGCTGGGTGGCATGCCCGATCGGGGCCGCTTTCTGGTCGAGAGTGAGCGGCTTGTGATCCATTTTCAAAAGCTGGTCGCCGCGGCCCTGGCCGATCTGCCGGGATCCTGAGACACGCCGGACCCAGCCCTCAAGATTGGCGGCGATAATGATACCGGTAGATTTCTCGGAAGCCGAGCCGATGGTAGAGCGCCACAGCCGGCGTGTTGGCGGCTTCGACCTCGAGGCAAGCTGCTGTTGCACCCTGTTCCTTGGCCCAGTCGGCGAGAGTGGCGATGATCCGTTGCGCATAACCGCGGCGCCGGCGTTGCGGGTCGGTCACGACCAACTCGTAGCAGATTATCCCGTTATGAATCGCGCCAAAGGCGAGGGCGGCGGTGCCGTCGTCGTCGATCAATGCGGCAAAAGCCGCCGGGATCGCCAACGCGCCAACGATCCCGCGGTAGAGCCGCGCTTGCCGCCCGGTATGTCCTTGCAATGCCGCCATCGCGGCAAGCCATTCCTTAGTGGGGCGCGACGACAAGCGCACCGCTGGGTCGCGCAACGCCTGGATTGCGCCGAGTTCGGCATACAGGACCAAGGAGAGGCCCTCGCTGCTGTATCCGCGCGCGGCAAGATGCTCGTCGATCCCCGGCCCGACCAGCGAAGGCAGGCGAAATATCGTCGGTTGGCGATTATGCGAATAAAGCGCCTCGCAGCCGGCTATCAGCGCCTCGACGCCAACCCGTTCAAAACCGAGCGGGTTGGCGGAATTGGCGCGCCGGGTCAGCCCACCTGACAACCGCAACACCCACCCGCCAAACAGCACCTCGCGCAATGCCGGCCAGGCATTGAGGCAAGCCTCCTCAACCCGCCAACCCAGCACGTTACAGTCCATCGGCTCCCTCGTGCGCAACGCCGTCAAAGCGCACCGGATGCGGCCGGGCGGCAGATCCGGCTCTCGAATTATTGACTT
>CAVTLC010000050.1:0-88433 GCA_963735445.1 uncultured Alphaproteobacteria bacterium
TTTCCCACTTCGCCGAAATACCGTCGGAATGCAGGATCACCACTGGCTTGGCTGCAAACGGATAGGTGAACTCGCGGATGCGCGGTGCGACATGCCCGGCGGTGCCGTTGTTCGACGCCATTCGGCGGGACTGACCATCGCTGGCAAGCACCGCCGCAATATTGCCGATCCCGACAAAACGCACGAGGCAGGCGCTCGTGTCGACGCGCGCAACGGCGAGCGCCGCACCCCTTGTCGGGGCAAGAGCACGATGAATTGCCTCAACCAGCGCCACGCAGTCCTTATCGGTGTTGTCGGCAAATGCCCGAACGGCGGTCTCGGCGGCGTGTGCGGCAAGCGGCCCGTGGCCCGAGCCATCGACAACCAGCAACGTCGCGTTCGTGCGGTCATGAAAGCTTGCCCAGCTGTCGCCGCAAACGCTCTCGCCGGGATAAGGATCGATCACGACGCCGAACTCTGGCCCGGGCAGCGAGCTGATGCCGGGGGAACGGAAACAGGCCATCACCGCCGTACCGCGTCCGGGCCGGGAGTAGATCGCATGGTCGTCGGCGTTGCGCACAATCGCGCCAAGCCCGGTGCCCGGACTGCCGGCGGTCGAGAAGCCATCGTCAAGGCAGCGCCCGACATCCGCCATGCCGGGCCCGCTGTCGAGACCGAGCAATTCGATCCCGGAACCGCTCGCGACCGTCAAGCGACGGGTAACGATCATTCCATCGCCGCCGTGCTTCAGCAGGTTCGTGGCGATTTCAGTGGCGACGAGCGCAACGCGACCAACAATATTTTCGGCGAAACCGATTTGACGCGCAATTGCTGTCACGGCTCGCCGCGCTTCCCCCGACCTGACTGAGCTCGCTCACGCGAATAATGACATTCATCCTAAAGTTTCCAACGCGCGAGTGTGACCGTCGTCCCCTTTCCAGGGGTGGATTGGATCGAGAATTCATTTGACAAGCGCTTTGCGCCGCTCAGTCCCAGCCCAAGTCCGCCACCGGTTGTGTAGCCGTCGGTCATCGCTGTCTTAATGTCCGCAATGCCCGGCCCGTTGTCGGCAAAAATCAGCTGCACGCCACGGCGCGATCCCTCGCGCAGGAGTTCGACGCGCATCGTACCACCGCCGCCGTAATCGACGGTGTTCCGGGCAATCTCACTCGCTGCGGTGACAGGTTGGTCTGGTCGACGATCCCGAACCCGGCCTCGACCGCCTTCGCCCGGACCATTTGGCGCGCTCGTACGACATCGTCGGAACCGCGCAGCGGCATGGTTTCAGACTTTTCGACGACCAAGCGTCCCCCTTGCTCATCGATAGCTCGACGGACCAGTTCAAGGCCCTTGTCGACGTTCAAAGCAGTGCGCACCCCGGATAGCGAAAGGCCAAGTTCGACCAGCGTGATGGCAACAGCGGGCTGCATGCCGACAACCACCGTCACGGCGTCGAGCACCCGGGACATCGCGGCGATGTTGTTCAGCATACGGCCGATAAAAGAGTCGACGATCTCAAGCGCCGAGATGTCGATCAGGACCCCGCGCGCGCGATCAGTAACGATCCGGTTGGTCAAATCGTCCTGCAACGCCATCGCCAGGCGGTCATGCATGTCAACCTGGATCGATACGAGCAGACAGTCGCCGATCTTGAGTACCGGGATTTCGGCCATGAGGGTTTAGAGCTCCCGTCGCAGAGGTGCGCTTTCGGTCACCACCTTGCCAAGTCGGCGCAGAGCGAGCCCAAAAGCATCAGCCATGGTCGCCTTGGAAACGACGCCCAAATCGAGCCCGAGATGGACGATGGTTTGCGGCGATCTGCGGGCGAATGCCGCTGATGATGCAGTCCGCGCCCGTCAGCTTCCTGCGGCCGCGACGGTCTTGATCAGGTGCTGCGCCACCAGGGTATCCACCGTCGGCACGCCGGTGATGTCGATGATGGCGATCGCCGCGCCGGCAGTGACAATCTCTTGCAGCAAGCTCTCCATGACGCTCTGGGTGCGGGCGCTGTGGAGAAAGTTGATCAGCGGTAACGCCAGAATCCCGTCCCATAACCGCACCACCGGTGTCGATAGCTCCAGCAGTTCTCGTTGTTGACGCAGAATGATGTCTTCGCGGCTCTTGAGAAAATTATCGATGGTAAGAAGCCCGAGCTTGTCGATTAGCGACGTCGCGGTCCACATCTCATGGGCGAGTAGATTCGAATCTGACGCTAGCTTTCGTTGAAGCAAATCGAACAGCGGCTCCTTGAGCGACAGAACAAAAGCAGTCGTTTCCGACGGTGTCAGGCCGAGCGCCGCGCGAGAGCGCGATAGCTCTTCGAGGACCGTACGTGCTCGATCCCATGCGGAAGTGGTAATATCGTCGAGTTGGCCGGCGGCCGCTCCTTCGCGCAAAGCAGCCAGCAGCTTCCGGGAGTTGTCACTGAGTTCCGCCTCGCTGATCTGCCCGCTGCGCAAGGCGCCGGATTTCTTCCGGGCCTCCAACCAGCCGCTGAGTAGCGCTTGCTCGTTTTCCGCCAATATGCGCGGCAGGTCGGTCATAATTTTCGCCTCCATTGTTAATCCCTTGGATTTGCTGACGAGAATTGTGCCGCTTTCCCGAGCACCGCTTTGCGGAAGGGGGGCGGGTCTTGCGCCGCGGGCAATGGTGTGTATCCTATTGAGACACGCATGTGACGGTCGACCCAAACGTTTTCCGGGAGAATGGCCGGTGGTTGACGCAAACTCGATGGCCAGAATCCTGCTGGTCGATGACGATCCGGGGTGCGCTGCCGCCTCCGCTCAGGTGCTGCGCGCCGGGGGTTTTGACGTATTCGTGGGGCCCGACTACCGATTCGCCCTGAAGGAACTCGAAAGCGAGCGGCCGCTGGACCTGCTGATCACGGACATCGTCATGCCTCAGCGCGTCAACGGCTTGGCGCTGGCACGCATGGCGCGGATGCGGCGGCCAAGCCTGAAAGTCATTTACGTTACCGGCTATGACATACCCGGTGTCGAGAATGAGGCATTGGGACCCGTTCTGCGAAAACCGGTCGACAACGAAAACCTGCTTTCGGAGGTCCGGCAAGCGCTGGCCGTTGCCTGACGATCCAAGCCGTCGAGGGCCGCCACGGCCGACGGGCAAATCACGCCTCAACGCGCACGACGCAACTTTGTGAGCGGGATGCGACGAGGTCGGCGATGTCGTGTAGGGTCAGCTCAGGGTCGAACCATGCGTTCGATCGCGGCGCGACGAACGACCGGAATCGGTGCTACCTCGTCATTGCCGCGCGGTCCGGCCAAGGTCTGCTTACTGACACATACCCGACGCTCAGGTTGGTCGAAGGGAACTAGGGCGTGTCGTCAATTGAGCCAGATTGTAGCGGCGGTGAGGTGAACGGCGGCGAGGAAATTTCTGGCGGTCTTGTCATAGCGGGTGGCAATGGCGCGGAACTGCTTGAGTTTACAGAAGAAGTTTTCGATCAGGTGGCGCGCTTTGTAGAGTTTCCGGTCGAATTCAGGTGGCGCTAAGCGGTTTGACCGGGGTGGGATAACGGCTGATTTGCCGGCGGCAGCCAGGGGCTCGCGGACCCGCTTGTCGGCATCGAAGGCGGTGTCAGCGATCAGCCGATCGGCGGCCATTTTGCGGCAGCAGCGCGTCGGCTCCCACCAGATCATGCGCCTGTCCGGGGGTCAGCAGGAAAGCCAAAGGCTTGCCGAGCGCGTCAAGCCGGGCATGGATTTTCGAGCTCAGCCCGCCGCGGCTGCGGCCAATGGCTTGATCTTCATCTTTTTTGGGCGCGCCGGCGCTGTGCTGATGGGCCCGGATGATCGTACTGTCGATCATCGCGTATTCGTTATCGGCATCGGCGGCCAGGTGCTGGAACACTTTCTGCCAAATCCCGCTCTTGGCCCAGCGACTGAACCGTCGATGGGTGTTCTTCCAACCGCCAAAGCGCTCCGGCAGGTCGCGCCGCGGAATGCCGGCGCGATAGCGATAGAGGACCGCTTCGACAAAGCGACGGTTGTCTTGGGCGGTGGCGCCGATGTCTCCGGCTTCCCCGGGGAGCAAGTCCTTGATCCGCTCCCATTGCTCGTCGCGCAATCCATATCGGGTCATGGGTCAGCCCTGTACAAAGCCGAACTATACTTCCATAAATCACATAACTTATCGCCGCGATAAACTCGTTTTACTGGTCTCGATTTGGTCATTGCAAAAATCTCCTCCCCCGAAGCGCGCAGTGTGATTTCACTCATCGTGAAATGATAGCGTGCTCGACAGGCCCCTATGCAAGGGTGTCGTGAAGCGCGCCAGCTGGTTGTGCGGAGTGAGCCGCCCGCCTCCCACGCGGCGGCTTTTCATTTCGGGCGCCACTCACTGAGCGCCACCGCCCAATTCGACTGCAGAACGCCCGGCCGCTCGCAATGCAGTTGAGCACCCCGACTACAGGCCCACTGAGAGCTTCTGGGGCGGTGGCGCTCAGCAGAGTACCCAAGTGCCTGGGCCTGCCTTCCCTCTGGTCAGTTGGCCTCCGCGGGCGCTTTTGCTGCCACTCGGCGAGCCGCAGTCGACATCTGAGCGCATGGCCCAGTGGCAGGGCACCGGCGCAGAGCGCGGGACGACAGTCCTCGCTGAGCGCCAGGGCATCAGTGAGGAGGGTCACCGGCGCCTCCTCAATGCCCGGGCTTTCTTCGCTTTCAGCTCCTCCACAGTCGCGCCCACCGGTCACGCGCTGGCCGCGTGGCACAGCGACGCCGCGGGCTGGAGTTGTGTCGCGAGCCACTCCCTAGCCTCGCGCATCGGCACCAGCGTACGCCGCCCGATTTTAACGATTGGCGGTGCACTTCCAGCCTTCGCCAGCCGATACCACGTCGATTTCGTGATGGAGAACCGGGTAAAGAATTGCTGGAGGGTGATCAGTTCGGGGTCGGTCGGGGCAGCGGTGTTGTCGATGATGCTCATTGGTCTGTGATCCTCCGGGCGCTTTAGGGACCCGCGGGGGTGGTTGGGGTCATCAAGGGGTCGAAAAAAGGTACCTCACTATGTAGTGCATTGTGCACAGGCCAGGACGGCAGGGGTCAGCCTGACCCCTCACTGTGTGGGTGACTGTGCACGGGCCAGGATGTCAGGGATCAGCATGGTCCCTCACTATGTACTGGACTGTGCAGATGTTGGGGCGTGCCGCCCATGGCCGAGCCAGTGGTGCCAGAGCCACACTGCGCTTGCACCCGCGCCTCGCGCCCGGCCACTCTACCTGTGGCAGGTGCTTGACGTTTCGGGGGACCGCGGAGCCGATCTGAGGTGTGGCTCGGCTTGCTTAGCCCTTCGCTCAGGTGATCGGGGCGGCACGACTTTCGCAGGCTCGAGATTGCGGTCGCCGCAATGCCGGCGCTCGCCCGGTAATCGGTCACCGCCAGGCAACCGCTTCGCAGCTTCGCAGCGCCACCGGAGTGAGCCGCCCTTCCGGCAAAGCCGTCCAAAACACCGGAAAAGTGCCCAGTGCGCCAGTAATCCGCCGCGACCGGCTCGACGGCGTCTCAGCGTCTCAGCAAGTCATTGATTTTGCGTATGTGGATCGCGGTGCTCGCCCAGCCGCAAGCCCGGTGCAGGCTCGCGCGCAGGGTCAGGAAACTCTGAGAAAACCCCGCGAAAAGTCGTCGAAAAGTCGTGCGCCGATGCCCTGCCGCTTGGCGCCTCCGCGCGCCACGCCCGATCGTTGCTCCGACAAATCGACGATACCTCAATGGGTTAGAAGGCCGCCGCCGCGGCCCTGCGGCGAAGGCGGCACGAGCCAAGCGCCAACTGGCCCCAGCGCATGCTGTTCGCTCTCAGGCGCGCGTGCGCGCCCGTGTCTCAAAACTTGACGGCCAGTCAATGTGGATCAGCCGGTGCGGCTGCGCCGGGCAACTCCACCCCAAGGGGGTAACATGCCGGGGTGACTGTCGGCGGCTCCGAGATCGTGCCGTCTGGGCTCGGGGTTACCACCCATCGGCGACGCAGCGCCCGCCCGAGCCCACGGTGAAGCGCTCAGCGCCTCAACGGCCGCCGAGGGCGCGATAGAGCGTGGTGCGCCCGACGCCAAGCTGCTTTGCCACCTCGCCAACACTGCGATTGCGGTCTTCTAGGAGCGCCCTGGCCGCGTCGAGCTTCTTCTCGGTGAGGATGGCCTTCCGCCCACCCTTACGGCCTCTGGCGCGCGCCGCAGCGAGCCCAGCGTTGGTGCGCTCCCGGATGAGGTCGCGCTCCATCTCGGCGATGGCGCCGAGCAGGTGGAAGGTGAACCGCCCCATCGTGGTCGTGGTGTCGATCCCGTCGCTGAGCGAGCGAAACTCGATCTTGCGCTGCGCCAGATCGGCGACCAACTCGACCAGCCCGCGCATGGTGCGGCCAAGCCTATCGAGCTTGTAGACCACGAGCACGTCACCGGGACGGCAGTGGCTCAGCGCATCCCGCAACCCCGGCCGGTCGTCCCGCGCACCGCTGGCCTTGTCCTCGAAGACCTTCTCGATCCCAGCCTTGGCCAGCGCATCGTGCTGGAGATCGAGGTTTTGATCCTGTGTCGAGACGCGAGCATAGCCGATCAACATGTCGGTCATTCCGGGCGGCTAGTGAGTGCCGCTGGCTTCAGGATCGCTTGCGCTTCCAGGAGCCGCACCACCTCGGCTGCCCAGGCGGCGGCCTTCTCCCGCTTGCCGCAGTCATGGTAGGCGATGGCCTTCGCCACAGCCCGGCTGATCGCTCTCCGGTCTGCCTTGCTTGTCATCGAATTGGTCCCATAAACGTCGTTGGATGCTTAGTGCGGTACGCTGAAAATGGGATAGTGTTTTGGGACCTCCAATCCCTTTTCTCGTGGTGCCAGTCTTGGCGATGGAGGCGGCGTCCGCATACGGTCGTTTGTGGCACCACCGGCACCCGCAAGCTCGGGCGCTCGGGCAGCTCGCCCATCCTGCCGTCACGGCGATCGGCACTGTCGCGATCGGAGACGCTGGATCGCCGCGGTGCGCTTAGCGCTGCACTGGCCTTACGTGAATTTCAAGGAATGCCGACCCGTCGAGGTATGTTTCCCCCTCGGCATGGGTCCTCCGGGGCGGCGTCGCGGGGGTCCCACAACTGCCACGTGAGTTTGCGTAAAAAATTAAAAAATCAACGTATGGAAACGAGGGTTGAGACAGCGCATCGTGGACACGCTAAGCGGGCACTCAGCACGATCGGCTAGGCAGCGTGTCGGGCGTGCCCCACCCGGCCGCCACTCCACTCGCACCTGCGGCTACAGTCTGAACAGTCAGACGGAACAGCCGCCGTCCCCGCCCAGCCGCCTTAGTCTACCTTTTCTGCCAATGCGCCAGTACCGAGTACCCTCTTTATACGGAGCATGATGCACGACTGGCTGGGCAGCTCGCAAACTTCGGACCCACCTTGACGTCCGACCACCAGTACCCTCCCAGCACCCGTCCCGTATGGGTGCCCGTGTGGACTGTCAGGCTGTCCGTGCAGATTTTCTGAGCAGCGCTTTTGCGGGGTTGGAAATGTCCAAGCTCTCGACACTCGCACCGTCACCCTGCATCGCCGCCCGGATGCGCTCGGCGACCGTCGCGGCTGCGGCTGCCACGGGATCGGCTTGCAGGTGCGCGTAGCGCTGCGTTGTGCTGGCCTGAGTGTGGCCCAGCATCTTGCCGATGATCGGCAACCCCATCCCACCTGCTGCGGCGACGCTAGCGAAGCTATGCCGCAGATCATGCAGATGCACGTCCTCAATCCCGGCCGCTTTGCGGATGCGACGCCACGGCTCTTCGACAAAGGTTGTACCGCGCCTCGCTCCGAGCACGTGGGGTTGGCCGGGTACGCGCGGCAAGGTCGCCAGCACTGTCAGGGCCGGAGGCGGCATGTGCAAGGTCTTCGCCCCGGTCTTGCTGTCGGGGAGCCGCGCGGTTCCCCTCTCGAAATCGACCCAGCTCCATTGCAGGCTGAGCACCTCACCGAGCCGAGCACCCGTGAATACCAATAGCCGGATTGCCGCGGAGGCAAAGGGTGAGCCGGGCCAGGCTGCGAGCGCGCTACCCAGCCGGGCCAGCTCGTCAGCAGAAAGGAAGCGCTCGCGGGGACGTTCCGGAAACGGTTTGATATGGCGACATGGGTTTATGCCGTCAGGGTCGGCCCAAGTGCAAATCATCTTCAGGACCGCCAGAGCCCGATTAGCGTTCACTGGCGTCTCGCGCTTCGCGTGGTGAAGTGCGCGCACGTCGTCTCGGGTCAACTCGGTGAGGAGCTTTCGACCGAACGCCGGAACCAACACCTTTTCGACGATTAGTTTATAATCATGGGCTGTCTTCGGCCGGAGCTTCGCTTGCGCGTGCTCCTCCAGGAACCTTTGCGCGATTTCGGCCAGCGTCGGCGCCGCCTTGCGGGCCTCGCGCTCTGCGGCCGGATTGCAGCCGCATACGATCACTCCCGTAAGCCGCTTGGCCTCAGCCCGTGCCGTCTCTGGCGTCCACGGAGAGCCGTGCCGCCCGATTGTGTGCCATCGCTGGCCACCGCGCACCGTGCGGTATTTGAGCACGTAAGTGACCGCTGGGCCTCGCTGGCGGCGAGCCCCGAAGCCCGTCACGGACCCCTTGCCGGCATCCCAAATCGCCTCGCCGGGGGCGAGCCTGTCTACGTTACGTTGAGTAATCAACCGCCGCTCTCCGCGCACCGAAGGCCGGTCTAGCTACCGGCTAGCAACCCACGGCGACGGTCGCTAAGAGGGAGGCAGGACGAAGAACTAGGTACAACAACCAGTTACCGACGGGCGCGTTAGCGCCCACGAAAATTAAAAGTCAGTTGCTCTACCGGCTGAGCTACAGGCTCTTTCAAGGGATTAGGTGATTTTCAATCCGCTGCCAGCTACGAGATAGTTGCGGTCCTATGCTCGACGGGTGATCGCGGGCGGAGAATACCGAGGCGGAAGGTGCGGCGCAACCTCGGGTGCCGGATTGCATGGTCAAGAGGGTGGAGGCTCCCGCTCCGGAACCCGGGCATACATGGCTGGTTGGTCCGCCCCTATCTTGAGAAAGAATTGGCAGCTTAAAATTAGAACCCGGTCGTCAGATCGCAGCATAAAATCGTTGGAAAGAGCGTCACATTGACCGCACTGGTGGCACTATTTCTGGCACGTATATGCTCCACGGGTGATCGCGGGCGGAGAATACCGAGGCGGAAGGTGCGGCGCAACCTCGGGTGCCGGATTGCATCGGTCAAGACGGGGAGGCTCCCGCTCCGGAACCCGGGCATACATGGCTGGTTGGTCCGCCCCTATCTTAAAAAGTAATCGGCAGCTTAAAATTAGAGCCCGGTGGTCGGGTCGCGGCATGAAATCGTTGGAAAGAGCGTCACATTGACGGCACTGGTGGCACTATGTCTGACGCGCATCGCAAAAAGAGGACGAGATGGCCCCTGACGGTGAAGTGAATCGAGAGACATTCGATGTCGCCTACCTCGTCCTCAGCGGCACCTCGACCGCGGCGCGCGGTCCCGAGCTGCTCCGGGCATTGGTCGGGCTTGGTTTCGCATCGATTATCGCCATTCCAACACCAAACGCCTCGCGCGTCGTCGCTCCGCGGGAACTCGCCGATGTCAGCGGCATACAGGTCGTCGAATCCTATTTCGATCTGGCGATCCGGCCCCGGCCGCCGCGCGGGGTGGTGCTGTTCGCGCCCTGCAGCTTCAACTCGTTGAACAAGCTCGCGCACGGGATCGCTGACAGCCTGGCGTTGTCGGTGGTCGCCGAGGCGATCGGGCGACAAACGCCAGTGATTGTCGGCCCGTCGCTGAACGCGCCGCTGCTCAACCATCCCCAGGCGCAGACGTCGTTAAAGGTGCTGCCGAGCTGGGGTGTTACAATCGTGCCGCCGGTCGATCAAGGGGAGGGGCCGCGGCTTGCTCCGACCGCGTCTTTAATCGACGCGGTTCAGCCCTATGTCCGCCAGCGCTGAGAATGTCCGATCACGCTGGGCGGTAACGAAGCTCATACCATACCAGGCCGATTAATTCGTGCAGTGCGTCGTTGCTGGCGGCTAATGCCGCAATCTGCGGAAAGAAACGCGACAGCGTGTGGTTGAAGGGTTGTCCGTCGGCGAGCGGTGCGGCGACAACCGGATAGCCGACCGCATAAAACGACCACAACGCCCGCGCCATGTGCCACGAATTGGTCACCACCAGCGCCGATGGGATCCCGGCGTGGCGCAAAATTTCGGCGGAATACAAAGCGTTTTCGTAGGTTGTGCGCGAGCGGTCCTCGCGCCACCGCACCGGCTCCCGGAAATCGGTTTCGAGCGCCTCGGCCATCATCGCCGCCAAGGAACCGTCTGCATTTTCGAGCTGACCACCGCTGACAAGGATCGGCAGACCGGTGTGCCGTTGCTCCCTGACGGCTGCGGCGAGCCGCTCCAAGGTCAACGGGTCAACGACGTCCCGGGCGCCCGGCCGATTGCTCTGCCAATATCCGGCCGAGAGCACAACGATTGCGCCGGGCGAGGCCGGCAATGGCAAGGTCGGTATTGCGCTGGTGAGCCCGGCAGCGGCATGGATCAACAGCGACCCGACAAAAGGCGTCGCAGCCAGATAAAGGCAGGCTGCCGCGACTGTTGCCAGCACCAAGCCGGCGCGCCGCCATCGCCAGGCGATAATGACACCGATCATCGCCAGCAGAATGAATAGGCTCGGCGGGACCAGCGAAGAATAGGACAGCCATTGCGGCATCGGCAGACGGTCTGCCGCACTCGCGCCAGTCGTCGATAGGACGAAAAGACGCGGTATCAGCTGGCGTTAGTGAGATGAACCGATTACTGCAGGGCGTGGTAGAGCCGCTCATCGTAAAGGGCGCCTTCGAGCGGCGTAATTTTCTGGCGGAATTCGCGGGTCGGGGTCGCCATCAGGCTCTCGTCAAAGGCTTTACGATCGCGCCAGCCTTCGACAAGAGTGAAATGGTTCGCGTGGCCGACGACTTGCAGCACGTCAAATCTCAGATTACCGGGCATCTTACGCCCGGCCTCCGCGAGCGCGGTGACCAGTGCTGCGGCCTGGTCCTTGCCGGCGGGAAAGACATCCACATGCGTGACCACGTAAACCGCGTCTGGTCCGCCTTGGCCGCCGGGGGCGGCAATTGAAAACCCGCTGTGCTCGCGGATCTCGAACGGCCCAACTAGCAGCGGCTGCAATTTGTCGCGAAACGCGGTCGTCGCGGCGGCGCTGTTGTGAGCGTCCAACGCGGCCTTATCATGCCAGCCTTCAAAGATTGCAAACCGGCTCGGGCGGCCGATTTCCTGAAACGCCGCGAACCCGGCATTGCCGGCTTGCTGGCGGCTCGCCGCGGCAAACTGGCTGGCATCGGCTGCGACTTTTGAGACGTCGGGAGCGGCCGCCTCGAAATAGGTCACGGCGTATACTGCACCGCTATTCTCGGCCGCATTGGCGGCCCCAGTCACTGTCAGAGCCATTGCAAGCACCCCGAGCGCAAGCGAAGACAATGCACGCATCTCTCCTCCCCATTTATGGCGCGGCGGATGGACGCCCCGCCCCGATCAGCGTCGCGGCCGAGCTTTGCTCCTGTTTGGACGGGAGCGCCGACCCCTTTGTCAGCTATAGGCGACTGGCTTTGACGCTGTTCAGGCCGCTTGGTCGAGCTTGAAGAATTCGACGCAATTGTCGGCCCAGATCCGGCGCTTGTCGGCTTCGGGCACATCGGCGTAGATCTTGTCGATCAACGGGCGCGAATTTGGCCACTCGCATTCGATGTGCGGGAAATCGGTCGCGAACATGATCCGATTGGTGCCGACATGCTGGCGTTCTTCGATCGCTACGCGCTCGTACTGCACGCTGAAATAGACGTGCTCGCGGACATAATGGCTGGGCAATTCCTTTAGCGGCTTAAAGCCGAGATATTCCTGCGCCCAGCCGAGATGGCGCTGGTACCACAAATCCATGTGTTCGAGCCAGAATGGAACCCAGCCGAGCCGGGTTTCGGCAAAGAAGATCTTTAGCTTCGGATAGCGGTCAAACACCCCGGCCAGGACCAGCTGGGCGATGCTGACCGACGGCGCCAAGCCGAAATTGCACAACCATTCGAGAAACGGGCGGCGCAGCCGCTGCATGATCACCGGGTCTTCTTTTGGGTATTTGAAGGTCGGCTGCGAGGCGCGCGCACCGGTGCGATAAAACTGGACGTGCGCGGTCACCGGCATGTCGAGATCGATCGCGGCCGCCCAGAATTTGTCGTCCTCCGGGGTCGGATAGCCCTTGGCGTTGGGCAAGGCGCCGAGCAGCACGCCTTTCAACCCAAGCTTTTTGCAATGCTCCATCTCGGCGATCGCGTCGTCGACATTGGTGATCGGGATCACCCCCATGCCGATCAGCCGATCGGGCGCCACGGCGCAATATTCCTCGGCGAGCCAATCGTTGTAGCCGCGGATCACGGCTTTATAGACCTCGTCATGGCTGATGTTGCGCCAGAAAACCGGCCCCGCCACCATCGCCGCAAACAGCACCTCGGCATCCATGCCGTCGCGGTCCTGCTCTTCGACCCGCTGTTGGGCGGAGCCGGTGCCGGCGGCGTCGGCGACTTTGAGACCAAACGGCTCCCAGGTTCCTTCGGCCCGGCCGGCGCGCAGATCGAGAAAGTTTGCCTCCAGCAACGGCTGGCCCTCGATCATCAGCGCGTCACCGCCATCCGGCAGGTGCACGGTATGCGGGGCGCGGTCGCGGTATTTCTGCGGCACCCGATGGGTCCACCGCTCGGGCGGCACTTCGAGGTGCCCGTCGCTCGACATCAGATTGTATTTCCGCGCCATCCGGATCTCCCAGGGTTGTCGCGCTATGTTAGCAAACGCTCTGGGCAAGCGACACAAGCGGATGCGTTGCGCCTGGCATAAATTCGACCGTCGTTCCGAGTGGCATGCGTCGAGGCGCCGCCATGCAGACAGGCTGAACCGCCCTGAATGGAAAACTACGGTTACGCCGCGCTGTCGCTCCCGGGAGAACTCGCCTGTTCGTCACGTTCTTCGCGATTGTTTAGAATACCAAAGCTTGAAGATTGCCTGCCGTAAGTGGGCAATTCGATACCGTCGACAGCCAAACCCCGCCTAAGAAGTTCGCGAACCGCCGAGGCGCGGCTCGGCATGCGGCGGGCAAACCGCCAATCGTCCAATACCCTGAGTTCGTCGGTATCCAGCATAATTTGCAAGCGCTCGGGCCTGCTCCGATCGGGCATGCCGTACCTCCTCCATGAGCCGAAAGGAATAATTTATCAACAGACAGGCGAGATGTAAATTACTAACTTTGGGTCGACGGCGTACAAGCGGTCGACTGCATCGACCGCGTCGAAGACGCTCTGCAATCATAGTACATGGGTAGAGGAACAAGAGTATTGCTATTAAAATAGTAAGCAAACTTAGATTGGAAAGTTAGTCAGGAGAGCACATTTATGTACGTAATCGCTCTCGGAATGGCGTAATATCATCCAAATGGGTTACAAAATTTACGACACTCTTAAATCAGAAGCGGGTGGTAGTGAGTGATAATACACATGTTTTGCTGATCGGTGATGACCTGGAGATAGGCGCCACTGTTCAGGATTACCTGACCAGCCAGGACTACCGAGTGTCGGTCGTCCGCCACGATGCTGGGGTTCACCGGGTGATCGAGCAATCGCGAGTCGATGTCGTCTTGCTTGATTTGACGCTCCACCAGCAAGACGGATTTGTACTGGCCCGTTCGTTGCGGGCCCAAAATCCCGAAATTGGAATCCTCATTCTGACCGAACGCACCGACATGATCGACCGCATCATCGGGCTTGAGATCGGCGCCGATGACGCCCTGGTTAAGCCAGTTGACACACGAGAACTGCTCGCGCGTATCAGAAGCATCCGACGGCGCCGGCTGTCTTCTAAGCGCCGGCCCGCCGTCCAACGCTCGCAGCTAAGGTTTTCCGGCTGGCTGTTCGACCCAACCACACGCGAGTTGTTGTCGCCCGCCGGCGAGCGCGTTGTGCTGACTCCGGGGGAGTTCGACCTGCTTACCGTCTTTGCCAACCACCCCAATCGGGTATTGAGCCGGGAGCAGCTTTTGGATTTGCTCCGCCATCGGGAATCGAGCCCATTCGACCGGACGGTGGACGTTCAGATCGGACGCTTGCGCCGTAAGCTGAATGACGACCCGCAACAGCCTCAGCTGATAAAAACGCTGCGTGGAGCCGGATATATGTTTACCGGCCCCGTCGAGGTAGTAACCCTGAGCGTTTCCGGCGACTCGCCTGAATCGTGCTAAGTCACGCACGCTTGGTGAGATGCTGCGCAGGTGACAGCTGCTGCTCCGCCAGAGCGCCAGGCGCCGGACAATAATCGAGACATTCGCCACAGCCGGTACATTTCTGGGGCTGAATTTCGTAGAAATGCCGTGGTTTGAGCAGGGCAGGACCCGCCGCTCGTGCTATGACCCGATAAATCGCGGAGGAGACGATGCCGAAGATTCCAGCGGAGCGGTTGCTCGAAATCGGCCAGGCTTTGTTCGAGGCGGCGGGGACGCCGCGCGCCGAGGCCGAACTCGTCATGCGCCATATCGTCGGCGCCAATCTCGTCGGCCATGATTCGCACGGCGTGATCCAGATCCCGACCTATATCGACCGAATCAAGGCCGGGCATATTGTCCCCGGGGCGCCGTGGACGATCGTGCAGGAATCGCCGACCACAACCGTCGTCGACGGGCATTGGGGGTTTGGCTATGTCGCCAACGAACGGGCGATGCGGCTGACGATCGACAAGGCCAAGACCGCCAATGTCGCCGCGGCGACCGTGTTCCGCCAGGGCCATATCGGGCGGTTGTCGAGCTATACCCAGATGGCGGCGGAGGCCGGCATGATCGGCCTGTGCACCGCCGATTCGGGCCGCTCGCCCAAGGCGGTGGCGCCGTTTGGCGGGCGCGAGGCGCGGCTCGGCACCAACCCGATCTCGATGGCGATCCCGTCCGATCTCGAGGGGCCGCTTTACTTGGACATGGCGACGTCGGCGGCGGCGGCGGGCAAGATCGCGCTCGCCGTCGCGCGCAACGAACCGGTGCCGGATGGCTGGGTGATCGGCAATGACGGGCGCCCGACCAACGATCCACGCCAGTTGCGCCAGGGCGGGGCATTGCTGCCGCTCGGCGGTCCGGAGGGCGGCTATAAAGGCACTGGGCTCGCGGTGATGGTCGAGATCCTGTGCGGGTTGCTGACCGGGCTCGGCTTTGGCGTCGAGCCGAGCGGGCGGCACAATGATGGATGCTTTATGGCGGTGTTCAACGTCGCCGCATTCCGCCCGTTGGCCGATTTCAAGAAGGAGGTTGGCGAGTTCATCGCGTATCTGAAGGCGACGCCGCCCGCCGAAGGATCGAGCGGTGTGCTTTACCCTGGCGAAATCGAGCATCGCCGGCAGCAGCAGCGCAGCCGCGAGGGGATCGAGGTGGAAGACGCAACCTGGTACAAACTGCAGCAACTTGCTGACGGCTATGGCCTCTCCGAAAAACTGGAGTTCACCGAACCCGAGTAACCGCGCCGAAGCTCTGAGGGGCCAAAGCTCTGAGGGACTGGCAATGCGCCGTCGCAGCGGCTAACTTCGCGGTGGGGAAAATCGGGGCAGGGGTGCGGGATGCGGTGGGCCGCTATGCTTGTTGTATTGGGGATGGCCGCTTGCGTTGCGACCGGGGAGACGACGCCCACCGCACCGTCGGTGGTGGACGATTGGCAGACGCCGACCGGCAAGCCGCCGACCAAGGCCGAGTTCATAGCGTTGGTTGCCGCCTGCCAGGACAAGGTCAAAACAACCGCCGAGAGCGCGCCGATGAGCGGCTGCCTCGCCGATCTCGGGTTGCGCCGCGTTCAATAACAGGGGCCGAACTCTTCCGACGGCAATGCGCTGAGCCGGGGGTTGGCCGGAGAGGCCGTCCGCCAAACGCTTTCGGCGTGCTGGCCCCTGTAGGAGGGAGCCGATGGGCGTCATTTCGAGGATACTAAGTTTACTATTCTCGGGTAAAAACACGGCTCGACGTTAGCGCTCCTCCGCGATTGTGGGGACAGTACAAGATGAACCGTGGCAGTGTTGAGCTACCGC
This sequence comes from uncultured Alphaproteobacteria bacterium, assembly GCA_963735445.1. Lineage (GTDB taxonomy): Bacteria > Pseudomonadota > Alphaproteobacteria > ATCC43930 > CGMCC-115725 > AP-15. The sequence continues at coordinate 16,077 of CAVTLC010000050.1, forward strand.
AAAACGCCCCGCCCAAACCGGCGGCGCCGCAACCGGTGACAGCGCTCGGCACCGGCTCTGATCTCGATCAATCCGATACCGCGGAGCAGGTGCATGTTCTTTTTTGCACCGATGCTCAATATCTGCAGCACGTCGCCGTCTGCGTGACTTCACTCTTGGTCAATAACCCGCATCTTTTCTTCGACGTCGTTATCGTCGGGCGTGCAACAGAGCAGCTCGACGAGCAAAAGCTGCAGCGCTCGCTCGCACGCTTTCCAAACCACTCGTTAAGTTTCCGAGTGTTTACGGCGCCGGCAGGCCGTTTGCTTCCGCTCAATCCGCTGGCGCACTACACGGTTGATACTTGGACGCGGCTGTGGGTGGAGGAATTCTTTCCGCCAGAGGTCGAGCGTGTTCTGTATTTGGACGGCGACATTGTCGTGGTGGGGGACATCTCGCCACTCTGGAAGGTCGACCTTTGCGGCGCATTGTTAGGCACGGTCGACATTCCGGGCTCACAGCGCGGTGTCGGCCATTTAGGACTGCCTCCGGAGGACGGCTATTTCAACGCCGGCGTATTACTCATCGATCTCAAGCAATGGCGTGAAACCCGGGCCATCGATGCGGTCCTCGGCTATGTCGATGCTTATCCCGAACGAATGGCGCGCGATGTTGACCAGGAAGCTTTGAACGCGTGCTTTCACGCCCGCAAAAAACGGCTAGATTATAAATGGAACGTGGTGTGGTCGTTTTACTGGGATCCTCTGGCGTTGCCGCTGGCTCGCGAAGAGGTCAGGGAAGTATGCCGGGATGCCCGGATCATACACTTCAACAACACCCCTAAGCCATGGAGCTATCTCTGTTATCATCCGCGCCGGGCGGAATATAAAAAGTACCTAAAGATGACCGAATGGCACGATTTTGTTCCTCCGGATCGAACGCTGGCGAATATCTTGCGCAAGAGGGTCGGCGCGATACTGCCCGATAAGCTAAAGGAACTGCTAAAACCGATTGCGATACAGGTTGCCGGCCACCGCCAGCCCGCCCCTAGAGTGTGATCGCCGCGAATATTGACGAGGGCCATCGCATCACGCTTCGGGGTTAGGTTACAATTGCCCTAACCTCTTCGACCCGGGTCGGCGGCGCCAAGGTCTCCGTATCCGTACAGTTATCCGGCCCGACTTCAATCGTTTCAACAGCGAGCGGGCCGCGCGGTCTGGCCATCATCTCGCGGACCGCCGATACGACCTGGGCGACCGATATATCGGTCATGCACTTGCGATCGAAATCACAGGTGTTCGTCCGCCAGCAGGGCGCGCAGGACAAGGCGGAATAAAGGTTGATATTACAAATATATCCTATTTGGTGCGGTGCGACGCGGCCGCCGAAGACAATCACGCTGGGGCACTCGACGGCCCGAGCCAAATGCATCAGGAAACCCTCGTGTCCGAGGTGCAGCCGCGCTTGGTACAAAATCGCGGCTGACTGACGGATGGTCGTCGCGCCTCGTAGATCCGTGACGTTCGCGAGCGGGGGATCTTCCGCGGAGCCCAACTGAATAAACTCCGCTTCCATTTGCAGCGCGTCGACGACAGCCTGGAACCGTTCCGGATACCATTGCTTGTTTTGGGCTGGGTGGCGCGCGCTCATGCCGCTGCTTTGGATGACTATACGATCGCGGGCCCAGCTGGCCGACCGCCGCTCCTCGTCGGTTAAGGTGAGGTACGGTCGGATCCGTACCGGCCCTGTGATGCCCGTCTTGGTGCACATTTCCGCGATGACATGGCGCGATGGCGGCTTGCGTCTATCAATACCGGCAGGCGGTGCATATTCCGGCGTGGTAAACTCGCTGCCGCACATTCGCGCAAAGCGCCTGCAGATCGAGATCGTCGAATTATACATAGAATAGCGGCGCCAGAGCGGGCGGACATAGGCAGGGTCGTTATTGCCGGTAAACAGTTCGCGATGGTTGGAAACCATAAGCAGGCCGGTTCGGCCACGCTGGCGCAGCTCTCGCAACACCGCTGTGCACAAAAGATCGTCACCCGGCGCAAACCCAAAAAACAGCAGTAATCGGGGGCGCGGCGAGCGTGTCGCCAAAAAGTGCAGCGCGAAGGCGAACGCGTCTATCCAGTCTCTTAAATCCTCCCATCGCTCGCGGACCGCGCGGCGGGCGGCGGGCGGCAGGATCCGTTTGGCAAATGCCTTAGCGCCTTTCAACACGCCCCCGAAATACTAATCGGCGCAAGTTGCCTAGCACGGCACGTACAGTCGAGCTTGTGACAAGGAGGTTTGTAGCCGATTTGCAGCAGATGAAGCACCGGCGGTCGCGCCGCGAGCATTCGTCCAACCGCACCCGACATAGGGCCTATGTGCCGCGACATGACCCGCCGCCAGGATGCTGTGATCGCATAATCCGCTGTGCTGGTTAGCGCAATCGCCGGCCTTGGGCAACAATGTTCAAGACGAATGTTAATGCTCGCTGGGTAAACTGCTTGTTAAATTTCTGGGAAAATTCTCCAGTGCGGTCAACGGGAGGCTGAACCACGTGGGACGACAAAGCATTCCTTGAGTGATTCTCCCTGCATTAATGTATTCATCTTCGGAGCCATCATGGTCCGGCATGAGAAGAATCGCTCCGCCTACGAAGGCTATGTTTGACCCGCTAGGCACACTTAGGCCGCAGCACCGCCGGCAAGATACGCTATCATCGAAGCGATTTGCCGCACACAGGGGAGGGGAAATGGCCGACGAAGCTACCGACGCCAATGCCGCGATGCGGCGTTATTGGAACACGGTCGCGGGGCCGCGTTGGGCCGCGGCACCCGGGTCGCGCGAGCGACGTAACCGGGAAAGCATCGACCTGTTGATGGGGCGTTTGGGCCTTAAGGGCGGCGAGAGCGTCATTGAAATCGGCTGCGGCGCCGGCGCCTTGACCTTGCCGTTGGCGGCGGCTGTCGGCGAACACGGTCGCGTTGTCGCAGTCGATATCGCCGAGCCGATGCTGGCTGCCGCACGGCAACGGATTGAAGAGCGCGGCCTGCGCAATGTGACTTTGCACCTCGGCGACGCCCAGGTCTTCGGGTTCGAACCCGCCGCCTTCGATCTCGTGACTTCGCGCATGGGAGTGATGTTCTTCGCCGATCCGGCGGCGGCGTTCCGCAACATCGGGACGGCGCTCAAACCGGGTGGGCGTCTGATCTTTGCCTGCTGGGGGCCGCTTTCCGAGAACCGCCATTGGCTCGTCGCCCATGACGTCGTCGTCCGCCATCTGGGCCCGCCGGCGCCACACCCGGCGCACGAGCCGGGCCCGATGGCTTTTTCCGACCCTGACTATATTCGCCGGTTTTTGACCGACGCCGGGTTCGTCGCGATCTCGGTAGACCGCGCCCACCCGACGATCATCGGCGGTAGTCCCGAAGAAGAAGCGCGCCAGGCGCTGAGCATGGGACCGACCGCGCGCTTGATTGAAGAAAAGAACCCTGACGACGCGACCCGCGCGACCCTCGCCCGCGAGATCGAAGCGGCGTTCGCCGCCGAAGCCGATGCGGCCTCCGGCCAAATCCGCCTGCCCGGCACAATCTTCCTCGTCAGTGCCCGCCGTCCCACTTGACCGCGCTCGGACCACGCGGCCGGAAGGCCGTGCTTCGCGCATGCCGAGCTATTTGAACGGATTGGAAATGCGCAAACGCCCGTCGACGATGAGGCCGTCATGCATGTCTTCCGACCATAGAACACCGCAACCGGCGCGCAGCGCGGCGGCGATCACAAGCGCATCAAACGTTGCAAAGGCGTAACGCTCGGCGAGACGAAGCGCGTCTTTATGCAAATCGAGATCGATCGGCAGAATAGCGCGACAGAGAGTATTGATAGCGGCGAGCGCGTCTCGCAATTCGGCCCACGTCATCCCGAGTTTCCGCCGCGCCACATTGGCAAACTCGTTTAGCCCCTGCACGCCAATACAGCAACCGCCGGCGAGTAGACGCCGCGCGTTCTCCGCCCGTGGATCACTGGTGAATGCATAGACGAGGACGTTGCTGTCGAGGAATTCCCCTGGTCTTGATTTCACCGGGCGTTGGCTTCCTCGCGATCAAATTTCCAATCGGGGGGAAGCTCCTTGCGGAGAGCGCGAACGCGTTCGAGTGCGCGCTCGCGGCTATTATCGCGGGCGATATCGAAAGCGCGGCTACCGACGACGTGCATCTCTACCTCGTCCCCCTCTTTTAACTCCAGTACTTCGACCACGGTAGCGGGAAGCCGGATAGCGAGGCTGTTGCCCCATTTTGCGATCTTCATCGGTGGCCCTCTGAGATATACGAAAAGGAACGTATATCGCAGAGAGGTTAAGTTCAACCGTTCCCCGGTTTGTTTCTGTCAGATGATTTTGCGCTGGCGCAAATCGTCGATCTGGGTCGCGGTGTAGCCGAGATCGGCGAGGATTTCGTCGTTGTCGGCGCCGAGTTTTGGGGCGATCCCGACCTTGGCCGGGGTCTCCGAGAAATGCCACGGCGACCCGTGGACCTTTAACCGCTTGCCGTGTTCCGGGTAGTCGATCTCGGTCACATAGCCGTTGGCGAGCACGTCGGGGTCGTTCGAGGCTTCCAGAAGCGTGTTGATCGGCGCCGCGACGATATCGGCCGCGCGCAGCTGCTCGACCCAGTGGTCACGCAATCCGGTCGCAAACAGCTCGTCAAGCATACGCAGCAGGCTCGCCCGCTTTTCGTCTGACGTAATGACGATCCCGAGATCGCCAAAGCCCGCCTTTTCGAGCGCTTCGTAAAAGCCGAGTGCCCCCATCGCCTCGCGCCATTTGCGCGCCCCGTTCAATTGGAACACCAACGGCTTGCCGTCGCGGTCGTTAAAGCTGGCGCTGATCCCGGGGCGGTCTGGCGTGCCGGTGATGCGGGCCTGCCCGGTCACCGGGTTGCGGTTGCGCCACATCGCGGTTGTCAGGGTCCATCCCATCAGCCGGATCTGGCCGCCGAGCAACGAGCAATCGACCTTTTGCCCGATGCCGGTGCTGCGGGCATGGGTCAGCGCCGCGAGCGCCCCGCCAAAAGCGAGGATCGCGCAGGTCTCGTCGGCGACCGAAACGATGCCGGTCTTTAACGGCTGGCCCGGGGTCGAGTAGGCCTCGGCGATACCGCCCAAGGCCTGCGCCATTGAATCGGTTCCCGGCAGATCGGCGTGCGGTCCCTTTGGGCCATAGCCCGAGACCGACACATAAACAAGCCGCGGATTTACCTGCCGCAATTCTTCGTAGCCAAAGCCATTTTTCTCGGCCGCACCCGGCCGAAAGTTCTGGCCGAAAATGTCCGCCTTGGCGACCAGCTTGCGCAGGATTTCGCGGCCCTCTTGCGCCTTCAGGTTCAGCGTACAGCTTTTGACGCCGCGATTGTTGGTCTCGAAATAGGTGCTGGGCATTCCCGGCAATACCGTCGAGCCACGCGAATTGTCGCCGATTTCGGGAACCTCGATCTTGATGACTTCGGCGCCGAGATCGGCCATCAGCATATAGGGCACCGTGCCGGCCTGCGCTGTCGAGCAGGCAACGACCTTGACACCTTGCAGCGGGCCATGCGGTTGCGGATCGTGCGTTTGCGGTGCGGCCATCACGAGGCTCCTCAATCCAACAGCCAGGGAGCGGCGCAGGCCTGCGCCACCTGGCGGATCTGGTTCAACAAGCCGGCGCCGACCGGCACGCCCTCCGCAAGGCGCTTCTTGGCGTGGTTCCATTGCGGATCGCCTGCGACCATGACCGGCTGCGCCGGATCCATCGGCGTCGTCGCGCGCAGATCGTCGCACAACCGGGTCACATCGGAGGTGAATTCGTCAGGGTCGCGGAACAGCTCGGGATCGATCACGATAAAGCAATGGCCAATACCGTTGTTGGCAGGCTTCTTGCCGGTCCGCAAATCGGTGATCAGAGTCGCCCCCGGCAGGCAGGCGCTGAGAATATTGACCATCACCGCGAGGCCATAGCCCTTGTAGCTCGAGCCTTCCGGCGAGCCGCCGAGCGAGGTCAGAAACCCGCCCTTGTCGCGCGCCTCCCGCGGGTCAGTGCTGGGTCGCCCCTGTTTGTCCAGCACCCAGCCGGGTGGACACTCTAGGCCTTCATTGTCCTTGTTCCGGATGCGGCCGGCGGCGACCGTCGTCGTCGCCATGTCCAGCAGAAACGGCCGGTCGCCATCGGCGGTCGGTGCTGCAAACGACCACGGATCGGTGCCGAGCTTCGCTTCCTTGCCAAAGGTGGGGGCGACCTGGGCACCCGAATTGCTGGTGCACGCCATGCCGATCAGCCCTTCCTTGGCCGCCATCAGGGTGTAGTAGCCGGTGGCGCCGAAATGCGCCGAGTTGCGCACCGCCGTAATCGCCATGCCCGATTGCTTGGCCTTGTCGATCGCCACCTGCATCGCAAAGCGCGCCGGCACGTGGCCGAGCCCGCCATCACCATCGACCAAGGCTGAAATCGGTGTTTCCTTGATGATGCGCGGGCGTGCGGCCATGTTCGCGCGGCCGCTGCGGCGCAATCGATCGTAGCCCGGGATCATTGAGATGCCGTGGCTGTCGACGCCGTGCAGATCGGCCCAGCCGAGGATGTCGGCGGTCGCCTCGGCATTCTCCTCCGGCATTCCCCATGCCGATAAGATGGCTTTCAGTTGCGCGCGATGTTTTTCGTATGGGGCGGGCATGGCGATGCTCCAGTCGGAAAAGCCAATGGTACCGAACCCCGGCAGAGCGTGCCACCCGTACGAGAGAACGAACTCATCTCGCCTCCGCGGAGAATGAGCTAAGGTGCCTGTCGACAAGCAAGGGCAGACCTATGAACGATGCGACAGCGCTCAGCCGAACCGCACCACCGAAGATCGAGCATTTCGACGTCTTGATCGTCGGGGCAGGCATCTCCGGCATCGGCGCAGCCTATCACCTGACAATGCAATGCCCGGGGACGAGCTTTGTCGTCCTCGAAACGCAGGAAAGCTTTGGCGGCACCTGGCTCACCCACCGATATCCCGGCATACGTTCCGACAGCGATCTCTACACCTTTGGCTATCGCTTCAAGCCGTGGACCGGCGCGCCCATCGCGACCGCTGGCGAGATCCTGCGCTACATCGGCGAAGTCATCGACGAGAACGGCCTCGGCCGGCACATCCGTTATCGCCACCGGATCTCCTCGGCCCGCTGGTCAAGCGATGACAACCTTTGGACCATCGAGGCCACCCGGGTGGACACTGGCGAGAGGGTCCGTTTCGCGGCGAATTTTCTGTGGATGTGTCAGGGCTACTACCGGCACTCCGAGGGTTACACCCCCGACTGGGAAGGGAGGGAGCGCTTCAAGGGCCAGATCGTTCATCCGCAGAATTGGCCGGAGGATCTCGACTATGCCGGCAAGAATGTCGTCGTTATTGGCTCGGGCGCCACGGCGGCGACATTGATCCCGGCGATTGCCGCCGATTGCGCCCATGTCACGATGCTGCAGCGCTCGCCGACCTATTTCCGGACCGGCCGCAACGCGATCGAGCTGGCCGACGAGTTGCGCGAGCTGCAGATCGATGAGGCGTGGATCCACGAGATTGTGCGCCGGAAAATCCTGCACGACCAGTCCGTCTTCACCCGCCGTTCGTTTACCGAGCCTGAAATCGTGAAAGAGGAGCTGCTGGCGGGAGTTCGCGCCCACCTGGGTCCGGACTACGATTTGGCAACGCACTTCACACCGAGCTACCGGCCATGGCGGCAGCGCATCGCCTTTGTTCCGGACGGCGACTTTCTGCAGGCGATCCGTGACGGCAAGGCCTCGGTCGTCACCGACGAGATCGAGAGCTTTACCGAGACCGGCATTCTGCTGCGATCCGGCAAGAGCCTCGAAGCCGACATCGTCATCACGGCCACCGGCTTTAATCTCAATGTGCTCGGCGACATCGACTTCTGCATTGACGGCAAGCCCTTGGTATTCTCCGACACGGTCACCTACCGGGGCATGATGTTCACCGGCGTGCCCAACATGGCGTGGGTCTTCGGATATTTCCGCGCCAGCTGGACTTTGCGGGCCGACCTGGTCGCCGACTTTGTCTGCCGGCTGCTCAACCACATGAGAGAGATTGGCGCAAGGAAGGTGACCCCGACCCTCCGGCCCGAGGACGAGGACATGCCGCTGCTGCCGTGGATCGATCCGGAGAACTTCAACCCCGGCTATCTGATGCGCGGCATGCATCTGCTGCCGAAACGCGGCGACAAGCCCGAGTGGCAGCATACCCAGGACTACTGGGCCGAGAAGGACGAGTTCCCCGCCGCCGACCTCGACGACGGCTCGTTCCGCTACGAGTGACCGGCCTCTGCGTCTGATCTCGTCTCCTCGGCGAAGGAGCGTGTCAAGAAATCGTTCTATCTATCCGGGCGGAGCGTGCCCCCTGGCAGGGGAACCGGGGCAGGGTCCCGGCCCTCGCTGGGATGGCGATCAAAAGCACGCGTCACTCCGACTTTCTTAAGACCTCCTTCCGCCGGAATGACGAGAGCGAATGAGATTTGCTATCAGTCTCTCAGGCCCGACCTAATCAGGGTACCGTCAGGCGCTCTTACTATCCGGCCGGTGTATGTTTCGCGAGGAATTCCTTGACCTTTGCTTTGGCCGCGGTCAGCGCCGGTTCGGTCTTCCACTCGGCGACGAACTCGCAGTTCGGGATCAGCTTCGAGAGCTCTTCGGAAATCGGCCAAGGATGGGCGTCGTCATTGCCGGCCAGCACCAGGCACGGCGCCTTGATCGTCTTTACAAAGTCGCGATCGGCGCAATAGACGAAACCCGGAGCGTACAGGTTCTGGTAGAACCTATTCAGAAGCTGCTCCGTCGCCTCGGGATGGTCGGTCAGCGTCTCAGTCCAGCCTTTGAAATTGGCGTTCCATTCGGGCTTTAGCGGGCCGACCCGCCCGATCGGCTGCGCCAATACCGCCGACTGCACGCGCTCCGGATGATGCTTCAGCATATTGATGATAAACGAGCCGCCAATGCATTGGCCGTAGAGGTGGCACTTGTCGATCCGCAGATGGTCAAGCACGGCGATATGGTCAGCGGTGTACGAATCCCAGCCGTCCTGAGCGGTGATTGGCGCGCGCGACTGGCCGCCGGCATTGCGCTGGTCCATCGCGATCACCCGGTACTTGTCGGCAAATTCGGTAGTCGGGTTAATCGGCGCCGAGGGCTGGCTCCAAACCTCGATCACCGATCGCAGCCCGGCCGGGGCGAAGGTCAGGATCGGAAAACCGCGGCCGAACTCCTCGTAATGGATGTGCGCGCCGTGATGGTCGATGCTCGGCATGTCAGCGTCCTTTCGTGATGGGAAACAGAACCTAGTCGATCGGGAAGCGGGTCGTCACGACACAGTTTTCAAGGATGCCGCGGCCGCGGTCGGGTGGGCGGTACTGCGCCACAAAACGGGCGTGAACATCGGTTATCGCTTCGGCATCGATGCCGGGCTCGGTCGGCACGTACTGCACGAGATTGTCGCGAAAACCGCGGCGGGTCACGTAGATCGGCCCGAACCCGCGCGCCTGGGCGACCGCGGCAAGCGCGTCCGCCATCGGCCGGACCGCCGGGTTGACCGAAAAATCGGCCCAGTTGTTGGCGAGGCAGCCGCCGGGGTTCAGCGCATCGAGACAGCGCGACCAAAACAGCTCGTTGCTCTCGGCGGGCCCGGACGAATTGTAGAGATCGACGAGGACGACATCGAAGCGCTCGGTCGTCATGGCGACGAATTGCTGCGCCGGCTCGATTGTCACCGGCTGGGTCAGATAAAACCAGCGCCGCGCCATCGAGGCGATCGTCTCATCGGCATCGACCAGAGTCGGCGCGCAATCGGGCACGTAGGCGCGCATAAACCGCCACATCGCGGCGCCGCCAACGCCGAGCAACAAAGCCGTGACCGCCTGCCGGCTCATCGCGAAGGCCAGCGACATCAGCCGCTCGTAGTGAAAGACCAGCCGCCCCGGGTAGAGCAAATCCATGCTCGACTGCTCGGTCACCTGGATGCTGCTGCCGAACGAGCCCAAGGTACGGAAATGCCGCGCGCCGCGGTCGAAATCGACGACGAACACCGGTGAGCCGAAAGTCGGCGTGCGCCGCAGCAAGCGCAGCCTCGCATTGCCGCCAAAATAATCGAGAATCAGCCGGCGCTGCCGCTCCTCCCCAAATTCGGTAATCATAGGCATGGCGCCCGCCGCACCCGGCGGCCATCCCCCAGCGGCGCATGGCGCCTGCCGGCGGCAGAAGATGCCGGCAGCCCGAGCGCTTCCCCCAGGAATTCCGCCAAGAAAGCTCGGGTGTTGCCGGGGTTGATCATCATACCAGTAACGGCAATCCAGGCCGCGAATTCAAGCGCGTTGACCGGCTGACGCGGGAGCCGTCAGACCGCGGCTTTGACGCTGGCGAATGCGGTCTTTAGATTGAATCCAGCTTTAGATTAAATCTGGCCAAGAGTCCCACGGCCGCCGCCGATCGGGCGGGAATGGCGAGGAGCGTCGAGAAGTATGGATACCGGCATAATTCGCGCGACCGAAGAGGAAGCCCTGTCGTTTCACTCCAGCGGCCGCCCAGGCAAGCTCGCTATCGCGCCGACAAAACCGCTGACGACGCAGCGCGACCTGTCGCTCGCCTATTCGCCGGGTGTCGCGTTTCCGTGCCTCGAAATCGAACGCCGTCCGAGTGCCGCCTTCGACTACACCTCGAAAGGCAATTTCGTCGCCGTGGTCTCCAACGGCACCGCGGTGCTCGGTCTCGGCGATCTTGGGGCGCTCGCGGCAAAGCCGGTCATGGAAGGCAAGGCGGCGCTGTTCAAGCGCTTTGCCGATATCGATTCGATCGATCTCGAAATCGACACGCGCGACGTCGACGCCTTTGTCAATTGCGTGCGTTATCTGCACCCGGCTTTTGGCGGCATCAATCTTGAGGACATCAAGGCGCCGGAATGCTTCATCATCGAGGAGCGGCTGCGCGAACTGCTCGACATCCCGGTTTTCCATGATGACCAGCACGGCACCGCGATCATCGCGACCGCCGGGCTGATCAACGCCTTGCATCTGACCGGCCGCTCGCTCGACCAGATCAAGATGGTGATCAACGGCGCCGGCGCGGCCTCGATCGCCTGTGTCGAATTGCTGAAGACGATGGGATTGCCGGGGCCGAACGTCGTCTTGTGCGACACCCGGGGCGTCATTTATCGCGGGCGCACCGAAGGCATGAACCAGTGGAAATCGGCGCATGCGGTCGAGACCAAGGCGCGCACCCTTGCCGAGGCGATGGAGGGCACCGACGTGTTCTTTGGCCTATCGGCCAAGGGGGCGGTCGACCAGGCGATGGTCCGCTCGATGGCCGACAAGCCGATCGTGTTTGCGATGGCCAACCCCGATCCGGAGATCACGCCCGAGGAGGTTCGTGCTGTCCGCTCCGACGCGATCATTGCCACCGGGCGCTCGGATTACCCGAACCAGGTCAACAACGTTCTCGGTTTTCCGTACATTTTTCGGGGTGCGCTCGATGTCCGCGCCTCGGCGATCAATGATGCGATGAAGATCGCGGCGGCCGAGGCATTGGCCGAACTGGCGCGCGAGGACGTGCCCGACGAAGTCGCCGCCGCCTATTCCGGCGAGCGCCTGACTTACGGTCCCGAATACATCATCCCCGCACCTTTCGACCCGCGGCTGATTTGGGCGGTGCCGTCGGCGGTCGCCAAGGCGGCGATGGATTCGGGAGTGGCGCGCAAGCCGATCACCGACATGGCCGCCTACCAGCGCAGTCTGCGCGGCCGCCTCGATCCGACCGCTGCCGGCCTCGAGATGATCTTTGCCGAGGTGCGGGCCAATCCGCAGCGCGTGGTTTTTGCCGAGGGCGAGGAGGAGAAGACGATCCGGGCCGCGCTGCAATTCGCCGGCAGCGGCTATGGCACGCCGGTATTGATCGGCCGCGAGGAGCGGATCAAGGCGACGATGTCGACGATGGGCCTTGCCGCCGGCGAAACTCTTGAGATTCACAATGCCCGGCTGTCGCAGAACAACCGCCGCTACACCGATTTCCTCTACGCGCGGCGGCAGCGCGATGGGATGCTGTGGCGCGACTGCCAGCGTCAGGTGAACCTCGACCGCAACGTGTTCGCCGCGTGCATGGTCGCTTGCGGCGACGCCGACGCGATGGTCAGCGGTGTGACCCGCAATTCGTTCGACGTGCTCGACGAAGTGTCGCGGGTCATCGAGGTCAAGAGCGACTGCGTCATGTTCGGGCTGACGATATTGCTCGGGCGCGAACGGCCATTGCTGCTCGCCGATACGCTGGTGCACGAGACCCCGAGCCCGGCGCAGCTTGCCGACATCGCGACACAGGCGGCGGCAAAGGCGCGTGAGTTCGGGCTCACACCGCGCGTGGCGCTGTTGTCCTACGCCAATTTCGGTAATCCGACGGGACCCGATTGCGAACGGGTGCGCAAAACGGTCCGCCTGTTGGATGAGCGCCGCCCGGATTTCGAATATGACGGCGAGATGAGCCCCGATGTGGCGCTCGACTTTCGGCTGATGCGCCAGCTTTACCCGTTCTGCCGGCTCGGGGCTGCGGCCAACATCCTGATCATGCCCGGGCTCAACAGCGCCAACATCACCGCAAAGCTGTTGCCGCACCTTGGCGGCGGCACGGTTGTCGGGCCATTGCTGATGGGGCTCGACCGGCCGGTGCAGATTGTCAATATCGGGGCCACGGTCTCCGATCTTGTCAATCTCGCGGCGTTGGCGGCGCACGACGCGATCCGCTGAGCCTGCTGCGGCGCGGCCGCGCTCGAATCGCGGCGGCAATATGGGCAGGCATCCCGCGGCTCGGGTCGCACGAATTCTCGGGCTGGCTTTACCGGCAGCCGCGCCGGGTTTGGTCGCACTCGCCGGGCTCAGCCTGGCACGCATCGTGGCCCCGGGATTGGCGTTGCTCCTGGGGGCTGCCATCGTCGTCGCGACTGTGGTCGTGCTGGGCCGCTTGGCGCTTGCTCTCGGCGCGCTCAGCGACACCGTCGATGAACTTGCCGCCGAAGCTTTGCCCCCCGTGGCTCCACGAGAAACGGTGCCCGGCGTCGGGCGCGCGGTCGAACAGATGCGCCTTGGTGTCGAGCGCTTGGCGCGCGCTTGGCAGCAGCGGGCGGTGGCGGTTCAGGCCCGGCTCGCCTCAGCGGAGGTGATCATCGAGCGGGTGCCGGATCCGCTGATCTTGCTCGACGACCGGCGGCAAATCGTCCGGGCCAATCTTGCCGCCGCGGCGCTGGTCAGAGCCCCGTCGCCGCCTTGCGATCTCGCCACGGTGCTGCGCAACCCCGCCCTGCTGACGGCGGCCGACGCCGTGCTGGGCGGCGAAACCGCCCGCAGCGTGGAATTCACGCTGACAGCGCCAGTCGAGCGCCAGTTGCGCGCGCGGTTTGCCCGCATCGACCACCCCTCGCTCGATGGTGCGGTTGCGGTCGTGACATTGCACGATGTCACTGAATTGAAACGCGCCGAGCAGATGCGCGCCGACTTCATCGCCAATGCGAGCCATGAACTGAAGACACCGCTCGCGACATTGACTGGGTTTATCGAGACTTTGCGCGGCCCGGCGCGCGATGACGCAGAGGCGCGCGAGCGATTTCTTGCGATCATGGACGGGCAGGCGACGCGGATGACGCGGCTGGTCGAAGATCTGCTGTCGTTGTCCCGCATCGAGCTTAACGAGCATGTCCTGCCGCAGGGCCGGGTGGCGCTTGCCCCTCTTTTGCAGCATCTCGCCGAGGCGCTCGAATTGCGCGCCGGCGAACGCGACATGACGATCGTCCTGACCCTGCCGGCCGATCTCCCGGACGTGCAAGGCGATCGCGACGAGCTTGCTCAGGTGTTTCAGAACCTGCTGGACAACGCCATCAAGTACGGCCGTCTCGGCACCGAGATCAGCGTCGGCGCCGCGACCGCTGGGCGCCGCACGGCATCGGCTGGGCGCGGTTCGGCCGCCTTTGTCGCGGTTGCGATTAAAGATCATGGCGACGGGATCCCGCGCGAGCATTTGCCGCGACTGACCGAGCGATTCTATCGCGTCGACACCGCCCGCTCGCGAGAGATGGGCGGCACCGGGCTCGGGCTGGCAATTGTTAAGCACATCGTCAACCGCCATCGTGGCTTTTTGGATATCGAGAGCACGCCGGGCGAAGGCTCGGTCTTTACGGTTTCTTTGCGCCCCCACGCCAGCGGATCGATCGAGCCCAATGGGGTCGCGAGCGGGTAGCGGAGAGCGGACGTGGTGGGGAGCTTAACGCGGGCCCGTCGTGAAAAGCCGGTTTGCACCCCGCAAACTGTCATATAAACGCAACGTAATCGTCATAAAAGCTTGTTGGTACGAGGATTAACAGAGGGCTTCCCTACTCCTGCCTTGGGAGCGTGTTCATGAAGCCGTTTCGGACGCTGTTGCTCGGCGTCGTTGCTGCTGCCGCGGTCGGCCTTGGCGGCACAGGCTGCGGAGATTTCCGGTGCCGGCGCTACATTTCCCTATCCGATCTACGCCAAATGGGCCGCTGCCTATGCCGAAAAGACTGGCATCAAGCTGAATTACCAGTCGATCGGCTCGGGTGGCGGCATTGCACAGATCAAGGCGAGAACTGTCGATTTTGGCGCCTCGGATATGCCTTTGAAGCCCGATGTTCTGGAAAAAGACGGGCTGACCCAGTTCCCGCCGGTGATTGGCGGCGAGGTCATGGTGGTGAACCTTCCCGGGGTCAAGCCCGGCCAAATGACCTTGGACGGCCCGACGATCGCCAACATCTATATGGGCAAAATCACCAAATGGGATGATCCGGCGATCGCCAAGCTCAATCCCGGTCTTAAACTGCCGTCGACCGCAATTGCCGTGGTCCATCGCTCTGACGGATCGGGCACCACCTTCATCTTTACCAACTACCTGTCGAAAGTGAGCCCGGACTGGAAGTCGCAGGTCGGCGAGGGTACCTCGGTGCAATGGCCGGTCGGGCTCGGCGGCAAAGGCAATGAGGGTGTCTCGGCGATCGCGTCGCGGACCGTGGGCGGCATCGGGTATGTCGAATACGCCTACGCGCTGCAGAACAAGCTGACCCATACCAAGCTGATCAACAGCGAAGGCGCTGCGTTGGAGCCTGGTCTCGACGTGTTCCAGAACGCCGCGGCCAATGCGGATTGGGCGCACGCAACGGATTTTTACCTGATTCTGACCAATCAGCCGGGCAAAAACACTTGGCCGATCACCGGCGCGACCTTCATCCTGATGCACAAAAAGCAGGACAATCCGGAGCGCGCAAAGCAGGTGCTCGATTTCTTCGACTGGGCCTATAAGAATGGCGCTGCGATGGCGAAGTCGCTGCAATACGTGCCGATGCCGCCAAGCGCGGCGGCAATCTTTGAGGCCAGTTGGAAGAATATCGTCGGGCCGGACGGCAAGCCGGTGTGGGACGGGCACTCATCCTGATCTGATCACGGATCGTCAGTAGGGGGCTCGCAGGCGCAGCCCCCTATTCGTGCGAGGTTCAACGGCAACGCGGCGGAGGGGGAATGTGACGGCAGAGACCGCGGGTGTCGCGCGTATCACGGTCGAGAAGGGCCGCGCTGGTGCGATTGGCGACAGCGTCTTTCGCACGCTGACGTTTTTCTTTGCGCTGCTTGTATTGCTTATTTTGGGCGGGGTCATCGTTTCGCTGATTGCCGGAGCGTGGCCGGCGTTCCGAACCTACGGCTTCGGCTTTATCGTCAACCAAGTCTGGAACCCGGTAACCGAGCAATTCGGGGCGCTTGCCCCGATCTACGGCACCTTGGTCACCTCAGCAATTGCGATGCTGATCGGCGTGCCGGTCGCTTTTGGCGTGGCATTGTTTATCACCGAGATCTGCCCGTTGTGGCTGAAGCGGCCAATGGCCACAATGATCGAGTTGTTGGCGGCGATCCCCAGCATCATTTACGGTATTTGGGGCCTGTTTGTTTTTGCCCCGTTTGTTCAGCAATATGTTCAGCCGGCGATCATCGACACGCTCGGCAATATCCCGGGGATCGGCGCATTGTTTGCCGGTCCACCGCTCGGCATCGGGGTGCTGACCGCCGGTTTTATTCTCGCGATCATGGTGCTGCCGTTTATCTCCTCGATCATGCGCGATGTGTTCGAGACGGTGCCGCCGATGCTGAAGGAGAGCGCCTACGGTCTCGGCGCCACACGCAGCGAGGTCGTCTGGCAGGTTGTCGTGCCCTACACCCGGATCGGCGTTATCGGCGGCATCATGCTTGGGTTGGGACGGGCGTTGGGCGAGACCATGGCCGTCACATTCGTGATCGGCAACGCCCACAGGATCAGTGCTTCGATCCTGCAGCCGGGGACGACAATTTCGGCCTCGCTTGCCAACGAGTTTACCGAGGCGTTCGGCGACCTCTATCGCTCGTCATTGATCGCGCTCGGTTTTATCCTGTTCGTGATCACTTTTATCGTGCTGGCGATCGCCAAGATCATGCTGATGCGGTTGCAAAAGCAGGCGGGAGGCTGAGTTGACAGGGATCTACGCCCGACGCCGTTTTACCAACTCGCTGATATTGGGCCTGTCGATCGCCGCGACCGTCTTTGGGCTGATATTTCTGGCACTGGTGTTGGGTACCCTGCTGTACGAGGGTTTCTCGGCGCTGAGCCCGGCGCTGTTCACCCAGATGACGCCGCCGCCGGGCAGCAGCGGTGGCCTATTGAACGCGATTTTCGGCAGCCTCGTGATGACCGCAATCGCGACCCTGATCGGCACGCCGACCGGCATGCTCGCCGGCACCTTCCTTGCTGAGTACGCCCATAACAGCCGCTTTGGCGAAATTGTGCGTTTCATCAACGACATTTTGTTGAGCGCGCCTTCGATCATCGTCGGGCTGTTTGTCTACGAACTCGTCGTCGTGCCGATGGGCAATTTCTCCGCCTGGGCCGGCTCGGTTGCGTTGGCGATCATCGTCGTCCCGGTCGTCGTGCGAACCACCGAGGACATGCTCAATCTTGTTCCCAACGCGTTGCGCGAAGCCGCCTCGGCGCTGGGCGCGCCAAAATGGAAGGTGATCGTTATGATCTCCTACCGCGCGGCGCTTCAAGGGATGCTGACCGGGGTCATGCTCGCAATCGCGCGGATCGCCGGCGAGACCGCGCCGCTGCTGTTCACGGCATTAAACAACCAGTTTTGGAGCACGAATCTGAACGCGCCGATGGCCAACCTGCCGGTCGTGATCTTCCAGTTCGCGATGAGCCCTTACGCCGACTGGCAGGTGCTTGCCTGGGGTGGGGCATTGCTGATCACGATCGCCGTCCTTTGTCTTAACATCGGCGCGCGTTTGCTCGCCTCTTGGAGCACGTTCAAACCATGAGCCAGGCTTCGATTGCGACCGCTGCGATGACCGTCTCCCCGCCGCGCCCGACTGCCGTCGGCGCTTCACGCGACAAAGTCATAATAAGAAATGTGAATTTCTATTACGGTGCGGCCCACGCGCTTAAGGACATCAACCTATCGTTGCAAGACAAGACCGTGACCGCGTTTATCGGTCCCTCGGGTTGCGGCAAGTCGACCCTGCTGCGCGTATTGAACCGGATGTACGAACTTTATCCCGGCCAGCGCGCGACCGGCGAGGTCTTGGTCGATGGTGAGAATATCCTGTCCCCAAGCGTCGACCTCAACCTACTGCGCGCCAAGATCGGGATGGTATTTCAAAAACCGACGCCGTTCCCGATGACGATTTACGACAACGTGGCGTTCGGCATCCGCCTCTACGAGAAGCTGCCGCAATCGGAGCTTAGCGACCGCGTCGAATCGGCGTTGCGCCGCGCTGCCCTGTGGGACGAGGTCAAGGACAAGCTGAAACAAAGCGGATTGGGCTTGTCGGGTGGCCAGCAGCAGCGCCTGTGCATCGCCCGCGGGATCGCCGTCAAGCCGGAGGTGTTGCTGCTCGACGAACCCGCTTCGGCGCTCGACCCGATTTCGACCCAGCGGATTGAAGAACTGATCGACGAACTCAAACCCGATTACTGCATCGCGATCGTCACCCATAACATGCAGCAGGCGGCGCGCGTTTCCAACTACACCGCCTTTATGTATCTCGGCGAATTGATCGAGTTCGACGAAACCGAAACCATATTCACGCACCCGAAAGAGCGGCGAACCGAAGATTACATCACCGGCCGCTTTGGCTGAGCCGGCGGAGAATCCTGATGCCTTCCGAACACATGATCAAGAGCTACGATGAGGAATTGCGGCGCCTCAACAATACGATCACCGAGATGGGCGGGCTCGCCGAGAGCCAACTCGCGACCGCAATCGAAGCGGTAAACGAGCGCGACAGCGATCTCGCCGCCAGTGTCGTCGAAGGCGATGTTGCGGTCGACCAACTGCAGCATGAGTTGGATAATTTTGCGGTGAGGCTGTTGGCGTTGCGACAGCCGGTTGGCAGCGACCTGCGCGGAATCTTTGCCGCGGTAAAAATCGGCAGCGATCTTGAACGGATCTGTGACTACGCCGCCAATATCGCGAAGCGCTCGATCGCCCTCAATCAAGCGCCGCCCGTCCAGCCGATTTCATGCGCTGACGCGCATGGCACGGCAGGCCCAGCTCTTGGTCAAAGACGTAATCGACGCCTATGTCGAGCGTGACGCCGAAAAGGCCTACGACGTGTGGATGCGGGACGAAGAACTCGACGAAATGTATGCGAGCCTGTTCCGCGTGCTATTGACCTACATGATGGAGGACCCGCGCAACATCGGTCCCTCCACTCACCTATTGTTTATGGCCAAGAACATCGAGCGAATCGGCGATCACGCAACCAACATCGCCGAGGATCTCTACTTTCTTGTGCACGGCACACCCCTGGTGCAAAAGCGCCCCAAGGGCGACGATACGAGCCTGCAGGCGACGCAGGCCGTTCAGTCGGGCCAGGCGCAAGCATGACCAAGCCGCTTGTGCTGATCGTCGAGGACGAAGCGCCGCTCGTTACGCTGCTGCGCTACAACCTCGAAAAAGAGGGCTTCGACGTCAGCGAGGCGGCGGACGGCGAGGAGGCGCTGGTGCGAATCGCCGAGCACAAGCCCGACATCGTGCTGCTCGATTGGATGCTGCCGCTCGTCTCAGGCATCGAGGTTTGCCGGCAGATTCGCCGCATGCCGCAGACCCGCACTTTACCCGTGGTCATGCTGACGGCCCGTGGCGAAGAAGCCGACCGGGTGCGCGGGCTTGATAGCGGCGCCGACGATTACATCGCCAAACCGTTTGGCCTGCGCGAGTTGGCGGCGCGATTGCGCGCGGTGATTCGGCGCGCCCAGCCCACTGCCTCCGAAGAAACCCTGCAGTTCGGCCAGGTGACGATGGATCTCGCGGCGCATCGGGTGTCGCGCTCGGACAAGCCGATCCATCTCGGTCCGACCGAATTCCGCCTACTGCGCCATCTGATGCAGCATCCCGGACGGGTGTTTTCGCGCGAACAACTGTTGGATGCAGTCTGGGGCCACGACGTCTATGTCGAGGCGCGCACCGTCGATGTTCATATTCGACGCCTGCGCAAGGCGCTCAACGCCGATGGCGGCGCTGATCTCGTCCGCACCGTTCGTTCCGCCGGCTACGCCCTCGATCAGGAAGCGCGCTAGTCTGCTAAGCGTTAGTGCAGCAAGTCGATCCCCGCGTTTAGCCGCGCGTGTTCGCAAATTCGTGAGCCGCGATTTCTACTCGATTATTACGCGGATCAGCCGATCGGTTGGGCGGCGGCGCGACGTCTCGGCAAGAGCCGCCCTAATCACCGCTGCCGTGGCCTCGTCTTCGGCGGCAATGCTGACTTCAACACCGGATGCGCACGCCCTGACCGCTGCCGGACCGACTTGGTCGATCGCGAATACTGCAACTGAAATCGGATCGGCGGCTTTTACCCGCTCGCGCGCGGCAAACCTGGCGAATAATGGGATTTTCTTGGACCCGCGCCGCTTCTCGGCAGTGCGGCTGGCAGCCTTGAACCGGGCCAAAGTTGCCGCAAACACATTGGGTTGGGCGCGCGCTGCTGCGCCTCGTTTGGCCGCCATCGCTTGCTCCCTTTTTTCTCGTTGTTTGATAACAGGGATAGATGACGGTTTTGCGACTCACGGCCAACATTTAGCGATCGTAAAACTGTAACATACCACGACTAGAAGAGGCGTGAGAAAAATTGTGAGGGGGAAGAGCATGGCTGCCGAAGCCGGCGTGTTCTTTGCTCTGTGGGTGCAAAAGCCTTTGCGCATTGCTGCGGCCAATCCGAGCGGTGTTCGACTCGCTGACGCGATGGCCACCCAGGTAGACCTTACGCGACCGGGGCCGGTGCTCGAACTGGGGGCAGGAACCGGGAGCCTTACCCGTGGACTGATTCGGGCCGGCTGCCCACCCGAGCGCATCATCGCTCTCGAAGGCGAGCCCGATCTGGCCGCTATCCTCCGCGAGAAATTGCCTGGCGTGACCGTCGTCGAAGGCGACGCCACGCGATTGGGGCAACATCCCGCAATTCGCGCAATGCAGCTCTGCAGTGTGGTCTCCAGCTTGCCCATCAAATGGTTTTCGCCAGAACAGCAAGAAGCTGTTGTGCGGCCCTGCCTCGATCGCCTCGGACGGGGCGGCCGGTTCATACAATTGACCAATGCCTTTCGTTCGCCCTTGGCGATGCAGCAGCTGGGGATAAGCGGGTGTGAGGTCGCTCGGGTTTGGCTCAATCTATTGCCGGCGCAAATCTGGTCTTATTGGGATGCGCGCCAACCATCGCCCGGTGGAGAGGCGATATGAGCCGTTCGCAGCGCATGCGCCGTTACCGCACGATCTGGATATCGGACGTGCACCTCGGCACTCGCGGCTGCAAGGCCGAGTTTCTGCTGGATTTTCTGCGCCACAACGACGCCGACACGATTTATCTCGTCGGTGACATCATCGATGGTTGGCGTCTCAAGAAATCCTGGTACTGGCCGCAGACGCACAACGATGTCGTCCAAAAGCTGTTACGCATGGTGCGCAAAGGAACACGCGCGATCTACGTCCCGGGCAATCATGACGAGTGGTTGCGCGACTACACGAGTTTGCAGTTTGGCGGTGTCGAAATTATCGACGAGGCGATCCATGTGACCGCCGATGGGCGGCGGCTGCTGGTCATTCATGGTGATGCTTTTGATGCGGTCGTCACCCATGCTCGCTGGCTAGCTCTACTGGGCGACGGCGCCTACACGGTGATGGTGTGGCTCAATCGCCATTTCAACACGGCGCGGCGGCGGCTTGGCTATCCCTATTGGTCGCTTTCGGCCTACCTGAAACAACGCGTCAAGAATGCGGTGCAATACATTGCGTCGTTCGGCGACGCCGTTGCCGACGAGGCTCGCCGCCGCGGCGCTGACGGCGTCGTGTGCGGTCATATCCATCATGCCGAAATTCGCGATCTCGGCGGTATTCTTTATTGCAACAGCGGTGACTGGGTCGAGAGCTGCACTGCTCTTGTCGAGGATTTCGATGGTTCGCTAGAGGTGGTCAGTTGGATGACACGCCGTGCATTCGACCCGCTGGTAATCGACGCCGCTCTCGAAGCCGAACTGCGCGAAGAGGTTTGGGAAACAATGGACGAGCGGCTGTGAAAGTCTTGACGGAGACGAGCGAGGGAGGAGCGATGTCGGAAGTGACGATCAGCTTTGTTGTGCCCGCCTACAACGAAGAAGCGTTGATCGCCTCGTGCTTGTACGCAATCTTGGCGGAAACCTCGCGTATTGGCTGCAGCGCGGAGATCATTGTCGTCGACAACAACAGCACCGATCGGACGCGGCAAATCGCAGCGGCAATTCCGGGAGTTGTCATCGTCGATGAGCCGCAGCGGGGTCTCGTGCAGGCACGGCGGGCGGGCTGCCTTGCCGCCCGGGGCCGCCTGATCGCCAATATCGACGCCGACACGATGATCCCTCCGGGCTGGCTCGACACGGTGCTCGCCGAGTTCGCCAAGCGGCCTGGTCTGGCGGCGCTGAGCGGCCCGTTTATTCATTATGACGCGCCGCGATCGGTTCGGGTGATTGCCGCGATCTTTTATCGGTTTGCTTTTGTCAGCTACCTGGCGGTTCGCTTTGTCTTTCGCGCCGGCTCGATGATGCAAGGCGGCAATTTTGTAATCCGCAAGAGCGCTCTCGATGCCGTCGAAGCATTCAACTCGAATTTCAGCTTTTACGGTGAAGACACTGAGTTGGCGCGGCGCTTGAGCAAGGCCGGCGGCGTCAAGTTCTCGTTCGGCTTACCGGCGTTCTCGTCGGGCCGCCGGCTCGCGGCGGAAGGGCTGTTCCACGTCGCTTTTCAATACAGCATGAACTATCTGTGGACAGTGATGTTCAAGCAGCCGTTTACAATGGACTGGCTGGACTTCCGCCACCCGGCTGGCAACACCGACCGGGCCGAATTGGCCGCTGCGGCGCCGACGCGCGGCGACCCACCCCCGCGCTAGGGGTGGTTCGGGGCGTCGTCGTGGTTCAGGCCGCACCGTGAGGATAGCCCTCGTCACCGACGCCTGGGCGCCGCAGGTGAACGGGGTTGTGCGAACCTTGTCGACCCTGGCCGACGGGTTGACCGCCGCCGGCCATCAGGTTCTGCCGGTGACTCCCAATCTGTTTCGCACGCTGCCGTGCCCGACCGATCCAGCGATCCGGCTGGCCATTGTCGGCCGTCGCCGTGTTTCGCGGGTGCTCGATGCTTTTGGGCCCGATACGATCCACATTGCGACGGAAGGCCCACTGGGTTTGGCGGCACGCGCCTATTGCGTCGATCGGCGGCGCTCTTTTACGAGCTCTTTCCACACCAAGTTCCCCGAATACCTGAACGCGCGTCTCGGCCTGCCGGTGTCGCTCGGCTATGCCGCATTACGCTGGTTTCACGCGCGGTCGAGCGCTGTCATGGTCGCGACCGAAACGGTACGGCGCGAACTCCTGCGGCGCGCCTTTCCGCGCGTGGTTCCGTGGACCCGCGGGGTCGACGCGGATTTGTTCCGGCCCGGCGCGCCGCCGGCAATCGTCCTGCCGCGTCCGGTTTTTCTGTATGTCGGCCGCATATCGCCGGAAAAGAACCTGCCTGACTTCCTCGATCTCGACTTGCCTGGATCAAAACTCGTCGTCGGTGATGGGCCCCTACTGCCGGTATTGCGGCGCCGCTATCCGCAAATTTGCTTTGCCGGGCAGCAAGATGGCGAGGCATTGATCCGACACTACGCCGCGGCGGATGTGTTCGTATTGCCGAGCCGAACCGAGACGTTTGGGCTGGTACTGCTGGAGGCGCTTGCCTGTGGCCTGCCGGTAGCGGCATTGCCGGTTCCCGGTCCACTCGATGTAATCGGCGAGAACGGCCCGGGTGTGCTTGATCAGGATTTGCGGAATGCCGCGCTTGGAGCGCTTGCAATACCGCGGGAGCTCTGCCGCGCTCACGCCCTGCGCTTTTCCTGGCGCGCTTGCATTGACCAGTTTGTCTCCAACCTCGCGGCATCGAGGCGCTTGCCGGCGGCCAATTCCGTGGAGCCGGCCGCAGCGAAAGCCTGACCAGTGCTGCCGCTAAGTCGAGCCTATAGCCCCGGATCGCGCGGACGGGGTTGCGCCAGCCCGGCCGATCACCGCGAACGCGCCGTTATTCGGCGGCGATGCGCTGCCAAGTGATCTCGCGGTGCTCGGTCGTGGGTCCGGCGCCGCGCGGCGGCGGCAACAGGATCATGTGCTCGCCGTCGAAGCGCACGCCGCGCACTTGGTCGCTGCCGATCCGGCTCGGATCCGAGGCGGCATCGACCCGTGTGACGAGCCGAGTGCCGTCGAAGGTATAATTACCGCAATACGAGCTGTATTCGCGGGTGTTGCCGGCTGGCAGTTCGGGCCTGCCGTCGCACACGACCGACATCATTCGCCCGTCGCCGGTAAAGGTGACGCGGCCCAGCGCCTTTCCGCCATAGGGCGGCGGTAGCGCATTTCCGGCTGCATCCCGGGCGGTGGCGTGGACCAATTTCCAGGTCCCGATGATCGATGGCATGCGAATTCCTCCAGGTTGAGGTAAACATTTGAGGCACCGAGGCTAGGATAAGCCTCTAATCAAAATCGAGGAGACGGAAGATGCGCTGGATCCGGTTCGAGACCAATGGTCATGCGGCGTACGGCATCGTCGAGGGCGACATGGTGACCGAAGTCAAGGGCGACCCATTTGCCGGCTACGAAAAGACGGCAACTCGGCACCGGATTTCGTCGGTGAAATTGCTGGTGCCAGTCGAGCCGCGCACCTTTTACTGTGCCGGGCTCAACTATGCCGAGCATGTAATCGAAGCGGCCAGAAAGCGCGGCCAGGAGCCGAATCTGCCAAAGGCAGCCGATATCGGCTATCGCGCCAACAACGCGCTGATCGCGCATGGCGAGGCGATCGTGATCCCAAAGGACGCGACCGAGCGGGTGCAATACGAGGGTGAACTCGTCGCCGTGATCGGCAAGAAGGCCAAACACTTGAGCGAAGCCGACGCACTCTCGTGTGTGCTCGGCTGGACGATCGGCAACGATATGAGCGAGCGCACCTGGCAGGCCAACGACCGCACGTTGTGGCGCGCCAAAAATGCCGACACTTTCAAACCGATGGGGCCATGGATCGAGACCGATTTCAATCTCGATGCGGCCGAGACCATCATCCGCGTCAACGGCCAGGAAAAGGATCACTTCAAGACCAGCCACATGCTGTTCGGCCCGGCGACCTTTATCAGCCGCATGTCGCAATATCTGACGCTTTATCCCGGCGACGTCGTGTGGATGGGCACCGAGGGGGCGCCCGAAAACGTCAAGCACGGCGATACGATCGATATCGAAATCACCGGTATCGGCACTCTGACCAACCCGGTCGTGCGCGAAGGCATGTAGCCGGCCGAAGCTAGCGACCGGCGCCGGCAAATCATGATTACCGCACCGTTTCTGCCCGAGACCCGAGGCCGGCCGCTACCCCATACGGTGTGAAGACGCCGTTCTGCTTAGGGCGCCGGCAGGGTCCGCACCATGACCGTGCCGGCGAGGAAATCGTGCAAGGTGCGCCGGCGCCGGTTGAACAGCGCAACGAGCAGGATCAGCGAACAGGTCATCCCGATCGTGATGTAGAACAGCGCGGTCTGGATCAGCGCCTGCAGAAAGCTCGGCCGCTCGCCGGTTACCGAGCGCAATTCGAGATCAAAGCAGCGCATGCCAAAGGTTGCCGAGCGCGAGCCGCTCAGCAACAGCGTGTGATAAGCGAGCGGGATCAGCCCAAAGAGAAACCACAGCAGCGGTCCCAGCAAGCCAAAGCTCAACAGCCACAGCACCGCGAATGCGATCCACACACCAATCGCGATGACACCGATAAACAGCAGGTCCAGCATGTACGCCATGACCCGGCGCCACAGCACGCCTTCGTAAAGCTCGGGAAAGGCGGCCGGGTCGGGAATGGCGAAATGGTCGGCGGCCCAGGGAAAGTCGTATCCAGCGGTCACAGTGAGCCCCAGATAGCGGGTTGACGCCGAGCATGTGGGGATGCCGCAGGCGGCGGCAAGCGGGTGGTTGACCGCCGCGTGATAGATTAGGCTCGCGCTCCACCCACCCCAGCTAAGGAAGATCTCCGTGCCTGCTTACATTATTGCCGACGTTAAAGTGACCAATGCCGCCGGATACGAGCCCTATCGCCCGCTGGCCGCCGCCAGCATCGCCCGCTTTGGCGGACGTTTCCTGGTCCGCGGCGGCAAGGCCGAGTTGCTCGAAGGCGCCGGCGAGCCGGAGCGGACCGTCGTCATCGAGTTTCCCGATGCCGATACCGCGCGGCGCTGGTATCACTCCGATGAATACCAGCAAGCCCTGAAAATCCGGCAAGCCAATTCGACCGCGCCGTGATCCTGGTCGAGGGCGCCTAGACGAAGCAAGCGGGCGCCCGACTGAGTCAGGGAAATGCGGCGCGCCTATTCGAGATCGTCCCCGCTCTCTGAGAGAAGGAGGCGGGTCGGGAAACCGGCTTGGTTGAGCGCGCTTATCAACAGTTCGACATGCCGCCGGTTCTGGGTTTCGACGACGACGTCGAGTTCGGCGCGCTTGACCGAGGTGTCGTGAAATAGCCGCTGATGGTGAACCTCGACAATGTTGCCGGCGTGCTTGCCGATAATCCCCGAGACCCGCGACAGCGCGCCCGGGACATCGGGTAATTCGGCGCGCAGCCGAACCAGGCGCCCTTCGCGTACCAACCCGCGCATCAGGATCGAGGCGAGCAGCCGGCCATCGATGTTGCCGCCGCTGACGACAATCGCAACCCGCTTGCCGGCAAAGCGCTCGGTTGCGGCGAGCACCGCGGCAATCCCGCTGGCGCCCGCACCCTCGACAATCAGCCTCTGCTTTTCGAGCAGGATTTCGACCGCACTCTCGATTGCCGGCTCATCGACCAGCAGGATGTCGGACACCAACTCCTTGACCACGCGGCGCGTCAGTCGCCCCGGTTGTTTGACCGCGATGCCTTCCGCCAACGTCATCTGCTCGGCCGGTGGACCCGGGTCCTCACCGCGCATCAGCCGGTACATCGATGGATAGAGTGCCGCTTCTACGCCGATGATTTCGATATCGGGTGCGAGCGCTTGGGCTGCGATGGCGATGCCGGAGACCAGCCCGCCGCCGCCAATCGGCACGACAATCGTGTCGAGATCGCGCAGGTCGGCGAGCAATTCGAGTGCGATCGTTCCTTGTCCGGCAATGACGGCCGGGTCGTCGTAGGGGTGCACAAAGCTGAGGCCCCGTTCGCGGCTGAGAGCGTGCGCGGCTTCGCCGGCAGCGGTGAGACCTTCGCCCTTTAGCAGCACGGTGGCGCCAAACGCCTCGGTGCGGTCGATTTTGGTAAAGGGCGTGCCCTCCGGCATGACGATCGTCGCCGGGATGCCGAGGCGCTGGGCATGATAGGCGACCCCTTGGGCGTGGTTTCCGGCGGACATCGCGACGACCCCGGTGCGGCGCTGCTCGGGCGTCAGGGTCAGCAGCTTGTTCAAGGCGCCGCGCTCTTTGAATGAGCCGGTGCGATGCAGGGTTTCGAGCTTTAGATAGATCTCGGCGCCGGCCAGTTCGGATAAGGCCGGGGCGGCAACAGTCGGGGTTCGCGCGACCGCGCCCGCAATTGCTGCCGCGGCCTTGCGGATGTCGGCGATCGTGACCGGCAACTCATTCATTTGCGGGAACCAGTTCGAGAGTCGACATAGCGGGAGCGCGACCGGGGACGAGTAGGCCAAAGTCGCGCCAGCGGCGTAGCAGATCGGAAAAGTGGCCCGAGAGCGGGTTGCCGGACTGGCCGGGGGTGACGATCATGCGCGAATTCTCGGGCGAGGCGAGATCGGTAATGATGCGCAGGCCGGCGCCGAATGCCTGTTGGTAGGGATGCTGGTCGTTGCGAATAAGGCTGGGGGCGTGATCCACCGTGTCCGCAGCACCACCGGTCGAAATTGACGGCGAGAACCAGTCGCGCAAGATCGGGATGCGGCTGAACACCGGGTTGGCAAAAACCGCGATATGCGCCCGGCCCCAGCGCCATTCCGACATGTTGTCGCCGTAGGCTTCGCGAAGTTCCCTGAGCGCCGCCCCCAGCGTTTCCGCGAGGCGGCCCGCGCAATTCTGCGTCCCGGGCCGCTTTGGGTCGTCGCACCAATCCGGGCGCTCTGTCAGCACCGCCTCCATAACGTCGGGTTTTAGATCCCAATACCCCGCGACCGCCGCGCCAAAGCGGCCAAACAACACCGCGCGGCTGAATTGCCGCAGCCAGGCGGTGAACAGCAGCGGCGCCACCTTGTCGCGGTCCATGCGGAAGTCCCATTGGCGCAGCAAATCGAGCGCCTGACGGGACGCGGCGTCCGCTGGGGAAATCTGGGTCATTAGCGGCACCAATCGCTTGGCCTCCAAGGACAGTGTGTCGGCCTGGATCGCGGCACTCGTCGCCGGTGTCTGCACCGGGGTCGCATCGAGTAGGGCGTTGATCCGCTCGGCGCGGTCGGGCCAATCCCAGTCGCGGCTGATGAAATAGGGATAGCTGTCGGGTACGATCTTGTTGTTGGCGCTGACAAAACGCCCCGAGGACGGGTTCGTGCCGGCAGGCAGAGCGTCGAACGGGATAAAGCCGGTCCAATCATAATCGCCGGTCCAACCCGGCGCCGGCATCCAGCCTTCGCCCTTTTTGCGGATCGGCACCAGACCCGGAGCCAAGAAGCCGATCGTGCCGCTGTCATCGGCGTAGACGATGTTCTGAATGGGGCCGACAAAGTTGCGCCATGCCTCACGGAAGCTCGTCCAATTATTGGCGCGATTGGCCTCCCACACCGCCTGGGCGCTGCGGTCTCCCGGCTGCAGGAAGGTCGCCGAGAGCGCCAGCACATAACCGGGATCAGCGGCGCCGGCCGGCAATGCGTCGGACAGCACCGGGCCATGCCGCGTGGCGCGGACAATCAGGTCGACCGGCGCGCCGCCGTTCACCAGGATTTTCTCATGGCGAGTGACGAAAGCCGCACTGCCTTCGGGGGTCAGATAGCGGGTCGGATCCCGGGGATCGATCTTTTCGACAAACAAGTCTTCGACATCGGCGGTCGTCGTCGTAAAGCCCCAGGCGATGTGGCTGTTGTGGCCAATCACGACGAGAGGCACACCGGCCGCGGTGGCGCCGGCGATGACGCCGGAAGGTGTCTTCAGCCGCGCCAGATACCATGGGCCGGGCGCCCCGAAATCGAGATGCGGGTCATTGGCGAGAAGCGGCTTACCGCTGGCGCTGTGCTTGCCGTCGACGACCCAGTTGTTCGAGGCATAGCGCGGTCCGACCGCAGCCGGCAGCGCGTCCAACAACGCGCCAAGTTCGAGCCGGCGATAGATCGGCAGCATCGCTGCCAGGGTTATCGGTCCGTCTTTCGGATATCCGGGATAGAGAAAGGCGAGGTCGGCGGGCGAAATCGATCGCGCCATGTAAGCGCGCTGCAACTCGCCGCGGTAATTGCCGCTGATCTGCAAGGCCATCAGCTTGCCCCAAGCGAGGCTGTCGGCTTCGCGCCACGGCTCCGGCGAAAAGCGCAGCAGCTGGAACTCCGGCGGCAGCGCGCCACGGTGTGACGACAGAAAAGCGTTGACCCCGGCCGCGTAGGCGGCGAGCGCGCGGTTGAGGTCCGTCGACAAAGACGGAATTTCATCTTGAGCCGCACGATAGAGCCCAAGGATGCGCATCTGCCGGTCGATCGGCAGCGCCGCGTTGCCGAAAATCTCGGCGAGCCGCCCCGAGGCGTAGCGGCGCATCAGCTCCATCTGGAACAGCCGGTCTTGCGCATGCACAAAGCCGAGACCGAAAGCAGCGTCCTCGTCACTTTGCGCGATGATTGTCGGCACGCCGTCGACGTCGCGCTCGATACGGATCGTTGCCTTCGGCCCGGTCACGACGATGCGACCGCTCGTCTGCGGCAACGACGAGCGCAGGTAGAGGTAGAGCCCGCCGGCCGCGACCAATGCCAGCGCTGCAACACCGGCGAATATACCGAGCCCGACCCGGCCCCTCCCGCGCGCCCGAAAGCGGGAACGGGAGGGTGGCGGCATCAGAGGCCTAGTTCGCGCAGGATCCGCTCACGATCGGCATCGAGGTCCGGCGCCGGCGCGCGGGTCGGCGGGTCGGGAAATGCCGACAGTTTCATCGGGTTGCCGGCGAGCTGCAATGAGCCCATCGTCGGGTCATCGACCGCCACCAGCATGTTGCGCGCCTCGGTCTGCGGGTGGGCGAGCGCCTGGGCGATGTTGTTGACCGGGCCGCACGGCACCCCCGCCGCTTCCAGCACCGCGATCCAGTGATCGGTGCCGGCTTCACGCAACACACTTTCGATTTCCGCCTTCAGCGCCTCCTGGTGCTGGTTGCGGAGCGGATTGGTTTTGAATAGCGGGTTTTCGGCGAGATCGGCGCGGCCCAGCGCCTGGGCGAGCTTGATAAACAACCCATCATTGCCGGCTGCGATGATGATGTTGCCGTCGGCGGTGGCGAACGCCTCGAACGGCGTGATCGAGGGGTGGCGTGCGCCCATCGGCCCCGGGATTTCACCGGTCGACGTGTAGCGCACGATCGCGTTTTCGAGCAGCGCCAGCTGGCAGTCGAACAATGATACGTCGACCTTGGTCGCCTCCCCGGTGCGCTCACGATGCAGCAAGGCGGCGTTGAGCGCGATTGCGGTGAACAGCCCGCCGCCGAGATCGCCGATAGAGGTCCCGATGCGGGTCAATGGCATGCCCGGATGACCGGTGATGCTCATGACCCCGCCCAAACCTTGCACGACCATGTCGTAGGCCGGGTAGTGCGAATACGGGCCGGTGTGGCCAAAACCCGAGGCGGCGGCATAGACGAGCCGGGGATAGCGCGGGTGCAAACTGTCCCAGCCATAGCCGAGCTTTTCCATTGTGCCGGGGCGGAAATTCTCGACCAGGGCGTCGGCTTTATCTAGCAGGCGCTCGAAAATGTCGCGGCCGTCCGGCGATTTCAGGTCGAGGGAGATCGACTCCTTGCCGCGGTTGACCGAAGAGAAATAGGCCGATTTGCCGTTGCGGAACGGGCCGTAATGCCGCGCGTCGTCCCCTTGGCCCGGCGGCTCGACCTTGATGACGCGGGCGCCAAGTTCGGCCATCAGCAGGGTGCAGTAGGGACCCGCAAGAATGCGGGAAAGGTCGACGATAATGATGCCGGAGAGCGGCCCCTGTTGCGCCATGTCCGATGTTCCTTTCGCGGCGAGGCATCCGGTCAATAGCCCAGAGCGGCCCGCGACCGCAACCGACGCCCGATGACAATAACCCGCAAGGCTGGGACATTGCGCTGTCACAGGGCTTCATTATATCAGTAATGATCTAAGTATCTGGAATGTAATATGCCGAATGTCGTGACCATTACTCGACCCGAGGTCATCGCGCTGATCGAAGAGGCCGCCAAAAAGCTGACGAGTGGCAACAAGACCCAGGCAGTGGCGCTGGCGATGCGTCGCCTGTTAGACGCGGATGCCCGCGCCCATTCACTGTTTGGGGCTCACCCCGGGTCGGTCCGGATTCACGAGGGTGTCGACCTCACCGCGCCGGCGCTCGACGTCGATCCGGATGCCGAAACCGGCCGAGAAATCGAACGTTGACCGAGGCGCTGCTGCTCGACACGCACATCGCCCTTTGGCTCGACGCGGGCCACGCCAATCTTCACCCATCGACGCGGACGCTGATCGACGGATGCTGGCAGGGTGGCGGCACCATCCGGCTGAGCGCCGTCAGCGTCTGGGAAATTGCCCTGCTGGTCGATAGCAACCGCATCCAGCTGGACCTCCCGATTGAGGATTGGGTAACGCGGTTTGTCCAACGGCCGGGCATTGAAGCGGTGCCGCTTAACCATCGTGCCGCTGCCCGTAGCTACCGTCTGCACCAGCTGGAGCACCGCGATCCGGCGGACCGGCTTTTGATCGCTACCGCGATTGAATTAGCCTGCCCGCTGGTCACCTATGATGACCGCATCTTGCGCTTTGCCAAGGATTATGGCGCGCAATATGGGTTCGGGGTCAGCGCCTGATTTTAGAAAGCGTGCACCGCCCGGTCATTCAACGCAGGAGTTCGAGCCACTCGGAACGGTGCCACTGCGCCGTCTTGCATCAGCCGCAATTGGCTGGCATCGCTTTTTGGACGTGGCTGCAGGAGGTCCGACATTGCGGCGATTTTGGTTGAGCGGCGCGGTAATTGCCATCGTGTTGGCCGGGCTGCTGCCGGAGGCTCGTGCGGCCGCGACCGGGTGGGTCGGCGACAACCATGCCGCGGCACGCCTGATCACCGCCACTGAGGCCACGGGTTCGGGCAAAACGGTCGAAGCCGGTCTCGAAATCCGGCTGGCGCCGGGCTGGCACGCGTATTGGCGCACGCCGGGTGATGCCGGAATTCCGCCGAGCATTGATTGGTCGGGTTCCGAAAACCTAACGCGGGCGGAGATCGCCTGGCCGGCGCCGGCGCGCTACTCGCTGCAGGGCTTCGAGACCGCCGGGTACCGCGACCATATCGTTCTGCCGATCACGGCGACCTTGCGACAGCCCGGCAATCCGCTCGATCTGCACGCGTTGGTAAGTTGGGCGGCCTGCGCCAATATCTGCGTGCCTTATTCGACAAAGTTGGATCTGCGGTTACCTGCCGGACCCGCTGCGCCAGCGCCGGAGGCGGGGCTGATCGGCGAAGCCCGCGCGCGTGTTCCGCAGCCCGCGGCCGTCGCGGGTGTCGAACTCGTGGCGGCCAATGTAGCCGCCAGGGGTGCAGATGCGGCTCTTACTCTCCGGCTGCGCAGCGAGGACATACCCTTCAAGACACCCGACCTGTTTGTCGAAGGGCTAGACAAAGGATCGCCCGGCCAGCCGGAGGTGGCGCTGTCGCAGGCGCGACACATGGCGCGGCTCACCGTACCGATCCGCGATGCGGCCGCCGCCGGCATTGTCGGCAAACATCTGACCTTGACCTTAATCGATGGCACCCGGGCGGCGGAGTTCACAGCGACCCCGTCGCCGGCTTCGCCCGCCGCCGACGCTTCCCGGCTGCTTCCGATCATCGCGATCGCCCTGCTTGGCGGCCTTGTGCTCAACGCGATGCCGTGCGTCTTGCCGGTGCTGTCGCTGAAACTGCTGTCGGTCGCGAGCCATGCCGGCGCCGAGCGGCGTCGGGTCCGCTTCGGGCTGGCGATGACGGCGTTTGGCGTGCTCGCCTCGTTCGCACTGATCGCGGCATCGTTGATCGCGCTCAGAGCATCGGGCGCCGCGATCGGGTGGGGGATCCAGTTCCAGTGGCCGTGGTTTATCGCGGCGATGGCGGCGGTGACGACATTGTTCGCAGCGAGCCTGTGGGGCTGGTTGCCGATCTTGCTGCCACGCTTCGCCTATGAAGCGGCGGCGGACATTCGGGCGCCATCGCCTTATGCCGATGCGTTCTTGACCGGGGCTTTCGCCACCCTGCTCGCCACCCCGTGCTCGGCGCCGTTTGTCGGCACCGCAGTCGGTTTCGCATTGGCGCAAGGACCGGGCGAGATCGCGATCGTGTTTGCAGCACTGGGGTTGGGGATGGCGGCGCCCTATCTCGCAATCGCCGCCTTTCCGCGGTTGGTTCGATTGCTGCCGCGGCCCGGGCGGTGGATGAATGTGTTGCGCATCGCTCTCGGGTTCGCTCTAGCCGGTACGGCAGTCTGGCTGCTGATTGTGCTTTCGGCATTGTCCGGAACTCGGGTGGCGTTGATTGCCGCGGCGGCCTTGGCAGCGGTGGTTGCGGTCCTCGCGATAAAAAGCCGGCACGGGTTCTCGGTCGCTGGGGCGCGGGTCGCGAGCGCTGCTACGGCGGGGTTGGTTGCCGTGGCGGTATTGTGGCCCGCCTTTGCCGGTGTGGTGGCGCCAGGCTCGACGGACGGCAGCGGCCGCTGGCAGGCGTTTGATCCGCAGCAAATCCAGCGGCTGGTCGGCGAGGGCAAGATCGTCTTTGTCGATGTGACAGCGGCCTGGTGCCTGACGTGCAAGGTCAACGAAGCGGCGGTGCTCGACCGTGATCCGGTGGCGGGACGGCTGTTCGGGCCGAATGTCGTCGCGATGCGCGGCGACTGGACCCGGCCTGATCCGGTATTGACGCGCTACCTTGAAAGCTTTGACCGATATGGCATTCCATTCAATGCGGTTTACGGCCCCGGCCGCCCCCAGGGCGAATTGCTGCCCGAGTTGCTGAGTGCCGGCGCCGTGGAACGGGCGCTGGACCACGCCGCGGCCCGCGGCTAACACCGCTCTCTGCAGAGCGCGCTCCCGCCCAGCGCTTCGAGCGCCGTTGTCGGCGTTCGCGTTGTGGTATATCGGTTTGTCCTGGGAGCCGGGTCGATCGGGGGGATCGACGGTGCTCCGTGGCGCAGGGTGCGACTTTGTTTGGCCTGGCGCTTGCTGATCGTTGCGGTGGGCCGATGCGCGATCGAGACAAAGACAGTCGGGAAACCGACGACCGGCGAACAGCCGCGCTAATGGGCCTCGCCATCGTGTTGTCGTTGGCGGTTGCCGGGGTGGTGCTGATGCGCGACCTCGGCAAGGAAGCAAAGCTTGAAGACTGTCTGATGTCAGGGCGCACCAATTGTGCGCCGATCGAGATTCCGCAGGCGCGATAGCGGTCTGATCGTGCGACGTTTCGCGCACAGCGGCCCGATCGCGGCCGGGATGGACAGACGACGCCAAAACCTATAGAGATTGTCTATGATATATTCTCGTTAACTTACTTGATTAAGGGAGTCGCTCGTCATGTTCAGGCGCGCGATCGGCGCGGTGGCCATCTTGTTTGCCGCTGCGGCGCTGGTGATTTGGTGGCACAGCTTTGGCGGCAACGGCCCGCGGGCGACGGCCCAAACACCGCCGGCAGCAGTGCCTGTTACGGCGGCGACCGTCGCGGCCCAGGATGTACCGGTTTATCTACAGGGCATCGGCACGGTGCAAGCTTACAACATGGTCTCGATAAAGACCCGCGTCGATGGTCAAATCGTCAAAGTCTATTTTAAAGAAGGGCAGGAAGTAAAAGAGGGGGACCCGCTCTTTCAAATCGATCCGCGGCCGTTTCAGGCGGCGCTCGAACAGGCGCAGGCTACCCAGCAGAAAGACCAGGCACAACTTGCCGGCGCCAAGCTCGATCTTGAGCGATACTCGAAACTTCTCGGCACCGGTTATCAAACCCGGCAAAGCTATGACAATCAGACCGCGCTCGTGGCCCAGGTGCAGGCGGCTCTGAGAGGCGATCAAGCGCAGATCGATAATGCGACCCTTAACCTAGGCTATGCCGAGATCCGCGCGCCTATCGACGGACGTCTCGGGGCGCGGCTAGTCGACAAGGGAAATCTCGTTCACGCGAATGACAACAACGCGCTTGTGACGATCACCGAGCTAAAGCCGATTTTTGTCAGCTTCACATTGCCGCAAGACACGCTTGACGAGATCCGCGAGCAGCAGCAAAAGGCACCGCTGATTGTGCGCGCCTACAGCAGTGACGGCACCAAGTTGCTGTCCACCGGAAGGCTGACCCTGATCGACAATTCGATCGATCAGGCAACCGGGACAATTCACCTGAAGGCGCGCTTTGACAATCAGGACGAGCGGTTATGGCCCGGCGAGTTTGTCAGCCTGCGGGTGATTTTAAAAACGCGTCCCAACATCGCCACGGTTCCGTCGCAAACCGTGCAACAGGGACCGAACGGCAGCTACGCCTACGTCATCAAACCCGACGACACGGTCGAGCGCCGTACGGTCGACGTCGCCTCGGTCCAGGATGGGCTTGCCGTCATCACCAAAGGGCTGTCGCCCGGCGAGCGCGTCGTCGTTGACGGACAGTTTCGTCTTACCCCCGGCGTTCGGGTAAAGGTTCTGCCCACGCGGCCGGCGGGCGCCGCCAGTTGAGGACCCGACCTTTTTCTGCTTTGGCCGTGACGCATTCGAACCGCGCAGGTGATCGTCGATGAGCATCTCAGAACCTTTTATCCGGCGGCCGATCGCGACCTCGCTATTGATGCTGGGCGTGCTGGTGTTTGGTGTCGCGGCCTATGGATTGTTGCCGGTGGCTTCGCTGCCAAACGTCGATTTCCCCACGATCTCGGTGAACGCAACTTATCCGGGGGCGAGTCCCGATACGATGGCGTCCGCGGTCGCCACGCCGCTCGAACAGCAATTTGCGGCCATCCCCAACCTCGACCAAATGACGTCGACGAGCGGCGTCGGTACCACAACAATCACTCTGCAATTCAACTTGGGGCGCAATATTGATGCCGCCGCACAAGACGTGCAGCAGGCGATCAACGCAGCCAGTGGTTTGCTGCCGCCGGATTTGCCAAGCCCGCCGACTTACCGCAAGACCAACCCCGCCGATCGTCCGGTGCTGATTTATGCGGTTCACTCCGATGCTCTCCCGGTTTATCGCATCGACAACTACGCCTACACGGTGTTGGCGCAGAAGCTGTCGACCGTCCCTGGCGTATCTGAGGCGCGGATATTCGGACAGAAGCCTTACGCGGTTCACGTGCAGGTCAACCCCGGGTCACTCGCGTCGCGCGGTCTCGGCTTCGAAGATGTTCGCAATGCGCTGGTGACGGCGACCGTCAATCGGCCGAAAGGCAATCTAGAGGGCGCCCATCAGACCTACACGCTCGACACCAACGATCAGCTGTTTGACGCCGCTGCGTTCAACAATGTCATTGTCGCCTATCGGAACGGCGCGCCGGTCCGCGTCAAAGATGTCGGAGAGGCGAAGGACGGGGTACTGAATGCCAGGACCGGGGCCTGGTTTGGCGATACCCCAGCCGAGGGGTTGGCGATCCAGCGGCAGGCTGGTGCCAATACGATCCAGCTGGTCGACACGATCAAAGCGCTGATGCCCCGGCTCGAGGAGTTGATACCGCCATCGGTGAAGGTCGATTTACTCTCTGATCGCTCCGTGGTGATCCGCGCAGCCGTGCACGACGTGCAGATCACGATGTTGCTGACGATTGGCCTCGTCATTCTCGTGATCTTTTTATTCCTGCGGACCTTGTGGGCCACGATCATTCCGAGCTTGGCCGTGCCGCTGTCGCTGCTCGCGACTTTTGCAATCATGTATGCGGCCGGCTACAGCCTCGACAATATTTCCTTGATGGCGCTGACGATTTCAGTCGGCTTTGTCGTCGACGACGCGATCGTCATGATCGAGAACATCGTGCGCTACATCGAGCAGGGGATGCGCCCGTTCGACGCCGCATTAAAAGGCGCCGGCCAAATCGGCTTTACGATCATCTCGATCACCTTCTCGCTGATCGCGGTGTTCATTCCTCTCTTCTTTATGGGCGGCATTATCGGCCGATTGTTCCGGGAATTTGCCATCACCGTATCGGTGGCGGTCGTTGCTTCGGCAGCGATCTCGCTGACGCTGACGCCGGTCTTGTGCTCGCTATTTTTAAAGGAGCAGGGGCTGCATTCATCGGGCCGCTTTAACCAGGCGGCCGAAGGTGCGTTCAATTGGATGCTCGCCGCTTATGACCGCGGCCTGGGGTTTGTCTTTCGCCATCAATTCGTGACCCTGTTGTCGACCTTGGCGCTGATCGTCATCACCGGGTATCTCTACGTGAAGATCCCCAAAGGGTTTTTTCCGCAGCAGGACACCGGGTTCATTTTCGGCGAGGTTGACGCTCGCGAGGATTCTTCATTCTACAACACCGCGGCATTAGCTCACCGGATCGCCGATATCGTTAAACAGGAGCCGGGTGTCTCGGGTGTTATTTGGTTCGCCGGCGCCTACTCCTACAATCCGACCGAAAACACCGCGCGGATGTTCATTCAGCTTAAGCCGCATGACGAGCGCGACCTGACCTCCGATCAGATCATCCAGAAGCTGCGCCCAAAGGTCGCCGCCGTCGAAGGCGTAAAATTCTTTATGCAGTCGGGTCAGGACGTCACGATCGGCGGACGTCTGAGCCGCACCCAATACCAATACACTCTGACCGATACGGATCTCGGAGAACTGACGCACTGGGCGCCGATCCTCGAAGGAGCGATGAGGAAATTGCCGGAGTTGCAGGATGTCAACTCCGACGAACAGGTCGCGGCGCCGCATATCGCAATCGAGATCGACCGCGACGCCGCCTCACGGCTTGGAATTTCGCCATCGCTGATCGACGCCACGCTGTACGACGCGTTTGGTCAGCGCCAGGTCGCGACGATGTACACCTCGACTAATCAGTACAAGGTGATCCTCGAGGTCAATCCCAAATTCCAAGAAGATCCGACAGCGCTGTCCAAGATTTACATCACGGGGCCAAACGGCGCGCAAATCCCGTTAAGCTCGTTTGCTCATTTCTCCTCAAAGCTCGAGTCTCTGTCGGTCAATCATCAAGGCCAATTCCCGGCAGTAACCTTGTCGTTCAACCTGACGCCCGGCACGGCGCTCGGTCCGGCGGTTGACAAAATTCTGGCAATCAAGCAGCAGCTGCGGGTTCCGGCGACGCTCGAAGGCGCGTTCCAGGGTTCCGCGCAGGCCTTTCAGGCTTCGCTGTCGTCGATGCCGTTGCTGGTCGCGGCGGCAATTCTCGTCGTCTACATCGTCTTGGGCGTGCTTTACGAAAGCTATATTCACCCGCTCACGATCCTATCGGCGTTGCCGTCGGCCGGTGTTGGCGCGCTGCTTGGCGTTGATGCTGCTGCATTACGATTTGACCGTGATCGCGATGATCGGCGTCATTCTGCTGATCGGCATCGTCAAAAAGAACGCGATCATGATGATCGACTTTGCGTTGCAGGCCGAGCGGATCGAGGGCAAGAGCCCGCGCGAAGCGATTCACCAGGCGTGCCTGTTGCGCTTTCGGCCGATCATGATGACGACCTTCGCAGCCCTGTTTGGCGCCATGCCGATCGCGTTCGGGCAAGGGGCAGGCTCCGAATTACGGCGGCCGCTCGGCATTGCGATCGTCGGCGGGCTGCTCGTGTCGCAGTGGCTAACCCTCTACACGACACCAATCATTTATCTTTATCTCGAACGGTTTGCCAACTGGGTCGGCCGTCCGTACCGGCCGTCGCGAATGGCGGAGGTGCTGGCAGGCGAGGGCAGGCCGGTGCTGGTCCAAGAGCGCCAGGGTGCAGAGTGACGCGGATGGCGCGCAACCACATCGCGAGCGAGCACATCGAGACCGCGGCGTTTCCGGCTGCCGACCGCAGCTTTGGCTTTCTCGTCCACGACGTGTCGCGGCTGGTCAAACGGCGGTTTGAGCGCGCGGCTCGGCATACCGGTCTGCCGATCACCCGCCGGCAAGCCGCGGTACTGCTGTACATCGCGCGTAAGGAGGGCGTGAGCCAGGCCGAGGTTGCGACCTGGCTCG
Organism: uncultured Alphaproteobacteria bacterium; assembly: GCA_963735445.1. Taxonomy (GTDB): domain Bacteria; phylum Pseudomonadota; class Alphaproteobacteria; order ATCC43930; family CGMCC-115725; genus AP-15. The sequence goes on from CAVTLC010000050.1 coordinate 54,947, forward strand.
ATATCGAGCCGATCGCGCTCGTGCGTATGCTCGACAAGCTGAATGAAGAGGGCCTCGTCGAACGCCGCGCCCATCCGACCGATCGCAGGGTGCGAACATTGTGGCTGATGCCCGCCGCACGACCGGTGGTCGAGCGCATTCTCGAGATCAATCTGGCAATCCGCGAGGAAGCGTTCGCCGGGCTGAATGCAGGAACCCGCGACGCGATGATCGCCGCACTCGCCAGCATCAAGGACAATTTGATGCTGCAGGAAGAGGCGGCGGTCAGCGAACGACCCGGCTCCGCGACCGAACCTGCCGTCGCGGCCGTTCCCGATCGCGTCGCCGGCTGACGCCGGACTGCTTTAGCCGTGGAGATGCGCCGCCGCGAGTTGCTGGCCGCGCCGGGCGCTCTGGTGCTCGCCGCCGCCGGCGAAAAACCGGCGCCGTCGACCCCCAATACGAATACCGACAACCGGCTCGACGGGATTTTGCGTCCTTATCTCGCTCAATACGGGTTGCCGGCGGTGGCCGCGGCGGTAGTGCGTGACGGCCGGCTTGTCGCTGCCGGTGCGGTCGGCACGCGGCGCATCGACAGCGATATCCCGGTCACGATCAATGACCGCTTTCACATCGGCTCCGACACCAAGGCGATGACCGCGCTTTTGGCGGCGATGCTGGTCGAGGCGGGCAAATTGCGCTGGGACGCTACGGTCGGAGCGATCTTTCCGGAACTTGTGGCGACGATGGCGGCTGGCGTCGCCGGCATCACCCTCGAACAGCTATTGTCGCATACGAGCGGCATCTCGAGCGACAACCCGGCACAAGATAAGTTGATCGAGCAATCCTTTGCCCAGCCCGGCAATCTCGACGAACTGCGTTATTGGATCGTCACTGGGCTCGTCAAGGAGCCGTTGCAGTCAAAGCCAGGTGAGAAATTCGCCTATTCGAACCTCGGCTACACATTGGCCGGCGCCATCATCGAGCGGGTCGGCGGAAAGACCTGGGAAGAGCTGATCGCCGAGCGCATCTTTGACCCGCTCGGGCTCAAGACCGCCGGATTTGGACCACAATCGAGCCTCGGCCGGGTCGACGCTCCACTCGGCCACCGGACATTGCCGAACGGAACGCTGAAAGCGATGCTCGCCGGTCCCAACGGCGACAACCCCGAAGTGATCGGACCCGCCGGCACCGTGCATCTATCGGTGCTCGATTTCGCCACTTGGGCGGGCTGGCAGACAGGCTCGGGCAAGCGCGGCCCGGCGCTGATTCATCCGGAAACCTTCGCCAAGCTGCACGCGATGGTCATCGAAATGCCGATAAAACCGGATGCGGCGGTCGGCACCCCATCGCACGGCCGTTATGGGTTCGGCATGGGAGAAATTACCCTGCCGTTCTCGCCGGAGCCGTTTCTATTCCACGGCGGCTCTAACGAAATGAACCTCGCCTACATCATGATGCAGCCGAAATACGATTTCGCGATGGTCACGATGACCAACCGCGGCGGCAACAAGGCCGATGACGCGCTGAAGTCGCTGAGTGCCGCACTCTACCAGGAATTCGGCCCAGCCCCGGCCCGGCCTGCCGGCGCTACCCCCGCCGGCCAGCAATCGCGCTAAGTCGCGAGGTAGCCGCCATCGACCCACAACTCGGCGCCGGTAATGTACGACGCCTCATCCGAGGCCAGGAACAATACGGCGTTGGCGACTTCCTCGGGACGGCCGGCGCGGCCCATCGGCACTTGTCGCAGCATCTTTGCGCGGACTTCGGGGTCGGCGGTGCGCCCGGACGAGCGCATCGGCGGCATCAGCCCGGGATGCACCGAATTGACGCGGATATTGTCGGCGCCGTGCTGCACCGCTGCAGCCTTGGTCAGGGTGCGCACCGCACCCTTTGAAGCGTTGTAGGCGACGTGCACGCCGTGCTGGCCGGTGATCCCGGAAATCGACGATATGTTGACGATCGAACCGCCGCCTTGCGCCTTCATAAGCGGTATCGCGAACTTCATGCCGAGAAAAACGCCGCGAGCGTTGACCGCCATCAACCGGTCCCAAGCCGCGGTGTCGAACAGATCCGCGACGGCGCTGCCGCTCAATCCGGCGTCGTTGACCAGGATGTCGAGCCGGCCATAGGCGGCGATGGTCGCATCGACAGCCGCCTTCCACTCTGTCTCGTCACTGACGTCGAGCCGCTGGAAAATTGCTGCGCCGTTGGCTCGTGTGATGTCGGCAACGACGCTCCTGCCGTCGTCCTCCAGCACATCGCAAACAGCGACTTTGGCGCCCTCGCCGGCGAAAATCCGCGCCATGCTGGCGCCCATGCCCGACGCCGCGCCGGTGATCAGCGCCACCTTGTTTTCGAGCCGCATCGACGCTCCTCCCTTTGATCCAGCCGCTCTTTCGATGCTGGCTGTCCAGCTCGATGACCTGGAACCAGCTATATTAGTCGACGCCGATTGCGGCGCCGAGGGTTTCGCCGATTGATCGGCGCAGCACGAGATCGGCGATGCCGTCGAGACCGGTCGGCTCGCGGTTGACGATGACGAGGGTGGCGCCATAGCGCTTGGCCAATTCGGGGAACGCCGCCGCCGGGTAGACGACCAGCGACGAGCCGGCGACGATAAACAAATCCGCGGCGATGGTTTCGGTTTCGGCGCGCCGCATCGCCGCTGGCGGCATCGCCTGGCCGAACGAGATCGTCGCGGTCTTGACGAAGCCGCCGCAGTCGTCGCAGATCGGCGCGGTCTCGTCGCGCTCGAACGCCGCGCGGACCACCTCGAGCTCATAATGCCGGGCGCAATCGAGGCAATGGGCGTAAGTCGTGTTGCCGTGCAATTCGATGACCCGCTCGCCCGGAATGCCGGAGGCCTGATGCAGCCCGTCGATGTTCTGGGTGATGACCGCTCCGACTTTGCCGCGGCGAACCAGTTCGGCCACCGCACGATGACCGCGGTTGGGGGCAGCGCCGCGAAAAATTTCCTCCATCGCAAAGCGGCGCCGCCAGGTTTCGCGCCGCGCCTCTTCCGAGGCGAGAAAATCGGCAAAATCGATCGGCGCCATGCGGGTCCAGATGCCGCCCGGGCTGCGGAAATCGGGAATGCCGGATTCAGTGCTAATGCCGGCGCCGGTAAAGACCACGGCGCGGCGCGATTGTTCGATCAATCGAGTGAGTTCGGCGATTTGCGGATCATCGAGCATGGGCCGATCGTCGCAAATCGGCACCCTTCCGCCAAGTGCCGCGTAGGATCGCGCGGTGCCGATCGATGATGGGTCGCACGGCCTATCTCGCCGCCGAAGGGTATGTCGACGAACTGGCACATGAGCTGGGTGCGGTCGAGCAGGTCCACGGGCGGTTGTTGATCGCAAGCGGACCACCGCGGCCGGCGGCGTGGGCCGCCAATGTCTGGCTCGATCCGCAGCGGCTCGCGATCGCCTCGATTTCCGATGCGGCAGCGAAATTGCGCGCAATCCAGCGCAACTGGGTGGTCTATGCCCCGGTCCTGCATCGCCGCGCGACGCTGATCCAGGAGCAATTGCCGACGGTTTCGGCGCGGCCCCTGCCGTTCGGCACGCCGCCACCAGCGGCCCCGCTCGGCTCGTGGACACTGCTCGATCCCGGCACCGTCCTCGCGGCGGCGCAGTGCACGAGCCCGTTCCCGCACGGCGAAGTCCAATTTGTCGAGGACCGCACCGGGCCGCCAAGCCGTGCCTATTTGAAATTATGGGAGGCGCTGACGGTGATCGGCCAGCACCCGCATCCGGGCGAGGTGTGCCTCGATCTCGGCAGCGCGCCCGGCGGCTGGAGCTGGGCATTGGCGCAGATGGGCGCGCGCGTCATCAGCGTCGACAAGGCGGCGCTGATACCCGAAATCGCGAACCTGCCGGCAATCGAATACCGGCGCGAAAGCGCGTTTGCGCTCGACCCGCACGAGGTCGGGCCGGTCGATTGGCTGTTCTCCGACATCGTCTGCTATCCGGCGCGGCTCTTGGCCTTGGTCGAGCGCTGGCTCGCCGCCGGGAATTGCCGCCGGTTTGTGTGCACGATCAAGTTCCAGGGCGCGACCGACCACGCCATCGCCGCCCGGTTTGCCGCAATCCCCGGCTCCGAACTACGCCACCTCTACCACAACAAGCACGAACTGACCTGGATCAAGCTCGGTTGATGGGGCCGCTCAGGGCGCTGAGATCAGCACGACCTAGCAATCTTGGGGAGGAACAGAAACCGGCCGACGGAAGTTGGACAGCGGCTAAGTCAAAACTCCCTCTCCGCTTTTGGGGGAGGGGGAGGGGCCCACGAAGTGGGAGGGTGAGGTGGGCCACGGCCGGCGCGGGGAATCCCCACCTACCCCATCCCTCTCCGCCCCCCGGGCTCCAGGCGCGAGAGAGTGCGGAAGCGCCCTCGGATTAATCCGGGGTGCGGGTTGATTGCCAGGCGACCATCTGCCATTTGCCGCCTTTGTTGGCCCACACATCGGTAAAGCGCACACCAAAGCTATTCGGCCGCCCTTGCGACATGACGCTGATTTTGCACGAGCCGGTCAGGACGACGGTGTCGCCGAGATCGTGCGCCTTGACGTCTGACGGTACGACCGAGGTGTAGACCGTGCCGCCCGACTCCATATTGCCGATCAGGCTTTGCTTGGTGTCGAGCCGGGCTGTCGAATGGGTGTAGACCAGATCGTCCGAGATCAGCGCATTCAGTGCCGCGATGTCTTTTTTCGCCATCGCGTCCATGCGCTGCTTGTCGAGGTCGATGACCGTTTGTGCGTTGCCTGCCATTTCTTTCTCCTCCGTAGCGGAAACCGTCGTCGCGCCCGCGAAAGCGGGGGCCCAGAGCAGCCGTTCCGAGCCTGGCCCTGGATTCCCGCTTTCGCGGGAATGACGAATGAAATGTCCCCGTATCGTCGCGGCACTCACCGCACGATCAGCACGAGCTTGCCTTGCAGGTGGCGGCTTTCGCTGACCCGGTGCGCCTCGGCGGCGTCGGCGAGCCTATAGCGGACGATGTTGGGCGGCCACACCGCACCCTTGTCGTAAAGCTCGAGCATGCGTTCGAGATGGGCGCGGTCGCGGGCGACATTGGGGCGCAATACCTGGACATCCTTGCGGCTCGGCTGAAAGCCCGCCGGGGCGGCAGCAATCCAGACCAGCCGGCCGCCCGGCTTTAGCACGTCGTATGAGCGAACCTGTACTTCGCCGCCGACGGTGTCGAACACGACATCGACATTGCTGGCGGTCTTAGTGAAATCCTCGGTGTTGTAGTCGATCGCGCGGTCGGCGCCGAGGCTCCGGACGTAGTCGTGGTTGCGCGCGCTCGCCGTCGTCAGCACCGTGGCGCCGAGATATTTCGACAGCTGGATCGCAAACCCGGCGACGCCGCCGGCTCCGCCCTGGATCAGGATGGTCTCGCCCTTTTGCAATTTCGCGGTGTCCTCGACCGCCCACAACGCGGTCAGGCTGGTCAGCCCGAGCGCGGCTGCTTCGGCATGGCCGAGGCGATCCGGTTTTTTGGCGATGATCGCGGCCTTGATCGCGAGCTTTTCGGCGTAGCAGCCCTCGATCCCCTGATCGGTCACCCCGAATACCGCGTCGCCGATTTTGAAATCGGTGACTCCGGACCCGAGTGCAGAGACCACACCCGAAAAATCACGGCCGAGAATATGGGGAAGCTTAAGATTGCTGTAGCCGCCACTGCCCAGCCGCACCTTGTAATCGGCGGCATTGACGCTCGCTGCATGAATGTCGACGACGACCTCGCCGGGTCCCGCAACCGGGTCGGGCGCCTCGCCCAATTGCAGCATTTCGGGTCCGCCATGCCCCTTTAGCAGCACCGCCTTCATTGCCCCCTCCCGGAAATGACATCCGTGATCCGACCAATCGTAGCGTGCAGAGGCGGCCGCCGCCAGCGGCATGGGCCCCGCGGGATGGATCCAGCGCGAGGAAAGAGGCAGCTGTGCCTTGCACAGGTCAAAAATCGCGCACGTCCAGCGGAATTTGTGACAGACTTCCACTGCCGCCACGGGCAACGCGCGGCAACGCCGGAGACGGGAGAAACGTGCATGCAATTAATGTATTTCACCGAGCAGCCGATGTCGGCCTATCCCGCCGATGAGGGCCTGAAATTCGGGGCCACGGCGCTGATGTTCTCCAACAAATACTTCGATCCGGTCGCCGGAAGCCGGCTCTATAACGAATACCTTGAGCATTACATCTATGCCGAGGAAATGGGCATCGACGGCTTTATGCTGAACGAGCATCACAATGCGCCGTTCTGCATGCAGGCGAAGTGCAATATTTTTGCCTCGATCCTCGCCGCGGTCACAAAAGAAGCCAAGATCATCTTGCTCGGCAACCCGCTGCCCTTGGCCGAGAACCCGGTGCGGCTCGCCGAAGAATTGTCGATGATCGACATGATTTCGAAGGGGCGACTGGTGTCGGGCTTTGTCCGCGGCGGCGGGCAGGAGCAGCTCGCGACCGGGGTCAGCCCGGCCTATAACCGCGAACGCTTCCAAGAGGCGCACGATTTGATCGTCGCGGCGTGGACGCGCGAAGGTCCGTTCCGCTGGGAAGGCACGCATTACCAGCACCGCGTCGTCAATCCGTGGGCGGTGCCGTTGCAAAAACCCCACCCACGGGTTTGGATTCCCGGCGTGATCAGCCCCGAGACGATCGTCTGGGCGGCGCAGCGCGGCTATCCCTATGTCGCGCTCAACACCCCGATCGAGCGCACCAAGCAGATCTGGCAGATCTACGACAATGTCGCGGCCGAGGCGGGCTATACCCCGGGCCCGGACTATCATGGGATGCTAAAGCAGATCCACGTCGCCGAGACCGAGGAAAAGGCGCTCGCGAACGCCGCTCAATTCCGGTGGATGCAAGGCGAGTTCACCGGTCTTGCCCACCCCGTTTGGAGCACGCCGTCAGGCTATAGCAGCCCGGAAAATCGCCGCGCCTTTGTCGAGTTTGCCACCGGCCGGTCGAAAAACCCGCGCTACCGCCCCGAGCTCGAAAAACAGCTCGAGGATCTGATGATCATCGCCGGCACGCCAAAGCAGGTGATCGCCAAATTGCGCATCCTGCTCGAGGAGACGCGGCCCGGCATCCTCGGGATTTGGGGCAATGACGGCAACGTCTCGAACCAGGACGCCAGGACCTGCATCCGCCTGTTGGGGCAGGAGGTGTTCCCGGCATTGCGCGAGATGGCGAAGGAATTCGACCTCAAGAGCCCGTTCGAAACCAACCAGCCGGTCAGTGTCGACTACATGCCTGATCGCCGCGAGCCGGTGCGCGCCGCCGCCGAGTAACGGGCCAGCGGCTGGGGGGCGAGGCTCGGCCGAGTACGCCCCCATCAACTCGTGACAATCAGCTCGGGAGGCTGCGGAGGAATTCGATCATCGCGGTATTGACCTCCGCCGGCCGCTCCTGCTGGGTCCAATGCCCACAGCCCGGCAGCATGATCGTCCGCTGCAAATGCGGCACGAAATGCCTGAGATTGGCGATCAGCTGTTCCATGCCTCTGAACGCCATCACGAGATCGCGGTCGCCGCCAATGTAAAGCGCAGGGACGGCGACTTTGGCTCCGGCGAACGGCGCCAATAGCTCCCAGTTGCGGTCGATGTTGCGGTAATAGTTGAGCCCGCCGCGAAAACCGGCGCGCGCGAACTCGGCTGCAAAGAAATCGACATCGGCTTCGCTGAGCCAAGCCGGCAGTGTCGCCGGATTGACCAGCACGCTCTGCCAGCGTGCGGCAAGGCCTCCCGCCCGCGGCACCATGCCGACCTCTTCTCGCGGCGCTTGATAAGGGTTGTCTCCCGAATTCATGAAGAGGATGCCGCGGATTGTCCGGCGGATGTCGCGCTCGAACTCAGCCTCGGCGACACCCGGAGCCTGGAAGTACAGCTGATAAAATACCGCGTCGTCGGTCTGCGGCATGATTGTGGTTGGCCGCACCGGCCCGCGCGGGGTGAACGGCACGCTGAGCCCAATGACGCCGCGAAAGCGATCCGGGCGCATCAGAGCGGCGTACCACGCCACGGGCGCCCCCCAATCATGGCCGGCGATAACCGCGCGCTCCTCGCCGAGCGCGTCGAGCAGGCCGACGACGTCGCCAACAAGATGAAACAACGTGTATTGGTCGATCGCTTCGGGGCGGTCGGTCTGCCCATAGCCGCGCATGTCGCAGGCGACCGCGTGAAAGCCGGCCGTCGGCGAGCGCCGGCAATTGATGGCGCCACGAATACCAGGACTCGGGAAAGCCATGGCACAACAGCACCAGCGGGCCGCTGCCCTGTTCGGCGATGTGCAGGTTGATGCCGTTGGCCGCGACATTTCGGTGAGTCAGTTCGCTCATGTCAGATCTCGCGGCCAAGCGGCGGCATCAGCAACACTCAGACCGGCCGCTCGCCCTTCAGCATCATCCGATAAAGGTAACGCCGCTCGTTCATGTCGTAATCGGGATTGGCCTTGTGAATGACGCTGCGATTGTCCCAGATCACAAAGTCGCCGTAGCGCCATTGATGGCGGTATTCGTATTTGGTTTGGATCGCGCGCTCCATCAGCTCGCTGACGAGGTCGAGCGCGTCCGCGTCCTCCATGCCGATAATGCCCTCGATCCGCACCGGGTTTAAGTAAAGCGCCTTGCGGCCGTTTTCGGGATGGGTGCGGACCAGCGGATGGATGCCGGGCGGCGGCACCTTGCGGGCGCTGTCCTCGCTCAACGGGCGCAGTTCGCGCGGGCTGTATTTGCTCAGATAGACATGCACCGCCTTTAGCCGGTCGATCCGCTGCTTGGTCGCTGCGGGCAGATCGTCATACGCTTCGTGCATGTTGACGTATTGCGTGTCGCCGCCATGGCTCGGCAATGACACCGGGAACAGCATTGTCGCCTTGGGCGGGGTCGGGTGATTGGAATGGTCGGTGTGAAAGGTCTCGCCCGAGATATAGCGCTTGCCCGGCACCGTCTGCTCGTTCGAGACGTAATAGATCTGCGGATAGCCTGGCACGTGCATTTCACGCTTGTCGTGCTGAAACAGCTCGCCAAAGACTTGTGCGGCGGCAATGAATTGCGGCGGGGTGAATTGCTGATCGCGGATCACCAGCACGTGATGGTCGGCAAAGGCGCGGTTTAACGCCGCGCGGGTTTCGCCGTCGACGCCTTGGTTCAGATCGATGCCGCGCACTTCGGCGCCGGTGTGCGGGGTCAGCGGCGTGATTGTGTAATTCATCGGCTTGTTCCCTCCAGTCGCTGCGCCTGAGGCCGGGTAGTATGATGGCGCGAGCAGGAGTCTTGCAATCCTCGCCGGCGCGATCTGTACAACTCGGGCATCACAGCCCAGTCTCCGGAAGCGGTATCTTTGACGGGGTGAGCACTGGTGTTTTCGGCGTTGAAACGACATGCGTTTCATCGCCGACAGATTGCGCCGGTGTGTCATTTCCGCCGGTACCGGCAACTCCTGCCGTCCCCGGCGACGAAGTAGGATGTAATCATCTGTTCGGCTCGTCCCATAGCGGGTAAACCACCTTATGAAAAGCCCGGCAAAATCGTTATAAAATGCTCGCGCAGCTCGATAAGAGGAACACCGGCGGAGGGCTGATTTTGTTTGCTCTGGCGCTCGACTTGGCGCTGCCAAATACTAGCTCGGCCGCTCGGTTTCTTGGGGTAGGGGACACAAAATCAGGCCGTCAAGGGTCTGACTGCCGGCGGGGCCGGGTGGGTCACTTCGCAGCCGATGCGCAATCGTGTTCGCGAACAAGGGGGCTCGCTCCGCTGCGGCGATCTGGCATCTAATATACAGCCCTGTTAAATGAACAAAAGTGACACAGCTGTACACGAGCGATCAAGCAGAAGCCAGGCTAAGGTCTGCCACAGTTTCCGGTCAGGCGAACGTACAGATAACCTCCACCAGCCCTCGGGAAGCAAGGCCAACGTGGCCGCGCGACGCGCCGGGCAGCCTCTAACGGGGTGAAGTAGCCTACTCGCCCATCTGCAGCAGGGCGCCGCGCTGGCGGGCGTCGCGGAACGAGAGGGAAAATACCCAGGCGCCGAGCGCCAGCAGAACGATGTCGAGGGCGCCTGCGGTCAGCAGGTAATCGCCGCGGAATACCTTCTGGAACAGCAATGCCCGCATGCCCTCGAAGACATAGGTCGAGGGCAAGGCCCAGGCGACGTATTGCAGCCAGTGCGGCAGGATCGACACCGGGTAATAAACCGCGCTGATCGGCGACAAGGTGAAGACGGCGAGCCAGGCGAGGCTCTCCGCCCCCATGCCATGGCGCAGGATCATGCCGCAAATCGCCAATCCCAAGGCCCAGCCCATCGCCAACAGCACGGCGAAAAAAGCGATCAGCGGCAGCCCCAGCGAAAAAATCGAATAATGGTACAGCACGATCGCCAGCAGCGCCGCCGGGACGACGCCGATCAGCACGCGGATCAGGCTCATCGACAACAGCGAGGCGACCCACTCGTAGGGGCGCAGCGGGGTCACAAACAAATGGCCGAGATTGCGCGCCCACATTTCTTCGAGAAACGAGATCGACAGGCCGAGCTGCCCGCGGAACAACACGTCCCACAGCATCACCGCAGCCAATAGAACGCCGAAAGCGCGAAACACGTAATTGCTGTTGACGTACAGAAACTGGCTCATAAACCCCCAGATCAGCATCTGCAGGGTCGGCCAGTACAATAGCTCGAGGGTGCGCGGCCACGAGCTGCGCAACAGGTAAAGATAGCGCAATAGCATCGCCCAGACGCGGCCGAGCGAGCCGCCGATGTCGGCGCTACCCGAGCGGCTCAATTGATCGGCTCCAGCTCGGGCTCGCGCTGACGGACGATGTGCAAAAACACTTCTTCGAGATTGGCGCGGCCGTAGCGGGCGATCAATGCCTGCGGGCTGCCACGGTCGACGATCCGGCCGGTCTTCATCATCAACACGTCCGAGCACATCCGCTCGACCTCAGCCATGTTGTGCGAGGCCATCAGGATCGTGGCGCCGGTGCGGGCCTGCCACGCTTCGAGATAACTGCGGACCCAATCGCCGGTGTCCGGGTCGAGCGACGCCGTCGGCTCGTCGAGCAACAGCAATTCCGGCTCGTTCAGCAATGCCTTGGCGAGCGCCACGCGGGTCTTTTGCCCGGCCGACAATTTGCCCGCCGGCCGGTCGAGAAACGCCGATATCTGCAGATCGGTCGCCAAGGCCTCGATCCGCTCGCGGCGCCGCCGCAATGCGTAAAGCCGGGCGTAGATCAGCAAATTCTGGCGGACCGTCAGCCGATGCGGCAGGTCGACAAACGGCGACGAGAAATTCATCCGCGGCAGGACACGATAGCGGTGGCGCAGAATATCCTCGCCGAGCACATGGACCGTGCCCGAACTCGGCAATAACAGGCCGAGAAGGATCGACAAGGTCGTTGTCTTGCCGGCGCCGTTGCCGCCGAGCAATGCCGTGATGGTGCCCTGGGCGACGGTAAAACTGACCCCGTCGACCGCGGTCGCTGTCGGGTAGCGCTTGATCAGGTCCTTGACTTCTATGGCGGGCGGAAGCATCGCCCCTATATGGCGCATACAGTTGCCCTCGACCACCCGCGCACCGGGGATATGTCGCCGTCTACCGGTCTTCGGTTGAAAGCCGCGCCGGCTCAGACGAGTGTCCCCAGAACGGACGAGTGCCCCCAGATCAGACGAGCGTCCCCGTGACCGATACCTCGCTCCCGCCGTTCAGCGATCCCGACCCCGAATCGGGCCGCATCAGTCTGCGCACCCTGGTGCCGATCCGCTGGGTCGCAATCGCCGGCCAGGCATTGGCTTTGCTGACCGTTCACTACGGGCTCGGCTTTCATCTGCCGCTGCTCACCTCGCTGCTCGTGGTCGCCGCCTCGGCGGTGCTCAATGTCGTGCTGATCGTTCGTCGCCAGGTCGCGCGCGAACTCAGCGAGCGCTACGCCGCGCTGTGTCTCGGCTACGATATCCTGCAGCTCGCGGTGCTGCTTTACCTGACCGGCGGCCTGCACAACCCGTTTTCGATCCTGTTTCTGGCCCCGGTCACCGTCGCGGCGACGATCCTGTCGCGGCGTTTTGTGATGGGGCTGTCGGTCCTCGCCGTTGCCGCCATCAGCGTCCTGGCATTGTGGCACTTCCCGCTGCCGTGGCGCACCGAGCCGCTGTTGTTTCCGCCCGAACTCGTCGTCGGCGCCTGGACGGCGCTGGTTCTCGCGACCGCGTTTATCGCTCTTTACACCTGGAGCGTGGCGCAAGACGCGCGGCGCTTGCGCGATGCGGTCGCGGCGACCCAGTTGGCCTTGGCGCGCGAGCAGCAGGTATCGGCGGTTGGCGCGCTCGCCGCCGCCGCCGCGCACGAGCTCGGCAGCCCGCTCGCGACGATCGCGGTGGTCGCCAAGGAGCTGGTTCGCGAGTTGTCGCCCGGCAGCCCCTATGCCGAGGACGCCGCCCTGCTGCTGAGCCAGTCAGACCGCTGCAGCCGGATCCTCGCCGAGCTGTCGCAACGGCCGGAAGAGGATGGCGGCTCACCCTATACCCGGCTGTCGATCTCGGCGCTGGTCGAGGCCGCCGGCGCACCCCATCGTGAGCGCGGCATCCGGCTGATCTTTGCCGCGACCGGCGCGCCCGAAGAGGACGAGCCGCAGGTCCGGCGCAGCCCGGAGATCATGCACGGGCTCAACAATCTGATCCAGAACGCGGTGCAATTCGCGCGTCGCGAGGTCACCGTCACGACCTATTGGGATGCCCGGCGTGTGACGGTCGAGATCACCGATGACGGGCCGGGCTTTATGCTGCATCTGCTGAGCCGGCTCGGCGAGCCCTATCTGTCGACCCGCGCCGGCGCCGCGAACCATATGGGGCTCGGTATCTTTATCGCGCAGAGCCTGTTGGAGCGCAGCGGCGCCCGGCTGACCTTCGAGAATCTCGAAGAAGGTGGCGCGCATGTTGCGATTTCTTGGAATCGTGCCAATTTGGAGGCGATAGACAAGGTCCGCCCAGCGGCGCTGGCGCGCGAGCCGCGCTAGGGCTCTGTCGCGCTGAGGACCGGCGAGAGGCGACTGATGAACGCGATCGATCGACCCATTCCTTCGGCTGCTACCGAAACCATCTCCGCCGCGCTGCGCGGCCTGCCCGAAGCCGAGCGCACCCTGTTGATCGTCGACGACGATGCGCCGTTGTGCCAGCGGCTGGCGCGGGCGATGGAGCGGCGCGGTTTTATTGTCGCCACCGCCGACAGTGTGGCCGCCGGCACCGCTGCCGCCAGCGAGCGCCCGCCGGCCTTTGCCGTCGTCGATATGCGGCTTGGCGACGGGCGCGGGCTCGACGTCGTAACCGCGTTGCGCAAGGCGCGGCCGGGCGCCCGGATCGTAATGCTGACCGGCTATGGCAATATCGCCACCGCGGTCGCTGCGGTCAAAGCCGGCGCGATCGATTATCTGCCAAAGCCCGCCGACGCCGATGCGGTCGAGCGCGCCTTGCTCGCCCAGGAGGACGGCACCCCCGAGCCGCCGGAAGACCCGATGTCGGCCGACCGGGTGCGGTGGGAGCACATCCAGCGGGTGTTCGAATTGTGCGACCGCAACGTTTCGGAAACCGCCCGCCGGCTCAAGATGCACCGCCGCACCCTGCAGCGCATCCTTGGTAAGCACGCGCCGCGCAGCTGACCCGCGTACCCGCGCAACTGAGCCGCGCAAGTCGGCGGGTGAGGGGGCTTTTTCTGCGCTGCGGATCGCTCCGCTGCCGCCTCTCAATCTCCTGAGCTGCTGGCAATAATCGGTTCCGTTGGAGTCGGGGTCCGGTATTATGCGACGCAGCATAAACGGCAGTGAGGTTCAGCGTGATCAATCAGATAGTGGGACCCGTCCGGGCAAAGGCGCTCTGAGCCATGTCGGATGACCGCTGGGTTGAGGTTGGCGGGATCGAGGATATTCCGCGCCAGGGTTCTCGACGGGTGAAGCGGACGGGAAAGCCGCTGCCGGTTGCGGTTTTTCGCACCGATGACGATCGCGTGTTTGCACTCGTTAACCACTGCCCTCATCGCGGCGCGCCGCTGTCAGAGGGGTATATCCAGGGCTGCAAGGTGCAGTGCCCATTGCACGGCTGGACTATCGATCTCGAGACCGGCAAGGCGGAAGCCCCCGACGAGGGTGCGGCCGGCAAGGTCGCGGTTCAGTTGATCGAGGGCCGGGTGTTTCTGGCGTCATGGGCGGTCGGCGCCCCCGGCGGCTGGGAATAGCGCCGCTACGGAAGTTAGCGCGCTCCGGTATCGCCCCGTGGCATCACTGACGCGATGCGCTCGATGAACCGGGCAGCAGTGTCAAGTGCGGCCGAGGCGCGTTCGAGCGGCACATCGGCGCCGGCACCGAGTTCGTAATCGGCCACCGACTTTAAATTATAGGTTTGAGATAGAAACACCGCGAGGTCATTAAGCTCGGGATCGTCCATCACTAGGCTCGAGAATAAGCGATGAACGCCGCGGTGCGTCTTCGCCACCCTACCCAGTCGCGCCAATATCAGCGCCTGCGCCGCGTGAAACGCGGCGAGATAGGCATTGCGGCCAGCGTCTTCGCCGATCCCGGCATCAAGAATGATGCGGCCGCGCGCGAGGCAATCGCGAGCCTTGTCGAGATGCTGCCCGGCTTCCGGGCTCACAGCTCAATCCCATCCTCGCGGATCTCGCTCATCAGCGATGTTCGCCAACGATAAGCGCCAGCTGGATAGGGTTTTGCGTCGATAAAGACGCCCCCATCCTTGAGGAAATCCACGCGGACATCGGCAAGAACATCGAATTCCTGCCAGCGGTCCGTCAGATCCTTTAAGAAAACGGCGATGTCGTAGTCGGAATCCTCGTGCGCATCTCCGCGGGCGCGCGAGCCGAACAACACGACGCGCTCGATGCGGTCGCCGTAGAGCGCGTCGAGTGCATCGCGGAAGCGTTTCAGCACAGGATCGTCGGCCGGGCGGCAGATTAACATCTTGTCCTTGCCGGCCATCGGCGCGGTCATCCGGTCACTCCTGTTCTTCGTCGAGCGCGCTTTCGTGCCAATGACGCAGGGCCAAACGCGAGACGAGATCGATCACCAGATAGATGGCGATGCCGGTCGCTGAGAGCAGGAACAACGCCGCAAACAGCCGCGGTATCGCCAGCCGATATCCGGCTTCGAGGATGCGAAAAGCAAGCCCGGTCTCGGTCCCGCCGGTGCCGGCGACAAATTCGGCGACAACCGCACCGATCAACGCCAGCCCACCCGAAATCCGCAGCCCGGCCAAAAAGTAGGGGAGGGCGGTCGGCAATTTCAGATAGCGGAGGGTCTGCGCCGGGCTGGCGCCATAAAGCCGGAACAACGCCACCAGGTTGCGGTCGGCGCTGTTGAGGCCGATCGTGGTGTTCGAGACGATCGGAAAAAACGCGACGATCCAGGCGCAGACCAACAATGCCAGAAACGGCTGCTGCACCCAGATGATGATCAACGGGGCGATCGCCACGATCGGCGTCACCTGCAAAATCACCGCATAGGGGAACAGACTCAGCGCCAACAGGCGCGACAGCGAGAACAGCAATGCGATCGCCCCGCCGAGAATTGCCGCGGCGGCGAGTGCGGCGAGCGTAATGCGCAGCGTTACCAGCAGCGAGCCCAACAGGCTCGGCCCGTCGGTCCACAGAGCGGCGGCGATCGCGACCGGTCCCGGCAGGATGTAAGGCGGGATCTCCTCGATCTGGACGATCGCCTGCCACAGCGCGAGCATGACCGCCCCGACCGCCAGCGGCGCCACGATCCGCCAATAGCGTCCGCGCCGTCTCACCCGGGCGCCTCCATAGCCATCGCTTCGCCGAGATGCGCCGACACCGCGGCGCACTGCGCCGCGTAAGCGGGCGTGGTACGTAACGCGCGCTCGCGCGGCTGCGGCAGATCGACGGTAAGATCGGCAACAACGCGCCCCGGCCGCGCCGACATGACGGCGATGCGGGTCGACAGGTAAACCAACTCGAAGACGCTGTGCGTGACAAAGACGACGGTCGCGCGGCGGCTTTCCCAAAGCCGCAGCAGATCGTCGTTCAGCGCCATCCGGGTAATCTCGTCGAGCGCGGCGAAGGGTTCGTCGAGCAGCAACAAATCGGGGTCGGTTACGAGCGCGCGGGCGATCGAGACGCGCATCCGCATGCCGCCCGACAACTGGCGCGGATAAGCCTCCTCGAACCCGGTGAGACCGACCGCGCGCAATTCGGCCATGGCGCGCTCGCGCTCGGCCGGCCCAACCCGGCCGTTGAGGCGAAACGGCAATACAACATTCCCGAGCACCGTTGACCAGGGCATCAGGGTCGGGTCCTGAAAGACAAAGCCGATGCGCCCAGTCGCCGGTCCTTGCCGCTCGGCAGCGTCGAGCGCCAGACGGCGCTCGCCAGCGCTGGGTTCGCTCAGCCCCGCGATGATGCGCAGCAGGGTCGTCTTGCCGCAACCCGAAGGCCCCAGCAGGCTCAGAAACTCGCCGCGGCGGATGTCGAGAGCGATCGTGTCGAGCGCTGTCACACCCGAGTTGAAGCGCTTATCGACGCCGCGCAGCGAGACAATCGGCGGCTCCGCCTCGATCGGCCCGTTATCAAGCGCTGCAGTCAGCGGCGTATCCCGGCTTTGTTGTTTACAAATCGCAACGTGAACGCGCTTACCGAATTTGAGGATGAGCGAGAGGTTCGTCTCCTGAAGCCCCTTCTTTACCCATCGTTAATCCAACCCGTTGTACTGACTCCTGCGAGAAACTGAACCCATGTCGAGATATCTCAAAGCAGGTGACCAAGCGTTCCATGCGTTCGCGACATACCTCGGTGGCGGCTTCGCGGGAACAATTATTTGTTACAAACTGTTGGAGTCGTGTCATCGGGTTGACACGAACCGACCGGGTTCGGTAACAAACAGCCGGCGTGAGTAATATGAGCTATTTAGGCAGACACATCGCCATGACCGCAAAGGTTCGATGCCGCTACGAGAGTGCGGAGATGCCGGCGAAATCGGTAAAGGCGGGGATTACCGCCTTCCTCGATGGCACGACCAACGGCGAAGAGCTGCTTCACGCCCTTTACGATCACATTCTCGACGAACCGATCCCGCAATCGATGCGCCGGATACTGCAGGAGCCGCAGCGCCGGGCACTGTAACAGCCGATCGACACCTGTACTTTGGCGCCGCTGAGTAGGGCGGCGCATCCAGGCGATCGGGCCGGCGTTCGCCTCGGGGTGCGGAGGAATATGTGTCGGCATTACCCAAATTTACGCTGTCGCGGATGACCGTCGCTGAGTTTGTCGATTGGCCGGGCGACGGTACTGGGCGTAAACATCAGCTGATTGATGGCGAGCCGCAGGCGATGGCGCCGGCGAGCACGACTCATGGCACGATCCAGGCTACCCTTGCGCGTCTCCTCGGTAATCACCTCATCGGGACCGGATGCCGAGTCGTAATCGAGCCAGGCGTCGTCCCGCGGGTGCGCGCCGAGGCCAATATGCGGGTGCCCGATCTTGCCATCACCTGTGCTCCCGACGACCCGGCCAGCCACGCGCTGATCGAACCTGTTGTCCTGATCGAGATTTTGTCACCCAGCAACGAGGCGGAGACCCGCGCGAATGTTTGGGCGTATACGACCATTCCGTCGGTCCGCGAGATTCTGTTGGTGCGCTCGACGCATATGGCCGCCGAATTGATCCGACGGCAACCGGACGGCGGCTGGCCGGTGAACCCGCTGCCGATCGGCGAACAGGACAGGCTGTCACTCGACAGCATCGGCTTTGAGTGCCCGCTTGCGGAGGTTTACGCTGGAACCCGCTTTGCCTTGGCCGGCGAGAGCTGATTTACCGGAGCTTATACCGTCCGCGCTGATTATTGCCGCGGCAGCATGCCGCCGAGATCGCGCCCGCCAAAGACGTGCAGATGGAAATGCGGCACTTCCTGATGCGCCGTCCGCTCCGTTGTTGGCGAGGATGCGATAGCCGCTCTCGGCCACCCCAGCCTCCCGCGCGACACGAGCCGAGAGCGCGCAGCAACGCCGCCATCTCGGCATCGCTGGCCTTTTCGGAAAAGTCATCGAGCGAGACGTATTCGCCCTTCGGAATCACGAGGATGTGGGTTGGGGCCTGCGGATTGATATCGCGGAAAGCGAGGACGTGCTCGTCCTCGTAAACTTTGTTACAGGGGATCTCGCCGCGCAGGATACGTGCAAAGACATTGTTGCGATCGTAGGGCACGCTGCGCCTCCGCCTAATAAAGCCCGCTCACAAATTTGCCCGGCTGCGCTTTTCCTCTAGTCCCGAGACGCCGTCGCGGCGCGTCAATTCGGCGGCCACATCGGCAGGCGAGACGCCGGTATCCGCCCACAGCACGAACAGGTGGTAGAGCAGATCCGCACTCTCGCCAATAAGCTTGACGCGGTCGCCCCTGATCCCCTCGATCACCGTCTCGACCGCCTCCTCGCCGAGCTTTTGCGCGATCTTGGTGCGGCCGCGCGCGAACAGCCGGCCGGTATAAGAGACCTTCGGGTCGGCGCCACGGCGTGAATCGATCACTTGCCACAACCGGTCGAGAGCCGCGCCCAATTCTTTTGACATTATTCAGTTCCTGACCGGAATGCCCGACGCGGCGAGATGTGCCTTGGCCTCGCCGATGCGCCATGTCCCAAAATGAAAGATCGAGGCGGCGAGCACCGCGGTCGCATGCCCGTCGCGAATACCCTCGACCAGATGATCGAGCGTACCGACACCGCCCGACGCGATGACCGGCACCCGAACCGCATCGGCGACGCTGCGAGTCAAGGCGATATCAAAACCCGCTTTGGTGCCGTCGCGGTCCATCGATGTCAGCAGAATCTCGCCGGCGCCGTAATCGACGAGCCGCCGCGCCCATTCGACCGCATCGATGCCGGTCGGCCGCCGCCCACCATGGGTGAACACCTCCCACCGGCCGGGGCCGGCGGCTTTGGCGTCGATCGCCGCGACAATGCATTGAGTCCCGAATTTCTGCGCCGCCTCGCGGACAAATTCCGGGTGAGCCACGGCGGCGGTGTTGATCGACACCTTGTCGGCCCCCGACAGGAGCAGGCGGCGGACATCCTCGACAGTGCGCACGCCACCGCCGACCGTCAGCGGCATAAAGCACTCCTCGGCGGTGCGACGCACGACGTCATAGAGCGTCTCGCGGTCCTCGGCGCTGGCGGTGATGTCGAGAAAACAAAGCTCGTCGGCGCCGTCGCGGTCATAGATGCGCGCCTGCGCCACCGGATCGCCGGCATCCACCAGGTCGATAAAGTTGATCCCTTTGACGACCCGCCCGTCCTTGACATCGAGACAAGGGATGACCCGCATCTTCAGCATAGCGGCGCCCCACTAGCGAGCCGCAACGCCGCCCGCGGGTCGAGACGGCCGTCATACAATGCCCGCCCGCAGACAATTCCGGCCACACCATCGCCCTCATAGCCTTTCAATGCGGCGATATCGGTTAGCGAAGCGACGCCGCCTGAGGCGATCACCGGGAGGCGGACTTGTCGCGCGACTGTGGCGATGGCCGCGGCATCGATGCCGCCAAGCGCGCCGTCGCGTGCGATATCGGTGTAGATGATCGCGGCCACGCCGCAATCCTCAAACCGGCGCGCGAGTTCGATTACGCCGATATCCGAGGTCTCGACCCAGCCTTCGACGGCGACGCGGCCATCGCGCGCATCGACCGCGACCAAAATCCGGCCGGGATGATCGGCGGCGGCGGCGCGCACCAGATCGGGGTCCCGCAACGCAGCGGTGCCGAGAACGACGCGATCAATACCGAGTCCGAGCCAGTGCTCGATTGCGGCGCGATCGCGGATGCCGCCACCGAGCTGGATATGGAGATCGCAGGCTCGGCGGATCGAGGCGACCACCTCGCCATTGACCGAATGCCCGGCAAAGGCGCCATTCAGATCGACGAGGTGCAGCCAGTCGAACCCAGTTTCGGCGAACTGGCGCGCCTGCGCCGCGGGATCGTCGTTGAATACGGTGGCGCTTGCCATCTCACCGCGGACAAGGCGCACGCATTTACCGTCTTTAAGATCGATCGCCGGAAAAAGGATCACGGCGACGGCCGGTCGTCGAGCAGCTTGTAGTAGTAATGGCCGGGAACGATGCGGTTTTCGACCCGAGCATAGACCGGATGGGTGCCCCAGCGCCGATAGCCCGAGGCCTTCATACAACCCGATCGCCGCCTTTTGGGTATCGCGCAGATCGAGGTTCAGCACGGCAAGCCCTAATTCGCGGGCGAGCCGTTCGATTTCCAGCACGATGTCGCGGCCGAGACCATGACCGCGCGCCCACGGCGCCACAAAGGCGCTGGTCAATGTCCCGGCAAAGGCCTGGGCCTCGTTGTTGCGCGGCGCGCGGCTCAGCTGTGCCGACCCGGCGACGATGCCGTCGAGGCGGCCGACCACCACCCGACGCTCCGGGACCAGCAACATGCCCTTCCAATAGTTTTCCAGAACCTGGCGCGGCGGCGGCTTTAGCCAGCCAAACCCGCCGCCCTCGACGATCGCACTTTCGGTCGCCTCGCACAAATCATCGAGATCGGTGCCCGAATATTGGGTCAGCCGCTCGACATTGATCCGGGGCCGGACATCCTGCCGGTCGCTCATGGGTTCCATCGCAGAAAGTTGCCGATTAGCTGCAACCCCGCCGCCTGGCTTTTCTCCGGATGAAATTGCGTTCCGGCGAGATTGTCGTGTCCGATGACCGCCGCGATTGGCGAGCCGTAGTCGGTGAACGCGACGAGGTCGGCTTCGTTGCTTAACCGTAAATGAAAGCTGTGCACAAAATAGGCATGAGCGCCGGCATCGAGATCGGCAAGAAGCGGATGCGCCCGACATTGGACCAGTTCATTCCATCCCATATGCGGGATTTTGAGCGCCGGATCCGCCGGTTCGATCGCCACGACCTCGCCGCCGATCCAGCCAAGGCCGCGGGTTGTCTCAAACTCCCGGCCGTACTCAGCCATCAACTGCATGCCGACGCAGATCCCGAGAAACGGCCGCCCTCGCGCAAGGACTGCCTCGGCGAGGGCGTTTTCGAGGCCCGGGACGGCAGCGAGCCCGCGGCGGCAATCGGCGAACGCCCCAACCCCCGGCAACACGACGCGATCGGCGCCGGCGACGATCTCGGGGGTATTCGTGACCTCGATCTTGGCGGAAATCGCGTTTTCCGCAGCAGCGCGCTCAAACGCCTTGGCCGCCGAGCGCAGATTGCCCGAGCCGGAATCGACAATCGTTACGATCATTAAAGGCTGCCGCCGAGAACCCCTTTGGTCGACGGCACCATGCCGTCGCGCCGCGGATCGATTTCGACAGCCTGGCGCAATGCCCGTGCCAAGCCCTTGAAACAGGATTCGACGATATGGTGGTTGTTCTCGCCGTAGAGATTTTCGATGTGCAATGTAACTCCCGCCGACTGGGCAAAGGCCTGAAACCACTCTTTGAACAACTCTGTATCCATCTCGCCGAGTTTCGGACGGGTAAACGCGACCTTCCAAACCAGGTAGGGCCGGTTCGAGGCATCTAGGCTGACCCGCGTCAGGGTTTCGTCCATCGGGATCACCGCATGGCCATAGCGCGCGATCCCGGCGCGCTCGCCGAGCGCTCGCGACACCGCCTCGCCGACGACGTAGCCGGTGTCCTCGGTGGTGTGATGAAAATCGATGTGCAGATCGCCGGAGGCCCGCAGCTTAAGGTCGATCAAGCTATGCTTAGCCAGCTGTTCGAGCATGTGATCGAGAAAGCCGATCCCGGTCGCGATGTCGCCGGCGCCGGTGCCGTCGAGATCGACCCGGCCGGTAATCTGCGTCTCCTTGGTATTGCGTTCGACGGTCGCGACCCGCACCTTGCCCTCCTGCGCCCGCATCTTGCGGCAGCGCATATTTAGCGATGTTGCCGCGATCTTGCCACTATCAGCCAATCGGCTTGACCGGGAACCCGCCGCGCCCACATGTCGAGTTCGGGCCGCCCGCGGCCAACGCGGCAGGATTGCAAACGCAGCGCATGCAACATTCCGACGATATTGTTTGGCACGGCACGACAATCCTTTGCGTCCGCAAGGATCACCAGGTCGTGATCGCCGGCGATGGTCAGGTCACGATGGGCCAGACCGTGGTCAAATCGAACGCCCGCAAATTGCGCCGGCTGGCCGGCGGCAATGTGATTGCCGGGTTTGCCGGCGCCACCGCTGACGCGATCACCTTGTTCGAACGCCTCGAAGGCAAACTCGAGCAATATGCCGGGCAATTGTCGCGCGCCTGCGTCGAGCTTGCCAAGGATTGGCGCACCGACCGCTATTTGCGCCGGCTCGAAGCGATGATGGCGGTGGCCGACAAGAACGTGTCGTTGATCCTGTCGGGCACCGGCGACGTGCTCGAGCCCGAGGACGGGCTGATCGGCATCGGCTCGGGTGGCGGATACGCGCTGGCGGCGGCCCGCGGCTTGATCGGGATCGACAGTCTCGACGCCGTCGCGATCGCCGAGCGCGCGATCGCGATCGCCGCCGGCATCTGCATTTATACCAACGACAAGATCACCCTCGAAAAATTGGATTACTGAGCCGCCGATGCCCGCCTTCAGCCCGCGCGAGATCGTCTCCGAACTCGATCGCTTTATCGTCGGCCAGCACGACGCCAAGCGCGCCGTCGCGATCGCTTTGCGCAACCGTTGGCGCCGCCAGCAACTGGCGCCCGAACTGCGCGAGGAGGTGTTGCCGAAGAACATTCTGATGATCGGCCCGACCGGCTGCGGCAAGACCGAGATCGCACGCCGGCTGGCGCGCCTCGCGCAAGCCCCGTTTGTCAAGGTCGAGGCGACCAAGTTTACCGAGGTCGGCTATGTCGGGCGCGATGTCGAGCAGATCGTGCGCGACCTTGTCGAGATCGCGATCGGCATGACCCGCGAGCGGCTGCGCAAGGAGGTCGAGACCAAGGCCGAAGTCGCCGCCGAGGAGCGGGTTCTCGATTCGCTGGTTGGCTCGAATGCCAGTGCTGACACCCGCCAAAAATTTCGCAAGCAGTTGCGCGAGGGCTCACTCGACGATCGCGAGATCGAGATCTCCGTGCAGGAGAGTGCGGCGGCCAATCTGCCGACCTTTGAAATCCCCGGGATGCCCGGCGCGCAGATGGGGATGCTCAATCTCGGCGACATCTTTGGCAAGGCGTTCGGCACCCGCAGCAAGCCCAAAAGGATGACGGTCGCCGACAGCTATCGGGTGCTGATGGCCGAGGAAAGCGATAAACTGCTCGACCAGGAAATGGTGGTGCGCGAAGCGATTGCCGTTGTCGAGCAGAACGGCATCGTCTTTATCGACGAGATCGACAAGATTTGCGGTCGCGGGGAGCGCGCCGGCGGGGTCGGCGGGCCGGATGTCAGCCGCGAGGGCGTGCAGCGCGATCTGTTGCCGTTGATCGAGGGCACGACGGTTGCGACCAAGCACGGCGCGGTCAAGACCGACCACATCCTGTTCGTCGCGTCGGGCGCCTTTCACCAGGCGAAGCCTTCCGATTTGCTGCCCGAACTGCAGGGCCGCCTGCCGATCCGGGTCGAATTGAAGGCGCTCGACCGCAGCGATTTTCGCCGCATCCTGGTCGAGCCCGAAGCGAGCCTGATCAAGCAATACAAGGCGTTGCTCGCGACCGAGGGGGTGACCCTCGATTTCGACGAGGACGCGATCGACGAACTCGCGCTCTTGGCCGAGGAGATCAACACCGCGGTCGAAAACATCGGCGCCCGGCGGCTGCACACGATTCTCGAGCGGCTGTTGGAGGAGATCAGCTTTACCGCCTCCGACCGGCCCGAGGGCACCCAAGTGCGGATCGATCGCGCCTATGTCCGCGACCAGGTCGGCGCGCTCGCAGAAAACGCCGATCTGTCGAAATTCATCCTGTAGAGTGGTGCGGCCCGGGGTAGGGCTCGACTGCCTCAGGACCCTGGTCGCTCAGGGTCGCCATTGCATCTCTATAAAAGCGATTCACCAATCCGGTGACGAGCGAAAGCACCGCTCGCCAGCACGGCAATGGCGAGGCTCGCTTCCGAGATAACTGAAAAGTGACGGTTCTCGGGCAACCCTCGACTTTCAAGAGAGTGGCGAGTATAGTTTGTCATTAATTTGACAGCCGCTGATGCTACCGGTGCCCAGGGTTGAATGCGTCACTCGATCTCCAATCGGTCTACGACCCGATCGGAGCGTGCGCGGCGATTGTCGAGTGGCTCTGCAACGCCAGTCGAGCGGGCTTTCTTGTGCGTGCCGAACCCTAACCTGGTTTTAAGACTTCGCGGTGTAGAATTGGTCGGCCTCAGGCGCGGCTGCGGATGAAGTCCCGATAAGATCATTTCTGACGGATCCTTCCGATGATTATCGACGCACGTTCTGTTCCGCCAGGCACAAATATCGAGACAGAAGTTTGCATCATCGGCGGCGGCGCTGCCGGCATCACGCTCGCGCGGAAATTTATCGATGCGCCGTTTCGCGTCGCCGTCCTCGAGAGCGGCGGCATGGAATTGGATGCGGCGACCCAACAACTCTACGAAGGCCGAAGCATCGGCGGCTCGTTTCCGGATTTGACAACGTCGCGGCTGCGCTTTTTCGGCGGGGCGACCAATCATTGGGGCGGCTGGTGTCTGCCGCTCGATGCGATCGACTTTGAGGGCGGCGATGACCTCCCGCACCACGAATGGCCGTTTCCCAAATCGGCTCTTGATCCATGGTACCGTCAGGCCCAGGAAGTCTGCGACTTAGGGCCTTACGATTACCGTCCCGCGAGTTGGGGGATTGGGCCCAGCAAAATTCCGCCGCCGTTTTCCGGCCCCAACTTCGAGAGCAAAATTTTGCAGGTGAGCCCGGTCCATTTCGGGCCGGTGTATGCCGCCGACCTGCGCCGCGCGCCACGCGTGACGGTCTATTTGTACGCCAATGCGTTCAATCTAGACGGTGGCGAGAGCGATGCCGAGATTACCGAATTATCGGCTAAGACGCTTTCCGGAAATCATTTTTCGGTTCGCGCTCGGTTTTATATATTGGCCGCGGGCGGGATCGAAAACGCCAGGCTGCTGCTGGCCTGCGGCGCCAACGGGGGCAGCGGTCTCGGCAATGCGCACGATCTCGTCGGCCGCTTCTTTATGACCCATCTGTCGTACCCGGGCGCGATCATCGCTCCGTCCGATCCGCACATGAACTTCGATTTCCGTATAGGCGCCACTTACCCGGCGTTTGGCGGCAAGCACTCGTTTATCTCCTTTGTCGGATTGACGGCGTCGGGCATGCGCCGTTTGCAACTGCCGAGCGTATTCATTTTTTGGACCTACAAGCTTTCCCCGGTCGTCGATTCGGTCAAGGCGCTGCAACGCGTGATCGGCGGCGAGGGGCCGGGCGGCAGTTTGGTTTCGGATTTGTCCAAGGTCATCGGCGATCTCGATGGGGTCGCGACCTTTGCAGTGCGTAAGGCGCTCTTTGGGGAGGGCATCCCGGTCGAGGAACTGGAGCTGTGGTATGTCGTGGAACAGCAGCCAAACCCGCAAAGCCGGGTCATGCTCGGGTCGGACCGCGATGCTCTCGGCATGCGCCGGGTCGTCGTGGACTGGCGGCTGACCGAGGAAGACAAAACCAAAGCGGCGGCAGCGTTTCGCCTTCTGGGGACGGAGATCGGCCGGACAGGATTTGGCCGCCTCCGCGCCGCACCAAGCGACCGCGACGGCTCACTTAGCGAACTCCTCCCGAATGAGCACCACATGGGGACGACGCGCATGCACGCCGATCCGAGGCAGGGCGTGGTCGACGAAAACTGCCGCGTCCATTCGGTCGCGAACCTCTATGTCGCCGGCAGCTCGGTGTTTCCGACCGGCGGCGCCAACAACCCGACCTTGACGATTGTCGCGTTGGCCCTGCGGTTGGCCAACCATATCAAGCAGCAGCTGAATTAGCCGTCAGTCATGCTGTCGCGACGCCACTTGATGACGATTGCCGTCGGCGCCGCAGCGGCGTGGTTTGGCCGGCAAGCGCCGCTCGGCGCGAGTGAGCGCGCGGGCGAGACCTCCGAGTACGGCGCTCTCGCCGCTTACTGTTCGGCTTTGCACTGTCCCGAAGCGATCGGGCAGTCATGCCTGCGCGCATTGCCGGCAAGCGAGGCTTCGCCCGACCAGCTCGCGCGGCTGATCCTCGCGGAGTTGTCGACGACAAGCTGCGGCTGTGCCTCGGTCGTGGCGCTACGTCGTTCGGTCGGCGAACGGAGCCAGAACGATTTTGGCCACGGCCGGATCGTCTATGTCGATGGCTGGATGCTGTCGCTGACCGAGACCCGCCTTTATGCCCTCAGCGCCTTGCTCGCCAGAAACCATTCCCTGGTCTGAAAGCCAATCGTAGAGCTTTTTTTGCCGGTGCCGGGCGGCTCAGTCCTGCACCGTAAATCCGGACTTGCACCGTAAACCGTAGCCTTGCACCGCAAAACTGGCTGGACAGCGATCCGATGTGAATCTCGTTTACATTGGGGAGATCGGGTTGCATTAACGGTCTGTCGACATCTGGTTTTGTGAATGAGCTGGTCGGGACGCGGGCCGGACGGGCGGCGCGGTTATCATCACGGCAATCTGCGCGAGGCGCTGATCCGGGCCGCGCTCGACCTGATCGCTGAAAAAGGGCCGGCCGGGTTCACCTTTGCCGATGCAGCGCGCTCGGCCGGGGTCAGTTCGGCCGCACCCTATCGCCATTTCCGTGATCGCGACGCGCTGATGGCCGATGTCGCGCGCCGCGGTTTCGACCTGTTCGCCGATCATCTCGAGCGCGCCTGGGCCGACGGCCGGCCTGATGCTTTTGCCGCATTCGAGAATGTCGGCCGCGCGTATCTCGCCTTCGCTCGCGACGAGCCAGCCTATTACTCGGCGATGTTCGAGGCCGGGCTGTCGTTCGATGGCGACCCGGCGCTGCGCCAGGCGGCCGACCGCAGTTTCGCGATCCTGCGCCATGCCTCGGAAGTCTTGTGTGCGCGCCTGCCGCCGGGACAGCGACCGCCGGCGCTGATGATGGCGCTTCACACCTGGGCCTTGTCGCACGGCATTGCGTCGCTGTTCTCGCGCGGCGATGGCGGCAGACGGCGATTGCCGATGATGCCGGAGGAACTGCTCGAAGCGGCGATGCTGATCTATCTTCAGGGGCTCGGCATCATCCCGGAACCGTCCAGCCAAAAGAGCGCTGCCCAAAATAGTCCCGGTCAGCGGAGCGGCGCCGAAAGAAGTGATTGAACGGCGCTTGACAGAGCGAAATGCCGAACGTATGTGAATGTTAGACACATTAACATGGTGCGGCCATGCATCATCATCTTGCGGCGAACATGCACCACATCGGCAAACCGGCGATCGGCTTGGCGATATTGGGTTTCACGCTGTGGTCGGAGCGTTTGGACGAGATCGGCAAGCCGGCATGGATCGGGTTGACGTTGCTCAGCTTTTTCCTGTGGTGGCCGCTCGGTCTCGTGGTTCTCGGGTTTCTGATAGGGAGTGGGCGAATGGCGTGCTGGACTGAGGGAGCCGGGCCGCGCTGGCAGCGGCGGATGGACCGTATGCAGCGGCGCATGGAGCGGATGCAGCAAGCGGCCGAGCGCTGGGGCCTGGGCGGTGGCGGATCCCGTTCCAATTACCGCGAAGCGACCGGCAACCGCGCCTTTGACGAGTACCGCGCTGAAACCCTGCGCCGGCTCGAAGAAGAGCAGCGCGAGTTTATGGAATTTCTCGACCGGCTGCGCCACGCCAAGGACAAGGCCGAATTCGACGAATTCATGGCCGAGCGCCGGCGGCGATCCGAAGGCCCGGCGCCGCAGCAAGTCCAGACGATCTGAGCAAAAGAAGGCCGGAGAATTTCTCCGGCCTTTTTCATTTCGGGGGAGGCGAATCTCAGCGGCCGCGGAAATCGGGCAGGCGACGGTCGGCCATCGCTTTGATGCCTTCCTGGAAATCTTCGGTGCGGCGCAGCCAATCCTGCTCCACCAGTTCGCGTTCGGTTGCCGCCTCAATCGCATCGACCAGCCCGCGGCGCACCGTTTCGCGGGTCGACATGACCGCCAGCGGCGCCGATTGCGCGATTTCGAGTGCCAATTTTTGCGCCGCCTCGCGCACCTCGGCCTGCGGCGCCAGCAGATCGGCGAGGCCGATGCGCACCGCCTCGTCGCCGGGAATGCGCCGCCCGGTATAGAACAACAATGCCGCCTGTTGCACGCCGACCAGCCGCGGCAGGGTCGCGGTCAGACCGAAGCCGGGATGAAACCCGAGCCGGTTGAAATTGGCGCTGAACCGCGCCTCCTGACAAGTCACCCGGAAATCGCTGACCAGGGCGAGGCCGAGCCCGCCGCCGACTGCAGCGCCATGGATCGCGGCGACAATCGGCTTTCGGGTGCGGAACAGCCGGATCGCCTCTTTGTACAGGTGACGGCCGGCAGCGCTGCGGCTGCCCTCGCTGACGGTGCCGGTATCCATGCGCTTCGAGAAATCGGCGCCGGCGCAAAACGAGCGCCCCTCGGCGGCAAAAACGATGGCGCGACACTCGGGATCGGCATCGAGCCGCTCAAACGCGTCGCCGATTTCGCCAACCAGTGCGCTGTCAAAGAAATTGTGCGGCGGCCGCCGCATCTCGACCGTCGCGACATAGCCGTCGCGGGTGACGCCAATCTCGCGATAGGCGGGGTGTTCGGTCATCTTCTAGCGTCCTCTCTCCGCATCGGGCACAACTTTGATTTTAGCCGATTGTTACCTGTTACCCTGTTTTATCAGGAACCAGATCAGGCCGCACTCTCGCACAGGTTGCCGTCTCGACAGCCCGGATTTCGGATGCGCTTACCATCAGCGTGCCGCTCTTCGCCAAAACCCGTCAAGATCTGTGTCACCCCACCCCACCCGACCAATCGTTACGCACTCCTCTATTATTGTAATAGCAATTTGTCCAAATCACAAGCATAACCCGCGCTCTGCCCGGAAGCTGGTTAACTCGATTATAACCGCCGTCGGCGTTTAGCGCTGTACTCGACCCCCAAGCGGAACTCGTAAAGCTTCGGCCGCTTGTGCCCGATTGTGTTGAAAAACTCTGCGGCGGCATTGAAGAGAAATATTAATTCGTTATTGGCCTGCCTCCTATCAGAAACAAATCTAATCGACCGCATAGAAGCAACAAATATTACCTGGATTGTACCACCGTAGTCTACCGGACGACTTTTTCGACCCAATCGCCCCGAACCGGATATTCCCGAGCTGTTTGGATATTCTCGCTGACCCGACAAGCGGAGGGAGCTGATGGTTTATCGCTCGGTGTCTGGCCTCAGGCTGACATAGGCAGGTTCATTGGCCTTCCCGCTAATTTCGCGCGGGCGGCGTTGAGCTCTCGAAGTGCTGCCAGCGTCTTGTCGGGCCGTCTGGTGGCGATGCCGACGAGCACGGCTTCAAGAAAGCCGAGCGTCGCGGTGTGCATGCTCAGCATGTCGGCCCGGCCGCGGGCGACCGGCAGAACGAGCTCGACCCGGCGCCGGAGAGTCGCTGCGAGGGTATCGGTCACCAGAAACGACCGTAGTTTCCGGCGGTCGATTTCGTCGAGCAACGCGGCCAACTCGGCATAGACGCGCCCATAGGCCAGCATGATCACCAGATCGCCCTCGCGAAGCCTTTGCAGATCGTCGGCGAACAGCAGTCCCGTGCTCGAGAGGGTCAAGACCTCAAAGCCAAACCGGTTGAGCTGGGTCGAGAGGTAGCCGGCAATGGCGCTCGACGGGCCGAGGCCGAAGGCGGCAATACGACGGGCACTGATAATGCCGTCGATCGCACGCTCGAACATCTCATCTGTGATCGAGCGGCGCAGCCCCTCGAGCGCTTGCAGGTGGATGTCGAGGGTCAGCGTGAAGGCCGCGGACAGACTGTCGCCGACCTCACCCAGCGTCCGGGTAAGCCGGTCCGCCGGGGATAGTGCCGTACGGATTTCGTCAGCGAGCGCGCGGCGCAATTCGTCCAGGCCCGAGAAGCCCAGGGCCTTCGCGGTGCGCACGACCGTGGCGTCGCTGGTTTCCGCCTTCGCGGCCAGCGCGGCCGCCGAGGCGACGAGGACTTCTTCCCGGTTCTCCAGGAAGTAACGTGCGACCCGCTGCTCGGCCGGGCTCAGCCCCGCCGCCGAGTCGGCGAACCGTTGCGCGAAGTCCCGTGTCGTCATGCCGCACGGTCCTTGTCTGTAGCGCTGGCTACCATAATCTCGATATATGTGGTGTCTGCTACCTATCTAATCGAGAGCCGCATTATGGAGTCGATCATCTGGAGCACCGTTGCGCCGGCTGTCGGCGCGGCTTTTGCCGCCTCTCTGGTCGAGGTCGTCGAGGCTTTCACTATCGCGCTGCCATGTTCCTCCTCATGGCGCTGCTCACCGTATCCGCCCTCCGGCGGTCGGCAGTGGAGGTGATGCCATGAACCTCGCCCGCGACATCGCCAAAGAGCTTCTCGGCATGTTCATCGTCGACGCGCGGCTCAGCATCTCGATCCTTATCCTAATTCCTATCGTTTGGGCTTTGGCGACCAGGCTGTCGCCGCTCCTTGCCGGCGGCATGCTCGTCCTCGGCTGCCTGGCGGTTCTCGTTAGCACGGTTGCCCACGAAGCACGAGAAAGGGTGCGCCGATGAACAGTTCGCTAAAAGACCATGCGCTGAGTAAGGTTCCAGAGGTCACGCTCTCATTCTGGATCATCAAGATCGCCGCTACGACCCTCGGCGAGACCGGGGGCAACTCGGTCACGATGACGCTCTTGCACGCCGACAAAAATGCCCATAATGGCGGTTATCTCATCGGGACCGCACTGTTCTTCGCCATTTTGGTGGGCCTCGTCATCTGGCAGATTGCTGCCAAGCGGTTCCACCCCTTCCTCTATTGGGCGACGATCGTCGCCTCGACCACCTTCGGCACGACGATGGCCGATTTTGCCGACCGCTCGCTGGGCATCGGCTATACCGGCGGTTCGTCGGTGCTGTTCGGCTGCCTGATGACCGTGCTTGGCCTCTGGTACTGGTCGGAAGGGACAATCTCAGTCAATACGGTCGCCACGCCGAGGGTGGAGGCTTTTTATTGGGCGGCGATCACCTTTTCTCAGACCCTCGGCACCGCGCTCGGTGACTGGTTGGCGGATACCGGCGGGCTCGGCTATGAAGGCGGCGCGCTGGTTTTCGCCGCAGGGCTCGCCGTCCTCGCCGGCCTTTATTTCTGGAGCAACGTGTCCCGAGTGCTGCTGTTCTGGGCCGCGTTCATCCTGACCCGGCCGCTCGGCGCGACGGTCGGGGATTTCCTCGACAAGCCTCACAGTCATGGCGGTCTTGCGCTGAGCCGGCCACTGGCCTCTGTCGTGATCGCAGGATTCATCCTGGTCTGTCTCTTTATCCTGCCGCAACGCGCCGGCCGGCATCCGGCCGCGGCAAGGGGATAACCGGGTTAAGGGGGAGCGCGATGCACGTCAGAAACCTGCCGGCAGTTACGCCGCGATATTGGGCGGCGATCCTGGTCGCGAGCATGTGCGGCGCCAATACCGGGGACTTTCTTTCGCACAACCTGCACCTTGGCCATTGGCGAGGTCTGGCGCCGCTGGCTGTACTCTTTCTCCTGATAATCTGGGCGGAGCGGCGGGCGCGGATCGCAACCGAGGCCTATTACTGGCTCGCGATCATCGTGTTGCGCACGGGAGCCACCAATCTTGCGGATCTGGCGACCCATGATTTCGGGCTCGGTTACCTCATCACCGATCTTGGACTGACGGCGCTGCTCGTCGGCATCGTGCTGCTGGACCAGCAGCGCAAGCGCCCCGCCGGCCCCGACCCGGCCGCGCCCGCTGCGTTAACCGCGAAGCTGCCGGCGACCGATGCCCCCTACTGGGTGGCTATGCTGACCGCAGGCACGCTCGGCACGGCGAGCGGTGACTGGGTGGCGCACGGCCTCGGCCTCGGGTTCGGCTCGGTCGTGCTGACTACAGTTTTCGGCGTCGTTCTCCTTGCCGCCTGGCGTGTCGGAGGGATGTCGGTCCCCTGGTATTGGGCGAGCATCGTCGCGGCGCGCACCGCCGGGACAACGCTCGGCGACTACCTGGCCAGCCGGCATGGTCTCGATCTCGGGCTGTCGGTCAGCACGTTCCTGACGGGCTGCATGCTCGCCGCTGTGGTCGTGCTCTGGCCGCACCGGCGGGAGATGGTCAGCGTGACGGCACGTTAAATCAACATCACCAACCGCTACGAAGGAGAGACATCATGACCCGGCCACTTGCAACAACCTGTCTGGTATTGCTGTGCGGCCTAGCTGTGAGCGCGCCGGTTGCGGCGCGGGCCTACACCGGTCAGGAACTCGCGCCCCAGGCGAAGCTCACGCTGGCGCAGGCCCGCACGATCGCCTTGAAGGCTGCGCCGGGCACAATCACCGATCAGGAGCTCGAACGCGAGCCCGGCGGCAATGGGCTTCGCTATTCGTTTGACGTGAAGCGCGGCGCGCAGACCTTCGAGGTCGGCGTCGATGCCAAGACCGGCGCCGTCCTGGAGAACAAGATCGAGGGGCCGAACCCAGACTAGAGGCGCCAGGCGCCGATGCTGTTTGCCGGTTTTCAGCGTCTTGTCCGCTCGGGCGCACCGGCCGGTGCCGCTGCGGTCCTTGGCGTGGTGCTACTCTACCCGCAGGAGGCGCGTGCCGGCCCGCCGTTCCGGACCGACGATCCGGTTCCGGTCGAGCCGGGCCACTGGGAGATTTATACGTTCTCCGTTGCCACGCACGCTGCCGGCGATACCGCCGGCATTCTTTCCGGCATCGACGCCAATTACGGCGCGGCGCCGGACCTTCAACTCCACGCGACCTTCCCGGCCGCCTTCGACAAGCCCGATCGCGGGAGCATGGCGGTCGGGTATGGCGACACCGAGTTCGGCTTCAAATACCGCTTCCTCGCGGAAGATGAGGCCGGCTGGCGGCCGCGGCGGCCATCTACCCGGCGATCGACTTGCCGACAGGAAACGCCGCCCGCAATCTCGGCGGCGGCCACACCCGCGTCTTTCTCCCGGTGTGGCTGCAGAAGGGTTTTGGCCGGTGGACGACATTCGCGGGCGCCGGTTACTGGATCAATCCGGGCATCGGCAATCGCGACTTCTGGTATTTCGGGTGGGCGGTGCAGCGCCAGATCACCGACAACCTCGCGGTCGGCGGCGAGCTTTTCCACCACACCGCAGATACGGCGGACGGCAAGGACCAGACCGGGTTCGATCTCGGCATCATTTACGATTTGAGCGAGCACTATCACCTGATGTTTTCGGCCGGACAGGGTGTTCAGAACCGGGCAACGACAGATGCGTTCAGCTATTACGCTTCGATCCAATTCACCTTCTAGAGGATGCACGACCGGCCATATGCCCCTGGCGCATAAGCTGGCGCATAAACTTGGAGGGGGCACGCTTCAGGTCAGAGACGACGCACAAAACGCAACAAACCGACAGCCACGACAAAGTCCGACGCG
>CAVTLC010000051.1:0-104049 GCA_963735445.1 uncultured Alphaproteobacteria bacterium
GTGACGGCGGGTCGAGGCTTCGGATATCGTCACGCAGCGCCAACGGCAGCCGGAGGCCGCGCGCCGCGTTGACACGCCGGCCATAGCAATTCACCGAAAACGGTATCAGCGGGTAGTCGAAGCCGCGCCGATCATCGTCGAGCAGCAAAACCGTATTTTCGAAAGCGTGGCCGAAGGGGTGGTGCAGCGGCTTGTAAGCATAGGCGACGTCTACGCCGCTCTCGATCAGCCCGGTCGCAAGGTACTTCGCAGCCTGGCGATGGCCGCGCAGCCGGAAGGTCGTGTCCACTGGCTCACCCCACGGGTTGTCTGGCGTGCGGCGGTGTTTCCACGGTTGGATGTCACGATCCTCATAGGCTAGCACCGCAAAAGGCGGGACGATGTCCTCCTTGAAATTCTCGTACTGGTCATCACCGAACATGATCACGACATCGGGCCTGAACTCGTCGAGAGCCTGGCGCACCTCCGCGAAATGGCGCCGGAAGACCTCACGCGCTCACCCTGCCGAGCCAGCGCCCCAGTCGTTGCCAAGCTCATCGCGGAGCTCCACCGGCCAGTTCGACGGGTCCTTGTAACCGGAGGGCATATCCGGATCGGAGAGCGCCGTCCGCATCATAGAGGTCCAGTCCTCGTCCCGGCGCAGCATCAATGGTCGATGCGTACACCCCAAACCCAGGATCTCTGCCATTCTTTCGCTCCCTCTGCTTTAGCCCCGCTTGTATTTTTTGCCAAAGGTGCCATCGAACTAGTCGTCACCCGTTCGGATGTGCGGACCCGGGGCGAGCGGTGAGAACTTCCCGATTTCCGGCGATGACAGAACGCAACATTTCAGAGGTGAGCGTCACCCGCGCTTGTCAATCGGCACGTAATGGCGCTCGTCCAGGCCCATGAACAGTTGGCGCGGCCGCATCAGCTTGGCATCGGTATCTTCAAGCATCTCCTGCCATTGTGCGACCCAGCCGACGGTGCGCGCGATCGCGAACAAGGCCGTAAACATGGAAGTCGGGAAGCCCATCGCTCGCAGAATAATCCCTGAATAGAAATCAACGTTCGGGTACAGTTTCCGGGTGATGAAATAGTCGTCGTTAAGTGATATTTTTTCGAGTTCCATGGCTAGATCAAGCAACGGATCGTTTTTGAATCCGAGTTCGTCGAGAACTTCGTGACAACTGTCTCGCAAAACGCGGGCGCGGGGATCGTAATTCTTATAGACGCGATGGCCGAAACCGAACTGGATCTCGTGCTCGTTCTTGTTCTTAACGTGGCTGATAAACTCGGGGATGTTCTTCTTGTCGCCGATACGGCCCAACATCTTCAGCACCGCCTCGTTGGCGCCCCCATGCGCCGGTCCCCACAGCGAGGCGATCCCGGCGGCGATGCAGGCGAACGGGTTGGCGCCGCTCGATCCGGCGTTGCGCACCGTCGCCGTCGACGCGTTCTGCTCGTGATCCGCATGCAGAATGAAGATGCGATCCATAGCCCGCGCGACGACGGGATTGACCTTGTATTCCTCGCAAGGGACCGCAAACGCCATATGGAGAAAATTCTCAGCGTAGCCCAGAGAATTCTGTGGGTACACAAAAGGCTGACCAAGCGAATATTTGAATGCCATCGCCGCTATGGTCGGCATTTTGGCAATTAGGCGATACGAGGCGACCATCCTCTGATAGGGGTCGTGGATGTCCGTCGAATCATGGTAAAAGGCCGACAACGCCCCAACGACCCCGCACATGACCGCCATCGGATGTGCATCTCGACGAAAGCCCTGGAAAAAGACGCGAAGCTGCTCGTGCACCATCGTGTGATGAGTGATGTCGTGAACAAACTGTGCTTTTTCCTTTACGGTGGGCAATTCGCCGTTTAGCAGCAGATAGGCGACTTCGAGAAAATCGCTTTTGTCCGCGAGCTCCTGGATCGGGTAGCCGCGGTACATCAAGATGCCTTCGTCACCATCGATGTAGGTAATGCTCGACCGGCACGCCGCCGTCGCCATGAAACCTGGGTCGTAGGTGAAGCACCCGGACTCGGCGTAAAGCTTGCGGATGTCAATGACGCGCGGCCCGATCGTTCCGTGCAGGACGGGTAGCTCGACCGATTTGCCGGTTTCGTTGTCCGTGAGAGTCATCGTACCGGCCGCTAAATTATTCCCATCCATCGCCATACCTCTTCTTGCAACGCGCTCGGGCCAGTCCCGTATTTCCCAGTGAAAATAGACCCCATCGGGCAGGTTGGCAAACCGTTCGCAAGTGCGAAACGACCGCCATGTTCAGTGAGGAACGGAACTCGCGTCGGCAATCCGGCCCAAACTCTCATCGCGGCCTAGTACCTCCATCACAAAAAAGATGCCGGGCGAGGCAGCTGGAACCGGTCAGGGCCGCACGCAGCGGCTGCGCGATCGCGCCGAGCGGTAGGTCGTCTTCGTCGGCAAACGCGCGTACTCGTTCTTCGAGGGCCACGGCATGCCACTCGCCATGCCCCAGCATCGGCCCGATTTCCCCCAGAAGTCGGCGCGCTTCCGGGCTCAGCAGCCGCGCCGCCTTCGCATCGGGCTCGATCGGTCGCCGCACCACCAGAAAGCGTGCGTTAGCAGCGAGCTCGACCAGCGTTTTCGGCCGTAACTTTAGCTCAGGCATCGCTCGACGCAGCCGATCGAGGTCGGTGTCGTCGAGCGGGCGGCCAAGCGTTTTCTCGAGCTCCTGCGACGCAAGTGCGGTGAGTCGGTCGTCATCGGCATTACGAATGTAATGGCCGTTCAGGTTGCCAAGCTTGGCAAAATCGAAGCGGGCGGGCGCTCGGCCGATCGCATCGAGGTCGAACCATCGGATCGCTTCTTCGGTCGAGATGATCTCATCGTCGCCATGGCTCCAGCCGAGCCGCAGCAGATAATTGCGCAACGCCTCAGGGAGATAGCCCATCTCTCGATAGGCATCGACGCCGAGCGCGCCGTGCCGCTTTGACAATTTGGCACCATCAGGGCCGTGGATCAGCGGCACATGCGCGAATTCCGGGATCGCGCCAGTCGAGCGCGCTTGTAGATCTGCGTCTGCCGAAAGGCGTTGTTCAGGTGGTCGTCGCCGCGGATCACATGGGTAATCGCCATGTCGTGATCGTCGACCACGACCGACAGGTTATAGGTTGGCGTGCCATCGGCCCGCAGGATGATCAGATCGTCGAGTTCGGCATTGGCGATCGTGACGTCTCCCTGCACGCGATCGCGGATGGTTGTCGTTCCCTGCTGCGGTGCCCTGAGGCGGATCGCCGGAGCAGCACCCGGCGGTGCGGTGCCGGGGTCGCGCTCGCGCCAAGTGCCGTCATAGCGGACGGAGCGCTTTTCGGCGCGCGCCTTTTCGCGCATCGCCTCCAGTTCGGCGGGCGTGCAATAGCAATAATAGGCGCGGCCCGCCTTTAGCAATTGACGCGCGACCTCGGCATGGCGCTCGGCGCGGGCGAATTGATGGACGATCTCACCGTCCCATTCGAGACCGAGCCATTCGAGGCCATCAATGATCGCCGACACTGCCTCGGGGGTCGAGCGCTTACGGTCGGTATCTTCGATGCGCAGTCGAAAGATACCGCGGTGATGTCGGGCGAATAGCCAGTTGAACAACGCGGTGCGTGCACCGCCAATATGCAGAAAGCCGGTCGGCGAGGGTGCGAAGCGGACGGTAACAGTCATCCCCCGAAGGATGGGGAAGCAGACAACCGATATCAACGCGCGCGAGCTTTGCCGTCCCCAAACATCTCGCGCAGCCGCGTCTTCATGATCTTGCCGGTCGCGGTGTGCGGCAATTCTTCGATGCAGGCAACCTCGTCGGGCAGCATCCATTTCGGGAATTGGCGAGCGAGGAACTCGATAAGCGCCTCACGGTCGGGGCGACGGCCAGCGCGCGGCGCCACGATAAGCAACGGGCGCTCGCCCCAATGCGGATCGGGGACGGCGATAACCGCTGCCTCGGCAACATCCTCATGCGCAATCGCGGCATTTTCGAGATCGATCGAGCTGATCCATTCGCCGCCCGATTTGATCACATCCTTCCGCCGGTCGGTGATTTGCATGTAGCCGTCGGTGTCGATTGTCGCCATGTCGCCAGTGTGGAACCAGCCGTTGGGCTCGACCGCGGCGGCGCTCGCTGCCTCATCCGCGAAATAGCCGCTGACAATCCACGGACCGCGCACCAGGAGTTCGCCCATCGACTTGCCGTCGTGCGGCTGGGTCCGCCCGTCGTCGTCGACAATCTTGATTTCCACGCCAAAGACCGGCCTTCCCTGTTTGACCTTAACTGCAAGCTGCCCCTGCGGATCGAGATCGCGGTGTTTGGCCTTCAGCGCCGCAGTCGTGCCGAGCGGGCTCATCTCTGTCATGCCCCAGCCCTGGCGCATATCGATGCCGTGCCGAGCATAGGCCTCGACCATTGACGGGGGCACCGCCGCGCCGCCGGACAAAACCCGATGCAGGGTCGAACAGCTCGTGCCGGATGTTGAAAGGTGGGATTCAAAGCCAAGCCACACGGTCGGCACTCCGAGGGCATAGGTTACGCCTTCGGTCTCGAACAACTCGTATAGGCTGGCGCCATCGAGCCGCGGCCCAGGAAAGACCAGCTTTGCGCCGTTCATCGGCGCGGCATAAGGAATGCCCCAGCCACAGGCATGGAACAACGGTACGACCGGGCAGACGACATCGCGCGCCGAAATCGAGATCGCGTCGGGCAGCGAAATGGCGAACGCATGCAGTATCGTCGAGCGATGGGAGTATAGCGCGCCCTTGGGATGGCCGGTTGTGCCCGAGGTGTAGCATAGCGAAGCGGCGGTGCGCTCGTCGAATTCGGGCCATGCAAAAACATCGTCTTCGCCAGCAAGCAGGGTCTCGTAACAGGGCAGCGTCGGCAGGCTGGTTTCAGGCGACGCACCGTCATCGCAAAGCAGCACGATCTGGCAATCGGCCGGGAAGCGTGGCGCCAAACGCTCGATCGATGGCAAAAAGGTAGCATCGACAAACAAAAGCCGGTCGGCGGCGTGGTTGACGATATAAACAATCTGGTCGTCGAACAGGCGCGGATTGATTGTATGACAGACGGCTCCGAGACCGGAAATTGCGTAATACAATTCGAAATGGCGAAACGTGTTCCAGGCCAGGGTCGCAACCCGGTCTCCGGGCCCAATGCCGAGCCGGCGCAAAGCGTTCGCGAGCTGTTTCGCACGGCGTTCGGCCTCCCGATAGGAGTAGCGGTGGATCGGACCTTCGACTGTGCGCGAGACGATCTCGACATCGCCGTGATAGGCGGCGGCGTGGGTCAGAATCGACGAGATCAAGAGCGGCCGCTCCGACATCAATCCCAGCATCGCAACGCTCCCAGTACTGCAACGCGATTCGGCATTTGACGATGTGGTATGGCAAATCCGCCCCGTCGTAAACGGCGTGATGTGGCTCGGAGTCCTGGTAGAGCCTTAATTCGTCCGCGACTGCCGCGTAGGGAGCGCGTGAACCTACCAGGCTAAGGCATCTATATGACCATTGGTCCATTTGTGTTTTAGTTCAAAGATGCATGACATCAGATGGATTCGCGAGCACCCGGCAGAATTTGATCGCGGCCTGCTGCGCCGCGGTTTGCCGCCATCAGGCGACAAAATACTGGCGCTCGACGAGGCTTGGCGCGCCGCCGAAACCCGTGCCCAAGAGGCTCAGTCGCGGCGCAACCGGATTTCGCGCGAGATCGGCGCTGCCAAGCGTAGCGGCGAGAACATTGAGTCACTTCTGCGACAGGTCGAGGCCGACCGAGATGCCGAGACGGACGCAACAGCTGAAGCTGCGGCGCTGCGCGCGCAAATCGACGAAATCCTAGCGACGCTCCCCAACCTGCCCGCCGAAGATGTGCCCGACGGCGCCGATGAGACGGCGAACCTATTGCTTCGCAGCCAAGGCGAGCCGCCACTCTTCAATTTCGAACCCGCGTCGCACGAAAAAATCGGAGAACGCCTAGGGCTGATGGATTTTCGGCGCGCCGGCAAGCTCTCGGGCTCGCGGTTTGTCGTATTGCGGCAGGATCTGGCGCGGTTAGAACGCGCGCTCGCGCAGTTCATGCTCGATCTTCACACTCGTGAGTTTGGCTATCAGGAGGTATCGCCGCCGCTATTGGTGCGCGATGAAGCGGTTTTCGGCACAGGGCAATTGCCAAAATTTGCCGAAGATTTGTTCCGCACCACCGAGGGGCTATGGCTCATACCCACCGCCGAGGTGCCGCTTACGAATCTTGTGGCGGACGAGATCCTCGACGAAGACGAGCTGCCTTTGCGCTTCACCGCGTGGACACCCTGTTTCCGCTCAGAGGCCGGCGCGGCCGGGAAAGATACCCGCGGCATGATCCGCCAGCACCAGTTTATGAAGGTCGAGTTGGTCTCAGTGACGACACCAGCGCAGTCGGCATCAGAGCATGAGCGCATGACCAGTTGCGCCGAGGAGGTCTTGAAGCGGCTTGGGCTAGCCTATCGAGTAATGGTGCTCTCCGCCGGGGACATGGGCTTTGCGGCGCAGAAGACTTACGACATCGAGGTGTGGCTGCCGGCACAGTCCACTTACCGGGAGATTTCGAGCTGCTCGAATTGCGGGGCTTTTCAGGGACAGCGCATGAAGGCGCGCTACCGCCCGGCTGAGGGTAGAGGAACGAGGCCAGTGCATACCTTAAACGGTTCGGGCTTGGCTGTTGGCCGCACCTTGATCGCGATCCTGGAGAACTACCAGCACGAAGACGGCACTGTGTCGATCCCGCCAGCCTTACAGCCTTATCTCGGAGGCCAGCGCATTATCGAGCGTCATGAGTGAGACCACTTCGGATCCGGGGCTAATACAGCATAAGCTGCGGCTATTGATGGAGCTACGTCGTTGCGCCATCTCGGATGCTCGGGTGTTGGGGGCGATCGAAAAGACGCCGCGCGAAAGGTTTATACCACCCGCCTTCGCCGATCAGGCTTACGAAAATGTCGCCCTACCTATCGAGCATGGGCAGACCGTGAGTCAGCCCTACGTTGTTGCGCTGATGACTGAAAAGCTTGAGCTCGGCGAACGCCACAAGGTTCTCGAAATCGGCACCGGCTCAGGCTACCAGACGGCGGTCTTGGCTCGTCTTGCCCGCCGAGTTTTTACGATTGAGCGCCATCGCGAATTGCTGCGGGATGCACAAGCCCGGCTCGAATCGTTGCGACTGACCAACATTGTGTTCCGATTTGGCGACGGCACCAACGGCTGGCCGGAGCAGATCCCTTACGATCGGGTAATTGTTACCGCGGCGGCGACCGATATCCCCGCACTTCTCATAGATGGCTTAGCGCGGGACGGGGTATTGGTAGCGCCAGTGGGCAGCGATCGCCGCGACCAACAGTTATTGCGCATCCGTCGGACCGACGGCGGCTTTGCCACGGAGCATCTCGGCTTGGTGCGGTTTGTCCCGCTTGTAGCCGGTCTGCCGCGGCGAGCGGCCGGCGAGGCTTGACATGCGTTCGAGCTAGAGTACCAAGGGCTATGGAGACTTGCGCGTCGGGGGGCGCGCAGGGGGGACAATGACAACAAGCGATGTGCTGCGGCGACCTACACTCGGAGCGGCGGGCTCGCTCCTAGCGTTGGTGCTAACGTTTGCGGGGTGTGCCAGCCGGGGGCCGGCACCCGTCGTTACGGGCGACCAGGGACCGCCCCCGCCGGCCCAAGTTACCGTGCAGCGCGGCCAAACACTGTCGGGTATCGCCCACGCGTACCATGTTCCGATGTCTGTTTTGGCTGATGCGAATCATCTGTTGCCACCCTATCGCATTCTGGTCGGACAGGCTCTGATCATCCCGACCGGGGCCGAGCCCGATTCGTCTCGACCAATGGTGGCTATGGGCGGGCCGATGCCGACACGGCCCCCGCCATACGGGCCAACCCCGACTTATTCACCGCTTGCGGTAGCGACACCGGTTGCGCCCTCAGCATCCGTGCCGGTGCAAGCGGTTCCGTTGAATAATCCACCTCTTCAAACCTCGACGAAAAAGCTTTCGACAACGCCGCCAATTGCATTGGCTCAACCAGGTTCGGCTGAAGTTCCGAGCGCGGCCGCATCGCTGCCAAGTCCGGCCACCTCGCCAACAAACCCACCCACGCGATTGACGCCCCCGACCGCGGCTTCGATCACGAGCGAACACAGTCCACCGCCATCACCCGAGACGACCGGCACAACTGGAACCGCGGAAACACAGGCCCCGGCCGCTCATGGCGACGGGACTTTTCTTTGGCCAGTCCGCGGCCGCGTGCTCGAAGGCTTTGGAACCGGGCAAGATGGTACGCACAACGACGGCATCAATATTGCCGCCTCGCGGGGTGCTGCCATCGAGGCAACTGATGGCGGGATTGTTGCCTATTCCGGCAACGAGCTACGCGGCTACGGCAACTTGGTTCTGGTTAAGCACCCGAACGGCTGGATTTCAGCCTATGCACACTGTGATCTGGTCCTCGTAAAGACCGGGCAAAAAGTCGTTCGCGGTCAAGTTATCGCCCGTGTCGGCGCAACCGGCAACGTCAGCGAACCACAGCTCCATTTCGAGCTGCGCCGGGGCAAGAAGCCGGTCGATCCGCGCGAGTATCTGCCGCCGTTGTCCACGACCGCCAACAAGGAAGGGCGGCCGAGCTAACTGATCACCCCTTGTTCAGGTGAGCGGCTTGCCAAGACGACCGGCGAGATCCTGGATGAATTGCCAGGCAACTCGCCCTGAGCGGGAGCCGCGGGTGATCGACCACTCGTTTGCCTCAGCTTTCAGTCGATCGGGCGCCAGATCGAGACCGTAACGTTCCGCATAACCGCGCACGATCGTGTGATAGGTGTCTTGGTCGACATTGTGAAAGCCGAGCCAAAGCCCGAACCGATCCGAAAGCGATACTTGCTCTTCAACCGCCTCAGAAGGGTTGATTGCCGTCGAGCGTTCGTTGTCGATCATTTCGCGAGGCATCAGGTGGCGGCGGTTCGAAGTGGCATACAGCACAACATTTGTCGGACGACCTTCGATGCCTCCTTCGAGCACCGCTTTCAGCGATTTGAAACTGGTGTCGTGCTGATCGAATGATAGGTCGTCGCAGAACAACAAGCACCGACGAACCGAT
This sequence comes from uncultured Alphaproteobacteria bacterium, assembly GCA_963735445.1. Lineage (GTDB taxonomy): Bacteria > Pseudomonadota > Alphaproteobacteria > ATCC43930 > CGMCC-115725 > AP-15. The sequence continues at coordinate 9,122 of CAVTLC010000051.1, forward strand.
TGTCGCGCTAGCGACAGCAGGTCCGGCAGGCTCGGGATGTCTTCGCGATGGATCTCTATGAGCGCAACCGCGTGCGGCCGCTCGGCGTTAACCGCGGCATGAGCAGCCTTCACGAGCGAGCTTTTCCCGGTGCCGCGCGCACCCCATAGCAACACATTGTTGGCGGGAAGCCCCGCGGCGAAGCGACGGGTATTGTCGAGTAGGATGTCACGGACTCGGTCGATCCCATGCAATAGCTCGATTTCGACGCGGCTCACTTCGTCTACCGGCTCGAGCCAGTGGCGCTCAGCATGCCAGACAAAGGCGTCAGCAACGCCGAGCTCGATTGCCGGCGGCGGCGCGGGAGCGAGACGTTCTAGGGCATCGGCAATCCGCTGCAACAGCGGCTGAAAACCAGCGTCGGTCATTACGCGTTCGACATCATCAATAGGATATAAACGGCGCGGACCTTATCACACACGGTAAATTCGGGAAGTCCCGCCACGTTCCGAAACGCACTCCAGAGCCGCCCATTGCTCTTTAACCGGGCATCGCATACGTATTCCTCACCGAGCGGCGCAATCGATCCGCATCGGCAGGCTGGCGCGCCGCCCCGAAGCCCGCGGCGCAGGATATCGAGGCTCCATCCCGATGCTGATCTCCACCGCCTACGCTCAGGGAACCGGTGTCTCGGGCATGTTCGACAATCAGAGCGCGTTGTTGCAATTCCTTCCGCTGGTACTGATCTTTGTCGTGTTCTACTTTCTTTTGATCAGACCGCAGCAGAAGAAGGCAAAAGAGCACCGGGCTACGCTCGAGGCGCTGAGGCGAGGCGACAAAGTGGTGACTGGCGGGGGCATAATTGGGACGGTGGTACGCACCGACGGTGCGGACGAGGTTAGCATCGAGATCGCCGAGGGCGTGCGGGTGCGCGTCGTCCGCAGCACGATAACCAATATCGTTGCCAAGCCAGACCCGGCAGCAACGCGCGAAGCCGTCCGACAGAAGGACCAGAGCCGGGCTAAGGTGGAAACAAAGGAGTGAGCTTCACGCGGGAGCCCGGCGTCGGGCCTAGCATCGGCGCAACGGGGCGGGCGTACCCGGCCAGCCTGAGGGCCGTGCCCCGGCAGGCGAGCAATCGCTCGCAGGAAACGGAGTGTTTGAGTGCACCGTCGGTGATCCCTAGGTCCAGCTTTGGCGGTATTCGCGATTCCGTGGTGCGCCGTCGCGGCGCAACCGGCCTATCCGCCCGGGCCGCTACCATCGGAAATCTTGCCACTGCTGCGACCCGGCGGGGCGCCGCATCATCGCCCGCCGCCCCCACCGCTGCCCGACGAGACGCGGGCTCCCTATCACGCCGGCCCCTATTGGTGGCAATGGGTACCGCGCCATTGCCGATGGCACGGCTATCATTGGATTTGGGTCCCGAGAAGCTGGCGCCATTGAGCCTGATCTCGCGAGTATCGTGCCGGAAGCACTAGGTTCTGGACCCAGAAATTTCATGCTCTATTTTGCCAACTGGAAGATTCTTCTGATCTGCGCCGTCTGCGCTCTCGGAGTGCTCCTCTCCCTTCCTAATTTGGTGAGCCCGTCGGCGCTCAACAAACTGCCTAATTTTGTGCCGCATCGGCAGGTTGCGCTCGGCCTGGATTTGCGAGGTGGCTCGTATCTGTTGCTGGAGGTCGACGTTGCCGCGGCCGGACGCGAGCGACTCAATTCCATCGTCGATAATGTCCGCAACGCTCTATTGGGAGGTAACATAGGCTACACCGGGTTGGCGGTAAATGGCGATGCTATCGAGTTTAAGATCCGGCAGCCGGAACGTATCGACGACGCGCGTCAGGTCCTGGCCAAGATAGATCCCGACCTTGCTGTCGCCATCGCTCCCGACGGATCAGGCACCGTGCGGTTCAGCGCACTGGCAACCGAAACACGCCGTAGCCAGGCCGTGGAACAGTCAATCGAGATTATCCGTCGGCGTATCGATGAGACGGGGACGAAGGAGCCAACGATCGAACGGGAGGGCCAGGACCGGATCCTCGTTCAACTTCCGGGGGTCGACAATCCTGAACACGTCAAAGCGTTGCTCGGCCGAACCGCCAAGCTGACTTTTCAGCTGGTTGATACAGGCGCGTCGCTGGAAGATGCACGCAGCGGTCATTTGCCCCTCGGTGATGAAATTCTACCAACTCAGGAGACAAACGGTGTGCATGTCGGCCCCAGCGCTTATGTCGTCCGCAAGCGGGTGATGGTCGGTGGCGATACGTTGGTCGATGCGCAGCCAACGTTCCAAAACAATGAGCCAGTCGTTAGCTTCCGCTTCGATGCTGAGGGCGCAAGGCGCTTTGGGGACGCCACCCGCGAGAATGTGGGCAAACCGTTTGCCATCGTCCTCGACAATAAGGTTATTAGCGCACCCATCATCCGCGAGCCGATCCTCGGTGGGTCGGGCATTATCTCGGGGAGCTTTACGGTGCAGTCAGCAAGTGACCTTGCCTTGCTGCTGCGTGCTGGGGCATTGCCGGCGCCGATCACAATCCTCGAAGAGCGCACTGTCGGCCCCGGCCTTGGCGCCGATTCGATCCGGGCTGGGACCACGGCCTGCGTGGTCGGGGTGGCGCTCGTCGTCGTGTTCATGATTCTGTTCTATGGCCTGTTCGGCATTTTCGCGGATGTCGCTTTGTTTTTTAACCTCTGCCTGATGCTGGGTAGCTTGTCCTTGCTCGGTGCCACGCTCACCTTGCCAGGGATCGCCGGGATCGCTCTCACGATGGGAATGGCGGTCGACGCAAATGTGTTGATCTATGAGCGCCTGCGTGAAGAACTTCGCGCCGGCCGCACGATCCTCTCGGCGCTCGATGCCGGGTTCAAGCGCGCTTTCGGGACGATCCTCGACAGCCACATCACCACCCTCGTGGCGGGCGCTTTAATGTTTTGGCTCGGTTCCGGGCCAGTCAAAGGTTTCGCCGTGACGCTTAGTATCGGAGTATTGACTTCGCTATTTTCGGCGATTTTGGTCACTCGGCTGCTGATCGTAACCTGGGTGCGGCGTTGGAAGCCGCGAACCGTGCCGATCTGACCATACACGATGGTGCTGTGACCGCCACATGTTGAGACCGCTGATCGTCATTCGGCGCACGCCGAAAATCGATTTCATGAGATGGCACAAACTTGGCTTTGCCTTTTCGGCATTGCTGACTCTGTCGTCTATCGGATTGTTCGCGAGCGTCGGCCTGAATTACGGGATCGACTTCGTCGGCGGAACCTTGATGGAAGTGCGGGTAACACCCGGGCCCGCCAATCTTGGAGAGATGCGGCAGAAGCTCGACGCGCTGCATCTCGGCGATGCTTCGCTGCAGGGGTTTGGCCCACCAACCGACGTGCTAATTCGGCTACCGCGTCAGCCGGGCGGGGACGCGGCACAGGAAAAAGCCGTGGAAGCAGCTCGCAGGGCGCTTGGCTCAGGCATAGATTATCGCCGCATCGAAGTCGTCGGACCCAGCGTAGGCGCTGAATTGGTACGCGCGGGTGTGACCGCGACTGTATTGGCCTTACTCGCCATCGCGGTCTACATCGGCTTTCGCTTTGAGTGGCAATTTGGGGTCGGAGGAATGATCTCGACCCTGCATGACGTGGTGACGACAATCGGGATTTTCGCACTGTTTCGTCTCGAATTCGATTTGACCACCCTTGCGGCGATCCTTACCGTTGCTGGCTATTCGGTGAATGACACTGTCGTGATTTACGATCGAATACGTGAATCGATGCGAAAATATCCGCGTATGCCTTTTATAGAATTGATAAATCTAGCTTTGAACGAGACATTGTCACGCACAATACTGACCGTGAGCACTGTCGCGTTGGCAGTGCTGTCGCTTCTTTTCCTGGGTGGGGAAGTTTTACGCGGATTTAGCATAGCTATGCTGTGGGGGATTGTGATCGGCACTTACTCATCTCTATTCATTGCGGCTCCCGTACTGTACTACGTACGCCCGAACCGGGCAGCTATCGCTCGCTCGACCGAAGGGGCTACATCCTCGCTAACCCGGGCGCGCTAACGACATTCGGTGCGGTGATGGATCTGATTTCCGCGCGTCCCCGCCGGCCGTCAGGTGATCGAACGATATGGGTCAAGCGGGTTTCGCATTTCTGGGGTGATTTGGCGCGGCTCGGTACTTGTTTCACCAGATTTCACTCAGCCATGGTTAGCCGCGGATGCTGCTGCGGTTACGGCCCAGAGCTTGATGCCAATCGTCGACCATGGCGGCATCGAAGTTTTGCTGCTCGGACTCGGTCGTCGAATGTTGCCATTGATGCCTGAATTGCGGTTAGCGCTTCGGCAAAGCGGAGTGGCCCTCGAGCCGATGGACACCGGTGCCGCTTGTCGCACCTTCAACGCGCTATTAGCAGAGGACCGTCGCGTCGCCGCAGCGCTAATTCCACCGACCTAAGCTGTCCGAGTGGGCGGACTTCCGCAACTTGACAATGTAACAAAAGGCCGACCTGCTATTTAGGGAACTTCTTCGCGGTCGCAGTGGTTTCGTACAGAGTAGTCACCAGCAGTTGGGCTTAACCATGCGCGTGAAGGAGTTAACTGCGGTCGCATTCAGCGCTGCTCTCGCTCTGGCTCCTGCGGCCCATGCCGACGATTGGCATCATGGCGGCTGGCATCGCGGCGGTGATGGAGCCGCCGTCGGGGCCGCAATCGCCGGTGGAATTATCGGTCTTGGCCTTGGCGCCGCGGCGGCCTCAAACCCCTATAATTATTACTACGCGCCACCGCCGGTCTATTACGGCTATCCGTATAGCTACTACTACGCGCCGCCCCCCCCGGCTTACTACGGCTATGGTTACGGATACTAAAAGCTAGGAAACCGTTGACCTGCAACTCGCACTTCGCTTTGCAACGTCGGTGAGAGCTTCTGGCAAAGGATCGCTAATATGTTCCGCACAGCCTACGTAAGTTCGGTTGCCTTTGGCATAATGTTGGCATTTTCCGGTGCCGTCTCGGCTCAAACCAATCAGTCGCTGGGTAACACGACGCCGGCAACACCGATGGAGTTTGCCTCTCCCATGTCCTCTCATCGAGTTCCGGGCGCGAATGCGGAACAGCGTGTCGAGGAGCACATCAAGCAGTTGCGCACGCAGCTGCAGATTACTCCGGCTGAGCAGCCGCAGTGGGAGCAATTTGCCAACGTTATGCGGGAGAACGCCCGCGCGATGGATCGGCAATTTACGCAACGAATGCAACAATACCCGACCATGAACGCTTTGCAGAACATGAGATCCTATGAGCAGATCGCTCAAATCCACGCTCACGGGTTGCAGAAACTCCTCCCGGCCTTCGAAAGCCTCTACAACGCGATGCCGCAGCAGCAGCAACAGTTGACCGATCAAGTCTTCCGTGCGAATGCTGAGGCGAACGCCCGCAAACACATACAGACCGGAAGCAGCACGATCCGATAATTATCACCTGTCCTCTAAAGATACTTTTGCCGCGCTAGGACGCTAGCGACGCGAATTTGGTAAGGTAGCCCTTAGTCGCGCATCGGAGCGATCACATCCGACGAATTGAGAGAGCGTCTTTGCCGGTCTTGATCGGCCATAACCGCGGACCACCGCTCGATCCGCAGGCCGGCTGGCGAGCCTTTTGCTGGAAAAAGGCTATTGCCAACGCTTGGAGGACACCGCCGCGCGAAATCGTTCTCGCTCGGCTTGCTCGCGCTGAAGCCCTCGGGATCAGCTACCGAGAGTATACGTCGGCATTACTCGACCGCGGAACCCATCTTTGATTTTGATCAGAAGTTACGAGGGCTAGCTCGCAGGCCAGCCCTCCGGCTATTTCGCAATGTCGATACGGTCGTGACCGCGGTGGCTATTTTGCTTTCGCCAAGTTTTGGACGACGAAGTCCCAATTAATTAAGTGATCAAGGAAGGTTTGTACAAAATCCGGACGCCGGTTCTGGTAATCAAGATAGTAAGCGTGCTCCCACACGTCACAGGTCACCAGCGCGGTCTGGCCCTCGGATAACGGGTTTACCGCATTTGGCGTTGGAACGATTTTCAGTTGTCCCCTTTCGGCAACGAGCCAAGCCCAGCCACTGCCAAACTGACCCACAGCCGCCGCCTTGAACTGTTCCTTGAACTTGTCCAGGCCACCGCAATCCCTGGTGATTGCCGCTGCAATGTCGCCGCTAGGTGCGCCACCACCCTGCGGCTTCATCGAATGCCAGAAGAACGTGTGGTTCCACACCTGTGCAGCATTATTGAAGACACCGGTCTTCGAGCTGTCCTTGGCCGTCGCCTTGATAATCTCCTCAAGCGATTGCTGCTCAAGCGGAGAGCCCTTGACGAGGTTGTTGAGGTTAGTGACATAGGCTTGATGGTGCCTGCCATGGTGAAAATCCATCGTCCGCTCGGAAATGTGCGGCTCGAGCGCGTTTTTCGGGTAGGGCAGGGGCGGCAGTTCGAAAGCCATGATGACCATCCCGGGTTCTGTGAACAGGGTGCGTGACAAAACGTCGGTCCCTAGACAGCGTTCCGTTTGTGCGGTCCCGCTGTCGCCGGTCGCGGCGTTGGTACGGCGCCACGACCGCGACCGGTACCAGACGGCGTTGTTCGCCCCGGCCGCGCGCCGCGAAGCGCTGTTTGCGCTTTACGCCTTCAACTACGAGATTGCAAGGGTGCGGGAGACGGTCACTCAGCCGACCCTCGGTAGAATGCGGCTACAATGGTGGCGCGAAAATATCGCCGCAATCTACGGCGCCGGTCCGATACGGCATGAGCCCGTCGTCGACGCGCTGGCCGCGGTGGTTCGTGAATACCGGTTGACCCGCGTTCATTTCGACGGCGTGATCGACGCGCGCGAAACCGATTTTGAAGATGAGCCGCCCGCCAATCTCGCGGTACTCGAAAAGTATGCTGAGGCGACCTCGTCGCGGCTGATGTACCTCGCACTCGAGATTTTAGGCGTAAGCGAGCAGATCGCCTTGACGGCTGCCCGGCATATCGGGATCGCCTTCGCCCTGTCAGGTATGCTGCGATCATTACCGATGTGGATAGATGCTCGACGGCCGTTTATCCCAGCCGAGCTAAGCGCCCGCTATCGGCTCGCTCCAGCCGACGTTCAGCAGATCCGAAGCTCCCCGGCTCTATGGGCCATCGCTGCCGAGATCGGGGCGCTCGCGTATTCTCATTTGGATGTGGCCCGGTGCGGCTGTAGCGCGGTTCCTCGTGCAGCGCTACCGGCGCTATTGCAGGCCAAGATCGCCGACCACTGGTTAGGCCGCCTTAGGAGAGCCAGGCATGACCCATTCAATTCTTCCTTGCAAAGCGTCGATGCGCTGCAGATATGGCGGCTCTGCTTCGCCATGCTGCGCGGCCACTTTTGAACTATGCCGCTCAATAGCGGCGCAGCAAGCCAACAAGGCGTCCCTGCACCTTGACCCGATCTGGACCGAATATTCTGGTTTCATAGGCTTTGTTCGCTGGCTCGAGCGCGATCGAAGCACCCCGGCGGCGTAAGCGCTTTAGGGTCACCTCCTGCTCATCGATGAGGGCCACGACTACAGTCCCGTTCTCGGCGGTATTGCCGCGCTCGATAATTACGGTGTCACCATCAAGAATCCCGGCTTCGATCATGCTGTCACCGGCAACTTCGAGCGCGTAATGTTCGCCGGTATGTCCGAGCAGACTTGCCGGTACGCCGATTGAAGCGTTTTGGTCGCGAAGCGCCTCGATCGGCGTGCCGGCCGCTATCCGGCCGTACAGCGGCAACTCGACAGCCTCGACATCGGGTGCCACCGATGTCCCGGGCAATGACGCCCTGAAATCACCGTGGATCACCTTGGCGGAGAATCCGCCGCGGTCGCCGGCCGGAGCGGCACTTTCCTCGGGCAGTTTGACGACTTCCAACGCTCGCGCACGATGCGGCAGCCTTCGGATAAAGCCGCGTTCTTCCAGACCGCTAACGAGCCGATGAATCCCGGACTTAGATTTTAGGCGCAGTGCATCTTTCATCTCGTCAAAAGATGGCGAGACTCCCGTCGAGATCAGCCTCTGATTGATAAACATCAGCAATTCGCGCTGCTTTACAGTCAGCATGAGAACCCTTCCTCAGCAGCTCAGAACAAATCCTAAACACACCAGCCGTTCTACTTTAGTTCGCCTGCTCCGTCAAGTAATGCAAAGGGGTCGAATTTCTCCAGACCGGCTTGCTCAGATTGGTAACGCACCGGTGGGGAAGCGAACGACGGGAACCATTTCTCCGATCGCAGCGCTGGGGGCATGCGGGGGACGCAGGATCAGGCAATCGGCGAGTGACAGGAGGCGCATCATGGAGCTGTCCTGCAGGTCAAATGGGAAAACCTCCTCTAATCCATCAGCGGCGTGAGCGACTCGGGCGCGCAGGTAATCTTGGCGGCGGTCGTTCGCGGCGATTGGTGCGCCGAGTCGGACAGTTGACACGCAGGTGTCGGCAGCGGAATCACCGCTCAGCCGCTTGATGGCCGGGACCAGAAACAGTACCGAGCAAACAAAGGTTGAGACCGGATTCCCGGGTAGACCGAGCATCGGCGTCCCGTGGTATCGGCCAACCATCAACGGCTTGCCGGGCCGCATCGCGATCTGCCAGAACTCGAGCGCGAACCCGTCCGTGGCTAGAGCATCGCGCACAAGGTCGTGCTCGCCGACAGACGCGCCGCCGGTGGTCACCAGCAGATCGACGCCGCGTGTCGCGTTGGCGATCCGTCTCAGTGCCTCGGGATCGTCCGGAGCATTGCCGACGGAAACCGGGATCCCGCCGCAGGCCGACACCACCGCAGAAAGTGCGAGGCTGTTCGAACTTACGATCTGATGCGGCCCGATTGGCTCCCCCGGCATGACAATCTCGTCGCCGGTCGACAGAATGCCAATACGTGGCCGGCGACGGACGAACAGCCACGGCCGGTTCATTGCCGCGAGGAGGCCGATATCGCGCGCTGTCAACCGACGTCCCGCCGTCAGCAACACCTCACCTTCAGTGAAATCGAGGCCTTCCGGCCGCACGTGACGACCACGCTGCGCAGCTTCGAGCACCCGTACCCGGTCGCCCTCGCGCTTAGTGTCTTCCTGAATCACGACGGTATCAGTGCCGGCCGGCATCGGCGCCCCTGTGAAGATGCGCGCCGCTTCTCCCTGGCCCACGTGGCCACCGAAACCTGCCCCCGCCGGCACCTCGGCAACAATACGCAACTCGGCGGGAATATGGCCAAGGTCATCGGCTCGCACGGCATAGCCGTCCATTGCCGATACGGCAAAGGGCGGTTGAGTACGGCGGGCGGCGACATCCTCGGCAAGCACCCGGCCAAGGCTCTCAGACAAAGCGATTTGCTCGGGCGGCAGGGTCTCGATAAGCGACAACAGACGCTGCAGCGCCTCTTCTACCGAAATCATCGGTTAGCCTCCCAATGTCCCGATCGGCCGCCCGATTTGCTTAGCAGCCGCAAATCGGTGACGACCATGCCGCGATCTACCGCTTTGCACATGTCATAGATTGTCAGGGCCGCAACGCTGGCTGCCGTCAGCGCCTCCATTTCGACCCCGGTGCGCCCGCGCATGCGGCAGGTAGCGACGATCTCGACTGCATTCCTCTCGGGCACGCAGGCGAGATCAACTTCCACGGATGTCAACGCCAACGGGTGACACAACGGGATCAACTCGGCGGTGCGTTTGGCAGCCATGATTCCCGCCAGTCTGGCGACCGCGAGCACATCGCCCTTCGCGACATCGCCTGCTCTGATTCGCTCCAAGGTTTGGGGCTGCATCACGACGCGCGCGCCGACTATGGCAACACGGTCTGTCTCGTCTTTGTCTGAGACGTCGACCATGCGGGCGCGGCCCTGCGAGTCGAGATGCGTGAATTCGGGCAGACGAAGCAAATGTCGCGTCGCGGCGGTCACATCGGGCTCGCGCATCAAGGTTTCGCCGACAAGGAAACATCGCGCGCCGGCCGCGGAGAGCCGCTCAAGATCGACGGGGCCACGAATCCCGCTCTCGGCGACGACGATGCGATCGGACGGCACCCTGCTTGTCAGCCGTTCAGTCGTACCGAGATCGACGCTCAACGTCTTCAGATTGCGGTTGTTGATGCCGATCAAACGGCAGCCAAGCAGCAGAGCGCGCTCGAGTTCCGCTTGATCATGCACCTCGGCCAGCACATCGAGGCCCACTTCGGCCGCGGCGGCGGCTAGCTCGCGAGCGTCGTTGTCGGACAGCGCCGCCATGATCACCAATATACAATCGGCCCCGATCAGGCGGCTTTCGAGGACCTGATAGGGGTCGAGGATGAAATCCTTGCGTAGGACAGGCAATGAAGCGGCGCCGCGGGCCGCCTGCAGATCATCATTGCTGCCTTGAAAGAACGGCGCGTCGGTCAGCACTGACAAACAGCTGGCACCGCCAGCCTCGTAGCCGCGGGCGAGAGCAGCCGGATCGAAATCCTGTCGGATCAGCCCGGCGCTCGGTGAAGCCTTCTTGATCTCAGTGATCAGCCCGAAACGGCCTTGCGCCAAGTGCCGCTCGAGGGCGGCGGCAAAGGACCGCGCCGGTGGAGCCTCGGCGAGCGCGTCCACCAGCCTCGCTTCAGGATATTCCGCTTTCAGGCGGGCAACATACGCGCGCTTCTCGGCGCAAATTCGCTCAAGCACGTCGCTCATCGGGCGACCTCCGACGTTTCCGCGGGGGTGTTGGTGCGGGAGACGAGAGCGTCGAGGATGCGGCGCGCCGCTCCGGAATCGATTGCTCGCGCCGCGAGTTCAGCCCCCTCATAGAGGTTGGCGGCGCGCCCGGCGATCAGCAGGGCCGCTGCACTGTTCAGCAACACGACGTCGCGCAAGGGTCCGCCCACTCCCGCCAGCAGATTGCGCATCAGCCGGGCGTTAAGGGGCGGCTCGCCGCCGCGCAAATCTTCAAGCCGCGCCGACGGCAAACCGGCGTCGCCGGCGCTGATTTCGAATGTCTCTACCCGTTCGTCCTCAAGCGCGGCGACTTTGGTTGGGCCCGTTGTCGTCAATTCATCGAGGCCGTCGCCGTGGACGACCCAGGCACGCTCACTGCCCAATCGTCCCAATACCTCAGCCATCGGTCTTACCCATTCGGGGGCGAACACGCCGACTAACTGCCGCCGCGCCAGGGCCGGGCTCGACAACGGACCCAATAGGTTGAAGATTGTCCTGGTGCCAAGTTCGACACGGGTGGGGGCAACATGGCGGGTGGCGCTATGATGGCGCGGCGCCATCAGAAATCCGATACCAACTTCCCACAAGCAGGCGCGAACGATCGCAAGATCGGCGTCGATGTTGACACCCAGCGCCGTCAAGACGTCGGCCGAACCCGATCTCGACGACAGCGCTCTGTTCCCGTGCTTGGCGACGGGTACGCCGCAGCCGGCAACGACCAAGGCGCTCGCTGTTGAGATATTGAAGCTGCCCGAGGCATCACCGCCGGTTCCGCAAGTGTCGATGGCCCCGGGCGGTGCCTCTATATGCACCGCCTTGGCTCGCATGATCCGGGCCGCACCGGCAATCTCGTCGACAGTCTCGCCGCGGACGCGCAGCGCCATTAAGAAGCCGCCCATCTGCGATGGCGTCGCATCTCCGCTCATGATGATGTCGAATGCCGTTTCGGCCTCGCTCTCGCTCAAGCTGCGGCCCCCGGCCACCATCTCTAGCAGCGACTTGAGATCGCCTGTCATGAGGCTGCTTGATAATCGAGTGTCAAAACCATGTGCGGTGCCCGCTGGAGAAGGCTACCTTTATAACAGCCCCTCCGTTCAGACGGAAACGACCGTATCCGCGTCGGTCCGGATTCCCGCACGGAAGTGCCCTAGTGGTACGATTTTAACAGTTAGTACCACTCTTCCGTCATTCCCGCGACAGCGGGAACCCAGGATAGGCGCTCACATGGCGGCCCCCGTTCAGGCCAGGGCAGGCCTCGACCCCCGCTTTCGCGGGGGCGGCGAAATGAGATGGGAATCATTTGTTCGGTTCGCACCACTAGCGAGTTGTTGGCGCGGTTACCGGTTCCAAGCCAATCGGCGACACGCTATCGTCGAAGCTGGCGCCGACTGTCTGCATTTTGGCTCGGTGCGGTGGGAGAAGCGAAGTGGCCATTGGTGTTTCCGGAGTGGTCTTGGAAGATTAGATACAGCGCTGATCGATCTGGACGAGTGTGTGCATTATGTCGGAACCGATGCAGCCCGTGCTGTTCCCAGTGCCAGAGCCCGAGCGGTCCACTGGCGACTTATTTCCGCCTCCTCAGCCGCGAGAGCTTGAGCACGCAACCGGGATCCTGCCCTCGCAGTTGCTGCGTGACGCGATCGAGCGTACTCACGAGATTAAATCCCTTGAACGGATTTCTGACGACCAGATTCAGCCGGCGAGCCTTGATCTGCGCCTGGGAAGCGTAGCCCATCGTGTCCGCTCGAGTTTTCTTCCTGGCCCGGATTGCACGGTTGCAGAAAAATTAAGCGCCATGTCGCTTCATACACTCGACCTAAACAAGGGCGCTGTGCTGGAAAAGGACTGCGTGTACATTGTGCAGTTGCTGGAACATCTAAGACTTCGATACCGAACATCCGGCTCAGCCAACCCGAAAAGCTCAACCGGACGTTTAAATGTCTTTGCGCGCGTAATTACCGATTACGGGACAGAATTCGACAGCATTAAATCTAATTACTCTGGAGCGCTTTACGCAGAGCTATCTCCCCGGTCCTTTAGTATTCGGGTTCGTACGGGTTCACGCCTGGTTCAACTGCGCGTACGGCGAGGAAGACCAACTTCAAGCAATGCCGCGCTGCGGCGGCTGCACGAAGAAGTCGGCTTCGACGTGGTATCTGCCGGTTCGCCGATCAGCCGCGAATTTATCGAGGGCGGGCTCGCAGTAACCGTTGACGTAAGCGGTACGCTGCAAAACGGCTTCGTCGGTTACAAGGCAAAAAAGCATACACCAGTAATAGATGTTGACGTGACAAACTACTACGATGTGCAAGACTTTTGGGACCCCGTGTTCAAGGCCAACAAAGAAGGGATAATCCTGGATCCGGAGGACTTCTACGTCCTAGCGTCGCGCGAGGCGGTCGCGATACCGACCGACCAAGCAGCAGAGATGCTGGCCTACGACACGCTCGTTGGTGAATTTCGAGTGCATTATGCGGGTTTCTTTGATCCCGGCTTCGGCATGGCGGAGACTGGAGGCAAGGGAAGCCGTGCGGTGTTGGAAGTTCGCGCACACGAGGTGCCGTTCCTAATCGAGCACGGCCAAATCGTTGGCCGCCTCGTGTATGAGCGCTTGATCACCCGACCGGATAAACTCTACGGAAGCGCCATAGGCTCGTCATACCAGCGCCAGGGCCTGGCTCTTTCAAGGCATTTCAAGCCTCTTCCTGCCGGGATGAGGCTAGCCGAGCATGCTGCCGAAGGCTGACCCCAACTGAAAACGCAACCTGGATTGGTTGCAGGCTACTCGGTTGCAGCTATATTCGCGGCATGGATTTCGCGCTCTCCGACGAGCAACGGGCGTTTCAGGAGACCGCACGGATTTTTGCACGCGAGGAATGGCTCCCGTACGCAGCAGGGTGGGACGAGTCCGAGGAATTCCCGGTCGAAGCGCTGCGCCGGGCAGCGGCGCTGGGCTTCGCGGGGATTTATGTTCGTGAAGAATTCGGCGGCAGCGGGCTCGGCCGCGTCGACGCCGCGATCCTCTTCGAGGAACTGGCTGCCGCCTGCGTTTCCACCGCCGCCTACCTATCGATTCACAACATGGTCTCGTGGATGATCGACCGCTTTGGTAATGACGAGCAGCGTGCCCGGTTTCTGCCAAAGCTGACGCGAATGGACCATCTTGCCAGCTATTGTCTGACCGAGCCGGGCAGCGGCTCGGACGCAGCGGCGCTGACAACGCGCGCCCGCCGCGACGGCGGCGATTACGTTTTAAACGGCACCAAGGCGTTTATTTCGGGCGGCGGCGCCAGCGACATGTATGTCGCGATGGTCCGGACCGGCGGCGAGGGACCGCACGGCATCTCCTGCCTCGTGGTGGAAAAGGGGGCACCGGGTTTGTCGTTTGGCAAACGGGAAAAAAAGCTTGGCTGGAACTCGCAGCCAACGGCGATGGTGATCTTCGAGGATTGCAGGGTGCCGGTCGCCAACCGGCTCGGCGCCGAGGGCGACGGCTTTAAAATCGCGATGATGGGGCTCGACGGCGGGCGGCTCAACATCGCAGCATGCTCATTGGGAGGGGCGCGCGCCTGCCTCGAAGCGGCGCGGACGCATCTCGGCGAGCGCCGCCAATTCGGACGGCCGCTTGCCGATTTTCAGGCGTTGCAATTCAAACTCGCGGATATGGCTACCGAAATCGAGGCGGCGCGGCTGATGGTGTGGCGCGGAGCGGCGAGCCTCGAGGCCGCCGATCCGCAGGCCGTCATGCACTGCGCGATGGCCAAGCGTTTTGCGACCGATGCCGGCTTTCACGTTTGCAACGAGGCGCTGCAGCTGTTTGGCGGTTACGGTTATCTCAAGGACTTCCCGATCGAGCGCTATTTGCGCGACGTGCGCGTGCACCAGATCCTCGAAGGCACAAACGAGATCATGCGGGTCATCATCGCTCGCCGTCTGCTCGGCCCCTCGAATGAATGATGGGGAAGAGATCCTGCTCGATCGGGTGGGCGGGATTGCGACCCTGACGATCAACCGGCCGCAGGCGCTAAACGCACTGACCCTCGCCAACTATCGCCGGATCGCCCCGGCACTCGCGGCCTGGGGGGCAGACCCGGCGGTGCATGCGGTGGTTGTGCGGGGCGCTGGTGGTCGGGCCTTTTGCGCCGGCGGTGATGTGCGTGCGGTTTACGACGCTGGGCGCGGGATCAGAGGCGATCACGATTTGACCGCGACCTTCTTTCGCGAGGAATACGAGCTGATCCGCGATATCCACCGCTTTCCCAAACCCTATATCGCTATTATCGACGGGATCACGATGGGCGGCGGCGCCGGGATCTCGGTCAACGGCGCCTATCGCATCGGGACCGAGCGCACGATCTTCGCGATGCCGGAGACCGCGATCGGGCTATTTCCGGATGTCGGGGCGACGCGGTTCTTGAACCGCTGTCCTGGACAGGTTGGCCGCTATCTCGGTCTAACCGGGGTACGGCTCAAAGCGAGCGACGCGCTCTATTGTGGGTTTGCGACGCAGGTCATCGACCAAGAATGGGTCGAGGCGCTGATCGGGAAGCTCGCCGAGATGGCCTGGAACCCGGGATTAGAGTTCACACAGGTCGAAGCACTGCTCGCCGAATTCGCAACCGATCCTGGACCGGCATCGCTGGCACCACGGCGCCCGGCGATCGACCGTTGCTTTGCCGACGATGCGATCGAGGAGATCCTTGCCGCGCTTTTGGCCGAAGCAAACTCGGGCAGGCCCGATGCCGGATGGGCGGCCGAGACCCGCACCGGTCTGTTGAGCAAATCCCCGACCAGCCTGAAGGTCACCTTGCGCCAACTTACCGTCGGGCAGGATTACGATGTCGAGCAGGCTTTGCAGCTCGAATACCGACTAACGCAGCACTTCATGACGGCGCATGATTTCTACGAAGGCGTGCGTGCTCGGTTGATCGACAAAGATCAAAACCCGAACTGGCGGCCGGCGAGCCTCGCCGAGATCGACGACGCGACGGTCGAGAGCTATTTCGCTTCGCTGGGCAATCACGAATTGTACTTTGATCAGCCGAACCGGGAGGAAACGAAATCATGACGGCAATCGGCTTTATCGGGCTCGGTAACATGGGCGCGCCGATGGCGGCAAACCTCGTCAAGGCCGGCCATCAAGTGACTGGCTACGATCTCGTCCCGGCAGCGATGGCGGCGTTAGCGGCGAACGGCGGGCGGGCGGCGGCGAGCGCAGCGGAAGCAATTGCGGCCGCCGAGGTCGTGATCACGATGCTACCGGCTGGGCCGCAGGTGCGCGAGGTCTATCTCGGCAATGGTGGAATCCTGGGTCGCGCCCGCAAGAGCGCATTGCTGATCGATTGCTCGACGATCGATGTCGACACCGCTCGCCTGGTCGCGGCAGCAGCGCATCAGGCCGGCTTCGAAATGGTCGATGCGCCGGTCTCCGGGGGCACGGCGGGTGCGGCCGCCGCAACGTTGACGTTCATGGTCGGCGGCGAGGCGCCGTCATTCGAACGCGCCCGGCCGATCCTTGAAGCGATGGGCCGCACGATCGTTCATACCGGGCTCGCCGGCAACGGTCAGGCGGTCAAGATATGCAACAACATGTTGCTCGCGATATCGATGATCGGTGTCTGCGAGGCGTTTACATTGGCACGGAAGCTCGGACTGACGCCGCAGACCTTATTCGATGTCGTCAGCAAGTCGACAGGACAATGCTGGGCCTTGACCGGCTACTGCCCGGTGCCGGGGCCGGTGCCGTCATCGCCCGCGAACCGAGATTACGCCGCAGGTTTTACCGCGGCGATGATGCTGAAGGATCTGCGGCTGGCGCAACAGGCGGCAGGAGCAGTGGCGGCGCCGACCCCGATGGGTGCCGCCGCGGCGGCACTCTATCAGATGTTTGTCGATGAGGGCACGGGTGGCTTCGATTTTTCAGCCATCTATCGTTTTATCGCCAAGTCAGAAACTAAAATTTGAAACGAAGGATTAACTGGATCGCCGCTAATCTCGCCGGGACGTCATGTTGCGAGGCTCCCGTATGGACAATCATTATCTCGAAGTCATTGCGCTAATCGAGCGGCTTCACCGTCATTTTCTAGAAGTTGTGAAGCTCGAACTGGAGGGCCTCGGCATTCACGACATAAACAATGTTCAGGGAATGATGCTATTCAATATTGGGGAAGCGGAGATGACGGTCGGTGAACTCACGCTCCGCGGCTGTTATCTGGGCTCCAACGTCTCCTATAACGTCAAGAAAATGGTTGAGAACGGCTATTTGGTACAGCAACGCTCGCTGCACGATCGTCGCTCGGTCCATGTGAAATTAACCCATAAGGGTAATAAGTTGCGCGACGCACTGACTGCGATGTATGGCCGGCATTCCGAAATGTTGGCGGGATCGATGGTTGGGGCCGAAGATTTGCAGACCGCGGTCGTCACATTGCGCCGGCTCGAGCGTTTCTGGATCCGGGCCGGTGACTTGATGCAGCGGCCACAATTCGCCGCGTAATTTTTTGCGTGACCATGACGGCTGCGGCTGCGACTTTACCAATCACAGTTCCGGAGATGCAGTATGACAGCCGAGCTTATTCCTTTGGCCCCAGGTCTTAGTGTTGCTGGGCAGCTTGACCGGGCCGATATCGACGCGCTGGCGCGGAACGGCGTCCGCACCATCATCAACAATCGCCCCGACGATGAAGATGCGGGGCAATTACCGGCGGCCGAGGCACAAAAGCTCGCCGAAGCTCAGGGTATCGCCTATCACCACATTCCGATTACGGCCGCGAGCCTGTCGCGTGCTGATGTGGACGCCTTTGCCGCCGCGCTCGATGCCGCTCCGCAGCCGGTCGTCGCCCATTGCCGTAGCGGGACCCGCTCGACCTTATTGTGGGCACTCACACGACTGCGCGCCGGCGCCGAGCCGCAGGCGTTAATCGCCGAGGCGGCGCGCCACGGGATCGACATCGCGTCGTTGCCCGCGATCGCGGCAAGGCTGCGCTGACATTCAGCGTTCGCACGAGCGGCTAGCGTGACCATCACCGGTGTCTGCGCAAAGACCTCGCGAGTTCTGGAAGAGCCTCGGCAATGAGCGGCTGCCGCCACATATAACAGAGCGCGATCGCAGCGAGGCTGGCGATCAGCCACCACCAGACCAATTCGCGAGCAAGCCAGTAAAGCACCTCGATGCGCGGCCCCACCGATCCGAACCGAAGGCTTGCGGCTACAAGGTGCACGCTGCGATGCAGCGGTTCTTCCCACGTTACGAAAATTATCGCCGCCAGCACAAGCGATAGCAGTCGGTGCGCTTCACCGGTCGCGGCGCCACGGCGCAGCTGCAGCAGACCCGGCATTATCAGCACAAAATAAACGCCGCGATAATAGACGTTCTGGGCCGCGAAAAAGCAGGCGGTCAGCAGAAGCGCGCCGGCGATCAGGCAATCGGCCGCGAACGTCGTCCAGTCGATCCGAGCCTGATCGATGACATGGACCAAACGCAGGATCCTCGCGCCCGTCACCATCGCGAGGATAGCCAGCAGAGACGCGGCAATGCCGCGAGCGAATGGGAAGGCGAGGATTTCTCCGAGGCCAAAAGCCAGGTTCGCGGCGGCGAACGAGTCGGCAAAATAAGATGGTTTCGGGATGATCGCCAGCGCCGCGGCGATTTCAGCGTGATTGCAGATCACCAATACCGCAAGGATTGTTAAGGCAATCGCGGCAAAGCCGATCGCATCGCGCCGCTGCTCGCGCGCGATCATCGCGAGTAGGACGAGCGGGTAGTATTTGAGTAGCGCCGCGAACAGAAACAGCGCGTAGCCCGACCAACGTGCCGTGCGACGCGTGCGGATCAGCGCAACGCTCACGACTGTCAACAAGAATACTACTAAGTCGTTGTTGGCGCGTTCGAGCGCGTAGACGGTCATCGGTGAGATGGCGACAAGCGCCATCAGCAGCACTTCACGCCGCGACACTGGCCGGCACAGGGCCGCCAACGACATGATGAAAACTAGACCGAGCGTAATTCCGCAGATGGTTGTCCAAGAGGTATTAAAGAATCCCGGAACCACCCGTAGCCACAGTGGCGAGTAGACATGCGGCCGTCCGAGCGCATCGCAGGGGTTTATGGAATAAACGTCAATGCCGAGATGGTGGCACTGGACCGCCGCGAGCACCGCATGGATGTCGAGAAACGGAAAGCGAAACGGCTCAAACCCGAACAGCCGCAAAATCGTGAAATAAGCCGAGTGCGGCCCCCGATGCCACAGCGCCGCCAGCGCCGCGTAAAGTAGAAGCACTGTCGCGGGTATCACCAACCGATACGTCATGCACCGGCTCGCGGCTGGAGCGGCAGATGCGGGATAGGTCGTTTCCATGTCACGGGCGCGAGTTTGCACGGGCAAGATTAAGGCTCGGTGAGGACTGGTCCGCCAATTTTTTGTTGTCACATCTGGCCCCAATGACAGCCGCCGGCAACGTCGCCTCAGAAGAGTGGGAGCGGCCGGGTCATTGACGCGAGGTTTGGCAGTATCGTGCCCAGGAAAGGGGCGAGCAGGTGATGCCGCGCGCCATTTGTTGTTGCTCCGGCTGTTCGGATAGGAGCACGAAAACATCACCCGCGGCGCCGCCACGCCGGGCCCACTCGATCTCCTGCGTGCAATACTCGGAGCGGCGCTGTTGCACGGTCTGCGTCGTTGCATGCGACGACCACCCCAAGAGGTCCCGCAAGCCAAGCCCGTAACTTTGCCGCGCGAGATAGACGGTGTTGGTGGGGACATCCGCCCGCGCCGCCGCCAGCATCAGCTGCATATTGGCGGAGACCTGTCTCATATTAGCGCTGCATTGAAAGCTGGGCACGACCTCGACAAACCGGGCCCCGCTGACGAGGCGAGCAACTCGGTTGTCGTCGAGTTCCCGCAGCCCTGGTCCGGCGGCAATGCTGGCAACGATACGCTCGTGCAGCAGCCTTACATCGGCGAGTTGGAGGATCGCGGCGCCCAACAGGCAGAGAGCGATCCAAGGTCTGCGGCTGCGGAAGGCGAGCACCAGCACGACAGCGATTTGGGCATAGCCAATGAACCAGAAAAAGCGGCCACTGGAGCGAAATATCCCGAGCACCGGCTTGAGCGGCATCGGCAATGTCGCAACCAGCCAATCGCCAACAAACACGCGATGGGAAATCGCGAACGCCAGCAGCGCAGCGCAGGCAATCAACAGTGCAAGGTGGCGCCGCGCGTTCCGCCTGAGCCAATGTGCCTCCGCCGGCAACACAAAAACCGACGCCAATAGCAGCCCCAGCCCGAGGTAGTTGAAACCTTCGTATTGACCGCCGGTCGCGTCGATGATGCCTCGCATCCCGGGAACAACACCGCTTGCCTGCGGGACGAAAGGCGAGAGCAGGTTCATCGAGTAATATCCGTACTCAGCGAATGGCAGACCGCCACCCGTACCAAATTGCCCGCCGAGTGCGATGAGGATGGCTATCGCAGTCACCGTGAGGATCCGGGTGAAGAGCGCTTCGCGCACTGTTGCCTGTCCATTACGTTGTCGCTGCTGTACCGCGCTCAGCCACACGATGCCCACCATTACGAAGAGATAGATATTCGTGAGATAGGCAACGGCGAGATAGGCGATCCATGCTGCCGCAAGTCCATCCCAGCGGGCGATGCGCAACGAATACAGATAGAGCACCAGGGCACCGATCAGCAGGAACTGCGCCTCGAGGGCGATGTCCCCCCACCGCCACAACAACGCCGGCATAGCATCGGCAAAGATCGCACCGATGACTGCCGCGAGCGCATAACGCGTCCTGGTCGCGATCAGCACAAGCGTCATCATCACGCCAGGAAGAACAAAGCACAGGAACAGAAAGGCACCGTAGGGGTTAACGATCGCCCCGGTCAGGCTGTGGATCAGCTTTCCGACTAATGCCACAACCGGCACGACGTCCGTAAAGATGATATTGGTACCGGTCGGGATGCCTAGCGCTGAGACATAAAACAACGGCAATTGCCACGGGCTTTGGACGTAGTAAAGATACGCGGCAAATACCACCTGCATGTCGCTTCCCATTGGGAATTGCCAGAACGGGTGCCGTCCGTCGACAAAACTCAAATCGAACAGGCTCGCGGCCCACAGCAGGCCGGTAACACTGGCAAGCAGGAGTAATTGCCATGCGGGCAATTGGACAAAGACGACCCGCTGAAGCAATAGAGTGAAATTCTCAAGCCGGCTACCGCCCGGCTCTCTATGGATAGATAGCTCACCCATGTGAGCGAAGCTTCGCCCGTCTCTCCGCATTCGTGGGGAAGGCGCGCGCCGATCATGGCAGGCGCTGATGTATGCCTTAAATCAATAATCTTTAGATATAGTAAACAATTTGGTTGCGCGGGATCTGGGTCGGCTGCAAGGGCGGGACGCCGTTCCGCGGTTAGCCAAGTCAAAAGGAGCTTAACGGGGCGCTGTGTCGTAACAGTATTCATTCACCGTTAAATCTCTCGGAAGTAAAATTAGTACAGCCCTGTCTGGTTGAGGCATCCAATGTCGAAAAAGATCGCGATTGTGATGCCGGTCCTTGACGACTGGGATACATTTGCCGCTCTCGTGACCGAGATCTCCGGCCAGTTCGCCGGGTCGGGGATCATATTGCGGTTCTACGCCGTCGATGATGGTTCGCTGGAGCGGTTCGAACCCACTGGGATCCGCTGGCCGATCGGGTCCAGTGGCTTTTCTCTTGAGGTTATACGGTTGGCGGCAAATCTCGGTCATCAGCGGGCAATCGCGGTTGGACTGTGCGCGGTTGTCGAAGACGGCTGGGCGGACACGCTGCTGGTGATGGACAGCGACGGGCAGGATCGGCCCGCCGACATCGAGAGATTGCTTGCTGTCGGCGCGCGGCATCCCGAGCATGTCGTGCTCGCGGCACGGACGCGGCGGGCGGAACCCTGCACGTTCCGGTTCTGGTATCGACTTTACCGCTTGCTGTTTCGTGCAGCGACCGGGCATGCGATCAACTTCGGCAATTTCTGCCTGATTCCGATTTCGGCAGCGCGGCGTCTCGTTTACATGCCCGATCTGTGGAACAACCTTGCATGTGCGGTGATGCGTTCGCGGCTGCCCTCTATGGCAGTTCCGACGGTCCGGGAGAAACGATCCTGCGGCCGTTCAAAAATGAACCTACCGGGGCTTATCGTTCATGGCTTAAGCGCGATGTCGGTCTATAGCGATGTCATCTTCGCCCGCCTGCTGCTCGCTACCGGCGGGACCGCAGTATCGATTGCTTTTGGCATCGTTATGGTCGTGGTGATCCAGCGAGCAACCGAAATTGCGGTTGCCGGCTGGACGACCCCCTTGCTGGGGGATCTGTTGATCATCCTGTTACAAACCTTTGTGGTCGTGATCGCGGCAAGCTTAACGCTGTTGGCGGGACGGAACAGCCGCCCCATTGTGCCGATTTCCGATTGCAGCGCCTTTATAGCCGCGCGGGAAAGCTGGGGTCGCAAGCCGAACCGAGCTGTGATCGGTCTTGCCCAGCCCGCGGCATGAATGACCATTATATCGGGGCGGAGTTGGAGATCTTCGCTGCCGCATCAAACTGGAAAACCTATATTGCACAAAAAATCGGCCAGTTTATCCATGGCAGAGTGCTCGAGGTGGGGGCCGGGATCGGCGCCAACACGCGGGTGTTATACAGCGCTCGCGTTTGCGAATGGACCTGCCTCGAACCCGATCCTGATCTCGCCGGCCGGATCAAGGGGCCGCGAAAACGCGGTGACTTTCCCTGTTGCTGTCGCGTCGTGAACGGCACTATCGCGGCACTCGAAAGCACCGGACCGTTCGATACGATCATCTACATCGATGTGCTCGAACACATAGCCGACGATCGAGCAGAGCTCGCGTGTGCGGCTCGGCTGCTTTCTCCGCAGGGGTGCGTTATCGTGCTCAGCCCGGCGCATCAGTTTCTATTCAGCCCCTTCGACCAGGCGGTCGGCCATTATCGGCGCTACAGTCGGGCGACGCTGCGCGATTTAACCCCGCCTGACTGCGTTCTTCAAATCAGCATAATGCTTGACAGCGTAGGGTTCTTTGCCTCGATGGCGAACCGGTTTCTGCTGTCGGCGCCACTACCTTCGAAACGGCAAATCGCAGTCTGGGACAGGCTTCTCGTGCCGATCTCGCGCGTTCTCGACCGTATAACCGGGTATCGCTTTGGCAAATCAGTCGTCGCAGTCTGGCGGAAGGCGGCCGGAAGCTCGGACGGCCTGCTATTCTAAGCAAGTACAGCGTGATCGCGTCGATCCGGTCCATTCGTGTTGCCGGTTTGCGAATCGCGGCTGATAGGCGAATCGCCCTCTTGCACTGCAGCCACGCGACGCCACAATCTGTATCATGCATACGACAAACGACATCCGCACCGCGTTTCTCGATTATTTTGCCAAGAATGGCCACGAGGTCGTGGCGTCGAGCCCGCTGGTGCCGCGCAACGATCCCACCCTGCTGTTCACCAACGCGGGGATGGTGCAGTTCAAGAACGTTTTTACCGGCCTCGAAAAGCGGCCTTATAAACGTGCTGTCACGGCGCAGAAATGCGTGCGCGCCGGCGGCAAACACAACGATCTCGAAAATGTCGGTTACACCACCCGACATCACACATTTTTCGAGATGCTCGGCAATTTCTCCTTTGGCGATTATTTTAAGGACCAGGCGATCGAGCTGGCGTGGAATCTGATCACCCGCGAATTCGGCCTCACGCGCGATCGGCTGCTGGTCACGATCTACGCCGAGGACGATGATGCGGCGCGGCTTTGGGCCAAAATCGCCGGGCTGACGGACGACCGCATTATCCGCATCGCGACCTCCGACAACTTTTGGTCGATGGGGGATGTCGGCCCGTGCGGGCCATGCTCGGAGATTTTTTGGGACCATGGTCCTGGCATCCCGGGCGGGCCCCCGGGCAGCCCCGACGCCGACGGGGATCGCTTTGTCGAAATCTGGAACCTTGTGTTCACGCAGTACGATCAGCTCGGTCCCGGCGAGCGCGTGCCGCTGCCGCGCCCGTCGATCGATACCGGCATGGGACTCGAGCGCATCGCGGCCGTCCTGCAGGGGAAACACGACAATTACGATATCGACCTGTTCCGTAGCCTAATCGAGGCCTCGGCGGAGGCCTCGGGGGTGGCCGCCGACGGCGCGCATGCGGTCTCGCACCGTGTGATCGCCGATCATTTGCGCGCCTCCGCGTTTCTGATCGCCGATGGCGTGTTGCCGAGCAAGGAGGGCCGCGGTTACGTGCTGCGGCGTATCATGCGGCGGGCGATGCGCCACGCCCACATGCTCGGCTGCAAGGAGCCTTTGATGTGGCGGCTGGTGCCGGCCTTGGTGCAGCAGATGGGAGCGGCCTACGGTGAGCTGGTCCGCGCTCAGCCGCTGATCACCGAAACCCTGAAGCTCGAAGAGAGCAATTTCAAACAGACCCTCGACCGCGGTTTACGCCTGTTGGACGAGGAAACCGCGCGGTTGGCGCCGGGCGAGCCTTTCCCCGGCGAGACCGCGTTCCGCCTATACGACACTTATGGGTTCCCGCTCGATTTGACCGAGGACGTTTTGCGCGCTCAAGGGCGCAACGTCGAAACCGAAGGTTTCGATACAGCGATGGCGCGCCAACGCGACGAGGCGCGAAAGAGTTGGGTCGGCTCGGGTGAAGCGGCAGCCGAGGCAGTGTGGTTTACCGTGCGCGAGGAAATCGGCGCAACAGAGTTTCTGGGGTACGAAACCGAGACTGCCGAAGGCATCGTGCTCGCGATCCTGCGCGGCGGTGCCCGCGTCGCCGAAGCCGCTGCCGGCGATGAGATCGCGGTGGTTGTCAACCAGACGCCGTTTTACGCAGAGTCAGGCGGACAGGTTGGCGACACCGGAGTGATGTTTACGTCGGGTGGCGCCGAACTGGCCGTTATCGATACGGTGAAACAGGCCGGCGATCTGCATGTTCACCTGGGTCGGCTCACGCACGGGGTGCTAAGGCAGGGCGATGCGGTCGAGTTGCGCGTCGATGGCGTCCGGCGTCGCAGGCTCAGGGCCAATCACTCGGTTACCCATCTGTTGCATGAGGCGTTGCGGCGTCGGCTCGGCGCCCATGTCACTCAAAAGGGCTCGCTCGTCGCCCCCGACCGGCTGCGCTTCGATTTCAGTCATCCGAAAGCACTGACTGAGGCGGATATTCGGGTGATCGAATCCGAGGTGAATGACCGCATTCGCGCCAATGCCGAAGTGGCGACGCGTCTATTGACACCCGACCGCGCGGTCGCCGAAGGGGCGCTGGCGCTATTCGGCGAGAAATATGGCGACGAAGTTCGGGTCGTCGCGATGGGCGGCGTGCTCGACGGCGAAAACCGACCTTTTTCGATCGAACTATGCGGCGGCACGCATGTGCGCCGCACCGGCGATATCGGGCTGTTCAAGATAGTCTCTGAGACCGCGATCGCTTCGGGCGTACGCCGCATCGAGGCGCTGACCGGCGCCGCCGCTGAGGCATATTTGGCCGAAGAGGAAGAGTTGCTGCACCAGGCCGCCGCCGCTTTGCGTACGAGCCCGGCGGAGCTGCCAGCGCGCATCGTCAATCTCGTCGATGAGCGCCGCCGGCTTGAACGCGAACTCGCCGAGGCGCGACGCGCGCTGGCGAGCGCCGGACCGGCAATTAAGTCGAGTGTTAAGCGGATCGGAGCTGTGGCGTTCGATGCGCGGGTTATCGACGATGTGCCGGGGCGCGAGCTGAAGTCTCTTGCCGACGAGCTGAAACAGCGGATCGGTTCCGGGATCGTCGCAATTGCGTCGCGCGCCGAAGGCAAGGCGGCGCTCGTCGTCGGGGTAACCGCGGATCTGACGAGCCGTTTCAACGCGGTGGAACTGGTTAGGTCGACTGCGGCGGTGTTGGGCGGAAAGGGCGGGGGTGGACGTCCCGACATGGCTCAGGCCGGAGGACCCGATGCTTCCAGGGCCGAGGCAGCCCTGGCGGCGCTGGAAAACGCGGTTGCGACAAAGGTGCAGGAGTTGGCAGAGCTTGCAGCTTCCGCCGCCGAGTAATCACCAATTCGCAAAGCCGATCCCGATGCGAGCTCAAGGTGACCCTGCAAGGTGCCTATTTCGCTCGTAGGTCAAGGTTAGTGACGCGCCTTTGACGGTGTCGGAATATCGCGCTGCGAGCGATGATCCTCGGCATGATGATGTTACACAATTTAACCGGCAAAAATCTCCGCAGACCTCGCCTTGCCATATTTTTTAACATCATTTTGGCTGTATCGGCTCTTTCGGGGTGTCAGCCATTCCCGTTGCATATCGACCCTTTGAGCGTGAATGGTCGTGATGGCGGTGGTGCCGCCCCCTCGTATGCCGCGCTGATGCGGATCGGCGAAGCTGCGCGCGCTGGCGGCGACTACAGTAATGCGGTCGCGGTGTTCCGGCGGGCCGCAGAGATCGAGCCGCGTTTACCCGACCCATTCATCGCAATCGGAGACGCGCTGCTGTCGCTCGGCGCGGTTAACGAGGCTATCATTGCCTATAATTCGGCCCTCGCTCGCGACAGCACCAGTCTCGCCGCGTTACAGGGCCTTGCCAGGGCATGTATTGAGACCGGCCGCCCTGAACTGGCCTCAGTGTCCCTCAACAAGGGACTGACACTGCGCCCGGGAGACCCCAAATTTTTGGTGCTACTGGGTGTCGTCGAGGACGCTGCGGGCCAACATCAGCAGGCCCAATATCATTATCGCGAGGGGTTGCAACGTTCGCCAAGCGATCCATCGCTGATCGTCGATCTGGCGCTCTCTCTTGCGCTAAGCGGGAATTATACAAACGCAATTGCGACCCTTCAGCCAATCGCGATGGAGTCCTCGGGCACCGCGCAGGAACGGCAGACGCTGGCTTTGATTTACGGTCTGCAAGGAAACCTAGGCGAGGCCGCTCGCCTAGGCCGGATTGATCTCGACGAGGCCGCGGTAGAGCACAATCTCGGCTATTATCAAACGCTGCGCGCATTGTCGCCCGAAGCTCGCGACCGGGCGGTGCGCTCGGCTGGTCTCCAGCGGCCGGTGGCCAATCCATCGTAAACAGGACTGGCATCACAGCGACGGGCTCGATTCAGCGCTTAGTAAGCGTATCCATGATGTTGATCGCCGCCGGACCGAGCAGCACGATAAATAACGTTGGTAAAATGAAGATGATCATCGGCACCGTCAGCATGGCCGGCAATCGCGCTGCCTTCTCCTCTGCGCGCGTCAATCGCGCGGCACGTGACTCGGCGGACAAGACGCGTAGAGATTGAGCCAGCGGCGTGCCAAATTTCGCAGTCTGCTGCAGAGTGTTGACGATCGCGCGTATGGCGTCGGAATCCGTGCGATTGTTAAGGTTCTCGAACGCTGCCCGCCGGTCCGGCAAAAAAGTCAACTCCGCCGCCGTGATCGCGAACTCTTCCGCCAATTCGGGAAAACTATTGGCGAGTTCGCGCGACACCCGGACCAGCGTAGCATCGAGGCTAAGTCCCGCCTCAGCGCAGATAACCATCAGGTCGAGCCCATCGGGCAGCGCGAGGCGCAGCTGCTTCGCGCGCTTGCCGGCGGCGTTGGTCAGATAAATTCTCGGCGCGTAAAAGCCGAGGAGCGCCGCCCCGATTGCCGGCACAAAACGAAATTCGTGCGGCACTGGCAGGAGGGCTAATAGCGAGCTATCCATTAATGTGGCGATCCCGAGGATCGATGGCAGGCTTAGCCGTGCAAACAAAAATGCAATCATCGCATCGGGTGATCGCATCCCGGCGCGTGCTAATAGCAAACGCGCCTCAGAGGCATGGCGCGAGCGCAGAAGATTGAGCCTTGTAACGGCCGCTCGCATTAGGTTGACGGGCCGCTGCGATTGTCGGCGGGTGGATGCGGAAACCCGTTGGCGGCGCATCGCCTCTCTTCGCGCTACAATCTGCTCGATGCGCCGCTCGAACACGTCCTTGGGGCGCAGCGCTTGCCACAGCACGATCAGGACAGTCAGCGTCGCTAGTGCGGCTAGCACGGCTATCGCGTCGCTGGGATTGACGCCGGGAGGCAGCCAGCGCGTGACGTCCAAATCCTGCGGTTGAATGGATTTCATATATCGAAGCGCGCCATGCGATTCATGATTGATACACCGGTTATCAGCATCACTATCGCCAGGCCATCAAGAAAATATCCCCTGACATCATGAAATAACGGCTGCAAATAATTAGGTGAGGTCAACGCGAGCAGCCCGATTACAACGACAGGCAGGCCGCCGAGTATCATCGTCGTCGCCCGGGTTTCGCTCGACATTGCGCGCACTTTGGCTCGCATCTGCCGTCGTCGCCGCAATGCCTCAGCGAGGTTGCTCAGTGTCTCGGCGAGATTGCCACCGGTTTCACGCTGCACGCTCAGCGCAATTATGAAGAAGCGAAACTCCGGGGCGTCGATGCGCTTGGCGATGTCCCACAAAACGCTTTCGAGATCGCGCCCGAGGCGCATCCCATTTTCGACAAGCCGCAATTCGCAGCCCACCGGATCAGTGATCTCGTTCCCGGCGCCAATGATGGCCTCGCTGACTGGCAGGCCGGAGCGTAGGGCTCGGACCATCAGGTCGATAGCATCGGGAAAAAGTTCAAGAAAAGCGGCGACACGACGCTTCCCCATTCGGCCGACGATCAGATGAGGTAGCCATATGCCGATACACAAGCCGAGCATCGCACAAGGCAATGGCTCGAGCGATGTTAACCCGAAGAAGGCGAGGGCGCCGATTGTGCTAAGGCCGAGCATGAAGAGTGCGTATTGCCCGAAGCTGATCGTCCTGCCGGTACGCGCGAGGCGAGCGCTGAGAATTTCACGACGCGGCAGCCATCGGCGGGCCATCCGATCGAAATTGGGGGTCGTGCTCTGTTGTCGCGCGATCGAGTGGGGGGCGGTGGCAGAGGCTTCGGCAGCTCCTTGGGCTCGTTCACATACCGACCGTAGTCGTCGCCTAAAACGCCGTCTTGAGACTTTTCCGAGCACAATGACGATGGCGGTGAACACCGACAAAGCCATGGCTGCTGAAACGAGCGCGTAAAGGTCGCGAGGGTCGAGGACCATCAGTTTTTCCGGCCGGCATACCTGCGGTTGTCGGGCGCGGGACCGGGGCTCGTGAGAACTAAATCAGATGATCTCGAGTAACGGCCTGTCGAGACCGTAATACTCGGCCCGTGGCAAGAAGTGCGGACGAAGTCCACTCGACTTGAAAATGCCGCGCAGCCGTCCGTCAGTCGATTCACCCTGATATTGATAGCTAAAAAGCTCCTGTGTGGTGATCACATCGCCCTCCATGCCGACGATTTCGATGACATCGATGATCCGCCGCATGCCGTCGCGCATTCGGCTGATCTGCACTATCAGGTTGACGGCAGCGGCGATCTGGGTGCGCACCGCATGCGAAGGCAGGTTGATCCCGGTCATACCAACCATATTTTCGAGCCGGGTCAGCGCCTCCCGAGGGCGATTGGCATGTATCGTGCTCATCGAGCCATCGTGTCCGGTGTTCATCGCCTGCAGCACGTCAAGCGCTTCGGCACCGCGGATCTCGCCTAGGATAATGCGATCGGGACGCATCCGAAGAGCGTTTCGCAACAGGTCGCGCATCGTGATCTCGCCGGTGCCTTCGAGATTGGGGGGGCGGGTTTCGAGGCGAACGACATGCGGCTGTTGCAGTTGAAGTTCGGCTGCGTCCTCGATCGTCACCGTGCGCTCGGCTGAATCGATCATGCGCGAGAGGGCGTTAAGCAGCGTCGTCTTACCTGATCCGGTGCCGCCCGAAATCAGGATGTTGAGCCGGCAGCGCGCAGCGATTTTCAGCAGAGTCGCCATTTCGGGCGAGATGTTCGCCTGCTGCGCCATCGTGTCGAGTGTGATGGTCTTCTTGGAGAATTTGCGGATCGAGATCGACGGTCCGTCTATCGCTAGCGGAGGGATGATGATGTTGACTCGGCTGCCGTCAGGAAGCCGGGCATCAACCAGTGGGCGTGATTCGTCCACGCGTCGGCCGATCCGAGTCACAATCTTCGTTGCGACGTTAAAAACGTGCTGATCGTCGCGAAAGCTCACATCGGTGAGTTCAAGCTTGCCGCGCCGCTCTACGTAAACCTGCTTAGCGCCATTGACCATGATGTCGGTGACGGTCTCATCCTCGATCAGCGGTTCCAGCGGGCCGAGGCCGAGCATGTCTGCGATTAGAGATTGGACAAGGTCGCGCTGCTCACCAAAATTCAGCTGAATCTTTGTTTCAGCGAGGAGCTCCTTGACCCAGCCGGAAAGCTGCGCCTCGAACGTGGCGCGCGGCATGTCCGCGGCAGCGGCGACATCCATGTGCTCGAGCACCAGCGGCTGGATCTGCGCCTTTGCCGCCTCGATCACCGCGCGATTGGCACGCCGCTGCGCCGCGGCTGGATCGGCTTCCGCCCCGGATGTTTTCGGTTCGAGGAGTGCCTGGATCAGCGCCGTCACCAAGTCGCGGCGTTCGAGCGCGTTGGCGTCGATGCTGAGCCGGATCAGATGATTCTGAACTGCGGCGTCAATCAGTTTGGCAAGTTCACCGCGGCTCAGCAGATGGCGTCGCTCCGGCGGGATCTCGCTTTTCAACCGAGCCAGAAGCTGATCTCGCGCGGCAAGTAGCCGATCTTCCTGCGAGGCAAAGGAGGCAGGATCAGCCTCTGGGACAGTGATCGTGCGGACACCCGAGGGGGCCGCGGTCGGAGAGACCAGCGCGCGGCGAGAACTCAGCCCGGCGATGCGGGCATCGAGCGCCCCACTTGCTTCGGTTCGCTTCAGAAACCCTACCATAGCGAGCTTATCGCGAATTTTCGGCGTCGGCGCGGAGATGGCGTGGGACCGGAGAGTTGTCGTGCAAGCTGGTGCAATTCTCCCACGACCGCGCTTCGTGGCGCCGCAAGCGGCAGCGGACGGCCGGTGTTCACCGCAGCGCCGGCCGATTTCGGATCGAACGAAATTGTGAAATCGAGTGGTTTGCCGATACCCTTTTCGAATTCGCTCTTGCCGATCAAGGAGCGCTGGCCTGTCGCTCCGGCCTCGACCAACCACAAATTCACTTGCGGCGCCTGTTCGCGCATCAAACTCTGCAATCGGATCGTATCGCGCAACCCAGCGAGGCTGCGCTCGCACAACACAACGACGTGACTGGCCGCCGCGAGCACCACCCGTTGCACCAAAGTAGCGCCCCGGGGCAAATCGACCACAACGCGCGTGAACTTGCGGCGCAGCTCATAAAACAGCATGTCGATGGCACCGGCATCGACGACCAAATGCTGCTCCGCCGAGGTTTCCGAGGCGAGAACCCGCAGACTCTCAGTCACTTTGACGGTTGCCCGCTCAATAAACAGGCTGTCGATCCGTGACGGCTGCTCCAACGCCTCGCACAATCCACCGCCGGGCTCCGTATCGAGCTTTAGGGCAACCGTCCCGAAATGAAGATCGAGATCGAGCAGGACGGTTCGCTCGCCATACTCCTCCGCGAACAGCCAGGCACAGCCGACCGCGACGGTGGTGGTACCAACTCCTCCACGGCTGCCGATGAACGCCGTTACTTGCCCAAGTCCTGCGTCAGCCGCTTTCGAGCCTCCCGGCCGCCAATCGAGGACAGCCGTGAGAGCATCGCGGCTTGGCGGCATAACGAGATAATCGGTTGCGCCGGCGGCAAGGAGGTCGCGATAGAGGCCGACATCGTTGACCGTACCGAGGGCTATTATTCCGAGATCGGCCCCGCCGGCCGCACGCGCAGCCCCGATCTCGGAGATCGGCGCCGGCAAATCGGCGATGTCGAGCAACACGACACGTGGCGCCAAACCGCTGCGCATGCGTCGTAGTGCAGCGTCGAGAGTGTCGGCAACAGCGAGCTCGTCGTCCAGTTGTAACTCGCGGATGACCCCTTGCAGCCGCTCGAGTGTCGGTTGATCGCGAAGGACAGCGAGAATGCCCTTGCGCTCAACCTTGGCGGTGGCTTGGCGCGCGGACGACTTCAAGGCGAACTCGGCCCGCTGTTTGATGGCGCACCCCCACCCGCCCCGGTCTGGATTGGTCCTAGCGTCGCTCCGGTTGGCAATTCCGGCACCTTATCGTTGAGGTAGCGATCAACGGCTGCCGTTGCCGGCTTGCCCGAGGCGAGCCCGAGCTGGCGGCCCGAGGTGAGATCGCCCGGGCTCGCGACCATCAGCCCCAGATTGGTTGCGGTCGCGCAACCAAAATTGCTCGGCAGCGCATTGGTGAAATCGTTCGCGCGCGGCTGGCTCCAATTGGGGCACGGCGGCAAGGTGACGGCGTAGCGGCCGACAGTCACCACCGCGCGGTTGGGGGGTAATACCGGCAGCGGCTGTGCCGCGGCGACAATGCCCGAGCGCAGTAAATGGCTTGCAACTGCGGCCTCCCGCGCCGCGGCGACACTGGGCGGCCCACCAGCGGCAACCATCACGCGATCGGCGGGGCGGATCGCGCCGCTCGCCACGAGTTGATCGAGACGGACACCTTGCGCCGCCGAGAGCTGGTTCGAGTTGGGTGCGAAGCCGACCTCGAAGGTGCCCGTCGATCCTTCGACCTGAAGCCGGTTTGGCGCTTCGGCTTTGGTGTACTCGGCAGCGCCTGGGGCGCACGCGGCGAGCGCCAATGCGATTGCGGGCAGGTAGCTCCGGATCATAGCCATGCCCCTCAATCGATCCGAAAACCGGCGGGTCCGATCAGACCACTCCCGCCAGCATTAAGCGGGCCTCGGGCTGGCGCCGGCAGCCCACGCCGCCAAGTGTCGCCAAACAAGACTTGCTGCGCATCGTGCGGCGCCTCAAATCCGTCGGTCGGCGCAGCGGGCCTCGTAGTAGCTGGGCTGACCAGGTAGGGCGTGACGATGACGACGAGTTCGCTCTCGTTGTTCTGGAACTTGTTCGAGCGGAACAATGCGCCGAGGATCGGAATGTCACTGAGCCATGGGACCTTGGAAATGTCCTGGCTGGTATTGTGCATAAGCAGCCCGGCGAGTGCGAAGCTCTGACCGCTGGCAAGCTCGAGCGTCGTCTCCGCGCGGCGGACGGTCAGGGCGGGTACTATTGAGCCGTTCAGCGGCACTCCATTGGCGAAATCCAACTGACTGACCTCGGGCCGCACCCGCAGACTTAAATGGCTGGCGTCGATGATCGTCGGCGTAAACGCGAGTTGGACGCCGAATTGTTTGAACACGATGGTGAATATCGCAGTGTTCCCGACGGACCCGGGTTGGGCCACCTCATACGGGAATTCACCGCCAGCGAGGAAGCTCGCGGTCTGGCCCGAAACCGCGGTCAGATTCGGCTCGGCCAATACTGTGAGAAAACCTTCAGTGGAGAGAGCGTCGACCGTAGCCAAAACATTCGAGAGCATCCCAACCGAAAGTTGGTTGGTCGGCATGGTCAAGCCCTGGTTGTTGACTGTGTTGAAACTGACTGTTCTGCCCAGTCGGCTCCAATCAATACCGATCTGTTTCAGGATTTTGCGATCGACTTCGGCGATGCGGACTTGGAGGTTGACTTGGTTTGGGGTGGCGACGGAAAGCCGGTTGACGACCTGCCCGCCCCTGACGGCTCCGGTGACCGCGGCGGCGAGCACCTTGGCCTTGTCGGCCTGGCCGGCATCGGCGACGGTGCCGCTCAACACCAGATTGGTGTCGACCTGATCGACTGAAATCGCGGAGCCCGGCACCAGGCGCTGCAGCGATTGGCGCAGCTGCGACAGCGCGAACTCGACGCGCACCGGCGCATTCAACAGCACGTTGTCACTCGCGTCGACGGCGTAGATTACCGTCGCTCCCGGCGATTTTGCCGTGACGTAAACGAGCTGGGGCGATTTAACCTGGACATCCGCGATCTCCGGATTGGCGATAAAGACAGTGCTGGCCGGCCGCGCGAGCCGGATCAGCGTACCCTTCCCTGCCTCCAATACGATTGGCGCGCCGTTAGCGGGTATTTGAACCGCGTCACGCGGGGACCAATGACCGCCTCCGCTCGCGGCTCTGATTGTCGGGCTGCGTTCGGCGCCGATCGCCCAGTTGGTGCTGGGAAAAACCAGCGCAGCCGAAATCAAACAATTGAATGCTCCGACGAATGCGAGGCGCAGCAACGGGTGCATAACGAACCTCAACTGCCCGGTTGCGACCCGGCGGAGTTGCCGGAGTTGCCAATACCGCGCAATACCGTTACCTTACCATCGCTATAGTTATGGTTAAACAAAAAAGGTTTGGGGGCGAGGGGGCTAACCTCGCTGTCGAGCGTGAAGCTGGTCGGGTTTTCACGATCGATCGAAGCGGCCGGTGCATCAAGCACGGTTCCGGTAGTCGACTCGGCGCTCGCAAACGCAGTCAGCTTGGCGGGTAAGATTGATATCAAACTGCGCAGGCTCAGCGACAGCTTGCCGAGATCACCTGCCAGCGCCAGGATCTCGCTCTGCTTGGGCGTCACCTCGAGCGTGACGGTCCGCGCGACCACGGCTTGCCCGTCCTTGCTGTCGGGCCGCTGATCGATCCCGACAACTCTCACATCGCGCAGAACAGTCTCTGCAGCTTTACGTTGATAGCCATTGCCGCCCGCGCCCTCGACAGCTGTCGACAAGCTGGCCAGAACGTCGACCCGGTCACCGGGAAGAATGAAGCCCGACACATCGGAAGTCTGGTCGACCGCGATCGAGACCGCACGCATCCCGGGCTCCAGCACCGCTGCTATCGGGCCGCCATTGCCGCGGGCCACGATCTTCGCTCTGGCGATCGGCTCGCCGGCGGCAAACGGCTCGCGAGCGACCCATCCGGTGAAGGTCTTTTCAGAAGTAGCGCTGGAGACGATAAAGTCTCCGGCGATCGCATTGTCGGGCCACGGTCGCCATGCGAGATCGGACGGTTTCAAGATTTGCCCGCGGGTGATCGCCGTCGCCGCGACCAGTATCGACTTTTGCGGTGCGGGACGAGGCGGCGGAGGCGTGGCGACGACCACGGCTGGACGCTGGTTCAGCATGGAGCGCACGAGGGCCGCAGTACCCCCGGCAAGCAGGACCGCAATCAGAAAAAGGAATATCGTCCGGCCGCGCATGGCTTCACCATCAGGCTAGATGCGGCGGGATCATTACGACTAAAGCCGCGCCGGCAATGGCAGCCCCATAGGGGAGGGGTACTCGGCCCGATGCGATCACTCGGTTGTGGATTGAACTCTCGATTGGGCGCCGGCGGGAACTGAGCCAAGTTCCGAGCGGCGTTAAAAAGGCCACCGCTAACGCACCGCCGAGTAACGCGGTGAGCAATAGCAATTTTGGCACCGCAGCCGGGCCTACCCATAGGCTCGCAGTGGCAAACAGCTTGACATCGCCCCCGCCGACGACGCCGCGAGCGAACAAGATTGCTCCGCCGGCGAGTACGAACGCTGCACAAGCGACACTCTCTACGGCGGCCACGATTGTCGCTTCGCGGGTGGCCGCAAATTCCAGCGGCCACAGGACGCATAACGCTACACTCACTCGATTAGGGATTACGAGCCGACGGCAATCTGTGATCGCCGCCACCACCATTAGCGCGACAAACCCCGCAAGCGGCAGCAGTTCCGGTCGGAGGACCATTAGCCGCCCGCCATCCGAAACCCGAAGGCACAAGAACCGCGAACGCGGCGTCGGCTCAACAACGGCCGTAGAATTCGAGCGCACAAAGTCCGGCTGACCGGGCATGTCGATGATCCCGAGGGGATGGCGATGCGGCGGCCATCTTCGGGCCGACGAGTAAAAGAGGGATTAAGCGACGCTTGTGAACCCGGCGAGCCGCGCCAGCCGGATTAGGACTCAAACGCGCACTGTTTCGCAGCCGCTCTTTCTCTGCGGCAGCCGTGAAGGGAGGTCGGAACCTCGGCTAATGCTTGTCCTCGAGACATAATCGGCGGATGATCCACATCCGGGCCGTTAGAAAGGAATTCACTGATGCTTTCACCCGAAGACAATGAATTGATCACCCGGGTCGGACCGGGAACCGCGATGGGCAATGTGTTGCGCCGTTATTGGATTCCGGCGCTGATGACGCGCGAATTGTCGGAGCCGGACGGCGAGCCGGTGCGGGTGCAATTGTTGGGTGAAAAGCTTGTCGCGTTTCGCGACACCCAAGACCGGGTCGGCCTTATAGACGAGTTTTGCCCGCATCGCCGCGTCTCCCTATGGTTCGGGCGCAACGAGGAAAGCGGTCTGCGCTGCGTTTATCACGGCTGGAAATTCGACGTTAACGGCAATTGCCTCGAACAGATGAACGAGCCCGAGCCGTTCTGCCATAAAGTCCGGCTGACCTCGTATCCGACCGTCGAGATGGGCGGGATTATCTGGGCTTATATGGGGCCAAAGGACAAAATGCCTGCACCCCCGGCCTTTGAGTGGACGCAGGTGCCAGAGACCCACCGCCACGTATCCAAGGTTTGGGAGGAGTGCAATTGGCTGCAGGCCCTTGAAGGCGGCATCGACACCTCGCACGCCCCGATCCTGCACCGGACGATCACGGCCAACACAAACCGCCCGGGTATTCCCGTGAATGGGCCGTTTGTCCGCGGCAAGGCGCCGATCCTCGAAGTCGATATCACCGATTACGGCTATCGCTATGTCGGCATTCGTCCGCTCGACGACGACAAGACCTATGTCCGCTCGTACCATTTCGTGATGCCGTTCACCCAGATCCGCCCACAACAATTGGGGCGTGCAATGGGCGGTGGTGATCGCACCAACATCGCCGGTCATATTTGGGTCCCGATCGATGACGAGAACTGCATGGTGTACAATTGGATGTACAGCTTTGGCGAGGAGGGCCTCACCGAAGATGACCGCATGGAACGTGGCAACGGCAACGGCCCCGATTATGTCGAGCAGTCGGGCGAGTTCCGCTCGTTCCGCAACAAGCGCAACAATTGGATGATCGATCGCAAGGTCCAGAAAAACGAGACCTTCACCGGCATCGATGGGGTCAACACCCAGGATCGCGCCCTGCAGGAAACGATGGGGCCGATCGTCGACCGCTCAAAGGAGCATCTGGGGCCGGCGGATCGAGCGATCATCGCTACCCGGCGCATGCTGCTGAATTCGGTTAAAGCGGTGCAGGCCGGCGGCAACCCGCCCGGAACCGACACCAGCTATTACCAGGCGCGGGCGATCGAAAAGATTTTCCCACGCGAAGAGACTTGGCGGCAGGCGGTTCTGCCCGAGATGTACGCCGAAGAGCTGCCGGTTGCAGCCAAATAGAGTCAAAGTAATCCACTGAATGTAGCGTGTGCCGGAAAAGTAGTCTGGCACACGCTACCATGAAACGCGGTCCACGTAAGAAGCGGCAAGCGATTCTGCTGCTGACCCTTAACGTCAGCTGCGAACGCGTGATCGACAGGCGCGTGTTTGCTAGCCGGCCGCCCGGCTAACAGCGTGCTCGAACAGCGGCTCGGAAGCTGACGCACCGAGTATCCGCGGGAACTGACGTTGACGCATCCGGGTTTTCTGAACGGATGCAAGGGCTGTGGGAAACGTGAATTGATCGAGCGCCAACCTCGATCCACTAGCCGATTTCCGGGCGCGCTGCCGCATCCGACCCGGCCCTCACCCAAACCGCCGGGGCTTGGTTCGGTGCTTGCCCGCAACATCCGCATGATGGAGGAACGGCGAGACCGCGACGAAGCGACTGCCAGTTTTGAGGAACGTGTTGCCGACGCGATCACCCAATTCACCGGCAGCATGCGGTTTGTCTATCTGCATGTCGTGCTGTTCGGGCTGTGGATTATCGTCAATCTCGGCATCGTTCCGGGAATACCCAAATTCGACCCGTCGTTCGTAATCTTGGCGATGGTAGCGTCAGTCGAAGCCATCTTCCTGTCGACCTTTATCCTGATCAGCCAAAACCGGATGACTGCCGCCGCTGAAAAACGTGCCGAGCTCGATCTGCAGATCAACCTGTTAGCCGAGCACGAGGTCACTAAACTCGTTACGATGGTGTCGGCCATCGCCGCGCGGCTCGACGTCAGAACCGAAGTTGATGACGAGGTCACTGAATTAAAGGAAGACGTCGCACCCGAAACCGTCCTCGACGAAATCGAAGAGCGAAAGCCGTAAGATTTAAGCTGTCACGTCTTTAACGTCGTGCGGAAATAGATGTCGTCGAGCGCCAAGAGCCTGGTCAGCAATCCTTGCTCGACCGAGCCGCGGATCGCACGTTCGAGCGTGCGGCCCATCGCGGCAAGACCCAGCGGTATGGATCTTCGCCGACGATAGCGCTCTGCTCGGCAACGCCCTAGCCGGGAAAATAGGTGCGCATTATCTCGTGGCGCCGAGGGCGTTTGCGTGATCCGTAATCACAATGCCGCCGTGATATCGAAACCGGGCACCCCGAGCGCTTGCCGCGGACGTCCCCCAGACCGGCGATGCCCGAGGCCGTGTTGACATAGAGATTGGGCTAGTGGTGTTCGCGGTTCAAGAATATCGGCAGCGCCGATCAGTCCCATCTCGTGCCGTCGCTGCGCTCGCGCGCTAGCAATATCTCGGAGATTGACATCTCGGATGCGTCGAATTCGTCGTAGACGAGATTGCGATAAAACAAAGCTCCCGGTTCGACGGTGACAAAGTCCAGGTCGATGCCTTGCGGTTTGACGGTGCCGTCCTTGAGCGGATCGAGGCGGGGATTGTCGGAAAATGCGATCGTTATTCGCAACGCCATGTCTTCTGCCTCCCACCATCTAGTGTCGTATTT
Source organism: uncultured Alphaproteobacteria bacterium (assembly GCA_963735445.1). GTDB lineage: Bacteria > Pseudomonadota > Alphaproteobacteria > ATCC43930 > CGMCC-115725 > AP-15. Next base: position 47,578 of record CAVTLC010000051.1, read on the forward strand.
CTAGCCGGGTGGGTTCAGATCACGCCGTCGTCGCGCAGATCGCGGATTTCGTCGGCGGCGATGCCGCAAATTTCCCCAAGCAAGTCGGCGGTATGCTCGCCGAGTTGCGGCGGACGGGTCACAGCGGCGGGTGAATCCGAGAGCTTAATCGGGCAGCCGACGGTCTGGTAAGTGCCGCGCGTCGGATAATCGACATCAACGATCATCTCGCGCTCCTTCAGGTGGGGGTCGGCGAGCACCTCGCCGGTGTCCTGGCAGGCGCCGCAGGGGACGCCGGCAGCGCCCAGAACCTGCATTATCTGATGCTTTGTGCGAGCGCGCGTCCACGTCTCGATAATCGCGTTAAGTGGCACGCGATTTTCCCAACGGCCGTCCTCGTTCGCAAAGCGAGGGTCTTGCGCAATTTCGGGGCGGCCGATCGCGTCGGTAAAGGCGGGCCACATCTGCTGCTGCGCGGTAATGAAGACGTAGTCGTTGGGGCCGCCAGGGGCACAGGGATAGGTCGTGCTCGGTACGCCTCGGCCCATCTGGTTGCCGCGCCGCGGCATCGGCTCGCCAAACCGCTGGTGATCGCGAAGGCTGACCCGGATCAGGTTGACCACCGCGTCCTGCATCGACACTTCGACATGCTGGCCGCGACCGGTCGCGTGCCGCTGCTGCAAGGCAGCAAGGATGCCGATCGCCATATGCATCCCGGTGCCGGAATCGCCGATCGCCGGCACCACAAAGGTCGGCGGATTTTCCGGAAAGCCCGTGATGCTCATCGCCCCGCCCATCGCCTGGGCAATCGGCTCGTAGCTCTTGTAATCCCGATAAGGGCCGTAGGTGCCAAAACCCTTGATCGTTGCGTAGATCAGCCGCGGGTTGAACTGCTTGAGCGCGTCGTAGCCAAAGCCCAAACGGTCGAGCGCGCCCGGCCCGAAATTCTCTAGCAGGACATCCGAGTTGGCGATCAGCTGGCGAAACAATTCCTTGCCGCGAGCGGTCTTCAGATTGAGAGTCAGGCTGCGCTTGTTGGCGTTGAACAGCAGAAAAAAGAGGCTGTCGCTATCCGCTCGGTCGCGCATGTTGCGGCGTGCGACGTCCCCGCCCTTGGGCTCTTCCAGCTTGATTACATCGGCGCCGAGAAACGCCAGGATCTGGGCGCAGGCGGGCCCCGCTTGGTTGTGCGTCATATCGATAATGCGAATGCCCGCGAGCGCCTGACTCATCTTTGCCTCCACGATTTGATTGATGCAGGCGAGCCTAGCACCGGCGATCTCGTTGCCAAAGTCGGTTGCAACCGCGCCAGCGCGCCGGCCTGGCATCATGATCTTGTCCCTCCTGTATCCGCGATTTGTGAGTCCTTTCGCGACAGCAGGTCTCCGCCTATCCTGCGCAGGTTTTGAACGGGAGGACCGCGGGATGAGACCTTCCCTCGCATTCGCTGCTGTGGTGGCCGTTTGCTCGCTTAGCGGCGGCGCGCGAGCCGCCGGGGTCGAATTGACCGTGATCCTTGCGGCCGATGTGTCCCGCAGTGTCGATGACAAAGAGTTCGAGTTGCAGCGCAAAGGTTACGCGGCGGCGTTGACCGACCCTCGCGTTCAAAAAGCAATCCGGGCAACAAAAAGCAAGGCGATCGGCGTTTGCTTTATCGAATGGTCGGGAGAGGAAGACCAGCAGGTCGTACTTCCCTGGACCGAGATCCGCGACGAAGAGGATGGCGGCGGCGCCGCAGCGGCAATCTTGAAGGCGCCACGCTCCTTTACGGGACGTACCTCGATCAGCGCCGCGATCGACTATGCGATGAAATATTTCGCGCAAGCAAAGTGGCCGGCAACCCGGCGTGTCATCGATGTTTCAGGCGACGGCACCAGTAATTCAGGCCGCCCGATCACCGAGGCGCGCGATCAAGCGATCGCTAACGGGGTCACGATCAACGGGCTGGCGATCATCAACGATCAGCCCAATCTGGGATATTCCTCGCACACCCACCCCCCCGGCGGGCTGCCCAATTACTACCAGCAAAATGTTGTTGGCGGACCCAACGCATTCCTGGTCGTCGTCAAGGATTTCAACTCATTCGCCGACGCGATGGCCAACAAGCTGGCAAAGGAGATCGACGTCGCCGGCGGCGGAGATAAACAGCCTACTGCAGGTCAGGGCGAGCAGCTGTCCCAGCTGCCGCGCTGACGGCACCTGCCCCGTCGCCGTTTCGCTAAAAGCCGTTCAGCGTGCTATACGCGGAGAACGCCGTCCACACGACAAAAACGGCGATCCCACTCCAATAGAACCAGCGGAACCCCGTATCTCGCAACCGCATCGCTGACGCCCCTGGACCGTCATCAGTTGTGCTGATTATACGACGTCCTCCGCCCGCAGTTCCCCGGCGCCACAATCTCGGCCCCCGGACCTGCTGAACTCTGCCGCGATTATGGCAATAAAATCGTTCGAGAGGGCGCGGCGGGCGAATCGAGGTTCAGCGCGGTGCTTTTTCGGACGGCGGGACCACCCGCAGATGGAGTTCGCGGAGGCGTTCGGGCGGGACCTCGGCCGGGCGCCTGCATCAGTAGGTCTTGCGCCTGCTGGTTCATCGGAAAGGCGACCACTTCGCGGATGTTTGGGGTATCCGCCAGCAGCATGACGATGCGGTCGATGCCGGGAGCCGAGCCGCCATGCGGCGGCGCCCCGTACCTAAAGGCGTTAAGCATACCGGCAAAACGAGCCTCGACTTCGGCGGCGCTGTAGCCGGCGATCGCAAACGCCTTGTACATGATGTCGGAGCGGTGGTTGCGGATGGCGCCCGAGGAAAGTTCGACCCCGTTGCAAACGATGTCGTACTGGTACGCAATAATGTCGAGCGGGTCCTGCTGCTCGAGTGCGGCAAGCCCGCCCTGCGGCATCGAAAAAGGGTTATGGCTGAACTCGATCTGCCGGGTCTCTTCATTCAGCTCGTACATCGGAAAATCGACGATCCAGCAAAATTCGAACCCTCCCTCGCGGGTTAGGCCGAGTTCGCGTCCCAACCGCAGTCGCGCGGCGGCAGCGAACGGAGCGAACTGACGCGGCAAACCGCACACGAAGAATACCGCGTCGCCATCGTCTAGGCCGAGTTCGCGCCGTAACGCTTCGGTCACCTCCGCCCCGAGATTGCGGGCGACCGGTCCAGCCCCCTCACCACTGCGAAAGAAAATATAAGCGAGCCCGGGCTGCCCCTCCGCTTGTGCCCAAGAGTTCATCTGGTCGCAAAAGGCGCGGCTGCCGCCGGTCGGCGCCGGGATCGCCCAGACGCGGATATCGGGATCGCTCTCGATCAGATTGGCGAACACCTTGAAACCCGAACCGCGAAAATGCGCGGTCACATCACGCATCTCAATCGGGTTGCGCAGATCGGGTTTGTCACTGCCATAGCGCTGGATCGCGCTGCGATAGGCGATCCGCGGAAAGGGCGGCGGCGTGACCGCGCGGCCTCCCCCAAACTCCTCGAAGATGCCGTGCAATACCGGCTCGATCGCGGCGAACACATCCTCCTGGGTGACGTAGGACATCTCGAAATCGAGCTGGTAGAACTCGCCCGGCGAACGATCGGCGCGCCCGGCCTCGTCGCGGAAACACGGGGCGATCTGAAAATAGCGATCGAACCCGGCAACCATCAGTAATTGTTTGAACTGCTGCGGCGCTTGCGGCAGAGCGTAGAACTTGCCCGGGTGCAGCCGGCTCGGCACCAGATAATCGCGCGCGCCCTCGGGTGAACTCGCGGTCAGAATCGGCGTCTGAAACTCGGTAAAGCCCTGCTCGATCATCCGCCGGCGGATCGATGCAATGACCTCCGCCCGCATCATGATGTTGGCGTGCACCCGCTCCCGCCGCAGATCGAGAAACCTATAAGCGAGGCGCATTTCCTCGGGGTATTCAGCGTCGGTATTGACCGGAAACGGCAGCGGATCGGCTTCCGATTGGATCTCGATTTCAGCAATCGCGAGCTCTACCTCGCCGGTATCGAGCTTGGGATTGACGGTATCGGCGGAGCGCGGGGTAACAGTGCCGGTCAGGGTCACAACACTTTCGAGCCGCAACGCGTCGGCCTCGGCAAATAGCGGTGATGAGGCGTCGATCACGCCCTGCGTGACGCCGTAATGGTCGCGCAGGTCGATAAATAGCAGATGGCCGTGGTCGCGCTTGCGATGCACCCAACCCGACAATCGGGCCGGGCATCCGGCATCGGCAATGCGCAGCTCACCGCAAGTATGGCTCCGATAGGGGTGCATCAGCGACAAATAGTCCGCTACGGGTTGGAAACGAGGGTTACACGGCACGGAAAGGCGAGGGATGTCAAGGCGAGCCCAACCGCCGCATCGTTCCGATCTCAGGCCTAGGGTGGGAATTTGCCTCTCTTCGGGCAAGCAGATATGGTAGCCCAATAAGGCCGATTGGCGGTTTGGCCGAGTGCTGGGACGAGTGCGTGAGCGACATCTTCCGCGAAATCGACGAGGAACTTCGTCGCGACAATCTGCTGAAGCTATGGTCGCAATATGGGCGCTACATCATTGCGGTGGCCGTTGCGGCGCTGATTGTCGCCGGCGGCATCGCCGCGTGGCGAGCTCACCAGCTCTCCGAACGGCAGGCGCAATCGGCGCGGTTTAGCAGCGCACTGGCACTTGCCCGAGCAGGTAAAACCAACGACGCCGAAACGGTATTTGCGACGGTCGCCAAAGAAGGCGGCGGTTATGCCGTGCTCGCCTCGCTCGAAGAAGCGGCCGTGCTGGCAAAATCCGGCGATCACAAAAAGGCTGCGGCGGCATACCAACGCATTGCCCAAGAAAACAGCGTCGCCCCCGCGTTTCGCGGGCTTGCGGAGCTGCTTTCGGTGATGCAGGACATCCCCGACGCAGACCCCAAGACAACGATCTCAAGGCTGGCGCCGTTGACCGCACCCGGTAGTCCGTGGCGCCCGACGGCACTCGAGCTGACCGCGACTGCCGAGTTAAAGCTCGGCAACAGGAAAGCGGCTCTGGAGACCTACAAAACTCTTGCCGACGACCTCGCGACGCCACGAGATTTGCGCGCGCGCGCGGCGGAGATGACTGCCGCACTCGCCCCGTAACTTCGGTTCAAAATCGCATGCTTCGACCGGCCGTAGCCGCGATCCTGCTCGTCGGCCTGATGCTCACAAGTTGCAGTTGGTTCGCGACCAAGAAGCAGCCATTGCCCGGGGAACGCATTTCTGTCCTGAGCCTCGACCGCCAACTTAAGCCCGATCCAGAGCTGGCAAAAACCGCGATCAGCCTGCCGAAGCCGGTCGTCAACCCCAACTGGCCCCAGCCCGGCGGTTATCCCAACCACGCAATGCAACATCTGGCGCTACCGAACTCGCTGAGAGCCGCATGGAAGACCAGCGTTGGCGAAGGGTCATCGCGCTATACGCAAGTTCTCTCTCAACCGATCATCGCCGATGGCCGGGTCTATACGATGGATGGCGCATCGCGGGTCAGCGCTTTCGATGCCTCGAACGGCAATCTGATCTGGCAAGTCGATGTCCAGCCGTCGGACAACCATGGAAACTCGTTCGGCGGCGGGGTCGCCTTTTGGAAAGGCAGACTTTACGTATCGAGCGGGTATGCCCGGGTACTCGCGCTCGACCCAAAAAATGGCAAGGTGATCTGGAAAACGGGCGTCGCCGCGCCGATCCGCAGCGGCCCAACCGTCGCCGACGGCCGCGTCTATGCCGTAACCGTCGAAAACGAGCTGGTCGCGCTGGCGGCGGATGACGGGCGGCGGCTGTGGGCCCATAACGGCATTCCGGAGACCGCAGGACTGGTCGGCAGCGCCAGCCCGGCGGTGGAAGGCGAAGTCGTGGTCGTGGGGTATTCCTCGGGTGAAATCTACGCGCTGACTGTCGAGAACGGGCGGCCGCTGTGGTCGGACAGCCTCGCTTCGGTGCGCGCCGTGGATGCGGTTTCGGCGCTGGCCGATATCCGAGGGCGTCCGGTGATCGATCGTGGCCGCGTTTTTGCGATCAGCCACAGCGGACGAATGATCGCAATCGATTTGCGCAGTGGCGAGCGGGTCTGGGAGCAAGACATCGGATCGACGCATGGCCCTTGGGTCGCGGGTGACTATGTCTATGTGGTTTCCAATGACGACGAGCTCATTTGCCTAGCTCGAAATGACGGCAAGGTGCGATGGGTGCGCCAGCTGCCGCGCTATGAGGACGAAAAGAATAAAGAGGATCCAATCACATGGGCGGGGCCGGTGTTGGGCGGGGATCGGCTGATTGTGCTGTCCTCAAATGGCTGGGCGCTGTCCGTCTCGCCCTATACTGGCGCGCCGTTGGGACGCGAGAATATGCCCGGCAGCGCCTATGTCGACCCCTCAATTGCCAACAACACGCTCTATATTCTGACCGATAACGGCGAGCTTTCAGCCTATCGCTAATTCGTTTCCAAATTTTCGGGGCGCGGTCCAATGAGCTTTGCGGTCGCCATCCTCGGACGACCGAATGTCGGGAAGTCGACATTGTTCAACCGGCTCGTGGGCAGCCGAGCAGCACTCGTGGACAATACGCCGGGGCTGACGCGCGACCGCCGGGAGGGTACCGCTCGGATCGCCGATCTCGACTTTCGTGCGATCGATACAGCGGGGCTTGAAGAAGCCGCCCCGGATTCACTTGCGGGGCGTATGCAGGCGCAGACCGAGCGCGCGCTGGCCGACGCGGATGTGGCCTTGCTCGTCATCGACGCGCGCGAAGGCGTCAATGAAGACGACCGGCACTTCGCCGATTGGCTGCGGCGATCGGGCAAGCCGGTGGTGTTGGTCGCGAACAAGACCGAAGGTCGCACCACCTTGGCCGGTGTTGGGGAAGCTTATCGACTCGGTCTCGGCGACCCGGTGCCAATCTCGGCCGAGCATGGCGAAGGCCTTGCGGGGCTCTACGAAAGACTGGCGCCTTTTTCGCGTGGTGCCGAGCCCGAGGAAATAGCCGGAGAGACCGCCGCAAAACCGCTGCATCTGGCAATCGTCGGGCGACCGAATGTCGGGAAATCGACGCTCGTCAATCGCCTGATTGGCGAGGACCGGCTGCTGACTGGACCCGAGGCAGGGATCACCCGAGATGCCATCGCCGTCGAGTGGGCTTGGCGGGGCCGCCCGATTCGTCTGGTCGACACCGCTGGCATGCGCCGTCGGCCGCGGGTCGAGGGCAAGATAGAGCACCTTTCCGTCGCCGACGCGCTGCGGACGATTCGCTTTGCCGAGACTGTCGTGCTGGTGCTCGACGCGCTGCAGCCGCTGGAACGCCAGGATTTGACGATCGGCCGGCTCGTCGCTGACGAGGGGCGGGCGTTGGTTTTGGCAGCGACCAAATGGGACGCGGTTCCCGACCGCTCCGCGGCGCTCAAGGCGATGCGCGAGCGGCTACCGATATCCTTGCCGCAATTGCAGGGGGTTCGCTTGGTGCCGGTTTCCGGGCTGACCGGCCTTGGCCTGGAAGCGTTGATGGACGCGGTCGGCGCCGCCGACGCGGTGTGGAACCGGCGAATTCCGACCGCCGACCTGAACCGCTGGCTCGCCGTTGTTCAGGAGCGCAATCCGCCACCGCTGGTGGCGGGCCGCAGATTGCGGCTGCGCTATCTCACCCAGGTCAATGTTCGGCCGCCGACCTTTGCGCTGTTTGCATCGAAGCCGAGCGAGCTTCCCGATTCATATCGGCGCTATCTGGTCAACGGGTTGCGCGAAGCATTCGATCTTCCCGGCACGCCGATCCGGCTGATGCTTCGCCGTGGCAAAAACCCCTATGACGCCGCTTGATCGCGCTCGCGTAATGCGCCCGAATATGGGCGCCTTTTGACGGCGCGGTTGCACCCACCTTTTGCGGTTCGTACTAATTTTCATCGACCATCGATCAGGGAGCGAAAGATGCTAAGGACAGCTATGGTTTTGGCGCTGCTCGGCGCTGTGGCGTTGCCTGCTTACGGGCAGACAGCGTCTTCTCGAGCCCCGGCTGGCGCTGCCTCTCCTACCGCCTCTTCCCCTGCTGCGGCTCCGGCCCGCACCGCCGCTGCCCCCTCCAGCTCATCTAGCTCCCCTGCCGCCGTTCCCTCTGCCGCTTCCCCCTCTGGCGCAGCCCCGGCGGGCGCTGGCGGGTCCGCGGCCCAGTCGGCTCTGGCCAGCAATCAGTTCTCTTCCGAACAAGCGGCGAAGGCGCATTGTCCAGCCGACACGATCGTTTGGGTGAACCTCGGCGAGCTCCAAGGCTTACCACACCAGCAGCGACCGCTATTACGGTAAGACCAAGCACGGCGCATATATGTGTCAGAAGGAAGCCGAACAGACCGGGTTCCATGCTCCCGGGGCGCGCGCCAGCAAAACGGCAACGAAGACAACAAATACAAAGCCCGCCGCACCCAAATGAGGGCAAACAATGACCTTATGCTCGCGATCAGCAAAAGACCGAGCGAAGGCCGGCGTTTACGAGCCAGAAGAAACCGAAACAACTTCGCCATTTCGGGCGCATCCCGGCGAAGCGAGGTCGACAAAGTAATTGGTGACGGTTTCCGGCGGTGCATGCGCGTTCGGATCCTCGCCGGGAAAGGCGCGGGCGCGTAAGCGCGTTCGCAGTGGGCCGGGATCGATCAGATTGGCGCGAACGCGGGTATTGGCGATCTCGGCGGCGTAAATCTTGACCAGCATTTCGAGACCGATTTTGCTGACCGCGTACGGGCCCCAGTAAGCGAGGCTATCGCGGCCGATCGCACTCGTCACAAAGATCGCTCGCCCGGCCGGGGCGGCGCGCAACAGCGGGTCCATCGCCCGGATCAACCGCCAGTTTGCCGTTAAGTTGAGGTCCATGACCTCCCCCCAAATGCCGGGCGGGATGTGGCCGAGCGGCGAGAAGATCCCGAATTCGCCGGCATTGCCGACCAGGATATCGAGCCGGCCATAGCGGTCGAGAAGCGCCGCCGCCATTTCGTCGATTTTGACGAACTCACGAAGGTCGAGCGGGACGAGAGTGGCGGTTCCGCCGACCGCACGGACCGCGTCGTCAACCTCTTCGAGACCGCCCACGGTGCGCGCCGCCAAGACGATATGTGCGCCCTCGCGAGCGAAACGAACCGCAACAGCGGCGCCGATGCCGCGCGAGGCCCCCGTGATCAGCGCGATTTTGCCGGCGAGCCGATGCCGGGGTTCTTCTGCTGGCACAGCCGACAAAAGCCTCAGGCCGGCTCCGCCAGCAATGACAGTTGCACCGACACCTTGCCGTCCTCGGCGTCTACCAATGGGATCGGGTAGTCGCCGGTAAAGCAAGCGTCACAGAACCGCGGCGCCAGCGGGTCGCGGCGAGGCTCGCCCATTGCTCGATAAAGACCGTCGATCGACAAAAAGGCGAGGCTGTCGACGCCGATATACTCGGCCATTTTTGCGATATCGTAGCGCGCGGCGAGTAGCTCGTCGCGCGCTGGGGTTGCGATGCCGTAAAAGCAGGGATAACTGGTGGGCGGGCTTGAAATCCGCATATGGACTTCGCGAGCGCCGGCGCGCCGCACCATCTCAACGATTTTGATCGAGGTCGTGCCGCGCACGATCGAATCGTCAACCAGAATGACCCGTTTGCCGCTCAGATTGGCGCGGCTTGCATTGTGTTTCAGGCGCACGCCGAGATGACGGATCTGATCGGTCGGCTCGATAAAGGTGCGGCCGACATAGTGATTGCGGATGATCCCCAGCTCAAACGGGATACCCGATTCCCGCGAATAGCCGAGGGCGGCCGGCACCCCCGAATCCGGCACCGGCACGACGATGTCGGCGTCGACATGGCTTTCGCGGGCGAGCTCGCGGCCGATGCGCTTGCGGGCTTCGTAGACACTGACGCCTTCGACGACGCTGTCGGGGCGGGCGAAATAGATATGCTCGAAGACGCAGAACCGGCAGTCCTGCATGCCAAACGGCAGCAGCGTTTTGATTCCGCCCGGTCCGATTATGACAATCTCTCCGGGCTCGATGTCGCGAACGAAGTCGGCCCCGATGATGTCGAGCGCGCAGGTCTCGGAAGCCAGTATCCAAGCTTCGCCGAGGCGCCCCAGCACCAAGGGCCGCACCCCGAGCGGGTCGCGCACCCCGATGATCCCGTCCTGCGACAATGCCGCCAGTGAATACGCGCCCTGTATCTGCCGCAACGCGTCGATGAGGCGATCGACCACCGTGTCCTTCAGGCTGGTCGCGATCAGGTGGATAATAACTTCGGTGTCACTGGTCGACTGAAACAGGCTCCCGCGGTGCACCAGCCGCTGCCGCAGCCGATACGAGTTCGTCAAATTGCCGTTGTGGCAAATCGCGAGCCCGCCAAATTCAAAATCGGCGAACAGCGGCTGGACATTGCGCATCGCCACTTCGCCCGTCGTCGCATACCGCACATGCCCGATTGCCGCATGACCGCGCAGACGCTCGATAACTTCTTTCGAGCTGAAATTGTCGCTGACCTGCCCTGTCCCGCGGTGGGCATTGAACTGCTCGCCATCATAGGCGACGATCCCCGTCGCTTCCTGGCCGCGATGCTGTAGCGCGTGTAGACCGAGCGCCACCAATGCCGCGCTGTCCGGATGCCCGTAAACGCCGAAGACACCGCATTCTTCATGCAGGTGATCCGCATCCGGGATTTCGCGATTCGCAGCTTTGATGATCACGGGATCGATATCGGGCATCGGCGATCCTCGCTTCGTTTTTCATAAAATGGTCATTTACATTTCGAATACGAGTACGCCTGACTGCCGCAGTCTCTCAGCGCGAGTTGTCGATCAATCGGTTCAACTCCCGCTGATCGGTGGGCTTGTAGCTCGGCGCCTGCTCGGCTTGTGACTTGGGCGGGATCGGGACAGCGGGAGTTGACAGCGCCCCCATCGCGTCACGAGCCGCCTTTGCCTGGCCAACCGAGCGCTGGGCGTCATCGATCATCGCCGCGCCCTTCAATTGCATCGATTCGGGGAGCACGCCGCGCACCATGTCGGCACCTTGGGCCAGCAGCGGCTGGCTTCGTGCGTCACGCAACCATCCCGGTCGGTCATTTGGCGGCAGCGTCAGATCGATCAGGAAATAGGCGATCGAAACCAGCAGCGCCCCACGGACGACACCAAAAATCAATCCCAAGGTCCTGTCGATCGGCGTCAACGCATTCCACTGAACGAGACGCGCGACATAGCCGGTCAGAATCGTCAGCAGGATCAGCGACACAAAGAACAGTCCAGCGCCGGCAATGAGATCCGCAAGCAGCGGCGTCTTTACAAACCGCACGGTAAATCCATACGCCGCACCGAACCCGTAAAGCGTGATCAAGGCGGCGCCGACCCAGGCGGCGATCGACAATGCCTCGCGCACAAAACCACGCGCGAAGGCGAATATCGCTGATAATGCAATCACAACGAGAACCGCGAGGTCAAAGAGGTTCACGATGCGACTCCGATCCGCTCGCGGCGCAAGGGGGCACGTTTTGGAGACAGTCTGCCGACGAGATCGCTGAGGTGATCGATCCTGACGACCGCTGGCCCGGCGCCGGGGTCATTTCGTTTACGGCCCCCGCGCTGCGGTATCCAGGCTTCGGAAAAACCGAGTTTCGCGGCCTCTTTGAGGCGGACCTCGCTGTGACCGACCGGGCGGATTTCCCCGGACAATGCGATCTCGCCAAACACTACCGTGTCGCCTGGAATCGGGATTTCGCTGAGCGCTGATAACAGTGCGGCGGCGACAGCCAGATCCGCGGCTGGCTCGGCGATGCGCAAGCCGCCGGCCACGTTCAGATAGATGTCATTGGTTCCGACCGACAATCCGCAACGCGCATCGAGCACAGCGGTGATCATCGCCAGCCGCGTACCGTCCCAACCGACGACTGCGCGCCGCGGCGTGCCGAGCACAGCGGGCGCGACGAGCGCCTGCACTTCGACCAGCAGCGGCCGCGTCCCTTCGATCCCGGCAAACACGGCCGAGCCGCTGACCGGCACGGCGTCGCTTGCTTCCTCGATATCGTCGGGCGCTCCGGCAGCACCCTGATGCCCACCGAGAAACAAAGCCGACGGGTTGGGGACCTCGACCAGCCCGCCATCGCTCATCTCGAAAACACCGATCTCGTCGGTGGCGCCAAAGCGATTCTTGACCGCGCGCAATATGCGAAAGCGATGTCCGCGCTCGCCCTCGAAGTAGAGCACCGTATCGACCATGTGTTCGAGCACCCTGGGCCCGGCGATCACCCCCTCCTTGGTAACATGCCCGACCAGCACCAAGACAAAGCCGCGCCGCTTGGCAAGCCGGATCAGCTCTTGTGCGGCGCCCCGCACCTGACTGACCGTCCCCGGCGCGCTGTCGAGCGTGTCGAGATACATTGTCTGGATCGAATCGATGACGACGAGATCGGGGGCGTCATTGCGATCGATCGAGGCGAGGATGTCGCGCACATTGCTCGCGGCGGCGAGCAGGACCGGGCTGTGGGCAACGCCTAGACGTTGGGCGCGCAGGCGCACTTGGTCGATTGCTTCTTCGCCGGTGATGTAGGCGGCACTCGACGGCTGCTCCGGCGATGCGGCGATCGCGGCGGCGGCCTGCAACAGCAAAGTCGACTTGCCGATGCCGGGATCGCCGCCGACCAGGATCGCGGAGCCCGGGACAAACCCGCCGCCGCAAACGCGGTCGAGTTCGGCAATGCCGGTGCGGCGGCGCGGCGGCAACATGCTGGGCCCGGTCAAGCCGACAAAGCCCAGCGCCCGCCCGCCACCGGCTTCCAGACCCTTCGGCAACGCGTCGCGCGGCAATTCCTCGATCAGGCTGTTCCAGGCGCCGCAGCCATCGCAGCGGCCGGTCCATTTGGCGTGAATCGCGCCGCATTGCTGACAGGCAAAGCGGGCTTGTGCGCGGGCCATCGGCTCACCGCCTCTCGCGATCGGTGAATCGGGCGAAGCGCCGTCATAACGCGCGGACCTCCATGCGAATCGGCCCCTCGGCACGCCCGTGGATGAATTGATCGACATAAGGGTTGGCCGAATGATCGATCTCGGACGCCGGGCCATGCCAGATGATCTGCCCCTTGTGCAGCATCGCGATCCGGTCGCCGATCTTGCGCGCGCTGACCATGTCGTGGGTGATCGAGACCGCAGTCGCGCCCAATTCGCGCACTGATTTCACGATCAGATCGTTGATGACGTCGGCCATGATCGGGTCGAGCCCGGTAGTCGGCTCGTCGAAAAAGATGATTTCGGGATCGGCGGCGATGGCGCGCGCCAATGCGACGCGCTTTTGCATGCCGCCCGACAGCTCGGCCGGGCGCAATTCGCCGACTTCGCGGCCGAGCCCGACCGTGCCGAGCTTATCGAGCGCAATGTCCTTCGCCGCATCCCGCTCCATGCCGCGACCCTGGATCAACCCAAACGCGACATTCTCCCACACTCGCAACGAGTCGAATAGGGCGCTGCCCTGGAACAGCACACCGCATTTTTGCAGCAATCTCTCGTGGGCTTTATGCCGCAACCCGACTGTCTCGATCCCGTCGATCGCAACCGATCCGGCATCGGGACGCAGCAGACCGAGGATACATTTGACCAAAACCGATTTGCCGGTGCCCGAACCGCCGATGATGACCAAGCTTTCGGCTGCCATGCAATCAATGTCGATCCCGTCAAGCACCCGGTTTCGGCCAAACGATTTGCGCAAGCCCCCGCACCGAAATCTTCGGCGTCGCCCGGCTGCCAATATCGCTCATCGCGCGAACAAGGCCTGGGTGATGCCGTAATCAAGCACCAGGATCAGGATCGAGGCGGAAACCACTGCATAAGTCGTCGCTTGCCCGACCCCTTGAGCGCCGCCGCGAGAGTGATAGCCGTGATAGCAGCCCATCAGCGCGACGATAAAGCCAAATACCGCCGCCTTGACGAGGCCGGAAACGACATCGCTCGTCTCCAGATATTGCTCGGTGCGAGCGAGATAAGCCTCGGGATTAAAGCCGAATTTGTAGACACCGACGAGATAGCCGCCAAAGACGCCGATGATGTCGGCGACGAGGACGAGCAGCGGCAGCGTGATCAGCCCGGCCAAAAGCCGCGGCAGCACCAGATAGCGCAACGGGTCGGTCGAGAGGGTCGTCAGGGCATCGATCTGATCGGTGACGCGCATCGTGCCGATTTCGGCGGCCATAGCGGCGCCGACCCGGCCGGCAACCATGAGCCCGGCGATGACCGGACCGAGCTCGCGGGTGACCGACAGCACCACGACCGTCGCAACCGCGCTTTCTGCCGAAAAGCGGGCGAACCCGGTGTAGGATTGCAGCGCCAATACCATGCCGGTGAAGATCGCGGTCAGCCCGACGACCGGCAGCGAGAAATAGCCGATGTCGAGCATCTGGCGCAGGATCACGCGCAGATAAAAAGGTGGCGACAGACCGGTTACCAGTGCCGTCAAGGCGAAGATCACGATCCGCCCGGTTACCGCCATAAAGCCGAGAGTAGCGGCGCCGATCGAGGCCAGAGCCTTCAGCACGTCGGCGAGCCCGCAGCGCCCTGATAAATCCGGTGGAAGCGGCGACCGAGCGAAGTCAGGATCTCATATCCGATCGTCCCGGCATCGGCTGCGGCGTCATCGACGCGGTAATCGTCGCCCAGCAGTTCAATAAAGCCGCCAGGACGCGCAATCGAGGGGTCGACGGCGGAAACGTCAAAAATTGCAAGATCCATCGAAACTCGGCCCAGGAGGGGAACCCGGACACCCCCGATGCGACCCGATCCGCGTTGACTCAGTGACCGCATCCAGCCGTCGGCATATCCGACCGCGACGGTCGCCAAGCGTCCCGCCGCGGCCATCACATGCGCGGCACCGTAGCCAACCGGCTGACCAGCGTCAACGTCGCGGATTTGCAGGATTCTTGCCCTCAGGCGGACAATTTGGCGCATCGGGTTGGGCCGGCCCGGCTGCGGGTTGACGCCGTAGAGTGCGGCTCCCGGGCGGACCAGATCGAAGTGGTAGTCGCGGCCGAGAAAAATCCCCGACGAGGCGGCAAGGCTTGCCGGCACGCCGGGCATCCGGCGGCATTGCGACATAAAGGTCTCGTGTTGCTTCCCATTAAGCGGATGGTCGGGGAGTTCGGCGCAAGCGAGATGGCTCATCACTGCTTGCCAGCGGATCGGCCCGGCCCGGCAGAGGTCGTCGGCGATACAGTCGAATTCACGACTTGTCAGCCCTAGGCGCGCCATTCCGGTGTCGACGTGCAGAATCGCCGGCAATGGGCCGCGCGCCGCCGCGATCCGTTGCCACTCGGCGATCTGACCCGGGTCATTAAGCACTGGGACGAGCCGGGCTTCGGCGAACTCGCCGCCCGAGCCGGGCATCAGCCCATTCAGCACCACGATCTCAACTGCCTCGGGGAGGGTGTCGCGCAACGCCAGCGCCTCATCGAGCGTGGCGACAAAAAATCGCCGGCAGCCGGCCTTTGCCAGCGCCGTGGCAATAATCGCAGCGCCCAAGCCATAGCCGTCGGCTTTGACGACCGCGGCGCACTCCGCCGGGGCGGCGCGGCATGCCAGAAGCTGCCAATTCGCGACGATGCCCGCGACATCGATCTCGAGAACGCCGGGGGCGCGATCTTCTGCAGAACCGGCCACGCTTCAGCCCCTGTTTTCTCTCGGTGGAAATCCTTGGTTGGGTCCCCATCTGTTTCGCTCCCGCGTCGCCGGCAAGGCATCATGATTCGCAGGTTTCCGCCAGCCGCTTCCTTTCCATGAGGCGGCGGGTCGAAATTCAGACCCACAAACACCTGGACCCGAGCCGCGCTGCAGGGGCAGGTTGCGAATGGCAAGGGCGAAAAGGGCGAGTGAGATGAGCGAGATGCGGTCCGGCATCGGCGACCGGCCAAAGCGGCGCGAGGATTTGCGCTTTCTGACCGGGTGCGGCGCCTATCTTGACGATCTCGCCTTTGACGGCCTGACGTATGCAGTCGTGCTGCGCTCGCCGCATGCCCATGCGCGAATCGGCGGCATCGATATACGTCTGGCACATGCCGCTCCGGGCGTGCTCGCGGTGCTGACCGCCGCGGACGCAGCGGGCCGACGGATTGCAGCCGCTATTGCCGACCGCGACCGCCAACAGCCAGACCGGCGAGCCGTTCGCCTTTGCCCCACAGCCGGTGCTCGCCGCGGACAAGGTGCGCTATGTCGGCGAGCCGGTCGCCGTGGTTGTAGCGCGAGACCCGCGAACAAGCGCTCGATGCCGCCGAATTGGTCGCGGTCGATTATATGCCGCTCCCGGCGGTGACCACCGCCGAAGCCGCCGGTGCTGCCGGTGCACCGCAGATCGCCGATCAGGCGCCAGGCAATTTCTGCTTCGATTGGCGAACCGGCGACAAGGCGGCGGTCGACAACGCCTTTGCCGCCGCCGCCCATGTCGTACGGTTGCGGCTCGACAATCATCGCATCGTCACCAATCCGATGGAGCCGCGCGGCGTCATCGGATCGTGGGACGCCGAGACGGCGCGCTACACGGCTCATGTCTCGGCGCAGAGCATCCACAACACCCGCGACAATGCCGCTCGCGCCCTCGGTGTCCCGGCCGCGGCGGTGCGCTTTGTGGCACCCGATGTCGGCGGCGGTTTTGGCGCCAAGAACTTTGTCTATCCCGAGCATGTGCTGATCCCGTGGGCGGCAAAACGGGTCGGACGGCCCGGTCAAATGGATCGCGAGCCGCAGCGAGGTGTTTCTCGCCGACCATCAAGCCCGCGACCACATCGCCGAGGCCGCTTTGGCGCTCGACGCGAACGGCCGGTTTCTCGCGCTCGAAGTCGACAGCATCGCCAATGTCGGGGCCTATCTGGTCAGCGCCGGCGGTGTGCAGACGTTTCAGTATGTCCATCTGCCCGGCACGGTCTACCGGATACCGGCGATCGCGCTTACGCGTCGCGGCGGTGTTGACCAATACCGCGCCAATCGGCGTCACCCGCGGACCCGGCTTTGCCGAAGCCGTCAACATCATCGAGCGACTGATCGACAAGGCGGCGCGCGAATGCGGCTTTGACCGCACCGAACTCCGGCGTCTCAATCTGGTGCCGGCGGCGGCGATGCCGATGACCAACGTCTTTGGCAACAAGGTCGACAGCGGCGCCTTTCCCGAGACCTTCGACCGGGCGCTCGCCGATGCCGACATCCCCGGTTTTGCCGGGCGCCGCCGCGACAGCGAGGCGCGGGGGCTCTTGCGCGGTCTCGGTTTCGCCTATCACATCAAGGCGACCGGCGGCTCGCCCAGCGAAAATGTCGATATCCGGTTTGAGGCTGACGGCACGGTCGCGCTGATCACCGGCACCCAGACAATCGGCCAAGGTCACGAGACCACCTTTCCGCAGATCCTGGCCGACCGGCTCGGCGTGGCCAACGAGCAAATCCGCCTGGTCCAGGGCGACACCGATCTGATCCCGTTGGGCGGCGGCCACGGCAGTTCGCGCGCGACCTATATGGGCGGCACCGCGATCTGGCGCGCCTCGGAGCAGATCATCGCCAAGGGGACCCGCATCGCCGCCGATGTGCTCGAAGCCGCCGAGGCCGATATCCGTTTCGAGGACGGCGATTTCATCGTCGCCGGCACCGACCGCCGGGTGCGGCTGCTGGAGGTGGCCGCTATCGCCCGCGACAAGGGCACCCCGCTCGACACCTATTACGCCTGGACGCGGGAGTGGATGACTTACCCGAACGGCACCCACGTCGCCGAGGTCGAGATCGACCCCGAGACCGGCCGAGTGACGCTGGCGCGCTATACCGCGGTCGACGATTACGGCGTCTTGGTCAATCCGATGATCGCCTCGGGTCAGGCGCATGGCGCGATCGCGCAAGGCGTCGGCCAGGCGTTGCTCGAACACGCGGCCTATGACCCGCAATCGGGACAGCTCGTCGCCGGCTCATTTATGGACTACGCATTGCCGCGCGCCGACGACCTGCCGTCCTACGCGCTTGGCTTCAACAACACGCGCTGCACGACCAACCCGCTCGGTGTCAAAGGCTGCGGCGAGGCGGGTGCGGTCGCCGGCTTTCCGGCGGTCGCCAACGCGATCCTCGACGCCCTCGCCCCTTTCGGCATCACCGACCTCGCCGGCCCCGCCACCCCCGAGCGCATCTGGCGAGCGATCAGGGGTCGCAGTCGATGACTAGCGGCCCATCTGCAATTCCCGATAGGGACTCGTCTGATTAGGTCGCACGTCAATTTGGGGCGACATCAATATGTCGCGTGCCATTGTCAACCCAACGTTCCTGTGACGACCCGGGTGTCGCCGGTGCGGCGGGTCGCCCCTATCCTATCAAGATATTCGAGGATTTGGATCGTCAGGTTGCGCCCGACGCCGGACCGATCGTTAAAGGCTGCGGCGGTGAACGCCCCTTCCGGCGACTCGTCGGCCAGTTCGCGGGCAATTTCGGCGAGCCGCTCCATCGTTTCCGGCAAGAAAAAACGGTTGTCGGCGATCTTGGCGACCCGGCCGAGGCGCTCGGCGCGGCGCAATAAGCGCTCGGTCGGTTCAGGTTCGAGCCCGAGCGAAGCCGCGATCTCGCGCACGCGCGGCGGGCGCAATTCGCCCTCGGCGAGCAGGGGGCGCACACGCTGCCACAGTTTTTCGTCGGCGGTTGAGAGCCGCGGCCGGTGCTCCGGCAACCGCCACATGCCGCCTTCGCGCACCGCACGGCCCGCGGCGGCGAGTTCGCTCAATGCCGCGTCGATCGCCGCCTCGGGCGCCGCGGCGCGCAGTTGAGCGATAATCGCGGCCCGGGTCGGACCCAACGCATCGGGCTGCATCCGATGCCAGTCGGCGAGCATCGCCTCAACCCGATTGGCGAGGTTGGCAAGATGCTCGCGAGTGATCGCGACCGGCGCGCGTTGCGGTCCGACCGTCAGGAACCCGGCATCGGGTGCATCGGTCAGCGCCGCCAATTCGCTCGGGGTCAGATTGCGAACCAGCGCGTAGTGACCAGGTCGACGACCCCGATTTTCGCCAGCATCTCTTGCAATGCGCTCGCGGCATTGATCGGGGCCATCGCCGTGAGCACGGCGAGCCGCTCCGGCAGGCGCCGGCCGCGCCGCGGCGCCAGCGGGTCGACCACATGGCCGCCGGCCAACGTGACGCGGGCGGCATGGTCGCGCACCACCACACGGTCACCGTGCAATGCCGCGATCGGCTGATCGAGATCGATCTGCACAAAACCGGTCTCGCCCTGTGGAATTGTCCGGCCGCTCAACACCGCGGCGCGCCCGACAACATCCTCGGTGCCGATATGCAGATGCACCGGCATCCCGTCACGCAGCTGGATTTCAGCGTGGCGAGAGGCGCGCAGCACAAGATCGAGCCGGCGCACCGGCAGATGGCGCTCGGGGGCGACGAGCCAATCGCCGCGATCAGGCTCGCCACCGTCAGGGAATGAGCCCACGATATTGATCGCGCAGCGCTCACCAGCGCTCGCGGTGTCGATCGGATGATTGTGGGCGTGCAGGCCGCGGACCCGCACCGGGATCCCGCGCGGGCTGACAGTCAGCCGGTCGCCAACCGTGACCGCGCCGGCGGTGACTGTACCAGTCGCGACAAGGCCGATTCCCGGTAAGGTGAATGCGCGGTCGATCGGCATGCGAAAGAGACCCGCTGGGGGCGCGGCGGTGCGGGCGACATGGGCTCGCCGGGCGGCGTCTTGCAAATGATGGGTCAGTGCTGCAACGCCGTCACCGGTGTGGCTCGACACCGGGAAGATCGGGGCGTCGGGATAGCCCGCTGCGGCGAGCATCGTCGCGACCTCGGCGATAACGGCCGCGGCCCGTTCGGATCCGGCGCGGTCGATCTTGGTAACGACCCCGGTAATCTCGGCAACCCCGATCAATTCGAGAATGTCGAGATGCTCGACCGTTTGCGGGCGTGGCCCGTCATCGGCGGCGACCACCAGCAGAACTCGGTCGATCGACAGCACGCCTGCCAGCATATTGGGCAGAAAGCGCTCATGGCCGGGGACGTCGACAAAACCGAGTTCGCTACCGTCGGGCAGACGTAGCGTAAGCAAACCCGAGGTCGATCGTCAGCCCACGCCTTTTTTCCTCGGGCAGGCGGTCGGCATCGACCCCGGTCAATGCCCGCACCAGCGAGGTCTTGCCGTGGTCGATATGGCCGGCAGTCGCGAGGATCATCGGGCGGCGGGCGGAGACAACTCGTCGAGTTGGCCGAGAAAGCCGGCCTCGTCTTCGAGGCAGCGCAGGTCGAGCACGAGTTTGCCAGCCTCGATCCGGCCGATCACGGGTATTGGCAAGGCGCGCATGGCGCGCGCCAACGCCTCGACCGCCGACCCCGATTTTTCCGCAGTGACCGGACGTAAGGCCAAGGCCGAACTCGGCAACAACGACACGGGGAGAGCGCCGCTGCCGATTTGGCTGCGGGTCTCGATTAATTCGACTTCGGCGGTCCCGGCGAACACCTCCCGCAGCACGGGAAGTAGGCGGCGTGCAACGGCTTCGATCTCGGGCTTGGGCCGCGACAGCAGGCGCAATGTCGGCAAGCGCGCGGCGAGACGATCGGGATCGGCATAAAGGCGCAACACCGCTTCGAGCGCTGCCAGCCGGATCTTGTCGAGCCGCAACGCACGCTTGAGCGGGTTCTTGGCGAGGCGGGCGACGAGATCGGCGCGGCCGACGACGAGCCCGGCCTGCGGGCCACCAAGCAGTTTGTCGCCGCTGAACGTGACGAGATCGGCGCCTCGCGCCAGCGACTCGGCGACGGTCGGCTCGTGCGGCAGGCCCCAGGGTTCGAGATCGACCAACGACCCGCTGCCGAGATCTTCGACAAACGGGATGCCGCGTTCGCGAGCGAGGATCGCGAGTTCCGTGGCGGGAACGGCGGCGGTAAATCCCTGGATCGCGAAGTTGCTGGTATGCGCCTTCAGGATCAGGCCGGTATCGGGACCGATCGCGCCGGCGAAATCGGCGAGATGGGTGCGATTGGTGGTGCCGACCTCGCGCAGCCGCGTTCCGGCGCGCGCCATGATGTCGGGCAGCCGAAACGAACCGCCGATCTCGATCAGTTCGCCGCGCGACACGATCGTCTCGCGTCCGTCGGCGAGCGTGTTCAATGCCAGCACCAAGGCGCCGGCATTGTTGTTGACGGCGAGCGCCGCCTCGGCGCCGGTCAGCCGCTTCAGCCAGCCGGAAATATGGTCGTCGCGTTCGCCGCGCCGGCCGGTCTCGAGATCGTATTCGAGCGTCGACGGGTCGCGCATCGCGGCGGTTGCGGCCTCGATCGCCTCTTCCGGCAAGGGTGCGCGGCCGAGATTGGTGTGCAGGACGGTGCCCGTCAGGTTGAAGACGCGGCGCTGCGACGGCCGCATCAGCCGGGTCAGCGCCCCAGCGCATTCGGTAAGGATTTCCTCGACTGTGCCGAACTCGCCGGTCTCGCGCCGCGTCGCCAGCGCCCCCCTGACAGCCTCGAGGACCAGCGGGCGGCCGTGCTGTTCGATCAGCGCCGCGCAGCTTTTGGAACGCAAGATTTTGTCCACCGCCGGCAATGCGGCGCGGCCCTCCCGCGGCGCCGCGCTCATCAGACCGTGACCGGTTCGGGCACCGCGACCTCCGCCGCGCCGGTTTCGAAAAGTACCCGAGGCGCAGGGCCGGCCGATCGCTCGATCCGGCCGATCAACGCCGCGCGATAGCCGAGCTGGCGCAATTCGTCGAGGCAATGTCGGGCGCGGTCCGCCGGGACGCCGGCCAGCAATCCGCCGGCGGTCTGTGGGTCGATCAGCAGCGCGGCAAGCGGGTGGGTTTGCGCCGCCTCGTCGAGCGCCGCCAATGCCGCCACATTGTCGCTGTGCAGCGAGCTTGTGATCCCCTTTGCCAGCAGGGCTCGCGCACCCTCCAGCGCCGGGATCGCGTCGGGGTCGAGGGTCGCGTCCGCGCTCGATGCGCGCAGCATTTCGAGAAGGTGGCCGAGCAAACCAAATCCGGTAACATCGGTGCAGGCGGTCGCACCATGCGCGGCAAGGCAGGCCGCGCCCGGCGCCGAAGATTGCAGCATCGCGGCGATGGCATCGGCCATTGCCTTGGCTGGCGCCAGCGCGCGGCCATCGGCGGCAAGGATCACGCCGGTGCCAAGCGGCTTTGTCAGGATCAGCCGATCGCCGGCCCGCAGTCCCGATTTGCGCAGCAACTTCCGGCCTGAGCCGGCGCGTCCGGTCACGGCAAAGCCGAGCGCCAGCTCCGCCCCCTCGGCGCTGTGCCCGCCGATGAGCGCCGCACCCGCGGGCTCGAGCACGTCGAGGGCGCCGCGCAGCATGTGATAAAGATCGTGCTCGACGATGGCGGGCCGCGCCGGTGGTACCGTCGCGATCGCCAGTGCGGTGTCGGGCAGCGCGCCCATCGCGTAGATGTCGTTGAGCGCGTGGTTGGCGGCGATCCGGCCGAACAGATACGGGTCGGTGATCATCGCGCGAAAGAAATCGACGGTTTGCAGCATCGGCGGCGCACCGGGAAACGAGATCACCGCGGCATCGTCGGGGCTGTCCAGCCCGATCACGACAGTGTCGTTCGCCGCCGGCTGTAGCCGCCCGATGACGCGGCCCAAAACCGCCGCGGGCACCTTGGCGGCGCAACCGCCGCAGCGCATCGGCTCTTCTCCTGGCTCGGGCGCCATCTCGGGCAGGTCGCGATAGCGCCGCATCCAGCGCCGGTCGATCCAATCCTTGAGCCGCCAAAGGTAAGCGCCCTCTGCGGCGAACGGTCCGCGCGAGGCGACCGCATGCTTGTCGCCTGTCCCGATCAACGCCAGCCCGCGCTTTTGCGGGATCGCGCGGCGGAGCGGTTTGCTTGCGAGTGCGCGCCTGAGATTGGCGGCGAGCGGCGGCCCCTGGCGCACGGCGTAGACCCCGGCCTTTTCCCGTGGGTGGGCGAGCATTGTCGCGACATCGCCAGTGGCGAAAATATGCGGATCAGCGGGTGAACGCAGGGTTTCGTCGATCGCGACAAATCCGGCTCCGGTCAGCGGCAGCCCGGTGTCGGCGAGCCACGATGCCGCCCCGGCCTCAGTCACCCACAGCGCCTCGTCGAAAGCGACGCGCCGACCATCGCCGCAGATCAATGTCCCGGGTTCGACCCGGACGACGGCGTTGCCCGCGATCAAGGCGATGCCCCGCTCCTTGAAAATTTGCTCGAACAGGTGGCCGACATGCCGGTTATGCGACGGCAACAGCGCGTCACGGCTGATCAGTGTGACCTCGACCGAGCCGCCGCACAGCCGCGCCAGCCGGTATTGCGCCGACAACGCAAGCTCGACCCCGCCGGCGCCGCCGCCGACCACAGCGAGCCGCAGCCGCTCCATCTGCCGTGCGCGCGCCAGCAGCGCCTCCCAGCGCGCCGCGAAACGGGCAATCGGCTTGACCGCGATCGTGTGCTCGGCCGCCCCCGGAACGTCGTCGGCGCGCGGCTCCGAGCCGATGTCGAGCGACAGCAAGTCCCAGCGGATCGGCGGATGGCTGCGGCATAGGATTTGACGCGCGGCGCGATCGATGCCGATCGCCTCGTCATGGATCAGCCGCGCATCGGCAAAGCGCGCCAGCCGGCCAAGATCGATATGGCACTCGTCAAAATCGTAGTGGCCGGCAACCCAGCCGGGCAGCATGCCCGAATAGGGGGTCTCGACATCGCGGGCGATCAGCGTAACCCGCACACCGGGCACGGGTCGCATACCGAAACTCTTCAAGACATGCACATGGGCGTGGCCACCGCCGACAAGCACAAGATCCTGGGCGATCGGAACCGTTTGCCGCATCACCCCCTTATGCCGCAGCGCAGCCCGGAAAACGAGACCGTGCGAACGTCGTGCGAGCCCGTTTTGTATTCGCTAGGGTTCATGGCGGAAGCCGTGCCGATCCTCTGGTTATGGTGTCGTCGGGGCCGTTAACCGGGCTAAAGATGCTGGCCAGCAGCACCGCCAGGACGCCAGTCAAAAAAATCCCGTCAAAGGTGCCGGCGCCGCCAATCGAAGCCACCGGCGCACCAAGTCCTGCAATCTTGCCCAGGTTGAGCAGGTCAGCCCCGACCAGACAGCCGATCGAGCCGCCGATATAGGCGAGCGCCGGTGCTTGTCGATAGGATAGGATCAGACTCACCGCCGCAGCCGACAACGGGGGCACAAACACCGGCAGCGCGATGCCGAGTCCGGGTACCGGCCGGGCCAGCCAGTGGCACACCCCGGCGACGACAGCGACCGCGATCATCCCGCGAAACCACAGCCGGTTTCGGATCAAGAGATAGAGCGACAGCAATCCCGGGATCACCGCACCGCCGACATTGACGGCGATCACGGTGCCCGGCCAGTCCGTCACCGTCGGGATGACATAGGCCATACCAAAAAACGATATGATCTGCCCGGACACGATTTGACGCTCGGGCAATTGCGCCACCGGGATGTTCAAGTAGCTGCCGGCGAGCGAGCCCAACAACAGGATCAGCGCTGCGGTCGAGCTTAGACCCAGCCGCAGGGAGGCGAAACGGAACGCCCGCACCTGGATCCAGATGACGATCACCAGCCAGATGATCGCCAGGGCCGAGAAGTGCCGAAGCCCTAGCGGGAGATATTGGAGCTTGTTGAAATCCATGCTGCGCCGTTCCGATCGGAGGCATGCTCAGCGCGATACGCCACACCGACCGCCGATGGGAAAAGCGCGTTTGCGGTTACCTCCGATCACAAACGCTGGGTCGTTCTAACCCCGATCCGGGTCGTGCCGCGGCTCGGTTCCGCCGCCGCCCAGAAGCCGCCGCAAATTCGACACCAGCGGCGCTATGCGCCTGAGTATGCTTAATGCGTGCGCCGATTTGTACGGCGGGTGAGGGTGACGCGATGGAACCGCTTTATTTCGGGACCGAGCAGCTAACCGCAGAAGACCGCGCTTATCGCGGGTCGTGCTATGCCGAGGTTCGCGATGCAATATTCGCCAATCCCTACCGGCAGGTGTGGGGCGCCGCCAGCGAGCCAGCATGGCCGGCTTACCAAGTCACACTACCGAGCGTGCTGCGCGGCGCCGTCCGCCGCGGATTACCCTATTTCTTTCGACAGGCAGTCATGCGGGCGGTCGATTCACGAGCCGATTTGCGCTGGGGGCCCGACGGCAAAGGGTTTCGGCGATTGCTCCATCCCAACGGGATTTGCCTCACCGGTATGTGGGAAATTACCGAGGAAACTGCGTATTCCGGCTATTTCCGAAAGGACAGCCGCGCACTCGTAATCGGGCGCTACTCGACTTGTTGCAACGCGACCCGGCGCGGCCAAGAAAGATCGCTGTCGTTGGTCGGGAAATTGTTTCCGACAACCGATCCGAACCACACCGATCCACTGACCACCGCCAACTTTATCACTCAGGAAGACATCGGCGGCGACCGCACCGACTACATCAACGATGCCGAACTGCGGAATGCACCGAATACCAGCGGGTGGCGACGCGGTCTAGGCGCGCCGGTCCTGCTCGTGACCGGAATTGTTTTCGGCCAAGTCGACAAGAACCCGACGATCCGGCAGCTTTATCAGATCGCAGAACTCGGCAAACCCCCAGCCGAACCGACCCGCACGCCGACATTCATGCGGCTGGTTGTCGATCCTTCCCAACCGAGAATTCCCGGCGAGGCTCTGGATTTCCGCGACGAGATCATGGCTCAGATCTTCGACCGCGGTGACTCCACTCCAAAACGTAGTCTCGTCTTTAACATCGAGGTGACCGAAGACGGCTCTACGCGCGGCCCGGACTTTTTTCAGCGCCGCACTTTCCACAACTGGAGGCGGATCGGGCGAATGACGTTTGACAACGCGGTGGCGTCGTATAATGGCGACTTCGTCATTCACTTCACCCACCCGACTTGGCGCGACGACGTGAACGATCCGGCGACCTCTACCCGGCTCAATGAGCACAAGGTCAGGCGATAGCAGATTGAACGGCGTGCCGAGCCGAGCGTGCCGGCAAAATCGGCGTTAGGCGAAGGCGCGTTTGAAGGCGGCCCACACTTGGCGCTGGGCGTTCATCGCATCGTCGACGACCGGCACCATGCCCAAAAAGCCGTGGATCATGCCGGGATATTCGCGGTACTCGACCGGCACGCCGGCGCGGCGCAAGGCCTCGGCATAGCTCTCACCGTCGTCGTGCAGCACATCGCACTCGGCGGTGATGACGAGGGCCGGAGCCACCCCGGCGAGATTGGGTGCGCGCAACGGCGAAGCCCGCCAATCCTCGGCGTCGGCCGGGGAGCGCAGATAGTGGCGGGCGAACCACGCCATCGCGTCGCGGGTCAGCACACCGTAGCCTTGCGAATACTTCCCATAGCTGGCGCCCGATAAGGTGTAGTCGCCCACGGGGTAGACCAACGATTGCAATCGCAGTTTCGGCCCGCCCGCGTCGCGTGCCATCAACGCCACGACAGCGGCGAGGTTGGCGCCGGCGCTGTCGCCATGGACACCGAGCCGGTCGGGGTCGGCGCCGAGGCTCGCGGCGTTGACGTGCAGCCATTCGAGCGCGGCAAACGAGTCATCGACCGCCGCCGGGAATTTGTGCTCTGGCCCCATCCGGTAATCGACCGAAGCGACCAGCGCGCCGACCCCCGAACACAAGTTGCGCGCGATCAGATCGTGGGTGTCGAGGCTGCCGATCACATGGCCGCCGCCGTGATAGTAGGCGATCGCAGGGACTGGGGCCGCGGCGTCGGGCCAATAGAGACGGACCCGCATGTCGCCGCCCGGGCCTGGGATTTGCCGCTCCTCGACCCGCGCGACCGGCATGGGTTCGGCTTTGCGCGCTTGGGCCGTCATTTCCATCTGAGCGCGCGCTTCGGTCGGCGTCATCGCCTCGATCGGCCGCAATTGCGCCTTGGCCATCGCTTCCAGCGCCTGGACGATCTGCGGGTGCAGGGTCGGCATGCGGAGCCCTCCTACTGCGCGGCTGCGACCGCGGCGGGCTTTGCCGGCGCCGGGCTCAATTCGCGCAACCGCGGCAATACCTCCTTCGCAAATAGAGTGATGTTTTCGACCGTGTCGGCGTGGTCGAGAAAGCCGCCCTGGCCAAACATCAACAGATTGCCAAACCCGCCGACGCTGTCGTGCAATGCCTTGATCTGGTCAAAAACATCGTCCGGCGAGCCGGCAAAACAGGTGCCGCTCTCGATCAATTGCTCGATCGATGCGGTGGTCTGGTCGACCGGATTGCCGTGCCGGTCACGGACAAACCCACCGCGCTTGCCGCCCGCCCTGAGCATCGCGATGTTGGCGCTGAGCGAGTTGTACCCCGGCGGGTTGGTGAACGGCTCGGCCACGATCGGTGAGGTGCGGACATAGTCGGCGGCGAGATTGGCCCGGCGCAAGCCCTCCTCGCGCGTCGCACCGACGCCGACCACGCCGGCATAGGCGAAGCGGTCGGGTCCGGCCGTCCAGCCCAGTTCCCGCGCCCGCTGGCGATAGGCCTCGAACATCGGCCCGGCGGCCGATAATGACAGCAAGGTGCCGACGACATGACCGCGCTCGGCCGCCATGCGCCCGGTCTCGACGCTCAATCCGGTCATCCATACCGGCGGCGTCGGCTGCTGAATTGGCCGCGGCCAAATATTGACGTTGCGGTAATGAAAGAATTCGCCTTCCCAACTAAACGGGCCATCGATTCGTCGACAGTGCCTTCAGGATCAGATCGTGCGCTTCCCAATAGCGGCGCATCAGATTGGCCGGGTTCGAATTGGCCGGCGCGATTTCGTAGGGTGCGCCCTTGACCAGGCCCATTTCGAGCCGCCCGCCCGACAACACGTCGAGCCACGCCATCTCTTCGGCAACGCGCACCGGATCCGGCCGGTTGGCGATCGGCGTGCCGAGCGACAACAGCCGCGAGCGCTTGGTCTCGCGGGCGATCACCGCCAAGGCCATCGGCACCGAGATCGTCAGGCAGGTCGAGGTGCTGTGGTGCTCGTTGACCATGATGTCGAGCCCGACCTCATCGCACAGCGCGAACTCGTCGAGATAGCGGTTCAGCAATTGGTGGCCGATCTGCGGATCGTAATTGCGGTTCGGCAACACGACACGCAGCGAGCCGCGCTTCAGCCCCTCCTCCCATGCCGGGTGATAGGCCATCTCGGAGAAATACCAGACGCGCATGAAGCCGTACTCCGTGTCAGTCTTTTAACAATACCATCCCGGCCTGCGCCGGGACGGTATTGTGCTCGCGCTAATCATGCGTTGCCGTCGACAGAGGCGACAAGCCTCTCGACGAGGGCTTCGGGTTGCTCCCATGCAGAAATGGCCGGGGTTGGGAATTATTCGAGCCGGGCTTTGAGGATAGCGCGCCGCCGGTTCTCGCCAGATGCGGGGTCACGATCCGGTCCTCCTGCCCCACAGCAGCAGGGTCGGCTAGTCCATACGGCGGAGCCAGCCATACATCGCGAAGGCCTCGCGGGCGCGCACGACAGCCGCGAAGTCACTGTTCAGCATCTACGTAAAGTCGAGCTCGCCCTTGGCGGGTCGGCTCAGGCCCGCTGCAGATAGCTCGCCATGCGCCATCGCATGGATATCAGCGAATTCGCGCGCGCCACGGCCGGCGAGTTTGACCTCGGGCGGGGCAGGTTTCATCCGCGGTGCGGCGGTATTCGAGCCAAATCAACCCGATCACAATGAGGTCGAACAAGCTCAACGGGATCAAAAGCGCCGCGTGCGTGACCGTGAACCGATGCAGCTGATAGGCGACGAACGCGGCGAACACGATCATCGCGGTCGGATAGGCCCATCGCAAATTTTTCAACAGCGCGACGACGAGGCCGATTTTGACGATCCCGTGGGCGATCAGATAGATCGCGGCGAAGCGTTCGCTGCTCGCCGAGATGTGCTGCGCCGAATTGTAAAGGTGTTGCGCAACCATTGCATGCGGGTGAGCGACGACCAAATGCCAGGTCAGCACACTCGCGATGTGCACGATCCAAGCTGGGCTGATCGCCAGCAGGATCACGCCCCCGGCAGTTTCCAGCACCCCGTCGAGCCCTTTCAGCACGACAGCGATGCGGAACAGCAGTTCCCGAAATCTGGATTGGCTCGTGTTCTCGCCCGGCACATGGCGTCAACGCCAGGCCGCGCACGGAAACTCCCTTATCGCCCCCGGTTCGTGCTGCGCGAAGCGGCGATCGTGCCGTCCTTGATCACCAATGCGATCTGCTCGGGCTTTTGCAAAACAGTCACATCCGCGAGCGGATCGCCAGCGACCACGACGATGTCGGCGAGCTTGCCTTTTTCGATCGTGCCGAGGTCTTTTTCGCGGCCGATGCATTCGGCGGCCCAGCCGGTCGCCGCGCGCAACGCCTGCAACGGCGTCATCCCGGCCCGAACCAGGCAGGCGATTTCGATCGCATTGTTCGGATGCCCGTGACCGCCGGCGTCAGTGCCGGCGGCGATCTTGACCCCGGCAGCGAGCGCCTGGCGGAGGCTCGCGATGTGATGTTCTTCCAATTCCTTGGCCCGTTCGCGGACATGCGGCTGCGGCGATTTGCGGTGAAAGTCGTAGACCGCAAACGTCGGCACAAAAAAGATGCCCTTGCGCGCCATCACGTCGAGCAATTCAGGCTCCTGGTCGAGATAGCAGCCATGGTCGATCGAATCGACCCCGGCCTCGACGGCAATCCGCAACCCGCGGCCGCCGAGCGCGTGACAGATCACGCGGCGGTCGAGCGCGTGTGCCTCCTCGACCAGGGCTTGCATCTCGTCGAGGTTGAAGGCGCCGTCATGCGGCCCATGCCCCGGCCGCGAGCTGGCGCCGCCGGTCGTCGCGCATTTGATGACGTCGGCACCGGCGCGCACGACGCGCCGCACCACCGGGCGCACGTCTGCCAGCGTATTGACGACACCATCGGGAAGCAGCGGATCGTTGGGGACACAGCACGGAAAGCCCGACGGGCTGACCCGGTCGCCGATGCCGCCGATCGGCGAAATGATGCACAAGTGACACGATCAGCCGCGGGCCGGCGATCAGACCTTCGTCGATCGCGCGTTTGAACCCGGCGTCGAGGCCGGCGGCATCACGGATCGTCGTGTAGCCCGAAGCGAGCGTGTCAGCCAGCACCTTGGCGGTGCGCAGGGTGCGCGTCGTCTGCGGCTCGTCGATGCCCCAGCGCCGCGCCAAATCGTAGCCGTGCATTGCGAGATGGTCATGGCAGTCGATCAGCCCGGGCAGAACCGTCATCCCCGAGACGTCGACCACCTCCGCATCCATGGGCCAGTCGGCGTAGGCGCGAGTTTCAACCCCCGCGATCCGCTGATCCTTGATGACGATCGTAGCCTCGACCGGCCCGGCGCCGGTTCCGTCGATCAGCCTGCCGCCCTTGAGCACCCGCAACATGGCCGTCCTCCCTCTCCGAGTGGCTCATTAAAGCCTGAGGGCGGCGTGCTCGGCAATTCGCGTCCGCCTTCGGAGAGCCCCCTTATGAGGATGCCGCGGCCTGCCGCACAGTCGGAGGCATGTCCTCTTGCGAAATGTCGCGGTTGGTGAAGTCGGGCAGAAACGCTGTCGCGCTGATGCTGACAATTGCAGTGAATAGGACGTAGAGGGCGACCGCATAACCCGAACCAGTCGCCGCAAACAGCGCCGTCGCGATTAATGGCGCGGGCCCACCGGCGAGCACCGAAGAAAGGTGGTAGCCGAGCGAAGCGCCGCTATAGCGCAACCGGGCGGGGAAGCACTCGGCAATCAGCGCCGCTTGCGGGCCGTACATCAGATCATGGGGGATAAACGACAGCACGATCGCGAGAAAGATCAGCGCCGGCACCATCGTGTTCATCATCGCGAAATAGACAAAGGTGAACAGGCCGGTCGCAACCGCGCCGATCATATACATTCGCTTGCGGCCGATGCGATCCGAGATGTGTCCGGCCAACGGGGTCGTCACCGCCGATAGCGCGGTGGCGGTCAAAAGCGCGGTCAGCAGAAAGTCACGTGACGCACCCGAGACCTTTGTTCCATAGACAAATACAAAAGCGGCGTAGACGTAAAACGGGCCTTGCTCGGCCATTCGCGCCAAAGCCGTTAGGATGATATTCTTGGGCTGGCGTTTGATGACCTCGAGCACCGGGGTGCGCTCGACTCGACGTTCCTCCACAAGCCGCGCGAAAACCGGGGTTTCAAGAATACCGAGGCGGATATAAAGCCCGATCCCGACCATCACGATCGACAGCCAGAACGGCACCCGCCATCCCCAGTTGAGAAACTGGTCACCCGAAATAGCGCTGAAAACCAGCACCGCGACATTGGCAAAAAACAAACCAGCCGGACCGCCCCATTGCGGCCAAGCGGTGATGAAGCCGCGATGGGCGTTGGTTCTGGCCCATTCCATCGCCATCAGGGTAGCGCCGCCCCATTCGCCGCCGATGCCGAGCCCCTGAATAAAACGGACAACCGTTAGGATGACGGCGCCCCAGATGCCGATCGATGCGTAGCCGGGGACAAACCCGACCGCAAAGGTTGACAATCCGGTCAGCAGCAGGGTCGAGATCAGCGTCACCTTGCGCCCGATCCGGTCGCCGTAATGGCCGAACAAGGCTGCGCCGATGGGCCGCGCGATAAAGCCGACAGCATAGATGCCAAAGGCTTGCAGGATCCCGGCGAGCGGCGCCGATGCCGGAAAATACAATTTTGCGAAGACGAGCGGTGCGACCAGCACGTAGAGCAGGAAATCATACGCCTCGATGATCGTGCCAACCGTGCTGGCGACCATCGCGCGGCGCAACTGCCGGCTATGTTCGGCTGCGGAAAGCGGAGTCCCAGCGATCCCGATTGCTGTCATCAGCATCCCTCCCAGATCCCGGCGCGCCCGGCGCACGCCCCGTTTTTTTGTTTGTCCCGGGCCGTGGTGGCCGGGACTTATTCTTGAGTAATGTTAACGATGGCAGCGGAAGAAGAAAAGCGCCTCTATCAACCTAGCAGGTACATCCGGTGCCGCCCCGCACGACACGGCTTTACCAGCCACCGTCGATCCCGACCGCCTGACCGGTGACAAAGGCGGCGGCGTCGGAGGCGAGAAACGCGATCACCGCCGCCACCTCGTCCGGGCTGCCAAAGCGGCCCATCGGGATCGCCTTTGAGCGCTCGGCAAAGCCGATTTCGAGGTCGTCGCCATATTCGCGGCGATTGGTGCTGATCGCGCGCGAGGTGCGGATCGGCCCGGGGCACACCGCATTGACGGTGATCCCGATCGGCGCCAGATCGAACGCCAGCGATTTGGTGAAACCGACGATCGCCGCTTTCGAGGCGGCATAGGTCGCGCGATGACGCCCGGGCCGAAACGCCGCCTTTGACGAAACATTGACAATCCGGCCCCAGCCCGCTTTGCGCATTTGCGGTACTGCGGCGCGCGACATCAAAAAGCAGCCGCGGGCATTGACGCCAAAGGTGCGGTCCCACGCTTCGACCGGCACATCCTCGATCTCGTTGCGGTCGGCTCCCTGCGGCGCGCCGGCGTTATTGACGAGAATGTCGAGCCGGCCATAGCGGCTCATCACTTCCTCGACCATGCGCCCGGCATCGGCTTCGACGCTGACATCGCCCAGGGCCGAGGACGCGATGCCGCCGGTTTTGACGATCGCTTCGACGAGGCTCTCGACGCCGCGCCAGGTCGGGTCCACATCGCCCTGAACATTGTGCTCGTTGGCGACCCCGGTCGGCAGCAAATCGGACACGACGACGGTCACACCCGCCGCCGCAAGCGTGCGCGCCGTCGAATTGCCGATCCCGACCGGTTTGCCGCACCCGGTAATTAGCGCCACCCGCGCCGAACTCGGCATCGCCTCCTCCCCGATTTGACCGGCCGCGACAACTTCACGGCTCGGGGAGTATTTCATTCTTCCCCGGCCTATGTAACGAGCAAAGCTCTATCCGACCGCAAGCGAGGGCACGATGACGAGGATTGCCGCGACCGCCATCGTGCTGCTGGTCATGCTCGGCGCCGGCGCCCGCGCCGATGACAAGCCGCAGAATACGCTGCCGCCCCGCGCCATAACCCATCACACCATTGTCCTCAACGGTCGTCATATCGATTACGATGCGATCGCCGAACCGCTTGACCTGACCGATCGGCAGGGCAAAACGACCGCCCAGATTTTTGCCGTTTCCTATCTCGCGCAGCCCGCGGGAGGCGCCGCGCGCCCGGTCAGCTTTGTGTTCAACGGCGGACCCGGCGCCGCCTCGGTGTTTTTGAATCTCGGCGCGCTCGGACCCAAGATCATGGAGACCCCGGCCAATGGCGATGCCCCGATCCCGCCGGTGCGCCTCGTCGACAACGGGTCGAGCTGGCTGCCCTTTACCGACCTTGTCTTTATCGACCCAGTCGGCACTGGTTACAGCCGCGGCGAGGGCAGCGAAAAAAATCCGGATCAGCCGTTTTGGGATGTCGAAAACGATCTCTCTTCGCTCGACGCGACGATCAGGCTGTGGCTGACCCGACATCAGCGTTGGGGTGCGCCGGTCTATCTGGTCGGCGAGAGTTACGGCGGGTTCCGCGCCGCCGCGATGGCGCAGCGGCTGCCGCGTGACGCCGATGTCACGGTCAGCGGTCTGGTGCTGATATCACCGGCGCTCGATTTGTCGATGCTGCACGCCAACGAGCGCGATCTGCTCGCCGCCGCTTTCTACCTGCCGACTTATGCCGCTACCGCCGCGGCGCTCGGCGTGATGGCGCCCCCGCCCGACCTCGGTGCAGTCGAGCGATTTGCGCTGTCCGATTACTTGGTCGGGCTTGCCAGCCTGCCGGGCCGCCCGACCTCCGGAGATCCAACCGTCGATCGCGTAGCCGCCGTCACCGGGTTGCCGGCGGAATTTGTCGCGCGCCACCGGGCTCGCGTACCGAACCACGAGTTCGCTCACGAAATCCTGCGGCCCCGGGGCGAGGTCGTCAGTCTCTACGACGGCACAATTGCTCGACCGGCTGCCTCGGATCAGCACGAACACGCCGGCGATCCGCTGCTACAGCCGGTCGCCGCCGATTTCGGGACAGCGTTCAACGCCTATATCAACGACGCGCTCGGGTATCACACCGACCGGCCCTACGAGGTGTTGTCGGGCGATGTCTCTCGGCATTGGGATTGGCACGGCGAAGGCCATCAAGGGAGCCCGGGATTGGCGCTGAGCTCGCTGGAGGCGGCGATGCTGACGCATCCCGGGACCAGGGTGTTGATCGTCAATGGTCGTTACGATCTGGTGACGCCGTATTTATCGTCACGCTGGTTCATCGACCAGCTGCAGATCCCATCCAAGGTGCGCGCGCAGATTGAGTTGCAAGTCTACCCCGGCGGTCACATGGTCTATCTGCGCCCGGCGTCGCGCGCCGCACTTGCCGATGACGCCGCCCGGCTTTATGCCGCCCCCGGCACCACACCCTCGCAGTGACAGTTGGCGCGCGGCCACAATCGTTTCGCCCGCCGTAGCAGCCCCGATCCGGGACCAAATGAGCGCGCGCTCGTACGGATCTGCGGACTCGCCGCCGTCGCGGCGGTATTCAGGTGCGATCCGGAGCGGGTCGAGCGGCTGTTTTTCGAGCCGCGGCTGCGCGGCGCAGTTGGGGGCTTCTGCGCCCAGCTGGCCCGCGTTCACAAACCTTATCGCGAGGTCGAAGCAGCTGAACTGGCGCGGGTTGCCGGCACCGTTCTGCATGGCGGCATCGCCGCGATCGCCCGACCGCGGCCGCTCGCAGCGTTTGATCCGTCAGTGGCGCCGAGCTGGGCAGGCGATGGCAAACCGATCCTCGTTCTCGATGGCATCGGCAATCCGCACAATCTCGGTGCGATCGTCCGTACCGCAGCATTCTTTGGGATCGAGCGTATCCTGCTTGCCGACCGGCCGGACCAGGCATTGCCGTCCGATGCGAGTTATCGCGTCGCTGAAGGCGGGCTCGAATACATCACGCTCTACCGGGCATCATTGCCAAAAGCATTGCGCGATCTTGCGGCGGGGTATCGCGTCGTCGGCACCGCACTCGGCCGCGGGGTTGATCCCGCGAGTCTGGAAAAGGACAAGCCCGCGGCGATTGTTCTCGGCAATGAGGAGACCGGGCTCGATCGGGCGAGCCTCGCGGCCTGCGAGGCGATCGTAACCATTCCCGGCAGCGGCAACGTGCAATCGTTGAATGTTGCCGCAGCAGCTGCGATCCTGATTTACACGCTGACCCGCTCGTGATTGCGGCGGGGCCGAGCTGGAGCCTCGGCGATCACCCGAGCGAGCGCCGCGTTGAGCGACGTTTCGATCTCCGGCCGAGTCTCGACGCGGCTCAACAGCAATCCTGCGGCTTCGATCGTCGACAACGCTTCGCGGCGCGGTTCACGCCTCAACCGGTTATAGTGCGACGGCCGCTGTGGATTGAGCACCAGGCGTCGCAATTTTAGAAGCCATGGGTTGCGCCACCACAATGCCTTTGCTTCGCTCCAGCTGCCGTCGAGCAGAACCACACCTTCAAGATCACGCAGCATCGCCGCCTGGTCGGCTTCCGGTTCGCCGTGCCGGTTGACCGCGATGACCTCACGGTCGAGCCCGAACGCGCGTGGCCGCACCGAGCCGAGATATAGCACCGCCCAACGCGCGGGGTCGGCAGGCCGACCCAGCGCATGAGACAAATTCGCCCACGACAGTCCTACCGCCAAGGACGCATGCCGCAGTGTAGCGACCGTCAGAGCCGCGGTCGCCAGCGGCTCCTTTTTCTCGCGCGGATGCTGTAGGATCAGGATGAAAAGCCGATTGTCGATCGGCTCGGACCCGCTCACGTCAGCCCCGCGAGTCGAATTAAGGGACAATCCATCTTTATACACGTTTGTAGGCCCGACCGCCTCGACGGTTCAGTGGGGCAAACACCGCGATGCTGCGATAGCAAAGCGCAAGATAAGCCACGTCACCCGAGGGTTCCATGCATCAACGTATCCGCAAAGCGGTATTTCCGGTCGCCGGCTTGGGCACCCGGTTTCTGCCGGCAACCAAGGCGATGCCAAAGGAAATGCTGCCGGTCGTCGATAAGCCGCTGATCCATTACGCCGTCGAAGAGGCAAAGGCGGCCGGTATCGAACAATTCTTTTTTGTCACCAGCCGGGCCAAGGGGGCGATCGACGACTATTTCGACCGCGCCTTCGAGCTCGAAGCGACGCTGAGTGAGCGTGGCAAGAACGATCTTGTCGCGGAACTTGAATCACGGCTGCCCGAGCCGGGGCAAATTGCCTATACCCGCCAGCAGACACCACTCGGGCTCGGTCATGCGGTGTGGTGCGCGCGCGCTCTTGTTGGCGACGAGCCGTTTGCCGTTCTGCTCGCGGACGATTTGATGGTTTGCGACACGCCGTGTCTGGCGCAGATGGTCCAGGCCTATGAGGAGGTCGGCGGTAACATCGTCGCCATCATCGACGTGCCGCGCGAGCACACGCAGCGTTATGGCGTGCTCGACGTCGTGTCGGACGATGGCCGCCTTGTGCGGGCGCGCGGGGTCGTCGAGAAACCAGAACCGGCCGAGGCGCCGTCGACCTCGACGATTATCGGCCGTTACATCATCCAGCCCGAGGTCTTCGGACATCTCGCTCGCGGCGAGGCCGGCAGCGGCGGCGAAATCCAACTGACCGACGCGCTAGAGCAGCTGATCAGAGAGGGCCAAGACTTCCACGGGCTGCGGTTTTCCGGCCGCCGTTTCGATTGCGGCGACAAGCTCGGCTTTCTCGAGGCGACCATCGCTCTGGGTCTCGCCCATCCCGAGCTGGGGACCGGGCTGCGCCAAGTCCTAGCCTCGCATCTCTAATTCGGAGCGCCGATGTCTCACCGTTTCGACCCGACGATCCTGCGCGAATACGATATTCGCGGCGTCGTCGGGCAAACCCTGTCGGCGGCTGACGCCCAGGCCATAGGCCGCGCTTTCGCGTTGACCTTGCAGGCCACCGGCGGTCGGCGCGTCGCGGTCGGCTATGACGGCCGGCTGACCTCGCCGGAACTCGAAAGTGCCCTGGTCGAAGGTCTTGCCAGCGAGGGCGCGGATGTGGTGCGGGTCGGCCGGGGCCCGACCCCGATGCTGTATTACGCCGCCGCAACCCTGGGCGTCGATGGCGGCGTTATGGTGACCGGCTCGCACAATCCGCCGGAATACAACGGGTTCAAGTTCGTCCTCGCCGGCAAGGCGTTTTACGGGGAGGCGATCCGCGCCCTTGCCGAGACGGCACTCGCGCTCGGCGCTCTGCAGGCGGCGCGCGGCCGGGTCGAAGACTGCGAAATTCGCGAACCCTATATCGACCGATTGGCGCGCGATTATCATGGCTCACGAGCGCTGACTGTGGCTTGGGATCCGGGCAACGGCGCCACCGGCGAGATCGTGCAGCGGCTGACGGCACGGCTCCCCGGCCGTCACCTGCTGATAAACGCTGCGATTGACGGCCGCTTCCCAGCGCATCATCCGGATCCGACTATTCCCGAGAATCTCGTGCAATTGCAGGAGGTGGTGGCGCGCGAGCACTGTAATCTCGGTATCGCCTTTGATGGCGACGGGGATCGCATCGGAGTAGTCGACGCGCAGGGCGAGATTTGGTGGGGCGACCAGCTGATGATCATCCTGGCGCGAGACGTGCTGATCCGGCATCCCGGGGCGCCAATCCTGGCCGACGTAAAAGCGAGCCAGATCTTGTTTGACGAAATCGCGAAAGCCGGCGGGCGTCCGGTCATGACCGCATCAGGACATTCGCCGATCAAGGCCAAGCTTGCCGAAACCGGGGCGCCGCTCGCTGGCGAGATGAGCGGCCACATTTTTTTCGCCGACGGTTATTACGGATTTGACGACGCGGTCTATGTCGCGGTTCGGCTGCTCGACATCCTCGCGCGCACCCCACAAACTCTGGCGGAGATGCGGGAAGCACTGCCGGTCGCCGTCAATACGCCGGAGTTGCGCTTTCCTTGCAGCGAAAGCCGCAAATTCGCGGTCGTGCGCGAGGTTGCCGAGCGTCTGAGGCAAACCGGCGCCGATATCAACGAGATCGACGGCGTACGCGTGCGCACCAGCGATGGATGGTGGCTGTTGCGCGCCTCGAATACTCAGGATGTGTTGGTGGCGCGGGCCGAGGCGGCGGATGCGGCCGGTCTCGCTCGGCTCAAGGCGGAACTCGCCTCCGAACTCGCCCAATCAGGCGTCGCACTGCCCGACGCCTGATTTACGGCACTCGGCCAGGTGTGCCCAAACTCGGAGAGACCGAGACTTCAGCGAGCCGCAACCTTTGGCGTTGTCGGCGCAACCACCGAGCATTCGATCTTTTTCTTGTGCAGCTGGGCGCAGGCGCTCTGCGCTTCCCGTGGCGTGAAATTTAGCAGGCGCGCGCGGTAAAGCTTTCCGTTTCCCTTGCCGGGTTCGACAATCTGCATCGGCTTGCCCTTGGCAATCGCCAGACTGGCGGCATCGAGCGCCGCCTTTTGGGCCGCCGCCGGGGCGTGGAACGCGCCCAGCTGAATGCCCCAGCGCTCAGAATTGGGTCCCGGGCGCAGCGGCTCCGCGGGCAGGGTTGCGGCTTCCGCCTTGGCGACCGGCGATAGATGTAGGGCAAGACGCGATGCCGCCTTACTGAATAGCCCCGGCTTGGTACGCGTCGTCTGCGGCGACGATGCGTCCGGCGGATCGGCTGTCGCAACAACCGAAGTTTGCACGGGCGCAGCTGGAATCGGGGCGGGCCGCGGATTGGCGGGCGCACGGTACCCAACCATTATGGCGGGAGCGACGCCGACCGAGGCAAATCCCTGATCCAGCAATGCCCCCATCTGTCGGTCTCGCGACCCTCCCGATAATCCGCCGAGAACGACGCCGACCAGTCGGTGCCCGCCGCGAACCGCCGAGGTCGCGAGGTTGAAACCGGAAGCCCGGATATACCCGGTCTTGATGCCGTCGGCGCCGGGGTACCAGTCGAGCAGATGGTCGTGGCCGACGATCGTCACCCCGCGAAAAACGAACGAGCGAGTGGCGAAATAGCGGTATTCGCGCGGGAAATCGTGATAGAGCGCCAACGCCAGCTGTGCGGTATCGCGTGCGGTCGTGTGCTGAGCCGGATCGGGGAGACCCGAGGCGTTGCGGTAATACGTATTCCGCATCCCCAGCTGCGCCGCCTTGCGGTTCATCATCTCGGCAAAGGCAGGCTCGCTGCCGCCCAACCCCTCGGCCAGGACCGCGGCGGCGTCATTGGCGGAACGCGTCACGATCCCAAAAATCAGGTCTTGCACGGCGACCACGTCGCCCGGCCGCAGGCCAAGCTTGGTCGGCGATTTGCTGGCCGCCTCGACACTGACCGGAAGCAGCTGGTCGAGCCGCAGCCGACCCGTGTTGAGCGCCTCAAAGGTCAGATAGAGAGTCATCATCTTGGTCAGCGAAGCCGGGTAGGTAACCGCGTCGGCATTCGACTCGCTCAACACCCGTCCGGTATCGGCATCGAGAACGATCGATTCGCCGATTGGAGACGGTGAAAAGCCGATAATGCCGGTTCGGAAATGATGCTTCGCCTTGTATGCCGCCTGAGCTCCACCCGAACCGGCGATGCACAGCGCCGTAATGGCAATCGAAATGGCGATAATCTTTGGCAAACGGAGCCCGCCCCCACGGGATCCGCCGCCGTGCTGCGGCATGACCTTCACTGCAACCCCCAATTCCCCCAAACCGCGGATGATCAGCGACTACGCGCATTGATCGCAGACAAAGCTAAAAAAAGCCAGTGAAACTGTCCAGATTCGCAAACTTTCGGCTAATCACATCTTTTGCGGTGATGGCCCCGCTCTTCACCGACCCTTTGCGCTACTGGAAAACGCGCGCGACATTCCCGATCGCCAAGGTATATTGTGCAACGCACAAATGGATGTTGCAAAAGCGCGCATGTGCGGGCTAAATGTTCATCACGCAGCGCAATTGGAGCGCTATTCGAGCAAGGACCGTTCGATGGAAAGCAAGGGCAGGCGGGTAGTAGGCGCAGCCGCCCCACCGCCAAAGCAAATTCCGGCAGCCCCGGCCGAACCTCGTGCGGCGGTTCCGCGAAGCAAGCCGGCGAAACCCGTCGCAGCACAAGCTTCCGCTCGTCCTCCCGAGCCGCCGCTTCCCTCCGTAAGCGATCGGCCAGCGGTGTCCAACGGGGGGCAAATTTCCGCGGGGCAAATTTCTGCCGGGCAAATTTCACCTCGGCCCCCCGAATTGGCAGCCCCTACCCCGGTCGAAGCGCCGGCAAAAGCCGTCGCATCGCCGAGTTTAGTCAGCGAAACCGAAGCGCCTGACGCGGTTAGCGGCGAAAAGTTGCCGGAGGCGCGCCGCGGCGGCGCCCGATGTCGTCGTGCAGCGGATCGCCCCGGCCCCCTCCGCAGTTGTTCCGCCGACAATCGCCGCACCGGCCAAAATTGCCGACCCCAGCGGTGACACTTGCGGCATTCTTGCCGAGTCACAGGCA
Organism: uncultured Alphaproteobacteria bacterium; assembly: GCA_963735445.1. Classification (GTDB taxonomy): domain Bacteria; phylum Pseudomonadota; class Alphaproteobacteria; order ATCC43930; family CGMCC-115725; genus AP-15. Next base: position 87,986 of record CAVTLC010000051.1, read on the forward strand.
GCCGTGAGCCGCGGTTTGCAGGCGCTCGGCGACGAGTTGGCTTGCTATGCCAGGCGAAGCATGGAGACTTTGGCGTGTACTGCGATCGACACGTTGAGCGTCAAAACCTGGTCCGACGCAGTCGCAGTGAACTCTCGCCTCGCTCGCACAAGCTTTGACCAATGGGTTGATAGCGCCGCGAAAGTGTCCGAACTCGGGATCAAACTTGCCAACGACGCGGCGAAACCCCTTCTGGCGAAAATGGGGGTGGCCTGGAGGCCGGTGCCTCCAGGTTGATGGTCTGCCGGTTGCGCGCTCGTGCGCCAATGGGCCGTATCCTCAGTTAATCCGGAAACTCCGGATCAAATCCCCGCCGCGGTGTTCTTCGTTAGCTCCGGCCCGCTTTGGAGCGGTGTTGTCGGACCAGGGTCTTGCCTTCACCGCAGGTAAGTGCACAAATCGCCGAGCTTAGGAGCGGTTGCGGGCGAGGCGGGCGGGGCCGCCGGCCGCGGTTGATTGCGAGGCAAAGATGAAGGCGCTAGTCGCGGTCAAGCGGGTCATCGACTACAACGTCAAGATCCGCGTCAAGGCAGATCACACCGGCGTCGAGACCGCCAACGTCAAGATGTCGATGAACCCGTTTGACGAAATCGGTATCGAAGAGGCGTTGCGGCTTCGCGAGGCCGGCATCGTCAGCGAGGTCATCGCGGTTTCTCTCGGCGCCGCGCAATGTCAGGAGACGATACGAACCGCGCTGGCGATGGGTGCGGATCGCGGCATCCTGGTGCAGACCGATGCCGAATTGCAGCCCCTCGCCGTCGCCAAATTGCTCAAAGCGGTGATCCTCGACGAAAAACCCGAGATCGTGATCCTCGGCAAGCAGGCGATCGACGACGACTGCAACCAGACCGGCCAGATGCTGTCGGCATTGTTGGGCTGGCCCCAAGCGACCTTCGCCTCGAAGCTTAAAATCAGCGACGGGCATGCCGAGGTCACGCGCGAGGTCGATGGCGGGCTCGAAACCGTGGCAATCAAATTGCCCGCGGTCGTCACGACCGATCTTCGCCTCAATGAGCCGCGCTACGCGTCGCTGCCGAACATAATGAGAGCCAAGAAAAAACCGATTGTGACAACGACCCCCGAGACGCTCGGGGTCGATGTAACGCCGCGCCTCACCGTCCTCAAAGTCGACGAGCCGCCAAAACGGCAGGGTGGGCGAAAAGTCGGCTCGGTCGCCGAACTGGTCGACAAACTCAAGACCGAGGCGCGGGTGATCTGATGACTGCTCTCGTCGTCGCCGAACACGACAACCGGTCGCTCAAATCCGCGACTCTGAACGCGCTGGCCGCCGCCAAGGAAATCGCCGGCGATGACGTCGAGGTGATCGTCGCGGGCAAGGATTGCCGCGGTGTTGCCGAGACCGCTGCGCAAATCCCCGGCGTCAAGCGCGTCTTGCTCGCCGAGGACGCGGCTTACGAGCATGGCCTTGCAGAAAACGTCGCGCCACTGCTCGTGAAACTGGCCGAGAATTACGGCCATCTGATCGCGCCGGCCACGACCGCGGGCAAGAACCTGATGCCGCGGGTCGCCGCCCTGCTCGACGTGATGCAGATTTCCGACATCAGCGCCGTGGTTTCGCCGGATACGTTTGTCCGCCCGATCTATGCCGGCAACGCGCTCGCGACAGTGCAGTCGAAAGACCCGATCAAGGTCATCACGGTGCGCGGCACCGCATTTCCGCCCGGTGAGGCGACCGGAGGGATCAGCGCCGATCGATACCGTGGCATCGACCGGCGAGAGCGGGCTTTCGCAATTCGTCGGAGCCGAACTGTCGAAATCCGAGCGGCCTGAGTTGACCAGCGCCCGGGTCATCATCTCCGGCGGGCGCGGGATGCAATCGGGCGATAATTTTCACCTGCTCGAAAAAGTCGCCGACAAACTCGGTGCGGCGGTCGGCGCCTCGCGCGCCGCGGTCGACGCCGGGTTTGTGCCAAACGATTACCAGGTCGGCCAGACCGGCAAGATCGTCGCCCCCGAGCTTTATGTTGCGGTCGGGATCTCCGGTGCGATCCAGCATCTCGCCGGCATGAAGGATTCCAAGGTCATCGTCGCCATCAACAAGGACGAGGAGGCGCCGATCTTTCAGGTCGCGGATTACGGATTGGTGGGCGATCTGTTCAAGATCTTGCCTGAGCTGGCCGACGAGCTCGAGCGCCGCCAGTGAGCGCCGCTCCCTCGGCTGATGCTCCGCCGGCAGCACCGCGTCTCGAACGTCTGAACCGCATCGGCGTGATCGGCGCCGGCCAGATGGGTGGCGGCATCGCCCATGTCTGCGCGTTGGCCGGGCTCGATGTCGTGATGACCGACATCAGCGAAGAGGCGGCGCGGCGCGGGCGCGACGCCATCGAGCGCAACCTGACGCGTCAAGTCGCGCGCGGCCGGATCCGCGAGGAGGAAAAAGACGCGGCGATGGCCCGCATCGCCACCGGGCTCGATTATGGCCTGTTCGGCGATTGCGACATGGTGATTGAGGCCGCGACCGAAAAGGAAGACATCAAGCGCGCGATCTTCAAACAGCTGACGCCGAAATTGCGCCCCGGGGCGCTGATCGCGACCAACACCTCGTCGATTTCGATCACCCGGCTCGCCGCCTCGACCGACCGGCCCGAAAAATTCATCGGCATGCACTTTATGAACCCGGTGCCGGTGATGACCCTCGTGGAATTGATTCGCGGCATCGCCACCGACGAGGAAACCTTTGCGCTGACCCGCGATCTGGCCGTGAAACTCGGCAAGACGCCGGTCGCCGCCGAGGATTACCCGGCCTTTATCGTCAACCGCATTCTGCTGCCGATGATCAACGAGGCGGTTTACGTGCTGTATGAGGGAGTGGGTTCGGTCGAAGCGATCGATACCGCGATGAAGCTCGGCGCGAACCATCCGATGGGACCGCTGGAACTCGCCGATTTTATCGGGCTCGACACCTGCCTGTCGGTCATGCAGGTGCTTTACGAGGGGCTGGCCGACAGCAAGTATCGGCCCTGTCCGTTGCTTGTAAAATATGTCGAGGCTGGCTGGCTCGGCCGCAAAGCCGACCGCGGCTTTTACGATTATCGCGGCGATAAGCCGGTCCCGACCCGCTGAGCTGCGAAATAGTGTCCCGGCTTCTTGTTCGCTGCCGGCCGATTCGTTATCAAGCTGTCACAAACGCGTGCTATGCCGCCTCGCGATCAATGACGAGCAGAACGAGTTATCGGTGACGGCCTGCTTGGATAATTGCCCGGCCTTGGTGCTGAATGCGGATTTCCGCCCGCTGAGCTATTTCCCGCTGTCACTGTGGTCATGGCAGGACGCGATCAAGGCGGTGTTTCTCGACCGGGTCAACATCATCGACCATTACGATGTTTGCGTGCGCAGCCCGTCGCTCGAGATCCGGCTGCCGAGCGTCGTGTCGCTAAAGGAATATGTGCCGGCGGCGCGCCACCCGGCCTTTACCCGGTTCAACGTGTTTTTGCGCGACCGTTTTACCTGTCAGTATTGCGCCGAGCCTTATCCCTCGCACGAATTGACCTTTGATCATCTGGTGCCGCGCTCGCGTGGCGGGCGCACGACCTGGAACAATGTCGTTACCGCCTGCGGCAGCTGCAATCTGTTAAAGGGCAACCGTCTGCCGCGGGAAAGCGGCATGTATCCGCGCCACCGCCCGGTGCAGCCGACCACCTACATGCTGCAGGAAAACGGGCGCGCCTTTCCGCCGAATTACCTGCATCACAGCTGGCGCGATTACCTCTACTGGGATACCGAGCTCGACCCGAATTGAGCCGAGCGTTGTAACGCTCTTGTCACATCGCGGCGCTTCGGTCTTAACTTTGCGGGACGGCATTGCCGGACGCGCCCGCTTCCCGGCTATGCTCTTCGACGGAGGGTGAGCGGCCCAGAGACAAGGAGGAGCGGCGACCATGCGGGCGGATCTGCCGGCCAAAAGACAACGTCTGCGCGAGATTATTCGCGACCGCTCGCTGCTGCAGGATCGCGGTTTTGTGCTGTCCTCGGGCCGGTCGAGCAATTTTTTCTTTGATATGAAGCGAACCCTGCTCGACCCCGAGGGCGCCGGGCTTGTCGCCGATCTGCTGTTCGACATGATCCGTGGCGAAGATGTCGATGCGGTCGGCGGGCTCGAAACCGGCGCCATCCCGATCGTCGCCCTCTTATGCGCGCGCAGCTGGCCGGAGAAGCCGATCACCGGTTTTTTTGTCCGCAAGGAGGCGAAAGGCCACGGCACCGACCAGCGAATCGACGGGCTGCTCGACCCAGGCGCGCGCGTCATTTTGTTCGAGGATGTCACCACCACCGGCGGCTCGGTCATGCAGGCGGCGAGAACAGGTGCGCCGCCTTGATTGCAAAATCGTCAGTGTCATCAGCATCGTCGATCGCCTCGAAGGTGCGGTCGACAATTTCAAAGCCGCCGGCATTCCCTTCGAGTCGCTGTTCACCTGGCGTGACTTTAGTTGAGCGAGCCAATCCGATATCTGGCCGCGGCCCATCTGAAGCGTCAGTTCTTAAACCAGACGCAGCGCAATCGTTTCGGCAATCTCGAAGCCCTGCTCGAACTAGCGATTTACGCCCGCGGCTGTATCGAGCCATCGCAGTCGTCGAGCCGGGTCATCGTCGCGTTTGTGCTCGAACGCGTGCTCAACAAATGCGCCCGAGACCTCGATGGACGGCCGGTGCGCATCTCCGAAATCGCCGAACTCGGCGGCCGGTTATGCCCGCCGGTCGAGCGCGCCGTCGAGTTCCTGGCCGGTGTCGATGACGATCCGGTCGAAATTGCCGCCGCGCTGATCCGCGCCGATCCGGCGTCCCCGTGCTAGTGCGGGTAATCTAGCCCTGCTCCGCAGCGCAGGCTCGCAGGCAGTAAATTCCCGATGCAGGATAGAAACTGACCGGCCCAGCCTGCCGCTCTCGGAGAAGTGCTGTGAACCTGAACGATCGCGTAATCCATTTTCGCTCCGACGGGCTCGGGTTGTCGCCCGAGGAATACGCCCGGCTGCTGGCACAGCTTGCCGAGGACGATCGTATCGCGGCCGATGAATTCTCGTTGGGCGGCGCCGTCGAACGTCTCGAAAAACGAAATGGCCGAGTTGCTCGGCAAAGAGGCCGCGGTATTTATGCCGTCGGGAACGCTTGCCAATCACCTCGCGGTCCGCCTTTTGGCGCGGCGCGGGCGGCGGGTTTTGGTCCAACGCCAGAGCCACATTTATTGCGACACCGGTGACTGCGTGCCGGAGCTGAGCGGGATTACCCTGGTGCCGCTTGCACCTGACAAGACGAGTTTCACACTGGAAGACGTGGCCGCCGAAATCGCCCGCGAGGAGGAGGGCCGGGTCCGCACACCGATCGGAGCGATCTCGATCGAGTTGCCGGTGCGACGACGCCAAGGCGAAGTGTTCGACTTTGGCGAAATCCAGCGCATTACGAGCTTCGCGCGCGAGCGCGGCATCGGACTGCATCTCGACGGCGCCCGGTTGTTTCTCGCGGTCCCCTATACCGGCATCGCACCGGCGGTCTATGCCGCCCCGTTCGACACGGTCTATGTGTCGCTCTACAAATACTTTAATGCTGCGGCTGGCGCGATCCTGGCCGGCCCGCGGCAGCTGCTGGATGGGCTCTACCATCAGCGCCGGATGTTTGGCGGCGGATTGCGCCAGGCTTGGCCCTACGCCGCCGTGGCGTTGCACTATCTCGAGGGGTTCGGCGAGCGCTTTGCCGAAGCGGCGGCGATGGCTGACGAGCTGTTTCGTGCTTTGGCCGAATATCCGCAGCTCGAAATCCGGCGGACGCCAGCCTCGACCAATGTCACCCGACTACTGATCCGCAGCGCCGAAGCCGCAGCACTTCCCCAACATCTCGCCCGGCGCGGCATCTCGATCCGGCCGCCGCTCTCGGTATCCGCCGATGGCGCCGAATTCGAGCTGATCGTCAACGAAACGATCCGGCATCGCCCGATCGAGCAGACAATCACCGATTTTTTCGATGCAATTCGAGGCGGCTAAATCGGCTGCCCGCCTGGGGGCTGATTGACGGTCCGCCGCCAATTCCTTATCTAAATTTTCGTATCATGGCTGAACTCTCGATCATCACCGCGCCCGACCCGCGGCTCAAAATCAAGGCGCGTCCGGTTGCCGTCGTCGACGACGAAATCCGGCGGCTGATGGACAATATGCTCGAAACGATGCGCAAAGCGATCGGCATCGGATTGGCGGCGCCGCAGGTCGGCGTCGCAAAACGCGTGATCGTGCTCGACGTGGCGCGCCAAGGCGAACCGCCGCAACCGATGATGCTCGCCAACCCCGAGATCCTATGGCATTCGGAAGAGCTGGCGACCTTTAGCGAGGGCTGTCTGTCGTTGCCCGAGCATTATGCCGATGTGACCCGCCCTGCGCAGATCCGCCTGCGCTATCTGGATTACCAGAACGAGATCCGCGAAATCGACGCCTCCGGGCTGCTGGCGACCTGCATCCAGCACGAAATGGACCATTTGGATGGCGTGCTGTTTGTCGACCATATCTCGATGGTCAAGCGCGGGATGATTTTGCGCAAGCTCGCCAAGTCAAAGCGCAGTCGTACCCCGGTTGCCGCCTAGCGCCCCGGACGCGGCGCCGTTTACGGCCGCGACGGAGAATGCGCTGAACCTCATCTTTATGGGAACGCCGCCCTTTGCGGCGACCATCCTCGACGCGCTGATTAGCGCCGGACATCGTCTGCTCGCGGTTTACACTCAGCCGGCGCGACCGGCCGGGCGCGGCCATCGGCCCCAGCCCTCGGCTGTCCAGCGGCTCGCCGAACAGCATGAGCTACTGGTGCGCGTTCCGGCGCGGCTGCGCGACGAAACCGTGCAGGCAGAATTTGCGGCACTTGGGGCGGATATGGCGGTGGTCGCGGCTTACGGGCTGATCCTGCCGCGCCGGATATTGAATGCGCCGCGGCTCGGTTGTCTGAATGTCCATGCATCGCTGTTGCCGCGCTGGCGCGGCGCCGCCCCGATCCAGCGCGCCTTGCTCGCCGGCGACCCGGAGACCGGGATTTCCATCATGCAGATGGAGGAGGGGCTCGACACCGGCCCGATCCTGATGCAGCAAGCATTGCCGATCGGTCCCGAGGCGACGGCCGTCAGCTTGACCGAAGCGCTGGCGCGGCTTGGCGGCGAACTGATCGTCAAGACTCTGGATGAGGTGCGGCAGGGCCAGTTGACGTCGCGGCAGCAGCCTGTGGAGGGGGTCACCTACGCGCCCAAGATCACCCGCGAAGAGGGCCGGCTCGACTGGCGGCGGACGGCGGTTGAATTGGAACGGCAGGTGCGCGCGCTCGACCCGTGGCCGGCGGCCTTCTTCGAATATCAGGGCGAACAGATCCGCGTACTCGCCGCGAGCGGTGTTGTCGGAGACCACCGAACTGCCGCCGGGAACCATTATCGACGGCCAATTGTCGATAGCTTGCGGCGCTGGGGTATTGCGGCCATTGCGCCTGCAGCGGCCGGGGCGCGGGCCGGTCGACGCCGATGCCTTCTTGCGCGGCTTTCCGATCGCGGCCGGAACCTTGCTGCCGTGCCCCGCTACAAACTGACGATCGAATATGACGGCGCCGGGCTTGTCGGTTGGCAGCGTCAGCCGCAAGGCCTCTCGGTGCAGGAGGCGCTCGAAACCGCGGTCGCGAATTTCTGCGGCGAGGTAATCATCGTCCATGGCGCCGGGCGCACCGATGCCGGGGTCCATGCCCTGGGGCAGGTGGCGCATCTCGATCTGACGCGTGACGCTGCGGCTGATGTCTTGCGCGGTGCGCTGAACCATTACCTCCGCCATACCGCAATTAGCGTGCTCGCCGCCGAGCCCGTGCCACCGCACTTCGATGCGCGATTGACCGCCGTCCAGCGCACTTATCTTTACCGCATCTTGAACCGGCGGGCGCCGGCGGCGTTGGATCGCGGCCGGGTGTGGCGGGTGGCCCCGCCGCTTGATGCCGAGGCGATGCAGGAGGCGGCTCAGCTTCTTGTCGGGCATCACGACTTCACGACGTTTCGCGATCGGCTGTGCCAGGCGAAATCGCCGTTGCGCACGCTCGACATGCTCGAGGTCAAGCGCATCGGCGACGAGATCCGCATCGAGGCGCGCGCCCGCTCGTTTCTGCATCGCCAGGTGCGCAACATGGCGGGTACCCTCGAGCTGGTCGGCATCGGCCGATGGCAACCCAAGGACGTCGCGGCGGCGCTCGCTGCTCGTGACCGCCGAGCCGGCGGGCCGACCGCGCCCGCCGAAGGTCTTTATCTCGTCAACGTCCACTATCCTGCCTTTATTCGGGTCTAGCAGAGGCGGCAGCGCATCATCAGGGACCGACAAGTATGAGGGGCGAGAAATGGGGAGTAGCGGGCTGAGAAACCTGCCGTTTGTTTCGCGGCCGCCCGAAGCCGTGCGCGAACGCGCGGAACCTCGGCTGGTTGCTGCGATATGCCGGTGTCTCGCCGGCCTGCGGAGCTCCGGGCAACGGAAGGCCGGCCTGGGGAGGTAAAGCCCGAACCTCTGACCAATCTTCGCTAATAACGGGCCGAGGTTGGGGATCGCGCCGGTCGTCTCTGCCGCCGACCGCCAGCCGGTCAGTTCGGGGAAGCAGGAAACGAATTCCCGCCGCTCTATTACGCTCGCTGCCGTTGCCGCGCTCGCTATCGGCGCTGTTCGGCGCCATTGCCGGCACCGGCCTGCTGTCCTCAGCGCCGTCGGAGAAAAAGACGATCGTCGCAGCGGCGCCGCCGGATGATGCTAACCCATCGGGGACGGACCGGGGCGCCACCCTGTTCCGTCAGCAGCACTCAAGCCGCGGCCGGTTGCGGCGGGCATCCCGGGCATTTCCGGCGAACAACACGCGCCAAAGCCGATGCCGTCAAAAGCCTCTCCGGAGGGGTCCAACTCGGCACTACCGGCTCCGGCAGCCAAGCCGACACCCGTTGCGTCCGGCCCGCCTCCCGAAAAGCCCGTCCACCTCGTTAAATCGACCGCCGTCCCAGAAATCGCTCCTTTCTCGGCCGCGACAAAAAGAGAAGCTCAGCCCGAACCGAGTGCTGTACGGCTGCCGTCAGAGACGGGCCGCCCCGCCCACCCGCAAATCGCCGGCCATCACACGCATTCCCGGTCAGCGCGCGAGGCTCGATCGATGAGCCCGGCCCCGAGCTTGGAACACGCCTCGACCGCCCGGCATTCGGAGCGGGCAATTCGTGCCGCCGACACGTTGACGCCGCCATCTGGGGTGGGTTCGGAATCAGTCGCACCTGCGCAGCATGCGGAGCGCGCGCCGCACACCGCCGAGAACTCAGCGCTGGCGAGGGCAGACCACGGCTCGGCCGCGCGGCATACGCAGCGGGCATCGAGCCCTGGCGAGGGCTCTGCCGGAACTGCAGCGTCGCGGCCGGCAGATCCGACGGCGGAATTTGACCAGCTACTGGCGCATTTGACCGGATCGGCAAAACCCGCCGCTGAGCCTGGAGCCGGCGCACCACCACCGCGCTCAGCGTCGGCGCCGCCCCCGTTCGTGGGTCAGGCTTTGACCCCGCCGGGACCGGGAGCGCCTGATCCCTTCGCCTCGCGCTCGCCGGACAGACCATCGCCTCAGTAAAGGCCACCGGCAGCGCGGGTGACCACGACGCCGAGCACCAGATCGACCAGCACGACCAATGTCGCGGCGGCGGCGCTCGTTTCCAGCGCTACCCGCGCGATGTACCATTCATAGACGAGAACGGCGATTGCGGCGGCGAACTCGAGTATTTGTGACAGCGAGCTGCCCAGCGCTTCGCTCTCGGATTGGAGACCGATCACGACGAACAAGATGCTCTGGGGCAGCTGGCACCAATTATAGGGGACCATAAAATCAAAGAAGCGGTGCTCGCGCCCAATCCAGCGCAACACCGACAGCATGATCAGCGGAAAGGCCACCCAGGAGATCACGTAACCGATTGTCTCGATCAGGAGGATCGGCAAGCCGCCGGCAGACTTCCAATCGGCAAGGCTGACCCGCATCGTCAATAAAATCAGAAAAAACGGGTAACTGAGGAAGGCCGACATAAACGATCGCCAGAACCCGTCGAGCGACCGGTCGAAATATTCGAGACCACGGCGGTCGCCGCGGGCGAGCCGCAGGCAGCCGGTCATAGCCCAGCGCACCTCGGCCCATGTCGTTACCGGCATAAACTGCTCGCTGCCTGGGTCAGGATTTCGCAAAAAACAGGTCGAGGAAGGTGCGATAGATTTCCGTCAATGTCGCGAGATCGGCGAGATCGACCCGCTCGTCGACCTTGTGCATGGTCTGGCTGAGGAGGCCAAACTCGGCGACCGGGCAATAGGTGTGGATAAACCGGGCATCGGAAGTGCCGCCGGTGGTGCTGAACTCGGGCCTGCGGCCGGTGACGCGCCGGATCGCCTCGGCTAGCGGGCCGCTGACACTGTCCGAGGCCGCCAGAAACGATTCGCCGCTGACCGCGACGTCGAGCGTGTATCGGCCGTCATCGGCCGCCTGATCGAGACGCTGGCGCAGCCACTCCTCGAGGCCACGGCCGGTCCAGTGATCGTTGAAACGGATGTTAAAGACGGCCCGCGCCTCGCCCGGGATCACGTTGGTCGTGGGATTGCCGATGTCGATCGTCGAGACCTGCAACGTCGATGGCTGAAAATGCGCCGAGCCTTGGTCGAGCTCGGCGGTGGTCAACGCGTGCAACAGCGCCACCATACGGTGGGCGGCGTTATCGGCGAGATGCGGATAGGCGGTGTGGCCCTGTATGCCGTGCACCGCCAGCCGGCCGGTCAGGCTGCCGCGCCGGCCGATCTTGATCATATCACCCAGCAAATTGGCGGAAGTCGGCTCGCCGACGACGCAGGCGTCGAGTGTCTCGTCGCGCGCCGCCAACCATTCCAGAACCCGCTTGGTGCCGTTGATGCCGACGCCTTCTTCGTCGCCTGTGATCAGCAGGCTGATCGACCCGCCAAAGGCTGGCCCGCGCTCGCCGAGCCAACGCTGCGCCGCCGCAATAAAGGCGGCGATCGCGCCCTTCATGTCGACCGCACCGCGGCCCCACAGCGCCCCGTCATGCCGGTCGGCGCCAAACGGGTCGACCGACCATGCCTCGGATGTTCCCGGCGGCACCACGTCGGTATGCCCGGCAAAGCACAGATTGGGCCGGCCGGCGCCGCAGCGGGCGTAGAGGTTGGCGATCGCATCGCTGCCATCCTCGCCGCCAAAAACCAGCCGATGACAGGTGAAGCCAAGCTCCTCGAGCTGCCCGGCGACGATGTCGAGCGCGCCCTCGTCGCGCGGCGTGACGCTCGGCCGGCGGATCAGTTCGGCGGCGAGCGCTGCCGGATCGAGGGCGGCGTTTCTCATTCGCGCAAGAGGTCGTTGATCGCGGTCTTGGCGCGGGTCTGCTCGTCGACGGTCTTGACGATAACCGCGCAATAGAGGCTCGGGCCGGGGCTACCGTCGGGCAACGGCTTGCCGGCCAGCGAACCCGGCACCACGACCGAGTAGGCCGGCACCCGGCCGGTATGGATCTGGCCGGTATTGCGGTCGACGATCTTGGTCGTGGCGCTGATAAAGGTCCCCATCGCCAGCACCGAGCCCTTTTCGACAATCACACCTTCGACAACTTCGCTGCGCGCGCCGATAAAGCAATTGTCCTCGATGATGACCGGCTCGGCTTGCAATGGTTCGAGCACGCCGCCGATGCCGACGCCGCCCGAGAGGTGGCAATTCTCGCCGATCTGCGCGCAAGACCCGACCGTCGCCCAGGTATCGACCATTGTGCCTTTGTCGACATAGGCGCCGACATTCACAAAGCTCGGCATCAAGACGACATTGGGGGCGATATAGGCCGAGCGGCGGACGATCGATCCCGGCACCGCGCGAAACCCGGCGTCGCGAAACCGGTTCGATGACCAGCCGGCGAATTTCGAGGGGACCTTGTCCCACCATTTCGCGGCGCCGCGCTCGGGGTCGACCGGGCCGCCCGGGATCTCGACCATGTCGTTGAGGCGAAACGACAGTAGCACCGCCTTCTTGAGCCATTGATGGACTTGCCAGCCCCGCGCGGTCTTTTCGGCAACGCGCAGGCTACCGCTGTCGAGCCCTTCGAGCGCCATTTCGACCGCATCGCGCCAAGCTCCCTTGGTCGCGGGCGAGATGCCGTCGCGGCCCTCCCAGGCGGCATCGACGGTGGCGGCGAGATCGGCGTCGGTCATGGTGTCTCCCGCGAGTTGGCGACAGGATCGGCTGGGAGCGCACCATGATCGACCCCGCCCTGCAGTGTCAACCGAGCGGGGCGGCGCCGCCAGTTGGCCGGCCGAGGTCAATTCCCGTACAGCCGGGAAACTATCGCGAATTTTGCGAAATCGACCTTTCGACGAGGCGAAAACGGCCTGTGCATCAAACACTTCCGAGCCAATTCCCGTGGCGCGCCAACCGCGAATTTCTCCTCTCTAATCGGGAAATTAACCGGCCGAACCGGGAAAAATCGGAATGGCCGCGATCCGCCGTTTAGCGCCCCCGGCAATCCCGCCGTAAACATGCTCCGCGATGCTGCCCGATCCGATCGAGCGCAGGTACCACAGCATTGTGGCGACGCGTGGACGCCTAGCGGCCGGATTTCTAAAGCCGACTGCACCTCCGGTGGTGAAATCCGGCAGGCGAGGCATTCTGCACGGACGGGCGACGGATCGCCGGAACACATGGCGGGGAGGCCAGCGAAAGTGAGCGGCAGCGAGGCGACACAGCACAGCGGCGCCGGGCAAACAAGAGCGCCAATCCACGGGTTCTATCGGTTTCATTTACCGCACGCGCATCTGGCCTCGGTGTTCGGCGATGACTGGTTCGCGTTAAAGGCGGAGGGGTTTGCGCGTTTCTTTGGTACCCCGAAGTTCCTGATCGGCCAGACGGTGATCGTCGCGATTTGGATGCTAATCAACATCGTGGGGTGGTGGGTATTCGATCAATACCCCTTCATCCTGCTAAATCTTGCCTTTAGCCTGCAGGCCGCCTATGCGGCGCCGCTAATCCTGCTGGCGCAGACGCGGCAGGCCGATCGCGACAAAGCGACCGCGGTGGCCGACGCGCAGCACCGCGAGGATTTGCACCAGGTCAGCGAAGAGCGCCAGCGTGTCGCCGCCGAGCAGAGGGCACTTCTGGTGCAGATGCTGGAGCAAAACACGCAGCTGACCGAAGCGGCCAATGCTATGGCCAAGCGCATCGAGATTCTGACCGCCGAATTGCACAAGCACCTCCTCGAGGCACAGCCCGGGCGCTAGCGCAGGGCGTCAGCTCACGACAACAAATGACTTTAGGAGATCACACCATGGCCACCGTCTGCCTTCGCAGAAGGCAGAGACCCCGCTTGAACAGGGGCCAATTCGCCGTCGCAGCCCCCTGTTCGAGCCAGGGCAATCGTGAGCCCCCGCTTGCGCGGGGGCCACGAGATAGAACCGTTGGCCTGGATTACCTAGGGGTGGGAGTAGGGCGTCAAGCCTGGACCGCCAGCGTTGGGGCCGGGCATTCCCATGCTGTTTCCGCCACTCGCTGCACCCTGAGGCGGCATCGGGCCACCTGGCGGCGGCTCGGCGGGGCCTGGCCCAGGGGGCGGTGAGGCCGGGCCACCCGACTGGATGCGGGCCAACTCTTCGCGGTTGAGCTGCGCCGTCGTATCGCCGGTCAGGGCTGCTCTATGCGCCATTTGCCGGTGGTGGGCGTGCATCGCATGAGCGTGCCTTACGGCATGATGATGGTGCACCGGGGGCATTGCTGAATTCGCCGCCGGGGCCGGCTCAGGACCGGGCGGTGGAGCTGGAGGCGCATTTTGTGCCCAAACGGGTCCGGCAATGGCGAGTGCGGCGACAATCGCAACGCCGTTCAACAGGTGTTTGATGTTCATCGGCTCGTCTCTCCAGTTGTCCAAAACAACATCATTATGGCCCAGTCCTCACTGGCATTGATGCAGATCAAACGCCAGTTCGGCCTCGACCGCTATCGGGTGGTCAACGATGACCGATATTTGTCATCGTCGGGCAGATAAGATTTGCCGTCCGCCGGCGACCCCTCGCGTGAGGGCCATAATGGGCCCGCGCCTTTAAAATGTGGTGTTTGCACGCGCTCTCGCCACCTTTACCATGCAAGTAATTTTGTTCAGCAGATAAGAAGAAACCGCCGAGCGCATTGCATCCTCAAACCCGTACAGATCGCGGCACCCTATTGTTCGCGCGTTGCTGCGTCGGGCACGGTGTTCGCCGAGAAGAACCGAGAGAGGGACAACGCCGAGCAAGCCGAGACTGACATCTGCCGCGACTGCATCGACCACATCGAAGACGTTGTCGTTTTTATTTTAGCCGCGCCAAATACAACCAGGAACATCTTTGCCCGCTAAGGGTCATGCCCTGCGAGCTTCGGCGGTCCCGGGCCCAAAGCTGACCGGCCATGTGGAGCGGCGAGGGGCGGCAACGTACCGGAATGATCTTCGCGCCAGGCGAGCGGCGGAGCAAAAGGTCGAGCGCCGAGACCGGGGCTGACCTGTCCCGGGTGGAGGTGTAGTATCCGGGCATGGCGAGGCTCAGTGTAAACCTCAACAAGATCGCGCTGTTGCGCAATTCGCGGCGGACGGGCGTGCCCGATGTATTGCGCTTTGGCCGGATTGCGCACGATGCCGGGGCGGATGGGTTGACCATGCACCCGCGCCCCGACGAGCGTCACATCCGCCGTGACGACGTGCTCGGCGTCGCCAAGATGATGGAGCCATGGCGGCCGAAATTCGAACTTAATATCGAAGGTTACCCCGACGAGCGCCTGCTCGATCTGGTCCGCGAGGTCAGGCCGGAGCAATGCACGCTGGTGCCGGATGCGCCCGGCGTGCTTACGTCGGAAGAGGGCTGGAAGCTCGGTCCGGATCAACGCTCCCTTGTCCTGCCGGCGCTTGCCGCGCTGAAACAGATCGGTGCGCGCGTGATCCTGTTTGTCGATCCCGATCCGGCAATTGTCCAGCGTGTGCAGGACACAGGCGCTGACGGCATCGAGATCTACACCGGCGGCTATGCCGCAGGTTTTCGCGCCGGCGCGCCTGAGGCACTGCGCGGGGCCTGCGCCGCGACTGCGAGGCGCGCCGAAGAATTGAAACTCGTCGTCAATATTGGGCACGACTTAAACCTTGATAATCTGCCGCCGTTGGTCGCGGCATTGCCGAGCGTTGCCGAGGCTTCGATCGGACATGAGCTGACCGCCGACGCGCTGGTTATGGGCTTTGCCGCGGCGGTTCGCGCCTATCGGCTGGCGCTGAACGGCGGCGGCAGTCGCTGATCGTCCGGGCTGCTGCGAGCGGAATGCCCGCGAATGCCCGGTTGGTCGCCGTGTTTGTGCTATAGAGATCGACGGGGTGGGGCCAGTGGGGCAGCCGATGGGGGGCGGCCGGCCCTCGAAGGCGCAGGGTGTCAGCGATGAGATATGTCACACGAGTGCTGCAGCCCGGCGAAACCATCGTTCACGATGCGGGGCTGCATTGGGTCATTTTTAGCCGCGCGATTATCGCCGCAATCATCTGCCTGGTCCTGGTAGTCTCGGCGATGTACGCGGCCGGTAATCAGATCCAATATCTGAGCCTTGCATTATGGATCGCGGCCGCGATTTTTGGTCTGTTCGCGCTGTCCACTGCGATCGGCGCGCTGATCCGCCGCGCGAGCACCGAATTCGCGGTGACCGATCACCGCGTCATCTATAAAACGGGGTTATTGGGGCGCCACACTCTTGAGATGAACCGTTCGAAAGTCGAGAGCGTCGACGTCGACCAGTCGATCCCGGGTCGTTTGCTCAATTATGGCACGGTCGTCGTTCGCGGCACCGGCGGCAGCCTCGAACCGATCCGTTATATTGCCGACCCGTTGCGGTTTCGCAGCTATATCACCACTGGCGATCTTGCCCGGGTTTAGCCCTCACCCGGATCGGCAAGCTCAGGGATTCGTTACCGATTTTTGCTGGCGGAGGGTGGCGTTGCCGGGGTGCGGCCTTTCTGACATGATCTC
>CAVTLC010000052.1:0-45640 GCA_963735445.1 uncultured Alphaproteobacteria bacterium
CGGGTCGGCGACTTCGATCAGCTGGGCGCCGCCAAAGCCGTTGAACCGGCTCGCGAGGCAACCGCCATAGGCGCCGAGCTGGCCCAGCTCGATCCAGTCGCCCTCGCGGATATCGGCGGGCAGCCGAAACGGCCCGTTCATCCGGTCGGCGCTGTCGCAGGTCGGGCCGAACAGGATGAAATCGGCGGGCTCCGCCTCGCCGCCATCGACCTCGCCGGCACGGATGCGCCGCGCCGGAAAGCGAAAACCCAATGCCCCGGCATCGCTCAGATTGCCGTAGACGCCGTCATTGACGTAGAGCGCATTGCCGCGGCGCAGCTGCACCTGCGCCACCACCGATCCGCCGCCGGCAACCAAGGCGCGGCCGGGCTCGGCCCATAGCCGCACCCCGGCGGGCAATGCCGATGCAGCGCGCTCGATCGCAGCGATGAAATCGGCAAGCGGCGGCGGCGTCATGTCGGGATAGCTGACCGGAAAGCCGCCGCCGACATCGACGATCTCGACTGGGACATCGGCTGCGGCGATGATCTGTGCCGCCAACGCCATTGCCCGCGCATAGGCGGCGGGTTCGAGGCATTGCGAGCCGACATGAAAGGTCACGCCGAGGCGGGCGGCGTGCGGCCGGGCGGCGCGCAACAAAGCGGCGGCCTCGTCCGGCGATGCGCCGAATTTGCCGGAGAGATCGTAGACGGCGCCGCCCTTTGGCAAAGCCAGCCGCACAAACAACCCCAATGCCGGCGGGTCGCCGACCAGCCCAAGCTGCACGGTTTCCTGCACGATCTTCGCCAGCTCGTCGAGGCTGTCGAGCGCAAAGTCGGTCACGCCCCAGCGATCGAACGCCTCCGCGATCGCCGGCCGCGCCTTGACCGGGTGCATGAAGTGGATCTCGGCAGCCGGCAGCAGCGCGCGCACCAGCTTCACTTCGGCGAGCGAGGCGCAGTCAAAATGACGAACACCGCCGGCCCACAATGCCCGCAGGACGCTCGGCTCCGGGTTACACTTGACGGCGTAGAGAACATCGCCCGGAAAGGCGCCGACAAAACGCCGCGCCGCCGCGGCGATCGTCGCCGGACGCAGGCACAGCAAAGGATCACTCGGCCGCAGTTCGGCGACCAGCGCATCGACGTCCGGCAGAGCCGGGTCCGCGAGCGGACGATTGAAGCCATGGCGGGTTCTTGCCATCGCACAGCCCTCCATCGGTAAGGAGGCGACATCTGCACCGACCGCGAAAAGCGGTGACGGCGGGATGACCGATTTGGGTGAGGGGCCGCGGCGGACGCCGGTTTTACCGGTTCAATCGTCCGTGGCGGCAGGCCTCCCGATCAGATGCGGGAGACCGTGCGAGGACTTCGCATTGCGTGCCGGACCATATCCGTTCCCTTAAGGACACCGGCCCACGGGTGACCGGCTCGACCGAAAGAGACGCGTTACGTCGTAGCAGCACCCCGACGCACGGGGTCCTAGGCACGTGCGATTTGCGTCAGGCCGCTAAAATGGCGTTTTTCGCCGTCGATGCAAGGGGTTATTTCAAATTCTGGGAGCGTGCGGGCTGCCTCAGCCGCGCGGCGCCAGCAACGCGATGTAGTCCCAGACGATGGTCGCGGCGGCAAGCGCGGTGATCTCCGCGGTGTCGTAGGGCGGCGAGACCTCGACGACATCCATGCCGACAAAATCGAGCCCGGATAGACGCCGCAGGATCGCCCGCACTTGCCAGGTGGCGAGCCCGCCGACCTCCGGCGTGCCGGTGCCGGGAGCAAAGGCCGGGTCGAGCGCGTCGACATCGAAGGTCAGATAGACCGGCTCGTCGCCGATCACGTCGCGAATTCGCTCGGCAGCTGCGGCGGGGCCGGTTTCGTGGACGTCTTCGGCAAACAGGATCGTCACGCCCTTGCCGACGGTCCAGTCCTGCACCTCGCGGCTCATCGGCGAGCGAATACCGATCTGCACCGTGCGGTGGGGATCGATCAGCCCCTCTTCGATCGCGTGGTAGAACGGCGAGCCGTGGCCCCAGACAAGACCAAAGCTGTCGGGCCAGGTGTCGACATGGGCGTCGAAATGCACGAGGCCCACTGGCCCGCGTCGCTTTGCCAATGCGCGCAGCAGCCCCAAGGTGACGGTGTGATCGCCGCCCAGCGCCGCCAGATGCTTTATTGGCGCAGCCTGCGCTTCGATCTTGGCGAGGCTCCCCAGAATATCGCCATGGGCAAGTCGGAAGTCGCCGATATCGGCGAGGTCGAGCTTTGCCGGATCGACGCCGTTGGCGGGGTGGTCGCCATCGACCAGCATCCGGCTTGCCTGACGGATCGCCGTCGGCCCAAAGCGCGCGCCGGGCCGGTTCGAAGTCCCGAGGTCATAGGGAATGCCGGCAATGCAAATCGCGGCGGTCGGATCGGTGCGGGCAATGCCGAGAAATGTCGGCGGAATAGCGAAAGTCGGAATGTCTGCCATGACCGCGATCTAAGCAAATCGCATTGGAGATCAATACGCTGGAAAAGTTCGGAAATTCTTCTCGAAACCTGGTCGCGGCCCGCAAGCCTCAATGAAAGAAAGCCGGCGGGGCCTGCACGATGGGTGCGGCGGCATCGAAGATTTCGCGGCGGTCACCGGATCGCGGCGGGTAGATGCGCTCGCGGTTGATGATCATTTTGGTGTGCTTGGCGGCCTCTCCGCTGGTCGCGACATGGCGGTCCCAGCCAGCGGTGCAGACCGCGCCCCACGGCCCGAGATCGAGGATCGTTGTGTACCAGTCGATCCGCAACGGCAGCATCGGCAGCCCGAGGAGGTCGCAGACGACGTTATGACCGGCAAACCGGCCCATCGGCCGGCCGTGCTGACACGACATCACGCAGGAGCGGTTGCCATCGATCGGGAACCAGGCAACGTCTCCGGCGGCAAACTCGGCCGGCATGCCGTTTACCTTGAGAAATTCGTCGACCGGCACCCGGCCAAACCGGTCGCGTTCGACCGGGAAGCACTGGGTCAGCGGATGCGCCTGCATCCCGGCGCACCAGACCACCGTCGCCGCATCGATCCGCTCGCCGTTTGCGAGGGTCGCGCCGTCCATATCAATTGCCGAGACCGAGACGCCGGGCCGCTGTTCGACGCTGAGCGCCGACAACGCCTCGTCGATCACAGCACGCGCTTCCTCGCCCATATCGGAGCCGATCCAGCGCTGCCGATCGGCGATGATGACGCGCGGCGTGCCCGGTGCTCCGTCCAGAGCGGTGCGCAATTTGCCGGGCATTTCGGTCGCGACCTCGATCCCGGTCAGCCCGCCGCCTATGACGAGTGCCGTCCATTGCCCTCGGGAGGGCGCGCGCTCTGACAATTTCGAGATGTGCTGGTTCAGCCGGACCCCGGCGTCGTAAGTGTCGACGTCGAAGGCGTATTCCGCGAGCCCGGGGATCGGAGGGCGCACCAGTCGGCTGCCCAGTGCAAAGACCAGCCGATCATAAGACAGCGGCTCGGCATCGGAAAACAGGACGCGGCGGTTTGTGAAGTCGAGTTCGGTCACGTCGGCTTCGACGCGGGATACGCCGATCGGACGCAGGATGTCGTCGAGTGGAATGCGGGTGTCGCCCAGCTCCGCCTCGTAATTGCGCACGCGGATCGAGTGAAACGCGCTGCGATCGACCAATGTCACCGCAACGCGATCCGGCCCGATGCCCAATTCGTCGAGCTTGCGCGCAGCACCAATCGCCGACCATAGCCCGGCAAAACCGGCGCCGAGGACGACGATTTCTTTCGTCAACGGCAAGACCCCTACAGATGCTTTTCGTAAAACAGGCTGGCGGCGATCCGATATTGCGGCAGATCGGCATAATGGCCAAAGGGCCCGCGCCGCCGGAAGCCGCACTGCTCATAAAGACCGATCGCAGCCGTCTGACGGGTGCCAGTCTCCAATCTCAATATCCGACTGCCAGCGGCGCGCGCGTCCGATTCGATGCGTGCAAGAAGGGCCTTGCCGACGCCGCGGCCCCGCGCCCATTCGCGCGAATACATCCGCTTAACCTCGCCGTAATCGCCGAATAGAGCGACCCCGCCGCACCCGGCTGCCTCACCATCCAGACGGGCGAGGAAGAAGTGAATCCCGGGCTGAAACACCTCTTCGATCGCCAGCGCGTGACGCTGCTCGGGTTCATATTCGGCGCTCAGGACCCGGTCCAGCTCCGTCAGCAGCTGCTTCACCTCGATCGTCGAACCGGAGACAAGCTCGATATGAACGCTTGTCTCGGCCGATCCCGCCACCCGCGGCTCGCTGCCTGCTACTGGACCCGCTCTAACACCGCGGCGATGCCTTGTCCGACGCCGACGCACATCGTGACAAGCGCGTAGCGGCCGCCGGTGCGTTCGAGCTGGCGCGCCGCGGTCAGGGCGATGCGCGGCCCGGAGGCGCCGAGCGGGTGGCCGACCGCGATGGCCCCACCGTTCATGTTGACCCGGCTGTCGTCGAACGGCAGTTCGAGGCCGCGCAGGCAAGACAGCACCTGGGAGGCGAAGGCCTCGTTGATCTCGATCACGTCGATGTCGGAGAGGCTCAGCCCGGCCCGCGCCAGGGCCTTTTTCGACGCTTCGACCGGACCGATGCCCATGATCCGCGGCGGCACCCCGGCGACACCGCTCGCAACGACGCGGGCCAGCGGCTTGGCCCCGGCGGCATCGCCGGCCTTGCGGCTGGCGACGATCATCGCCACCGCCCCGTCATTGATGCCCGACGCATTGCCGGCGGTGGTGACCCCGCCGTCCTGCAGCGGCCGCAATTTCGCCAGGGCGGCGAGGTCGGTCTGGGGGCGGGGATGCTCGTCCTCGGCGACCTTGACCGGCCCGGCGCGGCCGCCCGGCACCTCGACCGGGAAGATTTCGCCTTCAAAGAAGCCTGCAGCCTTTCCGGCGGCGTATTTGCGCTGCGAGGCAGCGGCGAAGACATCGCACGCCTCGCGGGTAATCTGGTAGTCGCGCGCCAGATTGTCCGCTGTCTCGGGCATCGTGTCGGCGCCGAACTGGCGCTCGATCTTCGGGTTCGGAAAGCGCGCGCCGATCGTCGAGTCGAACACCCGGCCGTCGCGGCTGAACGGGGTCTCGGCCTTGTTCATCACAAAGGGCGCCCGGCTCATGCTTTCGACCCCGCCGGCGACAAACAAATCGCCTTCGCCGCAAGTCACGGCCTGCGCCGCCATAACGATCGCGTTGAGGCCGCTGCCGCAATTGCGCTGCAATACCGACCCGGCGACTTCGATCGGCAATCCGGCGAGCAGCCCAGCATGCCGCCCGACGCAACGGCTGTCTTCGCCCGCCTGATTGGCGCAGCCGACAACGACGTCCTCGATCTTAGCCGGATCAAACGGGCTCTGCTCGACAACGGCGGAAATGACCGACGCCAGCATGTCATCGGGCCGCATGCGGGCGAGCGCGCCGGCATGGCGGCCGAAAGGGGTGCGCAATCCGTTATAGATATAAGCGTCGAGCATCGGCTGATTCCTCCTGGGCACCGCATCTCCGCGCGGCTGCGCGGCGCTGTCAAGACCCGCAGTCGAGCGCGATCCCGCGGCTCAACTTTTCGTCAAACTGCGACGTTCGATTATAGTAGCAGCACGCACTCACCAAGAGACTTTGTATGGCGGACAATCATTCCGCTCACGATCACTCCGGCTACGATGCTCCCGCAGCGCATGGGCATGCCGGGCATAGTCACGGCCCGGTGGATTACGGGCGCGCGTTCGCGATCGGGATCGCGCTGAACCTCGCCTATGTTGCGGGCGAGGCGGTCGCCGGGGTGTTGTCGCATTCGCTGGCGTTGCTGGCGGATGCCGGACACAATTTGAGCGACGTGCTCGGCCTCGGCCTGTCCTGGGGCGCGGCGGTGTTGAGCCGGCGCGGCCCGAGCGGCCGGTTCACCTATGGGCTGAAATCGAGTTCGATCCTCGCCGCCCTCACCAACGCCGTGATCCTGCTGGTCGTCACCGGCGGCATCGCCTGGGAGGCGTTGCTGCGCTTTGCCGAGCCGGTGCCGGTCAACAGCACCGTCATGGTGTGGGTCGCCGCCATTGGAATTGCCGTCAATGGCGGGACGGCCCTGCTGTTCGTCTCCGGTCGCGGCCGAGACCTCAACATCAAGAGCGCGTTTATGCATATGGCAGCCGACGCGCTGGTGACGGCGGGTGTCGTCGTCGCCGGGCTTATCATCGGTCTGACCGCGTGGCTGTGGCTCGACCCGGCGATCAGCCTGGTGGTTTCGGTGGTCATCGTGATCGGCACCTGGGATTTGCTGAAAAGTGCTATCGGCCTTGCTCTCGACGCCGTTCCCGAAGGCATCGACGCGTCCGCAGTGCGCGCGCATCTTGCCGCCCAGCCCGGGGTGGTAGCGCTGCACGATCTCCATATTTGGGGCATGAGCACAACCGAGACCGCGATGACCTGTCATCTCGTCATGCCGGCGGGCCATCCCGGCGATGCCGCGCTGAATGCGATGACGCAGGAACTTCACACGAGGTTTGGCATCGCCCATGCGACGATCCAGATCGAACTCGCCGACAGCAGTGAAATCTGCGCGCTGACCCCCGAACACATTGTGTGAGGTGGTGGGTCCGAGAAAGTTGCCCCGCTCGCGACGCGGGGCTAGCTTTCATGCGGAATTTATCGGGAGGTAAGTATGCGCGAACGTGCTTTCGTGCGCGAAGTAGGCATGCGCGACGGGCTGCAGAGCATCGCGGAAGTGATGCCGACCGAGCAAAAGATCGCCTGGCTCGACGCCGAATATGCCGCCGGGGTGCACGAGATCGAGGTCAGCTCGTTTGTCCCGCCAAAGCTGTTGCCGCAACTCGCCGATGCCGAAGCCGTGGTGCGCCACGCGCTGACCTTGCCCGAGTTGACCGTCTCTGCGCTGATCCCAAACCTCAAAGGTGCGGAGCGCGGTCTGGCGCTTGGGGTGCACGAGATGAATTTCGTGCTGTCGGTCAGCGAGGGACACAACCGCGCCAATGTGCGCCGCAGCACCGATGAGTTGATCGAGGATTTCCGCCGCGTCGTGGCGCTGTGCCAAACCGCCCCGGAAGGCAAGCGCCCGCGCCTGACCTGTGGGCTGGCCACTGCCTTTGGCTGCACGATCGAAGGGGCAGTCGACGAAGAGCGCGTGCGCCGGATCGCGGTCGAGGTTGCCGAAGCCGGGGCCGACGAGATCATGCTCGCGGACACCGTCGGCTATGGCCAGCCGGCGGCGATCGAGCGCGTTTTCCGCCGCGTCATGGCGGATGTGGCGCCATTGCCGGTGAGCGGTCACTTTCACGACACCCGCGGGCTCGGGCTTGCCAACGTGCTGGCAGCGTTGAACGCCGGGGCGCGATCGTTCGATGCTTCGCTCGGCGGCCTCGGCGGCTGCCCCTATGCGCCGGGGGCTACCGGCAACATCGTCATCGAAGATTTGGTGTTTATGCTCGAGGCGATGGGTTTCGATACCGGCGTCGATCTCGACCGATTGGTTGAGGTGCGAAAGCTGGTCCACGGCGCACTGCCCGACATCGTCCAGTACGGCGCCATTGCAAAAGCCGGCCTGCCGAAGAATTTCCATTCGATGCCCACTGCGCAGGCCGCCGAATAGACGCGGCGTGGGGCTTCGTCTCGCACTCCGGCGCTCTCGTCGAACCCGACGGGAAATGGGTGAGGGGCCGCCGAGATTTTTTCTTATGGCAACCGGGAGCTGACCGTGGCCGACCAGCCGATTTCATCCGAGCATTTTGCGATACTTGTCGACCAGGCGGGACTGAAGCTGACCGCTGAACAGTTCGACGAATTGCACGACGGTTATCGCTTCATCCAACGCATGCAGCGGGTGGTGCGGCGACCCCGCGACCGCGCCGCCGAGCCGGCGCATATTTTTGTCCACCCGCGAGCGGGGGCGAAGTGATGGACCCGACGCAGCTGACGATCGCCGAGGCAAGCCACGCGATCGGAGCAGGAAGCTTGTCCCCGGTCGCCTTGACGGAGGCGTATCTCGACCGTATCGCGGCGCTCGATAGCGAATTGCATAGTTACGTACTGGTTTTGCGAGATCAGGCGCTCGAGGCTGCACGCGCCACTGCCGCCGGCCGCGCTCGCGGCGTGCTGCACGGCATCCCGATCGGGCTCAAGGACATCTACAAGACCAAGGGCATCCGCACGACGGCCGGCTCGCGCCGCTATCTCGACCATGTCCCCGACGAGGACGCCGAGACCTGGGTGCGGCTGCGCGATGCCGGCGCGATCCTGCTCGGCAAGCAAGAGACACACGAATTCGCGATCGGCGGTCCCGATTTCACCTTGCCGTTCGAACCTGCCCGCAACCCGTGGAATACGGCGCATTACCCGGCCGGGTCATCGAGCGGCTCCGCGGCTGCGGTCGCGGCCGGTCTGTGCGCCGGTGCGATGGGTTCGGACACCGGTGGTTCGATCCGCGGGCCGGCCGCTTACTGCGGCATCGTCGGGCTAAAGCCGACCTATGGCAGGGTCAGCCGCCGCGGCGTCTTTCCGCTATCCTACACGCTCGACCATTGTGGGCCGCTGACCCGCACCGTCGAGGATTGCGCGATCATGATGCAGGCGCTTGCCGGCTACGATCCGCTCGATCCGGCTTCGGCCGATATGCCGGTGCCGGACTACCGGGCCGCGCTGACACCGCGACTCGACGGCCTCAGGATCGGCGTCGTCCGACATTTCCATGAGCATGATGCCGTCGCCGAATTCGGCCCCGAAAGTGCGCCGAGCAAGACCTACGTCGCCGCTTTCGATTCCGCGCTGCGGACCTTGGAAAGCCTCGGCGCTCGCTTGTCCGAGATCAAGCTGTCGCCATTGATCGACTATCTCGACGCCAATCGGCTGATCATGCTGGCCGAGGCTTATGCATTACACGAAAAAGATTTTCGCGAGCGGCCGCAGGATTTCGGGCATCACATGTTCGCGCGGATCGCGCTCGGCGCGTTTCTGACCGCGGCCGATTATGTCGAAGCGATACGGCAGCGGCGTGAGCTCTGCCTGGAATTCGCCGACGCGCTCGATAGCGTCGATGTCGTGGTGTCGGCCAATTCAACCGGTCCTGCGCCGCGGATCGATTCGATCCCGACCTACTCGACCTTTGAGCGCGCTTCGTACACTGGCCCCTACAACCTGACGGGCTCTCCGGCATTATCGGTGCCGATTGGTTTTGAGGATGGCTTGCCGCTCGCGTTCCAAATTGCCGGCAAGCCATTCGACGAGGCCGGTGTCATGCGGGTTGGCCACGCCTTCGAGCAAGCGACCGAATTTCATCGCCAACGACCGTCGATTGCTGCCCCGCTCCCCGGGCGCGCATAAACGCCCGGCAACCGCTCACCCAGCACCAACGGCGAACATTACTGCCGCGCGGCGATACGTCGGTTGCGGGACGGCCCGTCAAACATACATTGTCGCACAGGTTGAGTGGCGGCGAAGGGAATTGCGGGAATGGCCGAGACAAGCCGCGAACCCGAAGCGGCGGAAAGAGCATTTTGGTCGTGGCTCGGGTTTTGGGTTCTATTTCTAGCACTCGGAATGTGTGTGGTGCTTGGCGCCTTTGCCGCCAGTTACGGAGAGGAACCGGGTGATTACGCAGCGGGGTTGGTGCTGATCCTCGCCGCGTTGGCGCTGGCGTTTCTGCGCCTCAGGCAAAGTTTCGACGAAGGCTCTCAAAGGTTTGGCAATTTCCTCTTTGTCGATAGCATGGCGAGCCTGGTGGTCGTGATACCGATTTTTGTAATCATCGGTTTGGCTGGTTTATTCATCGCCAGCGCCTGGCCCTTTGGCAGCCTTCACGCCGGTGGTATCGCCCTATTCGTCGCTAGCGGGGTTATTGTTTTTCTCGACATCAAACAGGTCTTCGACCGGCGCGAAATGCTTTGATATTGAGCAGCGATCGACTATTTGGCGGTTTGGCTGGCTGTGCCTGCAACACCGCCTGAGCAACAGGAGCGGTATTTAAAAGCGCAATAGTTGCTTGACGCTCGCCCTGCTGTCCGTCATGCGCTATCGCTCCTATGCATCCGCCGAGTGGCGGGAGACGTTTACCCATGTGTGAATATCGGCCGGCACGGAGATGACCGCGGTAATTTCGGAGGCCAGCGCGCGCGTTGCGAGCAGTATCGAAACGCCCTCCGGGAAATGGCGGGACGGCGAGAATTTCCCCGTGGGATCGTGGCTGATCCGGCGCGATCTGCGGGTTCATGTCCATGCCTTCTATCGCTTTGCCCGCAACGCCGACGACATAGCCGATAATCCGGCGCTGACGCCGTCCGAAAAGATCCGTCGACTGGATGCAATGGCGGCGGTGCTTGATGGCGCGGCGGCACATGATGCCCCGGCGGCTCTGGCGATGCGGCATAGCCTGCTTGCGACAGGCATGACGGCTGAGCACTGTCACGATGTCTTGCGCGCATTCCGTCAAGATGCCGAACAGCGCCGCTATCACGACTGGGACGAGCTGATGCATTACTGCCGCTATTCGGCGGCACCAGTCGGGCGGCAATTACTTGATCTGCATGGAGAGAGCCGCTCGACTTGGCCAGCCTCGGATGCGCTTTGCGCCGCCTTGCAGGTGCTCAATCATATCCAGGATTGCGCCGCGGATTACCGCCGACTAGATCGCGTCTACCTGCCGCTCGGCGATCTTGCCGCTGCCGGAATCGGGGTTGAGGCGCTCGCTGCGCCCGCGGTCAGCCCAGCATTGCGCCGGGTGCTCGACGTACTTCTCGATCGCACCGCCCTCCTCGTCGAGACAGCGCGCGGCCTGGCGCCGGGTGTTGCCGCCGCCGGGCTGCGCTGCGAATGCGCGGTGATTGTCGAGTTGGCGGCACGGTTGCTCAATCACCTGCGTCGCGGTGATCCATTGGCGGGCGCGTCGGCCTCGGCAAACGCGATTTTCTCGCCGCCTTTGCAAAGGGCCTCATTTGCGGGCTGTACAGACTCGGAGTCCGGCGGTGAGCGAGGCCGCTTTTGGAGCGATCGCGGCGTCGACCGATGATACGGCAGTGCGCGAAGCGATCCGCCGGCGGGTCGAGGCCTCCGGCACGTCGTTCTATTGGGCCATGCGCCTTTTGCCGCCAGAGCGGCGCTACGGCATGTACGCAGTCTACGCTTGGTGCCGTGAGGTCGATGATATCGCCGATGGCGACCAGCCGGTCGCGGTAAAGCTCGCCGCGCTCGATGCCTGGCGCGATGAAATTGCGGCACTTTATGCCGGGCATCCGCGCCAGCTCGTTGCTCGGGCTTTGCAAGAGCCGATGCGGCAATACGAGCTGCGCCGCCATGATTTTCTCGCCGTGATCGACGGGATGGAAATGGATGCGCGCGAGGACATCCGCGCCCCGGACGCCGCTACGCTTGATCTCTATTGCGCCAGAGTGGCGAGTGCCGTCGGTCACCTCTCGGTACATGTATTCGGCGACGCGAGCCCCGCCGCTCATCGGGTTGCGGAGTCACTCGGGCGGGCATTGCAGCTGACCAACATTCTGCGCGATCTCGACGAAGATGCGCAGCGTGGACGGCTGTATCTACCGCGCGAGATCCTCGAACACCATGGGATTGGGACCAGCGAGCCGAGGGCAGTGCTTCACCACCCGGCGCTGCCGGCCGTTTGCCGCGAGGTGGCGGCAATCGCCGAGCGGCATTTCCGCGAAGCCGACTTGGCGATGGCGCAGTGCCGACGTCGGGCGATGCGACCCGCTGCGCTGATGAGTGCGGTATACCGCGCGACCTTGCGTGAATTGTCGCGCCGAGACTGGCGCGATCCGACGATGCGCGTCAGCTTGTCGACCACCTCAAAGCTTTGGCTCGTCCTGCGTCACGGGTTGGCATGAACCACCCGGCGACGAGCGGATCGACGCACATCGTCGGCGCCGGGCTCGCCGGACTTGCGGCCGCCGTGGCGCTCGCTACGACGGGGCGGCAGGTACGCCTTTATGAGGCCAGCAATCACGCCGGAGGGCGCTGCCGCTCCTACTTCGACACCGAACTCGGCTGTCGCGTCGACAACGGCAACCATCTTCTGCTCGCCGGAAATAAAAATGCCGTGCGCTACCTCAACCGCATCGGCGCGCGAGGGACAGTCGAGGGACCGCAAACGGCTGAATTCCCGTTCGTCGACGTCCGTAGCGGTCAGCGCTGGGTCTTGCGGCCAAACCGGGGCCGGCTGCCGTGGTGGATCTTTCGGCAAGGCCGACGTGTCCCACAAACGCGCGCCGGCGATTATCTCGAGGCGCTTCAGCTGCGCCGCGCCGGTGCCTCGGCGACGGTCGGCGAAGTGCTCGATCCCGGCCGGATGCTGTTCGAACGGCTTTGGGAGCCGTTGGCGGTCGCGGCGCTGAATACCGGTGTCAAACAGGCATCCGCACAGCTGTTTTGGCGGATCCTCACCGAGACATTGGCGCGCGGCGGTGCAGCCTGCCGGCCCTTGGTGCCACGCGACGGCTTATCGGAAACCTTTATCGATCCGGCACTCGCAACTCTGCGCAAGCAGGGCGCGCTGGTGCATTGCGGGATCAGGTTGCGGGCGCTCGACATGATGGGCGATCGCGTCTCGGTGTTGCGGTTCGAGAACGGACAGGTCGAGCTTGCTCCCGAGGATCGGGTGATTCTAGCAACTTCCGCGCCGGTCGCGGCCCGGCTCTTACCAGGGATAAGAGTACCCGAAGCCCACTCGCCGATCGTCAACGCGCACTTTCGCTACACCATTTCCCCCGAGGCGCCATTGTTTGTCGGGGTTATCGGTGGTACCGCAGAGTGGATTTTTCGCAAGCGGCAAGTGTTGTCAATCACGGTCAGCGCAGCCGATAGAATTGTTGATCGTTCGGCTGAGGAGCTAGCTGAGGTTCTGTGGCATGATGCTGCGACAGCTTACGATATTCCCCCGACCCCGGTTCCGCCCCGACGAATTGTCAAAGAGCGGCGCGCCACGTTTCTTGCCAGCCCGGAGCAGTTACTGCGTCGACCTACCGCAGCAACACCCTGGCGTAATCTCCTACTCGCCGGCGATTACACCGATACCGGGCTGCCGGCGACGATCGAAGGCGCCATTGCCTCCGGGTTTACCGCGGCGCAGCACGCGGTGATCCCTGAAAACCAGAGGCTGCATCAGTTGAGGACGTCAAAAGCGCGAATTCCGTCCGCTGCCAACCTCACGGATCGGCAGAAGGAACAGCTGAACTTTCCATGAATAACGATACTTTAGAAGCAATCGCCGTTGGACGTGCTGCTGCGTTCGGGCGGTCGAAATGGAATGCTGAACGACGCGATCAGCCGGGCCGCGGAGCACTTGTTGGCCGTGCAGCACAGTGATGGGCACTGGGTCTTCGAGCTCGAAGCGGATGCGACAATCCCGGCCGAGTATATTTTGCTGCAGCATTACCTCGACCGTATCGAACCCGAGCTTCCAGCGCGTATCGCCCAGTTTCTACGCGCGAGCCAAGGTGAGGACGGCGGCTGGCCATTGTTCCACGGCGGCCCGCTCGATCTCAGCTGTTCGGTCAAAGCGTACTTCGCACTGAAGGCGGCTGGTGATCCGATTGACGCGCCGCATATGGCGCGCGCCCGCGCTGCGATCCTCGCTCGAGGCGGGGCGCGCCGCTGCAACGTCTTTACCCGCATCCTGCTGGCGTTGTTTGGCGAGGTGCCGTGGCGTGCGGTGCCGATGATGCCGGTCGAAATCATGCTGCTACCGCAGTGGTCGCCTTTTCACATTACCAAGGTTTCTTACTGGTCCCGCACCGTTCTGGTGCCGCTGCTGGTGCTGATGGCTCTCCGCCCCCGCGCTCGAAATCCCCGGGGTGTGACAATTCGCGAATTGTTTGTCGAGGACCCGGATTCGGTGCCTGATTGGATTACTGGACCGACCCAGTCACCACTCGCCGCGGGGTTTGGGCTGATCGACCGTATATTGCGGGCGACCGAGCGGGCCTTCCCGAAGAATTCGCGGCAGCGGGCGATCAACGCGGCGGTCGCTTTTGTCACCGAGCGCCTCAACGGGGAGGACGGTCTCGGGGGTATCTTTCCGGCAATTGCCAACGCGCGGATGATGTTCGATTGCCTTGGCTATCCGCCAGATCACCCTGCCTGCCGGACAGCCGAGGCGGCGCTGCGCAAGCTTCTCGTTCTCAATCCCGAACGCAGCTATTGCCAACCGTGTTTATCGCCGGTCTGGGACACCGCGCTCGCTTGCCATGCGCTTATGGAAATCAATGATCGGCGCGTCGGGCCGGCAATCGAGCAAGCGCTTGACTGGCTCGCGAGCAAGCAAGTGTTGGAGGTTGTGGGTGACTGGGCGGCTGTGCGGCCCGGCTTGCGGCCTGGCGGGTGGGCGTTTCAGTACGAAAACCCGTACTATCCCGACGTCGACGACACGGCGGTCGCGGCTATGGCGCTCGATCGCTTCGACCGGGAACGCTGGCGTCCCGCGCTCGACCGGGCGACGGAGTGGATCGTCGGTATGCAAAGCCGTAACGGGGGCTGGGGCTCGTTCGATGCCGACAATACGCATTACTACCTGAACCATATCCCGTTCGCCGATCATGGAGCGTTGCTAGACCCGCCGACGGCTGACGTCAGTGCTCGCTGCCTCGGGATGCTGGCCCAGCTCGGCGATGCGGCAAATAACCGCGTAATTGCTGCGGCGCTCGCGTATCTGAGGCGCGAGCAGGAGCCCGACGGCAGTTGGTTTGGGCGGTGGGGAACGAATTACATCTACGGCACCTGGTCGGTGCTTGCCGCGCTGAATGCGGCAGAAATCGATCCGATGGCGCCGGAGATTCGCCGCGCAGTCGCTTGGTTATGCGCTCATCAGCATGATGATGGGGGCTGGGGCGAGGGCGAGGAATCATACTGGCCTGATATGCCGCATGGCGAGGCGCCGTACAGTACCGCTTCCCAGACCGCTTGGGCCTTGCTCGGGTTGATCGCGGCTGGGGAGGTGCAGAATTCGGCGGTCGCTCGCGGCATCGCTTATCTGATCGATAGCCAAAAAGAGGATGGCAGCTGGGACGAGCCGTGGTTCACTGCAGTCGGTTTTCCACGCGTCTTCTTTTTGCGCTATCACGGCTACCGCGCTTATTTCCCGTTATGGGCTCTCGCCCGCTATCGCCAATTCGCAACAGCCAATCTGCAGCGCGTACCGTTTGGCCTTTGAGCCCGGGTTCCCTGCCAATGTTTTTAGGCGCTGGCAGACACAGTAAAAACCGAGTAGAAGCCTCCGCAGGCAGGGACGCGAACCGTTCGCTTTTGTCGAAAATTGGTTCGCGGTAGTAACGGTGGCCCCCGCCCACTCGTATGCGGGGAAATCCTCATGTTGAACTTTCCGACAACGGTGCTGTGCACCACAGGACTTGCGGCCGAAGCCCGGATTGCGCGCGCCGCCGGCTTTCTCGCAGTCGTCGGAGCCGGCGACCGCGACCGCACCGCAACCCTTGTGGAGAGGGCCGCGCGGGACACCAATTGTCTGGTCAGCTTCGGGATTGCGGGTGGTCTCGCACCCCAGCTGCGCGCTGGAGATGTCGTGATTTCCACCGAGGTCCTAGCCGATGACGGACGTTGGCAGGCTGAGGAATCATTTCGTGCGCGTGTCGCTGATTTGGCCGCCGGACTTGGCGCCACCGAGGGTCTCGTGCTCGGCACTTCGCGAATCCTAGCCAGCACGGAAGAAAAACGCCGCACTTGGCAGGAGACCGGCGCCCTTGCGGTTGACCTCGAAAGCGACGTCGTGGCGCGGATCGCGGCCGCCTCGGGCATCCCGTTCCTTGTCGTTCGCACGATCGCCGACAGCGCTTATCGAGCATTGCCCCCGGCGGCGCTGATCCCACTCGCCAAAAACGGCACGCCAAAGCTAGCCCACGTTCTGGCTTCGGTGCTTCGCCGGCCGCGGCAATTCGGCGCGTTGTGCGGATTGGCGCGCGAAACGCAAGCCGCGCTTGCAGCGCTAGTCCTGCCCGCCCGCGCCCTGCACGGCCTTGTCGGTACGGCCTAACCGAGCCAACGCTTCCTCGACATGTTTTGAGAGCACGTATTCGGCCGGCCGTTGCCGGTCGAGCGGGATCTCCGGCGCCATCTCGCCTTCGGTGCGCACGCCGCGCAACGCCACCTTGAGCGCTTTCAACGGGTGTCGCACGGAGTCGAGGACAGCAGTGGCTTCGTAGCCGCTATGAACCATACAGTCAGCGCACTTTTCGTAATTCCCGGTGCCGTACGCGTCCCAGTCGGTTTCTTCCATTAGCTCCCTGAAACTCTTGGTGTAACCCTCCCCCAGCAGATAGCACGGTCGCTGCCATCCAAAGACATTGCGCGTCGGATTGCCCCAAGGAGTACAGTGATAAGCCTGATTACCGGCAAGGAAATCGAGAAAAAGGCTCGACTGGTTGAATGACCAGCGGCGACGGCGATGCGCGAAAATGCCGCGAAAGAGCTCTTTTGTGCGGCGTCGGTTCAAGAAATGCTCCTGATCCGGCGCACGTTCATAGGCGTAGCCTGGCGACACCGTGATGCCGTCGATCCCGATCTCGGTCATTTCGTCGAAAAAGCGGGCGACGCGCTCGGGCTCGGCGGTATCAAATAAGGTCGCATTGATATTGACGCGGAACCCACGGCTTTTCGCTGCACCGATTGCCGCCACCGCGCGGTCGTAGACCCCTTCTTGGCAGACCGATCGATCGTGCTCTTCGCGACCGCCGTCGAGATGGACAGTCCACGCAAAGTCCGGATGCGGATCTATTTGATCGAGCCTTTTTTCAAGCAGCAGCGCGTTGGTGCACAGATAGACGAATTTTTTGCGGCCGAGAATTCCACGGACAATTTCCCCAATATCGCGGTGCAACAGCGGCTCGCCGCCGGCAAGAACAACGATCGGGGCGCCGCATTCGTCTACTGCGTGTAGGCAATCAGCTGGACTGAGACGCTGATTCAGGATCGCATCAGGATAGTCGATTTTGCCGCACCCGGCGCAGGCGAGATTGCAGCGGAACAGCGGTTCGAGCATCAGCACCAGCGGATATCTTCGCACGCCGCGCAAATGCTGCCCGAGCACATAGGCCCCGACACGAATGGTTTGGCGCAGTGGAATGGCCACGGGAAAGCCTCGATGAAATTGAACTAGGGAGGTGTCAGGCGGTTGCGTCCTCGGTCAGCTGGGCCGGCATGCGGAAGCGGACGTTTTCCAGCACTCCGGGTAATTCCTCGACCTCGATCTCGGTCACACTGCGCAGCCGGTCGATCAACGCCTCAACCAATTCGGCCGGGGCCGAAGCCCCGGCAGTGATGCCAACCGCCGCGGCGCCATCAAGCCATCTTCGATCGAGCGCATCGGCATCTTCGATCAAATAGCTCGGGACTCCACTCTCAGCGGCAATTTCGCGCAACCGGTTGGAATTGGAGCTGTTTGGCGCGCCAACAACCAATACGACATCAACGACCCTGGCAAGTTCGCGCGCCGCCCTCTGGCGGTTTTGGGTTGCATAGCAGATATCTTTGGTGTCAGGCCCGACGATCGTCGGAAAGCGCAATTTGAGCGCCTCGATTACCGCGCGGGTATCGTCGACGCTGAGTGTCGTTTGAGTGATAAAGGCGAGCTTATCCGGGTCGGAGACCTGAAGCCCGGCTACCTCTCCGGGGGTGGAAATCAGGTGCACGCGGCCAACAATTCGGCCCATCGTGCCGACGATCTCGGGATGGCCGGCATGCCCGATCAGAACGATCTCGCGACCCTGATTGGCGTACCTTTGGCCCTCCATATGCACTTTTGAGACGAGAGGGCAGGTGGCGTCGATGACCGGCAATCCCCGGCTACCGGCTCGTTCCTCGATCGTGCTCGCAACGCCGTGAGCGCTGAAAATGGTGACACTGCCGGGCGGTATCTCATCGATCTCGTCGACGAAATGCGCGCCTTTAGCGCGCAGACGCTCGACAACATGGCGATTGTGCACAATCTCATGGCGGACGTAAATCGGGGGACCGAACTTTTCGATCGCGCGCTCGACGATCTCGATCGCCCGTTCGACACCGGCGCAGAAACCTCGCGGCTGAGCTAACACAACCCGCATGATCTTGCCTCGCCACCTCAAAGCCGCAGGTCCAGCCTGCGAACGCAAAGGATTATATGTAGGCGCGCTTTCGTCGCTACAAATTGCGCGTGCCCGCACCGGCAACCCGATCGCGATGCTCATTGGGAACGCTTTGAAGCGACATCCGTTACCGCGCATTGCTGTGGAGCGGACTAGATGAGCCTGATGCTGCTGATCGCCGCAATCCTATTGGCGGGCTGGCTGTACCTCACCGGCCAGGCCTGGGCAGCCCTGCGGTTTGCTCGATGCCGATTGCCGGCGCCAGCGGAGCAACCGCCGGTCTCGATACTGAAGCCACTGCACGGCGCCGAACCGGGGCTGTACGAGAATCTGCGCAGTTTTGTCGAGCAAGACTATCCCACGCTGCAGATTGTGCTCGGCGTCAACAACCCGGAAGACAGCGCGCTCGTCGATGCCCGCGCGCTAATCCGTGACTTTCCTCGCCAGGATATTGCGGTGATCGTTGACCGCCGCATCCGAGGCACCAATCAAAAGGTCTCCAACCTCGAAAACATGCTGCCGGCGGCACGACACGATATTCTGGTCCTGGCTGATAGCGACATGCGGGTCGATCCGCGTTACCTTTCCGCGGTTACAGCTCCGCTTGACGATCCGCGCACCGGCGTCGTCACCTGCCTCTACAAAGGTGCATCGGCCGGCGGCTTATGGTCGGATTTGGGGGCGCTACAAATCAATTTTGGCTTTCTGCCAAACGCAATTTTTGCAGACGCGCTCAAGATCGGCGGCGGTTGCTTTGGTGCGACGATCGCGCTCCGCCGAGCAATCCTCGACCGAATCGGG
The DNA here is from genome assembly GCA_963735445.1 of uncultured Alphaproteobacteria bacterium. Classification (GTDB taxonomy): domain Bacteria; phylum Pseudomonadota; class Alphaproteobacteria; order ATCC43930; family CGMCC-115725; genus AP-15. The sequence continues at coordinate 18,879 of CAVTLC010000052.1, forward strand.
GGCTTTTCGTCGCTGCGCGATGAGCTTGCCGATGATCGACGAATCGGCGATGCCGTCCGCGCGCAGCGGCTGATGGTCGTGCTGTCGCCCTATCTCGTGGAAGCCCAGGTCTACGAACCGTCATTTCTGGCGCTTTGGCATCACGAGCTACGCTGGGCGCGCACCGTACGGGGGCTCGCCCCCGCAGGATTTGCCGGGACCTTCACGACGCACCCACTGGCACTCGCGCTGCTCGCCGCAGCTGGCACTGGTTTTAGCCTCACACCTACAATACTCGTTGGGATTACCTGTTTGCTGAGGTGGGCCACCGCCGGCGTGATCGCGCGGACTCTCGGTTGTTCGACCACAAAGCTTTGGGTCCTGCCGCTCCGCGACGTCTTGTCCTTTGCTGTTTTCGTCGCCAGCTTCTTTGGCCGGCGGGTACTGTGGCGAGATCAGAACTTTGATGTCGACCCGAGTGGCCGGATGACCGTGGTCGATGGGGAAAAGACCGTATGATGAGAACCCTCTTTCTGCATCCGCCGTCCTTCGACGGCTTCGACGGCGGCGCCGGTTCGCGTTATCAGGCCCGACGTGAGATCCGTTCGTTCTGGTTTCCGACATGGCTGGCCCAGCCGGCCGCTCTCGTTCCTGAGAGCCGGTTGGTCGATGCGCCGCCGGCCCGTCTAAAACTCGGGGACGTATTGCCGCTCGCCACCGAATACGAACTGGTGGTGCTGCACACCTCGACCCCGTCTTTCGCCTCCGATGTCAGGGTCGCCGAAGCGTTAAAGGATGCCAACCCTCGCCTCAAGATCGGAATGGTCGGCGCCAAGGTAGCGGTTGAGCCCGAAGCCAGCCTAAAAGCATCGTCCGCCCTCGATTTTGTCGCCCGCGAAGAATTCGATTTTACAATCAAGGAAGTGGCAGAGGGCCAGGACTTTGATGCAATCGACGGCCTCAGCTATCGTACGGCGGCCGGCTCGATCTCTCACAATCGCGACCGCGCGATCCTCGAAGACATGGATCAGCTGCCTTTTGTCAGCGAAGTCTATAAACGTGACTTGAAGATCGAAGATTATTTCATCGGATACTTGCTGCACCCTTATTTATCGCTCTACACAGGGCGCGGCTGCCGGTCGAAATGCACTTTTTGCCTGTGGCCGCAGACGGTCGGCGGCCATCGTTACCGAGTGCGCAGCGTCGACCACGTCATCGAAGAGATACGGCTGGCGAAGAGCTGGTTTCCGCAGGTGAAGGAGTTCTTTTTCGATGACGACACGTTTACCGATGACCGTCCGCGCGCCGAGGCGATTGCCCGCGAGCTAGGGAAACTCGGCGTCACCTGGTCGTGCAATGCCAAGGCGAATGTACCGCGCGCCACTCTCGAGATTTTGCGCGACAATGGTTTGCGCTTGCTGCTGGTGGGCTACGAAACGGGTAACCAGCAGATCCTGAACAACATCAAGAAAGGGATGCGCATCGATATAGCCCGCCGCTTTACCAAGGATTGCCACGAGCTCGGGATTACCATCCACGGTACCTTTATTCTCGGTCTGCCTGGCGAGACCAAAGAAACGATCGAGGAGACCATCCAGTTTGCCGGCGACATCAACCCGCACACAATCCAAGTGTCGCTCGCCGCACCCTATCCCGGCACTTATTTACACCGCCAAGCGGTCGAAAATGGCTGGCTCGATACTTCTCATGCCGAACTGATCGACGATCGCGGGGTACAGATTGCGCCACTGCACTATCCGCATCTATCGCACACCGAGATCTTCGAATTGCTCGAAACCTTCTACAAACGTTTTTATTTTCGACGCCAAAAAATTGCATCACTCGTCGCTGAAATGGTCAAAAGTCCGCAAATGATGAAGCGACGTCTGCGCGAGGGTGTCGAATTCTTTCACTTCCTCCGCAGTCGCGAGATGACAGGCTGAACGCCGCGGTCTGGTAAGCCGAGGCGTCCTGACCCGCGCGTTCCTGCGGCAAAAAAGTCATCTTGCTGCAGCGATAGGGATCGCCGATCGCCCGCCGTTTGTTCGCGCAGGTCAGCAGCTTGCTGATTCAATTCGAATAGGAACGGCGGATGAAAGTAGGAATTATCGGCGCCGGCGCGGTCGGCGCGGCGTGCCTGACGGCGCTTGTTTCACGCGGTTGCGCGCGCGAAATCGTCGTCGTTAATCGTAATCGAAAGCGATCGCAGGGGCTTGTCGCCGACACCCAGTACGGCGCGGTTTTGTTCCCGCCGGTTGATCTTCGCGACGGCGATTACGACGATCTCGAAGGCTGCGAACTGGTGATGATCACCGCCGGCCTCAACGAAAAGTCGGGCGGTGCTACAGATCGCGGCGACCCCGCGGGCCGACTGCGTTTGCTTGCGGCCAATATCGACGTTTACCGTGATATCGTTCCCCGAATTCATTCGGCCGCTCCGCAATCAATTGTGCTGGTCGTCACCGACCCGCCGGATCCGTTGGCTGATGCGGTCCGAAAACTGGGCCACGCGCGTGTTCTCAGCACCGGGACATTTCTCGACAGCCTGCGATTTCGCTTTCACCTGGCGCGCAAGCTGGGGGTCAACGCGGCCAGCATCGATGCGCTGGTAGTCGGCGAGCACGGCACCTCCGAGGTGTTCGTCTGGTCTGCGGCGCGAGCCGCGGGGGCGCCGGTGCTGGATTTGTTTGCGCGGTCTGACAAAAATCCGACGGATCTTCGCCAGCAGATCGAGCAAGAAGTCCGCTATGCGAATATCTCGATTATCGAAGGGATCGGCGCCAGCCAGCATGGGATCGGGGTGGTGGCGGCGCGCATCGCGGAGATCATCTTGCGCGATGAGCGGGCGGTGGTCCCGATCGGGTCGCTCAACCCGAACTACGGCGTGACGCTTTCACTGCCGAGCATCCTTGGCCGGACCGGAGTGGTCGAAATCTTCGAGCCCCAAATGTCCGAGGACGAACGACAGGCGCTGCACCGGAGTGCTGAGACGTTGAATTCGGCGGTCGCGCAGATCAGGATTTAAGTTCATTTTCGATGGACCGAGCATGGCGGCCGTGAGCCCGAGCCGTCGCAACAGTCCGAGAAGCTTAATTTGTGAAACGCCTGATTGTTTGCGCCGACGATTTCGGCCTCGACCCCGCAGTTAACGAAGCGGTTGAGCAGGGGCATCGGCACGGCATTTTGTCGACGGCGAGCCTGATGGTTGGCGCGCCCGCGGCAGCGGATGCTGTAGTCCGGGCGCAGCTGATGCCTGAGCTGCATGTCGGCTTGCACGTCGTGCTGGTCGACGGGCGCCCGGTGTCGCCGCTTGAGGAAGTCCCTGGGCTGGTCGGAGCCGACGGAAACTTCCATCCCAATATGGCCGGCGCCGGCTTTCGCTTTTTCTTTCTGCCGGATGTCAGGCGGCAGCTGGCGCAAGAGATACGCGCCCAATACGAGGCCTTTCGCGCGACCGGGCTCAAACTGGATCATGTCAACGCCCACAAGCACATGCATCTCCATCCAACCGTTGCCCGCCTGATCATCGAGATTGGTAGCGATTACGGCTTACGGGCGGTGCGGGTTCCGGCCGAACCGGCCGATGTCTTGCGCCACGCTTATCCCGAAGAGCGCGCACCCATGCCGTTTTTCCGCCCTTGGATCGAACGGCTGCGCCGGCAGCTGTGCCGCGCCGGGCTGGTCGTTAACGACTACGTCTTCGGCCTCGCTTGGAGCGGGAACATGATCGAGCAACGGGTTTTACGCCTGCTGCCGTATCTTCCTGACGGCGTCAGCGAGATGTACTTCCATCCGGCGGCCGCGCGGAGCCCCAATTTGATTGCGGCGATGCCCGACTACCATCATGTCGAGGAACTGACGGCGCTGACGAGCGCAACGGTTCAAGCGCGGATCGCGGCGCTCGGCATCGATCTATCGAGTTATAGCGCGCTTTCGCACTAGCTCATTTTACCTGGTCGCCCACGGCCGGATTTACGGTTTGTCAATCTCTGTGCGGCGCAATAGCGCCGCGGCGGTCGCGTTGTGGGTGAACCGATCCGGAGCAGCGAAAGATCGCGACTTTCTCCAACTCGCCATCGATTCTCCGTATTTCTCGCCGACGTCTCTCCATTGGGACGGGAATAAGGCGGCTCCCGAGGACTAATGCCGCGAAATCTTCGAGCCGAGGACATAAAGCGGTCACGCTTTCCGTTGATGCTGCATAGAATAGAGGACATGGAGGACGAGATGGACCGGCGTTTTGACTGCTGCCGATATCAGCCGAGCCTCGACGACCTGCTCGCCGACGAGGTCATGGAGCCTGTTCTGCGCAGCGCTGGCATGGACCAGCAAGAATTACGGGAGATGATGGTCGAAACCGCGCGCCGGATCGAAGACCGCGACCGCGGAATTGCTGGTACCGATACCGACGAGTAATCAATCTGCGAGAATCGGAAACTCCAGTCGAACTCGTAAACCAGGTTGATTGTCGAGAAGCGTCACGCTGCCGCGATGACGATGCACCACTGCGCGCACGAGGCTGAGCCCCAGCCCGTTGCCGGGTGTGCTACGGCTCGGTTCTAGTCGGACAAAGCGATCAAAGACAATCTCGCGATCAGGTTCTGGAATACCTGGTCCGTGATCGGCGACTTCCAGCACAGCGTGCTCGCCATGACGAAAAAGTCGGATCTGCAGGTCGCCGCCATTCGCATATTTCAAGGAATTGTCGAGAAGATTGGCGAGCGCCTGAGACAATAGGTGCCGGTCGCCGCGAATTTTTACGGCCGGCTCTACTGAAACAGTTAAAGAAAATCCCTTTTCCTCGGCGACCGGTTCGTAAAATTCGGCGGCCTCGCGCGCGACCAATCCGAGGTCGAGAGGCTCGGCCTGTTCCCATGCGGCGCCCGCCTCGGCCTCGGCGATCCGCAGCAGCGCGTTGAAGGTAGCGAGCATGCGGTCGGCTTCATCGATCGCGGCGCGAATCGCCTCACTCTGCACGCCGGTATCGGCCGGACCGATCAGCGCCAGTTCGAGTCTGGCGCGAAGCCGCGATAACGGCGTCTTCAAATCATGGGCGACATCGTCGGTAACCTCGCGCATTGCCGTCATTAAGCGCTCGATTTGATCGAGCATGCGATTGAGATTGGCGGCGAGAAGATCGAACTCGTCGCTGGTGCCGTCGAGCGGAACGCGATCGGAAAGGTTTCCTGCCATGACCCGCTCGCTGGTGCGATTGACCAGTTCGACCCGGCGCAGCAGGTTCCGGCTCATCGCCGCCCCGCCGAGCAGGCCGATGCCGAGCGCCAACAGACCCGCCCACATCAGTGTCAGTTTGATCCGATCGCGAAATGCGGCCGCGTCGCTGATGTCACGCCCGACGAGCAAGCGGTAGCCGCCAGGGATGATGATCAAACTGCCGCGCGCCGGGTGACTCAGCTCACGGCCATCGATTTTGACGTTGACGAAGAATGAGAGCCAGCCGGTGCGCGCTGGAACCCCAAGCGGCCAACCCGAAATGTTCCCCGCCAGAGGCCGACCGTCCGGGTCGGTCACCAGGTAGAACATCGAGTCGCCGCGGTCGCCAGCGGCACTGCGTGCGGCCACAATCTGAACGAGGCCGCTCAGGCCCCGCTGCGCATACTGCTCGGCAAGCCCGGTTATCTCGGCATTGAGGGTCGCCTCTGTCTGCCGTTCGACAAAGTCGGCGCTGGTCCAATAGACAAAAAACAACACCCCCAGCACCGATGCGGCAAATACGAGGAAGTATAGCGCAGCCAGGCGAAAAGCGTGGGTTCGTACCAGCCGTCGCGGATGCTCAAAAAAGCGCGGCGACCACAAGGACGGCGACCGGGCCGTGGGCAATGAGAGCTTTTCTGCCGTCATCAAATGAAACGTGTTGTGATTACCGCGTTGCTAGTCTGCCGCTCGCAGACAGTACCCGGCGCCGCGGACCGTATGCAGCAGCGGCCGTTCGAAACTCTTATCGATCTTTTGGCGCAATCGGCTCACATGGACGTCGATCACGTTGGTCTGCGGATCGAAGTGGTAGTCCCAAACATGTTCGAGGAGCATCGTGCGGGTGACGACATGGCCGGCATTGCGCATCAAATATTCGAGGAGGCGAAATTCGCGGGGAAGCAAGTCTATCGGCTTGCCGGCCCGTTTGACCGTGCGGGTCAGGAGATCCAGTTCGAGGTCCGCCACCCGCAACGTCGTGGTGGCCGGCGTTACCGTTCCCCGGCGTAACAGTGCCTCGATCCGCGCCAGCAACTCACTAAACGCAAAAGGCTTAACCAGATAGTCGTCACTGCCGGCGCGCAGCCCCTTGACCCGATCGTCGACGCTGCCGAGCGCGCTGAGAATCAATGCCGGGGTGCGAATGCCGGCGGCACGCAACGCGCCGAGCACCGCGAGCCCATCCATTCCGGGTAGCATGCGGTCAAGAACGATCGCGTCATAGCCACCGGAACTTGCGAGAAACAACCCCTCGCGACCGTCGCCAGCGCGATCCACAACATACCCGCTCTCACTCAAACCTTTGTGGAGGTAGGAAGCGGTTTCACGATCATCTTCGACGACTAAAAGCTTCATCTCGGCCGTTCGACAAACGCTGCGGTCGCTGGGAACCTGCGTGATCGCGAAAGTGGCCTTCGAAGGCAATGATCGCAACAGGACAATTGAAAGCCGGGCGGTCGCACCGGTCGAGTCCATTGTCGCCGGTGGGTCGAAGGCGCCACAGACGAGACGGCGTCGCAGCGCGCGCAACCAGAGCGCCTATCCCCTTGTTCGTTCAACGAAAACGCTGTTGCGAACAAGGCCCAAGATGAGCGAACTGAACCGATTGCGGCCGAGGCCGTCGCATTTGATCCTGCATCACGCTCACGCCTATGCGATCAGCGATCTTGGCGGGATGATTACCGGCGATATCGACGGCAGCGACGGTTATTATTACCGGCAGACCCGCTTTTTGTCGAAGATGCGGTTCACCGTGGAGGGCAAGCAGCCAAAGCAGGTCTGCGCCGTCAACATCACCACCCGTTCGGCGAGCGCGTATTTTCTGGCGCCCGCACCCTCTGGCAGTCTCGCCGGTCCACAGCCCGATCAGCCGGAGGATGACGGCGGCGAAATCGTCAGCCACGGGATCGAAATCCAGATTAATCGGTTCCTTGGCGAGGCGATGTATCACGACATTTACGTGACCAATCGCTCGCTGGCCCCAGCTCGGCTTTTGATCAGCTGGGAGATGGACGGCGATTTCGCGGACCACACCGAAGTCGAAGAAGGCGAGCGGCAGCAAACCGCGCCGATAGAACGATGCTGGCGATTGTGCGATGGCGGCGGCGCGCTCGAGTTACGCTACCGGCACCCGAAACTCGATCACGGGACCGAAATCCGCTTTTCGGCGGGTGGCGGGCTGATTGAGGAAAACGGCATCATTTCGTGGCTGTTGAACCTATTGCCGCAGCAATCGGAATGTCTGCGCATCGACGTCATCCCGGTGTTCTGCGGGACGGCGGTGGCGCAGGGTCGCGATGGCATCGCCTTTGAAGATGCGCCGACCGACCACGCTTTCGAGCGCGGCTTGCAGCTGACTGCACATAGCGGCGTGGTCCAACGTGCGTGGGATCGCGCGCTCTCGGATCTTACAGCACTCGCGCTGATGGAAGGCGACGGTGAGGAGCGGCTAATGCCAGCCGCGGGCGTGCCGAACTATCTCGCACTATTCGGCCGCGACACCTTGGTCACGGGTTTCCAGACTGGCTTGGTGAAACCAGCGATGCTGCGCGGCACGCTAAGTCTAATCGCGAAATGGAACGCCGACAAATACGACGAGCGCTTTGACGAAGAGCCCGGCCGCGTCATCCATCAGCGCCAGCAGTCGCCGTTGTCGCTGCTCGAAAAGCGGCCGTTCCTCCACTATTACGGCGACTATTCGGCCCCGGGCTTGTTTTTAATCGACATGGCTTGGCATCTCGCAATCAGCGGCGACAAGGAATTTTTCCTTTCGCTGAGAGACAAAATGCTGGCGACGCTCGACTGGATGGACCGCGATGCTGATCGTGACCACGACGGATTCTACGAATATAAAACAAAGGCAGGGTCGTGGGGTGAAAAGAATCAAGGCTGGAAAGATTCAAAGGACGCGATCTTGTATGAAGACGGTCGCATCGTTAAAGATCCGATCGCTCTCGTCGAGATCCAGGCATGCTTCTATTGTGCGAAGCAGCTGATGGGTCTGGCCTTTGCTTCGCTTGGTGATCACCGGAGGGCAGAGGATCTGTTGACGCAGGCGGCCGGGTTGAAACAGCGGTTCAACCAGACCTTCTGGCTACCCGAGGAGAAATACTTCGCGCTCTGTCTCGATCCGGAGAAGAAACCGGTCAAGACGATCGCTTCGGACCCCGGTCAATGTCTCGCCTATGGTATTGTCGACGGTGACAAGGCGACGGCCGTCGCCGATCGGCTGATGTCGCCCGAGTTGTTCAGCGGCTGGGGCGTACGTACGTTATCGACACGGCACCCTGCGTTCAATCCGTTTGCCTATCACATCGGGTCGGTCTGGCCTGTCTCCGGCGCGTTGATCGGGTTCGGGCTCAAACGCTACGGCTTGATCGAGCATTTTCATCGCTTGGCAAAGGCGCTGTTCGACGCTACTCAGCTCTTTGATTATGATCGCCTGCCCGAAGTCTTTGGCGGTCAGCCCCGCGATTCGCAACATCCATCACCGGGGATCTATCCCGGCGCCAACTCACCGCAAGCGTGGTCGGCGGGTGCGATTATTCTTTTGGTGCAGTCGATGCTTGGGCTGATCCCGCTGGCGCCGCGCAACACCTTGATCATCGATCCCGATCTGCCGGAGTGGCTACCGGAACTTAGCCTGACCAACGTCCAAATCGGCGGCGCGCAGGTTGCGCTGCGGTTTTGGCGCGACCGATCGGGCTACACCCACCACGAAATCACCAGCCAGCAAGGCCAGTTACGCCTTTATCGGTCGAGCACCGAGCCGAACAGCGGTTCCGACCGGTTCGAGCAGCTCTTTCGCGAAGCGCTTGTCGGGTAATGCGGCATCCTGGTCATCAGACCACGGCGTTAAACCGATAGGGGCGTAGCGCCATCTTAGCGCTTGACCGGTGGGCATTGAGCGCCAATTTATAGCGTACCAATTTGGTACGAATTGAGCCTTCGAGCCGCGCAATGATCATCCTGAGCAAGTTGGCCGATTATGGCGTCATTGTCGCGACGCATCTTGCGGTTAATCCGGAACGGCAGCTAACCGCGGCCGCATTGGCTGACGAAGTCCAGCTGCCGCGCGCGACCGTCGCCAAGATCCTTAAATCCTTGGCGCATGCCGGGTTGGTCGCTGCGACGCGGGGTGCTATGGGCGGCTATCGCCTGGCTCGCGCCGCAAACTCGATCTCGGTTGCCGAGGTGGTCGCGGCGATCGATGGCGACATCGGACTGACCCAGTGCTCGGTCCATGTCGCCGATTGCACGCGAACCGATTATTGCCCGACCCGGCCACATTGGACCGCAATCAACCGCGCGGTCGAGCAGGCTTTGGCGGCGGTGTCGCTCGACGCGATGCTGACGCCGGCAGCCTTTGTGCCGCGTCGCCCGGCCGTCATCGCCCAGCCCGCTGCGAACTGAAAGCCAAGAACAATCGCATGACTGCTTCAATCGATACTCTCGATACCGTCCGCGCGCTCTCGCAGGAGGGCTATAAATACGGCTTCGTCACTGACATCGAAGTCGATGAAGCGCCGCCGGGTCTGACCGAAGAGACCGATCCGTTTCATCTCGGCCAAAAAGGACGAGCCTGAATGGCTGCTTGAATGGCGGCTGGCAGCGTTCCGCGCCTGGCAAAAGATGACACCACCCAACTGGGCAAAGCTGAACCTGGCGCCGATCGACTATCAGGCGGCGACCTACTACTCCGCGCCAAAGCAAAACGCCGGGCCGAAATCGCTCGACGAAGTCGATCCTGAACTGCTGCGCACCTACGAGAAGCTCGGCATTCCGCTGCGGGAACGCGAGGCCCTGGCGGGGGTCGCGGTCGACGCCGTCTTTGACAGCATCTCGGTTGCGACGACATTCAAGGAACAACTCGGCAAGCTCGGGATCATCTTCTGCTCGTTCGGCGAAGCGGTGCGAGAGCACCCCGACCTCGTTCGAAAATATCTCGGCACCGTCGTGCCGCAGAACGACAATTTTTTCGCGGCGCTCAATTCGGCCGTGTTCAGCGATGGCTCGTTTGCCTATGTGCCGCCGGGCGTGCGCTGCCCGATGGAGCTGTCAACTTATTTCCGGATCAATGCGGCGAAGACCGGTCAGTTCGAGCGGACTTTGCTGATCGCCGACAAGGGTAGCTATGTCAGCTATCTCGAAGGCTGCACCGCGCCGCAGCGCGACGAAAACCAGCTGCATGCCGCAGTCGTCGAGCTGATCGCGCACGAAGAGGCGCAGATCAAATATTCGACCGTCCAAAACTGGTATCCAGGCGACGCCGAGGGCAAGGGCGGCATCTACAATTTCGTGACAAAGCGCGGCGCTTGTCGCGGCGCTCGCGCCAAGATCTCGTGGACGCAGGTCGAGACCGGCTCCGCGATCACCTGGAAATACCCGAGCTGCATTCTCGAAGGTGACCATTCGGTCGGCGAATTCTATTCGGTCGCGATTACCAACAACCGCCAGCAGGCCGATACCGGGACCAAGATGATCCATATCGGCAAGGACACGCGCTCGACGATCGTGTCCAAAGGCATTTCGGCGGGGCGCGGACAGAACACCTATCGCGGGTTAGTGCGGGTCCAACCGCGAGCGGTCGGCGCCCGCAATCACACGCAATGCGACTCGCTGCTGATCGGCGAGCGCTGTGGCGCGCATACGGTGCCGTATATCGAAATTCGTAATCCGACAGCCCGGGTCGAGCACGAAGCCACGACCTCGAAAATCAGCGACGACCAGCTGTTTTATTGTCGGCAACGCGGCCTCTCCGCCGAGGATGCGGTGTCGCTGATCGTCAATGGCTTTTGCAAGGAAGTCCTCAAAGAACTGCCGATGGAGTTCGCGGTCGAGGCGCAAAAGCTGCTCGCCGTCAGTTTGGAAGGTAGCGTGGGATGACGCTTGGTTGGTTTGCTCCTACGGCCGGGAAGACGATAGGCATCGTTCGCGAAATGCTTGAAATTCATAATCTTCATGCGCGGCTCGAGGACGGCCGCGAAATCCTCAAAGGCATCGATCTTTCGGTCGGCGCCGGCGAGGTACACGCCATCATGGGGCCAAACGGCTCCGGCAAATCGACGCTGGCCGCGGTGCTGTCAGGACGCGAAGGCTATGAGGTGACCGCCGGCAAGCGTCACCTATCTGGGCCGCGATTTGCTGGCGATGCCGGCTGACGAGCGGGCGCGCGAAGGGCTGTTTCTCGCCTTTCAATACCCGGTCGAAATCCCGGGTGTGAACAACATGTATTTCCTGCGCACGGCATTGAACGCGCAGCGCCGCCATCGCGGCGAACCCGAACTCGATGCCGGGCAGTTTCTGCGCACCGTGCGCGCCAAGCTCAAAGAACTCGACATCGGCGAGGATCTGTTGCACCGCGCGGTCAATGTCGGGTTTTCCGGCGGCGAAAAAAAACGCAATGAAATTTTCCAAATGGCGATGTTGGAGCCGCGTCTCGCGATCCTTGACGAGACCGACAGCGGGCTCGACATCGATGCGTTGCGGGTTGTCGCGAAGGGCGTCAATCGGCAGCGCGCGCCCGAACGCGCGATTGTGATGATCACGCATTATCAGCGCCTGCTCGATTACGTCGAGCCCGACCGCGTGCATGTCTTGCAGGGCGGAAGGATCGTCGAATCCGGCGACAAGACGCTAGCCGCGGAACTTGAGCGGCGCGGCTACGGCGCCCTCGGCGACGCGGCCTGAGCTGGCGAAATCTCAATGAATGCCGTCGTTGACTTTCCGGTGAAGCCCGAGGCACGGCCGTATCTCGACGCGGCCCGGGAGCACCCGCGGGAGCCGGAATGGCTTGTCCAGCACCGTCGCCGCGCGCTCGCCCGGTTCGCCGAACTGGGCTTTCCCAGCCGACGCGGCGAAGCGTGGCGCTATCTTGACCTGCGCCCGCTGCAGCAAGAGCCGCTGTTGCCGGCCGGTGCGGCTGCCGGCGCACCCCGAATTCTGCCGGACGAGGTCGGATTTCCGGGAACACTCCACAGGCTGGTGCTGGTGGACGGGTGTTTCCTTCCTGAGCTGTCCCGGATGAGCGGGCTACCCCCGGGGATTTGGTTCGGTTCGACCCAGCAGGCAATTGAGGCACGGCCAAATCTGGTCGGCGCCGCGCTCGAGGCGCTGTCCGATGATCGTGACCAAGCCTTTGCGGCGTTAAACGCCGGGGTGTTCACCGAAGGCTTTGTGCTCGATGTAGCTCCCGGCGTCGTTCTCGAGGAGCCGATCGAGATCGTCCACCTCGCTTCGGGGCAGAACTCGGCTTCATTCCACACCCGCAGCCTGGTGACGCTTGGCGCGAAAAGCCGATTGCGCCTCATCGAAACCTTTGCCGGTGAAGGACGCTACTGGCGCAACGACGTGCTCGCGCTGAGACTCGCCGCCGGTGCCGTGCTGAACCGCGTAGCGCTGGTCGAAGAGGCGGGCGAGGCATTGCATACCGCGGCAATGGACGTCGGGCTCGCTGCCGCCGCGCGGCTCACCAATTTTGCGCTGCTGCTCGGCGGCCGCACGCTGCGCCAAGAGGTAGTCGTGCGCAGCGAGGGCGAAGGCGCTCATTGCGGGCTCTACGGTGGCTTTGTCGCGTCGCGGCGCCAGCAGGCCAATATCGTCACGACGGTCGATCATCTCGCCGAGCGCGGCGAAACCCGTGAAGTATTTAAGGGGGTCGCGGCCGGCCGCGCGCATGGCGCATTTCAGGGGCGGATCACGGTCCGGCCGGGCGCGCAAAAGGTCGACGCCCATATGTTGAGCCGCAATCTGCTGCTCGGCGCGCACGCCGCGATCGACACCAAGCCTGAGCTCGAAATCTTTGCCGACGACGTCAAGTGCAGCCACGGGGCTGCGGTCGGCGATCTCGACGAGACGGCGTTGTTTTACCTTTTGGCCCGCGGCATCCCGCGCGAGCAGGCGCGGCATATGCTGATCGAGGCGTTCATGCGCGAGGCGGTCGAAATTGTCGAGCCAGGTGCAGTGCGCGAGCATCTGCTGACCCGGCTCGGCCATCGCCTCGCGATGTTGGAGGAATAGACATGACGACGGCAAGCCCGAGGGCAGTCGACCTCGGCGGCGAGCGGCTGTCGGGCGGCTTTGACCCGAGCCGGCTGAAACAGCAATTTCCGATCTTCCAAACGCATCCGGATCTGGTTTTCCTCGATTCCGGAGCCAGCGCGCAGAAGCCGGCATCAGTCATCGATCGGATTGCCGATTACTACCGCACCGATTACGCAAACGTGAACCGTGGTGTTTACCGCCTCAGCGCCCGTTCGACGGAATTGTTCGAGGAAGCGCGGGTCAAGGCGCAGCGGTTTCTGAACGCCGCCGATCCGAGAGAGATCGTGTTTGTCCGTGGCGCTACCGAAGCCATCAATCTCGTCGCTCAGAGCTGGGGTGGGGCTTTTCTCGAATCGGGAGACGAAGTCGTCATCAGCGAGCTCGAGCATCACTCGAACATTGTCCCATGGCAGTTACTGCGCGACCGGATCGGCATCCGCATCGTCGTGACGCCGATCGATGCAACGGGCGGGCTCGATCTTGCCGCGCTTGCCGCAAGGCTGTCGCCGCGGACCCGGCTCGTTGCGGTCACCCACATCGCCAATGCGACCGGCGCGCTGGTGCCGATCGAGACGATCGTCGAACTGGCACACCGTGTCGGCGCCCGAGTGCTGGTTGATGGCTGTCAAGCGGCGCCGCGGTTGCCCGTCGATGTGCAGGCGCTGGGCTGCGATTTTTACGCCTTCTCGGGGCACAAGACCTATGGCCCGACCGGGATCGGCGTTCTATGGGGCCGCCACGAATTGCTGGCCGCAATGCCGCCGTGGCAAGGCGGCGGCGATATGATCCTGAACGTCACCTTTGAAAAAACCGTTTTTCAGGATCCACCGCATCGCTTCGAGGCCGGCACACCCGACATTTCGGGTGCTATCGGGCTCGCAACGGCGCTCGATTTCATCGAAGGGCTGGGCCGCGACAACATCCTCGAACATGAGGAAGCGCTGACCGGCTACGGCGTGGACCGCCTGTCGCGTATTGCCGGGCTTAACCTTATCGGCGCCGGCCAGCGGCGGCTTGGCATCCTGTCCTTTGATCTCGAAGGGGTGCACCCGCACGATTTGGCGACGGTGCTCGACCGTCATCATGTCGCGGTGCGCGCCGGGCATCATTGCGCCCAGCCGTTGCTCGACAAGCTCGGCCTCAGTGCGACGACCAGGGCCTCGCTCGGCGTCTATAACGACGAGCGCGACATCGATGCGCTGGTTGAAGGGATCGAGGCCGCAAAGGAAATGTTTCGATGATGGATCTGCGCGAACTCTATCAGGACATCATCCTTGATCACGGTCGCCATCCGCGCAATTTCCGGACGATCGAGCACCCCACGCACACCGCGCAGGGCTACAACCCGCTGTGCGGCGACCGCGTTACCGTCTACCTGACCTTGGATGGCGACCGAATCACTGATGTCGCGTTTCAGGGACGCGGTTGCGCGATCTCGACGGCCGCCGCCTCGCTGATGACCGAAGTGCTCAAGGGAAAGTCTGTCGACGACGCGCGCGAATTGTTCGGGCATTTCCATGCCCGAGTGACCGGCCATGAGGAGAGCCCGCTTTCGGAGCCCTTGGCCGAGGAGATGGAACGGCTCGAACCGTTGACCGGGGTCAAGGCCTACCCCGCTCGGGTTAAATGCGCGACCTTGTCGTGGCATGCCCTCGAAGCCGCCCTCAAAGGCAATAGCGCGACGGTAAAGACGGAGTGACGGCATGACCGAGCGCGACCCGTTCGATTTCGATCAGGAAACGCCAACCTCGGAGGCGGGCGACGACATCGAGCGGCCCGAGGGTGAGGACGACCCGGCGATGATGGGCCCGGTGCTCGAAGCGCTAAAGACGGTTCGCGACCCGGAAATCCCGATGGATCTGGTCGAGCTCGGGCTGATTTACGAGCTGATGGTCAAAAAGGACGGGATCGTCTTTGTCGAGATGACATTGACGACGCCGGCCTGCCCGGTGGCCGCCAGCATGCCCGGCGAGGTCGAAACCGCGATCCGTGGTGTTCCCGGAATAAACGACGTGCGGGTCAAGCTGGTGTGGACCCCGCCCTGGACACCGGAAAAGATGAGCGAAGAAGCCCGCCTCGAGCTTGGAATGCTCTGAGCGGAGACTGATCCTCACCGTTCCAGGTGGCGCATTAGAGAGGGAGAAGTCTACCCCTCAACGGCAGCTTCCAGATCGGCGATCAAATCGGCAGGATCTTCGATCCCGACCGAAAGGCGCAGCAGGTCGGGCGGAATTGGGCTGCTGGCGCCCTCGATAGAGGCGCGGTGCTCGATCAGGCTTTCGACGCCACCGAGCGAGGTTGCGCGCTGCCAGACTTCGACCTTGGCGGCGACCGCAATCGCAGCGGCGGCGCCCCCCTTCACGCGGATACTGAGCATGCCGCCAAACCCGCCCGTCATCTGGCGCGCAGCGACCGCATGTCCAGGATGAGTTGCCAGGCCGGGATAGAGCACTTGCTCGATGCGCGGGTGGGCAACCATCGCCTCGGCGATTTGCTGCGCCGAGCGGCAGGCGCGCTCCACCCTCGGGAACAAGGTGCGCATACCGCGCAATAGCAAAAAAGCCTCAAAGCTCCCGAGAATAGCGCCACCGCCGCTGCGCACCTTGGAGATCCGCTCCCAAAACAAATCCTTGCGCGCGGTCGTGAGGCTGCCGGCGATCACGTCGCTGTGCCCGTTGAGATATTTGGTTGCCGAGTGCATGACGAGATCGGCGCCGAGTGCCAAGGGTCGGGTCAGGACCGGCGTCGCCGTCGTGCTGTCGACCGCGAGTACGGCGCCCGCGGCATGGGCATATCGCGGCGGCGCCCTCAATGTCGGTCACCGACCACAGGGGGTTGGCCGGTGTTTCGATCCAAACCAGCCGGGTGCGGCCCGGCATCACCGCCCCCTTCAAAGCGTCGAGCGAGGCCGCATCGACGAAATCGACCTCCAGCCCCCACGTCTCGGCAAAATTCATTAGCCAGCTCCGCAGCCCCCAATACATGACCTTGGGGGCGACGACATGAGCACCGCGTGGCAGGCTTTGAAATACCGCGGCGGCAGCCGCCATTCCGGATGCAAATAGCAAGGTATCGGCGCCGCCTTCGAGTGCGGTCAAGAGGGCTTGCGGCTGATCGTAGGTCGGGTTGTTGTCGCGCCCATAACTGCGGCCGCGCCGATATTGATTGTCGGGATCACGCTGAAAGGTGGTCGCGACATGCACCGGCTGGACGACGGCGCCGGTCTGGGAATCGATCCAGCCGAGCGCCTGCGCCGCCAGTGTCGCCGGATGAAGCGATTTGCCGTTCATCGAACCCCTACCCACGAACTCACACGCGCGTGCCATAACGGCCGGATATAATGGCTTATTCGTGCACGCGATCTATCTCGACGATAATGCACCGATTGCCGGCGTTGCGTGAGATTTGGGGTTTTCCGAAAAAGCTGCAAATCCGAGGATCCGGCGGAAAAAGAGACCAAGACACGTCTTCGGGATTGGAGTCCATGGCGGCAGAAAACGAATTGGCAGGCTCGACAGTGGAGGGGGCGCGGCTCGCCGCGATCAGGCGCGGCGTTCATTGGCGGCGGTGGGGCCCCTATCTCAGCGAACGGCAATGGGGGACGGTGCGCGAGGACTACAGTTCCAATGGCGACGCTTGGAATTACCTGCCGCATGACCATGCCCGCAGCCGCGCCTATCGGTGGGGTGAGGATGGGATTGCCGGCTTTAGCGACGATCAGCTGCTGCTGTGCCTCGGTCTTGCGTTGTGGAACGGCAAGGACCCGATCCTCAAGGAGCGGCTTTTCGGTCTGACCAATCTCCAAGGCAATCACGGCGAAGACGTCAAGGAATTGTATTATTATCTCGACGGCACGCCGACGCATTCTTACATGCGGATGCTCTACAAATATCCGCAGGCCGCTTTCCCTTACGAGCAACTGGTCGAGGAAAATTGTCGGCGTGGCCGCGACCAGCCGGAATTCGAGCTGATCGACACCGGGATATTCGCCGAGAATCGCTACTTCGATGTCGAGATCGAATACGCCAAGGCCGACCCCGACGACATTCTGATGCAGATAACGGTTCACAACCGTGCTGGCGAAGCGGCATCGCTGCACGTGTTGCCGCAATTGTGGGCTCGCAATATCTGGTCGTGGAGGGCCAATTCGATGCGGCCGCGGCTTTTGGCGCGAGGCAACGACGGAATTTCCGTGGATCACCCATCGATCTCGCCAATGCGCCTAATCTGCGACGGCAGGCCCGAGTTCTTGTTTTGCGAGAATGAGACCAACTGCAAACGAATTTGGGGGACCCCGTCGACCGGACAGTACTTCAAGGACGGGATCAACGACTACGTCGTCAGCGGCCGGCGCGAAGCGGTAAATCCGGCACGGCTCGGCACCAAGGCGGCCGCTCACTATCAGATGACCTTACCGCCCGGCGGAAATATGCGGCTGCGGCTGCGCCTGCTGAACGACGATTTGGAGGCCGACATCGCGGATTTCGACGCGATCCTCGGCCGGCGACGCGCCGAAGCCGACGAATTCCACGCCGCGCTGCAGCGCGGTGTCAACGACCCCGAGATGAGGCTCGTCCATCGCCAAGCGATCGCCGGAATGCTGTGGACCAAGCAATTCTATTATTTCGACATTCCGGAATGGCTGGATGGCGATCCGCTGCAACCTTCGCCCCCTGAGCAGCGCAAGCACGGGCGCAACGCCGATTGGCGGCACCTGAACAACGCCGACATCATCTCGGTGCCGGATAAATGGGAGTATCCCTGGTATGCCGCCTGGGACCTCGCTTTTCATGCGGTAATCCTCGCCGGGGTCGATCCCCAGTATGCCAAGCGCCAGCTGCTGTTGTTGACGCGTGATTGGTACATGCACCCCAATGGCCAGTTCCCCGCTTATGAATGGGCTTTTGGCGACGTCAATCCGCCGGTGCATGCCTGGGCGGCCTGGCGTGTTTATGAAATCGACCGCGACCGCAATGACGGCCATGCCGACCGGGCTTTTCTCGAGCGCGTCTTTCACCGACTGATGCTGAATTTTACCTGGTGGGTTAACCGTAAGGATGTCGAGGGGCACAACATCTTCCAGGGCGGCTTTCTCGGCCTCGACAATATCGGGATCTTCGACCGCAGCGCGCCTCTGCCGACCGGCGGCACAATCAACCAATCGGACGGCACCGCCTGGATGGCGATGTACACACTCAACTTGATGCGCATCGCACTCGAACTGGCGCTCGAAGACCGGGTCTACGAGGACATCGCTTCGAAGTTCTTCGAACATTTCCTCTATATCGCGAGCGCGATGACCAATATCGGGGGCGACGGGATCGGCTTGTGGGACGAGGATGACGAGTTCTATTACGATGTCTTGCACTTGCCCGATGGCCAGCGGATCCCGCTGCGGCTGCGCTCGATGGTGGGGCTGATCCCGCTATTCGCGGTCGAGGTGCTCGACGCCGCGATGTTCGCTCGGCTACCCGCTTTCAAGGCGCGCACGCTGTGGTTTTTGGAGCATCGGCCGCAACTGGCTCGTCTGGTGTCGCGTTGGCGCGATCCCAGCGCCGGCGAAAAGCACCTTTTGTCGTTACTGCGCGGCCATCGTATGAAGCGGCTGCTGAGCCGCATGCTCGACGAGACCGAGTTTTTGTCCGACTACGGCGTACGTTCGCTGTCCAAGTTTCATCAAAATAATCCTTACGTCTTCGAGCACGCCGGCAACCGGATCAGCGTCAATTACATACCGGGAGATGCTCGGTCAGGCATATTCGGCGGCAATTCCAACTGGCGCGGCCCGGTGTGGTTTCCGGTCAATTACTTGCTGATCGAATCATTGCAGCGATTCCACAGCTACTACGGTGACGACTTCAAGGTCGAGTGCCCGGTCGGCTCCGGGAGGCTATTGCATTTGGGCGAAGTCGCTGTCGAGCTGGCGCGGCGGCTATCCTCCCTCTTCTTGCGCGACGCCAACGGCCGCCGCCCGGCAATCGGAGACTCGCCGATCGAGCAGACCGATCCCTATTTTCGCGACAATTTGCAGTTTTATGAGTTCTTCGACGGCGACACCGGGCGAGGGCTCGGCGCAGCGCACCAGACCGGTTGGACCGGGCTCGTCGCGCTGCTGTTGGAGATGTGTCCAAAGCTCTCGGCAGCAGTCCCGCCGGTCGAGACCATGCCGCCGAAGGCCATCGCCGCCAACTGACAGGACGTGCATCGGGACTGCTCCGGCTTAATGCGCTCGGTTGCTCACGCTCTGTTGAACCGCGGTGCGGTGGGGATGCGGTAATCTGCCGGCATGAGAAAACTTGCCGCACTCGTCGCCTTTGCGATGCTGGCCGCAGCGCCCCCGCTCGATGCGGCGGAACGGCCGATCGTGGTCGAATTGTTTACCTCCGAAGGATGCTCGTCCTGTCCTCCGGCGGATGCGCTGCTCGCCGAACTCGCTAACCGTCCGGATGTGCTGGCGCTGTCCTTCCATGTCGATTATTGGGACCGGCTCGGCTGGAAGGACCCGTTTTCAACTGCCGCGGCAACCGACCGGCAGCGAAATTACGCCAAGCTCCTCAGAACCGGGACGGTCTACACACCACAGGTGGTTGTTGACGGCCGGTGGCAGGCGGTCGGGTCCGATCGCGACGAAGTCGAACAGGCGATCGGGGCGGCGCACCGATCAGAAGCGACGTTGCCGGTAGCATTGGCGGTCGAACAGGGCCGTGCGCGGATCACGATCGGGGCAGGAAATCAGCAGGCGAGCGGTTCGGTCGTCCTGATCGGCTTTGATCGTCGACATGTCGATGCCGTTAAAGGCGGCGAGAACGACGGCCGCACGCTCGCCCATGTCGACGTGGTACGTGGAATGGTCGAGGCCGGCCGGTTCGATGGCAAAGCCGCAACGATCGAGGTCCCGCTCGCTTGGCAAGCCGACCGCCTCGCCGCCCTGGTCGAAGCGGCAGACGGCCGGATCCTCGGTGCTGTCGTCGCTGATTCCCGGCCGTTCTGAGCCGCGTCGGGCCTTATTGCGCGGTCGACCCACCATCGACCACGAGGGCGGAACCGGTCATAAACGCGGCATCGTCGGAGGCCAGGAAGACGATGCCGTTGGCGATATCTTCCGGCCGGCCCAGCCGTCCGATCGGATGGCGATCGAGCGCCGCGTCGCGGGCCGCGTCGACATCGTTGGTCCCGATATTACGTGCCCGGCTGACAAAGGTTTGTGCGCCCATATCGGTCTCGATCAGTCCGGGGTGGATCGAGTTGACGCGGATGCGATAGCCCTTGCGGGCGAATTCAAGCGCGGCCGATTTGGTAAACAACGTCACGCCGCCCTTGGTCATCGAATAGAGCGGGTCGAGTTGTGATCCGACAAGCCCAGCAACCGAAGCCAGATTGACAATCGCGCTGCCGTGCGGGCTCTGCTGCGCCCGCTCACGCAATGCCGGCAGCGCGTGTTTGGTGCCGAGGAAAACACCGGTCAGATTGACCGCGGCAAGCCGGTGCCATTCCTCGAGGCTCGCCTCCTCGATGCCCTTGCCGAGAAAGACCCCGGCATTGTTGACCAGAATGTCGAGGCCGCCGAATTGGCCGACAGCGGCTGCGATTGCCGCCGTCCAGTCCTCCTCGCTGGCTGACATCGAGGTGAGTGTAAATGCCGCCGATAGCCGCGGCAGTTTCGCGCCCACGCTCATCGAGCACATCACCGATCGCGACCTTCGCTCCGGCCTCGGACATCAATTTGGCCGTCGCGGCACCGATCCCCCTTGCAGCCCCTGAAACAAAGGCAACCTTGCCATCGAGCCGGTTCATCCCGTTTCCTCCTGTGCCGTGCACATGATCGTTTATCGGTTATGATTTTGTGCGCTTGCTGCTGCTGATGGGAAAGGGTCGATCCGATGAATATCGAACGCCTTGATCACCTCGTACTCACGTCGCCGATATCGACCGCACTTGCGCGTTTTACACGTGGGTGCTCGGGATGGAAGTCGTGCATTTTGGGGAAGGCCGAATCGCACTTAAATTTGGCAAGGAAACCGGCGCGGCCCGAGGCAGTGATCGCCACTGCTCGGCTATCCTTGATGCGCTCGATCCATCCGGCGGAGAAGCAATGCTGCGCCAACGCCGCGCCGACGGCGCCGCCAAGATGGGGCCGGCGCTCGCTCCAATCGACGCACGGCCGGCAAAATCGGCGGCGCTTGCCGATATCGGGGAGTTCGAGCCCGAGTTCAGCAAAGAACTGCGCGCCTTTTTCGGTGACGGCGCCTCCATCTTCGTCGAGCAGCACATATTGTCGAGCAACGAGACTTTCGGTCAGCGCGACGCCGAGCCGACCGGCAAGGTGGTCGTAGCAGGTCCGTGCCGAACGTAGCGCCTCGTCGCGCATCCAGGCGGGGCGGTAGCGCGGAGTGCGCGTGACCGCGACCGACATGATCTCTTCAAGCATCCGCGCGACCTCTGCCGACGCTAGCCGGAAATAGCGGTGCCGTCCGCGCTTCTCGCAGGCGAGCAACTGCGACTCGACGAGCTTGGCGAGATGCGCGCTCGCGGTCTGAGCGGTGACGTGGGCGGCAAAGGCGAGGTCCCCGGCACTCAACGCGCCGCCATCCATCAATGCGGACAGCATGTTCGCGCGCGCCGGATCACCGAGCAATGCTGCGATCTCGGCGATGTAAGATCCGTTGTTCATGGCAACAGATTAGCATTCGCGCAGCCGGCGCGGGGCGCAAACGCTTCGGGGCCGGCCGAACTTATGATACGACCGCAAGCCGGCTCGAGGGCGGCCCCAACTGGATAAGGCGGCAATGGAAGAGATCTACACCTTCGCGGGCAACCCGCTCGACCGCGTCAGCCAGCGTCGGCAGGACGCGGCCTGGGTTAGCTCATTGCTCGGCGATCCCGAAACGCGGCTGCTGCCGTTCCGCGAGCTGAAGCCGGTGGTCCGCAGCCGGTCGGCGGCGGCGCTCGACTGGCAACCGGCGGCATCCTGGCGCGAGGCGATCGACGGCGGCGCCACGCTGGTGTTGCTCGGGATTGGCGAAGGCCGCGCCTACTTCGCGCTCGACGCCAGCCACGCGCCGGGATCGGACGCGGCGGGGGAGGAGACAGCGGATGTCCGCAGCCTTGCCGCTGCAATCCCCGGCCCCGAGGCGGCGATCCTCGCCGAGGCGCGCTCGGTGCTCGATTGGCACGCGCGGCACGGCTTTTGTGCGCAATGCGGAACGCCGAGCGTCATTTCCTCCGGCGGCTGGGGGCGGCAATGCCCTAATTGCCGGGCGCATCATTATCCGCGCGTCGATCCGGTCGTGATCATGCTCGCGGTCAGGGGCGAGCGCTGCCTGCTCGGGCGTGGCCGTCGCCGGGTCGGCGCGCGCTATTCGTGCCTCGCGGGGTTCATGGAGCCGGGCGAAACCATCGAGGAGGCGGTGCGCCGCGAAGTCCTCGAAGAATTGGGCATTCGCGTCGGCCGCGTGCGTTACCTCGCCTCGCAGCCCTGGCCGTTTCCGTCGACCCTGATGATGGGATTGTTGGCCGAGGCTGTTTCGGAGGAAATCACCATCGATCCCGAAGAAATCGCCGAAGCGCGGTGGTTCGAGCGCGAGGAAGTGCGGGCGATGGTCGAGCGCTCGCGTACCGACGACCCGATCCCGGGTCAAGCCACCTTGCCGCCCACCATTGGCGATCGGTCACCAACTGGCGCGCCGCTGGGCGTTCGGCGTCGATAGCATCTAGCAGCGTTTGGAAACGCTGGTCGTTCGCTCTCTCGAGGAGGCGACACCAATGGTGGCGAGCGACGCGTCGCAAAAGGTCGCGATCGTGACCGGCGCCAGTTCCGGCATCGGGCTTTACACGGCGCTGGGCCTAGCGCGTGCCGGCATGCGGGTGATCATGACCGGCCGCAACCGCGACCGCACCGACGCGGCACGCGATTTTGTCACCGCAAGGGTCGCCGACGCACAAATCGAAACCGCACTCGCCGACTTCGCCTCGCTGGCTGCGGTCCGACGTCTCGCCGACGAAATCCTGTCCCGGCATCAGCGGATCGACGTACTGATCAACAATGCCGGACTGCTCTCGCCGGGCTATCGGTTGTCCGAGGACGGCTACGAGATGACCTTCGCGGTCAATCATCTCGCTCCCTTCCTGTTGACCAACCTGCTGCTCGATCGGCTCAAGGCTTCGGCGCCGGCGCGGGTCGTCACCGTCTCTTCGAGTGCGCATCGCGGAGAACGGATCGACCTCGCGACGATTGCCGGCTCGCAGGGGTGGTCGAGGAGAAGGGCTTATGGCCGCTCGAAGCTGTGCAACATCCTGTTCACTCGCGAACTGGCGCGGCGTCTCGAAGGCGCCGGCGTTGTCGCGACGTGCCTGCATCCAGGTGTCGTCGCGACAGGCTTCGGCCAGCGCGGTGGCGTCGTCGAACTCGGCTGGCGGCTGGCAAAGCCGTTTATGATCAGCGCCGAAAAAGGCGCCGAGACCTCGGTGTTTCTGGCGACGGTGCCCGACCCCAGCCCGTTCAACGGGGGCTACGTCGTCAACAAGAGGCTGGAGCGCCCCGACCCGGCGGCGCTCGACGACGGCATGGCGCGCCGGCTATGGGACGAGAGCGCGCGCCTCGTCAACCTGTAAGCCGATCGCGACAGCAGCGCCGCCAGTTTGACGGCGAGTAGCTGAGGTGCGCCACCTCAGCGCTTCTCTCGCCCTATTTCAGCGAGAAATAGGCGATGCGGTCGCCGCGGAAGGTGCCGACGAACATCTCGTTACCGAGCTGTAGACCGACCGTCGCGTCACCGAACTGCGGATTGCCAGGTTCCGCTGATGACCGGTTTCAAGCTCATCGCTGCCGTATCCCATCGGTCGATGCGCCAGGGCTGGGTGCAGCGCGGCGCTTTGCTCTGAAAGCAGCCAAATACGTCTTTTGCCGAAACGTTCTGTCCGGCGACGATCAGTTGACCGTCGGGCGCCCAGCGCAGATTGTCGGCGAGAAAGCCTACCGGCAGCATTTCCGGTTTCGCGGTCGAGCCGCTGCCGCGCGGCAGCCGGACCACTGCCTTGTTGCCCCAGGCGGCGACATAAATCCATTTGCCGTCGCGCGAGACCTCAATCGCCGTTATCGCCGGACATTTTACTGTCGGGAACGAGGGTAAAGCCGTTGTGCGGGTGCCATTCGTAGACCGCGCCGGTGTCTTCGCCGGCCGCGAGCTTATCGGCAGCCTTGGGGTCCTGGGGATCGAACATGTCGGTCACCACCATGCCGCCATCCGGCAGCGGCGCCACCGAGTTCGGCCAAGTATGTGCTGGCATTACCGCGCAACCGACCCACACGACACTCGGCTCGGCTCCTTTGGGGTCGAGCGCAAAAATCTCGATCAACTCGCGGCCGCCATGATTGACCACGTAAAGCGTGTCGGCGCCGTTGTCTCCCGATCGCAGATTGAGGCCGTGCGCCGAAAACTTTGCGAGATTAGGTGGGCTGGGGCAGTCGCCGTAGGTTGCCTTGTCCCACCGCACCTGCGGCTGTTCTCCCGGAAACAATGTTTTCCACGACTTGTCTCGGCTGTCCACCAGGTGGAGACCGCCATGCGATCCGGCCGCCCCGCCATCCATGCCGCTGGCGACGATCCACGCCGTTCCCGGCACACTGACGAGGTCCTCCGAGTTTAGCGGCCCGCAGACAAAGCCGAGATTTCCGGCGGGATTACAGGGTTCGGCAGCCGCCGATGGACGCCCGCCAGCGATGGCGACCGCCGCCATGACAAAAAGGGCCGCACCAAAAATTGTCTTCATTCACATCCTCCCTTGGTTGCTCTTTAGCGTTGAGCACCTGGTTGCAGACCATACTACGCCGACGCGGTCTGTTCACTGACTTGCGCCGCCGCATTGACGATATCTGACCGGACGCATAGGGTCGGCGCCGGGCTCAACCGCTTGCGTTGCGAGCGTTGTCGAATCGATTGTGTCGCTCAGTTGGCACGTCTTGCCGCATCGGAAGTATTATGCGCCGCCGCAGCATAGACGTTGCGCGGATAGGTTTGATTATCGACCCCAGCCCCCTCATCATCTCCAACCAATGACCAGGAGGAACGTCATGCCCGAGGCGTCGCGGATGGATCGCAACTTGGCGCTAGAAGCCGTTCGGGTAACCGAAGCGGCTGCACTTTCTGCCTCGCGGCTGATGGGACGCGGCGACGAAAAGGCCGCCGACCAGGCGGCTGTCGACGCGATGCGCGAGGCGCTCAACAGCCTGTCGATAGCCGGCACTGTGGTGATCGGCGAGGGCGAGCGCGACGAGGCGCCAATGCTTTATATCGGTGAAAAGGTCGGAACCGGCAACGGCCCGCCGCTCGACATCGCGCTTGATCCGCTCGAAGGCACCACGATCACGGCCAAGGGCGGCGCCAACGCGCTGGCGGTCGTCGCCATGGCCGACGCCGGGCATTTTCTCAATGCGCCAGACGTCTACATGGACAAAATTGCGGTCGGCGGCGGGTTGCCCGACGACCTCGTCGATATCGATGAGGAACCGGCGGTCAATCTGAGAAATCTCGCCCGCGCGAAAAAGGCCGAGATCGCCGATCTCGTCGTCTGCATCCTCGATCGCCCGCGCCATGCCGAACTGATCGCCAAGGTGCGGGCCGCCGGCGCGCGCATCGCCCTGATTTCCGATGGCGACGTCAGCGGCGTCATCGCCACCTCGAGCCCCGAAACCGGCATCGACATGTATGTCGGTTCGGGGGGCGCTCCCGAGGGCGTCTTGGCGGCGGCGGCTCTGCGCTGCATTGGCGGCCAGATGCAAGGCCGTCTGCTGTTTCGCAATGACGACGAGCGCGGCCGCGCCAGCCGCATCGGCATCACCGATTTCGATCGCAAATACAAATTGCTGGATCTGGCATCGGGCGATGTGATGTTCGCCGCGACCGGGGTCACCAACGGCACGATGCTGCGCGGTGTCCGCCGGTTCCCGGGGGGCGCCTTCACCCATTCGGTGGTGATGCGTTCAAAGACCGGGACCGTGCGCTACGTCGAAGCGCATCACGACTTCACCCGAAAGCAAGCCTTTGCTGCGCTCGCGCGGTAGCGATAAGGACATGGAATGAACGTTGCATCAGATTTTATCACAGTAGAGCTGACCCGCCCCTGCTGGTTGCGAGCAACGCTGCTTCGTTGCGAATTTGAGCGCTAGACCCGGATAATGGACGGCGCGGGGGGCGCCGGCTCTTTTCCGGAAGTCTGGGGGGTCGAGCGATCGGTCTGCGGTCGCCGCTGGCGCCTGCGCTCCGGAAATAGAGAGGGGCAGATCATCGCCGAGCGGCTCGGCCTGCCCGAGATTATCGGCCGGGTCTTGGCGCAGCGCGGGATCGATCTCGATCATGCGCCTTGGTTTTTGGCGCCCCGCTTGCGCGACCAATTGCCCGATCCATCGCAACTGCTGGATATGGATGTGGCCGCGGAGCGACTTGCCCGAGCGGTGCGCGAAGGCGAAACCATCGCGATTTATGGCGATTACGATGTCGACGGGGCTACTTCCGCCGCGCTGCTGACGC
>CAVTLC010000053.1:0-156169 GCA_963735445.1 uncultured Alphaproteobacteria bacterium
ATCTATACCGGGTGGTGGCCGCCGAGCGATTGCAGTGCGGCGGCATTACCAAAAGCGGCGGGCGGCATCCTGCTCGGCAAGACGATCACGACCGAATTCGCCAACCGCCATCCCGGCCCGACATCAAACCCGCACGACCCCGCCTTTTCGCCGGGCGGCTCGTCGAGCGGATCGGCGGCGGCGGTCGCCGATTTTATGGTGCCGCTGGCGATCGGAACGCAGACCGGCGGCTCGGTGATCCGGCCCGCGGCGTATTGCGGAGTTGTCGGTTTCAAGCCGAGTTTTGGCCTGTTCCCGCCGGCCGGCATGCGGATCAACACGGAGACGCTCGACACGGTCGGGATCATGGCGCGAGCGGTTGGCGACATCGCGCTGTTTCGCGCGGCGATCATGGCGATCCCGTACGAGCCGCCCGCGATGCCGGAAACCGCGCCCCGTCTCGGCCTGTGCCGCGGCCCGCATTGGGACGATGCCGAGCCGGAAGGCCGCGCCGTGCTCGAAGCCGCAGCCGACCGGCTCGCCGCCGCCGGCGCCAAGATTGTCGACACCGCGTTCCCGACCGAATGCGTTGCGGCCGACGACATTCAGCGAACGCTCGGCGGGTTCGAGGGACTGCGCAACCATTCGCCCGAGCTCTACCGGCATGAAGCGCTGCTGAGCGCAGCGTTGCGCGACGAAAAAATCGCACTCGGCCGCAAGCTCACCCTCGAACAATTCCGTGCCGCGTGCCGCGCCGCCGAGAAAGCGCGCGCTGCGGCGCGCGAATGGGCTAGCGGTTTCGACGCGATCCTGACCTTGCCGGCCGCCGGCCAGGCGCCGCAAGACCCTCGCCAACACCGGTTCGGCGGTGTTCAACGCGCCGTGGACGCAATTCGCGATGCCGTGTTTGACCTTGCCGGCCGGGAAAGGACCCGATCGGCTGCCGGTCGGAGTTCAGCTCGTCGGTCGCCGCCACGATGATGCCAAGCTGCTGGAGATCGGCCTCTGGGTCGAAGCCCGGCTTGGCGTAGGAGAATTGCGATGAGCGGCGCCGAACGGCTGACGGCGAGCGAGGCCGCCGCACGCCTCGAAGCCGGAACCCTGACTGCCGAATCGCTGGTCCGCGACTGCCTCGATCGCATCGAGGCTCGCGCCGCGGTCAAGGCCTGGGTGTGGCTCGACCCTGAGCTGGCGCTGGCACAGGCGCGCGCCGCCGATCATGCCGGCCGACCCGGCGTGCTCAAGGGCGTCCCGGTCGGGGTCAAGGACGTCATCGACACCTACGACATGCCGACCCAGCACGGCTCGCCGATCTACCGGGGCAACCGGCCGTTTGCCGACGCGGCCTGCGTCGCACTGACCCGCGCGGCGGGCGGCGTTATCCTCGGCAAGACGGTGACGACCGAATTCGCCAATCGTCATCCGCGCGAAACGGTGCATCCGCACAACCCGGCCCACACGCCCGGGGGCTCGTCGAGCGGCTCGGCGGCGGCGGTGGCCGATTTCCAGATACCGGTCGGGTTCGCGACGCAAACCGGCGGGTCGACGATCCGGCCGGCGGCGTTCTGCGGCGTCATCGGTTACAAGCCGAGCTTTGGCGAGTTCAGCCGCGTCGGGATCAAGATGCAGTGCCACAACCTCGACACGTTGGGCCTGATTTGCCGCAGCCTCGACGATCTGTCGCTGATGCGGGCGGCGTTGTTGATGCAGCCGCGACAGCCGGTCGACCGCGCCTCGAACGCGCCTGTTATCGGATTTTGCCGGACCCCCGCCTGGGACCACGCCAGCGCCGACACACAGGTCTTGCTCGAACGCACCGCCTCGCAGCTTGCCGCCGCGGGAGCGACCGTCAAGGACGTGGCGCCTGCCCCACCCGACATCCTCGAGCACCATCATCGCATCTTCGCGTTCGAAGCGGCGCGCAACTACGCGTACGAATATGAGGTGCACGGCGACAAGCTTAGCCCGGCTTTGCGGGACGGGCTTCTGAAGGCCGGCCGCGAGCTGCCGCTGTCCGCCTATATCGAGGCGATCGAGACCGCGGAAATGTTCCGCGCCCGGCTCGACGATGTATTTGCCGAATACGACGTTTTGCTGGCGCCAAGTGCGGTCGGCGAAGCGCCCGAAGGTCTCGACTCGACCGGCGACGCGCGCTTTAACGCGATCTGGACATTGGCTTGGACGCCGTGCGTGACCTTGCCCGCCGGCACCGGGCAAAAGGGCTTGCCGCTCGGGGTTCAACTCGTCGGCGCACGGTTCCGCGATGAAGCGCTGCTCGATGCCGCCGCTTGGGTCGAGGCCAGGCTCGGCTGAATAACTCGGCTGAGCGACTGCGGCGCTTGCAGCATGGGCGCCCGAGGACGCATTCTGACGGGGCGCCGGCATTACCTCAAACCAGGAGTACAAAAATGATCTATGAGCTGCGCGTTTACCACTGCGTGCCGGGTCGCCTGCCCGATCTGATCAAGCGTTTCGACACGATCACCTTGCCTTTGTGGGAAAAGCACCGCATCCGCCAAGCCGGGTTCTGGACGGTTGCGATCGGGCCGTCGAACCAGGATCTTTACTACATGCTGCAGTGGGAGTCGCTGGAGGAGCGGACGCAAAAATTCGCTGCGTTCCAAGCCGATCCCGAATGGGTCTCGAAGCGCGCTCAGACCGAAGCCAGCGGCCCGATCGTCGCGTCGATCAGCAACTGCATTCTGCAGCCGACGAGCTTTTCGTCGGTTAAATAGGGAGACCCGACATGCTCTATGAACTGCGCATTTATCATTGCCCGCCGGGCCGGCTGCCGGATCTTTTGAAGCGGTTCGATACGATCACTTTGGGGATCTGGAAGCGGCACGGCATCGAACAGGCCGGCTTTTGGACGACTGTGATCGGCGAATCCAACCAAACCCTTCACTATCTGCTGAAATGGGAATCGCTCGCTGACCGCGAGAAGAAATGGAATGCGTTTCAGGCCGATCCCGAATGGCACGCCAAACGCGCCGAAACCGAGAAGAACGGGGCGATCGTCGCCCGCGTCGAAAACTACATCCTGCAACCGACCGCTTTTTCTGCAGTGAAGTAAATCGATCTACAGCAGCCGAGAGATCCCGCCCCTCATTCTCCCGCTACGCGGGTCCCTCCCTCTTCCCGTCTGCGGGGAGAGGGTTGGGTGAGGGGCGGTATTTAGTTCAAGAAAGAATGAACGCCTGACGGCGATATTGTGGGGGGACAGCGCGATGGCACAGTCGATCGTGGCCTATGTCGACGAGACGCTCGACAATGCGCGGTTAGGGCCGGTTCATAAGCGCGTACTGGCGATCATTACCTTTGGCCTGTTCTTTGACGTAATCGATTTCATCATCCTGGGCTCACTGGTGCCGGACATGCTGCGCACACATTTTGCGACAGCCGCCGGGGTCGGCACGGTCGGCACCGCCACCTTGCTCGGATTGTTTTTGGGCGCTCTTGGTCAGGGCGAATTCACCGATCGCTTTGGCCGCAAGGCGGTATTCCAGTTCGCCGTCGCCTTTTACAGCCTTCTCACAATCGCGGCGGCACTGGCACCTACTGTCGGATTATTGGCTATTGGACGCTTTCTCGCCGGCATCGCGTTGGGGGCTGCGGCGCCATTGTGCTTTTCCTATGCCGCCGAGTATTCGCCAAAGCGCATCCGCGGCCGGATTACCGCGTTTATGCAGTTTGTCGGCGGCGCCTGCGTATGGCCGCTCGGGACGTTATTGGCACTCCTCCTGCGCGACACGGTCGGCTGGCGCGGGGTATGGATCATTATCGGCTTGGGCGGTCTTGCAGTGTTCGCGGCAAGCTTCCGATTGCCGGAATCGCCGCGTTGGCTGGTCACCCACGGCCGCGGCAAGGAAGCACTCGATCAACTTGAAACAATGGGCCTCGGCCGCCCGCCCGCCGACGAAACATTGGTCGTCGATGCGCTCGCCGATATCCGCAGCGATCCGATGGCGGTCGTGTTCCGGCGCTATCGCGGGCGGATAATTGCCGCGATGATCTGCTTTTTCGCATTTTTTCAGCGCCGCGGTCGGGCTCGGCGGCTGGCTGCCCAACATCCTTGCCGAGCGCGGCTTTACGATTACCAAATCGCTGAGCTTTGTCTTTACGATCCAGCTCGCCTTCCCCGCCAGCAGCCTTCTGATGATGTACGCGCTCGAACGCTATGGCCGCATCCCGACCGCGGTCACCGCATTTGTCCTCGCCACGATCCTCTCGATCCTGTTCTACTTTTCGCATTCGGACGTCATGGTGCTGGCGGTCGGCTTTGCGATGACCTTTTTCACGCAACTCGCCGGCAATTCGATGCAGATCTTCACCTCGGAAGTGTTTCCGTCGAACGCCCGCGCCTCGGGTTTTGGGCTGGCGCAAGCCGGCGGCCGGGTCGGGTCGGCATTGTCGTTTCCGATCATCGGGATCGTCGCCGGCTATGGATTTGGCTATGTGATGGTCGGTATTGCGGTACTGTTGGGAATTGCCGCTTACGCGGTGACCCGGATCGGGGTTGAAACCCGCGGGCTTGCCCTCGATCAGATCGCGCCGATCACCGAGTAATCGGCCCAATGACCGACGGGTCAGCGGCGCTCAGCAGCGGCCGGTGACGGTGATCAGACCCGCGAGGCGGTCGGGGGCGGCGAGGAGTTCACGACTCGGCCCCGAGAAGACGATCGCACCACGGTCGAGGACGATCGCCTGCTGAGCCAATTCGAGCGCCAGTCGGGCGTGCTGCTCTACCAGTAGCAAGCCCAGATCGTCTTCGCGCTCGAGCCGGTCGAGCCCGGCGAGCAGAGCATCGACGATAACCGGGGCCAAGCCTTCGAGTGGCTCGTCCATCAGCAAGATCGACGGGTTGCCCATCAAGGCCCGCCCGATCGCCAGCATCTGCTGCTCGCCACCCGACAGCTGATTACCACGATGTTGCCGACGTTCGGCGAGCGACGGAAAGAAGTCGTAAATTCGATCGAGCGACCAGCGCCCCGGCCGCCCGGCCACAACAAGGTTTTCCGCGACGGTCAGCGACGGAAAGATTTCGCGCTCCTGTGGCACAAACCCGATGCCGAGCCGCGCCCGCCGAAACGGCGCCAACAGGGTGATTTCACGATCGGCGAAGCGGATCGATCCGGCGTGCAGCCGGGTGTGCCCCATGATCGTCGCCAGCAATGTCGTCTTGCCGACGCCGTTGCGGCCGAGCAAGGCCAGTGTCCCACCGGCAGGGAGGTCGAGCGAGATGTCCTCTAAAACGATTGTTTCGCCATAGCCCGCGGTCACGCCCGAGAGCTTAAGCCCTTCGGACATCATCGACCTTCCCGCTCGCCGAGATAGACCCGCCGCACCCGCGGATCGGCGGCAATCTCGGCTGGAGCGCCTTCGACCAGTACCCTCCCTTGCACCAACACGGTAATCCGGCGCGCCAGTCGAAAAACCAGGTCCATGTCGTGTTCGATGATCAATAGCGCGATGTCACTGGGCAAGCTTTCGACCGCCGCAATGATCCGGCTGGTTTCCCCCGACGGCACGCCGGCCGCCGGCTCGTCGAGCAACAGTACTTTCGGTTTCAGGGCGAGCGCCATCGCGATCTCGGTCAGCCGCTGGCCGCCATAGGGGAGCGTCGTGACCGGCCGCAAAGCCTCGTCGGCGAGACCCAACGGTTCGAGCAAAGTGTAAGCTTCCTCGATCGCGTCGCGGTGAGCCCCGGCCGGCCGCCACAGATCATCACCAGCGCCGCGCCGCTCGCAGACCGCAAGGGTAACATTTTCAAGCACGCTCAGCCGGCGAAACAATTGCGTGACCTGAAAGGTGCGGACGAGCCCGCGCTTGACCCGAGCAGCCTGTGGCAGCGCGGTGATGTCGGCCCCGTCGAGAAAGATTTGTCCGGCGCTCGGGGTCAGTGCGCCGGTCGCGAGATTGACAAAAGTAGTCTTGCCGGCGCCGTTAGGCCCGATCAGCGCCTGCCGCGCACCGCGCTCCAGACGGAAATCGATCGCGCTCGCCACGGTCAGCGCGCCAAAACTCTTGCCGAGCTGCCGGGTTTCGAGCGCTGCCGGGTTCATCGTGGCCCTCGGCGACCAGGCCGCAATTTGTCGAGCAGCCCGAGCACGCCGCCGCGCGCGAAGGTGACAAGCAGCACCATCAGCAGGCCGATCCAGAAATACCAATAAACCGGTTCGATCGACGAAAACCGGTCCTGGGCGATCATATAAAGCGGGACCCCGATAAACGCGCCGTATAGCTGTCCGACACCGCCAATGATCAGCATAATCAGCACGGCACCGGAGCGTTCGAGACTGAGCGAGTTGAGGCCGACAAAGCCGGTTGTTTGCGCAATCAACGCCCCGGAGACTCCCGCCAGCGCCGCCGAAATCGTGTAGACCGTCAGTAGCCGACGGGAGACCGGCGCACCGATCGCGTGCATGCGCGCGACATTCTCCCGGATCCCAGTCAACGAGCGGCCAAATGGCGAGTGAACCAAGCGGCGCACCGCCAGCCAGCACAGGAAAAGGACGGCGAGGCAGTAGAAGAAGGCGGTGCGGCCGAAGAGGCCGAATTCGAAAGTGACCGAAGATCGGCCAGACCTGCATGCCCTGTAGACCGTCGTCGCCGCCGGTGACGGCACTCGCTTTGTTTGCCGCCTCGCGCAGCAGGGCAGCGACCACGAGGGTCTGCATCAGCAATGTCAGCCCTGAACTGCGCAGCACCACCAGCCCGCTGATAAACCCGATCGTCGCCGCCGCAGCTGCAGCGGCAAGTAGCCCGGTGACCGGTTCACCCCAGCCATGGGCGGCGAGGATCCCCGAGGTATAGGCGCCGGTGCCGAAGAATGCCGCCTGGCCCAGGGTCACGATGCCGGCGTATCCCAAGACCAGATCCGTCGACAACGCGAATAGGATGGTCGCGAGTATTTGCGCTATCAGCGGCAGATAACCGGGAAAAGCAAAATAGGCGGCGATTGCCGCGAGCCAGGGCAAGGCTTCATAAGGGCGAAATCGATGGCGGCGGGCAAACGCCTCGATGATCGCTGCACGAGGATCCGACGAGGTAGCCGGGCTCAGGCGTGTCCGAACAAACCGCGGGGCCGCCACAGCAATATTGCCATTGTCATCGCATAAATGAAGAATGCACCGAATTGCGGTATCAGGTATTTACATACACTGTCCGCGACTCCTACCAGTAAAGCCGCCAGGAACGGGCCACGAATATTGCCGAGCCCGCCGATCGCGACAACGATCAGGAAATAAACGAGGTTGTCGAGCGCATACCCCGGAGAGATCGTGATAAGCGAGGCGCCAAGCCCGCCCCCCAAAGCGGCGAGCCCACTGCCGAGCACAAAAGTCAGGCTAAACAGGCGAGAGGTATCGATGCCGATCGATTGCGCCATGCGCAGATTGTCGACCGCAGCGCGGATCATGGCGCCAAACCGGCTGCGCTCGATGCCAAGCCACAGCGCCGTCACCAAGAGGGCGCCGCAAATAATCAACAGGGCGTCATAATTGGAGATATCGCCAAAGCCGACGCGCACACTGCCGCTCAATCCCGCCGGCAAGCGAAGCGGCTGCTGCAATGCCCCAAACAGATATTGCGCCACCGCCCCCGACATAAAGACGAGACCCATCGTCAGCAGAACCTGGTCGAGTTCGTCGCCGCCATAGAGACGACGATACAAGAGCCGCTCGATCGGCAGACTGCTTACTGCCACGATTGCTGCTGCGGCGGCCAGTGCGGCCGGCAACGGGACGCCGTAACGGTTCATCAGGGCCGTCATCACATAGCCGCCCGCCATCGCGAACACGCCATGCGCCAAATTGACGAACCCCATCATCCCCATTGTTACCGACAACCCGACCGAGATCAGGTACAGCACCATCCCGAACGCGATGCCGTGGAAGACGACGCTCAGCCCAGCCGAGGCCATGGTTGCCGCACCAAGAATGACGATCGCCGCGAAACGCGGGATTTCGCTTTATTTCGCCGGGTTAAACTCTTTCCACGGGTCTTTGACCATCGGGATCGTCTGGATCTCGACATCGGCGAGCTTGCCGTCGACCTTTTCGACGCGTCGGATATAGATGTTCTGGATGATGTCGCGGGTCTTGGGGTCGATTTCGATTGGGCCGCGCGGGCTGTTCGGGTCTTTCCAGGTCTTAAAAAACGCCATTGCCTGGTCAGCGGTAAATTGGCCCTTGGTCGCCTTGATCAGGTCAAAGATCATGTTCATGCCGTCCCAGCCATCGACCGAAAAGAAATCCGGGATCGCCTTTTCGCCATAGGCTTGCTTGAATTGCTCGACAAACGCGGTATTGGCCGGCCGTTTCGCGTCAGCTGAATAGTTGCCGGAGGTCACGAGCCCGATCGCCGCGTCGCCGATGATCGGGATCTGCTCGTCGGGTAAGAGATCCTGGGCCGAGGTGATGTTAATGCCGGCTTCACGCAGACCCAAATCCTTGACCGCCTTCATGATCGCCACCGCCTGCTCCTGCGCCGGGACCCAGAGAAAGGCGACGTTCGGCTTGGCGTCTTTGACGCGCTGGATATAGGGCACAAAATCGGGATTGGCCGGCGGAAAGCGGTCAGCGCCGATAATCTTGCCGCCGGCCTCGGTAAAGCCCTTGGTAAAAGCGTCCCCGGCATCGTGCCCGGCAATAAAGTCGGTGACCGCGGTATAGGCGGTTTTCCAGCCCTGCTGAGCGGCCCATTTGCCGATCGGATAGCCTTCCTGCCACAGGGTGAACGAGACCCGCACGATATAGGGCGACAGCCGCGGGATCGCTGCCCCGGCGGCGTTGGTGATGACAAACGGCGTCTTGCCCTCAGCGGTCAGCGGTGCGACCGCGGCGGCGACCGGCGATAGGATGACCCCCGTAAGCAAATTGACATGGTCCCGCGCGATCAGCTCCTGCGCCAACCGCTTGCCGACATCGGGCTTTGAGGTGTCGTCGCGCTTTAGGATGTCGAGCTTGACGCCCTCGGGCAGGTCCTTCTCGTGCAATTTGATGTAAAGATCGATGCCCTTCTGCATCTGATCGGCCGCCTGCGCGACAAAGCCGGAATAGCTGTTGATGATCCCGATCTTGACGGTTTGCGCCGATAGCCTTGCGGGAGTGAAAGCAGCAACCGCAGCGACGAGCGCCGCCGCTACCAGACTGGAACATACGCGCGTCATCAAGCGCTCTCCGTTCTTCGCGCGCAACCTAGCACAGGCTGCTGGACCAGCATAAGGCCAGGTTCCACGACCGAAACAGCAGGTCTTGTCGCATCGGTCGAAGATATCTCTCGCGAACTGCCATTCTGATCATCCACTTAGCCGATCAGGAACCGCGACCACCTATCAACGTTCCGCAGCGAGGAATTAAGGGAGTGTTAAGCTGTGTGCAGACCACTGCCGGCAGCGGCGCCGTTGCCGCTTTCCGCCCGCTCGTCCGATCACCGTGAACCATGATCTTCAGTTGGTTGCTGGTGTTTGTGCCAGTCTCGTTGGGGTTGAAATATTTCCTCAACACATCGCCGCTGTTGATTTTCGGTAGCGCCGCAATCGCTATTGCTGGCCTTGCCGAATGGGTGCGGCGGTCGACCGAGCAGCTTGCCGAGCGAGCGGGACCCGAAATCGGCGGTTTGTTGAATGTCACCTTTGGCAATATCGCCGAACTTACCTTGGCGCTGTTCGTATTGGCGAGCGGCAAGCCCGACATTGTTCGCGCGCAAATCACCGGCTCGATTATCGGCACCAGCCTGCTCGGCCTCGGGCTGGCGATCCTGGTCGGCGGGCTGACCCGCGAGCGACAAACATTTCGGCGAGAAAATGCCGGGCGGTTTTCCAGCCTGCTCGTGTTGACGACTCTCGCCCTGCTGTTGCCGGCCCTGTTCAGCTATGCCCGTGAAGCCACCGGCCATCACAGCGACATGGCGCTGACCAATGAAGAATTGAGCCTCGGCGCCTCAGCCGTCCTGATTCTGCTGTATGCCGGCAATCTCATTTACACCCTGGTGACGCACCGCGACGTGTTCGCCAGTGACGAGCCGCGCACCGAGCCCAGCTGGTCGCTATGGACAGCACTCGCGGTATTGATCGGCGGCACTGCGGTGATAGCGATCGAAGCCGAGTTGGTTTCGGAATCGTTGACCGCCACAGCGCAGCAGCTGAACCTGTCGCCGCTTTTCCTCAGCGTTATCGTGCTGGCTCTGATCGGTACTGTCGCCGACCTCTTCGCGGCGGTCTATTTCGCGCATCAGGATCGGATGGGGCTGGTCATGAGCATCTGCATCGGTTCGGCGATCCAGATCGCGCTCGTCATGGCGCCGTTACTGGTTCTGATCTCGTGGTTCTTTGGCCACCCGATGGACCTGGTTTTCACAAACCCGCTCGATCTCTTCGCGATTGCTGGGACGGCATGGATTGTCAACGCAATCGCTGGAGACGGGGAGACCACATGGTTCGAGGGTCTGTTGCTGATTGGGGTTTATGCATTGCTCGGGCTCGGATTTTTCTTTTTCGCCGGTTGAGTTTCGAGCTCATCGCCCAAGCATCTGGCTTGACCACGATAGCTGCGTAAATCGCCGATGTCCGTCCCGGTTAGCCGCGGGTCAGCCGCGGGCTCGGAAAGTCGTCACGACATCGGCGCCGATCGTTTCGCTGATGATCCGTTCGAAGCGGGGAGCATCGGCCAGCGCACCCAAGCCAAGCTCGCCGACCGCAGACATACCGTCGCCGCCGATCAGCAGCGGCCCCTGCATCCAAACGAGACGATCGACGAGACCCAACCGCAACAGCGCGGCCGCCACTCGCGCGCCACCTTCGACCAATACTCTTGTCAGCCCATGCCGGCCAAGCGCCTGAAGCGCGTCGGCAAGATCGATGCGACCTTCTGCATCCGCATCGACTTCGAGCAGGACGGCGCCGGCGGCGAGAAAAGTTTCGCGCCGCGCTGGGTCAGCGTTGCGCAGAGTCAAAATCAGAGTCGGAATCTGCCGCGCCTCGGCGATCACATGCGCTGTCGACGGGATCCGCAGATGACGGTCGAGTACGACCCGCACCGGAGAGCGGCTGGTCAGCCCAGGAAGTCGACAGGTCAGCTGCGGATCATCGGCGAGCACGGTCCCGGTGCCGACCATGATCGCGTCGTGCTCGGCGCGTAGTCTATGGGCATAGGCGCGGGCCGAGACGTCCCGGTGATCCACTGGCTCTCGCCGGTCGCGGTGGCGATCTTGCCATCGAGCGACGTCGCAAGTTTCAAGGTGACGAGCGGCCGCCCGAGCCGCTGCCGGGTCAGAAAACCGGCATTGATTTCGGCCGCCTCGGCGGCGCCGAGACCGGTCTCTACCGCAATACCCGCCTCGCGCAGGCGGGTGATCCCGGACCCCGATACCCGTGGATCGGGATCTTCGAGCGCGGCGACAACCCGGCGCACCCCAGCGGCAATCAACGCGTCCGCACAGGGCGAGGTGCGTCCCCAATGGCTGCACGGTTCGAGACTGACGTAAGCGGTGGCGCCGCGCGCCAAAGCGCCGGCCCGGCGCAAAGCTTCGGTTTCGGCATGTGGCCTACCGCCGGGCTGGGTCCAGCCGCGCCCGACGACGCGGCCATCGCTTACAAGAACGCAGCCGACCGCCGGGTTCGGCCAGACATTCCCCAGCCCGCGGCGCGCCAGCGCGAAGGCCGCGCGCATCCAGCGAAGATCGGCCTCCGGATCGCTGTTGTCGCCGCTTCGAGGCGCGCCGGGCTTAATCGCCATCCGCGGCGATACGCCCGACAAATTCGCCGAAATCCTTGGCCTCGCGGAAATTCCGGTAGACCGAGGCAAACCGGATGTAGGCGACCTGGTCGAGGCTCGACAGCGCCTCCATGACAAGACCGCCGATCACGTCGCTGGGGATGTCGGTCTCCCCCGAACTCTCGAGTTGTCGCACCAGCGAATTGATGATGCGCTCGACCCGTTCGGGCTCGATCGGCCGCTTGCGTAACGCGATGTAGATCGAGCGGGCGAGCTTGTCGCGCTCAAACGGCTCGCGCTGCCCGTTCTTTTTGACAACGGTAAGGTCGCGCAGTTGCACGCGCTCGAAGGTCGTAAACCGGGCCGCGCAATTCGGGCAAAAACGCCGGCGACGAATGGCGCCGCGATCGTCTGTCGGGCGCGAATCCTTGACCTGCGTGTCATCGGCTCCACAGAACGGACAGCGCATCTGCTCCTCCCGTTATCGCGCGGCTAAGCATCCAAGTTTTGATAAATCGGAAACCGCCCGCAGAGCGCGCGCACGTCCTCGCGCACTCGGGCTTCTGCCGAACCATTGTCGGCAGGGCCGCGCGCCAAGCCCTCCAGCACGTCGATAATCATTCCGCCAACTCGACGGAACTCTTCGGCGCCAAAGCCGCGCGACGTTGCTGCCGGCGAGCCGAGCCGAACGCCGGAGGTGATGGTCGGTTTTTCCGGGTCGAACGGGATGCCGTTTTTATTGCAGGTGATA
The DNA here is from genome assembly GCA_963735445.1 of uncultured Alphaproteobacteria bacterium. Classification (GTDB taxonomy): domain Bacteria; phylum Pseudomonadota; class Alphaproteobacteria; order ATCC43930; family CGMCC-115725; genus AP-15. Next base: position 12,445 of record CAVTLC010000053.1, read on the forward strand.
CCAGCGCGTTCGAGACTGATCTCGGCGTCGCGTCCGGTTAGCCCAAGCGGACGCAAATCGACCAACATCAGATGCGTGTCGGTACCACCCGAGACGATCGCGAGGCCCGCTTGCGCCAAAGTTTCGGCAAGCACCCCGGCGTTTTCGACGACGGCGGCGGCATAGCTGGCGAAAGACGGACTTAATGCCTCGCCGAGCGCCACCGCCTTGGCCGCGATGACATGCATTAGTGGGCCGCCCTGCAGACCGGGGAAGACCGCGGCGTTGATCCGCCGGCCGATCTCTTCGTCCTCGGCGAGGATCATGCCGCCGCGCGGTCCGCGCAATGTTTTGTGGGTCGTCGTCGTAACGACATGAGCATGAGGCAACGGGCTCGGATGCACCCCGCCGGCGACCAGCCCGGCAAAATGCGCCATGTCGACCATCAGATAGGCGCCGACCTCATCGGCGATCGCCCGAAAACGGGCAAAGTCGATGATCCGCGGATAGGCGCTGCCGCCGGCAATGATCAGCTTTGGCCGGTGCTCGCGCGCCAACCGCTCGACCTCGTCGAAATCGACGCGCGCGTCGTCGCGGCGGACACCGTAAGCGACTGCGTTAAACCATTTCCCCGACAGGTTTGGCCGCGCCCCGTGAGTGAGGTGGCCGCCCGCGGCAAGCGACATACCGAGGATCGTGTCGCCCGGGCTCAGCAGAGCCAGCAAAACAGCCTGGTTTGCTTGCGCGCCCGAATGCGGCTGAACATTGGCAAAAGCGCAGCGAAATAGCCGTTTGGCGCGATCGATTGCCAATCGCTCGGCGACATCGACAAACTCGCAACCGCCATAGTAACGCCGCCCCGGGTAGCCCTCGGCGTATTTATTCGTCAGCACCGATCCCTGAGCCTCGAGGACCGCACGCGAAACGATATTCTCGCTCGCGATCAATTCGATTTGCGACTGCTGGCGGGCCAGTTCGGCGGCAATTGCCGCGGTTAGTTCGGGATCGCTCTCGGCCAGCCGCGCCTCACCGGTGCGGGTCGCTCCCTCTGTGCCGGACAATCTTGCGGATAAAGCCATCCTCAATCCCGTAAATCACTCGAGCCAATCCGGGCGCCAATCGGCATCTCGCCGATCCAAGGTCACCAGCGTCGAACCGATACGGCCTACCCGTACCATATCTCGACGTTGGGTGCCAACCGGCTACCACAAATCGGGGTCGATTCGCAGCAATGGGGAGGCGAACGCAATCGCACTCCGCGACAAGCAATTCTGCGGCCCAAAGCTTTCACTCGTCTGTCGCAAGCGATTACCGCCCGCCTTTAACCGTGCGGCGTAAGCAAGCGCAGGGTCTCGCGATAGCTTGAGCAAGTCCTTAGGGCCAGCCGTAAATCACAATTACAATGCTCTCTCATAGGTTTCCGTTGACACAAGATATTCGTGCGATGATTATCGGCGTTCGCGTGCACATTCAGTCTTCATCGGGGCGAAAAATGGCAGAAACGGCGACGCCGAAAATGGCGGAAGAAGAGCTGTTGCGGATGACTGCAGACGTCGTAGCGGCATATGTCAGCAACAATACGTTGCCGACGGCGCAGCTAGCCGAGGTCATCAATGCCGTCTATCATTCGTTAAAGGGGTTAGAGGGGCCGATCGCTGAGCCGATACCAGAACCGGCAAAGCCGGCAGTACCGGTCCGCAAATCGATTACGCCCGATTATTTGATTTGTCTGGAAGACGGTAAAAAATTGAAGATGCTGAAGCGGCATCTGCGATCGACTTACAACATGACCCCGGATGAATACCGTTCGCGTTGGGGGCTCGCGCCGGATTATCCGATGGTTGCCCCGAACTACGCCGAGCAGCGATCAGCCTTCGCCAAAAAGATCGGTCTCGGCCGCGGCTCCGGCCGGCAGCCGAGCGCTAGCAAGAAATAGCACCGCCAATTCCCTGATCTCCGACGGGCGAATTTTGCTTCGCCGCGGAGTAGCGGCGGAAAGGGCGCCTGACGGAATTGTCCCGCGGACTGAAGCGCCGCGGTATACTGGCGGTCGTTTCGACAGCCGCCGAGGTCCCGATGCCTGCCGACGCCTCCCTCGCTTCCCACCCTGCCGCAGGAAGTTCGGCACCGACAGTCGCGGCGAAGTTCGATTGGACCGATCCGCTGTTGCTCGAGGATGAGCTCAGCGAGGACGAGCGCATGGTGCGCGACAGCGCCCGCGCCTATTGCCAGGACAAGCTGCTGCCGCGTGTCATCGAAGCCAATCGGCGCGAGCATTTTGATCGCGAGATCATGAACGAGATGGGCGCGCTCGGCTTTCTCGGCTCCACGATCGACGGTTACGGTTGTGCCGGCGTCAACTATGTCTGTTATGGCCTGATCGCACGCGAGGTCGAGCGCGTCGACAGCGGATATCGCTCGGCGATGAGCGTGCAGTCGAGCCTCGTGATGTATCCGATCGAGGATTTCGGCAGCGAAGCGCAGCGGCAGAAATATCTGCCGAAATTGGCATCAGGCGAATGGGTGGGCTGTTTCGGGTTAACCGAGCCCGACCACGGCTCCGACCCCGGCGGCATGACGACACGCGCTGTCAGAGCACCGGGCGGCTACCGGCTGACCGGGGCCAAGATGTGGATCACCAACTCCCCGATCGCCGACGTTCTGGTCGTCTGGGCCAAGACCGAAGACGGGATCATCCGCGGCTTTATTCTCGAACGCGGAATGCCGGGCCTCAGCACGCCCAAGATCGAAGGCAAGTTCAGCTTGCGGGCTTCGGTGACCGGCGAGATCGTGATGGACGATGTCTTCGTGCCCGAGGACAATCTGCTGCCGGAGGTCAGCGGCTTGCGCGGACCGTTCTCGTGCCTCAACAACGCGCGCTACGGCATCGCCTGGGGGGCTATGGGCGCCGCCGAATTCTGCTGGCATCAGGCGCGAAACTATACCCTCGAGCGCCGCCAGTTCGGCCGTCCGCTCGCCGCCAACCAGCTGATCCAGAAAAAGCTCGTCGATATGCAGACCGAGATCGCTCTTGGCCTTAATGCCTGCTTGCGTCTCGGCAGGCTTAAGGATCAGGCGCGGGCCACGCCCGAAATGATCTCGCTGTTAAAGCGCAACAATGCCGGTAAGGCGCTCGACATCGCGCGGATGGCGCGCGACATGCACGGCGGCAATGGCGTCTCCGACGAGTACCATGTGATCCGCCATGTCATGAACCTCGAGGCGGTCAACACTTATGAGGGCACGCACGACATCCACGCGCTGATCCTCGGCCGCGCCCAGACCGGTATCCCGGCCTTCGCCGGCTAGTTGAAATAATCGCGCGGGGTCTTCCCGAGGCTTTGGCGGAACATCGCGGTAAAGGCGCTGGCGCTGTCGTAGCCGACGACTCGTGCGACTGTGGCGATGTCCTGGCCATGCGCCAGCCGCACCAGTGCTTGCGCGAGCCGGACTTGGTGCCGCCAATCGACAAAGCGCAGCCCGGTTTCCCGCACGAACAACCGCGCCAAGGTGCGGCTGCTGGCGCCGGCAAGCGTTGACCATTCCTCCAAGGTCTCGCGCCGGCCGGGATCGCTCAGCAGAGCTTCGCAAACCCGTTGCAGCCGTTTGTCCGACGGCCTCGGAATGTGCAGCGGCTGCGCATCGAGAACGCGAATCTCGTCGAGAAAGAGCGCCGCGACGTGGCCGACGCGACCGTTTTCGTCGTAATCGAGCGGTGCTGCGACCAGTTCCAGCATCAATGCCCGCAGCAATGGCGACACCAGGATGACTTTACACTCCGCGGCGACGTCTCCCGCCACCCCCGGGTCGACATAGATCGCGCGCATCGCCACGGCACCCGACATCCGGACCTCGTGCTCGGTCCCGGCGGGGATCCACAGCGCGCGGTTTGGCGGTACGACCCAGGTGCCGCGCGATGCCGTTACCGTCATCACGCCGGAAAGCGCCCAGCTCAACTGCGCTCGCAGATGGGAATGCGGTTCGATCCGAAAGCCGTCGGCAAAATCCTTCGCCATGCCGGCGAGCGGCCGCGGCGTTGCTTGGTAATCATCACGGTTGGTGCTTTTCATATTGTCGTTTTCGCGACGATCATTGGCCGAACGAATTCAATCGGACGCGGTATTTATGCTGTTATCCGCACGCTGTCGATCGGAGGCTTTATGCCGGCTCGGTACCCTGTCATCGGATTTATCAATATCGGCCACCTGATCGATCACATGGTGATGCTGATCTTTCCGACCGCAGTACTCGGCATGCAAACCGATTTCGCTCGTCCGTATAGCGAGCTGATCACCTTGGCGCTGGGCGGCTTCATCATGTTCGGCGCCGGATCATTACCGGCCGGCTGGCTGGGTGACCGCTGGAGCCGCCGCAACATGATGGCGGTGTTCTTTCTCGGCCTCGGGATTGCCACGATCGCCACCGGGTTTACCCAGACGCGCTGGCAGCTCGCGATCGGATTGGCGGCGATGGGCCTGTTCGCCGCGATCTACCACCCGGTCGGAACCGCGATGCTGGTCGGCCATGCCGAGCGGGTTGGGCGCGCAATCGGCGTCAACGGCGTCTGGGGTAATCTCGGGGTCGCCTCGGCGGCGCTTGCGACGGGCGCCGTCACTCAGTGGCTCGGCTGGCGTTGGGCCTTCATCCTGCCGGGTGCTGTGGCATTCGGCATCGGCATCGCCTATCTGGCCCTCGTTCCGCCCGAAGCCAATCAGCAGAGCAGACGCGGCGCCACCGCTCACCAGGCCAGTTTCCCGCGCGCCGTGATTGTGCGCGCCTTTCTCGTCTTGGTGCTGGTCACTCTGGCGGGCGGAATCGTCTTTAACGCGACGACGGTGGCGTTGCCGAAAATGGTGGACGAGCGCCTGCCGCAACTCGCCGGCTCAACCTTTGGCGTCGGCGCGCTGGTCAGTGCGGTCTATCTCGTCGGAGCGATGTCGCAACTGGTCATGGGACGCCTGATCGACCGCCATCCGCTCAAGGTCGGCTTTTTGGCGATTGCCTTGCTGCAGGCCCCGTTGCTGCTGGTCGCTTCCTGGTCGCGCGGATGGGGGATGATCCTGGTGTTGGCCGGTCTGGTGTTTGTGGTGTTCGGCCAGATCACATTCAACGACGCGATGGTGGCGCGCTATACCGATGCCGAGCTGGCGATCGCGCGTCTATGCGGTCCGCTATTTGCTGTCGTTCGGTGTCGCCGCGACGGCAATCCCGCTCGTCGCAGTGATGCACGCGCATGGCGGCTTTATGGCGCTGTTCCAGGTGCTCTCGATCGCCGGGGCATTGGTGACACTCGGCGCGGTCTTGTTTCCCTACCGCCCGGACGAGCTTACGCCCGCGCCAGCCTTCCGAGAAGCAACCGCCGCGGAATAAGGCGGCTCGCTCGCTTACCCGACGGTGCCGTCGGCGGCGCGGCGGAGCACCGTTCCCGGCAGGGCGTCGGTATGGCGGGCGTTTTCGACGACGATCGTGCCGTTGACCATCACCGTGGTCCGCGCGCCGGTCGGATATTGGTGCGGCTCGGCGTAGGTCGCGCGATCCCGGAAATCGGCGGGATCGAAGATCGCGATATCGGCGCGCCAGCCCTCGCGCAACAGGCCGCGGTCGCGCAGACCCAACGCCGCGGCGGTTGCTCCGGTCATCTTGCGGACCGCCGCCTCCAGCGGCAGAAGCTGCTGGTCGTGCACGTAATGGCCCAAGATGCGCGGGAAGGTGCCGTAAAAGCGCGGGTGCGGCATACCCTGGCTGACAATGCCGTAATCGGCGACGCAATTGCCGTCGGACCCGACCAGAGCCCAGGGTGAGCGGACAATCTCTCGGATGTCATCCTCGGCGATCGAGGTAATCAGCACCCGTGTCGCACCCTTGTCCTCGATCAGGTAATCGCAAACCGCGTCGATCGGATCGACGCCGCGGCTTGCGGCGATGCCGCCGAAGGTTTCCCCCGCATGATCAGGTAGATGCGGCGAGATCGAGACCTGCACGCAATCCCAGGACGGGATGCGTCCCCAATTGTTGAGCCCGTCGCGGTCGATGTCGCTGCGGATCCGGGCGCGGGTTTCGGGCAATGCGAGACGCGTCAGCATCGCCTCCATGCCGTTTTCCTGGACCCAGGCGGGCAGCAAATTCTTCAGCGGATTGCTGCCGGCGGCATAGGGATAGGCGTCGCAATCGATCGCCAGCCCCTCGGCCTTGGCTGCTTCGATCATCGCCAGAATGCGCGCCGCCTTGCCCCAATTGTCGAGCCCGGAGCATTTCAAATGCACGATCTCGACATGGACGCCTGAAATCCGCGCGATGTCGATCGCTTCCTCGACGGCTTCGACGACGTTGTTCGATTCGTCGCGCAGATGGGTGAAATAGGCGGCGTTGTGGCGCTTCAACACCGCGCACAATGCCAGGAGTTCGTCACGGTCGGCGTAGCTGCTCGGCGGCGTGAACAATCCGGTCGACAGGCCCAACGCGCCCGCCGCTAGTCCCTCCTCCAGTAATTCCGTCATCTGCGCCAGTTCGGAAGCGGTCGGCCGGCGCGCCGCCATCCCCATGACATTGAGCCGGAGCGTGTGATGGCCGACCAGCATACCGGCATTGACCGCGGTCGCCGGAAAGGTCTCGAGATATTCCGGAAACCGCATTTCACGGAACGGCAGCCACGGCGCGCTGGCGCTCAGGTAGTCGCGGATCAATTCGAGCTTGCCGGGCAGCACCGGTGCTGTCGAAAAGCCGCAATGGCCGATGATCTCGGTCGTTACTCCCTGGCGCACCTTGCTCTCGGCCTTGGGGTTGATCGGCAAGGTGAAGTCGGAGTGTGTCTTGATGTCGATAAAGCCGGGGGTGACCGCCAGCCCCGCGGCATCGATCACTTTGGCCGCGGGATCAGACGCCGCGGGATCGGACAATGACGGGCCGATTGCGGCGATCCGGCCGTCGCGCACCAGCACGTCCGCAATATCGCCGGGACGGCCGCTGCCGTCGATGACGAGGCCGCCTGTTATCAGGATGTCATCGCTCATCGGTTGCGCGCCATATGCGCCTTCAAATCGTAGCTCTCGTCCGCAGCCTGGGCCGGGGTCAGGCGCGGATCGGCAGCCAGCAGCCGTCGGGCGACGATGTGATCGGCCGGCCGGTTCACCAACTCGACGCCGATCAACCGCTCGCCGGCAAAGCAGAACACCGAAAAGCTGCGGCTCTCGGGCTCACCGCGCACGACCGCCAAATCGTGCCCGACAGTAATGCCGGCGATCTGCAGTTTGAGGTCGCGCTGGTCGCTCCAGAACCACGGCACCTTGTCGTAAGACGCAACTCGTTTCCCGGTGATGCGGGCCGCGACCTCGCGCGCCTGGTCGACACCGTTCTGCACCGATTCGAGACGCACCCGGCCAGCCGGCAAACCGGGTCGGGAAATTGGCGCAATCGCCGATCGCCGAAATTACCGGAACGCCGGTTTGCAGAAAGTCGTCGACGACAATCCCGTTATCGGTCGCGAGCCCGGCATCGCGGGCGAGTTCGGCATTCGGCACGACCCCGATGCAGATCAAGACAAGATCAGCCGGCAATATCCGGCCGTCGTTGGTTTCGACCCCAGTGGCGCGCCGGCCGTCGCCGAGAATGCGGGCGACACCGGTGCCGAGCGAGATCGTCGCCCCCCAGGCGCGGTGCGCTTCGGTAAAGAAACGCGAGGTCTGCGCCGAGACCACGCGGCCCATCGGCTGCTGGGTGACTTCGACGATATGCACCGAAGCACCGGCGCCGATCGCGACCGCGGCGAATTCGAGACCGATAAAACCGGCGCCGACGACTACGACTTCGCGCGCCTCCTTCAGGCGCTCGCGTAAAATGTCGGCATCGACCAAGGTGCGCAATGGCAACACACCATCGAGTTCGGCGCCCGGCACCGGCAAAGCTCGGCATCGCGCACCCGTCGCCAGCACGATGTGATCGCACTCGATGGCGCTGCCCGAGGCGAGTTGCACGGCGTGTCCCGGCCGGTCGATCGCCGTCGCGGTCTCGCCGGTAAAAAGGTCGATCTCCTGCTTCTGATAGAACGCCTCAGGGCGCAGCCACAACTCCTCGAGGCTGCTTTCGCCCGACAGATAGGATTTGGAAAGGGGAGGGCGCTGATAGGGCAGACCCGGTTCGTCGCCGATCAGCACGATGCGGCCGGCAAACCCCTCCTGCCGCAGCGACGAGGCCGCCTGGAAACCGGACTGGCCGGCGCCGATAACGGCGACGACCGGCTCCGGCATCAGACTTGGCTCTCGGGCAGATAAACGACGAGCCCGTCCATCTCCGGGGTGACCACCAGCTGGCAGCTCAGGCGACTGTTTGGCTTGCGCTCGCTGGCGGTGAATTCCAGCATCGCCTTTTCGTCATCCGATTGCCGCGGCATGCGATCGAGATACGGCTCGTCGACATAGACATGGCAGGTCGCGCACATCATCTCGCCGCCGCATTCGGCGACAATGCCGTCGACGCTGTTCAAGATTGCTCCGCGCATGACGCTGGTGCCAACCGGGACATCGAGAACCTGACGCGACCCGTCGGAATGGACATAGGTGATGCTCGGCATTTTCTTCCTATCGGTTGATTGGCGGCCGGGGTGCTGGTCCTACATCCGCCAGCGGCCGGGCGAGGTCAAGCACTGAGCTTGACGACCGCCCCGTCGCCATCGGCCGCGAGTTCGGCGCCAAGCGCTCTGCTCTCCTGGGCGATCTGGTCGAATGCCGCTGCCTCATCCGCGAGGCTGCGCAAAATCGTCCGGTTTTGCGCGTCATGGCGCACGAACTGGAATGTCAGGCGGCTGATCCGCTCGCGATCGCACTGGGCCCGCACCATCATTCCGAGCCAGTCGCCGTGGCGGTGCCCGCCATGTCCGGTGTGGAACGAGAAGCTGCCCAGCCCGTAAAAGATCGGCTTGCCGCGGTAGAGTTCGACCGGCAGCGAGAAATGCGGACCGTGACCGATCACGATGTCGGCGCCGGCGTCGATTGCCGTGTGTCCGATCTCGGTCATGTATTGCAGCACGTCGCGGCCGACACCCCAGTGGCACGAGGCGACGACGATATCGGACTGCGCCCGCAATGCCGCGACGTCTTCCGCGAACCATTGCAGATATTGCTTGTCGGCCCAGGTAATGATTTGCGGCGGGATGCCCGGCCGATTGGCCGGTGGGCGGCTGCCATGCATCGGGGCTTGATAGGCGGTATGGCCGCGGATCACCGCGATGCCGGCCGCGTTGTCGCCGGCTTCGTGATTGGTCGGCCAATAGACCGAGCTGCGCTGCAAAAACCCAAAGCGCAAACCGCCGCGCTCGAGGATGATCGGTTGGCGCGCTGCCGCGCGATTGGCGCCGGCGCCGGCGTGCGGGATGCCGATTTGATCGAGCCGTGCGATCGACGCGGTTATCGCGGCCTCGCCGTAATTGACATTGTTGGCGATGCCGACTGCTTGAATGCCTGCCGATTTCAAGGCTTCACCGGCAATTGCCGGGTCGGCGAAGAAGCCTTCATCGGCGAGCGAATGACTGCCGGACGGGGCGCACAGGCAACATTCGAGATTTGAGAATACGACATCCGCTGCGCGGAATTCGTCGCGGACCAGTGAAAACGGCACCAACGGATCGGTGACGTTCATCAGATTGACGTCGCCGGTCAGGATCAATTTGGCCGTCATCTCGCCCGCCTTTGCGATTGCCGCGCTTGATCTGCCGACGATAATCGCGCGAACCGCCGCACGCCATTAGGAAAGCGCCGGAAGCCGGTCGGCACAGCCGCTATAGTTGGCGACGCTGGTTGCGCCCGCGCAGCACGCGATACCACACCGCTAATGCCAACAGCCCGATCAAACCGCCGATCACGACCGCCGGCGGGATGCGGCTTTGCGGTTCCTGAGCCGGCCCGCCGACGCGGATCATCACGCGCGCGACTTCGGTTTTGGTGCGGGCTTCGGCGCTCCACATGCCGTCGCGATCGGCGGGAAAGACGAACTTGCCGTCGGCGTCCGTATGCCCGGTCTGAACCGGGGTCTGAGGCTCGCCCGGCGCAAAGACTTTGACTTCGGCATTCGCCATCGGCTTGCCATTGGCAGTGGCGAATTGCGCCGTCACTTCATGGCTGGCGAAAAGATCAAACGCGCGTGCCGGCAATTCGAGCAACAGGCAGCACGACAGCACGAATAACGTGACCAGCGCCGCGCCGAGGAGCTCGGTTATGCGGTGGTGCAAAGCGGACATTTCCTCAACATAGCGATCGAGCGCGCGCAAATCATCGGTTCCGACCGGGCCCGCCTTGCCTGGCCACTCGCAGCCATGGCAAAAGCCGGCGCGAGGAGGACCGATGCCGAATTTCGCGATCGAGCGGCGCTGTACGGGGATCGTCTGCGGTATCGACGAGGTCGGGCGCGGTCCGCTCGCCGGTCCGGTCGTGGCCGCCGCGGTTATCCTCGACCAAAAGCGGTTTCCACGATCTCTGCGCGAGCGGCTCGACGATTCGAAGGTGCTGACGATCGACGAACGCGAAGCGTGCTGGAAGGCGCTCGGGCGGTGCGTCGAACGGGGTGCGGCGCATATCGCGGTTGGTGCGGCGAGCGTGCGCGAAATCGACACGATCAACATTCTACGCGCGGCATTGCTCGCGATGGCGCGCGCCGTCGCTGCGCTAAGAGTGTCCCCCGAAATCGCACTGGTTGACGGCAACATGCCGCCGCCGCTCGGCTGCGCGGTGAAAACGGTTATCGGCGGCGACGGGCTCAGCTTTTCGATCGCCGCGGCCTCGGTCGTCGCCAAGGTCACCCGCGACCGCCTGATGCGGGCCTTGGCGCCGCGCTATCCGGGCTATGGCTGGGAGACCAATGTCGGCTACGCCACCCGCGAACACGGGGAAGCAATCGCGCGGCTTGGCCCGACACCGCATCACCGCCGCTCGTTTGCCCCGGTGCGGCTGGCGCTCGCAGGTGAGTTGCCGTTGTTCGAAGCGGTATCGCCAACGCCCGAAGCCAGCGCCGAGATCGCGTGACGCGCGAGCTTTTTCATCAGGGTCGGCAGCGCGTGGTCACCGAGCTTGTCGATCGGGCTCCATAGCCCTTCCATAGCGGGTTGGCTATGCGCGGCGACGATCCCGAGTTCGAGCTGGAAATGGGTAAAACCATGACGGACCGTGCCGGGCAATGGCGACCATTGCGCCGGTGCGACCGGGATCGGCGCGACGCCGATCGCTTCGGCCAATGTCCACGGTTCTGCCCGCCACGGGGTCGACGGGATCTCGATCATGCCGCCGAGCAGCCCCTTTTCGACCCGGCGGCGCAGCAAGACGGCGCCATCGGGCCGCGTAATCCAAAACGCGATGCCGTAGCGCACCGGCCGTTCCGGTTTTTCGGCGCGCGCCGGCAAATCCTCGGCGAGCCCCTTGCGCAACGGCGGCGCAGGCGGTGCGCCACGGGCACAGCACGCAGCGCGGCCGGCGTGGCGTGCAGATCGTGGCGCCGAGATCCATCATCGCTTGCGCGAAATCCCCGGCGCGGCGTTCGGGCACCAGCCCTGCCGCGAGCGCCTGCAGCCGCGCTTTCGCCGCCGGCATCGGCTCAGCGACAGCATAAAGCCGGGCGACGACCCGCTCGACATTGCCATCAACCGCAGCCACCCGATGATCGAACGCAATCGCCGCGATTGCCGCGGCGGTGTAGTCGCCAATGCCCGGCAATGCGCGCAGGGCCGACAGTTCGGCCGGGAAGACCCCGCCATACCGCTCGGCAACGACGCGCGCGCAAGCGTGCAGATTGCGGGCGCGGGCGTAATAGCCGAGCCCTTGCCATTCATGCAGCACTTCGTCGAGTGCCGCCGCGGCGAGCGCCGTCACATCCGGCCAGCGCCTCACAAATCGGGCGAAGTAGGGTGCTACGGTCGCCACCGTCGTCTGTTGCAGCATGATTTCGCTGAGCCACACCCGGTAAGGGTCCGCGGGATGGCCCGGTGGGGCACGCCACGGCAGATCGCGGTGGTGCCGATCGTACCAGGCGAGCAGCAGCGCCGGGTCGGGGAGCGCCATCGGTGATGGCGATTCGGATCGGATCGAGGTCATGAAGACAGCGAAGGCGCGCCGGAGGCTAGACGGCCCCGATGATCGGGGCGACCGCCATCCAGGTTTTCGCGCGGTCGGGATCCCGGTGTCGAAACTCGCCGCACCGATTGCGGTTAAGCGCGGCGGCGGTCTTCTGGTGCGTCTCAAAACCGATTGGTCGGTGATCGTCGGTCCGGAATGGGCGCTGATTGCATGGCCGGTGGGCTATGGCCGCGACGGGGTGCTGAAGCTCCGCACCATACCCGCGGCGGCGCTCGAGTTGCAGCACCGCGCGCCATTGCTGATCGAACGGGTCAACCATTATCTCGGCCGCGCCGCGGTGACGCGATTGGTCCTGATCCAAGCAGCTCTGCCGCTTGCATCCAACCCGCCCCTTGCCGCCGCGAATACGGCTGACACAGGCGCCGTGGCAGCCGCTGATCCACGGCTGTCCGACATCGGCGATCCCGGGCTGCGGGCGGCACTTGGGCGCCTTGCTCGCGCTGTCAATGAGACCAGGTGATGCGCCGATCGCGCTAACGTTGCTTTGGGCCAACAAGCGCGATATCTTCAACATATGGTATTGGAGACGCAAATGCTGCGGCAAATCTGGTTCGCTTTGATCTGTGCGCTCGGCATCATGGTACAATGGTCGGCCCCCTCGGCGGCAGCCGACACCCCGGCAAATCCGGCCGAGGCGCAGAAGCTGCTGACGATCGGAAAAGACGACCGCGTTCTTGGCAACCCGGATGCCCCGATCACGATCATTGAATATGCGTCGATGACCTGTCCGCATTGCGCGCATTTTACCGACGACGTTTTGCCTGAACTCAAAAAGAAATGGATCGATACCGGCAAAGCCAAGCTCGTGCTCCGCGATTTCCCGTTGGACGGTGAAGCAGTCCATGCATCGATGATCGCCCGCTGCGCGCCACCCGACCGGTTTTACGCCTTTGTCGATACCTTCTTTGCCGACCAGAGCAAATGGGTAACGGCGCCCGATCACCAAGCGGCATTGACCCGGCTCGCCGAACTCGGCGGGATGAGCAAGGCGCAAGTCGATAAGTGCCTCGCCGACAATGCGCTCGAAAATCAAATCCTGAACAGCCGCCTCGTCGCGTCAAAGGATCTCGACGTCAATTCGACGCCGACCTTCTTTGTCAACGGCACGAAATATACCGGCGAGCCCACCGTCGAGGCGTTTAACAAACTGCTGTCCGACCTTTCGCAAAAATCATAGCCACCGCCTCAAACCAAAGCCTCAAAATCGTAATCGCCACGCCACTATCGCATGCAGATCGATCGGCTGCGCCTGGTCGGCTTCAAATCCTTCGCCGACGCGGCAGAGGTGGCGATCGGCCCGGGTCTGACTGGCATTATCGGGCCGAACGGCTGCGGCAAGTCCAATCTCGCCGAAGCGCTGCGCTGGGTCATGGGCGAGAATTCGGCGCGTCGATTGCGCGGCGGCGCGATGGACGACGTCATCTTTGGCGGCACCACCAGCCGCGCGGCGCGTAATCTCGCGGAAGTCGCGCTGACGATCGACAACAGCGCGCGCGACGCGCCCTTTGCCTTCAACGACCGCGAGGACATCGAAATCGTGCGCCGCATCGAGCGCGGCGGCGGGTCGAGCTGGCGCGCCAACGGCCGCGAGGTGCGGGCGCGCGACGTGCAATTGCTGTTTGCCGATGCCGCGAGCGGCGGGTCTTCGGGCGCGATCGTCAGTCAGGGGCGGGTCGGCGCGCTGATCGAGGCGAGGCCGGCCGAACGCCGCCATCTCCTCGAGGAAGCCGCCGGCACTGCGGGGGTGCAGGCGCGTCGGCGCGAGACCGAGCTGAAACTCACCGCGGCGGAGGAGAATCTGACGCGGCTCGATGACGTGATGGCGACGATGGCGTCGCAGCTCGCCGGATTGAAAAGGCAGGCGCGGCAGGCGCAACGCTATCGCCGGCTCGGCGAGCAGATCCGGCAATATGAAGCGCTGCTGTTCTATGCGCGCTGGCTTGCCGCCGAGGCCGAATGCGAAACCCGCGTTGTCGAGCTGGCCGCCGCCGAGCAAGCCGTCGCCGACGCCGCGAAGTGCGCCGACGCCGAACGCCAAGCCCGCGACGAAGCGGAGGCGGCGTTGCCAGCTTTGCGACTGGCGGAAACAGAGGCCACAGCCGAGCTGCAACGATTGACGCAGGCGCGAGCCGCTCTCGAACAGGAATTGGCGCGCTCGGTCGCCGCGCGCCGGGAAGCGGAGCGCCGGCTTGCTGAACTCGGCCGTGACCGCGAGCGCGAGGAGTCTCAGCTCGCCGAGGGCGAGGCGGGGTTGTCGCGGTTGGCGAGAGAGCGAGAGACGCTTGCGGCTGCCGAAGCCGAGCACGGATCGATGCTCGCCGCGGCTGAACAACGACTGCAGCAAACGGCGACGCGGCTCAGCCAGGCCGAGGCAGATTTGCAGCGCGCCACTGAAGCAGTTGCCGCCGCGGCGGCGCAGCGCGCCGCGCTCGAGCGCCGGCGCGGTGAAATCGAGGAGCGGCGGTGCCGGCTCGAAATGCGTCTCGCCGAGGCGGAGCGCCAACGCGCCGCCCTCGCCACGGCGATAGTTTCAGAGGAAGCAACAGCCGCGGCAGCCGCCGCCCTCGCTCGAGCCGAAGCGGAGGTCGAGGAATGCCGCGGCGCGATTGATGCGGCGCAAAGCGAAATGGCCGCTCGTCAGCTGCACGAAACCGCCACTGTCGATGACGCACGCCGGGCGGCGGCGGTGCTCGCCCGGCTCGAGGCCGAGCAGGCGGCGCTGGAGGGCGTGCTCGCAGTGGGGGCGGGCGCCAGCGGTGGCACGCCGATCCTTGCCGCGATGCGGGTCGAACAAGGTTTCGAGACGGCAATCGGCGCCTTGTTCGAGGAGGAGCTTTCCGCCGCGCATGATGATTTCGATGACGCCAGCCGGTTCTGGCTCGCCTTGCCCGAGATCGAGGCGCCGGTCTTGCCGGTCGGCGCGCATTCGGTCGCCTCAGCCGTTTCGGCGCCCCCGGCGCTGGGTCGCAGCCTCGCTTTTGCCGGCTGGGTCGAAAGCGAGAGTGACGGGCGTTGCCTTCAGCCATATCTGGCCCCGGGGCAGCGCCTGGTCGACCGCGATGGCCGGCTGTGGCGCTGGGACGGGTTCACCTGCCGCGCCCCCGGCACATCGGCCGCCGCCCAGCATCTCCGCCACAAAAACCGGCTCGAAATCCTTGGTCACGAGATTTTGGCCGCCGACACCGAAGCTCGGCTTGCGGAAGCCGCGGCTGCCACCGCCGCCGCTGCCCGAGAGGCCGCCGCGGAAGCCGATCGTCTTGCCCGCCTGCGACTGCGCGAGGCCGAAACGGCGCTGGCTGCCGCCCGTACCGCCGCTGCCGAACTCGCCGGCCGCGCATTGGCAATCGAGACCCGCTTAAACGGTGCGGCCGAGACGGTTGCTAAGCTCGCCGCCGATCTTGCCGAGGCGCGCACGCAAGGGGAGGAGATCGACCGCGACCTCACGGGCTTACCGGAAACCGGGTCGGCCGCTGCAACGCTGGCGGCGGCGCGGGAGGCGGCGATGCAGGCGCGGCGCGAGGAAGCCGATGCGCGTGCGACGATCGACCAGCTGAGGCGCGAGGCGCAATCCCGCGGCGAACGGCTGGGGTCGATCGATTTGGAGGAGCGTGCCTGGCGGAAGCGCGCCGAGAGTGCGGCAACGCAGCGCGAGACGCTCGATCAGAGGCGGCGTGAACTGGAGCAGGAAATCGCGGCTCTTGCCGGGCGCCCCGCCGTGATCGCCGCCGACAGCGAAACACTCGGCGCCGAGGTCACGACAGCGGCGCGCAACGCCGGCGAGGCAACCGATCGGCTGGCATTGGGGGAAAGCCGGCTGCGCGAGGCAACCCAACGCTCGCGGCTCGGCGATCAGGCTCTGGCGGAGGCGCGCGAATGCCGCGCGCGTCTGGAGGTGCAAGCCGCCGGCGCGCAGGAGGCGGTGGCGGGATTGGCGCGCGAGATCGCCGAGCGTCTCGGGGCGGAGCCTGCGGAATTGCCGCAACTCGCCGGCCTCGACGACGGCCAGGCTCCGCCCGAGGCTACCGCAAGCGCGGAACGGCTCGACCGCCTGACCCGCGAGCGCGCCGGCATTGGGCCGGTCAATCTTGTGGCGGAAGGCGAGGCGGCGGAGATCGGCGCTCAAGTCGAAGCCCTCGAACGCGAGCGCGGTGATTTGACCGAGGCGATCGCCAAGCTGCGCCGCGGCGCGCACGAACTCGACCAGCAAGGCCGCGAATTGCTCGCTGCGGCATTCGAGCGGGTCAACCGGCATTTCGCCGACCTCTTTATGCGGCTGTTTGGCGGCGGCAAGGCCGAGCTGGCACTGACCGATGACGGCGACCCATTGACGGCCGGCCTGGAAATCATGGCGAGCCCCACCGGCAAGCGGCTGCAAAGCTTGTCCCTGCTATCCGGCGGCGAGCAGGCGTTAACGGCTCTGGCGCTGCTGTTCGCGGTGTTTTTGACCAAGCCGGCGCCGATTTGCGTGCTCGACGAAGTCGATGCGCCACTCGACGACGCCAATGTCGACCGGCTGTGCAGCCTGGTAGCGGATATTGCCGACACGACCGGCACGCGCTTTTTGCTGATCACCCACCATCGCATCACGATGGCCCGCGCCGACCGGCTGTTCGGGGTGACAATGGCCGAACGCGGGGTCTCGCAGCTGGTCTCGGTCGATCTCGCCCGCGCCGTTCGGCTGCGACAGACTGCCTGACCCAACCGGTCGCATCGCGACGCTAACTTATTGAAAAAGCTGATACTCAATCCCGCTGAGGGTAAGGTCTCGGTATTGACAGGTTAATGACAGCTCAATATGGTGCGCACCCGTTCCGGCCGATGCGGTCGGTCGGGTATCGCATGGTTGCGCTTCCCGGAATGAGCGAAGATCCGCCATCGGACCCTCTCGCGCGGCTTGCCGAGCGGCTCGATAGAGCGCAGGCGGCGCGTGAACCGGTGCGGAAATCGGGCGGCAACCCCGGGCTCCAGCAAGGTCTTGCTCTCGGTTTTCGCATCGGGATCGAGCTGGTGACGGCGGTCGTCGTTTCGGTCGGATTGGGGTGGGCGATCGATCACTGGCTTGGGACAAAGCCCTGGGTGATGCTGGGAATGTTCTTTCTCGGGATCGCAGCGGGGATGCTCAGTGTCTATCGCGCGGTGACCGGAACCGGCGGCGCGGTCGGGTATCGCCCGCGCAAGCCCGAACCCGGCGCGGCCGCGCCGACACCGCGCAAATGGGACGACGAGGATTGCTGAGTTGGCGATAGAGCTTCATCCGCTTGAGGTATTCACGATCCACCGCGTCTTGCCAATACGCATCGGCGGGCTTGACGTTTCGTATACCAACGCGGCGCTGGCGATGACCGCAATCGTGCTGCTGATCACCGCCTTGATCGTATACGGCACCAGGCGAGCCTCGCTGGTTCCGGGACGTCTCCAGTCTCTAGCGGAGGTGAGTTACGAATTCGTCGCCGACATGGTCGAAAGCAATGTCGGGCATGAGGGCATGCCGTACTTTCCATTCATCTTCAGCCTGTTCATGTTCATTCTATTCGCCAATTTGCTTGGCTTGATCCCCTACAGTTTTACCGTTACCGGACAGATTATTGTCACCTTCGCCTTAGCAATCGTCGTGTTTATCGGGGTGACGATAATCGGCTTTATTCGTCATGGCCTGCATTTCCTGCGATTTTTTGTCCCGGAAGGCGTGCCTAAGCTGCTGCTTATCATACTTGTGCCGATCGAGGTGCTGTCCTATTTCATCCGGCCGTTTACCCTGTCGATCCGGCTTTTTGCGAATATGCTGGCGGGGCACACGATGCTCGGCATCTTTGCCGGGTTCGCAGCGCTTGTCGGTGTTTTCGCGATATTTCCGATTGCGATCGACGTTCTGCTGCTCGCTCTCGAATTGTTGGTTGCCGTGCTGCAGGCTTACGTATTTGCGATCCTGAGCTGCCTCTACCTGAACGACGCGATTCATATGCATTAACCGCGTCGCGCAGAACTCTCCACCACAACCGAAAAGACAGGAAGACAAGATGGACCTCGCTGCGGCCAAGATGATCGGCGCTGGCCTCGCCTGCATCGCACTCGTCGGCGCCGGCATCGGCATCGGCAATGTCTTTGCCTCGCTGATCAGTTCGCTCGCTCGCAACCCGGCCGCGCAAGGCCAAGTACAGCCCTTTGCATTTCTCGGCTTCGCACTGGCTGAGGCGACTGGATTATTTGGTTTGGCGATCGCGTTCCTGATCCTGTTCGTGTTCTGACGCGGCGCGCCAGAGGTCTCAATAGATGCCACAGCTCGACGTATCGACATTTGCGCCGCAGCTCGTCTGGCTGGCGATAAGCTTTATCGTCCTCTATTTGCTGATGGCGAACATCGGATTGCCGCGTGTGGGCGCCGCGATCGAAGCGCGCCGCCGCCATCGCGAGGACGATCTGGAGCGGGCGTCGCAGCTCCGCCGCGAGGCAGAAGCAGCGGTCGCTGCCTACGAGAGAACCCGCGCTGGCGCCCGCGAACAGGCGCAGGCGACGATCCGCGAGACCACCGAACGGCTGGCCGCCGCCGCTGCCGAGCGCCAACGCGAGCTGACTGCGGTGTTGGCGGAGCATACCGGCGCTGCCGAGCGCGATATTGCCGCCGCCAAGGAGCGCGCGCTCGCCGAAATTCGCGGCGTTGCCGCGGACGTCGCGGCGTCGATCAGTAACCGATTGATCGGGACAGCCCCGGCGGCGGGTAACATTGCAGCAGCGGTCGATCGCGTCATCGCGGAGCGTGCGACCTGATGAGTTTTTTCCACGAAGCGGAATTCTGGTTCACGATCGCGGTATTGATCTTTGTCGCGATCCTGTGGCGACCGGGGAAGCGGTTTTTGATCGGCGGCCTCGACGCCCGCGCCGAGCGCATCCGCCAAGAGCTCGCTGCGGCAAGCGACTTACGGCAGGAAGCCGAGCGCACCCTCGCGCAGCTTCGCGCCCGAGAACGCGAGGCGGCCGCCGAAGCCGAGCAAATCATCGCCCACGCCAAAGCCGAGGCTGAGCGCATCGCAGCGGAATCGGCTCGCGCGATGGAAGAGGGCGTGCAACGCCGGCAACGGCTTGCGGAGGAACGGATCGCACAGGAGCAGGCGAGGGCGATTGCCGAAATCCGCGCCGTCACTGTCGATGTCGCGATTTCCGCGGCACGCCGGGTGATCGCCGCCGAGCTCGATGAACAACATGGGGCGGCATTGATCGATGCCGCAATCGCCGAGCTGCCGAGCCAGCTGCACGCATAAGCCGGCCGAAACTGAGCCCGCTTGGCTCGTCCAAAGCCGGCCAGCACCCGCAAGCGCCTGGAATCCGACCGTCTTCCGCCCATCGGCGGAAACTGTTTCCCGCGCGCGCTCATCGTGCGAGGCTCCCTTCGAAACGACGTTTTGGGCGCGCGGAGGGAGGCGGTTCGATGGCCTTAAAGATTTATGGCGTGGCGCGCTCACGCGCGTTTCGCACGCTATGGATGGCGGGCGAACTCGGGATTCCGTACGAGCACGTAAAGATCGATTTTGCCGATGGCGGCACGCGGCGGCCGGAATACCTAGCGATTAACCCGAACGGCCATGTGCCGGCGATCGACGATGACGGCTTCAAGCTGTGGGAGTCGATGGCGATCAATCTGTATCTCGCCAAGAAATACGGCAGCGGCATCGGGCTCTATCCGCAGAGCCTCGAGGACGAGGCGCGAGTTTGGCAGTGGAGCTTTTGGGGGATGACCGAGGTCGAGCGGCCGGCGCTGACCGTGCTGCTCAACCGGATCGGCCCCGAGGACCGGCGTGACGCTGCGGCCGCTGATGAGGCCGAGCGCGCGCTTGCCGCCCCGCTAAAGGTGCTCGATACGGCGGTGGCCGGTTCGCCCTATCTGCTCGGCGACAAGTTCACGGTGGCCGATCTCAACGTCGCGAGCATTCTCGCGTGGGCGCGGCAGGCGCGGGTCAACCTCGCTGCTGTCCCAAAGGCGGAGATGTGGCTGAAGGCATGTCACGATCGGCCGGCCGCCCAGGCCGCGCGGCAATTGCAGCGGGAGGGATAGTCCGATGGCCGACACTCCGCAAACCGTCGTCTACGTCTCGAACGCCGGCAGCAAGGAGATTTTCGTCTTTGCAATGGATCGCGACACCGGCGATTTGACCGAGATCGAGCGGGTTCCGGTCCCCGGCACCGACAAGCCGTCGCCGACCAGCATTCCGATGGCGGTCAGCCCCGATCGGCGTTTTTTATACGCCGCACTGCGCAGCGCGCCATTTCCGGTTTCGAGCTTTGCAATCGACCAGGAAAACGGGCGGCTCGCTGATCTCGGCACGGCACCGCTGGCCGACAGCATGGCCTATATCGTGACCGACCGCAGCGGCCGGTTTCTGCTCAGCGCGTCCTATCCCGGGGCAAAATTGGCGATCAACCCGATCGATCGCTCGGGCCGTGTCGGCGCGCAGCCGACCCAGGTGCTGGCGACCGGTCCCAAGGCGCATTGCGTCGTCGTTGATGCCTCCAACCGCTACGTCTACTGCACCAATCTCGGTGCCGACATCATCATGCAGCTGCGGTTCGACGCTGAGGCCGGCACGGTGTCGCCCAACCAGCCCGCCGCGATTTCGACCAAACCCAATGCCGGGCCACGCCATATGGCGTTTCACCCGAACGGGCGGTTTCTTTATCTGCTGAACGAGACCGACGCGACCCTCGGGGCTTACGCGGTCGATCGCAGCAACGGGACGCTCGCCGAGGTTCAGACCGTGCCGACCCTGCCGCTTGATTTTACCGGGAAGCCCTCGGCGGCCGATCTGCATGTCAGACCGGACGGGCTTTTTGTCTATTCGAGCGAGCGGACGACCAGCACGATCAAGGGATACCGCATCGACCCGGAGCGCGGAACCTTCTCGCGCTGCGGCCGCTGGCCGACCGAAACGACGCCGCGCGGCTTTGCGATCGACCCGCGCGGACGGTTTCTGCTCGCGGCCGGTCTCAGCTCGAACGCGATGACAGTGTCGGCAATTGATGCGGAAAGCGGCGCGCTCTCGTCGTTGCGGCAATACCGGCTCGGCGAAATGCCCAACTGGATCGAAATCGTTGATTTGCGTTGAGCTCACAGAGCTCGCACAAACCGGGATCAGCCGGATTTCGGCTTGCAGGCTCGAACCAGCGCCAACGGCCGCGCGGTCGAGCTTCCAGGTATTTTCTATCGATCGGAGCGGAAGAATGGCAGATGCGTTTGACACATGCCTCGCTTTTACGCTCCGCGCCGAGGGCGGGTATGTCGATAATCCGGCGGATCCCGGCGGCGCCACGAACATGGGGATAACATTGGCCACCTATCGGGAGTGGTCGGACAACCCCGATCTCGGCGCGGCGCAAGTCCAAGACATGAGCGTGCGGATCGCGAGAGCAATCTACCGCTCGCTCTACTGGAATCCGTTGCGCGCCGACGCACTGCCCGTCGGCGTCGATCTCAGCGTCTTTGATATGGGTGTCAACGCCGGAAACTGGCGATCGGCAAGACTGTTGCAGCGGGCGATCGGCTTCACTGGGGATGAGGTCGACGGATGCGTCGGTCCCGAGACCCTCGGCGCTGCCGCAAAATGCGATCCACGCACGCTCGTCAATGATCTCGCCGACCGGCAAGCCGATTTCTACAAATCGCTCGCCGAGTTCGACACCTTCGGAGCCGGCTGGCTTAACCGCACTGAAGCGCGCCGCGCGGCGGCGCTGGCGATGATCGATCCGGCGAAAACAACCATCGCATAGTCCTGGGCGCCCGTAACGACGCCGGCGCAGTCGCGATCTGCCGGCCGAGGCGTTTTCATCGCGAACATGACATAAATCGTAACAATCTTTGTGTTGTAAACTGGCGGGGGGCGACGCATCAGTGACGCGGCGCCGGTGTTTTACTTCGAGTCTGAAATGAGCCGACCCGATTTCGCCGCCATTATTCTCGCTGCCGGCAGCGGCACGCGGATGAAATCCGCGCTTCCCAAAGTGATGCATCCGGTCGCCGGCCGACCGATGATCGCGCACCTGCTTGCGGCGCTAAAGCCGCTGATGCCGGCGGCGACCGTCGCGGTCATCGGTCCGCATATGGAAGCCGTCGCGCGGCTCGTCGACCCCGCAGTGAGCGTTGTCCAGGATCCACCGCTCGGCACCGGCGATGCTGTCCGCACCGGGCTTGAGGCGCTTGCCGGCCAGTTGGCGCCTCAGGGAGCAATCGATGACGTGCTGGTGCTGTTTGGTGACACGCCGCTGTTGACCACCGACGCACTGTCGCTGCTTGCTCGAGGAACGCCGCCGCAGCGACGCCGCGATTGTCGTCGCGGCATTGCGGCCGCAACACCCCGGCGCCTATGGCCGGCTGATCCTGGGTCCTGAGGGGGCGCTCGAACGCATCGTCGAGGCGGCCGACGCCACCCTCGACGAGCTGGCGATCGGGCTCGTCAATGGCGGGATCATGGCGATCGCGGCGCGCCATGCCGCCGACCTGATCGCCGCGCTCGACCGCAATAACGCGAAATCCGAATTCTATCTGACCGACATCGTACCGGCCGCCCGCCTTCGCAATCTCGACTGCCGCATCGTCGAATTGCCGGAGGAGGAGCTGGCCGGCGTCAACAATCGGGCCGACCTCGCCGCTGCCGAGGCACTGATCCAGCAGCGACTCCGGGCCCATGCAATGGCCGCAGGGGCGACCCTGGTGGCCCCGGAGACCGTGTTCCTGAGCGCCGATACGCGGCTCGGCCGTGACGTTGTGGTCGAGCCGAATGTCGTCTTCGGTCCCGGTGTCGAGGTGGCCGAAGGCGCCCGCATCCGTTCCTTTAGCCATCTCGAAGGGGCCGTGGTCGGGGCGGGAGCAATTGTCGGCCCGTTCGCCCGGTTGCGGCCGGGGGCGGTGCTCGAAAACGACGTGCATGTCGGCAATTTTGTCGAGATCAAGGAAGCGCGGCTCGGGGCCGGCGCCAAGGCCAATCACCTGTCCTATCTCGGCGACAGCACCATCGGGGCCGGGGCCAATATCGGCGCCGGAACCATCACCTGCAATTATGACGGTGTTAACAAGTGGCGCACCACAATCGGCGAGCGCGCCTTTATCGGCTCGAACACCGCGTTGGTCGCACCGGTCGAGGTCGGCGCGGGCGCGATCGTCGCCGCCGGCAGTGTCGTCACGCGCGATGTGCCCGCCGATGCGCTGACCGTGGCGCGCGGGCAGCAGATCGATAAACCAGGCCGCGCTGTCGAGATCCGGTCACGGCTGGGGAGCAGGAAATAATGTGCGGCATCATCGGCATTATCGCCAAGGAGACGGTTGCACCGGGACTGATCGAGGGGCTGCGCCGGCTCGAATACCGCGGCTATGATTCGGCCGGTGTCGCGACCCTCGTCGATGGCCGCATCGAGCGGCGCCGCGCCGAGGGCAAGCTGATCAATCTCGCGCGGCGGCTCGACCGCGAGCCGGTGCAGGGGGCCATCGGCATCGGCCACACGCGCTGGGCGACGCATGGTCTGCCGTCGGAAACCAACGCGCACCCGATCGCGACCGAGCGCGTCGCCATCGTTCATAACGGGATCATCGAAAACTTCCAGGCGCTGCGGTCCGAGCTGACCCAACGCGGCTATGACTTCCAGACCGAAACCGACACCGAGGCGGTGGCGATCCTCACCACCTATTTTCTCGACCAGGGGCTGTCCCCGCCGGAAGCGGTGGCACAGACTTTGGCGCGGCTCGAGGGCGCCTTCGCGCTCGCGTTTCTGTTTGCCGGCGAGCACGATTTGCTGATCGGCGCCCGGCGCGGCAGCCCGCTCGCGATCGGCTATGGCGACGGCGAAATGTTCTTGGGCTCCGACGCGCTGGCGCTCGCCCCGCTAACCCGGCGCATCACCTATCTCGAAGAGGGGGACTGGGCGGTCATCACCTCATCAAAGGTGACGATTTTCAACGCCGATAATCAGGAGGTTGAACGCCCGATCCGCGAATCGGCGGCCTCTGGTGCGCTGATCGGCAAGGGCAATTACCGCCACTTCATGCTCAAGGAGATTTTTGAGCAGCCGGCGGTGATCGGCGACACGATCAATGCGCTGGTCAACCCGGCAACCCGCACCGTCCATCTGCCGGAATTGCCGTTCGCGCTCGGCGACATCGAACGGGTCTCGCTGATCGCCTGCGGCACCGCATACCACGCCTGCATGGTGGCGAAATACTGGCTCGAACGGATCGCGCGGATCGCGGTCGAGGTCGATATCGCCTCCGAATTTCGCTATCGCGCGCCGGCGATGCCGCGCGGCGGGGCGGCGATCTTCATCTCGCAATCGGGCGAGACCGCCGACACCCTAGCGGCGTTGCGCTATGCCCGCGCGCAGGCGCAACACATCGTCGCAATCGTCAACCAGCCGGAAAGCTCGATCGCGCGCGAGGCCGACGTCGTCCTGCCGACGCTCGCCGGCCCCGAGATCGGCGTTGCCTCGACCAAGGCGTTCACGACCCAGCTCGCGGTGTTGGCCGGGCTGACGATCGCGATGGCGCGGGCGCGCGGTGCGATCACCCACGAGCGCGAGGCCGAACTCGTCGGCCATCTGACCGAGATCCCGTCGCGCGCCGCTGAGGTCTTGAACCACGACGAGCGGCTGCGCCAGATCGCCCAGACCATCGCCGAGGCGCGCGACGTGCTCTATCTCGGCCGCGGCAGCGCCTTCCCGTTGGCGCTCGAAGGAGCCCTGAAGCTCAAGGAGATTTCCTACATCCACGCTGAAGGCTATGCCGCCGGCGAAATGAAGCACGGCCCGATCGCGCTGATCGACGAGAATGTGCCGATCATCGTGCTGGCGCCGCAACGACGATCTGTTCGAAAAAACCCTCGGCAATGTCGAGGAGGTCATGGCGCGCGGCGGCCGCGTCGTGATGATCTCGGACAAGGCGGGTGTCGCGCGCCTCGCCGACCGGCTCGCCGACGGCATCGCGGTCCCCGAATGCGACCCGTTTGTCGCCCCGCTGCTCTACGCAATCCCGATCCAGCTCCTCGCCTACCATACCGCCGTCATCAAAGGCACCGACGTCGACCAACCAAGAAACCTCGCCAAAAGCGTCACAGTCGAGTAGCACGGCCGCGCATTGAGCGTTCCCGCCTCCGCAGCGTCATTGCGCGGAAGCCCGAGGCGGCGGACGCAGTCCCGATCGGCAATTCCCTCCCGCCCGGACAATCCCGCACGGATTCCTTTGCGGCGCCTGTCCTCGGCGGCGCACGGCGCCCCCCGCTCGCAATGACCAACTGCGCTAGATTGTTCGCGGCGCGGAGCGCAAAACCTTGCGGCTGCGCTATGGCAAAATTGGTCGTGCGGCCGATATGCCCGATGGCGGAGGTCGTTTGAATGAACCAATTCGGGATCGGCCAGCCTGTTCGCCGGGTCGAGGATCGGCGTTTTCTGACCGGGCATGGCGATTATGTCGACGATCTGACGCTGCCGCGCCAGGCACACGCCGTTATGCTGCGCTCGCCGCATGCGCACGCGCGCATCCGCAAAGTCGATACCGCGGCAACCGCGTCGGCGCCGGGCGTGCTCGCGGTTTTGACCGGCGAGGATTTGGAGCATGACGGGCTCGGCCCGATCCCGTGCCTCATTCCCCTCACCAATCGCGATGGTTCATCAGCGCTCTTGCCGCCGCACCCGGCAATAGTGCGCGAGCGGGTGCGCCATGTCGGCGACACCGTGGCGATGGTCGTCGCCGAAAGCCTCGGCGCCGCACGCGACGCCGCCGAGCTGATCGAAGTCGATTACGAGCCCTTGCCCGCCGCGATCGACACCGAGCACGCGCTCGATCAAGGCCAGCCAATCGTCTGGGACGACGCGCCCGGCAATCTCGCCTTTGACTGGGCGATCGGCGACGGCGCAGCGGTCGACCGCGCCATGGCGACGGCGCGCCACCGCATTGCGCTCGAGATCGTTAACAACCGCATCGTCGTTAATTCGATGGAGCCGCGCGGTGCGATCGGACAATACGATGCCGGCAATGACGCCTACACCTTGTGGAGCGCCACCCAGGGGTCGCATTTCCTAAGAGCCTTATTGGCCGAGAGCGTCTTTAAGATCCCGGAAAACCGGATCCGCGTTATCACCGGCGATGTCGGCGGCGGGTTCGGTATGAAATTTTTTCTTTATCCCGAGCACATCCTGGTGCTGTGGGCCTCGAAAAAGATTGGCCGGCCGGTCAAATGGACGCCTGAGCGCTCCGACGCGTTCATGACCGACACGCAGGGCCGCGACAATTTCATGCGGCTCGAACTGGGGCTCGACGAAGAATATCGCTTTCTCGGCTTGTCGGTCACCAACTTGGCCAATATGGGCGCCTATCTGTCGAACTTCGCGCCCGAGATCCCAACCGGGTCGGGCGGGGTCATGTTCAGCGGCGTCTATGCGATCCCGGCGATCTCGGTCGCCGTCAAGGGCGTGTTTACCCACACCGTGCCGGTCGACGCCTATCGCGGCGCGGGCCGGCCGGAAGCGGCTTACGCGCTCGAGCGGCTGATCGACTACGCCGCGCGCCGGCTCGGGGTGGCGCCGGATGAATTGCGCCGACGCAATTTTATCCGGCCGGAGGCGATGCCCTACGCGACCCCTCTCGGCCTCGTTTATGACAGCGGTGATTTTGCCCGCAATATGGACGATGCGCTCGCCGCCGCCGATATCGCGGGCTTTGCAGCGCGCCGCGCCGAGGCAACTGCGCGCGGGCGTTATCGCGGGATCGGCTACGCCGTCTATATCGAGCAGTCGGGAATGCCGCCCGACGAATTCGCCGAGCTGCGCTTTGATCCGAGCGGTAATTTGACGATGCTGATGGGCACGCAGTCCTCGGGTCAGGGGCATCAGACCGCTTACGCGCAACTGGCCGCCGAGCGTCTTGGCTTGCCATTAGACAAGATCCGGGTGGTGCAGGGCGACACCGCGGCGATTGCCTTTGGCCGCGGTACCGGAGGCTCCCGCTCGTTGCCGGTGGGCGGGGCTTCGGCCGACGCCGCCGCGCAAAAGCTGATCGCCAAAGGCCGGCGGATCGCGGCTCACCTGTTGGAGGCGGCCGAAGCCGATGTTGCCTTTGCCGACGGCATTTTTCGCATCTCCGGGACCGACCGCGAGATCGGGATCGAAGCGGTGGTGCGCGCCGCGTTCGACCCGGCGCAATTGCCCGAGGGCGTCGAGCCCGGCTTTGCCGAGAGCGGGCACTTCACCCCGCCCGCGCCGACGTTTCCGAACGGGTGCCATGTGTGCGAGGTCGAGATCGACCCCGAGACCGGGCATGTCGAGATCGTGCGCTATCTTGTCGTCGATGATTTCGGGAATGTCATCAACCCACTGTTGTTGCGCGGCCAGGTCCAGGGCGGCGTCGCCCAAGGTGTCGGCCAGGCAATGCTCGAACGCACCGTCTATGATCCGGAAACGGGACAGCTGGTAACCGGCTCGCTGACCGACTACGCGTTGCCGCGAGCCGAAGACCTGCCGGCAGTCGAATTCTCGTACAATGTCGTGCCGTGCCGCACCAACCCGCTGGGCCTCAAGGGAGCCGGCGAAGCGGGTGCGATCGGCGCGCCGCCGGCGCTGGTCAATGCGATCGTCGACGCGCTGGCCCCGCTCGGCATCGAGCATATCGACATGCCGGCGACCCCGGAACGATTGTGGCAGGCGATCCGCGCTGCCGAAAGGCGGCAGGCGGCATGACCCGCGACATCAAAAGCGATCTGCTCGAAACCGCACGGTCCGCGGCATTCGCCGCCGGCGAGGCGATCATGCGGGTTTACGCGCAGGATTTCGACGTGCGCCAGAAACTCGACAAGACCCCGGTGACCGAGGCCGATCTCGCCGCCGAACGGGTCATCGTCGAGAGATTGCAGGCCGCCTTTCCGGATATCCCGATCGTGTCCGAAGAATGGGTCGATGCCGAGGGATTGCCGC
The DNA here is from genome assembly GCA_963735445.1 of uncultured Alphaproteobacteria bacterium. Taxonomy (GTDB): domain Bacteria; phylum Pseudomonadota; class Alphaproteobacteria; order ATCC43930; family CGMCC-115725; genus AP-15. Next base: position 40,473 of record CAVTLC010000053.1, read on the forward strand.
CTTCGTCCCCCAGATTTTGGGTGGTCGATCCGCTCGATGGGACGCGCGAATTCGTCGCCAAAAACGGCGAGTTTTCGGTCTGTATCGGTCTTGTGGAAGACGGGCGGCCGGTATTGGGTGTTCTGCACGGACCAGCGGTCGGGTTGACTTACGCCGCCTATGGACCGGGAACCGCAACGCGGCAGCGCCGCGGCGGAGCGATCGAACCGATCGAGGCGCGCACTCCCGCCGCCCGACGGGCTTGTCGTCGTCCACAGCCGCTCACACGAGAACAGCCGGCGCGTCGGCGAGTTTCTCGAAAATTACCCGGTGCTGGAGCGCAAGAAGTGCGGCAGTGCCCTCAAATTCGGCCTGATCGCGGCGGGCGAGGCCGACCTCTACCCGCGCTTTGGCACCACAATGGAGTGGGACACCGCCGCCGGACAGGCGATCCTCGAAGCCGCCGGCGGCCGGGTCGAAGCCCTCGACGGAACGCCCTTAACTTATGGCAAACCCGGCCTCAAGAATGACGGCTTTGTCGCCTGGGGCCGCTCCGCTGCCGGCTAAGCGCGGCAGACGGCGCGGCCTGCGGGTCGGGGCGATGTCACACCCGGTCGTATTCGGCGGATATGTCCCGGTTCGTGTAGTCGGTCAGCATCGCGGTCGCGATGATGCCGATGATCGCGCAAACGACGATGTACAGCGCGATCGGTATGCTCGAATGAAACGTCGCGAATAAGGCTGTCGCGATAAACGGCGACGGCCCGCCAGCGATGATCGAGGCAAGCTGGTATCCCAGCGAGGCACCGCTGTAACGCAGCCGCGGCGAGAAGCTCTCGGCAATCAGCGCCGCCTCAGGCCCGTACATTGTCATGATTGGTATCAGCGAGAGTGCGACCGCAAGAAACATCAGCCCCGGGATTCTGGTATTGAGCAGAGCGAAGTAGACAAACCCGAACACCGCGACAAATACGCAGCCCAGTATGTACATGCGCTTGCGGCCGATGCGGTCGGACAGGTGACCGGCAACGGTGACCCACATAAAGCCCAGGACAGTCTGCACCAACAGGGCGGTCAGCAGAAAATTGCGCGATGCCCCGAGAACCGTGGTCCCGTAAGTAAAGATAAAGGTGCCGACAATATAGCCCGGCGCCTGCTCCGGCATGCGCAGCAATGCACTTAGGATAACCTGCTTGGGCTGGCGTTTTAATACCTCCAACACCGGAACGCGCTCGACACGATCTTCGGCGACGACCTTACGGAAAACCGGAGTTTCGAGAATGCCGAGACGGATCCACAGCCCGATGCCGACCATGACGATGCTAATAAAAAACGGGATGCGCCAGCCCCAGGTATAGAACTGGTCGCCCGACAGCCAGCTGAATACCAGCACCGCCGCGTTGGCCAGGAACAATCCCGCCGGCGCGCCGAATTGCGGCCATGAAGCAATAAAACCACGGTTTTTGTTGGAGCGCGCCCATTCCATCGCCAACAGGACCGAGCCACCCCATTCGCCGCCGACCCCGATGCCTTGAATCAGGCGAATGATCGTCAGCAGAACCGCACCCCACACACCGATGCTGGCATAACCCGGCACCAGGCCGACAGCGAAGGTGGCAAGACCGGTTACCAACAAAGTCGCGATCAGCGTCGCCTTGCGACCGATCCGGTCGCCCCAATGACCGAAGATCGCCGCGCCGATCGGCCGCCCGACAAAGCCGACAAAGAAGACGCCGAACGCCTGCAACACGCCGATCAATGGGGTTGAGTGCGGGAAATAGAGCTTTCCGAACACCAGCCCGGTGACCGTGCCATACAGCAAAAAATCGTACCATTCGATGGTCGTTCCGACCGTACTGGCGATTACCGCGCGGCGAAGTTGCGCCCGATGTTCGGCATCCGAAATGCCTGTTCCGGCGGTGATTTCTGCTGTGGTCATGTTTCCTCCGTCTCAGGGCTGTTAAGGCGCCCGTTGTGGTTTCTCCAGCTGCGGTGTGCTGGAGCCGTTTCTTTTACGAAAGGTTATCAGCGGCCGACGGACCTGCCAACCATTCCGCGCATCGTGGCCGGAGTAATGCGCGAAGACGATCAGGTCAAATCGGGAATTGAAGTGTCACGATCAGCGTGTCGGCGCCGAAGAGCCGGCGGCATCAGGCGTTGATTTAGAGCTTCGTGACTAAGAGTGGCGCGAGAACTAGGGCAATCACCGCTCAACCGGAATTGGCAAACAACGCGATGGCCCCCACCAGACAAGCGCCACCGATTACAATGCCGGCTTCTCCCACCCTGAAATGTCCGATTGAGACGTCACTCGCATGATTTGGGATCAGCAGCACGACGGCAGCGATCCACAGGCCAAATCCGAAAACGGCGAGAGTTGCCGAAAACAGGTTGAAATTGTTCCGCATATCGATCAGCCGTCGAAATCTTTAGCCGGTGGGTAGCTTGAAGATACCGGCAACATGTCTGCTGCCGTATATTCGGCGGCGAGAACGCATCCGACGCAACCAGGTTCCCCCGAAGGTCTCAAATTTCGTGTCTGGAATACGGGTGCGGCGATCCCCGCGGGAGTCGAATACGGCTCCGGTGACCCAAGCACGGCTGCGTTAACCGACACCGGGTCTGGGCGGAGTTTCTTTTCGCTGCGGATGACGCGACCCGATCGGCCGAGTAAAGTCAGATGCTGTAAGGGCGGGCAAAGGGGAGGAGCCGGCATGGCTTGGAAACGGATGGTTCTGCAGATCGGTATGGGCACCGATATCCGCGGCGCCGATTATACCAAGGCTGCGGTTCGCGCGTTGCGCGACGCGCTGTGGCACAACTCGCTGAGCGTTGCCGATGCGGCGGGCTTGCCGGTTGATTCGATGCGGGTCGAGGTCACGATCGGTGTACCGCACCCGGCACAAGTCGACAAAGCGGCGGTGCTCGCAGTACTGCCGCATGGCACCGGGACGGTCGAGGTTGTTGAAGGCGGGCTGGAAATCATGAATGACGCCGGGACCAACAAGACCGTGATCGCCAATGCCGCGGCCGTCGTGCACCTTGATCTGCCCTAGGGAGAAACGCGATGCCAGCCAAACGCGTCATTCTCGAAATGGGCACCGGCAACGATCTGCACGGCGGCGATTATACAAAGGCAGCGGTGCGCGCGGTGCAGGATGCGCTCCATCACAGCTCGCTGACCCTGATCCGCACGCTAAAGCTCGACGCGCGGCAGATGTTGGTCGAGGTGACGATCGGTGTTCAGCAGCCGGAGAAAGTCGACACCGCCGCGGTCAAGGCGGCGTTGCCGCATGGCGAGGTCGCCGTCAAAGTCGTCAAAGGCGGTCTCGATGTCCCCGACAACGAGACCGGCGATATCGCGGTGATCGCCAGCGCCGCCGTTTCGGTCCGCATGGAGCTGCCGCAAGCAAACGGCTGAGGGCGCGACCCTATTCGGAGCCGGGGACCGTCCCCTTGGGCAGACTCTCGCAATAGCGCGCGATCTCGCCTGGCGTCGTGATCCACAATTCGTCGCGGTGTTGCATGATATGGCGAACCGCATCGCGAAATGCATGCAAGCGGAATGGCTGGCCGACGATAAAAGGATGCGCCGAGACCGCAAACACCAGCGGGTATTTCTTTGACTGGAACAGCATTTCGTCGAACTGGTCGATAACCATCTCGGCGAATTGACGGCCGGTGTGACGACGAAACACCATCGCCGGCGAGTCGTTGACTTCGAGCGGATAGGGCACCGACAGGATCGGGCCCGAGCGCGTGCGCATCCAGATCGGCTGGTCGTCCATCGCCCAATCCATCACGTAGCGGTAGCCGGCCTCCTTCAACAGATCGAGTGTGACGGCACTCTGCGCGATATAGGGGCCAAGCCAACCCTCCGGCCGCTGCCCCGAAACCCGCGCCAATATTTCGGTGCATTCGGCGATCAGTCGACGCTCATCCTCTTCCCACAGGATGTCCTGGCGCTCGGAATTGGTACGGCCGTGGCCGACAAATTCGTCGCCCCGCGCTTTGAGACGCTCGCCGATCTCGGGGCAGGCTTCCAGCACGGCGGAGTTGACATTGTGCGCCCCGGGCAGCGCAAATTCGTCGAGCAGATCGAGGTAATACCACAGCCCGACACGGTTGCCGTAATCGCGCCAAGCATAGTTGCGCTGGCTCTGCGCCGCCGCTGCTCCGGTCGAGTCGCTGCCGAGCCCGGCGCCAAACGCGAAGTACTCGATATTGTTGTTGAAGACGACAGCGAGCCTTTTACCCTCCGGCCAGTCGTAGACCGGCCGCTTAGGGATCGGCACGTAGTCGTAACGATTATGCGCGGGAAGCTTCATCGGTGTATCCGACATTAGCGGTCATTGCGAGGTGCCGAAGGCGACGCGGCAATCCCGCGGTTCAAGCACGACACCGGGATTGCTTCGCTGCGCTCGCAATGACAATCTTTCGTCATGGTCATTGCGAGGCGCCGAAGGCGCCGCGGCAATCCAGATGTTCACGGGCGACTCCGGGGTTGCTTCGCTTCGCCCGCAATGACGATCCGCTTACCGTCCCTGGAACGCCGGTTTGCGTTTTTCCATAAAGGCGGTGCGGCCTTCGGCGTAGTCGGCGCTGGCAAAGCATTCGTCGACCAGGCGCTTGCATAATCCCAGGTCGCGCGCCGACTCGTCTTTCAATGCCTCGCGGATGGCGACCTTGGCGGCCTTCACCGTCAACGGCGCATTGGCCGCGATCATTGCGCAGTAGTTATTGACGTAGCTTTCCAACTCGGCGTCGGGCACCAGCTGGTTGATCAGACCCATGCGCAGCGCCTCTTCGGCGGTGAACTGGCGCGCCGTAAAGAAAATCTCGCGGGCATGCGCCGGGCCGACCAGGTCGATCAGCTTTTTGATGCCGTCATAGGCATAGCCGAGACCGAGCTTTGCCGCGGGCACGCCGAATTTCGAACCCTCGGCGGCAATCCGCATGTCGCAGGCGAGTGCCGTGCCGACCCCGCCGCCGATGCAATAGCCGCGGATCATTGCAATCGTCGGCTTCAAGGTTTCCTGCAGCCGCATCCGGGCGCCTTCGGAAATTTTCGAATACGCCGCCGCGGCCTCTTCGGAGGCGCGCCGTTCCTTGAATTCCGAAATGTCGGCGCCGGAAACAAAGGCGCGCCCGCCGGCGCCTGACACGACGATGACCCGGATCGCCTCGTCGCGTTCGAAATCATCGATGATCCGCGCTACCGCCTCCCACATTTCGAGTGAGACCGCGTTATGCCGCGCCGGGTTGTTAAAGATCAAACGGCCGATCGCCCCGTCCTTTTCGGCGATCATCTTGCTGGTCATGGGCTGGTCGAGCATCGGTTGCAAATCTCCCTGGGGCAGAAACCCTCTCCGCCCTGCGGGGAGAGGGAGGGACCCAGCCCGCAGGCTGGGAGGGTGAGGTGGTTGTCGCCGTGTCGGGCTCGGGCGGCGCCCCCTCACCCAACCCTCTCCCCCGATTTCGGGGGCGAGGAGCAATAAGATCGGGCCGCCCGTCCGGCTTAAATCACGCCGCGGGCGCGCAGATCGGCGATCTTTTCGTCGCTATAGCCGAGCCCGTGCAGGATCTCGTCGGTGTGTTCGCCAAGGCCGGGGGTCGGCCGCAATTTTTCGGGCTCCGGCGTGCGGGTCATGTTGATTGCCTGGCCGACCGCCTTGAGCGGGCCAAGTTTCGGATGATCGATCGGTCGCGCCATTTCGAGATGCTGCACCTGCGGGTCGGCAAAGGTTTGGTCGATCGTATAGATCGGCCCGCACGGCACGCCGACTTCATTCATCAGCTCGACCCAATAAGCGGCGGGGCGCTTTTTGGTGATCTCGCCGATCTTTTCATTGAGCGCCTTGCGATTTTTGGAGCGCGCCTGGCCGGTCGCGTAATCGGGATCGTCGAGCAATGCCATCGCGTCGGCCGCCTCGCAAAAGCGGCGGAACATGTGGTCGCCCGACGCGGCGATGTTGATCTGGCCGTCCGAGGTCGGGAACACGCCGGTGGGGATGCCGGTCGGGTGGTCGTTACCGGCCTGCTTGGCGACTTCACCCGCCATCAGCCAGCGCGAGCCCTGGAAATCGAGCATAAAAATCTGCGCTTCGAGCAGTGAGGTATGCACCCACTGGCCCTCGCCCGAGCTTTCACGCTCGATCAGCGCCATCAAGATGCCTTGGGCGAGCAGGATGCCGGCGCAGAGATCGTCGATCGGGATGCCGACCCGCACCGGCCCCTGCCCCGGCAAGCCGGTGATCGACATCAGCCCGCCCATGCCCTGGGCGATCTGGTCGACACCCGGCCGCGCCGCATAAGGCCCGGTCTGGCCAAACCCGGAAATGCTGCCATAGACGATGCGCGGGTTGATCTTCTTGACGCTTTCGTAATCGACGCCGAGCCGATGCTTTACCGTCGAGCGGAAATTCTCGACGATGACATCGGCGTTCTTGGCCAGACCCATAAAGATCTCGAGCCCCTCTTTGGTCTTTAGATCGAGGGTCAGGCTGCGCTTGTTGCGATGCAGGTTCTGGAAGTCGAACCCGTCGCGCCGTGCCCCGGTCACATCGCGGCCGTCATCGCCGCGCCGCTCGATCTTGATGACATTGGCGCCCCAATCGGCGAGCTGGCGCACCGCGGTCGGCCCGGCGCGGGCGTGAGTGAGGTCGAGAACGGTGAATTTCGCCAGCGGCAGGCTTCCAATGCTCACGAATGCGGTCCCTTCTTGGTTCGAGAATCCGCCGGCCGCGCGGTCGATGACGCCAAAGCGTGTCCGTAGCGGCGCGACGCCGGTTCTGATGGCAACTCTCGCCCCTTCAGCGCATGTCGGTCAAGCTATGTACGGAGGCCGACCGATTTAGGACGGCAAAGCCGTCGCAATTCGCCTTCCAGCTCAGGCCGCACACTCATATAGCGGTCGACCCCCGCCTTCGCCGGAACACGGATGAGCGGTAGATTAGAAGAGGGACCCGAGCGACCCTACTCGCGGCGAAAGGTGACGACGAGCACGTCGCGATAAGCCGGGCGGGACGGATCGACCGGTTCGACCGCGGTGACGCCATGATAGACGCGGCTATCGTCGACCAACGCCGCATCGAGCGGTTGCGTCAACGTGAAGCTGCCGAGCGGGCGTTTGGCGAGGTCATAGATCGTCGTTTCGCCGCTCTTGACGTTTTCGCGGCGCACCATCAGGACCAAGACCCAGTCGACGCCATCGCGATGCAGGCCCTCGGGGGTTGGCTGCCCGGCTTCGCCCGGCCGCGCCTCGATGCGAAACTGGTGTATTTCGACATGCCAGGCGAGCGGCCGATAAGGCTCCGGGGTCATCCGGTCGAACAGCGCGTGAGTAGTGCCGAGGATCGCGCCCAGCACCGGATGGCGCCCGATGGTCTCCGCTACCGGCTCAAACCAGCGCTCGATACCGCCGTTCAAGGGGTTGTAGTCGCGGCTCTGGTAATGCGGCTGATGCGGCTTGCGAACAATGCCGGCCGAGGTGGCGCGGTAACACGCAAAGCGCCGGCGGCGATAACGCCCGCCATCGGCCATGTAGGCGTCGACGCCGAGATCGTTCCAACTCGCGGCAAAAGACTCCCAACCACCCAGTTCGGCTTCGTTCAGCAGCGCCCGCATCTCGGGCGCCTCGACAAAGGCAAAGCCGTCGCGCTCGATCGCACCAGCTAGCGAGCCGAGTGAATAGGTCATTCCACCTCTTTCAAAGCACGGCCTGCCGCTCTCAAGCACCGCCCACCTCTCTCAAAGCACTGCCTCGGCAACAATGCGCAGTGCGGCGGTGTCGGCGCCCGCGAGCACCAAAGAGCCGACACGGTGGTCCCGGCCGATTGCCAGCCACGCCTGCAGACGTTCGCGCACCCGTTCCTTGGGCCCGACCAGCGAGGTTTCGTCGATCAGCGCGTCGGGCACTGCGGCTTCCGCGTCCTTGCGCCGCCCCGCGAGGTAGTGGTCCTGGATCGTCGCGGCCGCGGCTTCGTAGCCCATGCGCTTTGCCAAATCGTTGTAGAAATTTTTCGAACGCGCACCCATGCCGCCGATATAGAGCGCCAGATTGGGTCGGATCTGATCTCTGCAAGCCGCCAGATCGTCGCCAATTGCGACGCGCACGTAGGGAGCGAGGTCGAAATCGGCGAGGGTCTTGCCATTGCCGGCCTTGGCGATTCCCTCGCGCACCGGGCCGACGATCGCCTCGGGTTTCTCCGGCGACATGAAGAACGGCAAGGTGCCGTCGGCGACTTCGCCGGCTGTCCGCAACCCGGGCGGCGCGATGGCCGCAGTGTAGATCTTGAGGCTCGGGTCCCCGTGGATAATGCTGCGCAGCGGCTTGCCAAGCCCGGTGGCGCCCGGCCCGCGATACGGGATCTGATAATGCTCGCCCTCGAATTCGAGCGGCGCCTTGCGTTCGAGGACCTGGCGAATGATCGCGATGTACTCGCGGGTGCGGGTCAGCGGTTTGCCAAACGGGACGCCGTGCCAACCCTCGACGACTTGCGGCCCCGACGGACCGATGCCGCATAAAAAGCGGTTGCCCGACAGCGCCTGCAAGGTCATCGCGGTCATCGCCGCGCAAGCCGGGGTGCGCGCCGCCATTTGCATGATGGCGGTGCCGGCCTTGATCTTTGTCGTCTGCGCCAGTACCCAGGCGACCGGCGATACTGCGTCGGTACCATATGCCTCGCCGCACCATACGGCGTCATAGCCGAGCCGCTCCGCCTCATGGACGAGCTCCATGTCGATCCCAGCAGTGGCCGACACCCGCAAGGTCAGCGCCAGCTTCATTTCAGATCCCCCGAGTTTGGCGCATGGGCTCGGCCGCACGCGCCACTCTTTCTACCGCGGCGAGCCAGTCGTCGAGCGTGCGTTCGGCTGGTTCGACCAGCACATGGCCGACCCCAGCATCGCGGAAGCCGGCCAGCCGATGGGCAAGCACGCCTTCGTCCGCGCCGTCCCAGCCATTGCGCACCGAAATTGCAAACTCCGGCTCGGGCCGCTCGGCGCGCAGCCGCTTGACGATCGGCGCCGCCTGTTCAGGCGAAACCCGCGAGCCATGCCAGCCGTCGAGCCGCAACGCGCGTTTGATCGCCGGCTCCGAACTGCCTCCGATCCAGATCGGGATCGGCTTTTCCGGCTGCGGCAGCGATCGCATGCCATCGATAACCGCCGGGATAGCGCGTGCGGGAAAGCTGACCGGGTCCTCGCTCCATACCGCACGCATCATCGCGATGCCCTCATCCATACGTCGGCCGCGCTCGCGAAATGGCACGCCCAAGGCGGCGAATTCGGCTTCGAGCCAGCCGACGCCGGCGCCGAGGATCAACCGCCCCTCGGACAAGTTCTGCAAGGTCGCCAATTCCTTGGCGAGCGGCAAAGGATGGCGCATCGGCAATACCAATACACTCGTGCCGAGCCCGACCCGTTTGGTGTAGGCCGCCGCCCAGGTCAGGGTCAGGACCGGATCGTAAAAGATCGCCGAGGGTGGATAGGGCGCATCTTTTGGCACGATGATGTGCTCGCTGGTCCAGACGTCGTCAAAGCCCAGCTCCTCGGCCTGAATCGCCGCGCGGCGGATCGCCTCCGGCCCCGCCTTGCGCCCAATTTGCGGCAAATGGATTCCGATGCGCATCCCTCAATCCTCCCTCAGCGGCAGTCTGCTCGCAGCCGTGCGCCTGGCGTCAGCGCGTATACCCTTCGATTTATAAGCCGGCGAAGGCCGACTGCGGTAACGCGATTAATAGATCCGCCCAATCAGCTTCGGCAACAAAGGCATCCATATGGCCAGTCAAGATGGGGCGACGAGCGAACCACAGGACCCCTTTTTTCTTCTAAACAGGGCTGTTCTTGTTGCCGCGTTGTTCATTTCAATCGGGTGCACGACATAGCCGTAAGATCTTAGAAGAGAATGCGCCGCCGCCTTGTCTTCCGGTGAGAGGAGTTCTTGCTCATAAATTATGAGCTTGGGACGGAAGCGCCGGAAATCGATCATCTTCAATATCTTTAGATCATATCCCTCGGTATCAATCAGTATAAGGTCGATATGGCTCACGCTATGGCGTTCTATCAAAGTCTCGAAAGTTAGGCATTCGACCTCATCTCGCAAGATATAACTCTCGATATTTGGAATAAGAGATCGATGTTTCAGAAGGGTGGTTAAGTCAAGCGAGCCGATCTTGTCATACCAAGACGGCAGGGGATCTGTAGTTTCCCGCAGCCGATAGAAGCATTTACGACCGTTGTGTTCGTCGAGAGCCGCGTTCTCAAAAGTTATCCCAGGCGCACCGCGATAGTTCTCCACAAGGCGATCAAAAAGGTAGGGGACGGGCTCAACTAGAATACCTGCCCACCCCATTTCTCGCGCGAAGGGATACACCCAGTCATTAGACCTACCATCATGGGCGCCAATCTGAATAAAAAAAACGTTCTTTTGGCGACCAAAGGTGTGGTGCAGCCACTCTGTTTCTGTGCGGTAGACAACCCCACCAAGCGCACAGTAGAGCGTCTGTGCGGCGGAGAACGCTCCGGTCTTTTTTAGAAGCGGCTTAACCGCCGATATCGCCCCCATACGTAATCCATCCAATTTGCACAGAATTTCAGGGCGCAGACGCGGCCTGTGTCACAGGTGGCCTGCCATCCGGGTTCATAGTCTTGAACTCGTCGTGCAATATTCCACCATTTTGCGATTTCCGTGACTTAAAGACGGTATTGTGGTAGTTGAATGACGCTCGGAACCCGCTTTTTGACATGATCATATATTTCCACGTGGCGCGAACATCGGAAGCTGCGAGAATCTTACGACCTCTTCAAAACGTCTTTACCCCCAACGCCGGTGTGAACACAGCTACCGGCTACTCCGCGCCAACCGCAACACCCCTTTGCCCAGCGTTGTAACGAGTTCGCCGGCCAAGCGCGGGTCCATCGCGAGATACGCCGCCACCACGCGCCAATCGACCGGCTTGCCATGACGCAGCAGATGTAACAAATTGGCGGCGAAGGTTCTTCGCACCTCTTCAAGCCAAGACGATATTCCATCGATGTTGCTCTTCAGTTAAGTGAAAACTGCTTGCAATCATTCGATGAACCTTGGCAACGTGAAGAAACTTCTTGAGCGCTTGGGGTGCGCCCCAAGTCGCGCTGGCGTAGATGTTAACGCCGCGGCCATACGCAGCTTCGCACCGTGTCGAGTAGGCCACCCGTCGTGCAGCTAATGCCAATTTCATCCATAAGAACTTGTCCTCGCCGTAGATCAATCCTTCTGGAAATCTAAGATTTAAACCCATCGATCGGCGATATACGACAGTCGAAGTTCCCACCGGAGAAGAACCCAATATGGAGTCAAACAGAGATCCACGATAAAAAAACAGACTGTTTCCTTCTACAATTGGGTCGCCGAGGGATCCATCGAAGCCACATTCGGCAAAGCGTGAGTATCCCAATCCGCGCTCATGATGATCGGCATCAGAAAAATAGAAATCGGCGCCCTTAGCCAACGCTGTTTTGGCGTTATGCAGATGCCCAGGCAGCCACCGATCGTCAAAGTCAAGAAATGCTATATATTCGACTTCCGCCGGTGTCTCGTCGAGCCCGCGATTTCGCGCCGCTCCCGGACCGGCGTTCGGCTGCTCGATGATGACGACAGGAGCGTCTTTCGCCACGGCGGCGGCCAACTCCGCCCGAGCAGAGACCGGCGACCCATCATCGATCACTGTGACTAGAATTTCGCCGTCGTCTTGTGCAAGAACAGAATCAACCGCAACCGGTAGAATGCCCAAATCATGCTGCCAGAACGGGATGATGATATTGGTACGGAACATCGAAACGAAATCGGCGATTTAGGGACAGGTCAATTCGTCGAAGGTCGTGGGGCGTGCGAGTGGCAGCTTCAGCCAAACGCTTCGAAAGGACCTGCCATGTCGGGCAAGGCGGGGGGTCGATCGACCGCAAAGAGGCAATTCACGCCGCATTACCGCTCCGCCCATGCAAAAGAATTAAGCAACTCGATGAGTGGCACCCCGATGTTTCCGGAGAGCATAGTACTTGGAAACAGCTTACACCGCGGTTGGGCCTCCATGTCTTTTTGTGGACTATCATCAGCGCTCCGGAGCGAACCACGTCAGCCAACGTCACCGTGGCAGCCGAGAAAGGCCGGCCTTATGTTGGCGAACAGCATCATAGCCTCTGCTCCAAGCCAAGCGCAGGAATTTCAGCTCTACCATGGGTTTAGCCTGGATCATTTCGCCGCAGGTGCTCCGGGACCAGATATCGCTGCATGACGAGAGTCGCGAGTTGGTTTCATGATTTCGCTCCGCCCAGAGATGGCGGGCTGCCGCGCAATGTCTACCGGTATGTGCTTGCCACGAGTGCGCCGCATCAGTTGGCGCTGCTAGCGCTTACGGGTATCGTCGCGCTCCTTGAGGTCGTGCCGCTGGAATTGCAGCGACGGATCGTCAACGACCTCGTCAAGCACCGCCCCTATTCCTGGGTTATATGGCTGTGCGCCGCGTATGCAGGGGTGGTCGTCGTCCAAGGCGGAACCAAGCTCGCGCTAAACATCTACCGTGGCTGGGTTGGGGAGCGGGCCAAGCGCGATCTGCGCCGACGGGTCCATTCGGTCATTGAGGCTCCGGCAGCCAAATCCCCCGCCGCCGAAGCCCAAGGGATTACAATTTCAATGATTGTCGCCGAGGTCGAGCCGATCGGCGGATTTGTCGGTGAGAGCATCTCCGAGCCACTGTTGCAGGCCGGCATTATGTGCTCGGTGTTCGCCTATCTGATCCACATTGACCCGTGGATGGCGTTGGCCGCTTTTGCACTCTTAGTTCCGCAGTTGTTTTTTGTCCCACTGTTGCAATCGGCGGTAAACCGGCGGACGGGAGCACGCATCCGGGTGTTGCGCCAGCTCGGCATTGCGATGATCGATCGCAACGATGACGCTGAAGACGAGCGGCGCATTCAGCAGGCTTTCGCGCTCGATATGGGAATCTTCAAACTAAAATTTACAATGAATTTTCTAATGAATCTTTGCAATCACCTGCAGATCGTTTCGGCATTGCTGGTTGGCGGCTGGTGGGTCTACATACAGCACCTTGAAATCGGCGGGGTCGTCGCGTTTATTTCCGGGATTCACCGGATCAATGATCCATGGGGTGATCTGGTCAACTACTTCCGTGACCTGAATGTGACACAAGTCAAATACCGGCTGCTCGCCGACGCTGTCGACCAGCTGAAGACGCCCGATACGATCGTCCGTGCCGCCGAGTAGATTAACCTCCAAGCCGTTGTGGCGGAGCTATCAGAGGATCCTTTTTCATGCTCGATCCTCCTCGCCGGCGGGAATGAGGGTGCCAAACGGATCAGCGGCTAGCGCGCCGCCGAAATCATCGCCAGCAATTTTCGTCCTTCTTTCCGGAGAGCTCGAATGAGACAGCCATGATCAGCGCGACCGGCATTGCTTTGGAATTCTCAGACGGGCGCCCGGCCGCAATATCGCTGGACGCGGTCAATGCCGGCCTGGCGCCGTTCGGTGCTCGGGTCTGGCCCCTCGGCCTGACGGATTTACCCGACGATACTCGTCGCTTGCTCACCCAGCCGCATTTGACTGAGAGCGAGGCCGAGCACATCAAGGCGCAATTCGTGCTGCCGCGGGAGCGGCTGTTGCAACTGATCGCCGACGCTGGTCGTGCCCCTCATGTGATCGGCGGCGGGTCGATGACGCCGTTTGTCGAAAACCAAGGCTATGCCTATCCACAGCTCTACCTCGCCGCGGCCGGGGTTGATTACAGCCGGTTCGATCGTTTTCATGTAAATACCGCTGACGACGGCACCGGAGTCGACGAGATCGGCCAGCTCCTCTATGGCGGCGGGGTCAGGGTCCTGCAGCGACGGCCGGCCCTCGGAGTGGTGAGCTTGCACCTCGCCTGTCCCACCCCTGGCCAGGGCTGGATCGTGACCTATGACGGCGGGGAGTCGCATATCGGCAGCCTCAGCGCGGCCTCACCCGGCAGCAAATTCCTGATGCAAGTTATCGGCCCGGAGCGCTGGAGCCTGCGCTATGACGATGATGACCGAGAGCGCTAGGCGAGGTGATGATGCCGGACTACGAAATCTTTGAAGCGGGCGACGTGGTACTGCAATCGGGGCTGACCTATCGCAAAGCCCGCCTCGCTTACAAGACATACGGCACGCTCGATGCCGCCAAATCGAATGTCATCGTCTATCCGACCTCGTACGGCGCGCAGCATTACGATCTCGAATGGGCGGTCGCCCCCGGCAAGGCGCTCGACCCGACCCGATATTTCATCGTGATCATCAACAAGTTCGGCAATGGCTTGTCGTCGTCGCCGAGCAATACGCCGCCGCCCTTTGACCGCGCCCGCTATCCGCATTTCACGATGACAGACAACGTCCGAGTGCAGCAGCGGCTGATGCGCGAGGTTTTTGGGGTAGAGCAGGTCAAACTCGTCTACGGGTTCTCAATGGGCGCGCAGCAGGCGTTCCACTGGGGTGCGCTGTTTCCCGACCGGGTCGAACGCATTGCCGCGATCTGCGGGTCGGCCAGGACCTCGCCGCACAATTTCGTGTTTCTCGAAGGCGTCAAGGCGGCATTGACCGCCGACCCGGCCTGGCAGGATGGCTGGTTCACCACCCCGCCGACCCGTGGTTTTCAGGCAATGGGCCGGGTCTACGCCGGGTGGGGCCTGAGCCAGGCCTTTTACCGCGAGGAGGAGTGGCGCAAGCTCGGCTTTTCGTCGCTGGAGGATTTTTTGGTCGGCAGCTGGGAAGCCAATTTCCGCCGCCGCGACGCCAATGATTTATTGGCGATGCTGTGGATGTGGCAGCACGCCGACATCAGCGCCAACGAACTCTACAGCGGCGACCTCAGCAAGGCGCTGGCCGCGATTACTGCGGATGCACTGGTGATGCCGTGCGAGACCGATCTCTATTTCACGGTCGAGGACAATCGCCGCGAGGTAGCACGGATGCCGCGTGCCGAATTGCGGCCGATCCCGTCGATCTGGGGCCACCGCGCCGGCAATCCCGCGCAAAACCCGGCCGATGCCAAATTCATCGACGACGCCGTCAAAGAACTCCTCGACTAGTTGGCGATAACCCGCGGCACCCAACGCTCAGCGAGCTGCCCGCTGATGCCGTCGAATTTCGGTCTAGGACGCCTCGAGACGCGATCGGACGGCATTCATTCGTCTGGCGAGATCCTCTTCACCCAGGAGTCCCCGGCTGAGCATGATGTGGGCTAAAGCCAGCAGCTGCTGCTCGGGTCCAGGAGTCCCGCTGTACACGCTCTCGCCAAGTTGATCCTCGGCGTGGCGCCGCTCCAGCGAAGGTAGAGCTTCGCCGGCTGCAAGGCACTCACAGGTCGCGTAGAGGCTGACTTTCCATGGCGGATCCGGGGTCGTAACCCCGTAACGCGGCGCTAGCCTGCTCCCAGGTTTTATCCTGGTTTCGGATGGCCTCGAGCAACGGGATGGGGGTAAGCCTGCCTGACGCCCGTCCGCGGCAGGTGGCTGATCGTTTTTGCCACTCACTGGCCGGCTTCCGCATGGTGCTCGGGGACCGGCCGACCGGCCTTGTGCACTGGCCGAACGTCATCGGCCTTCCTGTCGGCCCGCGGCAGGGCAACGCCGATCATGGTGTCGCGCGTGACGATTTCGGCGAGTTGCTCCTCGGTCCAGTTCTCGGTGCCCGCCGGCCGCACCGGAAGCACCATAAAGCGGCATTTCTGGTTGGAGTCCTCGACCCGCACCTCGACCTCGGGCGGGAGCACCAGCCCGAACTCGGCCAGCACCTGACGCGGCCAGCGGACCAGCCGGCGGCGATAGTTGGGCGAACGGTACCAATAGGGTGAGTGGCCGAGCAGCGGCCGCGGATAACACGAGCAAAGGGTGCAGACGATCACATGATGCAGCGTCGGCGTATCTTCGAGCACCTGCAAGTGCATGTAGTCGCTGGGAGTGCCGGAGCCGGTGGGCTCGGTCCAATCGATCCCGATTTCGCGGCAGGCCTGGGTGGCGTCGGCAAGCACACGCGCCTTGAACGCCGGGTCGGCCCATGCTTTGGCAACCAGGCGCGAGCCGGCAGCCGGCCCAATTGATTCGGCCCATTCGGTAAACTTGCGGTGATCCTCGGCGGTGAACAGGCCCTTCTCGATCGCCAGCTCGCGAACGGCGATTTCCAGCACTTCGAAATCCGTTATCTCATCGACCATCGGCGCCGCCGGATGCTCGTGATGGCCCTCGCTATCGTCGTGTCCGTGCGAGTGCTGCATGCTTTGTACTCCCTGCTTCTTTTAAGCTTTCTCTCAGCGGGCAATCTCTAAGCGGGTTCGAGCCAGCGATCGGGAAACTCAGTCTGTAACGTATCGTTCTCGAACGGGTATTCCTCCCAAAGATCCTTTTGCCGAAACCGAACGATGTAAAACTGCTCGGGCTGGGCGTCGTCTCGGTTCCACGCCTCGTCCTCGGGAATGAGGTCTTCGTAAGTGCGGGCGGCAATTGTCCCGCTGACACCCCGAACGTACATCTGGGTACGGGTGTAGAATAGGTTCGGCAGCTCCTTGACGCGAACGCGGTCGCCTACATTGAAGCGGGCGGGCACGTTTCCGGTATTAGCGCTTTGCATTGCGCGCCCTCACCTCAGCAATCTTCTCAAGAAGTTCGGTCAGCGAGACGTGGTTCTTGTCGACCAGCGTTCGCGCTGCGGCCCAAATCCAGCGTCCGTAATAAGGAAAGCCGTAATAAAGCGACAGACCCAGATCGTTATTGCCGCGGCGGCGCCTTTCCTCGGCGTTCCACACGCCCTTCCAGCCAAGCACCTCGCAGGTGACGTAGGTGTTCAGCTCCCACAGCTCCTCCTCTTTTTCTTCGTATCGGACGGGCACATCGGCTTCGCCCCCGACATCGTGGGGCGGGGCCATGTAGGCCACAAAGCGGGAATGCGGGATCTCGTACGGCCAATTTTGCGCCTGATGGATCTCCGGCGCCAATTGGGCTCCGGTGTCGTAAAAATTTTGGAGTTCACCGCGTGATGGCATCGTCGTTTCCTCTTTTGCTTTGCTGGGCTCAACCGCTCTCAGCCGGCGTCGGCCTGCATCTGTTGCCGCCGCAACGCCCTGCCGGGTCGTTCACCGCTGGGTTTGCCTTCGGCCCAAACCGGGATGCCATTGACAAAGACGTGCTCGATGCCGGCGGCGGGCGTCGTCGGTTTTTCGAAAGTTGCGCGGTCGATGACCGCGGCGGGATCGAAGACCGTAATATCGGCATAGGCGCCGGCGGCCACGGCTCCACGGCCGCTGAGGCCGAACCGCGCCGCCGGCAGCCCGGTCATCTTGCGCACCGCCTCTTCCAGCGCGAACAGGCCGAGATCGCGGCAGTAATGTCCGAGGACGCGCGGAAACGTGCCCCACAGCCGTGGGTGCGGATGAAAATCGTGCGGCAGCCCGTCAGACCCGATCATCGTGTGGGGAAAGCTGAGCACCCGCTGCACGTCGGGCTCATCCATCGTCCAATAGATTGCGCCCGCCGGCTGCAGCCGGTTGACTGCGTCCTCGATGCTGAGCCCCCAATCGGCCGCGATTGCCGCGAGTTCGCGTCCGGCCTGCTCCGGCGCGCTCTTCGACCAGGTGACCATCACCTTCGAGGCGCGCCCGGCCTGACCCGCGCTCAGCACGGTCGATGACGCGATATAGGGGTAGGCGTCGAGGCCGACCTCCTGCCCTTCTATCGCCGCGGCGATAACGGGCAGCGTCGCTGCGGTGCGGCCAAAATTGGCCCGGCCGATCGTTTTGTGATGCGAGATCACGACCGGTATCCCCGCCGCGCGCCCGACCGCAAAGCTTTCTTCGAGGCTGTCGAGGACATGCTCGCCCTCGTTGCGCATATGGGTCGTGTAAAGCGCGCCAGCCGGATGCAGCAGGGCTGCCAAGGCTTCGATCTCGGCCGGTGGTGCATGCTCGGCGGGGGCATAGGCGAGCCCGCTCGACATGCCGATCGCGCCGGCGTCCAGCGCCTCCTGCAGCAATTCGCGCATTTGGCTGATCTCGGCGCTTGCGGCCGGCCGGTCGAGCGCTGTCATCGAGCCGACGCGCAAGGTCGAATGACCGACCAGGCAAGCGGCGTTGACCGCGGCCGGGCTCCGGTCGAGCGCCGCGAGATAGTCGGCAAATCGTCCATAGCGGTAATCGGCGGCGTCGCCGATCAGATCGAGCGGCGGTGGCGGCGCGTGGTCGATCGCGAGCGGCGCCAGGCTGATCCCGCAATTGCCGGTCACGACTGTGGTGACGCCCTGGCTCGCCTTCGCCGCCATTTCCGGGGTCGCAAACAAGGCGCGGTCGTCATGGGTGTGGACGTCGATAAATCCGGGCGCAACAACCTTGCCCGATACATCGATCTCGCGCGCTCCCGCTACCTTGCCGACAGCACCGACCTCGGAAATCCGGTCGCCTGATATCGCGACATCGGCGCGAAATCGCGCCCGCCCGCTGCCATCGATAACCTCGCCACCACGCAAAATGTAATCGGTCATCATCAAGTCTTCGCTGATTAGAAGTCTACCGCGCAATTTACATCGATTTCGGCGCTTCGCAGGACCGTCTTACCCACCGTTGCCGATCGGGATGCTCGCCATTTGCGCGAGTGCCAGCTGCGGAGGTTGGACAAGCGTGTAAAAGGTGTCGATCTGACAGCGCCAGCACAGCCCCGCCCACCAATTATTGGCGTCGATTGCGACATAGGCTGTTTGACCGGCGGCAACCCCGAAATGAGCGAATTGGTTTGGTGCGACTCCGCGGCTGTCGACGGTGATCTCATAGTTCCCCGGCGGAACATCGTAATAAAAGGCGCGGCCCAGCGCCGCGACGCCGACAATCCGACCGTTGATCCGGAAATAGGGCTCTTCCCTGGTGATTTCCGGTTGATAGGTGCGGAAGACCCAGATCCGCGCCTCGCCGGGTGGCGGGTAGCTCGTCAGCAGCCGGTTTTTGGCGGCCAATTGCTCCGGGCTCTCCGCAGCACAGCCGGCGAGCACGGCAGCGGCGAATATCATCACGCCAAAAGACCATAGCCATCGGACGGCAACAGCTATCGACATTGACCATCTCCGAATTGAAAAACGTGCTTCATTGAGCCCGAAAGCGCTGCCAGGCGCGAACTCGGCGTATCTTTCAGCGCGCACCCTCGAGCGGATGCTTTCGCAAAAAGTTGAAGTCGCAGCCGCGATCGGCCTGCAAAATCTCGTTGCGGTAGAGGCGGGCATAGCCGCGCTCCGGGAATGGGCGGCGATGCCACCGGCCGGCGGGCGAGTTCGTCGGGTGGGACCAGTAAATCGATGCGGCGCTCCTTGACCGAGAGTCGGATGCGATCGCCGTTGCGCACCTGGGCGAGCGGACCTCCCGCTGCCGCATCCGGCGTCACGTGCAGGACGATCGAGCCATAGGCGGTGCCGCTCATACGGGCATCCGAGATCCTCACCATGTCCTTGACTCCGGCGCGCGCGAGTTTTGCCGGGATCGGCAAATACCCTGCCTCCGGCATCCCCGAAGCCGAGAGCGGTCCAGCGTTCTGCAAAACCAGGAAATCGTCGGGGGTCACGTCGAGACCGGGATCATCGATGCGCGCCGACAAATCCTCGAGCGAGGTAAAGACAACCGCCCTCCCCTCCTTCTCGAACAATTTCGGGTCCGCCGCCGAGCGCTTGAAAATGGCCCCCTGTGGCGCCAACGATCCGAACAGGGCGACAAGCCCACCGACCGGCTGCAGGGGATCGGCCAGCGGTTTGATAACAGCGCGGTCGACCGGACCGGCGGGTGCGTCAAGCCGCTGCGCCAAAGTCTCGCCCGATACGGTCAGGCAATCGAGGTGCAATAGCGGCTGCAACTCGCGCATTACCGCGCCGATGCCGCCGGCGGCGAACAGATCCTCCATGTAATGCGGGCCGGTCGGCTTCAGATCGACCAGAACCGGGGTGGTGTCGCTGATCTCGTTCAGCCGCCGCAGGGCGATATCGATGCCGGCACGGCCCGCAATCGCGGTCAAGTGCAAGACCGCGTTGGTTGAGCCACCGATCGCCATCAGCACGCGCAGCGCGTTCTCAACAGCATCAGGGGTGACGATGTGGTCGGGTGTCAACCCGCTGCGGGCAAGTTGCATCGCGGCCCGCCCGGTTGCCTCGCCGGCGCGCAGCCGGTCGGCGTGGACCGCCGGGATCGCTGCGGTTCCGGGCAGGATCATGCCGAGGGCTTCGGCAATCGACGCCATTGTGCTCGCCGTCCCCATGACGGCACAGGTGCCCGCGGTCGTCGCGAGGTTGCCCTCGATCTCCTGGATTTCCGCAGGCTCGATCTCGCCGGCACGATAGCGCGCCCAGAAGCGCCGGCAATCGGTGCAGGCGCCGAGCCGCTCGCCATGCCAGCGCGAGGTCATCATCGGCCCGGCGACAAGCTGGATCGCTGGCCTATTGGCGGAAAGCGCCCCCATCAATTGCGCCGGCACCGTCTTGTCGCACCCGCCGACCAGAACCACCGCATCCATCGGCTGGGCGCGGATCATCTCCTCGGTGTCGATCGCCATCAGATTGCGGAACATCAGGCTCGTCGGATTAAGAAAAACCTCGCCGAGCGAAATCGTCGGAAAGGTCAGCGGCAACCCGCCCGCGGCTAAGACACCGCGCTTGACCGCCTCGATCAGCTCGGGGAAATGGCGATGGCAATTGTTGTAGCCGGAGTAGGTATCGGCAATGCCGATCACCGGCCGCGCCAGCAGATCGGTCGAATAGCCCATCGAGCGGGCAAACGAGCGTCGCAGATAAAGCGCGAAATCCGGGTCGCCGTAATTGGTGAGGCCTTTCTGAAGGCCGACCGGGTCCGTCATATTGTCCTCTCGTAACGCTTCGATCGAACTAAAGCTATGGGCAGTGCCGTTTCTCAAGGCGCTGTCCCCAATTACCACCGTGTAAATCCGGCGACATGACGCCGGACAGCGTCAACACTCGTCTGAGAGCGGATTGACCGCGGTTACCCAGGAGACCGCACGTCAGAACCCGAGATCGCTCAACGATGCGTGATCATCGGGACGGCGGCCCAAGGGCCAATGGTATTTCCGTTCGCTCTCCTGGATCGGAATATCGTTGATGCTGGCGATGCGCAGCCGCATCAGGCCGTTCTCGTTGAATTCCCAGTTCTCGTTGCCGTAGCTGCGGAACCAGTTGCCGCTGTCGTCGTGCCACTCATAGGCGAAGCGCACAGCGATACGATCTTCGTGAAAGGCCCAGATTTCCTTGATCAGGCGGTAGTCGAGCTCACGCCGCCATTTGCGCGTCAGAAATTCCTCAATAGCTTCCCGGCCATTTAGAAATTCCGCGCGATTGCGCCAGCGGCTATCGCTGGTGTAGGCGAGCGAGACGCGCTTTGGATCGCGGGTGTTCCACGCATCTTCCGCCATGCGGACTTTCTGGATCGCCGTTTCGAGAGTGAAGGGTGGAACGGGCGGGCGACTCTCGGCCATTGGGGTCTCCTGCTGAAGGACATCCCCAGATCAAAGTTCGAGCTGGGAAGGCCAGCTCAACGCAGTTGGCAACAGGGAACGGCCATGACGTCCTTGGCATTTCGGTGGATCGAGCCTGCGACATCATTTGACCTCGACTAGTTCGATGGCTTCGCGGCTCGGGCCTTCGATCATCAGGGCGCGGGTGTCACCGAGCGGGTAGATCGGTTCGAGGATTTTCACCCCTTCGCCCTCGAGCTTGTCGGCCCAGGCGTCGAGATCAGTGACCGACAATGCGATGTGGTCCTGCAGCTGCCCACGCGAGCTGACGAGCGGCGCGTCGCCCTGGTTCGCGTACCACATCATCGAGACATCGCCGAACTCGACCCCGGCGCGCGGCGAGCGGAACATGCCTTCACGGTTCAAAGCCGGCCAGGTTCGATCGGGACCGCGCGCCGGCTTGCCGTCAGGTCCGGTCACCGGGGCGGGCGTATAGCCGGGCCGCATCGGCGCGTTCAGATGCTTTTGATACCATTCGAACGCGGCGATCGGGTCTTCCTGATAGAGGTGGACGTGGTTAAAGCGCTCGACCGGGTGATTGCCGGCGTATTCGACCAGCGCGTTGTCGGGGCCGCGCATATAGGAAAACCCGCCGCCGCCCGCCGGCTTGACGCCTTTAGCCTTGGCATCGGCGATCTGCGCCCGGGTCAGGCCGAGCACGCCGCCGACGCTCGGCCAGGTGTCACTTGAGATGAATACCGAGCCGCCTTCGTCGGTCGTGTAGAGCGGCAACAACTCGACTTCGGGCCGGCTCTTGTAGGTTTCGAGGCACTCCCGAGCGTCGGTGACATGCCAGCCGAAATGCCAGATCGCACTCTGCGGCTCGGTTGGCGCCGGCGTGTCGACCTTAGTAAACAGCACCAGGACATCGTTCGGCGATTGGAGCGCTGGAAACCCGCCCCAGCTGCCTTTCGCGGTGCTCGGGAATTGGCGCGTATAGAACTCGATCGCTCGTTCCGGATCGACCGAATTCAGGTGCAGATGATGAAAATTGGGTGGCGCCAGCATGTCGATCTACTCCGGCCGTCGGCTATTGCTCCACTATGCGCCAACCGCGGGGATGAACGCTACTCTCCGGCTTTGACGACCTATCCCGCTCGCGGTGAAGTCAGCCTGCGCCGCTGGCTGCGCGCAGCGCCGATGTAACCCGAAGCGCATCGGCGAGACCGCCCGGGTCGTGGGTGCGGATATAATCGACACCCTGCTCGGCGGCGAAAAGCTCGGCTGCCAAGGTCGCGGCGCCAACCTCGGCGGCGGAAGCGCGCCCGGTGATCGACCGCAAGAAGGATTTGCGCGACACCGAAACCAGCACCGGCAGCCCGAAGGCGCGCTTCAGCTCGGCGAGCCGGGCCAGCACATGAAGCGAAGCTTCGGGCCGGCTGCTCAAGAAGAAGCCCATGCCGGGATCGATAATAATGCGCTCGCGGGCGACGCCGGCCTGTTCGAGCGCCGCAATCCGCTCGGTAAAAAACGCGACGATGCGATCCCATACCTCGGCAGCGGACAATTCCAGCCGCTGCGCCCGGCCGCGGCCCTGCACGGCGTGCATGACGACGAGCTTGCAACGTGCCGCCGCCAATTCGGGGTACAGCGACGGGTCGGGAAAGCCCTGAATGTCATTCAGGTAATCAACTCCTCGCGCGACTGCAAAGCGCTGCACATCCGGCAGAAAGCTGTCGACCGACACCGGCGTGCCGTCGCGCTGCAGCCCGGCTATGACCGGGTCGAGGCGCCGGATTTCCTCGTCCGCGGATCACCGGCTTGGCGTCGACATTGCTGGCGGCAGCCCCCAGGTCGATCACATGTGCACCGGCCTCCACCAGGGCCCGCGCATGGGCCAGCGCCGCCTTTGGATCGAGAAACCGGCCGCCATCGGAAAACGAATCCTCGGTAACATTGACGATGCCGAACAGCATCGGAGAGCTTGCGATTGCTGAGTTCGACACGCGTTAGCTTGGCCGAGTTCGTTCGAGGATGGCGCCGACACCATCGGTTTCCGGAAACACATCGAGTTTTTCGACCCACACCCGCACCCGCTCGACCTTGTCGTCGGCAAGGCACGCGTTGCAGATCCGCTCGGCAAAGGCCTCGCAAAGATCGATGTGACCAGCCGCCGCGATTTGGCGGACAGCGGCGACAATCTTCGCGTAATTGATGATGCGGCGGCGGTCTTCGCCCGGGACCGAAGCCGCAGGGGTCGCTGTCAGATCGACCGAGACGCGCACCCGCTGTTTTTGCTCGCGCTCGTGGCGCGTAATGCCGATGCTGGCCATCAGCACCAGCCCGCGGACGGTCACCACGTACAAAGACGCCGGATCAGAGGGCTCGCTCATACCCCACCATGCCCGGCTAGCATAATCGCCGCAATGGGCCAACGGCCGCCAGTCGAACGGCGAGCAATCGCCCCCTACTAAGCTAAGCCGGCGCTCAACCCTTGAGCAGAGATGGGTCGCGGAGGCTGGTGTCCTGGCCGCGCACCGGGTCGGCGACCGCGTCTTCGAGACTGCGCGCGCCTTTCCATTCGGTCGGCGGCCGGACATAGCCGTCGCTGCCGATCTGGTCGATGCCCCAATAAATCTCGAGACGGTGGTTGTCGGGGTCGCGGAATTCGACCGCGAGCTGGCAGCCAGCGCGGCGGCGCCCTTCGAAATCGATCTGGACCCCGTGCCGGCGCAAATGGTCGCGCGCCCGCACGACATCGTCGAGGCTGCCGACCTCAAAGGCGATGTGGTTGAGCTCGACGTTATCGGCCGGCGCTTTGGTTGATCCGACGAGGGCGATGCCGTGATGGTCGGTGTTGCAGCGCAAGAACACCATGCCGCCCGGCACCATCTCCTCCGGATAAACATCGGAGATCTGGAAGCCCAGCACCTCGGTGTAGAACCGCGTTGAGCGCTCGACATCCTGTACGTTGAGCACGACGTGCCCGATTTTTCCGATGCTGAACGGCAGCCCGCGCGGCCGCTGCATCTGCCTGACCCGGTCGGGATCGTAATTTCCCATCCCTCTTCTCCTTGTTTGTGCATCCAGGCGAACAAGCCTTGCTGGCGGAAAAACCTTGCTGGGTTGGGCCATTCTCCAATAAAGCCTGGGCCCGAACAATCACCTGCCAATCAGCCGCCGGAGGAAGCCCGATGCCGAACCTGCCCGATCCCGCCGATCTCGAAGCCTTGCGGGCGTTCGACACGCCGACAATCTGCAACGCGCTCGAAATCGTCGCTCCGGCGCGCCGCGCCACCGGCTTTATCCGCCGGCCGTTGGTCGCACCGTTTCCCGAATTGAAGCCGGTTGTGGCCTTTGCCCGCACCGCGATCATCCGCTCGCGCGAGCCGCATCCGCGCGATCGCGACGAGGCGAAGGAAATCCGCCTCGGCTATTACGCGCATATCGCGGCCGAGCCGATGCCAAGCATCGCCGTGATCCAGGACATCGATATCCCCGATTACGGTTTTGGCGCGTTCTGGGGCGAGGTGCAGAGCAATGTCCATAAGGGGCTCGGCTGCCTCGGCGTGATCACCGACGGCTCGGTGCGCGATCTCGATGTGATGGCGCCGGGCTTTTTCGTGCTCGCCGGCTCGATCATGCCGTCGCACGCGCACGTCCATCTCGTTGATTTTGGCGGCACGGTCAGCGTCGCCGGCATGGTGGTCTCGCCCAATGACGTGATCCATGCCGACCGCCACGGCGCTGTCGTCGTGCCGTACCAGGCGGTCAAGGAGATTCCGAAGGCGGCCGACCTGTTGGCGCGGCGCGAAAAGGTTATCATCGACGCCGCCCGCTCCCCCGGCTTTTCGGTCGCTCGCCTGCGCCAAGCCTTCGACGAACAAGAAGACATCCACTGAGCGGCTAAAGCTCGAGTTGGCCGCCGAGTTCGACGATGCGGTTGACCGGAATGTGAAAGAACTCGGTGGCGTCGAGCGCGAGATTGCTCAGCAGCACGAACAGCCTTTTGAACGGCAGCAGTCAACCCGGAGCGCCCCTTGGCAACGATCTTTTCGCGGCCGACAAAAAACGAGGTCTCCATCAGGTTGAAGCGAAAGCCGCCGACTCGGCACAATGCCAGCGCGCGCGGGATGTCGGGCTCTTCCAAAAAGCCGTAATGGATCGTCACGGTGTGGAAATTCTGACTTAGATGATCGATCTGCAGCCGCTCGGCCTCGGGCAGCCGCGGCACGTCTTCGGTGCGCACGGTCATCAGCACATTGCGCTCGTGCAGGATCTTGTTGTGCTTCATGTTGTGTAAGAGAGCCGCGGGAACGTTGTCGACGCGCGCCGTCATATAGACGGCGGTGCCAGGAACCCGCACCGGACTGTCGGGCTTTAGGTTTTCGATTAGCGTGGTGAGCGGCAGCGCCCCGCTCGCGCGCTGAATGGCAAGCCGCTGCCGGCCCCACAGCCAAGTCATCATCACCACGTAGATCGCGAGGCCGATCGCCAGCGGGAACCAGCCGCCATCGATGATCTTCAGCATATTGGCGCTGAAAAACGACAGATCGATGAACAAGAACAACCCGAATAACGGGATCAGACGCCATAATGGCCAGCCGGCTCCCCAGCGGAAATAGACAAAGGCAAGCACCGTCGTGACCGTCATCGTGCCTGTCACAGCGATGCCATAGGCTCCGCCCAGCCGATCTGACGAACGAAAGGTGATTACGGTCGCCACCACCGCCACCAGCAGCATCAGGTTCATCGCCGGGACATAAACTTGGCCAATTTCCTGCTCGGAGGTATGCCGCACCAGCATGCGAGGCAGATAGCCCAGCTGCACCGCCTGACGTGTGATCGAGAACGCGCCCGAGATCACCGCCTGCGACGCGATAACGGTCGCCGTCGAAGCGAGCGCAACCAGCGGATATAACGCCCAGCTCGGAGCGAGCAGGTAGAACGGGTTCTCGATGGCGGCTGGTTTTGCCAGCAGCAAGGCTCCCTGGCCAAAATAATTCAGCAGCAGCGCCGGGAAAACAAAGCGCAGCCAGGCGCGGCGGATCGGTGAGCGTCCGAAATGCCCCATATCGGCGTAAAGCGCTTCGGCCCCAGTCACCGCCAGCACAACAGACCCCAGCAGAACAAAGCCGTGCCACGGATGGTGCCACATCAGGTTGACGGCATAGCGCGGATCGACTGCGGTCAGGATTGAAGGGCGCCGCGCAATCTCAATTGCGCCAAGAATGCTGAGCGTCGAAAACCACAGGATCATGACCGGGCCAAAGTAGCGGCCGACATGACCCGTGCCGCGGCGCTGGACCATAAACAGGAGGACGAGCAGCAGCAGGGTCAGCGGCACCACATAGGGCTCAAACGCGGGCGTCGCGACCTTGAGCCCCTCGACCGCGCTCAGCAGCGAGATCGACGGCGTAATGACGCCATCGCCGTAAAACAGTGCCGCCCCGATTAGCCCGGCCCACATGATCCACCTGGAGCGGCCGGTCACAGCGGCGCGCATCGCCAAAACCATCAAGGCAAGAATGCCGCCCTCGCCACGATTGTCCGCGCGCATCAGTACAAGCACGTATTTGACGGTGACGACCAAAGTCAGGGCCCAGGCGATCAGCGACAAAACTCCAAAGACGCGGGTCTGGCTGACGTCGGCATTCTCGAAGCACTGCTTGACCGTGTAGAGCGGTGAAGTGCCGATGTCGCCATAGACGACGCCGAGCGCGGAGATTGCCAGGCTTCGGGTAAAGCCTGGGCGGGTTTCGGTGTGAATGACAGCCGTGTCTGGCATCGGTGCGCTCGGTCCGTGTACCAAGCTAACGCCACATTGTGAAAATCGGGTCAGCGAGCACAACAGCCCGAAGAGCCGATAAGTTGCGGGACGCGGGTCGAAAGGACCGCCGGGGCGGGGTTATAGACAGAAATCTGATCGGCGAGCCAGCGGTTCTGAAAATCCCCAGGGAACGCGCGGTGCCGCAGACCCGCTAGCTGACGCGAACGAGCGCCTCGCTTCCTGGCCTTTCCGGCTCGCCAGCCGCTATGGGGTAGAGATCGCGCCAGCGCCGGCAGCAGATGCTGTGTCCCAGAGTGGCAATTTCGAGCGGTGGCGCCGCCGCGGTGCAGCTGGGTTGAACATGCGGGCAGCGCGTCGCGAACACACAGCCCGGCGGCAGCGCCGCAGCGCTCGGCGGCTCACCAAAGACCCGCTGGCCGGTTCTGCGTGGCTCGGGGTCGAGCCGGGGTGCGGCCGCCAGCAATGCTCGGGTATAGGGATGCAACGGCCGGGCAAAAATTTCCTCGGCCGAGGCGAGTTCGACGATCCGCCCGAGATACATGATCGCAACGCGGTCACACAGCCGCTCGACCACCGACAAATCGTGCGAGATGAACAGGAAGGTCAGCCCGAGCCGCCGCCGCATTTCGAGCAATAGATTGAGAATTGTCGCCTGGACCGACATGTCGAGCCCGGAGGTCGGCTCGTCGAGGACGATGATCCGCGGCTGCAGCAACAGGATGCGGGCCAATGCCACGCGCCGCAACTGGCCGCCGGAAAGCTCGTGCGGATAGCGCGGCCGGACAGAAGCATCGAGGCCGACGGCGCCCAGCACCTCGTCGACCCGCTCGCGGCGCGACTCAGCCGAGCCGGCATCGTGGATAACCAGCCCCTCCTCGAGTGTGCGGCCGATGCTCCACCACGGATCCAGCGCCGCCGCGGCATCCTGGTGCACATACTGAATATTCCGCCGAGCGATGCGGGCGCGCTTTGGCGGGAAGCCGCTCACCAGCTTGCCGGCAAGACGAATCTCGCCTGCGGCCTCGCGCTGCAGCCCCAGAATCGTGCGGCCGAGAGTCGTTTTACCGCAGCCTGACTCCCCGACGATGCCAAGGATCTCGCCTTTTTCCACCGCGAGGCTAACGCCGCCCACGGCGCGCACCGGCGGCTTACTTTTCCCGAGCAGGCGGCGCTCACCGCCGAGCTGCACCGTGACGTCGCGCAATTCGAGGAGCGGCGTTCCGGTCACGATGCCAAAACCTCCAATCGCTCGTGCAGCACGCAGTCGATGAGCCGGCCCGCGGCAGCGCGGACGAGATGCGGGCGACGCGTCGCGCAACCCGGACGCGCCTCTCTACAGCGCGGGGCAAAACGGCAGCCCGGCCCGGCGCGCAGGGGCGACGGCACCGCGCCGGGAATGCCGGTGAACGATGCCGAACGTTCGGGATGGCACGCCAAAAGGGCGCGCGTATAGGGATGATATGGCGCACTGAGTATGGCGGCGGTGCGGCCGCGCTCGACCGTCTGCCCGGCGTAGATCACGCAGAGGTCGTCGCATAGCTGCGCGACGACACCGAGATCGTGCGTCACGAACAGCATCGAGAGGCCGAATTCCTCGACCAGATCGCGCAGGAGATCGAGGATTTGCTGCTGCGTGGTGACGTCGAGCGCTGTCGTCGGCTCATCGGCGATAACCAGCGCCGGCGAGCAGGCGAGTGCCGCCGCGATCAGCAGACGCTGGCGCTGTCCACCGGAGAATTGATGCGGATAACGCTCCAGCGCCGCCTCGGGATCGGGCATCTGAACGCGGCGCAGCAGATTGACAATACGGTCGCGATGGACACGCTCGCGCTGGCCGCGCCCACGCCGCGGGCCCGAGCCATCCTCCACGTCCGGCGCGTGCCATCGCATAATTTCTTGCAGCTGCGTGCCGACTTTGAAGACCGGATTCAACGCCAGATAGGGATCTTGCGGGATAAAGCCGATGCGGCGCCCGCGTATCCGGGTGTTCAGGTCTCGCTCACTGACTCCAAGCAGATCCTCGCCATCAAAGCGGATCTCCCCTTCCTCGATCCGCGCGCCTGCCGGCAATAGACCGAGGATCGCGCGAACGATGGTCGACTTGCCACAGCCGGACTCACCGACCACCCCAAGGATGTGCCCACGTTCGAGGGTGAAATCGATGTGGTCGAGGATTTTGGCGAGCCCCTCGTCGGTGGCGATCGACAGCCGCAAACCGCGTATCTCGAGGATCGCGTCGGCCATCAGCGCGACCGCCGCAAGCGTGGATCGACGAGGTCGCGGACCCCGTCACCGAGCAGGTTGAAACCGAGGACGGTGACCAGGATCGCCAGACCTGGAAACGTCGAATACCACCAGGCGTCGGGAAGGTAGTTGCGGCTTTCCGATATCGTCAGCCCCCAATCGGGCGCCGGCGGGGTGGCGCCCATGCCGAGAAATCCGAGCACCGCCGCCACCAGGATCGTAAAGCCCATCCCGATCGTCGCGCGCACGATCACAGGCGAGATCGCATTCGGAAGGATATGGAGGAACAGGATGCGCGCATCACCAGCGCCAATGCCGCGCAAGGCGTCGATAAACAGTGAGGCGCTGAGCCGCCTGGTTTCGGCAAAGACGAGCCGTGTGAAAAACGGCCAATAGGTCAGCGCCAACGCGACCATCGCGGTTTCAAGCGACGGGCTCATCAGCTGCGCCAATGCCAGCGCCAGGACCAGTTGCGGGATCGCCAGAAAGACGTCGGTCACCCGCATGATGGTTTCCGACAACCAGCCCCGGGTATAACCGGCGATCAGCCCGAGCGGCACGCCGATCAGGCTCGCGAGCACCACCACAACGAGCGCCACTTCGAGTGCGCCGCGAGTGCCGAGAATCACGCGCGAGAACAAGTCGCGGCCGAGATTGTCGGTGCCAAACGGGAACGCCGCACTTGGCGGCTTCAACCGCTGCAGCAAGTGCGAGGCAACGATGTCACCGGGATGTGGCGCGATCCAAGGGCCGATCAGCGCAATCACGACGACGCATATGACGATGACGAGCCCGATCAATGCCGGAATGTCGCGGGCGAACTTCTTCAGGATCAGCCAGTGTCCGCTGAAACGCCGCGGCTCGCGCCGACCTGATAAGAACGGGCGTGCGATCGTCGGCGATGGCAGGGATGGGGCGCGCATTTACAACTGCTCCCGCAGTCGCGGGTCGAGCAGCCCGTGCACCAGATCGGTCACAATGTTGACCGCGGTGTAAATCACCCCGACCAGCAGGGTGACGGCGAGCATGACCTTGTAGTCGGCGGTCAGGATCGCTTGCACCGCATAGTCACCGATCCCTGGCCAGTCAAAGATCGCTTCGACGACGACGGCGCCGGCGATCAGCGCGCCAAACAGCAGCCCAATCTGCGTCACCGCGGCGATGACCGAGTTGCGCAGAACATAGACCCATATCAGGCGATGCCGCGGATAACCGACCGCGCGCTCGAACAGCACAAAGTCCTTCTGCAGGGTCTCGAGCATGCCGGCTCGGGTAAAGCGGGTGATCGTCGCCAGCCCACCAAGTGACAATGTCACTGCCGGCAGGACGAGATGCCGCAAAGCATCGCAAAACGCGTCAAAACGTCCGGCAAGCAAGCTGTCGATCAACAGCGAGCCGGTGATATCCGGCGGCGGCAGGATGTCGGTGCCGAGCCTCCCGCGTAACGGCAGCCAGTGCAGCTGCATCGCAAACAGCATCTGCAGCATAATCGCAAACCAAAAGGCCGCCATCGCCACGCCGGTAATCGTAAACAGGCGCAGGGCAAAATCCGGCCAGCGATTGTGATACACCGCCGAAATCACGCCGAGCGGAATACCGAATACGGAGGCGATCAGCAGCGCCGACAAGGTCAGTTCCAATGTCGCCGGCAGGCGCTGGCGAATGTCGGCTCCGACCGGGCGATGCGAATACTGGCTCTCGCCGAAATTTCCGCGCAGCACTTGGCCAAGATAGAGAATGAGCTGAACCCCAATTGGGCGGTCAAAGCCGAATTCGTGGCGGATCTGGGCGATTTGTTGTGGTGTCGCATTGTCGCCGGCGAGGGCCGCCGCGGGATCCGCAGGCACCACCCGCACCATCAGAAAGGTCATGACCAGGAGCCCGAAAAGCGACGGGACGGCATACGCAGCACGGCGCAGGATAAAGCCTAGCAAGCGGTCGTCCTCCGCTAACGAAAACCCGCCCGCCTCATGCTGCGAGATGCATCCAGCGGACTTCGCCGCCCGATCCGACCGGGCAATGGCGAAAGCCTTGGACGCGGTTCGCCAAGCCGACCACCTCGATATGGTTGTAGATCCAGATATCGGGTGAATCGGCGACGATCATTCGGGCCGCCTGTTCGTAAAGGGGCGCACGATCCTCCTGTTCGACCAGCGCGCGGGCCTTGCGCAATAGCGCGTCTACCTTCGGGTTGGTGTACCAACACGACGCCTTCCAAGTGCCGTGAAAGCGGCTGTCGTACATCTGGCCGATCCAATTGTCGGGGTCGACGTAATAGGTGCTCACCCAATGGATCCACATATCGGGTGTGGTCTCCGCCTTACTCGAAACGCTGGTCAGATTGGCAAAGGTGTCGCTGACCAGTTTCAGATTGACCCCGATGGTGGCGAGATCACTCTGGAACAGCTGCCCGGCCTGCACCGTCTGCTCGAGCGGCTGCTGCACATGCAATTCGATCGGCCGTTTGATTGGCGCACCCTCGGCCACCGCTTTGTCGAAATATTCCTTGGCCTTGGCCAAATCGTAATCATAGCCCTTTTCGTCTTTTGGATAGCCCCAGAGGTTATTGGGTATTGGCGATGTATTGCGGGTCGCATAACCTTTCACGATTTCATTAATGAATCCGTCATAATTGAAGGCATGAGCAAAACATTTGCGCGCGTTTATATTGTCGAACGGTGGTTTTGTATTGTTCATGCGGATCACAAACAGCCGCATCGTCTGGTTCTTGGCAATGTGGGCATTCGGCGCTTTTTGAATGCGCTCGATCTGGTCCACCGGCAGATTGCTGTCGGTCATGTCGAGCGAGCCGTTGAGCAACGCCAATACTCTCGTCGATGTCACCTGGGCCGGGCGCCAGCTGACCGCCGCAACCGGCCGCGGATTATCGCTCCAGCCCATAAAATGATCGGGATTTCGCTCCATATCGAGATGTTCGAGCGGCACGTAGGTTGACGGGTTGACCCGGTAAGCGCCGGAGCCAGCCTGGTTCGAGGCGAGCCAAGTCGCGGCCCAGTCACCGTTATTCTCATGCGCCTTGATGACCCGCGGATTGACGATGGCGACCATCGGGATCGTTGCAAAGAACGGCCCGAACGGCTTTTCCAGCTTGAAGCGAACCAGATACGGTTCCGGCGCGGTGACCGACTCCGATTTGATGACGGTCAGAAATGGTGCGGATGGCGCTTTGTTGAGCCCGAGCAGGCGCTGAAAGCTGTAGACAACATCGGCGGCCGTGAGCTCGCTGCCATCATGGAATTTGACGCCTTGCCGCAGCTTCAAATCCCAAGTGAGGCCGTCTGGCGAGGCGGTATAGCTGACCGCCAGCCAGGGGCGCATCTTCGCCGGATTGTCCTCCCAACGATAAAGGTTGTCATAAGCGTTGAGCGCGTAATCGGTTGCCGCGACATCGAGCACCTGATGCGGATCAAGATTGGCCGGCATGTTAAAGCCGGGCACAAGGGTATTGGCGCTCTCGGCATGCGCCGATAACGTCGGGGCCAGCATTGCAGCGCCGGCCAATGTCGCAAATTCCCGTCGCGTCATCTGCATTGCGGTGTCTCCTCGGCGGGAGGTCGGCGCTCCCTTGACGCAATGCAGCAAAGACTATGCCAGCGGCCCGATCAGCCCTGGTCCGGAATCAGCCCTCTTGGGCGCCAGGCTCACAAGCAGCAGACGCATCGATTTCTGCTGATTTGCCCACGGCAAAGTCTCACGATAAAACGAGGCGGCTCCAGCCGGCGATTTTCAAGGAACAGCGATGGGCGAGACCACGTTGCGCAGCGGGATGCTGGTGTTCCCGAATTTGACCCAGCTCGACCTGACCGGTCCCTACGAGGTTTTGGCTCGGCTGCCCGGCGCTGAGACCCGACTGTTGTGGAAGGACCTCGACCCGGTGCGCTCGGAGCACGGGATGAGGATTTCGCCCGATACGACTTTTGCCGATTGCCCGCCGCTCGATCTGGTGCTGGTGCCGGGCGGCGCCGGCATCAACCCGCTGCTCGAAGATGCAGAGGTGCTGGGGTTTCTGCGCCGCGCCGCGGCCGAGGCGCGCTATGTCGTCGGGATCTGCACCGGCTCCTTGGTGCTGGGTGCGGCGGGATTGCTGCGCGGCAAGCGCGCCGGTACGCACTGGATGTCGCGCGAGCTGTTGCGTGCGTTTGGCGCCGAGCCGGTCGCCGAGCGTGTCGTCGTCGACGGCAACATCTTCACCGGTGGCGGGGTCACCGCCGGAATCGACGTGGCGCTGACCGTCGCTGCCGAGATTTCCGGCCGTGCGGCGGCCGAAGCGATCCAACTCGGCATCGAATACGATCCGGCGCCGCCCTTTGTCTCCGGTTCACCCGAAAAAGCCGATCCCGCGGTGCTGACGCAGGTACTCGCCCGCAGCGAACCGCGCCAGCGCGACCGCGCCGAACGAGTCGCCCGCGCGGCGAAAGCGCTCGGCTTATGACACAGGACACTGCGCGCTATCAGGGATTTGTCGACGAATTGTTCCGTCTCGGCCTCGTCGATGCCGAAAAGCGCGACTTTCTGCATCGCGGGCTGGCGGATGCAGCCGGCTCGCCACTCGCGCCGTTCACAAAGCCGACTGCGGCCAGACACAGAGTATCGCAGCAGGCGGCCGAACGCGCGGCTGCGGCAGGGCTGGTAACGCGCACGGACAGCACGCTGCGGATCGGCAGCGGTCCCGAAACCGTGCATTGGGGCTATTTTTCAGGCGCGCTGGATCCGATCGCCTTTGTCCGGCCTGGCGAGACGGTCACGATCGACACGGTCTCGCATGAAGGGCTGGTCGCTGATCAGGGCTCCCCCGAGGCATTTTTCGCCCGTTTCGGCATTCCGCGCGAACAGGTTCTGGCCGATGCCGTCGCGATCTACTCGAAGGTTCAGCACAGCGGGCTCGGGCCGCACATCGTTTCCGGGCCGCTCCATGTCGAGGGCGCCGAGCCGGGCGACGTGCTTGCAGTGCACATCCTCGAAGCAACGCCGCGCACCCCTTACGGCGTCAATTCGATGCGCACGACAAAGGGTGGGCTACCGGACGAATTCACCCTCAACCGCAGCATCGTGATCCCATTCGATCTCGATCGCGGCCGGGCGTTATTTGCTCCAGGCATCGAGGTCCCTCTGAAGCCGTTTTTCGGGATCATGGCGACCGGGCCGGCGGGCAGTCTCGGGCGGGTCTCATCGATACCGCCGGGCGCCCATGGCGGTAATATCGATCTTAAGGAACTGACGGCCGGATCGACATTTTACTTGCCGGTCCATGTGCCGGGAGCCTTGTTCATGGTCGGCGACGGTCATGCCGCACAGGGCAACGGCGAGGTCGATCTGACCGCGATCGAAACGTCGCTGACCGGTGTCTTTCGCTTCGAACTGCTCAAGGGCCGGCCATTGACGTGGCCGCGGGCCGAAACGCCGACCCATTGGATCGCGATCGGTTTGCACGAGAACCTCGACGAGGCGATGAAGATCGCCATCCGCGAGACGATCGACTTTCTGGTCTGCGAGAAAGGTCTGACTCGCGAGGACGCCTATGCGCTCGCCAGCATTGCCGTCGATTTCGAAGTCACTCAGGTCGTCGACGGCGTCAAAGGCATCCATGCGATGATCCCAAAGGCGATCTTCACCGGTTGACCGCAATCCCGGGGGCACCGCTGCTTGCGTCGGGCATGGGTTGTGCATAGCCTCGCCGGCACTTCGCAGGAGGGCGGGTATGAAAAGCATCACCGTCGATTATACAAAGCCGCTCGCCGAGGAACCGGACAAAGGCCATAACCGCTGGCACGAAGCGATCCCGCCGATCGTCGAGGCCGAACTCGGCGAGGAAGTCGAGATCGAGACCCGCGACGCCTTTGACGGCCAGATCACGTCGTCAACGACCGCGCCGGATCTGCTGCACTGCGATCTCAACCGCGTCCACGCGCTGACCGGGCCGGTCTATGTTGCCGGCGCCGCCCCGGGCGATCTGCTCGAAGTCGAGATCTGCGACATGAAGCCGGCGGCCTTTGGTTATACCGTGCAGGTGCCGGGTTTCGGCTTTTTGCGCGACGCCTTTCCCGAGCCGCACATTGTCAAATGGTCGATCAAGGACGGCTTTGCCGAGTTGGCCGATCTGCCCGGTGTACGCATCCCCGACGGTTCGTTTGTCGGCGTGATCGGGGTCGCGCCTTCGCGGCAACTGCGCGAGACGGTCCAGCGCCGCGAGGCCGCTCTCGCAGCGCGCGGCGGTGTGGCGTTGCCTCCCGAAGCCAAGGGGGCCGTGCCGGGCGGCGAGCCGATCGCGTCCGAGGCGTTGCGGACGATCCCGCCGCGCGAGAACGGCGGCAATCTCGACATCAAGCAGCTCAGCAAAGGGGCGCGGCTGCTGCTGCCGGTGTTTGTCGACGGCGCGTTGTTCTCGGTCGGCGATGCGCATTTCGCTCAAGGCGATGGCGAGGCCTGCGGCACCGCGATCGAAATGTCGGGATCGATCCTGGTCCGCTTTTCCTTGCACAAGGGCGAGGCCCAGCGCCGCGGCATCCGCTTCCCGCGGTTTCAGCGCAACGATTACTATTTCCCGCCGGAACTCGCCGCCCCGCGACGCTTTCTGGCGACCACCGGCATGTCGATCCGTCCCGATGGCACCAACGAGAGCGAAGACACGACCTTGAGCGCGCGCAACGCCTTGCTGTCGATGATCGATTTGTTGGTCGAGCGCGGCTGGACGCGGCAGCAGGCCTACGCCATCTGCAGCGTTGCGGTCGATCTGAAGATCAGCGAACTGGTCGACGTACCGAACATGGTCGTCAGCGCCTTTTTGCCGCTCGATTTATTTGGCAAGGACAACGCCGCCCGGTGAAACCAGGCGACGGCCGGATTGTTTGGCGTTTTCGACTACGCGGAGTCCAGCAGATAGCGCGCATCCCGCCCACCGCTCGCCTTACCGGCGAAGGCCGGTATCCACGGCTGCCATGGGTCCCGGCTTTCGCCGGGAAGACGAAGGCGGTCCAGCGCTTAGTCTCTAGCAGCACAGACTGTGCGTCTCCGTTAGCTTGACGCGGCACGTCGCCAAAGGAGACGCTGAGCGTTCACCTGATAAATACTTCACGGACGAGAGGAATAGTCAATGAACAGTAAAGTGGTTATGGAACGGCGCCGGCTCGGCAAGGATGGGCCGGAGGTGTCGGCGATCGGACTCGGCTGCATGTCGCTGTCCGGGGTTTATGGCAAAAGCGACGACGCGGCCGGGGTCGCGCTGATCCATCGCGCGCTCGAGCTCGGCGTCGATCATTTCGACAGTTCGGACATGTATGGCTGGGGCCAGAACGAGGAGTTGCTCGGCCGTGCCTTGAAGGGGCGGCGCGACGGCGTGGTGATCGCCACCAAATTCGGCCAGACGCGGCGGCCGGGCGGCGCCAACGGTGTCGACGGGAGCCCGGCATATGTCGCGCAGGCCTGCGAGGCGAGCCTGAAACGGCTCGGTGTCGATGTCATCGATCTCTATTACCAGCACCGCGTCGACCCGGCAGTGCCGGTCGAGGACACGGTCGGCGCGATGGCGCGGCTCGTCGAGCAGGGCAAGGTGCGGTATCTCGGCTTATGCGAGGCCCGGCCCGAACGCATCCGGCGCGCCCACCAGACCCATCCGATCGCCGCGGTGCAAAGCGAGTTCTCATTGCTGTACCGCGAGGAGGCGACCGAGACCCGCGAACTGACCCGCGATCTCGGGATTTCTTTTGTCGCCTACGCCCCGCTCGGTCGCAGCCTGTTGGCCGGCGTTGTGCCCGATTTCGATAATCTCGCCGAGGGCGACACCCGTGGCCGCCATCCGCGCTTTATGGGCGACAATTTCGCCAAGAACCGCGCGCTGGTCGGCCGGATCGAGGCGATTGCGCACGAAAAAGGCTGCACACCGGCGCAGCTGGTATTGGCGTGGCTGTTGGCGCAAGGGCCGGACGTGATCCCGATCCCCGGAACCAAGCACATCGC
The DNA here is from genome assembly GCA_963735445.1 of uncultured Alphaproteobacteria bacterium. Taxonomy (GTDB): domain Bacteria; phylum Pseudomonadota; class Alphaproteobacteria; order ATCC43930; family CGMCC-115725; genus AP-15. The sequence continues at coordinate 77,955 of CAVTLC010000053.1, forward strand.
CCGCCTCGAGGAAAACCTGGGGGCAATCAAAGTCAGCCTGACCTCGGCCGATATCGATCGCATCTCGACCGCGATCCCGATCGGCGCCGCGGCTGGCACCCGCTACCCCGAAGGCGGCATGCGCGGCGTGTACATCTGACCGTCATAGGCGATCTCGCGCGAGATTGCTTCCACTGCACTCGCAATGACGAGACGAGGTCATTGCGAGGAGCGCGGCGGCAAACCAATCCCGACGACCGCAGTCCTAGCCGTGTCAGCGCAAATCGACGATTTCGATCCAGTTCGGCATCTTGCCCATCGGATAGTGCTCGATCGGGGTGAGCGCGCCCGATTGCGGGTCGATGCGGTAGACGGTCATCGCGTTCGAATCGAGCCCGACCGACAAAAGAAAACGGCCGCGCGGGTCGATGTTAAAGCCGCGTGGCGTCTTCTCGGTCGGCCAGTGCCCGATCGGCGACAAGGTGCCCTTTTCCGGGTCGATGCGATAACCGGCCAAGGTGCTGGTCTTGCGCTCGCTTCCATAGAGAAAACGACCGTCCGGCGTCACGTGCAGATCGGCGGCGGCAGGCTGCGCGGTGAAGCCCTCCGGCCGCGCGTCGACAAATTGCAGTTCGGTTAATGTCCCGTTCGCTGGGTCAATCGCATAGGCGCCGATCGTGTCGGTGGTCTCAGTGATCAGGTACAGGAAGCGCCGGCTGGGGTGCAATGCCATATGGCGCGGCCCAGCGCCGGGCTTGGTATGAACCTCGCCGGGACCGTTGGGGGATAATGTCCCGGTCGAGGGATCGAATATCCACTCCATGACGATGTCGCTGCCGAGACTCGTCGCATAGCAATGCTTGTTCTCGGCATCGACCATGATGCAATGCGATTTGGGCCGGTTTGGAATGATCTGTGTTGTTTTCTCGACGACCTTGCCATCGGCGGCGATCGGGTTGATCGTCAGCTTGTTGCCCGGATAGGAAGCGCTGAGCAGAAACCGCCCGCTGCGATCGGTTATGATGTAGGCCATGCTGTCGGCAAGCGGCGTCGTCCCGACATGGGTCAGATGCCCGCTCGCGCGGTCGATCGCAAAGCTCGAGGCCGGAAAATTGTCACTGCGCAATGCGGCAATGATGAACCGGCGATCGGGTGTTACCGCCATCGGCATGCTGGCGGGCGATGGTTTGTCGGTACCGGGAACCGGGACCTTGTCGATCATCGTCAACTCGCCGCTGTCGCGGTTCATTGCGAGGGCGAAGATCTCCTTGCTCCCGGCATTCGACACATAGACGACCGTATCCGGCCCGTTTGCGGCGACGGCTTTTCGCGCAACAATCAGCGGGGCCGGCAGCACCACGCTGCCAAGGCCCAGCGCGAGCATCCGTCTTCGCGTCAGCCGTCTTCTCATTGTCACTTCCTCCCGATTAACCCCGCTGTATTTGCGGGAGTGATCATTCCGACCTGCGACGATAGACCTGTGAGGCTCAGCGCAGATCGACGATTTTGATCTCAGTTGGGCATTTCACCGCGCCGGTATTGCCGTAACGACGCGAGCGCGCCGCTCTCCGCGTCGATTGCCGACACTGTCATTGCGTTCGAACTGAGGTCAGCCGCGAGCAGAAAGCGGCCGCGGGACGCTCCAGTCGGCACAGCCCGCGCTCACGACCCTGCATCGCTTCGATCATTTGCTGCTGTGAAACAATGGCATCCGTCGAATAGGAAAAGGCACTCACTTCCAGCGCCAGCCATACCCCTGTATCTGTCCGGAAATTTAGTTCGTCGGCACATCCCTCCGCGGGCCGGCAGATGAAGCATACGTTGCATGGCGACGCCCGACGATACAAATTCTCCCGTAATGAGCGGGTTTCTTCTGGTCTTCGATCTCGACGGCACGCTGATTGACAGCGCCCCTGATCTCCGCGCGGCCGTCAATGAAATGCTGCGCGAGCGTGGCCGCGCGCCGCTATCCCTGGCACAGGTTCGCCGCATGATCGGCGACGGCGCCCCGGCGCTCGTCCGCCGTGCGCTGGCCGAAAGCGGGCTCGACCCGAGTCAGGCCACGGCTGCCTTGCCTCGCTTTTTGCAGCTTTACGAGGGCGATGCGGTGCGGTTGACCGAGCCTTATCCGGGGGTGCCAGCCACCTTGGCCGCGCTGCGCCGAGAAGGCTATCGTACGGCAATCTGCACCAACAAGCCGCAACACGCGACGATTACCGTGCTCGAGGGGCTCGGCCTGTCGTCGCTGTTCGATGCGATAGCTGGCGGCGATCGCTTTGCGGTCAAAAAGCCCGATCCGGGACATCTGCTCGGTCTGATTAGTGCGGTCGGCGGTCATGCAAACAGGTCGGCGATGATCGGCGATAACGAAAATGATGCCGCCGCCGCGCACGGCGCCGGGATGCCGCTGGTGCTGATGCGCTATGGCTATGCCCGTGTCGACCCGGAATCGCTCGGCGCCGATGCCCTGCTCGACCACTTCGCCGATCTGCCGGCAACCCTCAACCGGCTCGGCCTCAGCCCCTAGGCTCTATATAAACAGCTTTTGATTCTGCAGCCCGTCATAGAGATGGGCCACATACTCGCCGTACCCATTCCATTTTAGCGTCGGTACGCGTTCGTCGGTGCCAAGCACCCGCTCGGTTTCCTGGCTCCAGCGGGGATGCGGGACTTCGGGGTTGACGTTCGCCCAAAAGCCATATTCCTCGCCTTGCACGGTCTGCCAAAACGTCACCGGCTGCTTGTCGGTGAACGAGATTCGGACGATCGATTTGATCGACTTGAACCCATATTTCCACGGCAAGGCCAGCCGCAGCGGCGCACCATCCTGTTTCGGCACCGGCTTGCCGTACATGCCGGTCACCATAAACGCGAGCTCGTTGTTGGCTTCGGCGATCGTGACGCCTTCGATATACGGCCACGGATACCAGAACTGCTTTTGCCCGGGCGCCTCCGCGGCGTCGACAAAGGTTTCCATGCGCACGTATTTTGCCGAACCCAGCGGCTTTGCCAGCCCAACCAGCGCCGCCATCGGAAAGCCGCTCCACGGCACCGCCATCGACCACGCCTCAACGCAGCGGTGGCGATACAGCCTTTCTTCGAGCGGCATTTTCTTCAACAAATCGTCGATGCCGATCTCGAACGGCTTTTCGACCATGCCGTCGATCTTGACCGTCCACGGCCGGATCTTCAGCGCCTGAGCCTCGTCGGCGATCGTCTTCTCCGAACCGAATTCGTAGAAATTGTTGTAGTTCTCGGAATATTTCGGATCGGTAATCTTGCGGTCGAGGGTGTAGCGCGGGTTGCGCTTGACCGGATAAAGGCTGGCCGAGGGATCTGGCGGCTCCGCCGCCGCCACTGCCGAGCCGATCGAGCCCACCAGCCCCGGCATCAGCATCGACCCGAGGCCCATCGCTTTGAGCAATTCCCGCCGGCGCCAGAACACCGTTTCCGGCGTTGCAGCGGCCTCGCGTAGCTCCCACCCTTTGTTGCGCCGGATCAGCATCGCCGCCCCTTGGACAAATAAACACTGCAAATTTGGGGCCGCGCCCAACGGCGCCAAGTCACGCTTTCGCGAGCCGGCGCCGCGGTCCAAAGCTGGAATCGATTACTGAGCGGCCTCAGCGGTGCGTTGCGCCATGACCTTTTCCGCCGGCCGGCCCGTCAATTCCTGCATGTGGTCAAAGGCATGCGCAAAGCTGCCGACACCGAGGGTCAGCGAGCGCAATTCGACGATCAGATCGTGCAACTCGCTCTGCGGCATGTGAGCGCTGACCACATCCCAGCCGGGCCAATCCGGCTTTGCGTCATAGCCGAGGATCTGCCCGCGTCGCCCCGACACCAGCCGTTGCACCCGCGCGGTAAACGCGTTCGGCACCGAAATCTCGACCGAGTCGATCGGTTCGAGCAGCATCGGCTCGCATTTTGGCAATGCCTCCTGGATCGCCTGCCGCCCTGCGGTGTGGAACGCCTGATCCGAGCTGTCGACCGCATGGAATTGGCCGGTGATCAGATTGACCGTCAGATCGATCACCGGGAAGCCGAGTGGGCCGCGCGCCAACGCCTCGACCACGCCTTCCTCGACCGCCGGGATGTAATTGCGCGGGATCGCCCCACCGACCACGCTGTCCTTAAAGGTGAAACCCGAGCCGCGCGGCAACGCCTTGACGTCGATCGTTATGTCTGCGAACTGGCCATGACCGCCGCTCTGCCGCTTAAAGCGCGAATGCTGCTGGACGCTGCCGCGGATCGTTTCCTTATAGGGCACCGATGCCGGGCGGCCGTTGACCGCAAGGTTAAAGCGGTTGCGCAGCCGGTCGATCGCGATCTGCAGATGAATGTCGCCCTGCCCCCACAGCACCATTTCCTGAGTGTCGGCGTTCTGTTCGAGTTCGAAGGTCGCGTCTTCCTCGGTCAGCTTGGCGATGGCGCCGGTTAATTTCACGTCATCGGCGCGTTTATCAGCCGATATCGCCAGCCCGAACACCGGCTGCGGCCGCTCCGGCCGCGGCAGCGGATCGGCCTTCCCCGACGGGGTCAGGACGTCGCCGGTCATGATGCTTTCCATGCGGGTCATGCCGACCACCTCGCCGACCTGGGCCGAGGCAAGCTTTTCGTGTTGCGCCCCGGTAACCCGTAACAGACCGGCGACGCGCGTGCCGTTCAGCACCATGCCCTCATTGATGGTCCCGCGCCAGATCCGCGCCAGCGACAATTTCCCGGTATGCGGCAGGTGATAAGTCTTGATGATCTGGGCCAATGGCTCACCCGCGGCGGCGATGCCGAGCCGGTCGGCGGTTTCCCGCGGCGATGGCGTCTCGTGACGCAATGCCTTCCACAGCCGGCGGACGCCATGATCGGCGGTTGCCGAACCGAGAAACACCGGTACGATCTGCGCCTCTTTCATCGAGCGGGTCAGGTGTTGGTAAATTTCTTCCTTTGACGGCTCGACCTCTTCGAGCAGCTTTTCGAGGAGCTCGTCGTCGAAATCGGCGAGCTTTTCGATCATGCCGGAGCGGGTTTCGCGCTCTTGGTCCCAGAAACCCTCCGGCAGCGGTATCAGATCGGAGGGCTGGCCGGGGCGGTAGCTATAGGCGCGCTCGCTGACCAGATCGACATAGCCGGTGATCTCGCCCTCGCCACCGCGCAACGGCACCTGGCGCAACACCAATGGCCGCTGCGACACCGATTGCAGGGCCGCAAGCACGTCCCGCACTCGCGCGCTCGCCGTGTCCATTTTGTTGATGAAAATCATGTGCGGGATTTTGTGGATGTCGAGAAAGCGCAGCAACGGACTGATCGTCAGCGCGCGTTCGACCTCGGGCTCGACAACGACGACCGCGACATCCGCCGCCAGCATCGCCGACTGCGCCTCATAGGCGAGTTCGATCGAACCCGGGCAGTCGAGGATTGTCCACGGATCGCCGAGAAACGACGTCGCCGCGACATTAAGCTCGGTCGACATCGACCGCGCCCGCGCCTCGGGTGACGGGTCGCCGACCGAGTTGCCGTCGCGCACACTGCCGTGGCGAGTGGTCGTCCCGGCGGCGAACAGCAGCGCCTCCATCAGGCTCGTCTTGCCCGAGAGATATGGACCGATCAGGGCGGCACAACGCGGGGCCGCGGGCTCATTTGCGGATGTATTTGCCATGGGGCGCCTCCAGCCGATCTTGTCGGGCGCCCGCGGGGTCAAGCAACGCCGCGATGGCGCCGGTATCTGACCCAATCTGGCGCGGCCGGCCGCTGTAACGCAATCGAAATTTAGACGGCTTTCGGATCAGCGAGCGACGTGCGAGTTCGTCCTCAGGCGGGCACAATCCCGCGACAAGCCCACGCGACACAGGCGAAGGAACGCGGGCCATCCGGCCTATTGGACAAATAGGCGCGCCGCACGTGCTCGCCGAGCGTTGCGCGAGCGGCATCGGACAGGTTGGTAACGAACTTTCCGGGCGGTCCTTCGCCTTTCGTGAACGGAAGCCAATAGTCGTCGAAACAGGAGAACTCCATGCGGATCAGGAGGCTCGTCTGCTCGACATCGACGAGGCCGAGCTCTCGCCACAGCGCCTCCATTTGGTTTGGGGCACTCAATGGCCGGAAGAACGGACGCTCGATCGAAGGATCGAGGACAGCGGCGATGTCCCAAATCAGCCGGACATGCGGCAAACCGCTAAAGTCGTCCCACACAGCAGCAGTCACCGACCCACCGGGGCGGACCACACGAAGCATCTCAGCGACCGCACGCCCCGCATCCGGGATGAATTGCAAGACCAGCATCGAGAAGGCGCGATCGAACGAATTGTCGTTGAATGGCAGAGCGCGGGCGTCCGCTTGCTTGAAGGTGATGCGCGGATCGCTGTTGAGGGCACGCGCATACTGGACAAAGGCTTCGGTCACATCGATACCGGTCACGCCCGCGACGTTCGCGATTGCGGGCAAAGCGAACGTCAAGCTGCCGGTGCCACAGCCGACGTCGAGAACCCGATCGCCGTTCGATAGCCCGCCAAACCGGGTCAGCAGCGGTGCGAGCCGACGGCTCCAGCGGCCCATGAGCTGTTCGTACGCGTCAGCATTTTGAAATCCCGCGGCAGCGGCGGTGTTGTGATCAGGCATTCTGACTTCCCTATCCGCGCTGCCGGCCTGACTCCAGTCCGTGATCTTGCTCTTAAACGTTAGCCGCTGAGGGCGTGGCAGGCGCGGTCGATACGGTCGCAGGCGTCGCGCAAGACCTCGTTCGAGGTCGCGTAGGAGATGCGGAAATGCGGCGACAGGCCAAACGCCTCGCCATGCACGACCGCGACGCCCTCCGCCTCCAGCAGATAGCGGACAAAGTCCTCGTCGTTGGCGATGGTCTTGCCATCAGGCGTGCGCTTGCCGATGACCCCGGCACAGGACGGATAGACGTAAAACGCCCCCTCCGGCCGCGGGCAGAACAGACCCGGGATCCGGTTCAGCCGATCGACAACGAGGTCGCGCCGCTCCTGGAATTTCCGGTTGTGGACCGGGATGAAATCCTTTGGCCCGTTCAATGCCTCGACCGCCGCGGCCTGGCTGATCGAACACGGGTTGGCGGTGGAATTCGACTGGATCGCGCCCATCGCCTTGATCAACGCTTTTGGGCCGCCGCCAAAACCGATCCGCCAGCCGGTCATGCAATAGGCTTTTGAAACGCCATTGACGGTCAAGGTGCGCTCGTACAGCCGCGGCTCGATCTGGGCGATCGTGCGGTACTCGAAATCGTCGTAGATCAAATGCTCGTACATGTCGTCGGTCATGACCCAGACCTGCGGATGGCGCAGCAGCACCTCGGCCACCGCCTTCAATTCGGCCTCGGTATAGGCGGCACCGGTCGGGTTTGACGGCGAGTTCAGGATCAGCCATTTGGTCTTGGGCGTAATCGCCGCGTCGAGATCCTCGGGCCGCAATTTGAAGCCGTTATTTTGCGGACAGGGCACCGACACCGGCGTGCCGTCACACAGCAATACCATTTCCGGGTACGACACCCAGAACGGGGCGGGAATGACGACCTCGTCGCCGGGATTGATCGTCGCGACCATTGCGTTGTACAGCACCTGCTTACCGCCGGCGCTGATCGTGATCTGCGAGGTCTCGTAATCAAGGCCGTTCTCGCGCTTGAACTTCAGCGCGGCCGCGCGCTTTAGCTCGATCGTTCCGTCAAACGTGGTGTAGCGGGTCTCGCCGCGCCGCATCGCCGCGATCGCCGCCTCCTGGATATTTGGGGGCGTGTCGAAATCGGGCTCGCCGACCGACAGGCTGACGATATCGCGCCCGGCCGCCTTCAATTCGGTGGCGAGTGCGGTCATCGCCATCGTCGGCGACGGTTTGACGCGAGCAAGACGGTCGGCAAGAAACGCCATGACGGAACCTTAGTTTACCAGGAAATCAACCTGCAAACCTACACGCCAACCCGCCCGTTGTGAAGCCGGTTAAGGCGAGAGCGGGTTTCAGTTTCGGCTCAACACGGGAGGTTCGCGCGCAGCGTATCCCTTCCGGCTCGAAAAGGTTGCAACAAGGAAACTCGACGCATCCCCTGTCGCTGTGGCCGGGCTCGACCCGGCCATCCACGTCTAGGAAACCTATCCGACCGCGCCCGCAAAGGGCGTGGATGCCCGGATCAAGTCCGGGCAAAGCGGTTTCTCGGATGCTACCGTACCTAGTCCGACATTGTCGGTGGAGCAGTGTTAGCTGATCGGCAATCTGCTTGACCTGTCGCTGTCGATCTGCTGGTTGAACGATCGCGTAGGAACCAGAGAGTCGCAGACATGAACAAGTTCAGCTGCACCAGATCATTGGGCGAGGAAATCTATTACGCCACCTTATCGCCGAAAACGACCAGCAAGCAAAAGAAATGGCGATCGCCGAAGTCAACGAGAAATTCCACAAAAGTGGCGGCCGCGCCAGAGAATGGAGCCTCAGGGTTCTCGAGTCGGACGTCGACGGCCCCGCCCGCATCATCGATTGCGGCTACCGCGAAGCCTGAAATTAGGCCGACGCCCTCGGCCCAAAACAACGCTGCAGCGAAACGGTAGGATGGGCTGACCGGAGAGAAGCCCCTCCATCGAGGCATGTGCCTGACGGCAACGCCCGCGGGCGGTGCCGCCCGCGGTGTTTAACGGGTTCGGACGTTAGTCGCGGAGTTCGGGGACGATCCAGAACGGCTTTTGGCCGCGGGCAACGCGCTCGAAATTGTCGAAGGCGTTGCGCCAGCGCTTCCAGTGATTGTCCCAGGTCGGGCCGGCGCCGTGCGGGCTGAAGATGATGTTCTTCAGGGTGAAGAGTTCGTGGTCGGGCTTGGGCGGCTCCTCGACCATGACGTCGAGCCCGGCGCCCAAAATCTTTTCGTCGCGCAGGGCATTGTAGAGCGCCTTTTCGTCGACCACCGGGCCGCGGCAAGTGTTGATCAGGATCGCGGTCGGCTTCATCATCGCCAATTCGCGCTCGCCGATCAGATTGTGCGTCGATTTGTCGAGCGGCACGTGCAGGGTTACGACGTCGCAGCTCTTTAATAATTCAGTGAACAGCGCAAAACGGATGCCGAGCTGGTCTTCCTGATCGGTCGTCAGGCGGTTGATGTCGTAATATTTGATGTGCATGTCAAAGGCGCGGGCGCGGCGGGCGACTTTCTTGCCGATATTGCCGAGCCCGATGATGCCGAGCGTCTTGTCTTCGAGTTCGTAAAGCTTGGTCGCGTTGAAATCATTGCCGCGCCAACGGCCCGATGAAACGCCTTCATGCTGCCAGATCAGTTTGCGGGCGACCGCCAGCATCAGCATCATCGCGTGCTCGGCGACCGCGGTCGAATTGGCGCCGCCATTGTTGCAGATCGGCACGCCCGCCGCCCGCGCCGCGTCGAGGTCATAAGTGTTGTAGCCGGCGCTCAAGGTCTGGACGATGCGCAATTTCGGGGCGCGCTGGTAGAACTCGGGGCCATGCGGGAATTGCCCGCCGCCGATATAGTATTCGGTGTCTTTCAGCAGGTCCCAGAATTCGGGGCGGCCGTGTGGGGCCATCTTCAATTCCCAGCCAGGCGACAGCAGATCGTAGGCGATCTCCAATGTCTCTTCGGAATGGGTGGCGGGAGTCAGTATGCGCGGCATCGTGCGTCTCCTCTTGACTAGGATTGTCGGATGTTACCGAGGAAGCGCTATCGTAGCGACACCGTGCGGTCTGGCGAAAGCGCAAAAGCCGTAGCTTAGCCCAATTGCCGCCGCTGAATCGCTCGGCTAGGCTGCCGCCCGATCCGCCACTCTCCGCAGCACCGGTTCCGGCTGCTCTAGCGAGGTTCGAACATCATGCCTGACGCATTCGAGAGCCGTTTCCAGAACCTGCACGAATTTGTCACGCAGGCGCGCATCAATCTCGACCGCAACAATTGGGACTATCTGATCGGCGGCTCCGAGACCGAGACCACCTTGGCGCGCAACCGGCTGGCGCTTGATTCGATCGGGTTTCGGCCGCGGGTATTGCGCGACGTGTCGAACATCGATTGCAGCCGGACATTGTTCGGCAAAAAGTTGCGCATCCCGGTGCTGTGCGCGCCGGTTGGCTCGCTCGAAGTCTTCGAGCCCGGCGGCGGGGCCACCGTTGCCGCAGCAACGCGTGAATTCGGCAACGGCATAATCCTGTCCTCGGTATCGCATCCCGGGCTGGATGAAACCGCCAAGGCCTCGGGCGACGGCTTTAAGATCTTCCAGCTGTATGTGCGCGGCGACGCGGCCTGGGTCGACGACCATGTCGGGCGCGCGATGGACAAGGGTTACGACGCGTTTTGTCTGACGGTCGACACCGACAGCTACAGCCGCCGCGAGCGCGATATAGCAAAGCGCCATCTGCGCCGCCGCGTGCGCCCCGGCGACGCCCGCATCTACCAGGCGCAGTTTAACTGGCGCGACATCGAGCGGATCAAAAAGAATTGCCGCATTCCGCTGATTTTGAAGGGCATCGCCACCGCCGAGGACGCCAAGATCGCGCTCGAACACGGCGTCGATTGCATCTATGTGTCGAACCATGGCGGGCGCCAGCTCGACCAGGGCGTCGGGTCGATCGATGTGCTGCCGGAAGTCGTCGAGGCGGTCGGCGGGCGGGCCCGCATCATGGTCGATGGCGGCATCAGCCGCGGCACCGATGTCGTCAAGGCGCTGATCCTGGGGGCTGACGCGGTTGCTTGCGGCCGGCTTTACGTCTACGGGCTCGCGGCGGCCGGCGCCGAGGGAGTGGTGCGGCTATTCGAGATCCTCGAAGACGAGATCCGCATCTGCCTGTCGCTGCTGGGTGTGACCGGCTATGCACGAGCTCGACAAATCCTATATCCGGCCGGCGCGCCAAGTCGTGATGCCGCATGTCCACAGCGCCTTCCCGCACCTCAACCTGCCGCGCGAGACGTATTAGCGCCGCCAAGGTCGCGGGGGAATGGGAAGGCGGTAGCGGTTTAGCGGCTAACGCGCCGGCGGCTTCGGCGTTGGCGTGCTCGCTTCACCAGCTTCGATCACGGTGCCCGACACCGGCTCGACCCAGACCAGGCGATCGACGATGCCTTTAACACCGGGCACGTTTTCGGCGGCGACCCGAAGGGCGGTGCGCTCGTGCTCGTCGAGGATGACGCCGTCGAGTTCGACGATGCCGTCGGTGACGGTAATCGTCAGCCCCGAACGCGGCGCCCAGTCGGCTTTTTCGAGTTCGGCGAGGATGCGGTCGTGGATGGCGTCGTCGCCGGCGACCGGGGCCTGCGGTGCATCGAGCGCGCGGGCAACGGCGGCAAGCAGGTCGGGGCGGCTGACGATCCCGAGAAGGTTTCCGTCCTGCATGACCGGCAGCCGCTTGATGCGGCGCCGCTCCATCAAATGCACGATATCGGCCAGAGAGGTATCGGGCGCCACCGAGACGACGTCGTGCGACATCAGCTGCTCACAGGTCCGGCCGTGAGTTCGGACATACTCGCTTGCCGTCCGCCCCGGCCCCAGCAAGAAATCGAGCCATGGCCAGTGCCGCCGTTCGGTGGCGATCTCGCTGCGCCGCAGCAGATCGCCCTCGGTCAGGATACCCTCGACCTTGCCCGCGGCGTCGACCACCGGCAGCCCGCTGACCTTGTTCGCCAGCATCAGCCGGATCGCTTCGCGGATCGGCGTCCTACGCTCGACGGTGACGACGTTACGGGTCATGACATCCGCGGCGTTCATCGTGCGTCTCCGTTATTCGGGTTTCGTCAGCGCCGGCGTCACTTACGATGGGCGGCCTCGGCGAGCGCGGCGACGCCCGGCAATTGACGCCCTTCGAGCCATTCGAGAAAGGCGCCGCCGGCGGTGGAGACATAGGATAGCTCGTCTTCAACCCCGGCCTCGGCGAGAGCGGCCACCGTATCGCCGCCGCCGGCGACGCTGCGCAGCCGCCCGGCGCGGGTGAGTTCGGCGACCCTGCGGGCAACGTCCATTGTCCCGCGGTCGAAGGGGGGTGTTTCAAAGGCGCCGAGTGGGCCGTTCCACACCAAGGTCTTGGCCTCGTCAAGGGCGGCGCCGATGCTGGCCACCGTCTTCGGGCCGATGTCGAGGATCATCATGTCTTCAGCCACCGAGCCGATCGCCACGGTCGATGAAGCGACCCCGGCCTTAAGCTCTCCGGCGACCACCGCATCCTCCGGCAATATCACGCGGCAATGCCGCTCGGCGGCGAGTGCAAGCAGTTGGCGGGCATTATCCGCCATCTCGCGCTCGCATAGCGAGTGACCGACGGCAACCCCTTTTGCAAAAAGGAGGGTGTTCGCCATCGCCCCGCCGATCGCCAGCATATCGACTTTGCCAATGATAAAGCGCAGCAGGTCGAGCTTGGTCGATACCTTGGCGCCGCCGACCAATGCCAGCACCGGTCGCGCCGGATGTTCCAATGCGGCAGAAAGCGCCTCCAGCTCGGCTTGCATCAGCTTGCCGGCAGCCGCGGGCAACATGCCGGCGAGAGCGGCGATCGAGGCATGGGCGCGGTGCGCCGCGGAAAACGCGTCGTCGACATAGACGTCGCCCAGAGCCGCTAAGGCCCGGGCGAAGTCCATCGAGTTCTTCTCCTCCTCGGGATGGAAGCGCAGATTTTCAAGCAATGCGACTTGCCCCGGCCGCAAGGCGCCGACCACTCGCTCGGCTTTTTCGCCGATACAATCCTCGGCAAAGGCGATGTCACGCCCGCCCAAGAGCCCGCCGCAGCGCCGGCAATACCTGGCGCAGTGAAAGCTTGGGGTCAGGCCCGCCCTTTGGTCGGCCGAAATGCGACATCAGGACGACAGCCGCGCCTTTATCAAGCAGCGTCGATATTGTCGGGGCCAGCCGCTCGAGGCGGGTGGCGTCGCTGACTTCGCCGTCTTTGACCGGAACGTTGAGGTCGGCGCGCACCAAAACGCGTTTGCCGCGCACGTCCAGGTCGTCGAGGGTTAGGAATTCAGGCATGTCTCCTCCGCCGGCCGATTTCTGATCACATTCTAGCGCTCCCAAAGCGACGGTGTCGCTATCGGCTCAGTTGAGCAAGCGCTTCACGCAACGGCTTACTCGAGACCGCGAAAGTGCCATTGAACGGCGAATCAAGGTCAAGAATTACGAATATTACCGAGGCGATCGACAGCGCGCCCAGCACGATCGTGATCCCGGCGAGAATGTTTTTCGGCGCGCTCAGTCCGAACGAAGCAAAGATGATCGTAAGCCAGAATGTCAGGACCAGGTAGAATGGCATCGAAATTGAGCCGTGGGCCTCCTCGATCAGCTTCCAGCGCGCCCGCATCAATATCTCGAATTGGTTGACACAGGTTTGCAGCAGCCGACGATGCATCGGGTCGCGAGGCTCGAGCTGGCGTATATCGGTCTCGACCTGCGCAAGCATCTCGCCAAAACTCGAGCCGTCGATCGAAGCCCCGGAACCTGGCTCGGGCAGGTGCATCGGATAGTAGTCGCCGGCAGGCTTTGGTTCGTCGGTCCAGGTCGCGGCGATCCGCGCAGCTGTGTAACTCCGCAGCAAGACCCGGGCCGGGTCGGCCTCGCTGCCGTATTGCCGCAATGACCGATCGAGCTGGATCAGCTGGATCGAGACGCTCCGTAAATCATTCTCGATGGTGTCAAACGATACTTTGACCGAGCTGGTCAACAGACCGAGGACCAAAGCGGCGAAGGTTACCAGCATGGTCATGACCAGCTGGATCAAATCCGTCGTTTCTCGGCTGCGGTGCCGCTCGGAGAGAAACGGACGAATCGCCATCCCGATCGCGCTGCCACCGAGCAGGATGACCAACAAGATCCCGGCCTCGCGGAGTTCCGTCATTTGCGCTTTTCCCCTTTGCGCGGACCCTTGTCTTACCGATTTGACTTCGCCAGCAGCGGCTTCTATTCCAACGGTGGCTTTGCTGAATAGCGGCCCCGTCGTTCTATGATCGTTGATGTGAATCAATGCCGCCGTCAGCCCCGAGCCAAAATCTCCAGGGTACCGAAATTGACCAGCCACGGTCGCGCGCCACAGGAGATTTGATGATCAAGTCAATACTGGTACCCGCAACAGGAAGCAGTGCTGACGATGCGGTGTTCGCCTCCGCACTTGCGGTGGCGCGAGCGTTTTCGGCGCATCTGAATTTCCTCCATGTTCGCGTCGATGCAGCCTCGATGGCGGTCACAATGGCCTCTGAGGGCGGCGGCTCGGCGCTGGTCGGCGGACTGGTCGACCGGCTCGATGAGGAGGCCGATCTGCGCGAAAAGCAGGCGCGCGAGCTGTTTGATCGATTTTGTGCGCGCGAGGGGTTGGCTGTAGTCGATGTGCCGCGCCCCCCAAATGGGCAGCCCTCGGCGCAATGGATGCGGCAGGTGGGCGCTGAGCCGTTCTGGATTGCCGAACACGGACGGGCCGCCGATCTGATGGTGATCGGGCGCCCGAGTGACGACGGTGGCGCGCCGGAAGTGATCGAAGCCGCACTCCTCGAGAGCGGCCGCCCGGTGCTGGTCCCGCCTGCGGCGGCAATGACGAGCCTGCCGGATACAATCGTCATCGCGTGGAAATCGACACGCGAAGCGGCGCACGCAGTCACCGCCGCAAGCCCATTTCTGTCGCTCGCAAAAAGAGTTCGGATATTGACGGTGGCCGAAAGCGAAGATTTGTCGACCGAAGAAGGCGCCCAGCTATCGGCCAATCTGCGCTGGCGCGGGATTGAGGTCACGGCCGAGCGGCTGCAGCCGGATCAGCACAGTCCGGAGGACACCCTGATCAACGCGGCTGCCGAGAGCCACGCCATGCTGGTTATGGGCGCCTATGGCCATAGCCGGCTGCGTGAATGGATTTTTGGCGGCTTCACCGAACACGTGGTTCGGACGGCGGTCCGGGTACCGGTCTTGATCGTACACTGAACGCCGCGGTCGCTTTCGCCGCCAAGTCGATCGCCGCGTAGGGTCGATCCGCGAAGCCGATCGGTCCCGCCACGGACGACAACGACCCCGTTCGACATGGTCGTCCGTAACAATTTCGAGCGGTTTCACCTGGCCAGCGATGTTATCGACCTGCTGCCGCAGCTAGGCTATGTGGCCTACGCCAAGCAGGCGCTGCGGGACAAGCTGATCGAACATAAGCAATACATCACGCGTTATGGAGATGACATGCCCGAGGTCAAGAACTGGCGCTGGCCTGCTGTATCGACCGCTGACTGAAGCGCCGCCGTCAAACTGCGAAAGGCTCAACAATGCTCTCGATTTCCCCCGAAAAGCTCGCCTTTATCGTCGAGAAGGCGCGCGAGTACGATGCCGAGGTGCCGCCCGTCGACCGGGATTACGAGGAAGGCTCCGACGGGGTCGATGACGATGAGCGCGAGATCCTGCTCGACACCCCCGATAACCCGACAGCACAGGAATTGCGCGATGCGATCGACGGGTTGAATGTCGATGAGCGCGAGGAGTTGCTGGCGCTGATGTGGCTTGGGCGCGGCGATTACGATGCGCAGAGTTGGGCCGAGGCGATGCGGCAGGCGCGCGAGTCGCAATCCTCGAGCGAGACCGAGTATCTGCTCGGGACGCCGCTGCTCGGCGATTACCTGGACGAGGGTGCCGCGGCGCTGGGCTTGTCGCTCGAAGGATACATGCGGGGTTAGGCCGCGTGCCCTACGCGACGACCGCGGATTTGCCACCTGCGGTGCGCCATCTGCCGCCGCATGCCCAGGAGATTTTTCTCGCGACCTTCAACAACGCTTGGCAGACCCACGCCGACCGCGGCCCGCAGGCGCAGGAGGAAACCGCGTTTCGCATCGCCTGGGCAGCCGTCAAAAAGCAATACCGCAAGCGCGGCGATGTCTGGGTGCCAAAGGATCGGTGGGAATAGCGCCGCCCGTCTCCGCGACTGCTAGCGTGGCGATGACTTTCGCACCGTCGGCAGAGGTGACCGGAGCCGATCTCGAACGCGAACTGGCCTTGGTTCGTGCTGCCGCTGCGGGACGGGCAGGTGGCGTTTTCGGGCCGGGTTCAATGGTGTGGCGGATCGACCGCGAGGCCGCGATCTTTCTTGCCGCCGGACGAGCCCTGTTGCTGCAGCTTGCGCATCCTTGGGTGGCCGCGGCGATCGCCGAACATTCGCACAGTTTATCCGACCCTATCGGCCGGTTTCACCGCACCTTCGGCGTCGTCTTTACGATGGTGTTCGGTACGACCGACGAGGCGATTGCCGCCGCCCGGCGCCTCTATCGTCGCCACACTGCGATCTCCGGCGCCCTGTCGGAAGGCGGCGGCATTTTTCCGGGAGGGTCGGCGTATTGCGCGAATGATGTCGCGGCGCTGCGCTGGGTCTTCGCGACCTTGGTCGACAGCGCAATTGTCGCCTTCGAACTTGTCAACCCGGCGCTCTCGTCCGAAGAGCGCGAGCGCTATTACCGCGAGGAGCGATTGTTTGCGGCGTTTTTCGGCATTCCGCAAACCGCCTTGCCGCAAAGCTGGCCGGCATTTTCAGATTATGTCGAACAGATGGTCGGCTCGGACATGCTCGCCGTCGGCGACGCGGCGCGCCGGATCGCCGAGTCGCTTTTCGAAGGTTCCGGAACCTGGCTGCGTTCGCCCAACTGGTATCGCGCGCTGACCGCGAGCCTGCTGCCCGAGCGGCTGCGCGACGATTTCGGCCTTTTTTACGGGCGCTCCGAGCAGCGTGCCGTGCGACGTGCCCTCGCGCTGCTACGCTCTTTATATCCGCGCATTCCCGCCCAGCTCCGCTATGTGGCGCCCTATCACGAAGCCTGTGCGCGCCTCGCCGGACGTCGGCCGGGCGCTGTGACCCGGCGTCTGAACCGGTTTTGGATCGGCCGTGATTCGATGGCTGGCTGACCTTTTCGCGAAAGCGGGTATCCTCGACGCATTGATTTGCCGATTCCGGGGAAGCCATGGCGATTGCGGCCGCTGCCGGTGCCGAGACCACCAATCCGAACATTCTGCGGGTGCCGCAAGGGACCGATCTCGTCGAGTGGTATTTTGAGCAGGGCTGGACCGACGGGCTGCCGGTGGTGCCGCCGACGCGCGAGCGGATCGACGAATTCGTCGCAGCACTGGGCGGCGACCCGGGCTTTGTCGAGTGCAAGGTGCCGCCGCGGCACGGCAATCTCAGCCGCGAGGTGCTGGCGATCAACATGGTCATGGCGGGCTGCAAGCCCGAATATGCCCCGGTGGTCCGCGCGGCAATGCTGGCTCTGACCGCGAAAGCTTTCAATTTGAACGGGGTGCAAGCGACGACGCACATGGCGGCTCCGCTGCTGATCGTCAACGGACCGCTCGCAAGCGCCATCGGCATGAACGGCGACTGCAACGCGTTCGGTTCGGGCAATCGCGCCAATGCGACGATCGGGCGGGCCTTGCGGCTGGTGTTGTTGAATGTCGGCGGCGGCCGGCCGGGCGATCTCGACAAAAGCACCTTGGGTCATCCCGGCAAATACACCTATTGCGTCGCCGAAAACGAGGCGGCGAGCCCGTGGGCGCCTTACCATGTCGAAAAGGGGTTTGACCCGGCCGAATCGACGGTTTTTGTCCTCGCCGCCGAGCCGCCACACAGCGTCACCAACCATGTCGCCAATGATCCGGAGGGCATCCTCGACAGCATCTGTTCGGCGATGAGTACGATCGCCAACAACAACGCGGTGTCATCGGGGCATTGCGCGGTCATCATCGGTCCCGAGCATGCCCGCACGATCGCCGGCAAAGGGTGGACCCGGCACGATGTGCGCAGCTACCTGCACATGAACGCCTTCAATTTGTTTTCCGAACTGACCTTCAACGAGCGCTACGGCAAGATCTACAATCGCAACCTGCCGCGCTGGTACAAGCGCGAGCAAGGCTCCCGCATCCCGATCGTGCCCGATCCCGACCACATTCACCTATTTGTGGTCGGCGGCGAGGCCGGCCGGTTCTCGGCCTTTATCCCCGGCTGGGGTCACATGTCGTCGCCGGTCCTGCGCTCGATCGAAGACGCCGCCAGCCCGCGCCGCGACCCCGTCTGTGTCGACGGAACCTGCTATCTGTGAGCGGCCGGAGGCGAGCCGAAGGAATGCTATTGTTTTCACCGTCATTCCCGCGCCAAGCGGGGCAGACGATAACGAGGAAACGGAGATGCGGGGATCAGAATACGTAATGGCCTTCGACCCGCGCGGGGTGGTTGAGGTGGAGATAAAGCCGCTGTCGCGGAGGGTGCACGAACTCGCCGGGCTGCGGTTAGGCGTGCTCGACAACACCAAATGGAATGCCAACCGGCTGTTGCGCAAAACCGTGGCGCGGCTTGAAGAGCAGGCGCCGCTTGCCGCCGTCAATTATTACCGCAAGGAAAGCTTTTCGAAGGACGCCGACCCGGTCTTGATCGAGACGATTGCCGCGAATAACGACATCGTCTTGACGGCGATCGGCGATTGAGGCTCGTGCACGTCGTGCTGTACGCATGACGCCGTCAGTCTCGAAGCCCTGGGCCGCCCGACGGCGGTCGTCGTCACCACCGAATTTCTCCATGAAGCGCTGATGCAGCGGGACGCCCTCGGTATGCCCGACCTCGCCCCGGTCGTCATCGATCATCCGCTGAGCACTTTGAGCGACGCCGAAATCGATGCTCGCGCCACTCAAGCGCTGGGCCAATGCATCGCCCGCTGGCTCGGGAAATGACCACCACGCCGGTCCGCTCGTTTCTCAAGAAGCCGGGCTGGGTTCGTCGATGATCTCGGTGTCCCCGCAGTAATGCCTGCAACAGCCAGGGTGAGGAGTGGGTGATCAATGGCGGGCAACTCAGGTCGGCTGCGCGGACCAAGCGATGGCTTGCCGTAAGCATAGCCTTGCTTGTTCTGAGCGTCGGCTATTTTTTCCTGCTGCGGAATTTCAATGTCCCGGTGCTCCCCGGCGAGCGCCATTTTGGCGCCACCGGGGCGGTCAAGCCGGCGGCTGAAGTTTACATCGAACCCATCAGTATCGATGCGTTCAACGACGCAATGCAGGTGCGTGCCTACCTCGAGCCGAGTGTTTCATCCAGCGGTGAGCATTTCGCAGCAGCGGATCGCGAGCTCACCTTGCTCATCACTCACGATAGAACAGTGGAGGAGATCAGGCTTGCCGGAAATGATCATCTGGCCTCGGCACTCTTTGAAGTGGACCTGAGCGAAGGCAGTGTCGCGCATTATCCGCTGGACAGCTACCGGGTGAAGCTGGGCGTCCAAGTTTTCGAAGGAAAAACGGCCGCCATCAAACTACCGGCCAGAGTCACAGTTTGGGAGGGGGTTCTTGGCTACGAATTACATTCGACCGGACAGTCGGGCGCTGACCCCGAGCGGATCCAGCTGAAGCTGGATATTGTCCGCAGCGGCGCCTTCGCACTCTTTGCACTCGCGGCATATGGAGCAATGGTCGTACTCGGTGGCTGCGCTCTCGCTATTGGCATTCTGACCTTTGTCGATGTCAGGAGGCCGGAGGCAACGCTGATCGGTGCGCTGGCGGCGATCGCATTCGCATTGCCGGTGTTGCGCAACGCGTTACCGGGCTCGCCACCACTCGGTATACAAGCGGACATGTTTGTCTTTCTGTGGACCGAGCTTGTGGCCGTGATTTCGCTCGCCCTCCTCGTCTATAAATGGGCGCGAAGCGGCCCGCGGCCCTGAAACATTCGGTTGTATAATCTCTGGTCCAATCAAGCAGCGCGAGATGGTCGAGGAGGGCGTTTCTTCCGGCTTGCGGGTGCTCGATCTGGGCCAAGGGCGCCCTATTGCGCAATGCTGCGGGCGATGACCGGAGCAGACGTAGTCAAGGTCGAACCGTTGGAGGGCGACGGGGAATTGCGCGTTCAGGCGTCGTCCTGCAGTGACAGCAGGTTGGCGTTGCCGCCGGCGGCTGTGGTGTCGATCGAAATCGTCCGCTCGGTCGCAAAGCGGTGGAGATAGCGAGGGCCGCCGGCTTTTGGGCCGGTGCCGGACAGGCCTTCGCCGCCAAACGGCTGCACCCCGACGACGGCGCCGATCATGTTGCGGTTGACGTAAGCGTTGCCGATGCGCATCCGCTTTAGGATGTGGCGGACATTCGCGTCGATGCGGCTGTGGATGCCGAGGGTCAGCCCGTAGCCGGTCGCGACTTATCTCGTCGAGTGCGGCGTCGAGCCGGTCGGCCGGCCAGCGTACGACATGCAGGATCGGGCCGAACACCTCGCGGTCGAGCAAATGGGCGCCGGCGATCTCATAGGCGCGCGGCGCAAAAAAGGTGCCGTGCTCGGTGCCTGACGGCAGTCGGCATTGGTAGAGCAGCCGGCCTTCGCGCTCCATGCGCGCGGCGTGCTTTTCGAGCGCATCACGGGCATCGGCGTCGATGACCGGGCCGACATCGGTCGCGAGCAAGGCCGGGTCGCCGATCGCGAGCTCAGCCATAGCCCCCACCAGCATCTCGATCACCCGGTCGGCGATGTCGGCTTGGACATAAAGCAGCCGCGCCGAAGAGCAACGCTGGCCGGCGCTTTCAAAGGCGGAGGTCAACACGTCGGTGACGACCTGCTCGGGCAAGGCCGAGGAATCGACGATCATCGCGTTCTGCCCGCCGGTCTCGGCGATCAATGGCACCAACGGGCCGGGGCGCCCAGCCAATGACTGCGCAATCGCACGCGCGGTCTCGGTCGAGCCGGTAAACGCAACACCGGCGATCCTGGTGTCGGCGACGAGCGGCGCCCCGACCCTCTCCCCGGTGCCGGGCAGCAGATGCAACACGTCGCCCGGGAATGCCGGCCTCGTGCAATAAACGCACTGCGGCGGCGGCGATGAGCGCTGTCTGCTCGGCCGGCTTGGCGATGACCGCATTCCCCGCCGCGAGCGCGGCGGCGATCTGGCCGGTAAAGATCGCGAGCGGAAAATTCCACGGTGCTATGCAGGCAAAGACGCCGCGGCCATGCAACGCCACTTCGTTGCGCTCGCCGGTCGGGCCCGGCATCGGTTCCGGTGCGGCAAAGTCGGCGCGGGCCCGCATCGCGTAATAACGCAGATAGTCGACCGCCTCGCGCAATTCGGCGACCGCCGCCGGTATCGTGCGACCGCCTTCGCGGATGACTCGCGCCAGCAAATCAGAGCCGTTTGCCTCGAAGAGATCAGCCGCGCGTTCGAGAATGGCGGCGCGCTCCTCGGCCGGGCGCCGGTCCCAGGCGGAAGCGGCGTCCGCGGCACGGTCGAGTGCTCGGTCGAGCTGCTCCGGCCCGGCCTCAATGACGGTGCCGATTTGCCGTCGCTGGTCGCTCGGGTCGAAGGCTGGTTTCGCCTCGCCGGGCTGCTCGACGCCGCCGATGATCGGCGCGGCATGCCAGGGCTGGCGCATTGCCTGGACGAGGCCGTCGCGCAGGTCGATCAGCTCCCGGGGATCGGCGAGATCGATCCCGCGCGAATTCTTGCGCTCGGGCACGTAGAGATCACGGGGCAACGGAATGCGCGGATGCGGCTTCACCGGTAGCCGCGCCAGCTGCGCTATAGGGTCGGCGATAATGTTATCGATCGGCTGCTTGTCGTCGACGATGCGATTGACAAACGAGGTGTTGGCGCCGTTTTCGAGCAGCCGGCGCACCAGATAGGCGAGCAATTCCTCATGGCTGCCGACCGGCGCATAGACCCGGCACGGCCGGTCGAAATGCTCCGGCCCGACGATCTCATCGTAAAGCGCTTCGCCCATCCCGTGCAGGCGCTGGAACTCCCAGTCGCGGCTGTCGCCGGCAAGCTCGAGGATCGCGGCGACGGTGTGGGCGTTGTGGGTCGCGAATTGCGGGTAAAACACGGCGCCGGCATCGAGCAGCCGATGAGCGGCCGCGAGATAGGAGACATCGGTCGCAACCTTGCGGGTGTAGACCGGATAGCCATCGAGCCCGCGCTCTTGGCTTTTTTTGATCTCGCTGTCCCAATAGGCGCCCTTAACCAGCCGCACCATCAGCCGGCGCCGCCCGCGGCGGGCGAGATCGGCGAGCCAATCGATCAACGGCAGTGCACGTTTTTGATAGGCCTGGACCGCAAGCCCGAGCCCGTCCCAGCCAGCAAGCTCGGGCGCGAGCGCCAATGCCTCAATCAGATCGAGCGACAGATCGAGCCGGTCGGCCTCCTCGGCGTCGATCGTAAACCCGATGCCGGCCTCCCGCGCCTGCCTGGCGAGCGCCAGCAATCGCGGAGCCATCTCGGCCAGCACGCGCTCGCGCTGCGCCATCTCATAGCGCGGGTGCAATGCCGACAATTTGACCGATATTCCGGGCGCGGTTTCGACCGCGCGACCCGCCGAGGCCTGCCCAATCGCCGCGACTGCGTGCTCGTAGGCGGCGAAATAGCGCGTCGCATCGGCAGCGGTATGCGCCGCTTCGCCCAGCATGTCGTAGGAGTGACGGTAGCCTTCGCGTTCGGGGGCGCGGGCGCGGTCGAGCGCTTCCTCGATGGTTCGCCCCATGACAAACTGGCGGGCGAGGATGCGCATTGCCGCGGTCACCGCCTGGCGCACGACCGGTTCACCCGAGCGCAGCGCAAAGCGCTGCAGCGCCGCCCGCAAATCGCGGGCCGGCTCGGCGCGCAACAACCGCCCGGTCAGCATCAATGCCCAGGTCGACGCGTTGACAAAGATCGAGTCGGAATGGCCGAGATGGCGGGCCCAATCGGCCTCGCCGAGCTTGTCGCGGATCAGCCGATCGACGGTCTCTGCGTCCGGAATGCGCAGCAACGCCTCGGCGAGGCAGAGCAATGCCACGCCCTCCTGCGAAGACAGCGCGTATTCGTGCAGAAAGGCGTCGATGCCACCCTTGCCGTGGCGCTCGCGGCGCACCGCCCCGACCAACCGGCGAGCCCTTTCGGCGATTCGGTCGCGCGCGTCGGGCGCGATGTCGGCTGCAGCCAGGATCTCGGCGTCGGCCGCAGTCTCGTCGAGCCGGGCATGGCCGCGGATTGCGGCGCGCAGCGGCGCGGCCGGCGATGGCGGGGCGGAAAAGACGAGATCCATGGCGGGGCCTTTCGCGAGCGCCGCGTCATTGCCACCCGAGAAGGCGAATCCCTCGTTGCCGGCGCGTTGCGTAGCCAAATGTGGTGCGCCGCCAATGCCCGCGGCAGATCTTGGCGTCAGGCCTCGAAGCGCAGGATCTCGACGCAAGGCGGCTTGGTCAGGATTTCGCTGAAATCGCGCATCCAATTGCTGGTTTCTTCGCTCGACCCGACCCCGCGGTTGCGAAATTGTTCGAGCTGATCGAGCCCCTTCAGCTCGACCTCGAATTGCAGGGCGGTGTGGTCGCCGTGGCCGCGCGTCAACGGCACCAGCATGCGGGCGTCGAGGCCGTTGTTCCGCGCCGCCTCGACTTCGCGACGGATGAATTCGATCGCACGCTGACGGTTGACCGGCAGCACGTCGTAGCAGAATCGAGCGAGATACATGTGTCTCTCCTTATGACAAGGTCAGTCCGGTAGCCGGCGACGATGGAAGTGGCGCCGGGCGGCTCCTTCTGGGTCAACGCGAAGGATCGCCGGTCGATGCCCCGACCCGGGTAAAAACAGTGCCTCTCGGCGGCGGAAGCCGAGGCCCGGGGCCTTGCACAGCACGCGGCAAATCCGCATACAGTGCGGCGGCCGGTTTGGTCAGGGGCGGGGGAAATGATGTTGCGATATCGGCGATTTCTAACGGTAGGTCTGGTCATTTCGGCGCTGACATTGTCAGCGGCTGCGAGCGCGCAAGCCCCTTCAGCGGCACCCCCCGCCGCGACCACGACGGCCCCGACCGTCCCCGCGGCGCCTACTTCGCCGACAGCTGCGGCAAAATCGGAGCTGCCGCACTTTCTCGTTTATTTCAATGAGTTCAGCGCCTATATGTCGCCGCGCTCGAAGCAAATTGTGGCGCAGGCAGCCAAGGAAGCCAAAGCTTCCGGCGCCAAGTCGATCACGGTGCAGGCGAGAGCGAGCGCCACCGGCACGGTGCAGACCAACAAATATTTGGCGATGACGCGGGCGTCGATCGTTGCCGACGAACTCGAGGCCGACGGCGTTCCGGCAGCGATGGTGCAACAGGATCCGATCGGGCAGACCGGCTCGAGCGACCCCTCGGTCTTTAACCGGAGGGTCGACATCATCCTGCACCGCTGATCGCCGGCATGCGTTGGCAGCAGAGTCGTTGGTTGTCACCTACGAGCTGAGCCCGCGCAGCCGCGCCATCACTGAGGAAGAGCTGGGCGAGGCCTGAGCATTTGGGCAGCTCACCGCTGCGCGGTATCCACCGTAAAGCCGGCTGCGTTCATGCGCGGCTCCGCCGCTGTCGCCGGCCCACCGTGCCCTCGGCACTCGCCCCGCACAACGCGAACCGTGTACCCCACGCAGCAAAAATGCCGAAGCAGAGCCGGTCTGGTCCCCGGAAAGTCCCCGAGTCAAATCGCCGTCAAAAGAAAATGGCCGGAACCTTAGTTCCGGCCAAGTTTGAACAGGGAGGCTTCACGTCTGGGAGACGTAAGGGTCCGAAGACCCTCTTCCCGAGCAGAACTCGGGAACCGCTATTCACGGTAACGACCGTGAAAAACCTTTTGCGATGAGCCATCGCGTACTCGGAAGATGCCTATTTTCGAGCACGACTACCACCGGGAATTTCGTCTGGCACGTCTGCAAAAACCGCAATCCTCTGAAAAACCGAGAATCCTTTTCGGCGAATGTCAATTTTACTCGTCAGCTGACCCGACTCTCGGCGACCTTACGCAGCAAAAAATCGCGGAAAACGCTGATTCGCTTAGAGGCGCGCAATTCCTCGGGGTACACGAAATACGCCTCGATAGGCGGCCCGGTCAGTTCCGGCAGTACCCGAATGAGATCGGTGTGCTCGACAGCGATGAAGTCCGACAGCGCTGCGACGCCCAGTCCGCTCAGCACCGCGCGCAACATTGCGTAGAAATTGTTGACAGCTAATATCGGTTTGCGCTCTTGCCCGGGCTTCGCCCCAGCGTCAAGCAACCAATTGACGTTTTGCACCGGCGGCCGCGAATCCTCGCCGTAGACGATCAGGCGGTGCTTGTCGAGATCCTCCGCCTGCTGCGGCATCCCGTGTTTTTTGATGTAATCGGGGGCGGCATACACGTGAGTTGGGACGCTCAAGAGATGCCGCTGGATCAGATCGGGTTGACGCGGCGGCGACATGCGAATCGCCACGTCGGCCTCGCGCATGGACAAATCGAGCTCGGTATCTTCGATCACCATCGTGACTTGGATGTCCGGATAGAGATCGAGAAAGTCGCGGATCCGCGGCGTCAGCCAGGTCGAACCGAAAGCCACCGTGGTCGTGATCTTCAGCGGTCCCTTGGGCCGGTCCTTCGATTCGGAGATCAAACCCTCGGCCATCGACAGCTTGGCGAAGACCTCGCGCGCAGTACGGAACAACAGCTCGCCCTGCTCGGTAAGGATCAGGCCGCGAGCGTGGCGGTGAAACAGCGGAACGCTGAGGCTTTCCTCCAACGCGCTGATCTGGCGGCTAACCGCGGACTGGCTAAGGTTCAGCGACTCGCCTGCATGGGTAAAGCTGCCCGCCTCCGCGACAGCATGAAACACCCGTAATTTGTCCCAATCCATCCCTACTCCCCAAACGGCCGGGTCGGAGCAACGAGCGCCCGCTACTCGGCCGCGCGCATTGTCTCGGCCTCCTCCTTCGCCGCGAGAAATTTTTCGGCTTCGAGCGCCGCCATGCAACCCATTCCGGCGGCCGTCACCGCTTGACGAAAGACTTTGTCCCTGACATCGCCCGCGGCAAACACCCCCGGGATGCTGGTCTCGGTCGAATCGGGCCGGGTGATGATATAGCCCTCGGCATCGAGCCGAACCTGCCCTGCGACAAGAGCGGTTACCGGCGTGTGGCCGATCGCGACAAAAACGCCGTCGCAAGGATGCACAAACAAACGCCCGGTTGGCACATCCCGCAGACGCACCCCGGTCACCCGTGGCGGCTCCGGTTCGCCGAGTATTTCGTCGACGACAGCGTCCCAAATGACGTCGATTTTCGGGTTGCGGAACAGTCGATCCTGCAGGATTTTTTCCGCCCGCAGCGCATTGCGGCGATGAACCAGCGTCACTTGGCGCGCGTGATTGGTTAAATAGAGCGCCTCTTCGACGGCCGTATTGCCACCGCCGACGACGACGACATCCTTACCGCGAAAAAAGAAACCATCGCAGGTGGCGCAGGCCGAAACGCCAAAACCGCGAAAGATCTCCTCGGTCGGCAAGCCGAGCCAACGCGCCTGCGCCCCGGTCGCAATGATCACGGTGTCGCCGACATAGACATCGCCCGAATCGCCGGTCGCGACAAACGGCCTCCGTCCCAGATCGAGCGTCTCGACGAGGTCGAGGATAACCCGCGTGCCGACATGCTCGGCTTGCCGCTGCATCTGCTCCATCAGCCATGGGCCCTGGATGACCTCGGCAAAGCCTGGGTAATTTTCGACATCGGTTGTGATCGTCAGCTGCCCGCCCGGCTGCAACCCGGTGACGAGCAGCGGTTCGAGGTTGGCGCGCGCCGCATAGATCGCCGCGGTATACCCGGCCGGACCGGCGCCTATGATCAAGACTTTGCTGTGGTAACGTTCGGACATCGGCGGCTCCCGTCAGTTCGACGCTTACTACATTATTTCACCGTGCAGCAACTTTAAGGCGTCGACGACCGCTAAAACCCGAACATGTGATCAAGACTGAAGGCGCCGTCAGCCCCCAGCAGCCCGTGATAGCCAAAAAGCCGGCAGGTCGTATCGCGGATGACCACGTACGCTTTGCTCCCGGCCAGGGCCCGCGTCCCGCTGTCAAACAGTGAGTGATATCGCCATAGCCGGGAGCCCGAACACGGGATCGCCAAGTTCCGGCGTCCCACCTCAGTCCCGTTGCCGTCACACAGAATGATGTCAGTAGCACTGTATGGCCGCCACCGGCGCGAGACCGGATAGATCAGGTGGCACAAAGTGTCGTAGCCGCCCCCGCCGAGGCGCAAAAACAGTCGTGTCGACAGCCCCGGCGGCCGGCCGCTGTAGGATTGCGGTTCGTCGCGATACGTCAAAATCGTATTAAAGACGTGCGCGCCAAAGCTGGTCTCGGCGGCATGGTCGAAGTCGCGGTGGCGATATCTGAAAATCGCGTGCAGCCAACCATCGGCTTTGTCGCCCGCGGCAAAGTCATAGACCAGTTCGACATGGCCATAGCCATCGCCCAGAGCTTTGATCCCCGGGGCGTGATCGAGATCGAGCGCGGTCGCGTGGTCGCGCGGCAACCGCCCGAACGGGTAGCGCAGAACCTCGTTCCCTTCGGGGTCGTATACGATAGCGGCGATCGGCAACTCGCGCTGACGGATCGCCATTGGCGTCGGCAGCACCTCGGTCCGCCACTGCTTTCGCGGCAATATCGGAGCCGGCAGCAGATATCCTTTGCCGAGCAAGTTCGTTAGCCGTGGCAGCTCCGGATCGGGTTCGAGATCGTCACGCTCGACGTTGACATGGGCAATCCGGCGGCGGTTTTGTCCGACGATCTCGTAACGCGGCCGCACCATGTGTTTACCGGCGCGCAGCTCGAACTGAGCCGGCCAAACCACATCCGGAAGAAGATCGCCGACATTCACGGCGCGGGTGGCGAAGGGCGGGATCGGCTCGATCAGCGGTGCGACGCTGTCATTGCCCATTCGGTTGATCCCAATGGCCCCCGCCGGAATCGGAACCGGATGACTGTTCTGGATCCACAGGACAACCTGCTCGCCAGGGGCCGGCGCCGGCAGGCCGGCATAGCGGTCGGCCGGCCAGGCATTGGCGTCATGGGTTGCCGACAGCGACAGGTCGCCACCGGCGGCGCCGCCATTGTCCCCGCCAAAAGTGTCGAGCGCGTATTTGACGACATCGTGACCGGCAGCACCGACGATGTGCAAGAACAGCTGGCCAACGAATTCGGGCAGGCCAAAGCGCGCTCGGATTTCGCGGCTGTCGAGCACAATGCTGCCGGCTGCCGGCCCGCAGCTTTCGCACCATTCGGCGAGTATTTCGCCGGTCTCGCCGAATAAAGTCAGCCAGCAGGTGACGGCTTGGCTGCCGTAACCCGACCAATAATTGGCCGTTGCCAGTCGGGTATGCAGGCGCTCGCTATCGCGAAAAAACGCGAAATTGGTCGCGAAGTTGAGCGGGTCGAGATAGCTGCGGCAATTGGTGAGCCGAGCGGCGGGGATCCGCATCGCGTCGAGGCTGAAAATTTGCGCGCCCTCGGGAAGAAACGGCTGAAGCTGAGCCGTCAACCTTTCCGCGTCAAAAGCCGCAACAAATATCGAGCGCGCGTTTGAATCGGCAAGTTCACTAATCGGCGCGGCGGAGCGCCCGAGAACGCGACTTCCCAATCGCTCGATGCGCTGGACGAAGATTCCGGCAATCTCGATGCCGCCAAGCCCAAACAGCTCGTCAAAGGGCTCGACCGCGCCGCTCGGATCGCAAATCGCGACCGGAGAATTGTCGGCCAAGGCCCGGAGCAGCTCTTGCGCAGGCCACGTCGCACTCGGATGGGTCAGCGCCTTGTAGAGGGTATTCCCGCCGGTGGCGTTATTAAAGGTCTCGATCCGCAGAACCATCCCGAGCCGATACTACACGCGTCGTCGCCGGAGCAAGCGAGGGGTTGCATTTCAGACCGGCGCGCGCACGGCGGCGCAGCGAGATTTCGCGAAAGCGGCGGCAGGGCCACGGCGGGCGGCGGTCAAATCCAATCACACCGCGGCCCAACGCTGCCAACTCGATTCCCGAACGCGCAAACACCCAAACCACACACCGGGTGGTCAGCACAGCGATATATGCCCCGGCGATCACATCACTCGGATAGTGAGCGCCGACGACAATTCGGCACGCCGCCACGATCGCGGCAGCAAGGATGTAGAACAACAAGTGTTCCGGCCACAGCCACCAAAGCGCCGTCATCAACGCCACGATCGTGGCGGTGTGACCCGACGGAAACGACCAGTGGTCGGGCCGCCAGGCGAGCCCGGTAAACCCATAAAGATCGCCGCCGAACAGCAATTTTGGCCGCATCCGGCCGAGACCGATCTTGACGATGTCAGCCACCAACCCCGCAACGGCAATCGCCGCGAACAAAAAGGCTGGTACCGCCGAATTGGCACG
Organism: uncultured Alphaproteobacteria bacterium; assembly: GCA_963735445.1. Classification (GTDB taxonomy): domain Bacteria; phylum Pseudomonadota; class Alphaproteobacteria; order ATCC43930; family CGMCC-115725; genus AP-15. Next base: position 107,031 of record CAVTLC010000053.1, read on the forward strand.
CATCGCCGGCGCCAAAGGGCGCAGCCGCCGCAGTTCGCCACCCCAATGCAGGCTTATAAAGGCCAGAGCGAACAGGACGAGCCATCCCCAGGCTTCGCCCAGCCTTCCGATCATTGCGAACAATGCGCGCAGATCAGGGCTCTCCGCGTGCAGGTACAGCGCGACCGGCCGGTCGACAAAGGCCATCGCAAACATCACCAAAGCTGCGGTCAGCACGCCGGCAGCGGCGAATCTGGCCGCTTCGGAGCCCGCTAATCGCGACCATGCGGACGCGGCGCCACCCCCCGCCAACCGGTAGCAGCGGATCGCCAACGGGGCCGCCAATGCATCCTTCTCGACGATCAACCAATGCAAAATGGCGGTGGTGCCGAACACCAGCAGCCCAGCCCAGACGACATCCGACAAAAAATGGCCGCCCTGAGCAACCCGCACGAGCCCGACCAAGCCGCCAAACCCGAGCGCTGCCGCTATAACCCGCCGCCGCGCCGTCCCGGCCGGCAACAAAAAGGCGAAAGCGACGAGTGAGAAGCCGAGTGCTGCATGACCCGAAACAAAGGAGCAGTTTCGCGGGCACTCCGCCGCGGGCAACGGGGCGGGCGTGAAATGTGAGGAGCCGCCGAACGCCTCGATTTGCGTTGGCCTAGCCCGGCCCCAGTGATCCTTTAACAGCGTGTTGGCGAGGAGCCCGGGACCCAACGCCACTGAAAGGATTACGAACAGCAACGCTTTTCGATCGAACCGCCATAAAGGCCGCTCCATCAAAAACAGCCACGCGGCGGCCACTGCCAAAATTAGAATGACAGCCCATGTGATCCACGGGACGCCATGGTAGATGAAAGCGACCGGCGCCCAATCGTGCAGCACAAACCCGTGATGCGGCTGATAAAACCAGCCGCTGACCGATAAATCGATTTGCGGGACGAATAAAAGCAGCAACGCTGTCGCGGTGATCAATCCACCGTAGATAAACGCCCGCTTCATAGGTGCTGCTGCTCTTCAACCCGGTCCAGCACTAAATGCTCGCACCGCCGCACCCGCGCGCGCCGTGTCGTCCGGAATTGAATAAGACCAAGACTCGATCGTTCCAGCGAATGGCCGAGTGATTCCGGCCTGCTGCATCAGCTGATGAAAGCGGGAAAATTTAGCATTGCCGCCATCGAGATTGAGAATGTGCACCGGTTTACCGGTCGCAGCCGCCTCGCTGATCATCGACACCGAATCGGCGGTTACCAGAACAGCGTCGGCTAACGCCAGGTAGGCGAAATAGGGATTGTCACCGGTGCCGTCCCAGATTGACGCCGGAAGCCCGGCGAGTCGGTTCTGCACGAGCCTGCAACCCTGATCTCCGGTCCGCCGCGATGGCGTAACCAACGCCGAGCCCCCCGTCTGGCGCAATATCCCCGCGATCGCGTCGGCAATTTCGCCAAGCCGGCGCAGGGTCAGGCGGTAGGCCTTGTTGCTGCCGCCGAGCAAGACCGCCAGAATTGGCCGTGGCATCGCTGCGAGCGCTGGAAAGCGGCGGCGCTCGGCGGCCAACCGCGCCGGTGTCACACGGTGAATTGCACCTCGGCTGACAATCACTTTCGGCCCCTGCAGGCGATCATGCTCGGGCACGACGAGCAGGTCAAAATCCGAGCGTCTGAGGCGTGGATCTTGAACCTGCGCCAGCACGGTACGGCCGCCATTGGCGCGCCGAATCGCTAAGGCCGGAACGACCGTATTTCGCCCGCAACCGATGACGAGATCGGGCCAAGGCGGGCTGAGGCGGCCTTCCTGCGCGATGGTGTTAAGAGACAATGGCCAGAGCTGTGGCGGCAGCCCCCGCCAAGGCCAGCCGACATCGAGCGGTTTCTCGACGAGATCAAAGCCGGTCGCCTCGGCCAGCCCGAGCGCCTGGCTTCTCATACCGGCCTTCCGGTCATGCAGCACCCAGACCAGCGGCGAGAACGCGCGAGCCACCGAACGCTGCACCGGGCTGGCAAGTGAGGACGATGACGACGACATCGCACTCGTCTACGAAACCGCTGTAGCTGGGACAAGCGACTTGCTGCCGAAGCCGTCGCCGTACCGGCACGATGGCGCCTGGGTCAGCAGAGCTTACGCTTGGTCAAACAAGCTCGTGACCCTGATAGGAAATAAAAGGGTACTTTAGCCTACGCTTTATAGAAGTCCACAGCGGTTCGCGCCGTTGGTTCGTGACACCGGCGCGGTGATGACGCAATAAAATTGCGCGCTTCGATTAGCGTTTCTATGATCCCGCAATCTGGAGGGGACGCATCGGATGCGGCGGATCAAGCTCGACCCTATAGACCGTCGAATCCTGCAAAGTCTGCAGGCCGAGGGGCGTATCACCAATGTCGAACTGGCTCGGCGTGCCGGGATTTCGGCGCCGCCTTGCCTGCGCCGCGTCCGCGCGCTGGAAGAAGCCGGGATCATCCGCGGATACCATGCCGATCTGGCGCCCGAGCCGTTGGGCTATGGCGTCACGGTGTTTGCCCATGTAGGGCTGGCGAGTCAGGCGGAAGCGGACTTGAAGGCATTTGAACAGTTGATCGCGACCTGGCCGGAAGTCCGCGAGGCACATATGCTGACGGGGGAAACCGATTTCTTGCTCAAGATCGTGGCCGCCGATTGGGACAGTTATCAACGCTTCCTAAGCGCCAAATTGACCTCAGCGCCAAATGTCAGCCATGTGAAATCGGCACTAACGCTGCGCGTCTCAAAGGACGAGCCGGGCATTCCGATTACTGATCAGCCTGTCCTCGTCGATGATGACGAACTCGTCGAGTATTGATCTGCGGGTCGGTTTCCGATGCTTAACGGACGATCGGCTGTCTTGCGGCTGCAGCAATTCCTCGCGCTCGAATCCGCCGGCGGCATCGTGCTCGGCGCTGCTGCGGCCGTGGCGCTGATCCTGGCTAACTCGCCGTTTGGATCGCTCTACGCTCGGTTCCTGGATCTTCCGATGGCTGTCCAGGTCGGCGGCTTTTTGCTTAAGAAACCGTTGCTGCTCTGGATCAATGACGGGCTAATGGCGGTCTTCTTTTTGCTCGTCGGTCTCGAGGTCAAGCGCGAAGTCCTCGAAGGCGGGTTATCCGAGCCGTCGAGAGCTGTGTTACCGGTTCTCGCTGCGATCGGCGGCATGATTGTCCCGGCGGCGATTTACGTTGTGCTTAATTGGGGCGACGCCCAAGCTTTGCGCGGGTGGGCAATCCCGACCGCGACCGACATCGCCTTTGCTCTTGGGGTTCTCTCACTTCTCGGTTCGAGGGTGCCGCCCTCGCTGCGGATCTTTCTGCTTGCGGTTGCGATCATCGATGATCTTGGTGCGATTTTGATCATCGCCATCTTCTACACCGGTGGCGTGTCGTGGGTCGCCCTCGTCCTCGCTGGTGGCGGGATCTTGGCGCTCGCGGTGTTCAACCTGACCGGCGTAACCCAACGAGCCCCGTACATACTGGGCGGGATCTTTCTTTGGGTGTGCGTCCTCAAATCAGGAATTCACGCTACCCTAGCCGGGGTTGTGGTCGGCATGGCGGTACCGCTTAGAACAATGCGAGCCGGCTCGCCGCTGATCCGTTTGGAGCACGATCTCCACCCCTGGGTTGCCTTCGGTGTTCTGCCTGCCTTCGCGTTCGCCAATGCCGGGGTTACGCTAGCCGGGATCACGATAGCGGAGCTGGTTCACCCGGTTGAGCTCGGGGTGGTCTTTGGCTTGATTATCGGGAAACCTCTCGGCGTAGCCGCCTCGGTTTGGGCGGCAACCCGTTTCGGGTTAGCCAAATTGCCGGAGAACGCCGAGTGGCGCCAGATTTACGGTCTGGCTCTGCTTACCGGGATTGGCTTTACGATGAGCCTGTTTATCGGCGGCCTCGCCTTTCCGGCGGAAGGCTACAACGTCGACATCCGCATCGGCGTGTTAATCGGCTCGTTGTTTTCGGCGATTTGCGGTTATCTGTTACTGCGGACCGCGCGTTTCGCCGCTTAGCCGAAAACGACGGTGACGACCTCGTAAGATTTTGCGCCGCGCGGTGTGGCGACCTCAACGCTGTCGCCCTTGCCCTTGCCGATTAATGCGCGCGCCAGCGGTGACGTGACCGACAGCCGGCCGCGACTGACATCGGCTTCGTCCTCGCCGACGATCTGAAAGGTCTGCTCCTCGTCGCTCTCTTCGTCGGCAAGCGTTACTCGGGCGCCGAATTTGATAACCGACCCCGACAGTTTCGAGACGTCGATGACTTCGGCCCTCGCGACCTTGTCCTCGAGCTCCATAACCCGGCCTTCAATAAAGCTCTGGCGTTCGCGCGCGGCATGATATTCGGCATTTTCCGCGAGATCGCCGTGCTCACGCGCCTCGGCGATGGCGCGAATGATTGCCGGCCGCTCGACCGATTTAAGATGCTTCAGCTCGTCGCGAAGATGGTTATACCCGTCGGTCGTCATCGGAATTTTGTTCATCGAAGACGGGGTCGCTATCCTGGGTTGGAGGGAAGCGGCAAAGCGCCGCGCGGCAATCACAGGTAGGATTGTAAAGGGGCAACTTCAAGACTCCCCGCGCGTAGCGCGGCGATCGCCTGGACCGCCGCGCGCGCGCCGGCAACCGTCGTGTAATAGGGAATGGCGTGGGTCAGCGCGGTGCGGCGCAGGCTAAAGCTGTCGGCGATTGCCTGAGCGCCCTCTGTCGTGTTGAACACGAGTTGCACGCCGCCACTGAGCATGTGATCCACGATGTGCGGGCGCCCTTCACGCACTTTGTTGACCGGGCTTACCGGGAGACCGGCGCGTGACAGGGCCATCGCTGTGCCCTCGGTTGCAACCAAGCTGAACCCCATTTCAACCAGCCGCTGGCATGACTCGATCAGAGGGTCCTTGTCACGATCGCGCACCGAGACGAATACGCATCCTTCAAGCGGCAATATTGTCCCGATGGCAAGCTGCGATTTGGCAAAGGCGCGGCCAAAATCGGCATCGAGTCCCATCACCTCGCCGGTTGATTTCATCTCCGGGCCGAGGATCAGGTCGACCCCGGGAAAGCGTGCGAATGGAAACACCGCCTCCTTAACCGCGACGTGGCCCAAGCTCGCCGCGACAGGCCGTCGGAAATCCCCCAGCGGCTCGCCAACCATCGCCCGCGCCGCGATCTTGGCTATCGGAATGCCAGTTGCCTTCGCAACAAACGGCACGGTGCGCGACGCCCGCGGATTGACCTCGAGCACGTAGAGGTCGCCCTCTTTGACCGCGAATTGGACATTCATTAGCCCGACGACTCCGAGCGCTCGCGCCAGTGCCATCGTTTGCCGCTCGATCTCGGCGATGGTCTCGGGCTCGAGGCTATAGGGCGGCAACGAGCACGCGCTGTCGCCGGAATGGATCCCGGCTTCTTCGATATGCTCCATGATGCCGACGACCTCGATATGCCGGCCGTCCGAAACCGCATCGACATCGACCTCGATCGCGTCCTGCAGGTAACGATCAATCAGCACCGGGCTCGTTCCCGAAACGCTGACCGCCTGCCGCATATAGCGATTGAGCCCGGCAGCATCGTGCACGATCTCCATCGCCCGGCCGCCTAGGACGTAAGACGGGCGGATCACGACCGGATAGCCGATGGCGATCGCCACCGCCTCGGCTTCCTCGGCCGATGTGGCGGTGCCGTTGTCCGGTTGGCGCAGGCCGACCTTGGTCAGCAATTGCTGAAAGCGTCGCCGGTCCTCGGCCAAATCGATCGCGTCGGGCGAGGTGCCGAGGATCGGGATATCCGCACGTTCCAGCGCGGTCGCGAGCTTTAGCGGGGTTTGGCCGCCGAACTGCACAATCACCCCGAGCACGGTCCCGACCTGCTGCTCGACACGCACGATCTCGATCACGTCCTCAGCGGTCAGCGGCTCGAAATAGAGCCGGTCGGAGGTGTCGTAATCGGTCGAGACAGTCTCCGGGTTGCAATTGATCATGACTGTCTCGATGCCGGCCTCCGACAGGCTGTAGGCGGCATGGACGCAGCAATAGTCGAATTCGATGCCCTGCCCGATCCGATTCGGCCCCCCGCCGAGAATGATCACTTTTTTCCGCTCGCTCGGATCGGCCTCGCATTCCGGATTGTCGAACCCGTCGCCCTCGTAGCACGAGTAGAGGTACGGGGTCTGCGAGGCGAATTCGGCGGCGCAGGTGTCGATCCGCTTGTAAACCGGGCGCAGCTCGAGGCTTCGGCGCAGGGCTGCGACCGTCTCCTCATCAAGGCCGCTCAGCCTGGCCAGCCGGGCGTCGGAAAACCCCATTTGCTTCAGCCGCAGCAATCCGGTGCGATCGCGGGGCAACCCGTTTTGCCGCACCAGCTCCTCGATTTCGACAATCTCGCGGACTCGTTCGAGAAACCATGGCTCGTAGTGGCAGGCTGCATGGATTTCGGCGGTCGTCAGGCCGTGACGATAGGCCTGAGCGATCAACAACAGGCGGTCGGGCGAGGGTCGGGTCAACGCTGCCTTGACGGCATCGTTGCCGCCGCTTTCGATGCCCTCGATGGCAACCTCGTCAAACCCGGTGAGCCCGGTCTCCATCGAGCGCAGCGCCTTCTGCACCAACTCGGCAAAGCTGCGGCCGATCGCCATCGCCTCGCCGACCGATTTCATCGAGGTCGTCAGCAGCGGTTCGGTTCCCGGGAATTTCTCGAAGGTGAACCGCGGCATCTTGGTGACGATGTAGTCGATCGTCGGCTCAAACGAGGCCGGGGTGACGCGGGTGATTTCGTTGGCAAGTTCGTCGAGCGTGTAGCCAATCGCGAGCTTGGCGGCGATCTTGGCGATCGGAAACCCGGTCGCCTTCGACGCCAAGGCCGAGGAGCGCGACACCCGCGGATTCATCTCGATGATGACGAGCCGACCGTCTTCGGGGTTCACCGCGAACTGCACATTCGATCCGCCGGTATCGACACCGATCTCGCGCAACACCGCAATCGCGGCGTTCCGCATCAGTTGATATTCCTTGTCGGTCAGGGTCAGAGCCGGGGCGACGCACACCGAGTCGCCGGTGTGGACCCCCATCGGGTCGATGTTTTCGATCGAGCAGACGATGATGCAATTGTCGGCGCGATCGCGCACGACCTCCATCTCGTACTCTTTCCAGCCGAGGACGGATTCCTCGATCAGCACCTCGTGGCTGGGCGAGGCGCGCAATCCGCCGCGCACGATATCCTCGAACTCCTGCGCATTATAGGCGATGCCGCCGCCGGTGCCGCCCAACGTGAAAGACGGCCGGATGATCGCGGGCAATCCGACCATGTCGAGCGCGGCGAACGCATCCTCGAGCGATCCGACCAGCCGGCTCGCCGGCGAAGCAAGCCCGATCCGATCCATTGCCTGGCGGAACAGCTGACGGTCCTCGGCCTTGGCGATGGCGTCCTCTCTGGCGCCGATCAGTTCGACGCCGTAGCGCTCGAGGACACCCGATTGCACGAGAGCCATCGCCGTGTTGAGCGCGGTCTGACCGCCCATTGTCGGCAGCAAGGCATCGATCGGATGTCCCTCGGCCCGCTCGCGGGCGATGATCTTTTCGACCATCTCCGGCGTGATCGGCTCGATGTAAGTGGCGTCGGCCAATTCCGGGTCGGTCATGATCGTCGCCGGGTTCGAATTGACCAGCACGACCCGGTAGCCTTCCGCTTTGAGCGCCTTACAGGCCTGGGCGCCGGAATAGTCGAATTCGCAAGCTTGCCCGATGACGATCGGCCCGGCGCCGATGATCAGGATGGAATGAGATATCAGAGCGCCGCGGCATGCGCCTCCATCAGCGCGATAAAACGCTCGAACAGATAGTGGCTGTCTTGGGGGCCGGGGCTGGCTTCGGGATGGTGCTGGACGGAAAACACCGGCTTGCCTGAAATGCGCAGCCCCTCATTGGTATTGTCGAACAACGATTGATGAGTTGGCACCACGCCTGAGGGCAGGCTGTCGGGGTCGACGACAAACCCGTGGTTCTGACTGGTGATCTCGACCTTGCCGGTCTCGATATCCTTGACCGGGTGGTTAGCGCCGCGATGGCCCCGCGCCATCTTGCGGGTGCGGCCGCCGAGCGCCAGCGCCATCAGTTGGTGGCCGAGGCAGATGCCGAAGATCGGCTTGCCCGAAGCGATCAGCTCGCGCAAAACGGGCACCGCATATTCCGCTGTCGCCGCCGGATCGCCGGGGCCGTTTGATAAAAAGATGCCATCGGGCTCGTGGCGCAGCACGTCCTCGACCGAGGCCGTTGCCGGGACGACGGTCACCTGGCAGCCGTGTCCGGCGAGCATGCGCAGGATGTTGCGCTTGGCCCCGTAATCGATCGCGACGACGTGATGACGCGGCACCCGCTGCCGGCCGTAGCCGCGCTCACGATCCCACACCGTTTCGTCCCACTGGTAGGTTTGGCGGCAGCTGACCTCGCTCGCGAGATCCATGCCTTCGAGACCCGGCCATTCCGCGGCCCCGGCGGCAAGAGCCGCAATGTCGAGCGGTCGTCGGGGTTCGTAGGCGATCACCCCGTTCGGCGGACCGCAATCGCGGATCAGCCGGGTCAGACGCCGCGTATCGACGCCGGAAATGCCGATAAGCCCGTGTTCCTCGACCCAGCGGTCGAGCGATTTGGTGGCGCGCCAATTGGCCGGAGCTGTGATCCGGCTATGGACCAGCAGTCCCACGGGCGAAAGGGGTTGTAGTCTCAATATCCTCTGCATTGACCCCGACATTGCCGATATGCGGGAAGGTGAAGGTAATGATCTGCGCGGCATAGGAGGGATCGGTCAGGATTTCCTGGTAGCCGGTCATCGCCGTGTTGAAGCAGACCTCGCCGACCGCCGTCCCCGCGACGCCAAACCCTCTGCCCCAAAATGCCGTCCCGTCCGCCAGCACAAGAGCCGCGTTGCAGTCAGGCGGTTGCGGCGATGGTTCCCGCGTCAAACAAAATCCTGTAGGCAATCGTGTATGGTCCGCCCGCTCTTTAGCGGATCGCAGAGCTGGACCGTCAACAAGTAGCCGGCTGATGCCGAATGGTCAACCCACCCTTGTCTTTAACCGCTCGGGGATTCAGATACTTAGTCGTGGGCGTGCCGAATTGCCGCGCGCGGTAAAACAGTCTAGAGTAAGTTTTGTGACCATGCGAGGCGGCGTCGATGTTGCGTGAGGCCTTCACCGACCGGCTTAAAGTCGCGATGAAGGCGCGCGATACCCGGACGGTCTCCACGGTCCGGCTGATCCTGGCGGCGCTCAAAGAGCGCGACGTCGCTGCGCGCGGCGAGGGCAATACCGCGGGGCTCGCCGAGCCTGACATCGCACGAATGCTGCAAGGGATGATCAAGCAGCGCCGCGAATCGATCGCGCTCTATGAGCAGGGAAACCGCCCCGATCTGGCGCAGCAGGAAACCGAAGAGATCGCCGTTATCGAGAGCTTTCTGCCGCAGCAAATGAGCGAGGACGAGATCACCGCTGCCGCGCGATCGGCAATCACCGAGACCGGCGCCGCGGGCATTCGCGACATGGGCAAGGTTATGGCCACAATGCGCGAGCGGCATGCCGGCGCGATGGATTTCAGCCGCGCCGGCCCGATCGTCAAACGGCTTCTCGGCGGATCGTGAGACACGATCGGTAATGGCATTTCCGCCAGGTTTTCTCGACGAGTTGCGCGGCCGCATCTCGCTACCGGGGCTAGTCAGCCGGCAAGTAAAGCTCGAGCGCCGCGGGCGCGAATTTGCCGGTCTCTGCCCGTTCCATACCGAAAAAACACCGTCCTTTTATGTCGTTGAAGACAAGAACTTCTTCCATTGCTTCGGCTGCGGGGCGCATGGCGACGCAATCGGGTTTGTCATGCGGGCCGACAATCTCGATTTCCTCGAGGCGGTCGAAAAACTAGCCGGCGAAGCGGGTCTGGCCGTCCCGCAATCGACCCCCGAAGAGCGCGAAAAAGCGCAGCGGCAAAAGACGCTACTCGAAACCCTCGAAGCCGCTGCCGCGTTTTATGAGGCTCGGTTGTGGTCGCCGGCCGGCAGTACCGCCCGCAGTTACTTAGGGGCTCGCGGGCTCGACGCCGATACGATCCGGCGCTTTCGTCTCGGCTGGGCGCCGGATGATCGGCAATCCTTGCGGCGCGCGCTGACCGCCGATTTTGGTGAAGCGCTCCTGGTCGAGACCGGGCTATTGCATCGGCCGGAAGAGGGCGAGGCCTTCGACTATTTCCGCAACCGGGTGATGTTCCCGATCGGCGACCGCGCCGGCCGGATCATCGCCTTTGGCGGCCGCGTATTGGCTGACGGCCAGCCCAAATACCTGAACTCGCCGGAGAGCCCGATCTTTCAGAAGGGACGTGTGCTTTACGGCTGGTCGGCGGCGCGCGCCGCCGCTGCAGACCGCCGCGATGCGATCGTCACCGAAGGCTACATGGACGTCATCGCGTTGCATCATGCCGGCTTCGCGTCAGCGGTGGCGCCCCTCGGAACGGCGTTGACCGAATACCAGCTCGAAGAATTATGGCGGCTCGGACCGGAGCCGATCCTGTGCTTCGATGGCGATGCCGCGGGTCAACGCGCCGCGGCGCGCGCGCTGCGACGGGCGCTGCCGCTGCTGCGGCCTGGCCGAAGTCTCCGGTTTGCGGTCCTGCCTTCGGGCGAGGATCCGGACTCGCTGATCCGGAGTGCCGGCCGTGACATTTTCGAGCAGGTCCTCGCTGCTGCTCGGCCATTGTCGCATATGCTCTGGGAGATTGAACTCGGCGCCAGTCCTGTCGACACCCCCGAGCGTCGCGCCGATCTCGACCACCGTTTGATGGAAAATGTCGCCCTGATCGCCGACGCGACGGTACGCAACGAATACCGGCGCTTTGTCCGCGATCGTTTGTTCGAGGGCGGGCGCAAGCGCCGCGTGGTGGCGAGCTCATCGACACCCCGAGGCTTTGCCCAAAAGGTAGCTACGGAATTTGTCCGGGAGGGACCGCTATCGCCACCGCGCCCACCTGACCGTGTACAGCGTGAACTGCTGTTTCGAATTCTGCTGCAGTGGCCCTCATTGCTTGACGAGGTTGCAGAGGAGTTCGCGACGATCGAGATGCCTGAACCGGATCTTGACAAACTTCGCCGCGAAATTTTACAGATCGAGGCCTTGCATCCGGGGCTTGAAGCTTCCACGCTGCGGCAACACCTTCACACAAACGGGTTTGCGGCGACCGTGGAAGCGTTTATCTCGCCTTCGGTCGACTCAGGCTTCTTGATCCGGCGCTCGGCCACAGACGATGCGCGAAACGAATGGGCGCATGTGATCGAAATGCTGATGGGAGGTCAGCGGTCGGTTTTAGCCGAGGCGAGCAATCATCTGATCGACGATGTGTCGGTGGCAAGCTGGGAACATTTCCTGGCGGCAAGGGAACGGGCGTTGCAGCAGAATGGCGGCAATGACGAGTCGATCTGAAGATGCTGCCCGCCGAGAAGTCAGATTGTTGGCAAACCAGGTCTGAATAGTGACGTGACGCCGGGCTGCAGCCGGGCGAGTGAAACCTGTCTAGGGATGGTGGAATGGCGAGTAAAGCGGCGAACACGGCTGAAGCGACGGAAACCCGCGAGGAGGCAGCCGAAGCACCACTGCTCGATATCCTCGCCGCCGCGATCAAAAAGATGCTGGCCAAGGGTCGGGAGCGAGGATACGTCACTTATGACGAGCTGAACGCAGCACTTCCCCCCGATCAGGTGTCCTCGGAGCAGATCGAGGACACGATGACGATGCTGTCCGAGCTCGGCGTCAACGTTATCGAAAGCGAGGAAACCGAAGAGCCGGCCGCCGCCGAGACCGAGGATGGCGATAGCGAGGCGCGCGGCAATCTCGACGATGATGACATCGGCCGCACCGATGACCCGGTTCGCATGTATCTGCGCGAAATGGGTTCGGTCGAGCTTTTGTCGCGCGAAGGCGAGATTGCGATCGCCAAGCGGATCGAGGCCGGGCGCGAGATGATGATCAGCGGCATCTGCGAGAACCCGCTGACGATCCGTGCTCTGGTCGGTTGGCGCGACGCGCTTGTCGAAGGCAAGATGCTGTTGCGCGACATCATCGATCTCGATGCCACATACGGCAGCGCCGGGTTCGAGCAAGTCGTGGTCGAGACCCCCGCGGAAGCAGCCGGAAGAAGAGGCCGAGCCGACTACCGATAGCGCTCCCGATGGGGTAGCGGGCGAAGACGGACCGGCTGACGAAGCAGTAGCGGAGGCAGAGCTCGCAGCGATCGAACCCGATCTGGCAGGCGACGATGGCGAGGGCGAGGAAAGCTCGATCTCGCTCGCGGCGATGGAAGCGCAGCTCAAGCCCGGGCTGATGGCGACGTTTGATGCGATCGCCGAATATCACAAAAAGATGCACCGGCTGCAGGACCAGCGCATTCACGCACTGCTCAAGGGCGAGCCGCTGCCCAAGGTTACCGAGCGCCGTTACGAAAAGCTCAAAGCTAAGGTGATCGAAGAGGTCAAGCGCGTTCGATTGAACAACACTCGGATCGAACACCTGGTCGAGCAGCTTTACGACGTCAACCGCCGGCTTCTCGCCGAAGAAGGGCGGCTGATGCGGCTGGCGGAAAGCGCCGGGGTCAAGCGGGCCGAGTTCTTGCACCAATATTTTGGCAACGAACTGTGCGGCGACTGGCTTGAACGTGTGGCCGTTCTTCCCGGCCGTGGCTGGGCAAGGCTGGTCGAGCGGCACCGCGACGACGCCGCGCGGCTGCGCAGCCAAGTCGCGCAGATTGCCCTCGAGGCGAAGCTGCCGATGTCAGAGTTCCGCCGCGTCGTGCAGACGGTTCAGCGCGGCGAACGCGAGGCCGGCCGCGCCAAGAAGGAAATGGTGGAGGCCAATCTACGGCTCGTTATTTCGATCGCCAAGAAATACACCAACCGCGGGCTGCAATTCCTCGACCTGATCCAGGAAGGCAATATCGGCCTGATGAAGGCGGTCGATAAATTCGAATATCGCCGCGGCTATAAATTCTCGACATATGCAACCTGGTGGATCCGCCAGGCGATCACCCGCTCGATCGCCGATCAGGCGCGCACGATCCGCATTCCGGTGCACATGATCGAGACGATCAACAAATTGGTGCGCACCTCGCGCCAGATGCTGCACGAGATCGGCCGCGAGCCGACCCCGGAAGAGCTTGCCGACAAGCTGATGATGCCGCTCGAAAAGGTGCGCAAGGTTCTGAAGATCGCCAAAGAGCCGATCAGCCTCGAAACCCCGATCGGCGACGAAGAGGATTCGCATCTCGGCGACTTTATCGAGGACAAGAACGCGGTGTTGCCGCTCGACGCGGCGATCCAGGCCAATCTGCGTGAGACGACGACCCGGGTGCTGGCTTCGTTGACGGCGCGCGAGGAACGCGTATTGCGCATGCGCTTTGGCATCGGCATGAACACCGACCACACTCTTGAAGAGGTCGGTCAGCAATTCTCGGTCACCCGCGAGCGTATCCGCCAGATCGAAGCCAAGGCGTTGCGCAAGCTCAAGCACCCCAGCCGCTCGCGGAAATTGCGCAGCTTTCTCGATACCTGAGACGCGGTTGCTTCGCAGCGCCAGTCGTCGGGCCAGCTTATAGCCAAATTCGAGGGCTCACGGTGGCTCGGCGAAATCGTCATTGCGAGGAGCGCAGCGACGAAGCAATCTCGTGCTGGCAACTGGCGGGCCCGTAGTTCAGCTGGTTAGAACACGCCGCTCATAACGGTGTTGTCGCAGGTTCGAGTCCTGCCGGGCCTACCAATCCGTTGCACCTTTGCAACCTGGATGTCCATGTCAGGGATATCGGAGTACCGATCAACGATAACAGGAGCGGGTGCCAGATCATTGGGAGGAAAAACGATGAGTACAACCAGTGCGGCTCGGTCGTTTGGAGGGACGCTCTTGGGCGGGGCTGCATGGGTCGCTCTGATGGTGCCGCAAGCTTTTGCGACTGCCACGCACGTTCTGACTCACTTTCAGGGCCTGCAAAACGGCGAAGCCGATCAGACAATTATTACGATAGCGGGTTCGGCGGCTCCGGGTCTGGACCCGGCCCGAATTACGGTATCACATTCACGCCAAATTCGCTTGCGAGAAACTATCAGTTCCCCCACCCCGGTTCCTCCGGGGAATACCGTCGCGTTCTTCATCGGCGCCGGGGACTATATGAACAAGCCGGCCGGGTTCGGTACCAGCCTCTCCTTCTATTACTATAATCCTGGAACTGCGCCTGGAACAGTCACAGTCTACAGCGGACTCAACGGCACTGGAACTGCGCTGCTGACACTCACCCTATCGCCGGATTCCGGATTTGACGCAGCCGGCGATTTCTTCCCCGGAACCGCTGAATCGGTCGACTTCAGTGGCTCTGCCAACAATATCTATTTTGACAACGTCACGTTTGACATAAACGCGTTGGTTGTTCCCGAGCCGACAACCCTAACCTTGCTCGCGGCCGGGCTGCTCGGGGTGACGGCTCTGTTTAGTCAAAGGTGGTTGGCCCGTCGTTTGACGACGACGATTCCGCCGTCACGACACCTGTTCGAGTTCGCGGGTGCGGGTCGATCGCGCCGCGGCGAGGTGATCCTTGGCGAGGACGGTGTAGACCGCGGGCAGCACAAACAGCGTAAATAGCGTGCCGATCGACATGCCGGCGACAACCACGACGCCGATCGAAAACCGGCTTGCCGCCCCCGCACCGCTCGCGGTCAATAACGGGATCAACCCGACCACCATCGCAGCGGTCGTCATCAGGATCGGGCGCAACCGCACCCGAGCTGCGGCTTCGATCGCGCGCCGTCTGTCGAGCCGCTCTTTAATCTGCAGATCATTGGCGAAAGAGACCATCAGGATGCCGTGTTTGCTGATCAATCCGATCAGGGTCACAAGCCCGACCTGCGTGTAGATGTTCATCGTCGCGAGGCCGAAAAACAGCGGCAGCATTGCCCCGAAGATCGACATCGGCACGCTGACCAAAATCACCAGCGGGTCGCGCAAGCTCTCGAACTGCGCCGCCAACACCAGGAATATGACAATCAACGCGAACACAAAGGTAATCGCGAGCTGATTGCCCTCCTTTACATAGAGCCGGGTATCGGACAGGTAATCATGACTGAACCCGGCCGGCAAACTCTTGACCTGCTGCTCGAGGAAATCGACCGCCTGCCCGGTCGTCACACCCGGCATCGGAACCGCCTGAAATGTCGCTGAATTGAGTTGGTTGTACTGGGTCAGCGCGTTGGGCTCTGTTTCGGTTGTCAGCGTTACCAGGTTGGACAACGGCACCGGCTGTCCGGCCGCGGATTTTACATAATAACGCGTCAATGTTTCGGCCGAGAGCCGATCCGATCTCGGCACCTGGGGTATGACTTCGTAAGATCTGCCGTTTAGATTGAAGCGATTGACATAATTCTCGCCAACCAAAAGCGCCAGCGTGTCGCCGATCGACTGCATCGAGATGCCAAGATCGTTTGCCTTCGACCGATCAATCGCTACGTGAATTACCGGCTGGTTGTAGGCGAGGTCGCTGTCGACGACGATGAACATGCCGCTCTTGCGGGCCGCCGCCTTGATCTTCTCCATTTCGAGATAGATCGATTTGAAGTCGCCCGGCGAGTAGATCACCATCTGGATCGGCAGGCCGCCAATCGTCGCCGGCAATGGCGGCAGCGAAAAGACAAACGCGCTCAGCCCCTCGACACCGCTGACCTTGGCCTGTACCAGTGGTTTAAGCTTTTGTGCGGAGCGCTCGCGTTCGCCCCAGGGCTTTAGGATCACGCCGGCGATGCCCTGGTTCGGCCCAAACCGGCCGTTGACGATAAAACGCAGATAGGTCTCCGGGAACGAGCTCAGCGCCTTGTCGAGCTTGGCGTTGTAGGAATCAGCGTAGTCCAGGTTGGCATATTGCGGCGCCTTGGTCAGCGCAAACAGCACCCCCTGATCTTCTTCGGGCGCCAATTCGGCGCTGGTATTCATGTACATAAAGGCGAGGCTCGCCACCACTGCGGCGGCAAAAAGCGCCGTCACCGGCCGATAATCGAGCGAGCGGTCGAGCCGCCGGCCATACCACTCGGCCAAGCGGGAAAAGGTGCGGTCGATGACCCGGACAAAGCGCCCGTTGAGCATTTCGCGGCTCAGCAATAGCGAGCACATCATCGGCGACAACGTCACCGCGACGACGCCGGAGATGATCACCGAGCCGGCGAGAGTAAAGGCAAACTCGCGAAACAGCGCCCCGGTCACGCCGCCGAGAAAGCCGATCGGGGCGTAGACCGCGGCCAAGGTGAGGGTCATCGCGATCACTGGCCCGGCGATCTCTCGCGCGCCGATCAGGGCCGCCTGGGCGGGCGTCAGCCCCTCCTCGATGTGGCGATAGACGTTCTCGACGACGACGATCGCATCATCGACGACGAGCCCGATCGCCAGCACCATCGCCAGCAATGTCAATAGGTTCAGGCTGAACCCGAGCGCCGCCATGATCATCCCGGCCCCGATCAGCGACAGCGGGATCGTGACGATCGGGATCACCACCGACCGCAGGCTGCCGAGGAACAGAAAGATCACGACGACGACAATAAGGACCGCGGAGCCCAGCGAGGCTTTGACCTCGTCGATCGAGGCCTGAATGAACTTGGTCGAGTCGTAGGCGACCTGCATGTGCATCGACGGCGGCAGGTTGCGTTCGATCTCCGGCATATAGGCGCGCACACCCTGAACCAGGGTCAGCGGGTTGCCCGAGGGCGTTGCCTGGATCCCGATGAACACGGCGTGCTGCCCGTTCATCATCACCGTGGAGGTCCAGCTCTGTGCTGCGAGATCGACGGTGGCGATGTCCCGCATCCGCACCAGGGCGCCACTTTTCGCCTTGACGACCATGTCCTCGAATTGCTGGACATCGGTCAGCCCGGTGTTGGCGCTGACATTGGTGACGGTGTAATAGCCTTTCGCCTGCCCGGGTGCGGATTGGTAGTTGTTGGCCTGGATCGCCGCCGCCACATCGCTTGCTGAAATGCCGCGCGCCGCCATCCGGGCTGGATCGAGCCATAGGCGCATTGCAAAGGTCTGGCCGCCGAGAATGTCGGCCGATGCGACACCCGGTACGGTGTCGAGCAAAGGCTGCACGACGCGCGTCAGATAATCCGAGATCGCGGCGCTCGGCAGTTCCTCGCTCGAAAAGCCGATATACATGACCGCTGTGGTCTGCCCCGTGGCTTTGACGATGATCGGGTCCTGGGCGCCGGACGGCATCAGGTATTTGACCTGCTGCACCTTGGCCATGACCTCAGTCAGCGCCTTGTCCGGGTCGAAATCGAGCTGGATGTAAGCGGTGATCGTGCTCGTCCCTTGCACCGAGGACGAGGTCAGATAATCGACGCCTTCGGCGGTCGCAATTGCTTGCGCCAGGGGCGTTGTGATGAAGCCTTGCATCAGGCTCGGCGAGGCGCCGGGATAGATTGTCGTCACCGTGACGGTCGTGTTCGACAATTTCGGGTATTGCCGGATCGGCAAGCCCATCATTGCGCGTAGGCCGATCAGCAGGATCAGCAGGCTTACGACCAGCGCCAGAACCGGGCGGCGGATAAAGATGTCGGTAAAGGACATGATGAAGCCGCGCCGGCTAGTTCAAGGTCGGATTCTTTGGCGGCTGCGGCGGCGGCGAACCGGTAATCGCCACCTGGACGCCGTTTTGCAATTTGACCTGCCCGGCCGCCACGACTTTTTCGCCGGGTTTGAGCCCATTAAGGATCGCGACCTTGCCGTCCCATCGCGTGCCGGTCTTTACCGGGGTGCGCACCGCTTTCAGGATCGGATGCCCACTCGCATCCTTGCCCTCGTCTTTGATGACAAAGACGCTGTCACCGTAGAGCGTGTATTCGACCGCGGTCTCGGGTACGACCATTGTGTCCGGCCGCGGCGGCAGGACAACCGCGGCGTTGACGAACATCCCTGGCAGCAGCGCGTTGCCCGGGTTGGTCATCGTCGCCTGTACCTGCATCGTCCGCGTATCGGGGCTGATTTGCGGCTCGATCGTCGTCACCTTTGCGGTAAAAACTCGGCCGGGAAACGCGTCGGCGGTAACGTTGACTTGTTGCCCAACCGATATCTCCGGCCGCAAATGCGAGGCCAACGTAAAGTTGACGTACAAAGTCGACAGGTCGGTCAAGGTAACGATCGGCGCGCCTGTGGTCAGATATTGCCCGAGCTCGATCTGGCGCACACCCAGCTGTCCCGAAAACGGCGCGCGGATCAGCTTTTGCGCAATGATCGCCTCGGTCTTCATGATTTGCGCGCGCGCCTGGTCGGCTTGGCTCTGGTTCTGGTCGACAACCTCCTGCGACGCAAAGTTCCTTTGGCGCAAAGCCTGGTTGCGTTGCAGTGAAATTTGCGCCATCCGCGCTTGCGCCTCAAAATTGGCGAGATCGCCGCGATCGGGCGCATCGTTGATTTGCACCAGTGGATCGCCGGCTTTGACCATTGACCCAGCCTCAAAGAAAATCTTGGTCACCCGGCCCGCGACCTCCGGGTTGATCGTGACCTGATGCACGGCCGCAAGTGAGCCGATACCGGGGGCAAATCGCGGCAGATTCTGCACGACGACGGTGGCCGCGCTGATTTGCGCCGGCGGCGGCTTGTTGTGCGCAAAAAAGTTGCTGATCGCCTGGCTGCGGAAGCGATTGAAACCGTAAAGGCCGCCCAGCAGCACAACCAGTAGCAGCCCGACGATTATGAGCCAGCGCGCGACTTTGGGGCGTGGCGTCGCGTGTCCCTCGCGCTCGTCGCGCTCGCGCAGCGACGGTTCGGCGTTCAGCGCATTGGTCCCGATGTTGGCCATTGAGTCACCGTCCATAAGAGCTCCCGTATCAGGGCGGCGAAAATTCGAGCCGGCTGTCGCGGGCCACGGCGAGCGACCGGGCGATCGCGGTATCGGTCATGCCCATCCCGCGCAGCATGAACCAGCTCGTCTCGTCAACGAGCGAAGTGAGCGTCCCGTGATAGGGGAGGCACGCCCGCGCCGGCAAAAAGACAAAGGCCATCATAGCGGCGATGTGATGACCGAACCAAAAACCGTTCCCCGACGAAATTGGCCCGACGACCAGATCGCCGGCCCCCGCCGCGGCGTCGATTGATGCGGCAAAAAGCGGATGCACGTGTTCGAAGATTGTCTCGAACAGTTCGCGCGCGTATTCACCATCTTCAAGAAAGCTGTGCAAGACCAGCCGCAGCCGCGAGTCGCGCTCCCCCGGGTCCGCCTCGGTCGCCTGCAAAAAATAGCGAACCATATAATGGGTCATACGGACGAGGGTCAGGGTCGACGGTTCCAGCGACGCAAGTCTCTCGAGCGCCGGATCGCCCTCGCAGCCGAGCCTCAGAATCTCGCCATATAGACTTTTCTTGCTTGGGAAATGCTTAAACAGTAGCGCTTCGGATATATTGGCCGCTTCGGCAAGCTCTCGCGTCGTGGCGCCCGCGAAACCCTTGCGGGCAAAAAGCGGCACCGCCGCCGCGACAATGGCTTTGCGGCGTTCGTCGCTGTCGAGACGAGGGGTGGCCATAGCGCGGCGCAAGTAAGCGCTCACTCACCCCATGTCAAGCTCATATTGCGGTGCAACGGACTTGACCGCGAAGATCGAACACTCCAACCAATGCCCACAATCCTGTGCGGAGACCCCGTGAATGCCGGCTTATCAGTATATCTATGTCATGAAAGGTCTGAATAAGACCTATCCCGGCGGCCGCGAGGTGTTGAAGGACATCTGGCTGTCCTTTCTTGCCGGGCGCCAAAATCGGCGTGTTGGGCGCCAACGGCGCCGGAAAGTCGACCCTGCTGCGCATCATGGCCGGTGAAGAACGCGACTTTGCCGGCGAAGCCTGGGCCGCCGAGGGGGCGCGGGTCGGCTATCTGCCGCAAGAGCCAACGCTCGACGAAACTAAAGACGTGTTTGGCAATGTTATCGAGGGCTTGGCCGAGACCAAAGCGCTGCTCGATCGCTTCGAGGCAGTCAGCGCCCGGTTTGCCGACGAGCTGTCGCCCGACGAAATGGACGCGTTGATCGCCGAGCAGGGCGAATTGCAGGAAAAGATCGATCACGCCGACGGCTGGGATCTCGACCGCACGATCGAGATTGCGATGGATGCTTTGCGTTGCCCGCCGGGCGACGCCGCCGTCACCCATCTGTCCGGCGGCGAGCGGCGGCGCGTGGCACTATGCCGGCTGTTGCTGCAGCGGCCGGATCTGTTGCTGCTCGACGAACCCACCAATCACCTCGACGCCGAGTTGGTCGCCTGGCTGCAACGGTTTCTTGAAGACTATCCCGGCACTGTCGTCACGGTGACGCACGACCGCTATTTTCTTGATGAAGTCGCCGGGTGGATCCTCGAACTCGATCGCGGGCGCGGCATCCCTTACGAAGGCAACTATTCCGGCTGGCTCGAACAAAAGCAGCAGCGGCTGGCCCAGGAAGGTCGACAGGAAGCAGCGCGGCAGCGGACACTCGAACGCGAGCTCGAATGGGTGCGGCAGAGCCCGCGGGCGCGCCAAGCCAAAAGCAAGGCGCGATTGTCGGCTTATGAGTCACTGGTCGCCGAGAGTCGAGAGAAAGCCCCGGAAACCGCGCAGATCGTGTTGCCGCCCGCACCGCGGCTCGGCGATGTCGTGATCAATGCCGAGGGGGTACGCAAAGGCTTTGGCGACCGGCTGGTCATTGAGTCGCTCGATTTCCGGCTGCCGCCGGGCGGGATCGTCGGCATCATCGGACCGAACGGCGCTGGCAAGACGACGTTGCTGCGGATGATCACCGGACAAGAAGCCCCCGATGGCGGCGATTTTCGGATCGGCGATACGGTCAAGCTCGGCTATGTCGACCAGTCGCGCGACTCGCTGTCACCGAACAACACGGTCTGGCAGGAGATTTCTCAGGGACAGGACGAAATCGATCTGGGCCGGCGCAAGATCGCCAGCCGCGCCTATTGCGCGTTGTTCAATTTCCGCGGCGCCGACCAGCAAAAGAAAGTCGGGCAACTCTCGGGCGGCGAGCGCAACCGCGTCCATCTCGCAAAGATGCTAAAGGAGGGCGCCAATGTGTTGCTGCTCGACGAGCCGACCAACGATCTCGATGTCGACACGCTGCGGGCGCTCGAAGAGGCGCTGTTCGATTACGCCGGTTGCGCGGTTGTCGTGACCCATGACCGCTGGTTTCTCGACCGGGTCGCAACGCATATCCTCGCCTTTGAAGGCGACAGCCAAGCCGTCTGGTTTGAAGGCAATTACGCCGATTACGAAGCCGACCGGCGTCGTCGCCTTGGCGCCGAAGCCGATCAGCCGCATCGCATTCGCTACAAACCTTTGGTTCGCGCGTGAATGAGGGCCGTTCTGGAGCTTGCGGCGCGACACCATCCCTAATAGCTCAAAGCCTGATGGCGCATTAGCTCGAGCAGGCCGGCCACGACGCGTCATCACACCGGCCTCGAAGACATTGACGACCGGCTAACGTCGCCGCTGTCCCGGGGTTCTCCGCGCCGCCGGTCCGCCCGCCAAACGTTGCGGTCCTCTCGTCGGGACTCGACACCGTCGGAACCAACGCGGTGATCAAACCTGTTGACCCAGAGGGTGCGCAAATCAAGCGCAATAAAGAATGGGTGCAGGAATGAAAATAACGGTATTCGGTTCACTTGCAATTCTGGCCGGACTAGCGGCGTGCACGCCCAATCCGGAGGTGAACACCACGCAAGGCGGTGTCGGCGGGGCGGCCACCGGCGCCGCCATCGGCTGCCTGGCGACGCTGCCGATCGGTTGTGCGCCGGGTGCGGCAGTGGGTGCTGCGGTCGGTGGCGGTGTCGGCGCCGCTGGCGGTCTCGCCTCGACCACACCGCCTCCGCCGCCGGCCACGGCTTACGCGGCCCCGGCACCGGGCTATGCGGCGCCGCCGCCGGGTTATGCGGCACCGGGTTACGCGCCACCGGCCCCGCCGCCGCAGGCCTATGTGGGTCCGCCAAGAGTGGTCGAACCGGCGCCCCCGCCGCCGCCGGCCTACTAAAATTCGTCGAGCGGCATTTGCGCGAGAGGAAGCCGCTGCCTCGGACGCAGGTGCCGCATCCCGCCCTCGCATTGCGACAACCAAAGTTGCCGCCCGAACCGGCGCAATTTGCCGAGTCAGGCGGCGGCGTGAGCGAGCCGGGCGGCGCGGCGACGCATCACGAACCAGGCGATACGGCCGGCGGTGCGCGAAGCGCGACTATTGGCGGTTAGCCCGACGGCTCGGAACAGCATCTTGACGCCGCGGATCACATGGGTTTCGCGGTAAACGGCAAAAGCGCGCCGGGCATAGGCCCGGCCATAGCGGCGGCGGTCGTAAGGCTGGGTCGTCGCATTGGCTGCGTAATAGGCATAGGCGAGTTCGTCGTCTTCGGATTCGGCGAGCCGACCGAGTGCTATGTAAAGCCGCCGGCATAAGCCGATGCTCTCGCGGTCTCGGTAGCGGATCAGGGTCCGATAAAACAGCTTGTAATGCCGCACCTCGTCAGCGGCGATTTTCCGGCAGATCTCCTTTAACACCGGCTCCTCGGCCGCGTCGGCGAGCGCCGAGTAATATGAACTGGTGGCGGTCTCGACAATGCAGCGGGCAACCATCTCGCCGGTGCGCGAACCGCGGCGCGAGCGATCGCAATCGAAATCGATGTGGTAACCCTGTCTAAAACAGGCGAACGCGGCGCCAAAATCGAACTCGGGGTCGGCGAGTTGCGCCCACCTGGCGAGCGCTTGGCCATGCTGGATTTCTTCGTCACCCCAGCGGCTAGCGCTCACCTGAAAACCCGGATCGTCGGCGAAAACCCGGCACAAATGGTGGGCGTAGGCGCCGCCATTGAACTCGACGAGCGCGGCGGCCTTGACGATCCGGATAAGCTCGGGGTCGAGCTTGTCCCGATCGAACCGGTTCCACGAGATGTCATCGAGCGCCCAACGCGTCATGCCGCCCCCGGCGTCGCATTCTTAGTCTTTACACCGAGCTAATTCGGAAATCTCTTTTTGTCGTGGTGCTGCGGGGAACGGCTTGACCGTCCTAGTGGGCGGCGGTTTGAGCGAGGGTTTGCAATTTGGCTTGCGCGACGGCCTGGTCGCGTTCGAGCCCGGCGAGTTCGATTAATAGACGTTCGCGATCGGTGCCCGACGCGCGGGCAATCTGTTCGCGCAAGCTTGGCAAATTGCCCTGAATTATTTGCAATTCGCTTTCGATTGTGGCGCGGTTGAGTTCCTCGGCTGGAAGCGCCTGATGCGCCAGCACGGTGCAGCGCTCTGGCGTGACCTCGGCAAAACCGCCCACGACAAAGATGCGGCGAACGACGGTCTGACCCTGATATACGTCGATCGTCCCCGGGCGAATTGTCGATATCAGCAGCGAATGACCGGGCAAGACGCCGAAATTGCCCTCGGCGCCCGGGACGACGACCATATCGACCATTTCCGAGAGGACCATTCGCTCGGGAGTCACCAACTCGAAATTAACCTGCTCGGGCATCGGCTAGCTCTACACCCTTAAGCGGCTTCGGCCGCCATCTTGCGGGCCTTCTCGACCGCTTCCTCGATCGTGCCGACCATGTAGAAGGCGCTTTCGGGCAGGTCGTCATATTGGCCGGCAACGATGCCCTTGAAGCCTTTGATCGTGTCTTCGAGGTTGACCAAGACGCCGGGGGTGCCGGTGAATACTTCGGCGACATGAAAGGGCTGCGACAGGAAACGCTGGATCTTGCGGGCGCGGGCGACGGTTAGCTTGTCTTCTTCCGACAATTCGTCCATGCCGAGAATCGCAATGATGTCCTGCAGCGATTTGTAGGTCTGCAAGACACGCTGCACGTCACGAGCGACCTGGTAATGCTCGTCGCCGACAACCCGCGGATCGAGGAGACGCGAAGTCGAGTCGAGCGGGTCAACCGCCGGATAAATGCCGAGTTCGGCGATCTGGCGCGACAGCACCGTGGTTGCATCGAGATGGGAGAAGGTCGTGGCGGGTGCCGGGTCGGTCAGATCGTCGGCCGGAACGTAGATCGCCTGCACCGACGTGATCGACCCCTTTTTCGTGGTCGTGATCCGCTCCTCGAGCGTCCCCAAATCGGTTGCCAGGGTCGGCTGATAGCCGACCGCCGACGGGATACGGCCGAGCAATGCCGACACCTCGGAGCCGGCTTGCGTAAAGCGGAAGATGTTGTCGACAAAGAACAGCACGTCCTGGCCTTCCTCGTCGCGGAAGTATTCGGCGACGGTCAATCCGCTGAGACCGACGCGCGCCCGCGCACCCGGCGGCTCGTTCATCTGGCCGTAGACGAGCGCCGCCTTGGAGCCCGGCCCATCGGCGGTGATGACTCCCGACTCCATCATCTCGTGGTAGAGGTCGTTGCCCTCGCGGGTACGCTCGCCGACGCCGGCAAACACCGAGTAGCCGCCATGCGCCTTGGCGATGTTGTTGATCAATTCCATGATGATGACGGTCTTGCCGACGCCGGCGCCGCCAAACAGCCCGATCTTGCCGCCTCGCGCATACGGGGTCAGCAGGTCAACGACCTTGATCCCGGTGACGAGGATCTGCGCTTCGGTCGATTGGTCGGTAAATTCGGGTGCTGACTTGTGGATTGGTGAGCGCAACTTGGTCATTACGGGACCGCGTTCGTCGACCGGTTCGCCAATGACGTTGAGGATGCGGCCCAAGGTTTCCGGGCCGACCGGCATCATGATCGGCTCACCGGTATCGATCGCCTGAGTGCCGCGCACCAGCCCGTCGGTGGTGTCCATCGCGATCGTGCGCACGACGTTTTCGCCGAGCTGCTGCGCCACTTCAAGGACGAGCTTGTTGGTTCCGCGCTCGACATGCAGCGCATTCAGGATTGACGGCAATTCGCCGTCGAAATGTACGTCGACGACCGGACCGATGACTTGCGTGATCGTGCCGATGCTGTTTCTGGCCATGGTCAGCTATTGTCCTCGTTTGATCTCGACCCGCTATATGCAATCAGGCGGCGCGCAGCGATTCCGCCCCGGAGATAATCTCGATCAGCTCTTTGGTGATCGCCGCCTGGCGGGTACGATTATAGTTTAAGGTGAGCCGCCCGATCATGTCTCCGGCGTTACGGGTCGCGTTGTCCATCGCAGTCATCCGCGCACCCTGCTCGCTGGCCGCATTTTCCAGTAAGGCCGTATATATTTGCACCGCCAAGTTTTGCGGCAACAGCTCGCTTAGTATTTCTTCTTCGTCCGGCTCGAATTCATAGACCCCGGCGCTCCTAGGGCCAGCGGTCTGATCCACGTCTTCGGTTTCGACCGGAAACGGGATCAGCTGCTGCGCCGTGACGATCTGGGTGATCGCCGAGCGAAAGCGGTTGTAGATGATCGTGCAGCCGTCAAACGCGCCACCGCGGAACAGCACCAGGATGCGCTCGGCGATATCTTGCGCCTCTTCAAAGGCCAGGTGCCGGCGGCCGATATCGGTCAGACTGTCGTGGATCATCCGGCCATAGTCGCGGCGCAGCCCATCGCGGCCCTTGCGCCCGATGGTCAGGATCATGACCCGCTTGCCGGTCGCCTCGAGTTCGCGGATGCGTCTCCGCGTCTCGCGCAGGATAGACGCGTTAAAGCCGCCGGCGAGACCGCGATCCGAGGTCGCAACCACGACCAAATGGGTTTCGTCCTTGCCGGTGCCGACGAGCAATGGCGGCGCCGTCGGCAATCCCGCCATCCGAGACGCAAGCGAGGCAAGGACGCGTTCCATCCGCTGAGCATAAGGCCGCGCGGCCTCAGCCTGCTCCTGCGCGCGGCGCAGCCGTGAAGCCGCCACGACCTTCATCGCCGCGGTAATTTTTTGTGTCGACTGAACACTGCGGATACGTACCCGCAGGTCCTTCAGACTTGGCATTGATGGCGCTCAGCGATGGTCAGGCGAAGGTCCTCAGAAAGCCGTCGAGAAATTCAACGAGGGCTTTGTCGACCTCCGGGGTGACTTCCTTGCCGGTGCGGATCGTCTCCAGCAATTCGGGATGACTGGCTCTAAGCTCGCCGAGCATCGCGGTTTCGAACCGGGTCACATCGCCGACCGCGACTTGATCGAGATAGCCGCGGGTCCCGGCAAAAATGACAATCACCTGCTCCTCGACCGGCATCGGCGTAAATTGCGGTTGCTTGAGCAATTCGGTCAGGCGTGAGCCGCGCGCCAACAGCCGTTGCGTCGAGGCATCGAGATCCGAGGCGAATTGCGAGAACGCGGCCATCTCACGATATTGCGCGAGTTCGAGCTTGATGCGCCCGGCGACCTGTTTCATTGCCTTGATCTGGGCCGCCGATCCAACCCGGCTGACCGACAGCCCGACATTGATCGCTGGACGGACGCCGCGATAAAACAATTCGGTTTCGAGAAAGATCTGACCATCGGTGATCGAAATCACGTTGGTCGGGATATAGGCCGACACGTCGCCCGCCTGGGTCTCGATGATCGGCAGTGCGGTCAGCGAGCCGGCGCCGTGGTCCTCGTTCATCTTCGCGGCCCGTTCGAGCAGCCGCGAATGAAGATAAAACACGTCGCCTGGGTAGGCCTCGCGACCCGGCGGCCGGCGCAACAACAGCGACATCTGGCGATAGGCGACCGCGTGCTTGGACAGATCATCATAGATGATCAGCGCGTGCATGCCGTTGTCCCGGAAGAATTCGCCCATCGCGCAGCCGGCATAGGGTGCTAGATATTGCAGCGGCGCCGGCTCGGATGCGGTTGCCGCGACAACAATCGAATATTCGAGCGCGCCGTAATCCTGCAATGTCTTGACGATCTGCGCCACCGACGATCGCTTCTGCCCGACCGCGACATAAATGCAGTAGAGCTTGGCCCGTTCATCGGGTCCGGCATTGATCGGACGCTGGTTCAACACGGCGTCGATCGCCACCGCGGTCTTGCCGGTCTGCCGGTCGCCGATGATCAGCTCGCGCTGTCCCCGGCCGATCGGCACCAGCGCGTCGATCGCCTTCAGCCCGGTCTGCACCGGCTCGTGCACCGAACGCCGCGGCACGATGCCCGGCGCTTTGACCTCGACCCGGGTGCGGTGGACATCGACCAGCGGGCCCTTGCCGTCGATCGGCTCGCCCAACGCATCGACCACACGGCCGAGCAGCCCCCGCCCGACCGGCACGTCGACAATCGCGCTGGTGCGCTTGACCGTGTCGCCCTCGCCAATGCCGCTGTCCTCGCCAAAGACGACGACGCCGACATTGTCGCTTTCGAGGTTTAGCGCCATGCCGCGTACGCCGTTCGGGAATTCGACCATTTCGCCGGCCTGGACCTGATCGAGGCCATAGATGCGGGCAATACCGTCACCGATCGACAGCACCTGGCCGACTTCGGCGACATCCGCCTCGCTGCCAAAGTTGGCGATCTGCTGTTTTAGGATCGCCGAAATCTCTGCCGCGCGAATTTCCATGGAAACCCCTTTGCTTATGCCTTCATCGCCAATTGCAGGCGACGCAGCTTGCTTTCGACGGAGGCGTCAACCATCCGTGATCCAACCTTGACAATCATTCCGCCGAGCAAGCGCTGATCGACCCGGGTGTCCAGAGTTACCCGGCGGCCGACGGTGCGGCGCAGATGCTCGCTCAATGCATTCAGCTGCGTTTCGGTCAACGGCTGGGCCGAGACAACATCGGCGGTAATCTCGCCCCGACGTTCGGCAAGTCGGGCGAGAAACGCGTCGATCATCGCCGGCACCGCAAACAGCCGCCGATTGCGGGCGACGACCGCAAGAAAATCACGCACCAGCGGCGACAATTCAGCTCGCTGCGCCAAAGCCGCCACCGCGCGGCCCTGCTCGCTGCGCGACAGGATCGGGCTGCGCACCAGACGCATCAGATCGGAGCTCGCCGCAATCATTGCTCGCATTTGCCGCAGATCGGTGGCGACTTCATCCAGCGCGCGTCGCTCGTCGGCAATGTCGAACAGCGCCACCGCATACCGTCCGGCCAACGCTGATACGCCTGTCGTTTCGGAAGCCAAAGTCCAACAGTCTCCAAGCGCCGCGTCGGCGAGAAGCCGTAGCAGCATTCCTTGTTGTTTTCGGATTGCACCCAGGCGCCACCGGGCAAAGCCGCCGGCCGGTTCCCTAACACAGCGCTGAACTGCGCGCAACCGTCGGCTTTCGCTGGCTAATCGGCGCAACGACGCGATTGTTCGCTACAGAAAGCTGTAGGGGTCGATGTCGACCTGCAGCCGCGCCGAACCCGACAGACGAACGCGCGACAGCCAGTCCTGCAACACCGCTTGGACATGGACCTGGCGCTCGGCCTTGACCAAAAACCGGCGGCGATGCCGTCCACGCAAAATCGAGAGCGGCGCCGGCGCTGGGCCGAGGACGCTGACACCCGGCATTTGCGGTGCGGCCCGGGCGAGCGCTCGACAGCCAAAGTCGGCGGCTTCAGCATCGACCGCGCTGACAATCAGCGCCGCGAGCCGGCCAAAGGGCGGCAAACCGGCCGCGCGGCGCGCCGCCGCCTCGGTTTCGAGAAATCGGTCGCGATCGCCCGAGGCCAGCGCCTGCATGACCGGCTGGTCGGGCATAAAGGTCTGGATCAAGACCCGACCCTTGTGTTGCGCCCGCCCGGCCCGGCCGCCAACCTGATGCAACAACTGATAGGTTCGCTCGGCCGCGCGCAAATCGCCGCCGATCAACCCCAAATCGGCATCGACGACACCGACCAGGGTCAGCATCGGAAAATGATGACCTTTGGCGACAATCTGGGTCCCGATCAGCACATCATAGCGCCGCTCGGTCATGGCCTGCGTCAGCTCGGCCGCAGCCCGCGGACCAGTCAGCATATCGCTGACCATCAGCGCGGGTCGCGCCGTCGGGAAACGCACCGACATCTCTTCGAGCACGCGCTCGACGCCCGGCCCGCACGGCACGAGAGTGCCTGCCGCCATACATTCCGGGCATAGCGGCGGCACCGGTTCGAAGTGGCCGCAATGATGGCAGATCAGCCGCCTAGTAAAGCGATGCTCGACCAGCCAAGCGCTGCAATTCGGGCACTGAAAGCGGTGACCGCAGGCGCGGCACAAAGTCAGCGGCGCATAGCCGCGGCGATTCAGAAACAACAGCGCCTGTTCCCCGGCGGCGAAGGTCTCGGCGAGGGCGACGACTAACGGCGGTGATAAAAAGCGGCCGGGCTCGATGCGCTCGCGACGCATATCGAGAAGCTGAACCTCGGGCAGTTCGGCATCGCCATGACGGCGTGGCAAGCTGACGCGCTGATAGCGTCCGCGCGCAACATTGACGACGGTTTCGAGCGACGGCGTCGCCGATACCAGCACGATCGGGATGCCGGCCAGCGAGGCGCGCAAAACCGCCATGTCCCGCGCCTGGTAGCAGACGCCGTCCTCCTGCTTGTAGGACGGGTCATGCTCTTCATCGACGACGATTAGCCCGAGTTCGGGAAACGGCAAGAACAATGCCGAGCGGGCGCCGACGACGACCCGCGCCCTGCCGTCGCCGACCGCGCGCCAGGTGTCGCGGCGCTCGCCCTGACCGATCTCCGAGTGCCATTGTGCCGGCAAAACCCCAAAGCGCTGGCGGAACCGCTGCAGCCACTGCGCGCCAAGCGCGATTTCCGGCAGCAACACCAACGCCTGCTTACCGGCGGCGAGGGCCGCGGCGATCGCCGCGAAATAGGTCTCGGTCTTGCCCGAGCCGGTGACGCCGTCGAGCACGGTCACCGAAAAACCGCCGTTCTCGACACCGGCGACGAGCCGGCGCGCGGCGGCGGCCTGGTCATCGGAAAGCGGGAGACTTGGGGCCCGCCAATCAGGCACGGGAATGGCGGGCGGCTCCGCCGGAACAAGGCGCTCCGCCGCCAGCCCGCGGCTGACGAGGTCGCGCACGACACCCGTCCCGCAGCCGGCAAGCCGAGCGGCATCGGTGATCGCCAAGGGCGGGCTGTCGCGCAGGGTTTCGAGCACGCTGCGGCGCGCGACGGTCAGCGGCGGTCCTGGGCCGGGGTCTGCGAGCGCCGCCAGCCCGGCTGGCGAGATCGTGCAGAGCCGGCGTGGCCGCAACGGTTGTAACGCCTCAACGACGCTCATCGACATGCGCAGCACGGCTCCGGGCGGCGTCATCGTGTAGGCAGCGACACGGTCGATAAATCGGCGCAAGCTCGACGCAAGTGGCGGCAGAGCCAGGGTTTCGTCGATCGTTCGCAGTCGGTCGGCGGCGAGTTCGACCCCGCGCTCGTCCTCCGCCTCGTCCCAAGCCACACCGATAAGGCTGCGTCTGCCGAGCGGCACGCGCACAAAGCCGCCGGCTGCGGGCGGCGCCATCTCCTCCGGAATGCGGTAGTCGAGCGCCTCGGGTATCGGCAGCGGCAACAGGACACGGATGCGCGGTCCTGCACCGGGGCACGCCGCCGGTCGCCGCTGATCCCCGGTTGCCGATGCAGAGGGAGCGTCGGATCTGGCGTGGCGCTCGGTCATCGGCTACACTTGTCGCGCAAACGGCAGGCCGCAAGTGCTCTCGGCTTGGAGCATCTCATGAATGGATAGGGTTAGGTAATTTTCGATGGATCGGTATTCTGCTGCTCTCCTCATTCTCGGCCGCGCGCTCGGCGGCTGCTTGCTCTGGGGGTAGCGTTGGCCGATCGCCCGCACGATCAACCAAAGACCCTGGGCGGCGGCGAGCCGCCGCCAAACCGGCCGAGCGTCACTCGCGACGCCGATGTCATCGCCTATCTGCGCGAACATCCGGATTTTCTCGAACGACATCCCGATGCGCTGCATTTGCTTCGGGCACCGGACCGCAACAACGGCGACGGCGTCATCGATTTTCAGCAGTTTATGCTCGAGCGGTTACGCAGCGATCTGCAGCGGGCGAAAGACGAGCACAAAAAGCTGATAGCGCTAAGCCGCGGCAACCTCGCCAGCCAATGCCGGGTGCACAAAGCCGCCCTGACGATGCTGAAGGCGACAAGCTTCGAGCATCTGCTGCAGATCGTCACCACCGATCTTGCCGTCCTGATCGATGTCGACGTCGTCACGCTGTGCATCGAAAGCACGGTAGCGAGGACTACGCGACTGCCGCTGCCGGGTATTCATTTGCTGCGCGCGGGCGTGGTTGATCAGGTGCTCGGACCGGATCGCGATGTTGCGCTGGACACTGATGTCCAGGGCGATCCGACGCTGTTCGGGGCCGCGGCCGGGCTCGTGCGTTCGCAAGCGCTGGTGCGGCTGACGTTTGGCCGCTCGGGACAAACGGGGTTGATCTGCGTCGGCACCCGCAAACCCGGAACGTTTCATCCTGGTCTCGGTACCGAGTTGCTCAGCTTTCTGGCGCGAGCCGTCGAGATCACGATCGCACAGTGGCTCGAACGCGGCCGGTAATATCGCCGCTCGCGCCGCGCGCTGCGAAAAAGAAAGGCCAGGAGCGCCGTTCAGCGGGCGACGTGCCCCGCTTTCCTATTGTACCCGATCCGGTGCCGTTGCCGCGCTTTTCGGCAGCCGACGATTTGCGCGCGGCAATCAGTTTGTGGGCCGCTTGGCTCTCGGGCGAGCGGCGGGCCTCGCCGCATACCATTGCTGCTTATGGTCGCGACCTTACCGGTTTCCTCGATTTCCTGACCGAGCACCTGGGCGAAGTTCCCGGTCTCGCCGCGATCGAGGCGCTGCGTCCGGCTGATTTCCGGGCCTATCTCGCGCGTCGCGCCGCGGACGGGAATCGAACGCAGTTCCTTGGCGCGGAATATGTCCGTGCTGCGAAATTTCGTGCGCTTCTTGCAGCGGCGCGGGCTCGCCGCGACGACTGCACTTGCGGCATTGCGCGCGCCCAAACTGCCGGCGGCGGTGCCAAAGCCGTTGACTATCGCTGACGCCGTCGCCGTGGTCGACTCTGCGGCCGAATTCACCCGAGAGGGCTGGCAGAAAAAGCGCGACACCGCGCTCCTGGCGTTGATCTATGGCTGCGGCTTGCGGTTGTCGGAGGCGCTTGGGCTCAGCCGCGCCGAGGCGCCGAGCGGCGAAGCGCTGACGGTAACCGGCAAGGGCGGCAAAACGCGCCAACTGCCGGTCCTGCCGGCAGTGCGCGAGGCGATCGCCGACTATCTCGCCGCCTGTCCGTACGCGCCGGGAGCGGAGTATCCTCTTTTTGTCGGCGCCCGCGGCGGACCGCTTCACCCGCGTCTGGTACAGAAACAGATGGAGGCGTTGCGCGGGTATCTCGGTCTACCGGCCACCGCGACGCCGCATGCGCTGCGTCACAGCTTCGCGACACATTTGCTTGGCGCCGGCGGCGATCTGCGAGCGATCCAGGAGCTGCTGGGACATGCCAGCCTGTCGACGACGCAGCGCTATACTTCGGTCGATACCGAACGTCTGCTGGCGATCTATGACGACGCGCATCCGCGGGCCCGGACCGCAAGTGACAGCCTTGCCGTCGATCCGGCTGCGGCTGCCACCTCATCGTCGCCTCCACGGAAGCGGAGATCCAGGCCGCTGCCCAACGCCTGGAGACTTGATTCCGCTATCCGGAGAATGACTGTTCTGAGAGCTAAATCCGGCGCGGAGCGGCGGCGGCGATTAGCGCATAAAGGGGAGAAAATTGGATCTCGGTTTGAACGGAAAGAAAGCGATCGTTACCGGCGGCTCGCGCGGTATCGGCCGAGCGATTTGCGAGCTGTTGGCCGATGAGGGTTGCGATGTGGCGCTATGCGCGCGCGGCGAGGCCGGCGTCGAAGAAGCCGTAACGGCACTCGCCGGCACGGGGGTGAAGGCGCATGGCGGGGTCGTCGATGTGTCCGACACCCAGGCTTTGCGGCAGTGGGTCGCCGACGCGGCGGAGCATCTCGGCGGGCTCGATATTTTTGTCGCCAATGTCAGCGCGTTGGCGCAAGCGATGGACGAGGAATCCTGGCGCCGCAGCGTCGATATCGACATCCTCGGCACGATCGCCGGGGTCGAAGCCGCGATCCCGCTGCTCGAAAAATCCACCGCGGGGTCGATCGTCGTGATCGGCACGACCGGCGCCATCGAGATTGCCGGCGCACCCCGCCCCTATGCGTCGGTCAAGGCGGCGCTCGTGCCTTACGTAAAGGCCCTGGCCCGCAACCTCGCTGCCAAGGGCGTGCGCGCGAACATGGTTTCGCCGGGGAACGTCTATTTCAAAGGCGGGGTATGGAACACCGTCGAAGAGAACAACCCGGAGGTGTTCAAGACGATGCTGTCGCGTAATCCGATGGGCCGCATGGGCACACCGCAGGAAGTGGCGAACGCCGTCGTTTTTCTCGCCAGTCCACGTGCCAGCTTTATCACCGGCACCAACCTGATTATCGACGGCGCACTGACCCAGCGGGTTCAGTACTGATGGGCGCCACGAGGGCGCCCATCTGAAACGCCGCTATACATGCTCGCGGGTATAGCGAGCGCGCTCGGCGGCAATCTGCTCCGGCGTATACACCGGCGCGTTCTCGTCGAATGTCGTCCAGCCGCTCTGGCGATAAGCGGCGCTGCGCTCGGCGGGATCAACCCAACGGTAGCGCCCGAGAATTTCCCGAGCTAACGGCGCCTGGCCATCGGGAACGCGGGCCGCGACCAGCGTGCCGCCGCGGCGCACGCCCTCGGCGTAGAAATTCGCGTCGTGTTCGGGGACGCCGGCACTTGTCAGCGAGCCCACCAAACCGCCCGCAGCACCGCCGACGACGGCGCCGCCCGCCGCACCGACCGCGGTCGCGACCAGCCAGCCCGCCGCCACGACCGGGCCGACGCCGGGGATTGCCATTAGACCGAGACCCGTCAGCAGGCCGCCGATACCACCGACCACCGCGCCGATGCCAGCGCCTTTTCCGGCGTCTTCGGCGGCGTTCGTGGTGTGGTCTGGGTTATATCGGTTGTCTGCATTGTTGGAGACGACGCTGATTTCGGAAGCTGGAATACCCGCATCCTCTAGAGCGCGCGTCGCAGAGATTGCATCGTCGTAGTTATCGTAAAGAGCAGTGACCGTCTGTGTCATCACAGATCCTCGCTAAATCAATTCGGTTGCATGCCTTGGACGGCGTTACTTGGCGACGACGTTGCCTTGATAGTCGAGGGCAACATGGACAGTGGTACCGTCCTTGGACGCGACCCCTCGCCAAATACCGTCTTTGTCTTTGGCAAGACCGTTGACGTTCGAATAGCCGGCTTTCTCTATCCGAGACATTGCCTGTGATCGGGTAAAGCTGTTGGCGCCGGCAACCGGGGCACCCGGGTTGTTAGTACTCGTGTTCGCGACCGCGGGTGTCCCAGCTTGGTGATTGGCGGGGGGAGCCATAGTCTGCGCCATCGCGCCCGAAGCCGCGCCGCTCAGGGCCGCCGCGGCAGCCATAGCCAAAATTCGTTTGAACATTATTGACTTCCATCATTGCTTCGCACAGGTCAAACATGTGCGTTCAACTTTCGGTTCCGACTCGAGTGCGAGGGCGCTTTCGCCCGCTCCGGGAAGCGGGACCGAGCGGCGGTTTGCGAAGCAGATGAACGTCTTCCGAAAACGAAATGGGCGCCATCTCTGGCGCCCATTCGACAGTCTGAGGCTTGTAGGATTAGTTGATCAGCCCGTAGAACTTTCCAGCGTTTTCGCAGGTGATCTTGTGGACCACTTCGGGCGCGAGGCCGGCGAATTGCTGCTCGATGTATTTTGAGGATTCCGGCCACACACCGTCGGTGTGCGGGTAATCCGAGCCCCACATCAGGGTTTCGACCCCCATCTCGTCGACCAGCTTGGCGCCGATCGGATCAAGCTGGAAGGTCGCCTTGCACTGGCGGCGCCAATACTCGCTCGGCTTCAATTTCATCAGATCGCGGAAGCGATCCTCGAATTCGAAATCCATGCGATCGAGCGCGTACGGGATCCAGCCGACACCGCTTTCGCCAAACGACACCCGCATGCGCGGATAGCGCTCCAGCACGCCGGCGCCGATCAGACGCCGCGATGATGTTGATCAGGCCCATTTGGAATGCCGACACGCCGGTGAACATAGCGGCCCGGCGGACATGGGCGGAAACGCCCTCGCGCGCCCGCGGCGAGGTTGTCGGGAAGGTGTGGAAATGCAATGGCAACTGCACGTCCTCGACGGCCTTCCACACCGGCTCCCATACCGGATGCCACATCGGCTCCATATCCCACGAGCAGGATAGCTCGAGCCCCTTGATCCCCATCTTGGCGACCCGGTGGATCTCCCTGACCGCCTCCTCGATATCGCCATAGGGCAGACAGGCAAGGCCGATCTCGCGCTCAGGGTAGTGACTGCAGAAATCGACGAGCCAGTCATTGTAGATGCGCAGCATCTCGTTTGATGCTTCGCGGTCGTTGAGCCGCGAGGAAGCCCCGAGGATGCCATAGATGACCTCGGCGTCGACGCCGTCGCGATCCATGTCCTTGATCCGCAGATCCGGGTCGGTCGGGCGGCGAATGTCTTTTTTGCCGTCCTCGAAGAAACCGAGCTCGGCCATCTTGTCGACGCGATAGTTCTGGCCGGGGACATAGGGCGCACCGCCCGGACCGACGCCGTTTTTGAGCCCGAAATTGGCGCCGTTTTTGGCAACCCATTGCGGACCCTGCGGCCCGTCCTCGACATAGGGCATGCGGTCCTTGAGCTCTTGCCGCGCCTGCGAAACGAACAAATCCGGCGGCATCCACGGCATGTCGAGGTGGCAGTCGGCCGAAATCCTGCGGTACTGCATGTCCTTCCCCGCGCTAGGTTGCGTATCGGCGTTGACTGTACTCCGTTGTGGCGCGGATTGCCCATCAATGCGGCCGCGCAGCGCCCGCAATTTTTGCAGATGCGGCATGAACCCAGTGCAACGCCGCCGCGAAATTGCGGTCGGCTTGCTTCGCCGCGTTAGATTGCGGCATGATCGTCGATGTGAGACGGAACCCGAGAGGAACCGAAAATGCCCGATTCAGCGATGATTGAAACGACGGATGCGAGCCGCAGCGAGGCGGCAGTCCGCATTGGCGGGCTGGACCATGTCGTTTTGCGGGTCGGCGATCTCAATCGCGCGATTTCGTTTTATCAGAAAGTCCTCGGCCTCCAGGTGGAGCGCGAATTGCAGCAACCGCGGCTGGTGCAATTGCGCGCCGGCGCATCGCTGATCGATTTGGTCCCGGCATCGGTCTCGCCGCACGAGGCGCCGGACAAGGCCGGGCGCAACATGGACCATTTTTGCGTGCGGGTTCTGGGCTTTGATGCGACGGCGCTAAAGGCGCATCTCGCAAGAAACGGCGTCGATCCCGGCGATGTCCACGAGCGCTATGGCGCCGAGGGCTACGGCCCGTCGATCTACATCACCGATCCCGACGGCAACACCGTCGAGCTGAAGGGCGAGGCCACCCGCGGCTTGTAGGCGGCCAAGGATGGCCGAGTTTTTCCCGGGTTTCGAGCAGCGCCGGATCAAGACTTCGGGCGCCGAGATCAATCTCGTCACCGGCGGCAAGGGGCCGCCGCTGTTGCTATTGCACGGCTACCCCCAGACGCATCTGATGTGGCGCAAGATAGCGCCGCGGCTGGCCGCCGAATTCACCCTCGTGATCCCGGATCTGCGGGGCTATGGCGACAGCTCGAAACCACCGGCCGGCCCGGACAACGAAAACTACAGCAAGCGGGCCTTGGCGCTCGACCAAGTCGAGACGATGGCGGCGCTTGGCTTTGAGCGGTTTATGGTCGCCGGCCATGACCGCGGCGCGCGGGTCGCCCACCGTTTGGCGCGCGACCATGCCGAACAGATCGAGCGCTTGGCCTTGCTCGACATCGTGCCGACGCTTTACCGCTTCGAGACGATCGACCAGAAGGCCGCGACCTCGAGCTGGCATTGGTTTTTCTTGATCCAGCCGAGAGGATTTCCCGAGCGGCTGATCGGCTCCGAGGCCGAGTTCTTTCTGCGCCATCAGCTCAGCGCCCTGCTGCGCGAGCCGGCCAAACTCGAGCCGGAAGCGTTCGCCGAATATCTGCGCTGTTTCAAGAACCCGGAAACCATCCGCGCGACCTGCGACGAATACCGCGCCGGCGCCTCGATCGATCTCGAACACGACCGCGCCGATCGCGGCCGCAAGCTGACGATGCCCTTGTTGATGCTGTGGGGAAAACGAAGCTCACAGGGCAGCGGCTACGATGTGCTTGGCGTCTGGCGCGACCACGCCGAAAACGTTCGCGGCCATGCGGTCGACAGCGGCCATTTCATTCCCGAAGAAGCCCCCGACGACGCCTACCGCTCGCTGCGCGACTTTTTCGCCAGCGACAGGGTTTGATTTCACCAAACTGACGGGTTCGCGGTTACACTGTCGGCAAATGAGCGCTGCCGGGAGCGTAACCGTGTAGCGGACGTGCCTTCCCCGCGAACGCGGAAAGGGAGGCCATGAGGCGTCGAAGCATCCTGGGCGCGCTTGCCGCAATCGCTGCGGGAGCGGACTTCACGTCCGCGTCCACTGCTCAGCGGAAGGCGGTGCCGGTCGTCGGTCTCATCGGTCTCGGGTCGGCCGGTACGAGTGCATCGTTTATTGCAGCCTTCCGCCAGGGGCTGAGCGACACCGGCTATACCGAAGGGCAAAATCTGGCGATCGAATACCGCTGGGCGGAGGGCCGCTATGATCGCTTGCCCGCTCTGGCCGCCGACCTCGTCGGCCGCAAGGTCGACACGATCGTGACCAGCAGTACGGCTGGGATACAGGCGGCGAAAAACGCAACCTCGACGATCCCAATTATCTTCACCGGCGGGGCCAACCCGGTCGCAGAGGGCTTTGTCGCTAGTCTCGCCCGGCCGGGTGGCAATCTTACGGGTGTCACCCTCCTCACCGTTGGGCTGATGCCTAAGCGGCTCGAGCTGCTCTTTGATCTCGTTCCCAAGGCCAAGTTGATCGCTCTGCTCGTTAACCCCAGCAATGCTGCGAATGCCGAGCGGATGATCGGAGAAATGCGCGAGGCGGCCGGCGCGAAGGCGGCGCAGCTGCATGTCTTAAAGGCCGGTAAGGAAAGCGAGATCGACGCCGCGTTCACAGCTCTCGTCCAACTTGATGCCGACGCGCTTGTCATCGGCGCGGACCCCCTCTTTTATGACCGGCGCGAGCAGCTCGTCGCGCTGGCAGCACGCCAATCCGTTCCCACGATGTACGAATGGCGCGAGTTTGTCGCAGCCGGCGGCCTGATCAGCTATGGAACCAGTCTGGCCGGCGCGTGGCGGCAGGTCGGGATATATGTCGGCAAGATCCTCAATGGCGCCAAGCCGGCCGACCTACCGGTTCAGCAACCAACGAAATTCGAGCTGGTCGTCAACCTGAAAACCGCCAAGGCGCTCGGACTGACGGTATCGCCATTGATGCTGGCGCAGGCCGACGAGGTCATCGAATGAGGCGCCGCGAGTTGATATTGCTGTTCGGTGGCGCGATGACCGCGTCGCGCGCCCTCCGCGCGCAGCAGAAGACGATGCCAGTGATCGGTTATCTCAACGGCACCTCGCCCGGCCCGGCTGCGCCGTTTGTCGCCACCTTCCGACAGGGACTGAGCGAAACCGGCTATGTCGAGGGACAGAATGTGGCGATCGAATACCGCTGGGCGGAGGGTCGTTATGATCAGCTGTCCGGATTGGCGGCCGACCTTGTCGACCTGAAGGTCGACGTAATTGCAACCAGCGGCGGCGATCGATCGGCACTGGCAGCGAAACACGCGACCTCCACGATCCCGACCGTCTTCACCATCGGCGGCGACCCGGTCGAGCAAGGCCTAGTCGCCAGTCTCGCTCGGCCCGGTGGCAATCTCACCGGCATCAGCGTTTTCGCCATCAAGCTGAACCCCAAGCGGCTTGAGCTGCTGTCCGAGCTGATTCCCCACGCCGGTGTGATCGCCCTGCTGGTGAACCCGAACAGCCCGAATGCCGAGCGCGTGATGCACGATGTGCTGGAAGCGGCGCGCCAGAAGGGGTTGCAGCTTCATATCCTGAAGGCGGGCACCGAAATCGAGATCGACGCCGCCTTTGCCTCTCTCGTCCAGCTACGAGCCGGTGCGCTCGTCATCCACGCCGATCCGTTTTTTATCAATAGCCAGCGTGAGCAGCTCGTGGCGCTGGCGACGCGCTATGCCATTCCAATGATCTCCGGATCGCGTGAATTTTGCGCGGCCGGTGGCCTGATAAGCTATGAAGCGGACTTGACGGCACTCAATCGCCAGGCCGGTAATTATGTCGGAAAGATCCTCGCGGGCGCGAAGCCCGCCGATCTACCGGTCCGGCAGCCGACCAAATTCGAGCTGGTGATCAACCTCAAGACCGCAAAGGCGCTCGGTCTCACGATCCCACATTCGATCCTCACCCGCGCCGACGAGGTCATCGAATGATCACTGTGGACAGCAGTACCTGAGGCGGGGCAGTCATTAAGCGGTTGCGGCGCCGTCGACCGGGAGTGCGGCGCCGGAGACGAATGACGCTTCGTCGGAGATCAGGAACAGCGCGGCGTTGGCGATTTCCTCGGGCTTGCCGGTGCGGCGCATCGGTATTTGCTGGCTGCGCCGGATAACCAAGGCCTCCTTGTCCTGGTCGCCGGGCATCTGTTGCTGGTCCGGGCGGGCGACAAAGACCCGCAGCATCGGCGTGTCGATCGGGCCGGGGCACACCGCGTTGACGCGGATGTTGTCGGGCGCCAGGCGCTTGGCGAGCGAGCGGACAAACCCGACGACGCCAAATTTGGCCATCGAATAGACCGGGCTGAACGCCGAGCCGACCAGCCCCGAAGTCGAGGCGGTGTAGAGCAGGGCGCCGCCGCCGCGGGCGCGCAGTTCGGGGATCGCCGCTTCGGTCGTCACCAGCACGGTGCGCAGATTGAGCCCGATCGCGATGTCGAAATCGGCCATGTCGATGCCTTCGATCGACGCTGGGCCGGGGTGGCCGACATGGTTCCACACAAAGTCGAGCCCACCAAAGGCACTAGCGGTGCGGCGCACGATGGCGCGGGCGAACTCGTCATCGGTCAAATCGCCGACCAATGCCAATGCCCGGCCGCCCGCCGCGGTGATCTCACCGACGACGGCGTCGACCCCGGTCTGATCGATATCGACGACACCGACCGCCGCCCCCTCGCGGGCAAAGCGCAAGGCGCCGGCGCGACCCATCCCCGAAGCCGCAGCACTGACAATGCCGATCTTCCCTTCGAGCCGCATATTGTCCTCCCGTTGAAAACTGCTTTGACCGCCAAAGGCTCAGGCCGCGATACCCTTGCCCTGGTCGATGGCGGCGCCATAGGCTTCGCGGATCGCGTGGCGCTTGACCTTCAGGGTCGGGGTCATTTGCCCGTTGGCGATGGTAAACGGCTCGGTCGCGATGACGAAGCGGCGAACCCGCTCGACCGGCCCCAGACCACGATTGACCCGCGCGATCACGGCGCCGATCGCCTTAGTAAATCGCGGATCGCCAGCAAGCAGGGCAACATCGGTCGGGATCCCGTTCTCGGCGGCGAAACCGGCGATGAACTCGGCATCCGGAACCAGCACCGCGACAAGGTACGGCCGCCGGTCGCCAAACACGATTGCCTGGGCAATTTCCGGCTCCAGCGTTAAATAGCCCTCGACCCGCGCCGGCGAGATCATCTCGCCGCCCGAATTCTTGATAAAGTCGCGCTTGCGGTCGGTGATGCAGATATAGCCGTCGTCGTCGATGTGGCCGACATCGCCGGTGTGCAACCAGCCCTCGACCAATGCCTGCGCCGTCGCCTGCGGGTCGTTCCAGTAGCCCTTCATGACGTTGTCGCCGGCGACCAGGATCTCGCCATCCTCGGCGATCCGGACTTTGACGCCGTCGAGCGGCGGGCCGACTGTTTCGATCTTGATCCGGGTCGGGGTGTTGCAGGCGATGACCGGGGCGGCCTCGGTCTGACCATAGCCTTGCAATAGCCGCACACCGAGGGCCAGGAAAAAACTGCCGATCTCCGGGTTCAGCGCTGCCCCGCCCGAAACCATCGCCTTGAGCCTGCCGCCAAAACGACGGCGCACATCGGCCCGCACGACCCTGTCGAGCAGCGGATCAGCCAGACGTTCGGTCAGGTTCGGCGCCGCATGCGCTGCCCGTTTGCGGCCGATCGCCACCGTCTTATGGAACATCCGCCGTGCGATCGCGCTTTTTCGCTCGACGCCGAGCGTGATCCGCCGGTGCATCGTCTCATAAAGCCGCGGCACCGCGGTCATGATCGTTGGCCGCGCTTCGAGCAGATTGGCGGCAAGCGTCTCCGCCCCCTCGGCAAAATAGATCTGCGCACCGATCGAGATCGGAAACATCATCCCGGCGGTGTGCTCGTATGAATGCGACAGCGGCAGAAAGCTCAAAAACACCTCGTCGCCGAGACCGAGCATTTCGAGGAGCCGATAGGCGCCACGGCAGTTCGCAAGGATGTTGCGATGGGTGGTCATCACCCCTTTGGGGATGCCACCCGTACCCGAGGTAAAGATCAGGCAGGCGACGTCATTGGGGTCGAGCGCGGCGATATGCGCGCCGCGATGTCGTCGGACGCCGCGTCGCCTTGGCTCAGAACTTCATCCCACGTCAGGAGATCGACGGCGCTCGCCTGCCCGGCTGCCGGTTCGATCGCGATCACGCTGTGGACGGTCTCGGCCTGGTTCGCCGCCGCCAATACCCGCGCCGACAAAGGCGGCCTGGAGACGATCACGGCCGAGGCGCCGCTCGTTGCGAAAACGTGCCGGTGGTCTTCGACGGTGTTGGTGACGTAGGCCGGCACCGTGATCGCCCCGGCGCTCATGATCGCAAGATCGGCGATTACCCATTCCGGCCGGTTTTCGGCGACGAGCGCCACCCGATCGCCGCGGCCGATGCCGAGCGATGCCAGCCCGCGCGCCAGCCGTCGTGCGTCGCGCGCCGCCGCGGCCCAGCTGATCGGCTGATACTGGCCGCC
Source organism: uncultured Alphaproteobacteria bacterium (assembly GCA_963735445.1). Lineage (GTDB taxonomy): Bacteria > Pseudomonadota > Alphaproteobacteria > ATCC43930 > CGMCC-115725 > AP-15. The sequence goes on from CAVTLC010000053.1 coordinate 148,934, forward strand.
GTGTTTAGCCCATAAAAACGGCTTCTCCCCGAGCCGCTCGGCCTGTTCGAAAAACATCGCCGGCAGGCTGCGGCAATTGTCATAATCCATTGCTGCCCGGTCCTCCCGGCCGCTCTCTTTGACTTGTCGACCTTTAACTTGTCGACCGACCCGAATGTGAGCTTTGGGGCGGCTATCCCTCACATCTCGATAAAATGCCGGATCAGCCGGTTGACGTCCCCGGCTTTTTCCATATGCGGCAGATGGCCGGCTGCGTCGAGGATATGCACCGGAACTTGCGCCGCGAGCGCCTCGGCATGGCCGACCGGGACAATGCGATCGTCGCGGCCCCAGATCAGCTGAACCGGTATCGTGAGCTGGCGGAGACGATCGGCAAGATAAAGATGTTGGCGGCCATCGGCGAACCACGCCTGCGCGATCGCGGTCAGCGCCGCCTCGACACCGTCGAGACGCTTGTAGCGCAAGGTTTCTTCGATCATGGCGCGGCTGACCGATGCCGGGTCGTGCACCAGCTGGCTCAGCACCTCGGCCGCTTCGCGCCGCCGGCTGGCGCGGATAAAACCGTCGATGAACGGGCCGTTGATTTCGGGGCCAAGCCCGGCCGAAGCAATCAAGGTCAGGCTCGCAGCCCGCTCCGGGCGCCGCATCGCGACGAGCGCGGCAACCGCACCCCCCATCGAATGGCCGACCAGATGGGCGCGATCGACGCCGAGCGCCTCCATGGCCGCATCGAGCGCATCGGCCAATGTTTCGGGATCGCCCGAACCGACATCTTTGACCGAACCACCATGCCCCGGCAGATCGACCGCGATCGTGCGCCGGCCCTCGGCCAGAGCCGGCTGGGTAAACATCCAGGTGTTCAGATCGCCGCCAAAGCCGTGGATCAGCATGACCGGAATGCCGGGTCCGCCACCCGTTTCGAGATAACGCAGGCGCCGGCCGGCGGCATCGATGTCACGCGGCGCCGCCGCTTCGGCCTGGCTCGCATCCTCGGCGGCGGGTTCGGGGATCGCGAACTCTGCGATAAACCCTTCGATCTCCGCGTCGGGCACGTTATTTGGCGCGGTCACCGCCAGCAATGCGCCGACCGGCAGTGTCGCACCCGCCGCGGCGACGATACGGCGCAAGGTGCCGGCCGCCTCGGCTTCGACGGTGTTCGTAATCTTGGTCGTTTCGATTTCGAGGATCTCTTCGCCCGGCGCGAAATCCTGCCCCTCGCGCTTGAGCCAGCCCACGACTTTTCCTTCGGTCATGGTCAGGCCCCATTTCGGCATCGTGATCGGGGTGATCGCGGAACTGCTCATCGCGCATTCAACTTTCCAGCTTCGGGGAGCAGACGGGTCTCCGCCGGGCCATCAAGATACCGCTGTTCTGCACGCCGCTAAAGTCGAGGGAGGGCCCTCTACGCTGCGCGCCTGTAAAGCCCTCGAGGCTGCGAAAATGACTTGTCGTAAGGTTGAGCAGGGACTTGGTGACGCCAAAGACGACCCGCCACACGGCCCTCGAACCATATGCTCCCCGGCTGCAGACTCTGGCGAGAAGGCGCGGGCGGCTTGGCGTTCCGGCCCCCCTGCCGGATCGACTACGGATTTGGCCTAGGCTTTGCGGTGCGCGCTCAACCCAGCATGTCAACCCGGCTTGACATGCGCGCCGGCAAAGATCGTCGCGATATGATTCTGCAGATCGCGGCGCAGTTGCTCGTGATCGGGCGCGACGGACGGATTGGTCAACCCTCGGTAGCCGCTCTTATCGTCGATCTCGTCCCAGGTGACGATCAGTAGGCTGTTGTGCGTCTTGGCCCATTGGTAATAGCCGTCGAGATGTTGCTGCAGCCACCTATCGCCGACCGGGATGCTGGTCTCCGGCTTGCCATTGTGCATGTCGTTTTCCATGTCGGGGATGACAAAGGCGACAGTCGGCAGCTGCGTATAATCCCTCGGAAAATCCTCGAACCGCAAATTTGAGGAGGTCTCGGCGGTGACGCCGCCGGGTACGTTGGCAAAGCTGATCCACGGGACGTGCTTGCGACCGTAAACGCAAGGATAGGTGCAGCCATCAGGCATCACCGCAGCATCGGAACCGATCGCCGGCAGGGATTGCGAATAGCCCTTGAAGCTGAGACCCTTCGCTATCCGCGCAGCGCCGAGATGAGGTGTTGCAAACTTGATGGTGGGCACCCGATCGTTGAAACCGACGTTTTGATTGCTTCCCGAGAACAACCAGAAATAATTGCCTTCGCTATTGTGCTCCTCCGCAAACATCCGGGTCAGCAAGGTACCCCCGGCGGCGAGCCTATTCAAATAGGGTGCGGCAGGATTGCCGATAATCTGTTCAAAGTCCTTGTTCTCTTCGACAACGATCAGGATGTGATCATACCGCGGCAGGTAAGCCCCGGAGGATGGCTGTGAGACACCGCCAATTGTTGCGCAAGTCAACAGAGCGGCGGCCCAGCCTGCAAACCGGTTCCGCATATCTTAGTCTCCCCGGAGCGCTTTGGCGCAGATGGTACCGGAGAATGGTGAAAGCGCGTAGGCTTGGCTGCGCGGCAGCAATGTGGAGGAAGCGATGCGCGGCGTAGTTTTCATGGGCGAGCGCGAAATCGAGCTGATGGACTTTCCCGATCCGACGCCGGGACCGGGCGAGGTCGTTGTCGAAATGAAGGCATCCGGCATGTGCGGCAGCGATCTGCACCAGTACCGTCGGTCGAAATCGGGCGGCGGCTCGATCGGCGGATTGCCGGTCAATCCCGATCCGGTCATCGGTGGGCACGAGCCGTGCGGCATCGTCGCCGCGGTTGGCTCGGGCGTCACTGACAAGCAGGCGAAGGTCGGGCAGCGCGTCATGGTGCATCACTACAAGGGTTGCACCGTCTGTAACCACTGCCGCTCGGGCTGGTCGCAGCTGTGCCAGGAAGAGCCGGTGCTGGTATACGGCAACAACGCCCACGGCGGCCACGCGCGCTATCTGAAGGTGCCGGCATTCACGCTGGTTCCGCTGCGCGACGAGTTGTCGTTCGCGGCGGGGGCGGCGATCGCCTGCGGCACCGGCACCGCTTATGGGGCGTTGCGCCGGCTCAATCTCTCGGGCAACGACACGATCGCCTTGTTCGGCCAAGGGCCGGTCGGGTTGTCGGCGACCCAACTTGCCGCCGCGATGGGTGCACGCGTCATCGCCCTCGATGTCAGTCCGGAGCGATTAGAGAGGGCTAAGGAATTCGGCGCTTGGGAGACGGTCAACCCGCGCTCGAACGACCCGGTGGGCGCGATCAAGGATCTGACGCATGGCGGCGCCGACTTCACGCTCGACACCTCGAGCCAGCCCGAGGGGCGCATCGCCGCGGTACGCAGCGCCAAGGTATGGGGCACGGTGTGCTTTGTCGGCGAGCGCAACAACGTGACGATCGATGTCAGCCCCGACATGCTGCGCAAACAGCTGACGATTGTCGCGTCGTGGACCTTCTCGTGGCAGGGCCAAGCCGATTGCGCGAAATTCTGCGTCGAACGCAAGGTCGACGTCGACCGCCTCTTCACCCATCAATGGAAGCTCGACCAGGCCGAAGAGGCTTACCGCCTGTTCGATACCCAGACCACCGGCAAAGGCGTTTTCCTGATGTGATATTGGGGATGCGCCGCGCTTTTTTGGTCAGCGGCGGCAGGCGGCCGAAATCCAGGGACACAAGGCCAAAGCGCCCGGAAAAAGGTCAATAAGGGGACACCGCTGCCTCGGCGAAAAAAGCCGGGCCCCACTTCTCAAGTGCTCGGCAAGTGGATTGATGGATCCCGGCTTGCGCCGGGAAAGAAGTCTGCTACCGAATTATCGACGGTAGGTAGGCTAAATTACTAATTGGCGAAGGTAATATCGATCCGGCCAAGCGATCCGAAATCGGCGCCGATCTTGGCGCCGTGCCGAGTGAATACCAACCCGGTCCACGAGCCAGTCGTGACAAAGGTACCGGCTCTGGCGCCCCCGCGCGTGCGCATCAGATTGGCGAAGTCCACAAGTGCCGCCACCGGATCGCGCGCCGCGCCAGCGCTGCTATCCGCGAATGGCCGGCCATCTTCGGTGATGCGGATCTCGGTGCGGTTGAGATCGAGCTTCCTCCAATCCGCTACGGCAGTACCCCAGACGAGCCCACCATTTCCGTAGTTGTCGGCGAGCATTTCTGGCCGGACGAGTGCGGGGATCTCGACGAAACGCGAGTCGACGACCTCGATAGCCGGGTGCAAGGTCGCGTCGGCGGTGACATCGGCGCTGTCGTATGGCTCTGACCGTGGCAGCAAATCGCGGCCGAGGCGAAACGCGATTTCGCCTTCGATCCCGATCAGGCGCAGTTCGCCCAGAATCGTAAGAGGCCGGGCTTTGCCTGATCATCCGGGCAAAAATCGGGGCGCAAAACGCGGGCGCGATCTCCGAGGCGGCGCCGACCTTCCAGCCGCCTACGGTTTCGCCGAGCCGGCGAGTTACCGCATCCTGGATCTGGTAGGCGTCGGCATCGGATTGCGGCCGGCAATCCGCCGGCAGTTCGGCGATCGGTTGGCCGCTCCGCGCGGCGCACAATAGCCTTGCGGCCTCTTCGGCACGGTCGGCAAGCATCCTATTACCTTTGAATTTTATCCGGCGAGATAGTCGAGCGCAGCGGTGACTCCGCCGGGGCGATGCGGAATACCGGCGCGGTGCATTCCCATCTCGACCCCGCTCAACGTGCCGGCCAGCATCAAATCGTTGAACCAGCCGAGATGGCCGATGCGGAAAACCTTGCCCTTGACCCGACCGAGGCCGGTGCCGAGCGACATGTCGAACCCATCGAGGATGATTTCGCGCAGCCGGTCGGCGTCGTGGCCCTCAGGCACCACAATCGCGGTCAGCGAGTTCGAATGCTCGCGCGGGTCGGCGCACAAGGTTTCCAGGCCCCAGGCCGCGACCGCGCGGCGGGTCGCCTCGCCGTGGCGCGCGTGGCGACGAAACACTGCGTCGAGCCCCTCTTCGTCGAGTAGCATATGCAATGCCTCGCGCAGGCCGAACAGCAGGTTGGTGGCCGGCGTATAGGGGAAGGCGCCGGTCTGCGCCGTCTCACCCATCGCCCGCCAATCCCAATAGGAGCGTGCAAGAGTGGCCTTTTCCGAGGCCGCCAAGGCCTTTTTCGAGACGGCGTTGAAGCCGAGGCCCGGCGGCAGCATCAGACCCTTTTGCGAGCCGCCGACCGTGACGTCGACCCCCCATTCATCGTGCCGGTAGTCAATTGAGGCCAATGACGAGATCGTGTCGACCATAAACAAAGCCGGATGCCGGGCCTGGTCGATTGCGGCGCGGATCTCGGGGATGCGGCTGGTGACGCCGGTCGAGGTTTCGTTATGGACGACGCACACCGCTTTGATTTGATGGGCGCGGTCGGTCGCGAGCTTCTCTTCGACCTGAGCCGGGTCGACGCCGTGTCGCCAATCGCCCGGCACAAAGTCGATCTCGAGCCCGAGACGGGTCGCCATCGCGCGCCACAGGCTGGCAAAATGGCCGGTCTCGAACATCAGCACCCGGTCACCCGGCGACAAGCTGTTCGACAATGCCGCCTCCCACGCGCCGGTGCCTGACGACGGATAGATCACCACGGTCTCTTGCGTCTGAAACACGCGTTTCATGCCGGCGACGACTTCTTTCGCCAGCTCGAAAAATTCCGGCCCGCGATGGTCGATCGTCGGCGCCGCAATCGCTTGTAAAATGCGGTCCGGCACATTGGTCGGCCCCGGGATCTGCAGAAAATGGCGGCCACTCGGCCGCGCTGGAGCATTGCTCTTCATCACCGATGCCTTACCCGCGAGACGCTATTCGGCGGCGTCGCGGCGCGGTTCCGTGGTGGCAGTGCGGGCAGCGGCGTGCCGGTCGATCTCCTTTTGGATTGCGGCGGCCGCCTGGCCGGTGAAGTCGACGTGCCGGCTGGTCGCGAAATCATAGCTGCCGCGCAACAACTCGCGGCTCTGCTGGTAACGTGGGTGGACAAAGCGCGCCATCAGCTCGTAATGCTTTTTGGTAGCGTCCCAATCGGCCCAGTTCTGCGCCAACTCGCACAGCACGCCAAAGCCGCCGGAGCCCTCGATCAGCCGGTCGATATAGGCGATCGCGTCGTCGGGGGTGCCAATGCAGCCGGTACCGGTTTCGATGAGCCAGTCGGTCGGGTCGGGAACATCGGGCGGGATGATCGGGAAGGTGGCGACGTCGCGGAAGTAGTTGGCGAAGGCTTGCACCCCGAATTGCACATTCTTACGGGCCTGCTCGCGGGTTTCCGCGATGTGGAACAGGCCGACAATGCGCCAGTCCTTGCGGTTGGGGACATGGCCGTTGGCTCGCGCGGTCTCCTCGTAAATCCCCCAGTTCCGGGTGTGCGCTTCCATCGCCATCGGGCTGGTGCCGCCGATCGACAGCATGCCAACCCCGTACTTGCCGGAGAGTAGTGACCCCGACGGCGAGCGCGCCGCCGCCACCGCCAATTCCATGGTCGGGCGAGTGTAAGGGCGCAATTGCAATTGCGCTTCGGTCAGGTTGAACCAGTCGGTCTTGTGGTTGACGGTCTCGCCGTTGAGCAGTCGGACAATGACATCGAATGACTCATTCATCATCCGCCGCTGCTCGCCCGGATCGACACCGATCTTCAGCGCGTCATGAACCAAGGCGCCGGGGCCGACCCCGAACATCGCGCGCCCGCGGGTCATATGGTCGAGCTGAACCATGCGGTCGGCGAGCATGAACGGGTTGTGGTAAGGCAACGACACAACCCCGGTGCCGAGCCGGATGTGGCGGGTGCGCTGTGCCGCGGCGGCGATAAACATCTCCGGACAGGCGATCAGCTCGAAGCCCCCGGAATGATGCTCGCCGATCCACGCCTCGTGATAATTGAGCCGGTCGAGATGCTCGAGGAGTTCGAGATCGCGCTCCATCGACAAGGTCGGGTTTTCGTCGTGATTGTGGAACGGCGCCAAAAAGATACCGCTGCGCAAATAGATGTCGCTCATGCCACTCCTCCGGCGGAAACCAGTTCGCGCCGGATCGTCGGTCATCGCCCAGCATCCCGCAAGCGATTTCCCGTTCACTTGCAATCCGCAGAAAAGCCGCTCCTCCGTCATCTCTCGCAGGATTTTGTCGAGCGAGCGAAGACAGATGCTTCCGTCCTGTACCGGGCCGGACCGCCGCTGCTATGATGGCGGTCGACTGAGAATTGAAGTTTGCTGCGAGGAGAGATCATGTCGG
>CAVTLC010000054.1:0-120537 GCA_963735445.1 uncultured Alphaproteobacteria bacterium
TGGTCGGCATCAACATGGTGTTTCTTGGCCTGTCGCTGATTATGACCGCTCTGGCGGCGCGGACGATGGCGCCGAGAATTTAAGAGGTATCCGACAACCCGGTTCGCGGCGAGGTTGCTCGCTCACGATCCGCGATGGCGGCGCAGCCGACGGTCGAGGCGGGCGAACAACAGGTCGGTCAGGATCGCGAACAGGGCGACGAGAACCGAGCCCTGAATCACAAAGGGCAACTTATCGGCAACAAGCCCGTCAAAAATCGGTGTTCCCAGGGTCAAGGCGCCAACGGTCGAGCCGATCGTCGCGGTGCCGATTGCGATCGTAACCGAGACGCGAATGCCGGCGAGGATCACTGGGGCTGCGAGCGGCAATTCGATGGCGAAGAGGCGCTGCCGGGGGACAGACCCATGCCGTCGGCCGCCTCCCGCACATCGTGCGGCACGCCTTCGAGACCGGCTACGGCGTTTTCGATGATCGGCAGCAACCCGTAAATAAATAGCGCGATCAAGGTCGGCCGCGCGCCAAAGCCGATCAGCGGCACCGCGATCGCCAACACCGCGACCGGCGGGAAGGTTTGGCCGATCGCCGCCAAGGTGTCGACCATGCTGCGGAATTGAGTGCCCGCCGGCCGGGTTACAAAAATGGCCAGGGCGAGGCCGACAACGGATGCGCCAAGGCTGGCGGTCGCGACGAGGACAAAATGCGCGAAAAAGAGCTCGAGAAAACTGGCGCGGTCGTAAATGACCGGCGTTATTCCGGGGAATGCCCAGCGAAAGACCGGCCGCAGCGCGTCCATCCGCAGCAACAGCGCGACAAACAGCAGCCCGACCCAGAGCTCGGGGCGCGAAAGCCGTGCGGAACCACGCATCGGATGTCAGCGGATCAGATCGGCAAGGGTAACGATGCCAACCCTTTGACCGGCGGCGTCAACCACCGGCAGTCGGTCGGTATGGCGAGCCGTCATCGCCGATAATGCGTCGCGGAGAGTGGTGTCCTGTGGCAAAGGCTCGCCTTCGGCGGTTTCGCCCGGGCGCACCCGCTCGACGACGCGGCGCACCGACAACAGTTTCAGGCCAAGGCCCTGGTGCCCGACAAACTCGCGGACAAAGTCGTTTGCCGGGCGTTCGAGAAGATCGAGCGGCGGCGCAAGCTGCACGATCCGACCTTTATCCATGATCGCGATCGAGGTCGCTAACCGCAACGCCTCCTCAATGTCGTGTGTGACGAATACGATGGTCTTGCCCGTCGAGCGGTGAATGCGCGCCAACTCACTCTGGAGAGCGTCGCGGGTGATCGGATCGACCGCGGCAAACGGCTCGTCCATTAGCAAGAGGCCGGGATCGGCAGCGAGCGCGCGTGCGACACCGACGCGCTGCTGCTCGCCGCCCGAAAGCTGGTGCGGATACTTGCCGCTGTAACTGGCGGGATCGAGCCGGAAGAGCTCCAGCAATTCGGCGATCCGCGCGCCGATTTGCCTCTCCGGCCACTTCAATAGACGCGGCACCGTCGCGATGTTGTCGGCGACCGTCCAATGCGGGAACAGTCCGGTCGACTGGATCGCATAACCGATGCGGCGTCGTAATATCTCGGGCGGATATGCAGTAATTGCTTCGCCGTCGACCCGGATGGAGCCTACATCGGCCATGACCAAGCGGTTGATCATTCGTAATGTCGTCGACTTGCCGCAACCGGAAGAGCCGAGCAAGACGCAGAATTCGCCGGTCGGGATCGATAGCGACAAATCGTCGACGACAGTCCGGCCGTCGTAGCGCTTTGTCACACCCTCGAGTTCGATCATTAGACTTCGGCGCGCAGCAGCAGTCGGGAGACCATCCGCAGCAGAAAATCAACCGTCAGCGCCAATCCGATCGCCGGCAAAGCACCGAGCAATACCAGGTCGAGCGCGTATTGGCCGAGCCCCTCGAAGACAAATGTGCCGAGCCCGCCGGCGCCGATCAACGCCGCCACCACCGCGAGCCCGATCGTCTGGACTGTGACGACGCGCAGCCCTGCCATCAGTATCGGCAACGCTAGCGGAAATTCGATTTGCCAGAAGATCTGCCGCTGCGTCAGCCCGACACCGCGCGCGGCATCGATGGCAGCGGGGTCGACGCCCGAAATACCCGCATTCGTGTTGCGCACGATCGGGAGCAGAGCGTAGAGGATCAGAGCGATAACCGCCGGAGCGGGACCGATCCCGCCCACTCCTAAAGCTGCCAATTGCGGGACCGCATTCGCCAACGCCGAAAGCGGAATAATCAAAAGCCCAAACAGCGCAATCGACGGTATCGTTTGAAGCAGGTTGAGGCCGGCGAACAATGACCCCTGCAGATTTGGTTTTCTTGCCGCGGCGACGCCCAACGGGAAGCCAATGGCGAGCGCGGGGCCGACCGATCCAGCAACCAGTGCAATGTGGCGGTCGAAGGCTGCGGCGAACAGAACGTGGCGGGTAGAATACTCGCGGGCGATCGATAGCGCGTCGAAATAGCCTGACAATGCGAGGCTTGCGATGCCGGCGCACAGGGCCGTGACGACCGCCGCCGTCAGCAGCGCGCCGGCGCGCAGTCGCTGCAGGGAGTTGGCTACGGCAAGCGCCGCGCAACCAGCGATGACCCAAAACGCTGCACCCGCCGAGACTCGCACCGCCGGCGCCCCGGCCCCAAGGTTCCGCGCGGCGTCGCCGACGGCGCTCAGCGTTAACAGCAACCATACCCCGCCCAGCACAGCGGCGATGACCAAACCGGCTTGGCGCAGGCGCATCAGCGAGATCGCCAGCAGCACGGCGGCGATGGTGGCGATGGCGGCGGTGTAGACAGGGCCGACGGCTGTCCATAACGCAACCGACCGCCCCGATATCAGCCGGTTCGGGGCGACCGCGACAAAGCCGAGACCAAGTCCCGCCAAGGCCTCGGCGATCACCAAAACAAACAATACGGGATTGTAGAACTCGAACCGCCGGGTCAGGGGAGGGGGCTGAGCCGCCACTTCGGCCTGTGAAGTCACGGCAGGAAGTGCTGCGATTTCAAATAGTTGGTGGCGACTGCTGCGGCATCATCGCCATCGACTGCGATCTTGGCGTTGAGTTTCTGCAAGATCGTCAATGTCAGGCTTTTGAACACCGGATCGAGCAGCCCCGGGATCTGGGGGTATTGCGCCACCACATCTTCCCGCACGACCGGCGCCGGGGCGTAGACAATCTGCGCCCCCTTGTCGTCCTCGAGAGCGACGAGATTGAGGGCGGCGATCGCACCATCGGTGCCGTAAGCCATCGCTGCGTTGACGCCGGACATGCCTTCGGCCGCGGCCCGTAACGTCGCAGATGTGTTGCCCCCGGACAGCGTCAGCAATTGACGATCATTGAGGCGAAACCCGTACGCCTGTTCAAACGCCGGCAAAGCTGACGGGCTCTCGACGAACTCGGCCGATGCGGCCAGATAAACATAACCGCCGTCCAGTACATAGCGTGCAAAATCGCTCATGGTCTTTAGATGAGCGCGCTCGGCGAGATCGTGCCGCACCGCGATCACCCAAGTATTGTTGGCTGGCGCCGGGTCGAGCCATATCAAGTGGTTCTTGGCACGATCAAGAGCGGCTACTTCAGCGTAGCCGCGCGCCCAACTCTTCCATACCGGGTCGGGTTCGGTGTGAAAGAATAACCCACCATTTCCAGTGTATTCGGGATAGATGTCGATCTGCCCCGCAAGGATAGCGGCTCGCACGATGTTGGTCGGCCCGAGTTGCAGCCGGTTGTGCACAGCGACTCCGTGGCCACCCAGCATCGACAGGATCATGTTGCCGAGGAGCGCGCCCTCCGTGTCGATTTTGGACGCGACCACGACCGCGGGCGCTGCCGTCGCTGCCCCGGTGAAGACGAGCAGAACAGCAGCTATGGCCGTGATGTGGAGGGAGTTTGCCCCTGATATCATAACCCGTAAGGGTCCCGATCTATTTCTTCGAGGGCCCCGGCTGCTGACCGCGCCCGTAGCTGGCTATTACGTCATTGAAGGCGCGAACGGCGGTGCCGGGGCCATCGGGATAAGACCAGATCGAGGAAATCACGGCGAGAAAATCGGCGCCGGCCTCGACCAACGGTCCGCAATTTTCTTGCGTGATGCCGCCGATGGCACAGCACGGCACGACAGTCGCGTCGCTCCAGTCGCGCAACACCTCGACGTCGGCGCGGTGCTTTGTGCCCACCTTCGTCAGGCTCGGGAAGAAGGCGCCAAATGCGACGTAATCGGCGCCCGCCTCTGCGGCGGTGATCGCTCGGTGGCGGCTGTTGCCGCAGGTCACGCCAATGATGCGGTCGGGGCCGAGCAGCCGCCGCGCTTCCGCGTACGGCATGTCCTCTTCGCCGACATGGACGCCATCGCAATCGAGCTCGGCGGCGAGGTCCGGCCGATCGTTCATGAGAAACGCAACGTCGTGCGTCTGGGCGATCGGCATCAGCACCTTGGTTGCACGCCGGATCACATCATCTTCCACGTCCTTGAGCCGCAATTGCAGGCAGGCGACATCGCCGCCGGCCAGCGCCTCCTCCAATTTGTTCGCGAATTTCTCGGGATCGAACGCCGGCGGCGTAATCAGATAGAGCCGCGTCGTCCCCCGGTCCTGGTCGCTCGACTGCCGCAACATTGATGGCTGATCCTATCTATCACCCCGGCGAAAGCCGGAGCTCCGAGGCGCCGTAGCAGTGCCGGTCGCCCTATCGACTGGTTTATCAGAGCCGCGGCGGTGAGGCGAGCGGATCACCCAGCTGCCGGGTTTGCGCGCGTCGCAAAGCTTTTGCGATCGCGCCGCTCCGGGCTGCTATAATGCGGCCGAGCGCGATATTTCCACGATCACAATTGGCAAAAGCGCACCAAACAGAAGACGGAAAGGGGGAAATGATGGATCCCATCGTCGGCAGCGGCAAATACACCTACAAGGTCAATGAGGAATGGGCCCGCCCGCCGGAAGGCCTCGATGTCAGAGCGTGTGCGGTCTCGGTCGATTCACAGGACCGCGTCTACTGCTTCAACCGTAACTCCGAGCATCCTGTCGTGGTGTTCGATCGCGACGGCAATTTTCTAAAGTCGTGGGGTGCCGGATTGTTTTCGTTTCCGCACGCGATCCGCATCGACGAGAACGATTTCGTCTGGCTGACCGACGAGTATCACGGCCAATTCATGAAGTTCACCACCGATGGCGAATTGCTGACCACGATTGGCGTCAAGGGCGAGCGTTCCGATACCGGTGTACCGGCGGATGATTTCAGTTCATCGGCGTGGAAAAAGGTCACCCATGGCGGCGGCCCGTTCAATCTGCCGACTGACATCGCGTTTGCACCGTCCGGCGAGTTCTTTATCAGTGACGGCTACGGCAACGCTCGCGTGCACAAATTCGCCGCCGACGGCAAATACTTGTTTTCATGGGGCGAGCCTGGAACCGCACCCGGCCAATTCAATTTACCACACGGGGTATGGATCGACAGCCGCGGCCGCCTGCTCGTCGCCGATCGCGAAAACGACCGGGTGCAGGTCTTCGATCAAGGCGGCAAACTGCTCGAGGTATGGCCGACCGAACTGATCGGCCCGGCATTCTTCTATGTCGACGACGAGGACACGGTCTACATCCCCGAGCATAATGGCGGCATGATCAGCATCCTGACGCTCGATGGCGAGCGTCTGGCGCGCTGGGGCGACGGCCCGGTCAACCGCTCGTGCCACGGGATTTGGGTCGACTTGCACAAGGATCTTTACGTCGTCCAGCCGGGCGAGTGGGGCCGCGTGCGCCGCGTGGTCAAATACACCCGCCAGTAAACGGCCGGCCGCTCTGAAAATCAGAGCGGCCCTTCAACGTAGCCCTCCGAATGGGAAAGTGCGCACGATTGATGCCGCATCGAGCTTGTTTGACAAGCCGGCGGGCTCTGACTGCGATCGAGGCCTGTCAGGCGACCGCCGACGTGACCGGCGATAGCTTTTGTGCTTGCATCGCCCGGACGAATTCACCGGCGCCGGTGCCCCATTTTGTGAAGACCTTGAGTGCTACAGTGAACGGGATATCGACTGGGTGAACCCGCTCGGGCGGCAGGATGTACAGTGCCCCCGCCATTGGGGTGGGTACCGATGGCACCAGGACTGTATACGAACCGTCCTCCAGTTTCTCGACTATCAATGCCGGAACCAAGGCTTCCTCTATCTCGACAAGCGCAGGCGCGAAACCTGGTTCGTCTGCTTGTCCGGTGAGGCGGCCGGCAAGGCCCCGCAGCAATGTATAGCCGGGCAGCCTTTCCAACAGCGCCCTTTCAACTGCATTTTTTGCCCGCAATCCCGGCCCAGTGCGGACAATTCCACCGGCAACAAAGCAGACGGCGACAAGCACCAAGATCGCCAGGAGTTCGCGAGATTCCACCGAAGCCGGGATCCCGGCTGTGATCGGCGCCACTAAGGCAACAAGGCCCTTAAGGGCCTTGGCCACCAAGAGAAGCGAGACGTAGATCGGCAGCACGATTAGAAACCCGCCGATCACCGTCGTTTTTGTGAATTCTACAAGCGCTCTCATCTGTTTCCTCCGAATGCGGGACTCGTGTTGTCGGTTTCCTCGCCGGCTCTCAAAGGGCAGATGGAGGCAGCCGCTTCGCAGCTAGTGCGGTCGGTACAGGTGTCCTTTCGACATAGCTTGCGTTGGGATCACCTGATTGTTTGGCAGCGAACTCGTCGGTTGAGTCGTCACAGCCTGCACAATCCGTTTATTTCTTCCAGACAAAGTCGTAGCTGCACGAAGTACCACGCTGGCGTAAGTGGGCCGTGCCGGTATTATCGATGCCGCCGGCGGCGTGCATTTCGAGCGTATTGGTGCCGGGAGCGGACATTCGCATCTCCAATTCCCCTTGCGGACCGACCATTGCTGCGATCTGGTGTCCCGAGGACATCGTGTAATGCGCCTTTCCCCCTACGACGTGGAGCGGGCCTGGTTTCCGTTCCGGACAATGGCCCATTCTTCCTCCGCGCCCCGTGTACGTCTCGTTGAGTTTTGTGGAAGAGACAAAATGATACGTGCCGTCATAAGCTCCGGGATTTGCAGAAGCCGACGTTTGGGCGTTAGCGGTGGCGAAAAAACCAAAGGCAGCGACAACCGATACTAACCCAAGCCCCCTCATCATTACCTCTTTCCTTTCCCCAAATTGTGATCCGTGCCCGAGCGGAGCGTGCGACTGCCGCCCGTGCCTTGCATCATCACCAAAAGTTGAGGAAGGATTATGCGAGCGTCATTGATTTGGATCAACGGCAAAATCTTGCCGGTTGGGGCCGTTTTCGATCCCTGACAATCGAGACGACTTCAGTAAGTTCAGGTGCCACTTCGGAAATGCGCTAGGATGCTCCCATGGCTCGAACTTCCCCACGCGTGGCATTGCTCGGCTTTTCGATCGAGTGCAACAAATTTGCACCGGTGGCGACCAAGGCGCACTTCGTCGCGCGCACCTACCTCGAAGGTGACGCGATCGCCGCCGAGGCTCGGGCCCTAAACCCGCGGATGCTGGCGGAAACACCGGGTTTTGTCGCAGCGATGGACGCCTCCGGGTCGTGGGCTCCGGTCGGTATAGCGCTCGCCATGACTGAACCCAACGGCCCGGTTGAGCACGGGTTTTTTATCGAATTGCTCGACACGATCGAGCGCAGGCTGCGCGCCGCGCTGCCGGTCGACGCGGTCTATATTTGCTCGCACGGCGCGGCTTTGACGACCGAGGAGGACGACCCTGACGGCGTGCTGTTTGCGCTTGTCCGTCGCATCGTCGGTCCCGATGTTCCGATCGCCGCCACCCTCGACTTGCACGCCAACGTGTCGGCGCGGATGGTGCATTCCCTCGACGCGTTCATCGGCTATCGCACCAACCCGCATCTCGACATGCGTGAGCGTGGCGCCGAGGCCGCAGCCGCGATCCAGGAAATGTTGGCCGGCATGCGCCCGCAGGCGGCATTTATCCGATTGCCGATCGTGCCGCCGACGGTGACGATGCTGACCGCTGCCGGCCCCTATGCCGAGATGATCAATCTGGGCCAGCAGCGGATGAACCCGGAGATCTTGAATGTCTCGGTGATGGGCGGGTTTGCCTTTGCCGACACCGCGGATAATGGCCTCGCCGTCATCGTTACCGCGCGGCACGACAAACATGCCGCCGAAGCCTTGGCGCGCGAAATCGCCGAGCTCGGTTGGGCCAACCGGGCGCGGTTTTACCCGCAGCTGACATCGCTCGACAAGGCGGTTGAAAAGGCGCTGGCGGTCGGCCGCGACCAGTCGTTGCCGGCGTTGGCTTTTGCCGATGTCGCCGACAACCCGGGTGGCGGTGGGCGCGGCAACACGACCTTCCTATTGCGGGCATTCCTCGAGGCTGGGGTCAAGAACTCGTTGCTCGGCGTGTTCTACGATCCGCCGCTCGCCGCCGAATCGCACCGCTACGGGTTGCATTATCAGTTCGACGCCCGCTTCAACCGCGAGGAGACCACCAAATTTTCCGAGCCCTGGTCAGCGCCGGCTCGGGTCGTGGCGCTAACCGACGGAAATTGCGTCGGCCGGCGCGGCATCTATGCCGGCATGAAGCTCGAACTGGGGCCGTGCGCGGCGTTGCGGGTCGGCGGCGTGACTGTGGTCGTGATCTCGCATCGGGTGCAGTGCGCCGACCCGATATTCTTCGAGATGATGGGGCTCGACATCGGACGGGCGCGCTCGGTCGTCGTCAAATCGCGCGGCCATTTCCGCGGCGGGTTCGACGAGTTCTTCGGCCCCGACCAGATCGTCGAGGTCGACCTGCCGGGTCTGACGTCGCCCGTCCTGAGCCGCTTTGACTGGCAGCGCTTGCCCCGACCGGTGATCCCGCTCGACGACAATGCCGAATGGCATCCGCCTCGCGCCTAAAGCGGGGCGCCGTTGGCGTAAGGTTTTAGCGCTGTATACATAAAGCTGTTGGCTGGTGTCGGGATCGCGTGGCGGCGGCCGAGCTCGACAACCTTGCCGCCAAGCCACGGCAATTCGAGGCGATTGCCGCGCAGCAAATCGTTACCCATCGAGGCCATCAGGTGGTCCGGCATCGACCACATCGTCGCCAGCGCCCTGTCGATACCGTCCGGAGGCAAACGCACCCCCTCGGCGCGGCCGACCGCATCGGTCTCACGCAGTGCGGTCTCGTAGAGCCCGAGCAGATCGGGATCGGTCCGCCATTTACCGAGCGGCAGCCGGGTCAGCGCGCACAGCCCGCTCATTGGCGCGAGCAGCAGGAATTTCTGCCAGATCGGCACCATGACATCGGGGCTCAACACGCCCTCGAACCCAGCCGCCTCGCACAGTTCGCGCAAGCGCAGGCCACGCTGGCTGTTGCCGCCGCCCAGCTCGCCAAAGGTCATTGTCTGATGCCTACCGGTCTGGCGAACAATGCCGGGGGCGACAATCGAACCGGTGACATACGCGCTGCCGCCCATGACCGGCTCGGGTCCGAGGATCGTAGCCAGCCGCTCGGCGGCATCGACACCGTTCTGCAACGGGATAACGGCGGT
Source organism: uncultured Alphaproteobacteria bacterium (assembly GCA_963735445.1). GTDB lineage: Bacteria > Pseudomonadota > Alphaproteobacteria > ATCC43930 > CGMCC-115725 > AP-15. Next base: position 9,528 of record CAVTLC010000054.1, read on the forward strand.
GTCAGGCCCGACGATCGGACGGATCTGCTCGCCAGCGCTCTCGACATCCCACAATTTGACTGCAAACAGCACGTAATCGACGATACCGATGCTCGCAATGTCGTCTGTCGCATGGGCCGGCTTGATATGGATATCGCCGCGGTCGCCCTCGATCCGGAGGCCGTTTTCGCGCATCGCCGCGACATGCGCGCCGCGAGCAACAAAGACGACATCCGCCCCCGCTTTGGCGAGGGAGGCGCCGTAAATCGCCCCGATGCCGCCGGCGCCGATAACTGCAATCCGCATGCATTACTCCCGATCAGATTGCGCAGGTCACCTGACGAACGATCCGCCTTAGTCTAACCCGGATCATCGTTCGCACGACATTACCTGATCACCCCGATCAAGGAGAGACAGAGATGCCCGTAACGCCACCTTCACCAGCCCGCGAACAGATCCGGCCGATCGCACCCAAGCTGATCGAGCTCGCCGAAAAGGTGGTCTATGGCGACGTTTGGGAACGCCCCGGCCTGTCAAAGCGCGACCGCAGCCTGATCACGGTCGCCACCCTCGTGGCCCTCGGCCGCGAAAAGCAGCTCGTCGGTCATCTCGGCCGCGCGCTCGACAACGGGCTTAGCAAGGATGAACTCGGCGAGCTGATAACGCATCTCGCCTTTTACGCCGGCTGGCCCGCGGCGATGACCGCGGCACTCGTGGCCAAGGATGTGTTCGAGCAGCGCTAGCGCTCCCGATAGCTACACAGGAAGTTAGTGCCGTGACCGTCAAGCGCGGTGGCGCTGCAATCGCGATCCTGTTGCTGCTGTTGCTCGCGCTGCCGATTACCGCCTTTGCTCGGGACAGCGCGCCGGCATTGACCAGCAAATGGACGGCGACCGATCCGCCGATTAATTTCGCGCATATCGAAACCGGCGAGATCAACCGGCGCGGCGAAGCGGTCGGTTATCATCATCGGCCAAACGGGGTCGACCCACCGGGGGCGAAAGTGCTGCGCGTTACGCAGCCGCCGGATGCGAATGGGGTCTATCGTGCGCGTGTGGCATTGCGCGATGCGGCAACCGACGAATGGATCGACAAGCGAGCCTCGTCGACCTTTTTCCCTGACGCGATGTCGGATAACGAGGTTATCCAGGCGGTGCTGAACGCCTTTCGCAATGGGCAGCGACACCGTGGCGGTGAGTTTGTCGGTGCTTCGGGGCATGGGTTTATGATTGAGGGCTGGTATCAATCGGGACGTATTGTTGCCGCCTATCCATTGCGAGGGCCTTGATGCCGCGGGGCCGCACGCCGGCGGCAGGGCTGATCACCGCGCGACGCCATCCCGCGGGCCATCTCGAAGGCCGCGCGATCAGGGGCAGCGGCCGTCGAGGAGCGGTGTTGGCAAGTTTTTTCCAAAGCGATGTGCAGGGCGACCTCGACGGCGCCCGCGCGTTGCTGGCCGAGATCGGGGCGGTCGAACGCGGCGAGGCGCCGCAGCCGGCCGCGATCGGCAACGCTTACGCGGTTACGGTCTCATCCGAAGGGGTTCAACTTCGCAATGCGGTCATTGAGGGCTCGCTTCCGGAGCATTACCAGTTTGACGAATTGCGCCAGGCACTCGGAACCTGGATTGCGGCGATCGAGCGCGCCCGCCGTGACGCAGGTTGAGAGCAATGTCGGAACCCTTCCAGCAAGATTTCAGACATAGTGAAGAGATGAACGACACAGCGGTCGGGCAGGTCGGCGCGCCGCGACAGAGGCGGACAGGCGCCGTGCGGCCGCGCGATGCCGCCTCGCTGATCTTGTTGCGCGGCGATGCAGACAACCTCGAAGTCCTGGTCGGGCGGCGGCCGTTGTCGGCGCGATTCATGCCCGGGGTCTATGTTTTTCCGGGTGGTGCGATCGACGCGCCCGATCGGCTGCCTTGGAATATCGAGAGCGGCGCCGAGACTATTCCGTCGCGGCTCGCGCATGCCGCGCGCGCTGCGATCCGCGAGACCTGGGAGGAAGTCGGTGTGCTCGTCGGCAGGCCGGCTGAGAGGGGTGCGCGCAACGGACCAGCGAGAGCGCCGATCGAGGCGGCTTATCGCGAATGCGGTCTCGTCGCCGCGATGGATCAGTTGGTCTATGTCGGCCGGGCGATCACGCCGTCGCACTCCTCCCGCCGCTTCAATACCCGGTTTTTTCTCGGCGATGGCAGCCTGGCATTCGGCGAGCCGGCCGCCAGCCCTGAACTGGAGGACGCCGGGTGGCGACGGATCGAGCAGGGCATGCTCGACGGCTTTCGCGATGTCACCCGGTTTATGCTGGCGCGCGCCATCGCCCTGCGTCAGGGCACCGCGGCAGGCGACCCGCCGCTCTTTTACTGGGCCAAGAACGCACGCCGCATCGGCGTCTGCCGCGAAGCAGTCGGGGTAATTCCCGCCTGATTAGCGCGCTGCTGCTGCGGGCTGCGGTTCTGGCTGCGGCTCGCCGTCGAGATCGAGGGTGATCGCGCGGCCATGCGTTTCGCGCGCCAGAAAAAGAAACGCGAGCCCCACCAGCAACATACAGAAGGCGAGAAACATAAACGCCGGGAAGACAGCGTCCTGGGTCGCTTTTGGCGAGACAATGTTGGCGGTCCCGGCGATCACCGCCAAGGCCAGCGGCCCGAGGATCTTGCCCACCCCGGCAGCGGCGTGACCGAGGCCCGATGCGCGCGACCCGAGGCGCACGCCGTATTGTTCGACCGTGTACGGTGTGATGTTTCCGAGACCGCCTTCGACAAAGAAAGCGGCGGCCGCTACCAGGACCACAAACGCGGGAAAGCCGCCGAGGAGCGCGGTGCTGTAGCGGCCGGCGAGCGCAAGGAGAACGGTTGCGACAAAGCTGACAACGATCCCGAGCCTGCGGCGCCCGAGTTTTTGGGCCAGCCAAGCGATCAGCAACCGGCCGGTCATCGCCGAGGCTGAAACATAGACAAAATATTCCGCGGCTTTTGCCACCGAGGTGTGAAGGCTCAGGGCAACAATGGTCGGCCCCCATAGCAAATAGCCGAACCCCGCGGTCGTCGCCCCGCCCCAAATCAGGATTGTCTGCCAAAACAGGCGAGGGCTGGCGTAAAGCTCGGCGAGGCTGGCGCGCGGCTCGACCGCTGGCTGCCGCGCCGGCAGCGGCACCTGATCGAGACGCAGGCCGAGATGTGTCGCGACCGCCGCCCGCGCCTCGCCAAACCGGCCCTTGGCGGTCAGCCAGCGCGCCGATTCCGGCTGAAATGCCCAAACCAGCAGCCCGACGACGATCGGCAATAGTCCGAATGTCGCTACGCCCCGCCAGCCGAGCACATCGATAAAGCTGTGCGAGGTGGCCGACGCGAGCAATGGGCCGAGGCTGGCGCTGACGACAAACAGACTTGTCAGGCCGCTGCGCCAACGCGTTGGCGTCAGCTCGACCATAATCGTCAGCGCCGGGGTGATGGCGGCGGCGAGACCAAACCCGACAAAGATGCGCAAGATAGCTAATGGCACATAGGCGCCGGTCGGCAGTAGCGCGATCAAACCGGCCGAAACACCACAAATCAGGGTGCCGGTGACGGTCTGCATCTTGCGGCCGAACACGTCGCCGAGCGATCCCCAGATCAATGAGCCGAGGATCGCTCCGACGCCGCTGCCGTACAGGATCAGGGCCGACTGACCATAGGTCAAATGCCAACTCGGCCCGATTACCGCGAGGATGAACGCGATCAGAAAGAAATCGAAGAAATCGAGGACATACACGCCGCCGAGCAAAGCAAAGCTGGTCCAATAGCGGGCGTTGAGCGGGGCGCGGTCAAAGACCGCCAACAGATCGTCCGATGTTAGCGCCATTCTGCCTCAGAAAGGTTCTTCAACCCATTTTACTGTTAAGCCGCCGGACATTTCTCTGCTCGGTGGCCGCCCCCGAGAGGCGAGAGCGGCCAAGAGTCGACTTTAGCGGGTTTCGGCGCCCAGCATCCGAGAGCGAGCTGGAGCCGAACTGTCCTGAGTGTCGATCCCCATCGCCTTGCCATGGGTCTCGACACCGAGAAGCCAATAGGAAAGCGCGACGAGCAACATGCAGAAGGCGAGGAAGAGATAGGCCGGCAACACCGCCTCGGCAGTCGCCTTTGGCGCCACGATGTTGTTGGTGCCGGCGATCAGCGCCAGGCTCAACGGGCCGAGGATCTTGCCGACGCCGTTCGCTGCCTGTCCCAGGCCCGAGGCGCGCGCGCCAAGATTGACGCCGTAGCTCTCGACCGTATAGGGCGCGAGGTTCGAAAACCCGCCTTCGATAAAAAAGGTCGATGCGCACAGCAGGATCACCATCAACGGCAGCCCGCCGACCACGACGTTGTGGTAATAGCCCGCCGCGGCGAGCGCGACTACGCCGCCCAGGCCCCAAACCACGCCCAATGGCCGCCGCCCGGTCAATGGGGCAAGGAAGGTCACCACAATCTTTCCGACCACTCCCCCGAGGGCGACAAATACGAAATAGGCGGCGGCCTTTGGCACCGAGACGCCGAGCGCCAATGCGACGATCGTCGGCCCCCACAAATAGACTCCGTAACCCGCAGTCGACGACCCACCCCAGATCAGGATCGTCTCCCAGAACATGCGCGGATGATCGTAAAGCTCGGCGAGGCTGCCGCGCGGCGGGCTGGCCGGCGCGATGGTTGGCAAGGGCACCGAGCTCAGCGGCAGGTTGAGTTGTTTGGCGACCTCGGCGCGCGCTTCGGCAAAGCGCCCCTTGGCGGCGAGCCAGCGCACCGATTCGGGGACAAAGAACCAGATCAGAATCCCGACAAAGGCGGGAGCGATGCCGAGCATGGCGACGCCGCGCCAGCCGAGGGCGGCCATCAATGCCGCCGATGTGGTCGAAGCGAGCAGGCCGCCGGCCGAGGCAAAAACAAGATAAAAGCTCGTCAGCAATGTGCGGCTGCGGGTCGGCGTCAATTCGACGAGGATAGTTAATGACGGGGTGACGCCGGCAGTCAGCCCGACGCCGACAAAGAACCGCAGCACCGCGAAAATCTGCCAGGAACCGCTCGGCACAAGGCCGATCAACCCGGCGCTGATCGCGCAGATAAAGGTGCCGATAATCATCAATGTCTTGCGGCCCCAGGCATCGGCGAGACCGCCAAACACCAGCGCGCCCAAAATCGAGCCGACGCCGCCGCTATAGAGGATCAGCGCCGATTGGCCATAGGTCAGTTTCCATTGCGGGCCGAGGACGGCCAGGAGATAGCCGACGACCAGAAAATCAAAAAATTCGAGGACAAACAGCGCCGACAGCAGCGCAAAGCTGACCCAATAGCGGCGGTTGAGCGGCGCGGTGTCAAACAGCGCCAGCAGTTCGTCCGTGGTCTGACCCGGCATTTCCTCCTCCTTTCGGCAACGAATCCGAGCTTTTCGGTCCGCTACTTACGTGTGGAGGTTTATGCCCCTTGCCGCCGCGCCGTCAACCGTGGCCTAGCCCCGGTCTTTATCCCCCAGTCAGTTTGCTTCGCTGCGCAGCAATGCCGGCTGGCGACTTGCCGTTGCCGTCTCGCCAAGCGCAATCGCCCGGCCGTGCGTCTCCCGCCCGAGGATTGCGAACGACAACCCCACCAGCAACATGCCGAAGGCGAGAAACAAAAACGCCGGGAACAAGGCGCCTTCGGTGGCTTTTGGTGAGACGATGTTGCTGCTGCCGGCGATCAGCGCCAGGCTCAGCGGCCCCAGGATCTTGCCGACGCCATTGGCGGTTTGGCCAAGGCCCGAAGCGCGGGCGCCGAGCCGCACCCCGTAACTCTCGACGGTGTACGGCGCCAGGTTGGAAAAGCTGCCGTCAATGCAAAAGGCGGACGCAGCCAATGCGACCACAATCAGCGGAAAGTTGCCGATCAGCGTGCTGCCGCAATAGCCGACTGTGGCCAGAGCGATCACGCCGCCAAAGCCCCACAGCGCGCCCAAAAGCCGGCGGCCGATTAGCGGGGCAAGAAACGAAACAATAATCTTGCCGACGATGCCGGCCCCGGTGACATAAATAAAGTATTTCGCGGCCACCGGTACCGGGACCTTGAGCAACAGAGCGACGACGGTCGGCCCCCACAGATAAACGCCGTAAGCCGCCGTCGCCGCGCCACCCCATATCAGCAGGGTTTCCCAGAACTGGCGGGGTTGGGAAAGAAGCTCCGAGAGTCGGCCGCGCGGCACGCTGACGGGCATCGTCGTCGGCAGCGGCACCGATTGCAGCGAGATCCCGAGATGCTTGGCGACCTCGGCGCGCGCTTCGGCAAAACGACCTTTGGCGGTAAGCCAGCGCACCGATTCGGGGACGAAGACCGCCGCCGAAATGCCGACCACGGTTACGGAGAGGCCAAGCATGGCCATGCCTCGCCAGCCGATCGCAGCCAGCAAAGCAGCCGAGCTCGCTGAGGCGAGAAACCCGCCGGCGGTCGCGAATACGACATAAAAGCTGGTGACCATCGTCCGATGCCGCGTCGGCGTCAGCTCGACGACGATCGTCAACGCCGGGACGACCGCTGCCGTTAGTCCGATGCCGACAACGAAACGCAACAGCGCAAACAACACCCAAGCGCCGTCAGGAACGAGGCCGATCAGCGCCGCGCCGACGCCGCAGATGAAGGTGCCGATGATCATCTGCGCTTTGCGGCCCCATGCATCAGAGAGGCTGCCAAACAGCAGCGCGCCGACGATTGAACCGAGCCCGCCGCTGTACAGGATTAGCGCCGACTGCCCGTAAGTGAGATGCCATTGCGGCCCGACTACCGCGAGTAGAAACGCGACGACAGAAAAATCGAAGAACTCGAGGACGGTGATCGCCGCCAATATCGCAAATGAGACCCAATAGCGCCGGTTGAGAGGAGCCCGGTCGAACAGTGATAAAAGGTCTTCGGTTGTCTGTCCGGGCATCGGCTCCTCCAAATGCGCCGCGGTAGGCCGCCGGCGTATATTTTCGGCCGACACGACTAGAGTTCTTGGGAGCTAGGGTCAATCGGCGCGGCGGTCGCAGAGGCATGCGTTTTTTGCGGGCCGCCCGGCGTTCAGATCGGTCACCGCTCGAACCATCGGCGGCGCTAAAGTTCAACCGCTTAGGGCTGAATATCTCGGCATATTTCGTTCTAGCCGAGTGCAATCGGCCAAAGCGGTTGAGAGACGGACGGTTAACCGCCGCCGATTTTTGGGATCAGGTAGATTTCGCTGTCGGGTTTGAGCGGGACGAGGTAGGCGTCCTGAAAGATCTCACCGTCGATCGCGACCGCCATCCCCTCCTCGACCTGATGGCCGAGGCCGGGATACCGGCGTTCGAGTTCAAGGACCAGGCGGCGAAAGTTGTTCGCTTCGACATCGAACTCGGAGACGCCGCCGGTGAACCGGCGCGCCGCCTGACCTGAGATCACGACATGCGGCATTAGCTGTTCTCCGCGTTTCCATGCCACGGCACCGAGTTCAGACATTCGCTGCCCGACTTGATCCGCGCAACCACGACTTCTCCGCAGTCACCGCCGAACAGCGTGGACGGCAGGGTCAGACCCAGCCGGGGGGATGCTGGAGAGCGGGCCCGCATCCTCCCGTAGTAGAGTGGCCTTACTCCGCTGCCTTAAGCACCGGCTCATTGGCGTCGAGGGCGGCGCGCAGCCGCGGCGGCGACATCGGCAGATCGCGCATGCGGATCCCGATGGCGGCGGCGATCGCGTTACCGACGGCGGCCATGGGCGGCACGATCGGCACCTCGCCGACGCCGCGCGCGCCAAACGGGTGCCGCGGGTTGGCGTTCTCGACCATCACCGCTTCGATCATCGGCAGATCCGAGGCAACCGGCACGCGGTAGTCGAGGAAGCCCGGATTTTCGAGCTTGCCGTCCTTGTCGTAGATGTATTCCTCGTTCAGCGCCCAGCCGATGCCCTGGGTCACGCCGCCCTGGATCTGCCCTTCGACATAGGAGGGATGGATTGCCCGGCCGACATCCTGAACCGCGGTGTAGCGCAGGATCTTGACGTGACCCGTCTCTCTGTCGACCTCGACATCGCAAATATGCGTGGCGAAACCGGGACCGGCACCCTGCGCGTTGATCGACACCTCGGCAGTGATCGGCCCACCGGTGCGGCCCGCCTTTAGCGCGATCTCGGCCAACGGCAATGGCTCGAAGCTGCCGGCGTTGGCGCCGGCCGGATAGGCTTTGCCGTCTTTCCATTCGACCGCGTCGGAGGGGATGTCCCAGATCATCGCGGCGCGCTGTTTCAGCTGCTCGACGACCTTTTCCGCCGCCTGGGTCGCCGCCATGCCGGTGGCAAAGGTGACGCGGCTGCCGCCGGTCAGGAACGAGAAGCCGATCGAACTGGTGTCGGCGACGATCGGGCGCACCCGCTCGACCGGAATGCCGAGAATCTCGGCCACCATCATCGCCATCGAGGCGCGCGAGCCGCCGATATCGGGGTTGCCGGTCGCCACAACGGCGGTGCCGTCCTCATTGACGTGCACCGCGGCACTCAACTCGCCGCCGATGTTGAACCAAAAGCCGGAGGCGATGCCGCGGCCCTGATTGGGACCGAGCGGCTCTTTCATATGCGGATGGTTTTTGGCTGCGGCGACGGTCTCGGCATAGCCGATATTCTGCCAGGTCGGGCCGTGCACCGCCTTGACGCCATCCTTGGCCGCGTTCTTTTCGCGCAACGCCAACGGATCGATCCCGAGCTGATGCGCCAGTTCGTCGAGGCAGCTCTCGACACCCCAAGAGGAGTTCGGCGCCCCGGGGGCCCGGTAGGCCGCGACCTTGGGCCGATTACTGACCACGTCGTAGCCGGTGACCTGAGCGTTCGGGATATCGTACATCGCAAACGCGCACATGCAGCCGGGCCCGACCGGCGATCCCGGAAAAGCGCCCGCCTGGTATTTCAGCGTGACTTCGCCGGCGGTCAGGGTACCGTCTTTTTTTGCGCCGAGCCTGACTTCGACGACGGCGCCCGCCGCCGGACCGGTGCCGCGGAACACCTCCTCGCGGCTCATCACCATCTTGATCGGCCGCCCGGTCTTTTTCGCCAGCGCCAACGCCACCGGCTCGAGATAGACAAGGGTCTTGCCGCCAAAGCCGCCACCGATCTCGGCCGGGATCGCGCGGATGTTGGAGATATCGATGCCGAGCAGTTTCGCGCAGTAGGCGCGGACCATGAACTGGCCCTGGCTCGAACTCCAGATCGTGCACTGGCCATCGGCGGCCATCGAAACGACGCAGGCATGCGGCTCGATATAGGCCTGATGCACCGGCGCGTTCGAATAACGGCGTTCGATGATGACATCGGCGTCGCGCAGCCCGGCTTCGACGTCGCCCTTGGTGAAGCTGATCTTTTTGGCGACGTTCGACGCATGCGTCGGCTTCGGGTCGACACCTTGGGTGAAGAGATCGTCATGGAGCAGCGGCGCTCCGGGCTCCATCGCCTCTTCAACGTCGATGACGTGCGGCAATACGTGGTATTCGACTTCGATCAGCTCGCAGGCTTCTTCGGCGATCGCCGCCGAGGTCGCCGCCACCGCCGCGACCGCGTGACCGTCGTAGAGCACCTTGTCGCGCGCCATGCAGTTGCGCGACAGGTCGCGGAAATTCATCGGCCCTTCGCCGACAAAGGCCTCCTCCGACGCGATCGGCGGGAAGTCGTCGGAGGTCACAACCGCCTTGACGCCCGGCAATGCCAACGCCTTGTCGAGGTTGATCGACATGATGCGGGCATGCGCGTGCGGGCTGCGCTTGACCTTGCCCCACAGCATGCCGGGCATGACCATGTCGGCGCCGAAATTGGCGCGTCCGGTGACCTTGTCGACACCGTCCGGACGGATCGGACGGGTGCCGACAACCTTCTGGAATTCTTTGGCGATGAACGTCATGAGGACCTCACTCCTGCTCTAATGCGTCGCGCCCGCCAAAGCGGGCGCCCAAAATCTGCCCCTGGCCTGAACAGGGGCGGCCGGAATCCGGCCGCGGCTCTGGATTCCCACATGCGCGGGAATGACGTGGTTCATCCTACTCCGCGGCGTGGCGCATCGGCTCGGCGCGATCGAGCGCCGCCAATAGCCGCGGCGGCGACATCGGCAGGTCGCGCAGCCGGACCCCAGTCGCGGCCGCGATCGCATTGGCGACCGCCGCCATCGGCGGCACGATCGGCACTTCGCCGACCCCGCGCGCGCCGAACGGGTGACGCGGGTTCGGTACTTCGACCATCACCGTATCGATCATCGGCATATCGGAGGCGACCGGCACGCGATAATCGAGAAAGCCGGGGTTCTCCAATCGGCCGTCCTTGTCGTAGATGTATTCTTCGTTCAAGGCCCAGCCGATGCCCTGCGTCACGCCACCCTGCATCTGCCCCTCGACATAAGAAGGATGGATCGCGCGGCCAACGTCCTGAATTGCCGTATAGCGCAGGATCTTTACCGCCCCGGTATCCTTATCGACTTCGACATCGCAGATATGGGTGGTGAAGCCCGGACCTTGACCCTGCGCGTTGATTTGGACCTCAGCACTAATCGGCCCGCCGGTGCGCGCCGATTTGGCGGCGAGTTCAGCAAGGTCCAGCGGCTCGAAGCTGCCGGCGTTGGCGCCGGCCGGGTAGGCTTTGCCGTCCTTCCACTCGACCGCGTCGGGGCTGATGTCCCAAGTGACGGCGGCACGCTTCTTCAGCTCCTCAACGACCTTTTGCGCCGACTGGGTCACCGCCATGCCGCCCGCAAAGGTCACGCGGCTGCCGCCGGTCGAGGCGCTAAAGCCGATCGCTGTGGTATCGCCGACGACCGGACGAACCCTCTCGAACGGGACGCCAAGCACTTCGGCCACCATCATCGCCATCGAGGCGCGCGACCCGCCGATGTCGGGATGACCCTCGGTGACCGTGACAGTACCGTCTTCGTTGACGTGGCAGGCGGCGCTCGATTCACCACCGGCATTGTGCCAGTAGCCCGAGGCGATGCCGCGCCCTTGGTTGGGCCCGAGCGCTGCCTTTAAGTGCTCGTGCGCTTTGGCGGCTTCGATCGTCTTTTGATAGCCGATATTGACCCAGGTCGGTCCGTGCGTCGCCTTGGTGCCATCCTTGGCGCCGTTGATCTCGCGCAGCTGCAACGGGTCGATCTTGAGCTCGCGCGCCAGCTCGTCCATGCAGCTTTCGACCCCGAACGAGCCGATCGGCGCACCGGGCGCGCGATAGGCGGCGACCTTTGGGCGATTGCAGAGAACGTCGTAGCCGATGGTTTCGGCGTTCGGCAGATCGTAGACCGCAAGCCCGCAAATGCAGCCCTGCTGGACCGGCGAGCCCGGAAAGGCGCCCGACTGGTATTTCAGCACGGTCTTCGCTGCGGTGATACGACCGTCCTTTTTGGCGCCAAGCTTGACTTCGACAACAGCGCCCGAGGTCGGTCCGGTCGCCCGGAACACTTCCTCGCGGTTCATCACCATCTTGACCGGCCGGCCGGATTTCTTCGACAGCATGTAGGCGATCGGCTCGAGGTAGACGATCGTCTTGCCGCCAAACCCGCCGCCGATCTCGGCGGGAATCGCGCGGATATTGGCGATGTCGGCGCCGACGATGCGCGAGGTGTAACCCCGCACCATGAACTGGCCTTGGCTCGAACTCCAGATTGTGGTCTGGCCATCCGAGGCGACCGACACGACACAGGCATGCGGTTCGATATAAGCCTGGTGCACCGGCTGTGTCGTATAGCGGCGCTCGATGACCAAATCGGCTTCGGCGAACCCGGCCTCGACATCGCCCTTGGCAAAGCGAACCATCTTGGAGATGTTCGACGGCTTGGTCGGCTTTGGTTCGACCCCCGCGGTGAAGATATCGTTGAGCAGCACCGGCGCATCCGGCGCCATCGCCGCCTCGACATCGATCACATGCGGCAGCACCTCGTATTCCACCTCGATCAGATCGAGCGCCTCATCGGCGATCGCCTGCGACACCGCCGCGACCGCCGCCACGGCATGACCTTCGTAAAGGGCCTTGCCGTCGGCCATGCAGTTGCGCGACAGATCGCGCAGATTAGCCGGCGCCGCACCGATAAATGCCCTGGACGGCGGGATGTCCGGGAAATCGGCGCGTGTGGTCACTGCCTTAACACCGGGCAGCGCCATCGCCTTGTCGGTGTTGATCGAGACGATCCGGGCATGGGCATGCGGGCTGCGCTTGATCTTGCCCCACAGCATGCCCGGCATCTTCATATCGGCGCCGAAATTGGCGCGGCCGGTGACCTTGTCGACGCCGTCCGGCCGGATCGGCCGGGTGCCGACGACTTTTAGCGTCTCCTTATCGAGGTAACTCATTCGGCTGCCTCCGCTCGCATGACCGCGGCGGCGTCGAGCACGGCACGGATGATCTTATCGTAACCGGTGCAACGGCACAGATTGCCGGCGAGCCAATAGCGAGTTTCTTCTTCGGTCGGGTTCTTGTTTTCATCGAGCAGCGCCTTGGCGGCGACGATAAAACCGGGCGTGCAAAACCCGCATTGCAATGCCGCGTGCTCGAGAAATTTCTGCTGCACCGGATGAAGGTGGTCGCCCTCCGCGATGCCCTCGACGGTCGTGATGCTGCGGCCCTCGGCTTCGGCGCCGAGCATCAGGCACGAGCATACGATGTTGCCGTCACAAATAACCGTGCAGGCGCCGCAATCGCCCGAGCTGCAGCCTTCCTTGCTCCCGGTCAGGTTGAGTTCGTCGCGCAGCACGTCGAGCAGGGTCTGCTGCGGCTCGCAGAGAAATTCGACGGGCTCTCCGTTGATAACGGTCGATACGTGAGTTTTGGCCATTAGCGTGCTCCAGCGCGTTCAAAGGCAATTTTGGCGGCGCGGCGTGCCAGGACGCCGGCGACCTTGATCCGGTATTCGATTGTGCCGCGTTTGTCGGTAATCGGGTTGCAGGCGCGCCCCGCCGCGGCGTCGAGCGCAGCATTGGTGGCATCGTCGAGCTTGTGGCCGATCAACGCTTTGGCCGCTTCGTCACAAACGACCTGGGTCGGCGCCACCGCGCCCAGCACGACGCGGGCGTCGGTGCAGACACCGCTGCCGTCGAGCGTCACGTTGACGGCGCAGCCGACAACGGCAATGTCCATCTCGGTGCGGGGGATAAAGCGCAGATACGCGTCGCACTGATGCGGCTTGGGTTTCGGCACGTGAAATTCGATGACGAACTCGCCCTTTTGCAGCGAGGTTCGGCCGGGTCCGGTGACGATCGCTTCGACCGGCGCGGTGCGGCGGCCGTTGGGACCGGCGATCACGCAGGTGGCGCGCGCGGCGATCAATGCCGGGACGCTGTCGGCCGCCGGCGAGGCGTTGCACAGATTGCCGGCGAGCGAGGCGCGGCCCTGGATCTGCTGCGAGCCGATCAGATCGGCGCCCTCGACGATACCGGGCCAAGCGTGATCGAGTGCTTCATTCGCGCTCAGCATGACGCCCGGCGTCGCGGCGCCGATCACGAACTCGCCGCCTTCCTCGCGGACGCCGATCAGACCAGGGATGCGCTTGATGTCGACGATTGCCTCGGGCCGCATCCGGCCTGAGCGCAATTGCACCAAAAGATCGGTCCCGCCGGACAGCGGTTTTGCGAGGCCTGCGCTGCCGGCCAGCATCCGCACGGCCTCGTCCACAGTGGTTGGTGCGGTGAAGCTCAAATTGGGCATGTCTGCTCCTGCTTATTACGGGCCCAGACAAAGGGTCCCGCCTGCCGAGATTAGCTGGCGCGGTGCGCGCCGGATCGGGGGCAAGGCCAAGCACCGCGCGTTCTCGATTACACCATGATCGGATACGGCGTGAAGCGCTATGTTCGCCTAACCCCCGGGGAAGCACCGCTGCGCCGCACCATGATTCCGATCATAGGGCAAATTTCTATCGATGACAGCCGGATCGAGGAAAGTTTTATCCGCGCCTCGGGTCCCGGCGGGCAGAACGTCAACAAGGTGGCGACCGCAGTGCAACTGCGCCTCGCCCTCGCCGGCATCGCCGGCCTGACACCCGATGCCGAGCGCCGGCTCGCCCGCCTTGCCGGTCGGCGCTTGACCCAGGATGGCGTCCTCGTCATCACCGCGCGCCGCTTTCGCACCCAGGAGCGCAACCGTCAGGACGCGCTCGACCGCCTCGTCGCCCTGATCCGCCGCGCCGCCGAACCGCCGACCCCGCGCCGCCCGACCAAACCCACCGCCGCGTCTCGCGAACGCCGGCTTGAAGCGAAATCTCGTCGTGCGGCCGTTAAGCAGCGACGCCGCCGAGACGGGAACATCGATCGATGAATTACCACACCGCGTCGCCTTCTCCACTCCAACCCGCGATGACAACTGCGTTCCTGCGCGCGTCGCCGGGTCAGCCCAGGCGAGGTGGAATAAGACGTGATATGACAAATCCTCTGTCATAAAATCGTAACGTTCCGGCATTGGTCGGCAACCGGCAGTGGCGGTAGGCGAGACGATGTCCCTGATTACGGCGACGCTCGGCAGGATCGCCGCACCGCAGCGCCGGACGATGACGGTCGCCTGCGGCGCCCATGTACTGCATGACGGCTTTACCGACTTGCTTTATGTGCTGCTGCCTCTATGGCAGACCGAATTTGGCTTGGGCTATGCCGCGATCGGGCTATTGCGCGCGCTTTATGTCGGCTCGATGGCCGGATTTCAGATGCCGGCCGGGGCCCTCGCCGAGCGCTTCGGCGGGCCGCTGATTCTTGGACTCGGCACGGCGCTGGCGGGAATTGGTTATGTTTTCGCCGGGGCTAGCGTCGGCTTCGTTATGCTGGCGGCTGCACTCGTCCTCGGCGGCCTGGGTTCGGGGGTACAGCACCCGATCGGCGCCAATCTGGTCTCGCTGGCGCATGCCGGCAACGGTTCGCGCACTGCGCTCGCCCGCTACAATTTTTCCGGCGACCTCGGAAAGATGGCCTTTCCGGCCGCGACCGCTTGGCTAGTTACGCTGATGCCATGGCGGACAGCAACAATGATGATCGGGGTCGTCGGGCTGCTCGCCGCGGTGGCAATTCTGGCGGTGCGCGGCTTGCCAAGCCTTCCCGCGAAAGCCAAGAGCGCGCGTAGCGAGCCGCCGGCGGCCGCAGCGCCACCTAGCCGGCGTGGCTTTCTGCTGCTGCTCGCGATCGCCATGATCGATAGCGCCACCCGTATGGGGTTTTTGACCTTTCTGCCGTTCCTCTTAAAGACAAAGGGTGCCGATCTGCCGATGATTGGCATCGCGTTGACCATGGTCTTTACCGGCGGGGCTGCGGGCAAGCTGGTTTGCGGCTGGCTCGGCGCCCGACTTGGAGTGGTGCGCGCGACCTTTGTTACCGAAGGGCTAACCGCTGCCGGGATCATCGTGCTGCTGCCGCTGCCGCTGATCGCCAGCCTAATGATATTGCCGCTGATCGGGATGGCGCTCAACGGCACTTCGTCGGTGCTGTATGGCACGGTGCCCGAACTGGTGGCGCCAGACAGGAGGCAGCGCGCTTTCAGTATCTTCTACACGGGCGGCGTCGGCGCCGGAGCATTGGCGCCGATTGTCTATGGGTTTGCCAGCGATCTTGCCAACGTGCCGACAATGATGCTGTTGGTCGCCGCGATCGTGCTCTTGACCCTACCGATTGCTTGGCGTCTCGGCCCACATCTGCATCGAGCGAGCTTGTCAGGCGGCTAGCCCCCGCAGGCCTTCACTCTGGCACGCGTCGCTTCTGCATTCTGGTCGCGAGCAACTCGCCGCGTTTTCGAGCGCCGCATAGGCGACAGCGGCAATATGGGCGTTTCATACTGTCAGGTCGCGCGGCGACAGCTCCATTTTCCGCCTTCAACTCGCTGGGTGGGTAGGGGTAGGTTAAAGCAACCGGGATTGATCCGGACTGTCAATCTGGGAGGGAACGATGCGTATGACACGGCGTGATTTGGCGATTGCGGGTGTCTTGGCGATCGGCGCCGCGAACCTGTTGCGCGGCTCTGCGGCGCTGGCCCAGGCTTCGGATGAGGGGGCGGTCAAAGACAATGTTGACGCATTGCGCAAGGCCTTGTTGTCGCAGGACAAGGCCGAGTTGGACAAATTGACGGCCGATCAGCTGAGCTACGGGCACTCGGACGGTAGGGTTCAAAACAAAGCCGAGTTCATTGACGGCGTTATGAAGCGCAAAGCGGTGATCAAGTCGCTGACCTTCCCAGATCTAAAGATCTCGCTGGCCGGCGATGCTGCTATCGTACGCCATCTTTACGTTTCGGAATCCGAGGCCGATGGCAAGATCACCAACACCAAAATCGGCGTACTTTGCGTCTGGCAAAAGCAGGACGGCAATTGGAAGCTGCTGGCCCGTCAGGCGTATAAACTGACCTAGTTCGATATATTCAGTGCTCGTTATCCCGACGAAGGTCGGGATCCATTTCGACTATGGATACCGGCCTGCGCCGGTATGGGCGAGGAACCCGGTATGTAAAAACCATGGTCGGATTGACTTGGCTATCGATACTTTCGAGCGCTGATTCAACGGCGGCGAGGCGCTCGTCAAGCTCGCGCCAGGATGGGTGAGGGATAGCGGTTCTGGCGCAGCACAAGCGCGCCGATCACGACGAGGTTGGCCAGATTGAATATGATACCGGCGGCAAAAGCGGCGGCGTAGAAGCCGACGAAATCATAAATGGCGCCGGCCATCCAGCCACCCGCCGCCATACCGGAGCCGCTGCACAGCAGCAACGTCGGTACTCGCCACGACGCTTCGCTCGCCGGGAACAGCTCACGGATCGCCAACACGTAGGCCGGGATAATACCGCTGAACCCAAGGCCAAACCCGGCCGACACGACAAACAGTCCGGCCTCGTTCTGGGTCAGCAGAAATCCAATCATCGCCGCCGCCTGACAGGCAGACCCCGCCAGGATCGCGCGCAGCCCGCCATAGCGGTCCGCGACAAAACCCCAGAGTTGGCGGCCGGCAAAGGCGCAGGCCAGCAGCACCGACAGCATGGCGCTGCCCTGCGTCAAGGGTATGCCGAGATCACTGCAAAACGCCACCAGATGACCTTGCGGCATCGCCATCGGCACGCAGCACAAAAAGCTCGCAAGGCTTAGCAGACTAAGCGCGGTGCCCGGCTTCAGCCCCAGTACCGGCGAGCCAATCGCTGGTTCGGCTAGGCCGCCGCCGAGTGCAGTCTCGGCACTGGGTAGACTCCGGAAGACGAGCAGCGCTACCGGCACAATCACGACCACAACGAACACCGCGTAGACCTGCATTGTTTGCTGCCAGCCGACCCGCTCCAGCATCTGGCCGAACAGGGGCGCCCAGATCGTGCCGGCGACGGCTTGTCCGCTGGCGATCAATGCCAGCGCGCTGCCGCGGCGTCGATCAAACCAGCGCGACACGTAGACATAAAGCGGCGCATTGAGCCCGGCATTGCCAAGCAGCCCCATAAACAATCCGTGGCCGATATAGAGATCAAGGCGATGGCCGATGCTCGACAGAGCAAGGCCAATTGCGATCATCACCGCGCCAAATATCACCGTCCAGCGCACCCCGATCCGCTCGGCGATCTGGCCCATCGCGAGCCCGCCGACCGAGGAGCCGAGCCAGGCAAGCGCATAGCACAGCGACGGCACGGTGCGGGCGTCGCCAAAGCTGTCGGCGATCGGCTTTAGCGCCACCATGGTTATCGTCGGCGCGCCAAACGACACCGACAACACCCCGAGCGCACAGCCGGCAACGATCCACGAATGCCGCGTCTCGATCGTCGCTGCCCCGCCCGCGCGGCCAGTGAGCGATGTGGTCGTCATCTAATGGCCGCGTCTTGGTGTTGGCGCGCTGCAGACTGACGGGCGAATTCGTGCAAAGGGATTGTTCCTTCCGTCGAGCTGCCGCTTTGGTGCCGCAAGTGTTACGATACCGGCAACTCGGCAAACAAGGCTCGGGGACGGGGCGCATGGCCGGCATTCCGCAGCTCCGCGGACTCATGACCGGCCGCGCTAAGGCGCAAAAGTCGCCGCGGTGGTTAACCTAACGACGAAACGAAACCGCTCGGAGCTGCTGATGCCCGACCCGTACAACCTACAGCGCTTTGTCGAAGCGCAGAACCCGGTCATCGACCAGGTGCGCGGTGAGCTTCGCGCCGGCCGCAAGCGCAGTCACTGGATGTGGTTTGTTTTTCCGCAGATCAGCGGGCTTGGCGCCAGTCCCATGGCCAAGCGATACGCGATTGCCTCACTGGCGGAAGCCAAGGCGTATCTGCAGCATCCGGTGCTCGGGGCGCGGCTGCGCGAGTGCACCCAGCTCGTCACGGAAACCGAGGGCCGCACAATCGAAGAAATCTTTGGCCATCCGGACGATCTCAAGTTCCGGTCGTCGATGACGCTCTTTGCCCACGCGACGGCCGACCCCAATCCATTTGCCGATGCGATCAAAAAATATTTTCCGATGGGCTTCGACCCGCTAACCCTCGAACGCCTGTGAATTCCGCAGCCCGGTTCGCGAAGAACCCCCAGCCGGTTTCATCCGCTGATGCAGTCACAATAGGGTGATGCCGCGGCGATTGATTACGACGTTGATCGATCCCGCAACCCGGTTCGCGAAGGACCCCACCCGGTCACGCGTCAATTGTGCTGGCTCGTGGCGCCGACGGTCAGATGACGCAGCGGGAAGCCGTAACGGGACGCCAGAATATCGGCGACCCGGGAGCGGTGGCAGATCTTCGGATCGGCCTCGTAACAGAGCAGGCAGCTCGGCACTGCGGCGGCGATTTCGGCGGCGCGCTGCAGATCCAACTCGGCTTCCGGACGGGCGAGCTTGTCATCGACAATGGCCCAGAACCGTTCCCAATTGCGCTGACGGTTGGCGAGCCGGCCCTCGGGCGGCGTCCCGAGCGCGGCGAGATGGACATAGCGCATTCCTGCTTCTTCGAGCGACGCCGCGAGCTGTCGTTTTGAGAAACCCGGCCGCCGTGAAATCGGCCGGTCGCGGACATCGAGGAGAACGGCCACTCCCGCATCGGCCATTGTGGCGATCAAATCGCCGATCAGCGTCTTCTCGTAGCCGATCGAATAGAGCGTGTTCATCACGGAGGCCTGATCTCTAATGGTGCGCTGCGGCACGCGCTCGTCATAATTCGCGGGTTCGGCGCGCCATCGCCTCGTCCCACAGATTGCCGCGATCGTCGTCGAAGATCAGCTTCGGATCGCCGGGGGTCGTGAACCAGCTGTTGCGGGCGATCTCGGCCTCCAGTTGGCCAGGCCCCCAGCCGGCGTAGCCAAAGGCGAATAACACCTTTTTTGGTCCTTTGTGATGACCGATATCGCGCAGGATCTGTTTGTCGGCGGTCATCGCCACCGCGCCGCCAACTTTCAGCGTTGCGGCGTCGTGATAGTCGGGGGTGTGCACGACAAAGCCAAGCTCGGGCTGAACCGGACCGCCGGCGAAAATCTTCAAACTGCCCTCGATCCCTTTCTCATGATCCCCAGCCGCTTCGAGCAGGCTTGAGATCGACTTCTCGTCGACCGGGTGGTTGAGGACGATGCCGAAGGCGCCCCTGTCGTCCTGACGCAACAGCAAAATTACGGTCTGCACAAAACGCGGGTCGCCCATATCCGGCGCCGCAATCAGCAGTTGCCCGGTGAGCGAAGCGTCCGTGCTATGCCCGGCTGTCGGCAAACCGAGCAGTATCGCCGCGGCAAAGATTATCGCGGCGATCTGCGCCGGCCACAGCCGCCGGACTCGAGCAAGGGCCATGTCCCCACTCTACATCTCCGCTCGCCGCCTCGGAAAGCGGTGGTAAGATCGCACGATGTCGCGGAAGCGGGGAGGGCAGGGGCGCGCCGATGGCAACGCAATCATGGATCATTACCACCGTCGCCGGTACCGGTGAGCGCGGCTTTGCCGGCGATGGCGGGCCGGCATTACAGGCGCAGCTGAACGGCCCGTTTGATGTCGGTTTCGATCCTGCCGGCAATCTCTATTTCTCAGACACGTTCAACCACCGTATTCGCCGCATCGACGGGCGAACGGGGATAATCACGACCGTCGCCGGCAACGGCACCGCGGGTTATTCGGGCGATGGCGGCCCGGCCACAGCGGCTGCATTCAACGAACCGTATGGCATCGCCGTCGACCGCAACGGCAACATCTACGTCGCCGATCGCCACAATCATTGCGTGCGCCGCATCGACGCCGCGTCTGGCGTCGCAACGACGTTTGCCGGCAATGGTCGAGCCGGCTATTCCGGCGATGGCGGCCCCGCTGCCCAGGCCGGGATGGTCGAACCGAACGGTCTCGGTTTCGACCCGGCGCAACAACGGCTTTTCATTGCCGATGTCGCCGACCACCGCGTGCGGGTTGTCGATATCGCGACCGGCCAGATCGGAACTTTTGCTGGGACTGGCGAGGCGGCGCATAGCGGCGATGGCGGACCGTCATCTGCAGCCGGCGTATTCGGCGCGCGCGCCGTCAAGGTGGCGCCAGACGGCACGGTTTACATTCTCGAGCGCCAGGGCAGCACCTTGCGCGCCGTTGATCCCAAGACCGGCGTTATTACTACTGTTGCCGGCACCGGGGCCCGTGGCTATAGCGGCGACGGCGGCCCGGCGCTCGCGGCGGTGTTTGACGCGCCCAAAGAATTCGCGCTCGGCCCCGATGGCGACATCTTGATCGTCGACACCGAAAGCCACGCGATCCGCCGCATCGATGCCGCAACCGGGATCGTCGAGACGATCGCCGGCGGGCATAAGGGCCCCGAAGGCGATGGCGGCCCGGCCACCGCCGCGGGTCTCGGCCGCCCACATGGCGCCGTCGTTGGTCCCGATGGCGCGATCTACATCGGCGACACCGAAAACCACCGCATTCGGAAATTGACCCCAGCTTAGTTTTTTGCTGCGGCAGGCTGATCAGGCCTGCCGGTCTGTCGCCATCAGCGCGCGTTAAAACGGCCGTCGGGATAGGTCGAGCGCCGAGAGACGATGCGATCGACCTTTGACTGCTGCCAGCGGTTAGGATAATTGTTTGCGAACAGTCCGTTCCGCTCACAAACCGGACGGCAAAAGACAAAATATTGAACTGGAGGAATCACATGCTGGAGCTCCTGGAGCAGCAAAAGTCGCTGACCATCAACCAATGGAAAATTTTCACCGCATGCCTATTCTCGATAGTAATCGATTTCTTTGATTTTGCTTTGATCGGGTTTGTCCTGGCCTTTTTTGTAAAGGACTGGCATCTGACATTCGGGCAATCGGGAGCGATCCTGTTCGCCTCGGGGATTGCAGCGATACCGGGCGGGATTTTCTTTGGCTGGCTCGGCGACAAGATCGGCCGGCGCAAGGTGTTCATGATGATGATCCTGACCCTTTCGTTGGCGACCGGCGTAATGGCGCTGGCGCCGGAGAACGGGTGGCTCTTCATCGCCACGATGCGGTTCATCGTCGGTTTGGGGGTGGGCGGGCTCGCCGCTGTCGATCTGCCGCTGCTGCAGGAGTTTGTGCCGGCCTCGAAGCGGGGCTGGGTCAGCGGCCTGTCGATCGGCCTGTTACCACTGGGGCCGTTGCTGGCCGCGTTGTTCAGCGCGTCGCTGGGCGCCACGATCGGCTGGCGCGGCTTGTTCGCGATCGGGCTGGTGCCGGCGGCGTTTGCCTTTGTGATCCGCCTCTGGGTCCCGGAATCGCCGCGTTGGCTGTTCGGCCAGGGACGCTTTGAGGAGGCGCGCCGCTCGCTCGCCTGGGCGCTCAAGATGGACCCGGCTGCAATCCAACTGCCGGCGACATTGCCCGTGGAGCCGCATGTGTCGTGGCTCGAGCTGTTCAAATATCCGCGCAGCATCGCCGCGGGGATCATGGTCGGGCTGAGTTCGACGGGTGCGGTCGGCGTGGCGCTGTGGGGCGCCACCCTGCTCGTGCTGGTGCTGAAGGTGACGCCCGCCCAGGCCGCGTACCTGTCGGTATGGATCGCGCTGGTCGGGATTCCCGGGCGGGGCCTCGGCGCCTGGCTGTCGGATGGGCTGGGACGCCGCCCGGCGGGGGTTCTGCTTTCCCTTGCCTCGGGGGGTGCTATGGCGCTCGCCGGCTATCTGCACGCCGTGTTTCTCGGCAGCGTGTCGGTGTTCTTCCTGTTGCTGATGTTGACCAGCTTTTTCTCGAACGCCAGCTTCTCGGTCGTCTTTCCTTACATGGCGGAGCTGTGGCCCGCGCAATTGCGGGCCAGCGGCTTTGGCCTTGTCTACGGTTGCTCAAACCTCGCCAAGTTTATCGGCCCGGCTGGCCTTGCGGTGATCGCCGGCGCCGCCAACTACGTCGCACCGAAGGCGACGCTCGACGCACTGGTGCCGGGCTTCAACTATTTCGCGATCTGGTTCCTGCTCGCGGTGGTCGCCTTCCTGTTCGTCGGCATCGAGACCAAGGGCCGCACGATCGAAGAACTCGACGCCGCGCTGGTGCGGCGGGCGATCCCGGCTAAAGCTGTGGCGCAATAAGGATCTGCGTCAGCCGAGAAAGTCGCGCAGGGCGGCGACGAGGTCTTTTGGGTTGTCGCCTTGCACGGTGTGGCCGGCCTTTGGAATTTTGACCCAGCGCGCGTCAGGGAGTGCCGTCGCCAAGCGCTCGGCATCCTCATCGTGGAACACGTCGCTTTCACTGCCGCGCACCACCAAGGTCGGGCAAGTGACATTGGCAAGCCCATCGGCGAGGCTGCGGCGCTCGGTGGCGTGCTGGTCGCCGCCCATTGCCTGAAACCGTCGGCGATCGTATTTCCAAACCCAGTTGCCGTCCTCCTGACGCCGCAGATTGTGCATCAGACTGCGCCGCAGGATTGTCGGATCGCGCCGCGGATTGAATTCGAGCGCGCGCTCGATGATCGCTTCTAACGATGACGGCTCGGCGCCGCCGTTGACAAAGTTACGGATGCGGCTCGAGCCGGGCCGACGCACATTCGGGCCGGCATCGATCAGCACCAAGGCCGAAAGGGTCTCGGGATAGGCGATCGCATAAGCGAGGCCGTTGATCGCCCCCATCGACATGCCGACCAGGACGAATTGGTCGAGCCCGATCGTCTCGGCAAAGCCTTTGATATCGTCGCGCTGCGCGGCGATCGAATAATTGGCGTCGGGCGCCCAATCGCTGTCGCCGTGGCCGCGCTGATCGAGCGCCATGCAATGAAAGTCGTTGCGCAACGCCAGACAGCACAGATCCCAAGTGTGCGCCGTCAGCGCGCCGCCATGCAGGAACAGGATCGGCCGCTTTCCCTCGGCGCCCCAATCGAGATAGCGGAATTGCAGATCGTTGACCCCGACCCGGCGCTCCTGCGGCAGCACCACCTCATCAAAGTTGAACCCGGCGCGGACCGAGGTCGATTGCAAATGGTCGCGGTATTCTTCGGGAGACAAGCTCATCGGTAGGGCACTCCGTCGAAAATCGGCGCTGCCGCGTCAAGGGACAAAGGATTAGCACGACTCGGGCTTTAACATGACTCGGCCGGCCGGCCTATTGCCCTGGAAGGGCGCTTTCTGCGCGTTGTGATTAGCACCCCCGCGCGTCAGACATGGCTCGGCCGCTTGAGAACACCGCGCCGGCGTTGTGTCCGCGCCCGGACGGCGTACACTTCGAGGCGAGTTTTCGGGTCGCAACCGGCGGCCCATTCTGCAGAAGGAAAAAATGGATGGCCTATGATCTGTTGATCAAGAACGGGCTTATTGTCGATGGGTCGGGAATGCCGGCGTTCCGCGGCGATGTCGGGATCAAAAACGGCAAGATTGTCGAAATCGGCAAATTGAGCGGCACCGCGACGAAGACGATCGACGCCGATGGCCGCGCCGTCGCCCCCGGGTTTATCGACAATCATTGCCATTACGACGCGCAGGTCACCTGGGACCCGCTGTGCACCTTCTCGCCCGAGCATGGCGCCACCACGGTGATCTTTGGCAATTGCTCGTTATCGTTGGCGCCGGTGCGCAAGGGAACCGAGGAAAGGCTGGCTGAATTCCTGTCCTATGTCGAAGCGATCCCGATGGATGTGCTGCGCACCGTTAATTTCGACTGGGAGACGACCGGCCAATACATGGACCGTCTCGACAAATGTCTCGGGATTAACGTCGGCAATTTGATCGGCCATACCGCGGTCCGCCATTATGTGATGGGCGACGAGTGCCAGAAGCCGGGCGCGTCCGACAACCAGATCAAGGCGATGCAGGATGTCGTTCGCGACGGAATGCAGGCGGGCGCGCTCGGCCTATCGGTGTCGCGCGAGCAGGGTCACTACGATCCGCAAGGCGTTCACATCCCAGCTTTGTGGGCCGACGAAAAAGAGATCTTCGCGCTCGGCGATGTGCTGCGAGAAATGAGCACCGGCACGATCCAGGCTGGGGGTGGCCAGTATGTCGAGCTGAAAGACGGCATGATCCGCCGTCTCGCCGAGGCCACCGGGCGCACGGTTGTCTACAACAGCCTGTCGCAGACGATGCGCAAACCGGACGAGTGGAAAGTCCACATGAAGCGGGTTGAAGAGACCGCGTCGCTCGGCATCCGCGCCTACCCGATGTGCAGCCCGAACCGCGTTACGCAGGACTTCACGATGAAGAACTGCCAGGTGTTCCGCGGCCTGCCGACCTGGCATCCGATCCTGTTGTCGTCCGACGAAGAAAAGATGAAGGCTTATGCCGATCCCGAAATCCGCGCCAAGCTCCACGAGGAAGCGGTCGTCAACAAGCCCGATACCGCGGTCGGCTTTTCAAAGACTTGGTGGAACTACATGTGGGTCAACGAGCCGGTGCTCGAGAAGAACCAGTGGATGCAGTTCAAGTCGATCGGCCAGATCGCTGAACAGCAGGGCAAGCGCGTGATCGACGCATTCCTCGACCTCGTAGTCGAAGAAAAGCTCGAAACCCGCTTCCTGCAGGCCGAAAACAATGTCGATGACGAGGCACTGACCAAGATCCTCACTCATCCCAACGCGGTGATCGGGCTTGGCGATGGCGGTGCGCACGTCCAGTTCCACGGCGGCTACGGCTATCTGACCAAGTTGCTCGGCGAATGGGTGCGCGAGAAGCAGGTCATGACCCTGGAGCAGGCGGTTCGTCGGCTGACCTTCGACAGCGCCTCGACCTTTGGGATTTATGACCGCGGGCTGCTACGCCCGGGCATGGCCGCCGACGTCGTGATCTTCGACCCGGCAACGGTCAAGTGCGGGCATGAAATGGTCGTCCGCGACTTCCCGAAAGGCGCTTGGCGCATCAAGGAACCGGCCGAAGGAATCTTCGCCACCATCGTCAACGGTGACGTGCTTTACGCCGAAGGCAAGCACACCGGCGCATTGCCCGGTCGCGTGCTTCGCAACAGCTATTGGCACGCCCAGCACGGCTAAGCCGCGACCGGCGGCAATTCGGCCTCTCCCCCGCCGCGGGGGAGAGGCTCGAGCCGGTGCAAACACGGTTTGAAAGACCCTGTTCGTTCGGACCGCCCGCATCGGGTCGAGTGCGGGGCGACGAGCCAAAAATTCTATCAGGCGCGGCCTAAAGCGCTTTTTCGTGGGTCAGGTAATAGTTTATGCCGAGGCCGGCACTGAGAAGAATGACGGCGTGGCTACCTACTCCCGGAATCGAAATGCTGGTGATCGCAAAAAACACGCCCAAGCTGCCGAGCACGACGCACAACGCCCACAACGCCAACCGCAAAAACAAAAATGTGGGCATCGGCAGGAATCCTCGTTCGATCGAACGAAGATATCCTAACAAATCGTAAACCGCCTTCACAATTTGTTACAATTTTAGCAAAAATTTAGTCAGCCCTGGGACCGGGCGGCGCAGTTCGGCCGTCCGGTCCTCCAACCCGCAGACGGGCGTCGGGATGCAGTGGAAGTTCCCGACGCCGGTAGGCGGACAGCTAAGAGCGCTGCACAAGTTCGATGCGGTAGCCGTCCGGGTCTTCGATAAACGCGATGACCGAGCCGCCATGCGCCATCGGGCCGGCCGGGCGCGGAATCTTGACCCCTGCCGCCGCCAGCCGCTCGCAGGCCTTGTAAACATCGGGCACACCGAGCGCCAAATGGCCGAACGCGCTGCCCAATGCATAAGGCTCCGCCTGCTCCCAATTGTGGGTCAGTTCGAGCACGGTATTATCGGCCTCATCGCCATAGCCGACAAAGGCAAGGGTAAATTTGCCGGTCGGGTAGTCGCGCTTGCGCAGCAATTTCATGCCAAGCTGCCCGGTGTAGAACTCCAGCGACTTGTCGAGGTCGCGCACGCGGATCATTGTGTGCAGATAGCGGTACTTTTCGGTTCCCGTCGCCGGCTTGGTGGTGGCTTCGGCCATTTCGGTCGTCGTCATCGTGAATTCCTCCGCGAGTGTGTCGATGGTAAGCGCCGGCGAGGCCATTGCGCTGCGTCGGCGCGCCGCAATGATAGCGAGAACCCGATCGGCGGCCTGCAGAGCCGGCGACTGGCCGCCCGCCCCAAGGCGGCGCAACGCCTCATCATAGCCTGCCAGATGCTGCGCGCGAACCCGATCGTCACGGACCAGCCGCTCGGCTTCGGCGGCGAGTGGCCCAGGGGCGCACTCGGTCCGCAACAATTCGCGCACAACCGGGCGTTCGAGCAGCAGATTGATAAGATTGACTTGGCGCACCTTTAGCACCCGGTCAAGCAGCGCTTCGGTCAGCGGATTGAGCCGATAGCATACGACCATCGGCAGCCGCGCCATCGCCAGTTCCAACGCGACCGATCCGGAAGCGGCGAGGGCGGCGCGGCTCGCGGCGAAGGCATCGTATTTCGATAACGGATCACTGAGCACGATCGGTTTGCCCGGCCAACTGCGCGCGGCCTCGCCTACTGCTGCGGCCACCGTGGCGACCGTCGGCACAACCACGCGAAACCGACCGATCATGCCTTCGAGCTGGGCTAAAGCCTCGCCAAAAATCGGCAGCAGCCGACGCACCTCGCCGCCGCGGCTCCCGGGTAATACCGTAATCAGTGTTTCGTCGGGGCCGATCCCATAGGCCGCGCGAAACCGCGCGCCGTCGCCGCGATCGGCGCCGCTGACGAGCACCGGATGGCCGACGTAACTGCAGCTGAGGCCGACCCGCTCGAAATACGGCGGCTCGAACGGCAACAGCGCCATCAGATGATCGTACCAACGCGCCATGCGTCGCGCCCGACCGGCGCGCCATGCCCAGACCATCGGCGCCACGTAATGGATCAGCGGCAGGGTTTCGCCTGCTCGCCGCAAGCGCTGGGCAATGCGCCAGCTGAACCCGGAGCTGTCGATCGTAACAACGGCATCGGGGCGCAGGCGCTTTATCGCAGCGACCGTCTCGCCGACCCGCCGCAAGATCAGCGGCGCCCGCGGCAACACCTCGGCGACGCCAATAACCGCGAGATCGGCGAGCGGCACGAGGCTTTCGATACCCTCCTCGCGCATCCGCTCACCGCCAACCCCGGCAACCTCGAGCTGATCACCGACGCGGAGTCGCAGCGCTCGGATCAATGCCGCGCCAAGCGCATCGCCCGAGGGCTCGCCAGCAACGACAAAGACAAACGGCGGCCTGTCGCTGCCGTCTTGGCCCACTGTCACTCGCGCGGGATGCCGACGACGAACAGACCGGCTCGGTCGGCTGCTTCGACGACCTCGTCGCGATCGAGGACAATTGTCGCGCCGGCCTCAACCGCAATACCGCGCAGACCGGTTTCAGCGGCAAGAGCGACGGTTTGCGGTCCGATTGTCGGGCGGTCGGCGCGCTGTTCCTGACCCGGCTTTTCCACCTTGACGAGCACACCGCCCGGTCCCTCGCGACGCAGTCCAGCGCAGCGGCGGATCAGCTCATCGGTGCCCTCGATCGCCTCGACGCCCAGCACCAATCCCTGCTGGACAACGACGGCCTGGCCGATATCGAGGCTGCCCAGAACCCGGGCGATGCGCGCGCCCTGCGCGATATCCGCCACTGCCTGAGCATCGGGGCTGATCCGTCCGAAGGGACCTACGGTGGCGAGGCCCGCTCGCAGCACTTGGTCGGGTCCGATCACACGAAACCCCTCGCGTTCCAGTTCAGCGACGACCGCCGACAACAGCCCGTCATCGCCCAAGGCGCGGTAACCGACCCGAGCGAAAAATTTGGCCGCGCGCCAATCCGGACGCAGCGAGGCGAGCGATGGCCGCCTTACCCCGCCGGCCAGCACCAATTCCCGGACCTTGTTCTCGCGCAGCAAAGCAAGCCCGCGACCGGCGGCGCCGATTGGGCACCAAGCGTGCGGAACATCGGCAACGGTCTCGTGGTCGGCCGCACCCTCGAGCGCCAGCACAAACACCTCGCGGCCGGTTTGGTGACAAGCCTCGACCAATCGCCGCGGCAACCCGCCGCCACCGGCGACGATCCCGAGAGTGTTCGCGCCGGTGTTATCCGCCATTCACTTCTTTGGGCTGACAGATGGCGCGAGTCGAATCGGCGCGGATAAACTGGACAATATCCTCGACCGGCGCGATCCCGGCAAAGCGAAGTGCTGTCGCGCCGACCCGATCGCTGAGGGTGCCTTCGGAATGAAACAGCAGCTGGTAGGCGTTGCGCAGTGCCTGGATCTCCTCTCGGGTAAAACCGCGGCGCTGCATGCCGATAATGTTGAGTCCGGTCAGCCGGGCACGGTCGCCCATGACCTGGCCATACGGGATGACATCGCGCTCCACCCCGGACATGCCGCCAATCATCGCGTGGCGCCCGATGCGGACGAACTGATGCACGGCACACAGCCCGCCCAGGAACGCATGTTCCTCGAGCACGACATGTCCGGCAAGGGTGGCGTTATTTGCCATGATAACGTGGTCGGCGATCTGGCAGTCATGCGCGACATGCGCTCCGACCATAAACAGGCAGTCATTTCCGACACGGGTAACCATGCCGCCGCCGGTCGTGCCCGGGTTCATCGTTACGTATTCGCGGATCGTATTGCGCGCGCCGATTAAAAGCGCCGAATCCTCGCCTTGGTATTTGAGGTCCTGCGGTTCATGCCCGATCGAGGCGAACGGAAATATTCGGGTTCCGGCGCCGATGGTCGTGCGCCCTTCGATCACCACGTGGCTTCGACAGCTGACGCCGGGGCCCAACTCGACCTGTTCGCCAATCGTGCAATACGGGCCGATGACAACATCGGAGGCCAGCCTCGCCCCGGATGCGACAATTGCCGTCGGATGGATTTGTGGCATCCGACGCTGTGTCACTCGTCGAGGATCATCGCCGCAAACACCGCTTCCGCCATCAGATTGTCACCGACTTTGGCCCGACCCTCGAACTTCCAGACATTGCCGCGGTTGCGCTGCTTCAAGACCTGAACGGCAAGCTGATCGCCCGGAAATACCGGGCGGCGAAAGCGGGCGTTCTCAATGCTCATAAAATAGACGAGCTTACCCTCCGATTCCGGACCCAGGGTATGGACCACCAGGACCGCCGCGGTCTGCGCCATTGCTTCGATGATCAGCACGCCCGGCATGACCGGACGCGACGGGAAATGACCCTGAAAAAAGCTCTCATTAATGGACAGATTTTTGATGCCGGTGGCGCGCACATTCGCGACCGCATCGACGACTCGGTCGATCATCAGAAATGGGTGGCGGTGCGGGATCATTGCCATGATCCGCTGAACGTCGATCTGGATGGCTTCCGCCGCAGAGGCCGATTGCGTGGTTTGCTGTGCGGCGCAGGCCCGATCGGTCATCGTCCGTCCTTCTTTTTTCCCAGACGCTGGAGGACCGCCGTTTGCCGCATGAAATCGGCGATCGGGACGGCCGGTATCCCCGACACCGTGGTCCCCGCCGGCACATCGCGCATCAATCCGGCCTTCGCGGCGATCCGAGCGCCGGCACCGATGTTTAAATGCCCGGCGAGCCCCCCTTGTCCGCCGATCATCACAAAGTCGCCGAGTCGCGTACTGCCGGAAATCCCGACCTGCCCGGCGAGAATACAACATCGGCCCAGCACGACGTTGTGTGCGATCTGCACGAGGTTGTCGATCATCGAGCCGGCGCCGATGATTGTGTCGTGGCCGGAGCCGCGATCGATCGTCGTGTTGGCGCCAATGTCGACATCATCGCCGATGATCACGCGCCCGAGCTGCGGCACCTTTATCGGCGCGGCGCGATCGGGGGCAAAACCGAACCCGTCCTGACCGATCCGAACCCCTGGATGGAGCACGACTCGAGCCCCGATCAACGCATGGCTGATTGTAACGTTGGCGCCGATCCGGCTGTCGTCACCGATTTCGACACCAGCAGCGATCACGCTGTTGGCGCCAACCCGACAGCGCCGGCCCAACCGGGCCCGAGCCTCGATAACGACATTCGCGCCAATATCGCAATCTTCGGGGACGACCGCCTCGGGATCGACCAGTGCCGAAGGAGCCCGGCCTGGGATCACCGGCGAGACCGGATAAAACGCCTGCGCGGCGAGCGCGTAAGCCTTGTACGGCTCGCTCGCCACCAATAAGGCCATTCCCGGTGGCGCCTCCTGCACCATTCCGCGGTCGACAAAAGCGGCACCCGCCTTCGAGCTGCGAAATGCCGGCAAATATTTGCGGTTTTCGAGAAAGCTGACGTCCTCAGGCCCGCCGGTTTCGAGTGGAGCCACATCGTGGAAGAGCGTGCCCTCGGCTACGTCTCCTATCAGCTCCGCCCCGCCCGTCCGAGCCAGATCGCCGAGGGTGAAAGGTCCGGCGCGGGCGAAAAAGCGGGGATCGGCCATCGGCAGCAGCGCTATTTGTGCTTTGCCTTGGCGGTCACCGCCTTGGCGGCAGCTGCGGGCGCCGGCTCAGGCGGCTGCGCTGCAGTCGCAGGAACCGGTTCCGGCGTCGCGAAATTCACCGTCAGCACCGGCATCTCTTCGTCGAGCTTTTGCATCACCTGATCTGTCACATCGAATGCCTGGTCGAACAACACTAGGTCGGTGCGTTGCAGAACAAGGTTCGCCTTTCGCTGCCGGGCTATGTCGGCAATAATCTTCAACATGGTCTGCTGAATCTTCGTCAGTGCCTCATTATTAGTTTTCTCCAGCGCGGCACGCTTGCTTTGGACGTCACGGTCGAGATCTTGAACTTTCTGTTGGAATTCGCGCGCCTTTTTGTTCAGCGCGTCGGCTGACAACGATCCCTGCTGGCGCTGCAGAGCGTCGCGTTCCACACGCAGCGCCTCTTCGGAACGGGAAATCTCCTTCGTATATTCGTTGCGCTTTTGCTCCATCTGGCCGCGCACCATTTTGGCGGCTTTCGAGTTCTGCAATAGCGCCTGTACATCGACCACCATGACGCTGATGTTTTGTGCCGCCGGCAATGGAGCCGGTTGTGCGGGTGCTGGCGTACTCGGCGCTGGTGTAGGGGCCGGCGTCGGCGCTGGGGCTTTTGCGGGCGGAGCTTGGGCGGCCGCGATGCCGGCATACCCGAGCAGCAGCGGTAACAGCAGCGCTGCTAGCCGGAAAGAGAATGTTGTCATCAGAATTTGGTCCCGAAGCTGATTCGGAAAAATTGGGTTTGGTCGAACGGCTCCTTGCGAATCGGGTATCCGATATCGAGGCGGATCGGACCAACCGGCGATCGCCACGAGACGCCAACCCCGGCGCTGAGCCGGATTGCCGGGGATTGTAACACCTGCGGCGTGACGCCGCCGGTTGTGGCTAATTGCGCCGGCGTCAGGTTGAGCGTTGTCGGCTGGAGATAATACAGCGTACCGAAGTCGCTAAAGACGCGGCCAGTAAGACCGAGCTCTTTCGGCAATCCCAGAGGTACGCCCAAGGTCACCGAACCCACCCAATATTTCTGTCCACCGAGCGCATCGTTGTCGATCGAATCGCGCGGACCGATCCCGGCATCCTGAAACCCCCGCAGGTTATCGCCGCCGACAAAGAAGCGGTCCTGCAGCAAGACCTGTTGGCCGTTCCAACCAAAGATGTCGCCCACTTCCCCGGTCAAGCTCAATACCCAATCGGGCGCCACCGGGTAGTAATAGCCCGCGCTGACTTTGGAACGGACGTAATCCACGCCAAAACCAACCCCGGCGAAGTCATTCCCGAGAGATACGAAATAGCCGCTTGTTGGCTCAAGCCGGTCGTCACGTCGATCGTACAGTAGAACCTGGCCGATCGCGGATGTCGTATGAGTTCCCTGCTGCAGCGCGATGAACAACGACGCGTCGCTTTGGATGTTCTCAATCGTATCCGAGCGAGCCGTGTATTTTAGCGTCTGCCGCAAACTATCGGTGATCTGATACCCGGCGCGCAACGCACCGCCATACGAGAATTGTTGGTAGGGGGGCGTTATTCCGGTGAAGAAATTGGTTGTCGGGCTCGTCTTGATTTCAAAGATGTCGAAACCCGCCGCGATGTTCCTGTCGAGAAAATACGGTTCTGTAAAACTCAGCTGTATCTGTTGAGAGCGAAACGAAACGACGGTCCCGAGCTGCAATTCCTGCCCACGGCCGAGAAAGTTTCGCTCGCGGATATTGATGTCGGCAAGCGGTCCGTCACTGGTCGAAAAACCCAGGCCCAACGACAACTCGCCGGTCGATTGTTCCTCGACCTCGACGGTGACCACCGTCTTATCGGGCGTTGAGCCTGCGGCGTTCGTTACTTCTACCTTTTTGAAAAACCCAAGATTTTTGATCCGCTGCTGCGAGCGCTGCATCTTTTGGGTATTGAATGCGTCGCCTTCGATGAGTTGAAATTCACGCCGAATCACCTTGTCGAGGGTGCGCACATTCCCGACGATATCGACGCGCTCAACGTAAACCCGCGGTCCCTCTTGAACATTGAAGGTGATGTCGACGACATGGTCCTTCCGGTTGCGGTTGATCTCCGGTTTGACCTCGACAAAGGCGTAGCCGCGGGTTCCAAGCGTGTTGGTAATGACAGTGATCGAATTTTCGACCTCCTGGGCGTTGTACCAATCGCCGGAGTGGACGGTCAGCAGCGGTAATACTTGCGAGGCCGGCAGATCCTTCAATGTGATATTGACCCCGACCTTACCAAAACGATAGCGCTCTCCCTCGTCGAGAGTGAACGAGAGAATAAAGCCGTTACGCTCGGGCGTCAGTTCGGCCACCGCTGACAGTACCCGAAAATCGGCATACCCCTCAGTCAGATAAAATTTCCGCAACAGTTCGCGATCGTAGGTCAGCCGATCCGGATCATAACTGTCGCTCGTGGATAAAAATCGATACCACCGGCTCTCCTTGGTCGCGATCACGCTCCGCAGCTTGCCTTCGCTGAACGCCTTGTTCCCGACGAAGTTGACGCTGCGAATCCCGGTGTACTCGCCTTCGTTGATTTCAAACACGAGGTCGACGCGATTTTCCGAAAGCTGAATGACTTTGGGCTCGACGGTGGCGCCAAACCTGCCGTGCCGTCGATAAAGGTCGAGGATGCGCTTGACATCGGCCTGAACTCGCGAACGGGTGTAGACCACGCGCGGCCGCTCCTGGATTTCGGCGGTGAGTTCCTTGTCCTCGAGCTTATGATTCCCCTCAAAAGCGATGCGATTGATGATCGGGTTTTCGACCACCTTGATAAAAAGAATGTCGCCGACGCGGCTTAAATTGACATCGGCGAACAGACCGGTGGCGAACAGCGCCTTCAAGGTAGCATCGAGCTTTTCCGTATCCCACGGCTCGCCGGGTTGGACCTGCAGATAGGAGCGCACCGTGTCGGGCTCGACCCGCTGAGTACCGAGGATCTGGATTGCGGCGATCACGCCCCCGCCCATCGAGGGTACCGGTGGCGGCCCGGTTGGCCTGCCGCCGAGACCGCCCAGCGGCCCCGGCGCCCCGGGTTGAGCCGCGGCGGCCGGTCGCGGAGGGAGCCGCTCGCGGCGCGGCAGGGCGGGCACGCCGGGCGGAGGTGGTGGCAACTGTTCGGCCGCGGGTGGCGCGGGCGGCTGAGCCGCGGTAGGTGCCGGTCCCGGTGGCGGCGCAATCGGCGGCAATCCGCTTTTTAGCTCAGGGGCTGGGGGTTGACCGGAGGCGGCAGGTGCTGGTGCGGCCGGTGTCGTAGCGCTCTCGGGCTTTGGTCCCGGCGTCGACGCCGGTGGCGAAGTCCCCGGCGTACTGGTTGCTGAACCAGCCGCCGCCGGCGGACCAGCCACCGGGCCAGATGGCGAAGCCGGCTTCAAGCCGGTTTCGAAATTGGGAGCCGGAGGTGTTGACCCTTGCGGGCTGGCCGGACTATCGCCAGCGGACGGCGCCGCGGTTCCGCCGCTCGTCTGCGCCATCATTGTTTGCGGATGCCCTACCATTGCCAGGACGAAGGTCCCCACCATCGCCCACAGCGCACAGGCCCGAATGCTGAAACGCAAAACCCCCCACCCCCAACTCGAACACGCATCCCCCCAACGACGCTCGCGTCAGGTCACAAGGCCCTTAACAAATTGGACTATCCGAAGGTGGACAAGATCGTTCCAGGTTGCAAAGACCATCAACGTGAGGACTAGAGCAAGCCCAATGCGAAAGCCGAATTCCTGAGCGCGCTGGCCAAGCGGCTTTCCGCGGAGTGCTTCGGCGGCATAAAACAGCAGGTGCCCGCCGTCAAGTATCGGAACAGGAAATAAATTGATCAGCCCAAGGTTGATTGACAGAACCGACATAAACCAAATAATCGGGATGACGCCGCCTTGGGCAACATCCCCCGACATTTGGGCAATCCGCAGCGGGCCTCCGAGCTCGTCGGTGCCACGGGTACCAATCACGATTTGCCACATCGCTTTCAATGTCGAGACGGACAAATCCCAGGTCTGCTCTCCCGCCTGCAGGATCGCAGTCGCTGGATCCCGCCGGACATAGTCGATCCCCTTATGAGCAATTCCCAGCAGTCCGACCTCATAATGGTTTCCGAACCGGTCGGTCAGCTCGGACTTTTTGGGCGTCGCCTGAACACTGATTTCGCGACCATCGCGCTTGATCGCGATCGTCATCGGCACGCCGGGATTGAGCCGCACCTCCTGCTGGAGGTCCTCGAAGCTGCGGACCGTGCCGCCGTTGATGCTGACAATCACATCGCCTGGTTTGATCCCGGCCCGCTCGGCGGCGCTATCGGGCTGCACCTGCCCCACCTCAGCCGGCGTAAAGGGCTGTCCGAAGGTCATAAACAACAGCGCCAATACCACGATGGCGAAGAGAAAATTGGCCGCCGGACCTGCCGCGACGATGGCGGCGCGCTGACCCAACCGCTTATAGTGAAACGAGAGATCGCGTTCCGCCGGGGTCATGCGTGCGAGACCGGCGGACGGCAAGCCCGAACTCGCATCGCTGTCACCGAACATCTTGACGTAGCCGCCAAGCGGGATGGCGCTGAATTTCCAGCGGGTTCCGGCGCGATCATGCCAGCCGAACAGCTCGGGGCCAAAGCCGATCGAAAATACGTCGACCCGCACACCGTTTCGTCGGGCAACGTAAAAATGCCCAAACTCGTGCACGAAAACGAGCACCGTAAGCACAAACAAGAACGGGACGATGTAGCTCAGCCCGTGATGGACAAACGCGATCATTACAAACCCACCGGTGTTGCCGTGGCATGACGCGGCGCGTTTCGGCGCGTTAACCGCGCCGCAGCATCCCGGGCCGCCTGATCATATTTATATACGTCTTCGAGCGATTCGAGGTTGTCGGCCGATACCGCCGCCAGAGTACTCTCGACGGTCTCGACGATTTCGAGGAATCCGATCCTCCCCTCGAGGAACGCGTGCACCGCCGTCTCGTTCGCGGCGTTCAGAACCGTTGGCGCGCCGCCGCCCCGAGCTAAGGCCTCTCGCGCGACACGTAGCGCTGGGAACCGCCGCTCGTCAGGCGGCTCGAAGGTCAATTTGCCGATCGCCGCCAGGTCGAGCCGCTTGGTCGGCGCGGTGATGCGACCCGGCCAGGCCAGCGCATAGGCGATCGGTGTCCGCATATCCGGCGAGCCGAGCTGCGCCAACACCGATCCGTCGCGGTAAACAACCGCACCGTGAACGATCGATTGCGCATGGACGACGATGTCGACCCGATCGGGTGGTAGCTGAAACAGGTGGTGGGCCTCGATCAGCTCCAGGCCTTTGTTCATCATCGTCGCCGAATCGACCGAGATTTTCGCACCCATATTCCAATTCGGGTGAGCAACCGCTTCGGCCGGTGTGACCCCGCGCATATCCTCGAGTGTGCGCTCGCGGAATGGGCCGCCACTGGCGGTCAGGATGATACGATCAATCGTCTCGGCGCGGTCGCGGTCAAAACATTGCCAAATCGCATTGTGCTCGCTGTCCACCGGCAACAGGGTGGCGCCATAGCGCGCGACCTCGTCCATAACAAGAGAGCCGGCGCAGACCAGCACCTCCTTGTTGGCGAACGCGACGGTGACGCCGCGTCGAATGGCGGCCAGGGTCGGGGCCAGGCCGGCCGCGCCAACGATGCCGGCCATCACCCACTCGGCTGGGCGCTCGGCCGCCTCGACCAGAGATTGCGGCCCGCAAGCGATCTCGATTCCGGTGCCGGCGAGCGCTTCCTTTAGTGCGGGATAATAAGCGGGCTCACCGATCGCGACAAACCGCGCCCCTACCGCGCGGGCCTGTTCGGCCAACAGCTTGGGATTGCGGTTCGCGGTCAGCGCCTCGACCGTGAACGCGTCTCTGTTGCGCTGCAGGAGATCGATGGTGTTTTGACCTATCGACCCAGTTGAGCCGAGAATCGTGACGCTTCGCATCCCGTGCTCCCGATCCTAGCGCCGGCGGGCCCGGGCGCTGACGGGCCGATTTATCGCCATGCGAGAACGCTGCGGCCCCCGATCAGCGTCATTAACGCGACAACCGGAAGCACCGCGAGCAAGCCGTCGAGACGGTCGAGAAGCCCACCATGTCCGGGGATGAGGGCGCTCGAATCCTTCACGCCGAACCTGCGTTTCGCCAGCGACTCGGCAAGATCGCCGAATTGCGCGACCACCGCAAGGCCGGCGCTAACCAATATCAGGAGCTGTGCTGGCGATTGCTCTACCGCAAGCGCCGTGACACCCCCAGCCAATGCTGCGCTCAGCACACCCCCGACCAAGCCGGCCCAGGTCTTGCGAGGGCTCCAACGCGGCGCCAAACGCGGACCGCCGACGCTGCGCCCAACTGCGTAGGCGCCGATGTCAGTCGCCCAAACGACCAACAACAGCCATAATAGAATTGCTCGGCCACCGATGTTTTCATTTGCCAGCCACATCAAGCTGATGCACGGCAGCGCGATCCATAGTAGGCCGAACGCCGTCCAGCCTGGCTCACCCCCCCGCCGCCCCTGCGCGATCAAAAAAACCAAGCCAGCGCCAACGACAGCGATCCCAATAGCGGCCAAAATCGCGCCCGTGGCAGAAATCGCAACGGCGGCGACAGCGATAAGGACGAGCGCAATCTCGACCGCGCCCGGGGTGAATCGACGCGCCATCCCACCGCGGCACAATCGGCCCCATTCCCATGCCATTACGGCAGCAGCTACAGCCGTCAGCAGGGCCAGCCAGCCGCCGCCGAACCAGATTGCGGCCAGCGGAAAGGGTGCCAGCACCAGCGCCGAAACCACCCGCAAACGAAGCCGGCTGGCTTCAGCGCGAGCCAACTCGGGCTCCATAGCGGCGCTCTCGCACGCAATATTCAGCGATCGCCTGTTCGAGATCGCTCTTGGCAAAATCGGGCCATAAGGTCTTGGTGAACACCAGTTCGGAGTAGGCGCACTGCCAAAGTAGAAAGTTGCTGATGCGCTGCTCGCCACTGGTTCGGATCAACAGATCGGGATCCGGCAAATCGACGGTAAACAAACGGCGCGCGAAGCAGTCTTCGTCGACGGCATCCGGCGCCAACTCGCCATTCACCACCGCGGCCGCAATCGCTTGAACAGCGGCGACGATTTCGGCTCGCCCACCATAGGACAAGGCCATCGTCAGGGTGATCGCGGTATTGTCGCGCGTCACCGTTTCGGCGCGTTCGATGAGCTGAACGATATCGGGTGCAAGACGATCGATTTGGCCGATCACCTTTAGCCGGATGCCGTTGCGGTGCAATTCGGCGATCTCGGCGAGCAGGTAATGCCGCAGCAAACCCATCAGATCATGGACTTCGCCCGACGAGCGTCTCCAGTTTTCCGATGAGAAGCCGAACAGCGTCAGGTACGGAATGCCGAGCTCGACCGCACCAGTCACGGTCCGCCTGACCGCCTCGGCGCCACGCCGATGGCCGGCAATTCGCGGTAAGCCCCGCGCTTCCGCCCAGCGGCCATTGCCATCCATGATGATCGCAACGTGCCGCGGCACCGACCGCGGGGCTTTTTCGCCGCCACCCGTCGCGCCCGTCATCAGATTTGCAGGATCTCCCGGTCCTTTTGCGCCAGCGTGTCATCGATGCGGTGGATCGCGTCGTCGGTCAGCCGCTGGATGTCCTGCTGCAATTTGCGGTGCTGATCCTGCGAGATCTCACCCTCCTTCTCCTGGCGGCGCAACACTTCAACTCCGTCACGCCGCACGTTGCGGACCGAAACCCGCGCCTGCTCGGCATATTTCGCTGTAACTTTGGTCAGCTCGCGCCGCCGCTCCTCGTTGAGATCGGGTATCGGGACCCGGATCACCTGTCCCTCGGTCTGTGGGTTGAGCCCGAGGCCGGATTCGCGGATCGCCTTGTCGACTGCCTTGACCATCGCCCGGTCCCAAACCTGTACCGTAATCATCCGCGGCTCGGGAACGCTGACATTGGCGAGCTGATTGATCGGCATCGAGCCGCCATAGGCGGTAACTGAAATCGGCTCAAGCAGGCTGGCGGACGCACGGCCGGTGCGCAGGCCGCCGAACTCCTTTCGGAGCACGTCGATTGCGCCCTCCATTCGGCGATTTAGATCTTTCAGCAACGAGTCTTCAGACATGGCCTCACTCCCGTCGATGACTAACCCTTTCCATCGATGATCGTGTAACGCCCCTCTCCATGTACCAGGCGAAAAAACTCGCCATTCTCGAAAATCGAGAACACCAGGATCGGGATATGGTTTTCGCGCGCGAGAGAGATCGCTGAAGCGTCCATCACCTGAAGGTCGCGCGCCAGCACCTCGCGATAATCGAGCCGGTCGAAACGGGTGGCGTTTGGTACGCGATGCGGGTCGGCATCGTATACGCCGTCAACCTTGGTCGCCTTGATCAGCGCGTCGCATCCCATCTCCGAGGCGCGTAACGCCGCCGCCGTATCGGTCGTGAAAAACGGATTGCCGGTACCGGCGGCGAAAATTACCAATCGCTTTTTCTCAAGGTGGCGCAAGGCGCGGCGGCGAATGTAGGGCTCGCAGACCGCCTGCATCGAAATCGCCGACTGCACCCGAGTAACGATCCCGCATTGCTCGAGCGCATTCTGCATGGCGAGCGAATTTATCACTGTCGCCAGCATGCCCATGTAATCGGCCGAGGCGCGCTCCATTCCGGCGGCAGCGCCCGAAACACCGCGAAAGATATTGCCGCCGCCGATTACCAGGCAGATTTCGACGCCGAGCGCGTGTACGGCTTGAATTTCATCGGCGATGCGCGCGACGAACTCGGGGTCGAGGCCGCCTTCGCGCGACCCCATCAGCGCCTCGCCCGAGAGCTTTAATAGAACGCGGCGATACCTGAGATCGGCAGCCATACCGCCCACATCCACTCGCTGGAATGCGCCGAAATCAAGCGCGATACGACTTTAGACCAAATCGGCGCCACTGTCGCATCGTTGCCTGCGTTATTTACGGCCGCGCACCGCCGGCGGTATCAGCGGCTCATCGCTCAGTGCGTGACCTGTGCCGCCGCTGCTACATCCGCCGCGAAATCGGTGCGGTTGCGCTCGATGCCCTCACCGAGTGCAAAGCGGGCGAAACCAGTGACTGCGATCGGGGCGCCTGCCGATTTGGCCGCATTCTCGACCACTTTGGCAATGCGGGTCTCCTGATCGACGACGAAAATCTGCTCGAGAAGCACGAATTCTTCGTAAAATTTACGCAGCCTGCCCTCGACCATCCGCTCGACGATGTCGCCCGATTTGCCGCTGCCGCGGGCCTGTTCGCGCAGCACGTCGCGTTCGCGCTCAAGTGCGGCGGGCGGCACCGAAGCGATGTCGAGATAGAGCGGGCTTGCGGCGGCGACGTGCATGGCCAACTGCCGGCCGAGATCGGTAAGTGCGCTCTGTGACGCCCCTGATTCGAGCGCCACAATCACGCCGATCTTGCCGAGCCCTGGGCCGAGAGCGTTGTGCATGTACGAAAACACGCCGCCTTGGTTGACCGCGAGCCTGACCGAGCGGCGCAAAACAAGGTTTTCACCGATCGTCGCGATCAGATGGGTCAGCTCTTCTTCGACGTTGCGTCCGGTCCCGGGATAAGGCGTCCTGACCAGGGTTTCGAGTTCGCCGCCGCTACCAACCGCGAGCTCGGTAACAGTGCGGACAAAACCCTGAAACGCCTCGTTGCGAGCGACAAAATCGGTCTCGGAATTGACCTCGACGAGAGCGCCGGCGGTCCCGCGCGTCGCGACGCCGATCAACCCCTCGGCGGCAACCCGCCCCGCCTTCTTGGCAGCGGCGGACAACCCCTTCTTGCGCAGCCAATCGACAGCGGCTTCGATGTCGCCGTTGCTATCGCCAAGCGCTCGCTTGCAATCCATCATGCCGGCGCCGGTCTTCTCGCGCAGCTCTTTGACCAGCGCCGCGGTCACTTCGGGCATTTTCTTCCATCCTCTTCACTATCGCGCCCCGCGCGCCGGCGGAGCGCCAGCTGATTTTGCCGCGCGCTGGGGCGCCCTCGATTTAAGCTTGCGCTGCGGCCGGCATTTCTTCCAACGGCGCCATCGCGCCAGCATCCGAACCCAGTTCTCCGGTGAGTTCGTCGCTTACTTCTTCGGGCAGATCCTCGACCGGAGCTTCGGCGCGGGCACCAATATCGACCCCCGAGGCCGCCAGCTCGGCCTGCAGCCCGTCAAGCACTGAATTCGCGACCAAATCGCAGTAGAGATGGATCGCGCGCATCGCGTCGTCATTGCCTGGGATCGGATAGGCGATCCCGTCCGGCGACGAGTTCGAGTCGAGGATCGCAACGACCGGAATGCGCAAGGTGTTAGCCTCGGCAACCGCGATCGCCTCCTTGTTGGTGTCGATCACGAACAAGATGTCGGGCAGTCCGCCCATCTCCTTGATGCCGCCAAGCGCCCGCTCGAGCTTGTCGCGGTCGCGCGTCAGCTCCAACAGCTCGCGCTTGGTCAACCCGCTCTGCTCGGTGCTGATCCGCTCGTCCAATTCGCGTAACCGGCGGATCGATTGCGAGATCGTTTTGAAGTTGGTCAACATGCCGCCGAGCCAGCGGTAATTGACGTAATACTGGCCGCAGCGCTTTGCCGCCTCAGCGACGGGCTCCTGCGCCTGGCGCTTGGTTCCGACCAGCAATACCCGGCCGCCGCCGGCGACCGCGTCGCGGATCGCCTGCAGCCCTTGATGGAGCATCGGTACCGTCTGCTCAAGGTCGATGATGTGAATGCCGTTGCGGGCGCCAAAGATGTAAGGCTGCATCTTCGGGTTCCAGCGCCGGGTGTGATGGCCGAAATGGACGCCAGATTCCAATAACTGGCGCATCGTATAGGTAGGTAGCATTTCAATTCCTTTTCCGGTTAAACCGCCGCAGGAGAAATCGACACCCGCAATTGTGGAGTGTCGACACCGGAGCGGCTGCCCATAGCGGCAAGCCGCAGCCCTGCGTGAGGGTTACGAACATTCCTTAAGTATGCTCGCAGGCGTCTTTTGGCAAGCTTGGGATAGGGTCCGGCGGGCTCGCTTCGCCCGTGGGCCCTGAGCGGTCCTGGCGCGCGTGGTGTAACAAAACCTTCCGCAAGCTCCGTTTAGTATCCATCGCGTTTCAGCGACGGGGGATTTAATGCCACGGGATCGATACCGCTTTCGACTTGGACTGGCGTCCGCAGCGATCGTCGTCGGCGCAATGGTGCGCTTGACGTCGGCGGCGCCAATCAATGGGTTCACGCCGGGTGACCTTGTGATCAGCACGGTGTCGTGCTCGGTTCCCGCTGCGGTTTGCAGCAGCGCTTCTGGCGGGCTCGACACCGCCTCGCCGATCACCTTGCAGGAGTTTCAGCTCGGTGCCGGCGGCACCTCCGCTACTCCAGTCGGCACATTGACGCTGCCGCAGACAAGCGTCGGCTCCAATTCGCCGATCTCGGGTGAATATGGCTCGGCTTCGGAGGGTTTCCTTCAGCTCTCGACCGACGGCCACAGCCTGACGATCATGGGTTACGGGGTTAACGCTGCGATGTTCAACAACGCGCCCCTTTCGACCTACGGTACAGCGGCGCTCGGGCAGACAACCAGCTTGACCGCCGCCAACCAAACGGGGACCGTGTACACGACGGTTCCGCGCGTGGTCGCGCTGATCGGCGCCAACGGCAGCGTTGACACTTCGACGGCGCTCACAGGGGTGTTCAACACAAACAACCCGCGCAGCGCCGCCACCGTGAACGGCTCCTCATTTTACGTCTCCGGCCAGGGCGCGAGCAAAACTGATCCGACCCAAGGGGTCTTTCTCGCCTCCCTAGGCGCCACGACAGCGACCCCGATCGACAACACTACCGATACCCGCGCGGCATTGATCCTCAATCAAGGCGGCGCCAACACGCTCTATGTCTCGCGAGACTACAATCCACCCGGTAGCGGCAGCCAGAATTTCTCCAATGTAAGCACACTTACCGGGTCGAGCGGCGGTCTGCCGATCTCCTCGTCCGGGCTCGTCACAACCCATATCGTTCCACCCGCGAGCCCCCTTTCGCTGGGCGGAAATAACGCCTCGATCAATCTAACGTCGGGGACAGCCAACGGCGTCAACAACGGCCGCATCGGCAAATTCGTTTACGTCAGCCCAGAGCAGTTTTTCTTCGCCAGCCCCTCGATCCTCTATGTCGCTGATAGTGGGCAGCCAAAAAACGGCAATGCCAACGCGGCAGCTCTCGGCGAAGGCGGCTTGCAGAAATGGATCCTCAGCAGTGGTGTGTGGACGCTCGCATACGACCTCTATAATGGTCTCGACCTGGTGAACAACGCCGGTGCTAACTCGGCGACACCGACCGCTCCAGGTGTCACCGGGCTGTTCGGCCTGACCGGCGAGGTGGTCGGCGACCAAGTGGAACTGTTCGCCACCAGCTATGGGCTCAACGAGCTGTCGCCAAGTTTTCTTTACGAGATTACCGACACGCTGGACTATACGACCGCAGCGCAGGCGAGCGGCGAAATGTTCTCGACTTTGTACGCCGCGCCCATCGGCACCTCGATCCGCGGCGTGTCTCTCGCTCCGGTGCCCGAGCCGTCGTCCTTGGCGCTTATTGCCGCCGGCCTCGGCGGGCTCGGCTTGCTTCGCCGCCGCAGGGGCGCCAATCCTAAATGCCAATCCTCCTAAATACCGCGGATTTGATCGACGGCAGGGGCAGGGTGTCTTCGGTTCTCGTCAAATATCGTGGACGTCGACGATGCCGGGGAGGGACTTGACCGCGGCCCGCATCTTGGGGTCGACGCGGAACCCGCCGGGGATTGCGATCTCGACCTCGCCGTCATCGAGGTCGAGCACAACCGTTACCCGACCGCGCCCGCCGGTATCGCGGGTGAACAGATTTTTCAGGTGAGAGAGCGCCCGCTCTTCGCCCAAAAACACCCGCAGCCCGGCTGCGGCATGGGCGACGACATCGTCGAGCGGCTCGATCTTTTGCGCTGTAAGCCGCAAATTGTCTTCCTCGCTGCGCACATCGACAGTCACAACGACCGGCTGGCCCGACTCGAACAGGGCGCGGGCTTCGCGCAGCATCTCGGCGAACAGGGTGACTTCGTACACCCCGCTCGGGTCCGACATCTGGACAAACGCAAAGCG
The DNA here is from genome assembly GCA_963735445.1 of uncultured Alphaproteobacteria bacterium. GTDB lineage: Bacteria > Pseudomonadota > Alphaproteobacteria > ATCC43930 > CGMCC-115725 > AP-15. Next base: position 53,318 of record CAVTLC010000054.1, read on the forward strand.
GTTGCCGCGCGCTGACGTACGCTCCTTGCGGCTGAGCACAATGCCGGCGAGCCGGAAACGGGTCGTGGTATTCGCAGCCAATGCGGCGGGTAAATCAGCGCAGCGCAGAATCCCGGCGCGTTCGAGGCTCTTGCCATAGGCATCGAGCGGGTGGCTGGACAGGTAAAAGCCGATAGCCGCAAATTCCTGCTGCAGTTTTTCGACCGCCGGCCAGTCCTCGACGATCGGCAAGGAGGGCCGCGGTGCGAAGGCCGGATCGATCGCGCCGAACAGGCTCTCCTGCTTGGTTTCGCGATCCTCGGCGGCCCGGCTGGCGTGGCGCAACAATACTTCGGTCGCGGCCACGGTTTGCGCTCGGTTGGGATTGATCGAATCAAACGCGCCGGCGCGGGCAAGGCTTTCGAACTGGCGCCGGTTAAAACTCCTCGCGTCGAGCCGGAACGCGAAATCGGCAAGGTCCTTGAACCGCCCGTTGCGGTCGCGCTCGCGGACCAGCTCGATCATCGCCTGCTCGCCGACGCCCTTGACCGCGGCCAGCGCATAGCGGATCGCGGGCTTCGCGCTCTTGCGATCGATCTCGACCGAAAAGGTCGGCTGCGAGCGGTTGATGTCGGGCGGCAGCAGGCGGATGCCGAGCCGGTCCAGTTCCTGGCGAAAATGGTGCAGCTTATCGGTGTTGCCGAGGTCGAGCGTCATCGATGCGGCGAGAAACTCGACCGGATAATTCGCCTTCAGATACGCGGTCTGATACGTGATCAGCGCGTAGGCCGCAGCATGCGGTTTGTTGAACCCATAGCCGGCAAATTTTGCCATCTGGTCAAAGATCAGCTCGGCCGGCTCCCTCGGGACGCCGCGCGTCACGGCTCCTTCGACGAATTGCTGGCGTTGCGCGTCCATTTCCGACTGGATCTTTTTTCCCATCGCGCGACGCAACAGATCGGCGCCGCCCAGCGTGTAGCCCGCCAGCACCTGGGCGATCTGCATGACCTGCTCCTGATAGGTCATGACCCCGTAGGTTGCCGCGAGGATCGGTTCGAGCGCCGGGTGCAGGTAATCGGGCGCCTCTTCGCCGTGCTTGACCGCGATGTAGCGCGGGATGTTCTCCATCGGACCCGGCCGGTACAGGGCGTTGGCGGCAATGATGTCCTCGAAGCGGTCCGGGCGCAGGCGTCTCAGCATGTCGCGCACGCCCGCACCTTCGACCTGGAACACCCCGACCGTATCGCCGGCGCTCAAAAGCTCGAAAGTCGGGCGATCGTCGAGCGGCAAATTGGCGAGATCGAGCGCGATACCGCGCGCTCTCAACAATTCAAGGCACCGCGCTAGTACGGTCAGCGTCTTAAGCCCGAGAAAATCGAATTTGACGAGACCGGCGAGTTCGACCCACTTCATGTTGAACTGCGTCGCCGGTATGTCCGAGCGCGGGTCGCGATAGAGCGGCACCAGCTCGACCAGCGGGCGGTCGCCGATCACGACACCCGCGGCATGCGTCGACGCGTGACGATATAGCCCCTCAAGCTTTAACGAAATCTCGATCAGCCGCGCGACTGCTTCGTCGCTCTCGCGGGCCTGCTGCAATGCGGGCTCGCCGGCGATCGCTTTTTCCAAGGTGACGGGATGCGCCGGATTGTTGGGGACCAATTTGCAGAGCCGATCGATCTGGCCATAAGGCATCGCCAGGACCCGGCCGACATCGCGCAATACCGCCCGCGCCTGCAGCTTTCCAAAGGTGATGATCTGCGCCACCCGATCGCGGCCGTATTTCTGCTGTACGTAGCGGATCACCTCGTCGCGCCGGTCCTGGCAGAAATCGATGTCGAAATCCGGCATCGAGATGCGTTCGGGGTTCAAAAAACGCTCGAACAACAGGCCAAAGCGCAGTGGGTCGAGATCGGTGATCGTCAGCGCCCAGGCGACAACCGAGCCAGCGCCCGAGCCGCGCCCCGGCCCAACCGGGATCCCCTCGCGCTTGGCCCATTGGATAAAGTCGGCGACGATCAGAAAATAGCCGGCAAACCCCATCTGGATAATCGTGCCGAGCTCGTATTCGAGCCGTTCGCGATAGGGCCGCACCTCCGCCTCCTCAATGCCGAGCGGGGCGAGACGCGCGTCGAGACCGGCTGATGCGGCGCGGCGCAACGCGGTCTCTTCGCTCTCGCCCTCAGCCGTCGGGAAGGCCGGCAGGATCGGCTGGCGCGGCCGCGGGATAAAAGCGCAGCGCTGCGCGATGACGAGCGTATTGTCGCAAGCTTCCGGCAAATCGGCGAAGACCTCGCGCATCTCGGCCGCCGGCCGAAAATAGTGCGATTGCGTCAGCCGCTTGCGGTCGTTGTCGGCAACCGCCTTACTTTGCGCGATGCACAAAAGGGCATCGTGCGCCTCGTAGAAATCACGGTCGGGAAAATAGGCGTCGTTGGTCGCCACGAGGGGAAGATCGTGGCGATAGGCGAGATCGATAAGGCCGGGCTCACTGCGCGCCTCGTCATTGCCGCCATGACGCATCAGCTCGATATAAAGCCGGCCGGGAAACGCCGTTTTCAGCTCGCCCAACGCCATTTCGGCAGCGTCGTTTTGGCCCTCGGCAAGCAATCTACCGACCGGTCCCTTGGAGCCGCCAGCCAGGCAAATGAGGCCATTGCCGTGTTTTGCGAGATCGGCGATCGCCACCGTTGGTTCCGAGGCGCCGTCGCTGTCGAGAAAGGCGTTGCTGACCAGGGCCAGCAGATTGCGGTATCCGGTCTCGCTCTGCACCAACACGACCAGCCGATCGGGTTCCATCAGCGGACGGATTAGTGCGCCGTTGCCCCGGTTACCGTCGTCCCGCGCGAGCGCCAATTCGCAGCCAATGATCGGTTGCACTCCGGCGGCGGCGCAGGCGGTCGCGAATTCGAGCGCGCCGAACAGATTGCCGCTGTCGGTGATCGCGACTGCCGGCATATGCCCAGCTTTGCAGCGTGCGGCCAGATCCTTGATCGTGATCGCGCCCGATGACAGCGAGTAAGCCGAGTGAACCCGCAGATGAACAAAATCAGCCAATGCCATGTCCAACCATTACACGGTTTGATCGCGCATTTCGTTGGTTCTGAACCGCTAACGAACAACTGACCTCCTGTTTAATGAATCCAATCTCTTAACCGTTTTCCCGCCCACCTCGCGGCCGCGAATTGTGATGGTTTCGTGCTAGACACCTGAGCTAACGATTCGGAAAGCATCCTGGATAAGTTTGGCTAATATGGCCATAATAGCCAGGACGCCGAGGAGGAATGCTGGTGCAGGTCAATGTTCTGGAAGCAAAGAATCGGCTGTCGCAATTGATCAGGGCGGCGCAGGCGGGAGAAGACGTCGTCATCGCCAATCGCGGCGCGGCGGTCGCACGGCTCGTGCCGGTTCGACCGAAAGAAACGGCGGTGTTTAACGCCGGTACTGCCGAAGCGATTCTGGGCTGGTTGAAGTCCCATCCGCTGGCGGCGTATGCGCGACGCTCCGCTGAAGAAATCGATGCTGCGATCGAGCAAGAGCGGCATTCATGGGACTGATCTACTTTGATGCGTGTCTCCTAATATACCTCGTCGAAGGCCATACCCGCTGGGGCGAACCGCTCGAACGAGCGATGACAGCAGCGGTCGCACCCGATTTTGCGATTTCGTCATTGGTGAAACTCGAATGTCTGGTTGCGCCAATCAAGCGCGGCGACCCAGTTCTGGAGCGCGCATACTCCGGGTTATTCGACCAATTTACGTCGCTGGCCATGCCAGAGCCGGTGTATCTGCAAGCCGCTCAACTGCGCGCACGGTTCGGGATCAGAACACCGGATGCGCTGCACCTGGCGTGTGCGCAATATCATAGCTGCGAAGCGCTGTGGACCAACGACGACCGGCTGACGCAAGCCTCACACGGCCTCGCACTCAACATCCTACGATAGCTCGATCAGTGGTTCGGTTCGGTGACGGCTCCGATGCCGGAGATGGCGGCTACGATCTATGGTTTGGAACTGGGATCGAGATTGTCGGCTGCGCGACCCCGCCGTCCCTGCCGATAATCGGGCACGCTTGCGCCGTTTGCTTTGCTTGCGTCTGCTCGGCCAGGGCCCGATAGTCCCGCCGCAAACGCGGGCGAATGGAGAAACCAATGCAGATCCGCGACGGCTTTGTCGCCACCGTCGGTAACACGCCGCTGATCAAATTGCGGCGGGCCTCGGAGGAAACCGGCTGCACGATCCTCGGCAAGGCTGAATTCTTGAACCCCGGCGGGTCGGTCAAGGATCGCGCGGCACTCTACATCATCAAGGATGCCGAGGAGCGCGGCTTACTGCGGCCGGGCGGGGTGATCGTCGAGGGCACCGCCGGCAACACCGGTATCGGCTTGGCGCTGGTCGGGAACGCCCGCGGCTACCGCACCGTCATTGTCATGCCCGAGACGCAGAGCCAGGAAAAGAAGGACATGCTGCGGCTGTGCGGCGCCGATCTACGGCTCGTACCCGCCGCTCCCTATACCAACCCAAACAACTACGTGCGCTATTCCGAGCGGCTCGCCGCCGAGATCGCGGCGCAGGAACCCAACGGGGCGATTTGGGCCAACCAATTCGATAATCTCGCCAACCGGCGCGGTCACTATGAAACGACTGGTGCGGAAATTTGGGAGCAGACCGACGGCAAGGTCGATGGCTTTACCTGCTCGGTCGGAACCGGCGGAACCCTGTCGGGGGTCGGCATCGCACTGCGCGAGCGCAACCCGGATGTGAAAACTTATCTCGCCGACTGCATGGGGTCGGGAATTTACAGCTGGTATGCGCGGCGCGAGTTCAAACCCGAAGGCAATTCGATCACCGAGGGCATCGGCAACAATCGCGAGACCAAAAACCTCGAAGGCTTTGCGCCCGACGGCCAGTTCCAGATCACCGATGAGGAGATGCTGCCCGTGCTGTTCAGCCTGGTCGAGGATGAGGGACTGGTGCTCGGCGGCTCAACCGGCATCAATGTGTGCGGCGCGATCAGGCTCGCGAGAGTCCTCGGGCCCGGCCACACGATCGTGACGATACTCTGTGATTCCGGTACCCGCTATTTATCGAAGCTGTTCAACCCGGCTTTTTTGCGCGAGAAAAACTTACCTACCCCGGCATGGCTCGAAGGGTGACAAGCGGATTATGCACATTTACCCGCATATCCGCTGTCCCGGCGAAAGCCCGGATCCACCGCTGAGAGCAGGCCGGGACGACAACAAGAGGGGCGGATGACGGAGCTTTTATTTCGCGACGATAGCTATCTGCGCAGTTGCACGGCGCGGGTTATTGGCGTTGACGGGCGCGGCATCCTCCTCGACCGCACCGTCTTTTATCCGATGGGCGGTGGGCAGCCGGGCGACGCCGGTCAATTGCGCCTTTCCTCGGGCGAGACGATCGCGATCGTTGACAGCGTGAAAGGGGATGGCTCCGACGACGTAATCCATGTTCCTGCTCCCGGCGCCACATTGCCTTTACCCGGAGCCGAATTGACCGCCGAGATCGACTGGGAGCGCCGCCACCGACTAATGCGCATGCACACCTGCCTGCATCTATTATGTGCGGTGGTGCCGGGGGCGGTGACGGGCGGGCAAGTTGCGGACAGCCGCGGCCGGCTCGATTTCGACGTGCCGGGATCGAGCCTCGACAAGGACGCGATAACCGCGCGGCTCAATGACTTAATCGCCGCCGGTTATCCGGTCGCGCCACGGTGGATCAGCGACGACGAACTCGCAGCCCAGCCCGATCTTGTGCGCACGATGTCGGTCAAGCCGCCGACCGGCAGCGGCCGCGTGCGGCTGATGGAGATCGCCGGGATCGATCTGCAGCCTTGCGGCGGGACCCATGTCGCAAACGTTGCCGAGATCGGCCGGGTTGCGGTCACCAAGATCGAGAACAAGGGCCGCCAGAACCGCCGTATCAACGTCGCTTTCGCGTGATAACCGGAGGACGGACCGATGCCCTATGCCCATCCTGAGGCGCTGGTCGACGCCGATTGGCTCGCGGCCCATCTCGGCGATCCGCGGGTCCGCATCATCGACGCGTCGTTCACACTGCCCGGCATCACGCCCACCGCGCGCGAAAATTATGACCGCGAGCATATTCCCGGCGCGGTTTTCTTCGACATCGACGACATCGCCGAGCCCGGCAACAGCCTGCCGCATATGATCCCCTCGCCCGATCTGTTCGCGCAAAAAATCGGCGCGCTCGGCATCGGGGACGACGACAAAGTCATTGTCTACGACATGAACGGATTGTCTTCGGCCGGGCGCGCGTGGTGGATGCTGCGCATGTTTGGGCACCAAGATGTGGCGTTACTCAATGGCGGGCTGCCGCAATGGAAGTCTGAGGGCCGCCCGTTGACCGCGAGCATTCCGAACCCGGCCCCTCGCCGGTTCACAGCGCGCTTCGATCGGTCGCTGGTGCGTGACAAAGCCGCCATCATTGCCAATCTGTCGAGCCGGCAGGAGCAGGTGGTCGACGCGCGCGCTGCCGGCCGCTTTGACGGTTCGACGCCGGAAGTCCGCCCGGGGTTGCGCAGCGGCCATATCCCTGGCAGCCGCAACCTGCCGTACGACCGGGTGACCGACCCTCAGACAAAGCAGATCAAAAGCGCCGAGGCGCTGAGATCATTGTTTGAAGAGGCCGGGGTGGCTCTCGACCGTCCGATCGTTACGAGCTGCGGGTCGGGGGTCACCGCCTGCGCACTGGCGTTTGCGCTGCATTTGATAGGCCATCCCGGAGCGGCGGTGTATGACGGCAGCTGGTCGGAATGGGGTCTGCCCGGCGACACGCCGGTTGAGACCGGACCCGCAGCGCGGACCTGATCTTATGTTGCTGCAGGACACCATCACCTACCTTGAAATGCTGGCGCGCCCGCCGACTGGGCGGGTGCCGTTGCCAGCCGGCAAGCTTGCCCTGATGCGTGCCGAGAGCTGCACGGTATCGTTCTACCGCTACATCTATGACACGGTCGGCGAGCCGTGGCTGTGGTTCGAGCGGCGGCTATTCGGCGACGCAGCGCTGGCTCAGCTGATCACCAAGCCGACGATTGAGATCTTTGTGCTTTATGTCGGGGGTGTGCCGGCCGGGTTTTTTGAGCTCGACACCGTCGAGCTGCGCGAAACCAAGCTGTGTTATTTCGGGCTCGTTCCCGATTTCATCGGCCGCGGCTACGGCCCCTATATGCTGCAGGCGGCAATCGACCGCGCCTGGACCGCCCGGCCGATCGACCGGTTTTGGCTACACACCTCGACCTACGATCATCCAAAGGCGCTCGCGACCTATCAGCGCGCCGGTTTTGTGGTTTACGCTCGGCGGCCGACCTCGTTTGAGGACCCGCGCCGCATCGGCATCCTGCCGCGCGCGCTGACCCATCGCCTGCTGCCGCCGCTTGATTAAACCGCGCCCGGGCTTCGGGGGCCTCGAACCGTTTGGAACAGCGACTCGCCAAGAAGCGATTTGTAGCGGACCACGAATTGCCCGAGTCGAGAATCGGCTCTTAAAGATATGCAACTCGAGGCGCCCGGATCCCAAGGCTGTCTACATGACCCCTTTGGTATTAGCTCGATTGCCTGTACGCTCCGAGCGGGAAATCTCCCTATTGATTTTTGCCAATTCTGCATAGGCAACGACGCTCCGGTCGGAGAATTGCTAGCCGTAGAATTTGCTGCTCAGTTTCTGTCGGTATGATCCCGGCAGTTAACGCCGATCCATCTCTGAACCCGACGGAGGCACAGTCATGAAGCAGGTTGCCGCGATTGCTCTCGGGAGCGCGCTGGCGGCCGCCCTGCTGCTGCTGGCTTTTGATTTGCCAAGTGCAGCGAACCCGACCGACGTTAACCCGCTGCGTCCGGTCGACACTTCGAGCCCGCGCGCGACATTGCAAGGTTTCGTCACGGCCCTGGACGACGCCTATCGCAGCATGCAGGCAGTCTTGCAAGAATACGGTGCGTCGGGCCGACTTTATCTGTCTCCTGACGAGCGGCAGAAGCAGATTGCGGTGCTGCAATCCGACGCGGTGAAGGCGATCAAGGCATTAGATCTATCGGGCATTCCTCCAATACTGCGGGATGCGGTCGCCCCCGAGCGCGCATTGCAATTGAAGGAAATACTCGATCGCATCGAGGTGCCGGCAGCCGACGCTATACCCGATGCCGACGCGATGGCACGGAGCTCGGCAAAGCGATGGCGACTGCCCGGAACCGAGATCGACATCGCGCTTGTCGAAACCGGGCCGCGCGCCGGCGAATATCTCGTAACTGCGGCGACCGTCGATCACCTTCCCGAATTTTACGACCGGGTAAAGAAGCTGCCCTACAAGCCCGGCCCGGCGGCCGAACTCAGCAAAACCTACCGCGCCCTCAGCGGAGGAGATACGGCCACTATCTACGAAGGCTATTCGAATTCGCCGATCGGATTGGAGAGCATCGTCCCGACCCGGTGGATGCTGCAACTTCCCGCCTGGGCCAAGGCGGAGATCGATGGCATCGCTGTCTGGCAATGGCTCGGTTTTGTAGTCGGGCTGGCCATCTGCGCGGGAGTGATCTATGCCGCAAACCGGCTGGGCCGTCGTCAAGCCTTGCCTGGAGGACGAGGAGACCGGCCCCGGTTGGCGCGCCATTTTGACTCCGTTGGCGATCATCCTGGTAACGGCCGTCCCAGTCCCGCTCCTGTGTGCGATCCTCCGGATCAGCGGCACACCGCTGGTGATTACCACGTTCATTCAAACCGGCGCGCTTTTCCTCGCGGCCGCGTGGCTCTCGGTCATCGCTGCCGGCATCCTCGCCGAGTGGATCGTCCAATCCGAACATCTGCGGCGCCGCAGCCTCGATAGTCAGCTGATCCGGCTCGGCATGCGTTTTGCCGGTATCGCGATCGCGATCGTTTTGCTCATCCAAGGGGCTTACGAACTCGGCTTTCCCGCCTATTCGGTCCTCGCCGGGCTGGGTGTCGGCGGCCTGGCAGTGGCATTGGCGGCGCGTGACAGTCTCGCAAACCTGCTCGGCTCGATGTTGATCATGATCGAAAAGCCGTTTCGGGTCGGTCATCTGGTGACGGTCAGCGGGACCCAGGGCACGGTCGAGGATGTCGGGTTCCGCAGCACCCGAATCCGCACGGCGGATAATTCGCTGGTTTCGATCCCTAATAACAACGTCGTCAACGCCACCGTCGAAAACCTCAGCCTGCGCGCGATGCGCCGCCAGCGGCTGTTGATTCAGGTGACCTACAGTACCTCTCGCGAAAAGCTCGAGCTGTTGGCTGAGCGCATCAAGCAGGCGATCACCGAACACCCGCTCACAAACAAGACCAACCTGCATGTGCGCTTTAATGATTTTGGTGAAAGCAGTCTCAACATTTTGGTGATCTTTTTTATCGAAGTCGCCGATTACGCGGGCGAGCTGGCAGCACGGGAGGAGATCCTGTTGCAGATTATGGATCTTGCGGAAGAACTGGGTATCGACTTCGCGTTCCCGACCCGGACCCTGATGATCGAAACCCCGGCGGAACGACAGGCAGATTTATTCCGCCATCCTGTCGAAGCTTTTGCTACCAGCAGATAATCGATGTGTAGACAGGTTCGTTTAAGATCGAGTGTAAGTGTTCACATTGTGCCAAAAGTGCATAGTCCCGGGCGGGTGAGACGGGTCTAGTCTTCGTCACGATTGACCGAGCCGCCTCGGAGCGGGAAACTGCAAATCCCGGATCACAGCGGCACCGGAACCGCGCCGGGCCAGGGGAGACACAAATGACCAATCTTTCCGACCCGCCGGTTCTGGCGCGGGCGGCGGCGCGGCGTACGCGGCGGATATCGGTGATCTGGGTGATCCCGCTGGTGGCGTTAGCGATCGGCGCCTGGCTCGCCTGGGATACGCTGTCCAAGGAAGGACCAACCATCACTGTCACGTTCAACAGCGGCGAAGGTCTGCAGGCCGGCCAGTCGCAACTCAAATACAAGGACATCGTCTTCGGTACGGTCAAGAGCCTCGAACTGGCGCCCGACCACAGTCATGTTATCGTGACGCTTGCAACGACCCATCAGGCCGAGCCGCTGCTGACCGACAAGACGGTGTTTTGGGTGGTCAAGCCGCGACTATTCGCGGGCAATATCTCCGGTCTCGAGACCCTGTTGTCAGGCAGCTACATCGGTATGATGCCCGGCGCCGAGGGGGGAAAGTCGCAACACGCATTTAAAGGGGTCGAGGACCCGCCGATCCTTACCGAGCACATTGCGGGCCATGCGTTTTTGCTGAAGGCCAAGCGGCTAGGTTCGATCCAGCTCGGTTCGCCGATTTTCTTCCGCGATCAGAACGTCGGCGAAGTACTTGGCTGGGACATCGCCGATATGGCGGAATATGTGACGATCCACGCCTTTGTCCGCGCTCCCTATGACGGTTACGTCAATGACGAAACCCGGTTCTGGAACGCCTCCGGGCTGTCGATCAAGCTCGCCGGTACCGGCCTTGAGATCCAGCTCGAATCGATCAAGGCGCTATTGCTTGGCGGCATCGCCTTTGAGACCCCGGATTTGCGGGGCAAGGTGCAGGTGGCGAGCGCCGATAACCATGTTTTCCCGCTGTTCGCCGACCGCGACACCGCGCAAGCGGCCTCCTACACGCGCAAGATCCAGGTGGTTTCTTATTTCCCGGGCTCGGTCAGCGGCCTTGGCCCGGGTTCGCCTGTGACGATGCACGGATTGACTGTCGGTCGCGTTCTCGATGTACGGCTTGCCTTTGACAGGACTAAAGACGTCATCGTGGCACCGGTGCGCTACGAGATCGAGCCTGAACGGATCGTTGGCGTCGGGCAACGGGTGTTCAAGACCGATGCCGAATCGGTTGCTGCGGTGCTAAAGGCGGGCCTGCGCGCGACCCTGCAGAGCACCAATTTGATCACCGGCCAGCAACAGGTGGCGCTCGATTTCTTGCGTGACGCATCGCCGGTCGAGGTTAAAGAGCAGGATGGCTATTTCGTATTGCCCTCGGCAGAGGGCGGCGGCTTTGCCGGACTGCAGTCCTCGGTCAACACTTTGCTGGACAAGGTCAACACGATCAACTTCGACCAGATCGGCAAGGATCTCCAAAATCTGCTGCAATCGACAAGCGCTTTGCTAAGCGGGCCGCAGATGCGCGAGACATTAAACAAGCTCGCAGCAACTTTGGCCTCTGCCGACACATTTACCCGAAACCTCAATGCTGGGACGGCTCCAGCCTTTAAGCAGTTGCCGGAAATGACCGGCCAATTGCAAAAGACGCTCAATAACACCAACAAGCTTTTGGTTTCGCTGGATGCAGGCTATGGCGACAACACCAAATTCAGCCGCGATCTCGACCGGCTCTTGGTGCAAACAAACGATGCCCTGAGTTCGCTACGGGCTCTTGCCGACCTGCTTTCGCGTCACCCCGAGGCGCTGATCAAGGGCCGTCCGGCGGGCGGGGTCGAATGAGCCACAGGTCGCCGCAGCGCCGGCCCGCGGCAGCAGCCCTCGCGCTGGCTGTAACGTTTGCCGCCGCACTTAACGCCTGCTCATCGCCCGATCCGGCGCTGTTTACGATCGCAACCGCATCGGGTTCCGTGCAGCCGCGCAGCCCGAGGGTCGTGCTGGTGCAGCAGATCTCGGTTGCGCATTTTCTCGAACGCTCGCAGATCGTGCGCTCGTCGGAGAACTACCGGCTCGACGTCAGGGCCAACGATTGGTGGGGTGAACCGCTGGCGCCGATGTTAAACCGGGTTTTGGTCGAGGAATTGGGTCAGCGCCTGCCGCAGAGCACGGTGATCGCCGACAATGGCGCGGTGACCGCCCGGCCCGATGCGACGGTGGAAATCAACATCCAGCGCCTCGACGAAGACGCCGCCGGTAACCTCGTGCTGCAGGCCCAAGCCGGCGTTCGAGCCACCGGTCAGAGCCAGCCGGTGCTGCGCAGCTTCCGCTTTACGGTGCCGCCCTCGACACCGGGCGTGCCGGGCGAGGTCGCGGCGATCAGCGTCGCTGTGGGCCGGCTCGCCGACGGCGTCGCCGCGATGCTAGCCACGCTGCCGATCCGCGCGTGACCAAACTTTCTCCCGCGCCGCGCGATGGAGGCCCCAGCCACCCGGCCGCAACTGCGCGAATGCCCGGGGTGCGGGCTGCTGCAGCAGATCCCCGAGCTGGATTCTGGCGGCTCAGCCAATTGCGCGCGCTGCCCGACGATCCTGCGCCGAGTCTCCCCCCACCGGCTTCAGCACGTCATCGCACTCGTGATCGCGGCGCTGGTGTTGCTCGTCGTCATGTGCGCGTTTCCGCTGATGAGCGTCGAGACCGCGGGCATTCGCCGGGTCGCGAATTTGTTCTCCGGGCCGGAAGAGTTGGTGCGGCAGAGCATGGCGCCGCTGGCGATCGTGGTGTTGTTCGTGACCGTTTTCGCACCGCTGATCCGGCTCGTGGCAACGTTATACGTGCTGATCCGCGCCCACGAGCGCCATCCGCCGCGCCATCTGCGCCGGCTCTTTGCATGGGCCGAGAAGTTGCGGCCGTGGTCGATGATCGAGGTCTTTGTGCTCGGTGTCTTTGTCGCCTACGTCAAGCTCGGCGATCTCGTCACGATTGGGCTGCGTACGGGTGTCTACGCGTTGTTTGCGTTGACGATTGTGCTGGTGTGGCTCGATAGCGCGCTCGACCGCGAGGCGGTGTGGGAGCGGCTCGACCGCGAGGACGACCCCGATCGGCTGCCGTGCCACGGCTCGGCGGGAGGGGTCGGCTGCGAGACCTGTGGTCTTGTCAGCGCGCCGCAAGATCACCACGCGCATTGCCCGCGCTGCGGCAGCTCGTTGCATCCGCGCCGTCCGTATAGCATCCAGCGCACCTGGGCATTGGTGATTGGCGCCGCGATCCTCTACATCCCGGCCAATTATTATCCGGTCTTGTCGATTGTTCAGCTCGGCGCCGGGCAACCAAGCACAATCCTGGGCGGGGTCGAGGAATTGATCACAGCGCGCCAATACCCGCTCGCCGCACTCGTCTTTTTCGCCAGCATCGCTGTCCCGGTGCTGAAGCTCGTCGGGTTGTCGATCATGATGATCGCAACTCAGACCGGACTTGCCGGGCCGGCTGCGCGACCGCACCCGGCTCTATCACATCGTCCGTTTTATCGGCCGCTGGTCGATGATCGACATCTTTATGGAGTCGTTGCTTGGCGCCCTCGTCGCCTTTGGGGCGGTGATCACGATCCAGCCCGGTATGGGCGCCGTCGCCTTCTGTGCCGTCGTAATCCTGACGATGTTCGCCGCCGAGACCTTCGACCCGCGGCTGATGTGGGACGCCGCTGCGGCTCGAAATATAAACCTCTCCGCCACCCCCGGGGAGAGGGAGGGACCCATCGCCCCGCGATGGGAGGGTGAGGTGGCTTAACGAACGAATGGGAGTCCCCACCCCGCCCTCTCCCCCGAGCGGGGAGAGGGTGATCATCCGGCTCCGCTTCCTTTGCACATCGACATGCGGAGGAATCAAAGGCCCTGTGTGATCGGCGATTGACAGCGGCCGCCGGGCGCGGCGGTATTCCGGCGCGCGATGCAAGACTGGGACACCTGATGGATGATGTGAGGCGCGCCGACCCTTTGGCGCGGGCACGCGATCTGACGGAGATGATTACCGCCGCCGCGGACGAGACCGAGCGCCTCCGCCGCTTGCCGAGCGCGCTGGTCGATAGGCTGCATGAGGCCCGGCTGTTCCGCATGCTCTACCCGCGCTCGGTTGGCGGCGACGAGGTCGAGCCCGGGCTTTATGTGCTTGCGGTTGAGGAATTAGCCCGCGCCGATGGCTCGGTCGGGTGGTGCGTGTCGATCGCCAACAGCATTGGGCTGTTCGCACCCTATCTCGGCCTCGATGCCGCCCGCCGGGTGTTCGGCGATCCGCGCGCGACCTGCGCCTGGGGTCCACCCAATGATTGCCAAGGGCGTCGCCGTGCCGGGCGGCTATCGGGTCACCGGCCGCTGGGATTTCGCCAGCGGTTGCCGGCACGCGAGCTGGATGGGCGCACACGGCGCCGTTGTCGAGCCGGATGGCTCATTGCGGCTCAACCGCTTTGGCCGGCCGACGATCCGCACCTGGTTATTTCCGGCCGAGCAGGCGACCTTGCTCGACAATTGGAACCCGATCGGGCTGCGCGGCACCGCGTCGGAATCCTATTCGGTCAAAGATTTGTTTGTGCCGGAGGAATTGACCGGCACGCGCGAGGACCCGACTCTTCGCCGCGAGCCCGGCAAGCTCTATGCTTTCCCGCAGCAGACGCTGTATTCGGTCGGCATCGCGAGTGTGGCGCTCGGCATTGCTCGCGGCATGCTCGAAGCCTTTGTCGAATTGGCGCAGCGCAAAACTCCGCGCGGCACCGGCCGGCTCGCCGACAACGCCGTGATCCAGGCCGAGATCGCGCGCTGCGAAGCCAAGCTGGGCGCCGCTCGTTGCTACTTGGTCGACACGGTGCGCGACATCTATGACCGCGCCGAAGACGTGGCGCCGATCGATGTGCCCGACCGCGCCCGCGCTCGGCTTGCCGGATCGCATGCGATCACGAATGCCGCCGCCGTCGCCGATTGGACCTACAAGGCCGCCGGAGTCGACGCGATCTTTCCCGGCAGCCCGTTCGAGCGCCGTTTTCGCGACATCCACACCGTCACGCAGCAGATCCAGTCGCGCGACGCGCATTACGAAACCGTCGGCCAGGTCCTCCTCGGCCAGCCGCCGGAAACATTCTTCTAGCTTCGCCGGGTGATCGCCGAAACCGGCGGTCCGCTGTAAGATAGGCCGACCGACTTCTCGCCGGAGAATGACGATGCCGTCAGCCGATGGAACCGTTGGACCAGCTGATCGATCCGGGCATCGAAAAAGCGGACGCGCGTCGCTGGCCCGAAGGCGGCAGCTCGCGCATTCCGAATTGGGTCTATACCGACCCTGAGATTTTTACCCGCGAGCAGCAGCGGATTTTTGCCGGCCCAAGCTGGCTTTACGTCTGTCTTGAAAGCGAGATCCCGACCCCAGGCGATTTCAAACGCAGCCGACTCGGTCAGGTCGAGACCGTCGCGGTGCGCGAGCCCTCCGGTGACATCGCGGTGCTGGTAAACCGTTGCGCCCATCGGAGCGCGCAATTCTGCTCGGCATCGCGCGGTTCGATAAAGGAATTCGTCTGTCCGTACCACCAATGGACCTACGACCTCACCGGCAAGTTGCTCGGCGTGCCGTTCCGGCGCGGTTTTCGCGGACAGGGGGGCATGCCGGACGATTTTCGGCTCGAAGAGCACGGGCTGCAGCGTCTTGAGCGTAACGCGCCGCAACGGCGTCGTGTTCGCCAGCATGTCGACCGCGACCGAGCCGCTCGAAGAATATCTTGGCCAGAACATGCTCGGCTATTTCGACCGGGTGTTTGACGGCCGTGAATTGGTGGTGCTCGGCTATTTGCGCCAGCGCATCCCGAGCAACTGGAAATTGATGTTCGAGAACATCAAAGATCCGTATCACGCCAGCCTGTTGCACGTATTCCTGGTCACGTTTGGGCTGTTCCGCCTCGACCAGCGCTCGGCGATCGAGAT
Source organism: uncultured Alphaproteobacteria bacterium (assembly GCA_963735445.1). Taxonomy (GTDB): domain Bacteria; phylum Pseudomonadota; class Alphaproteobacteria; order ATCC43930; family CGMCC-115725; genus AP-15. The sequence continues at coordinate 68,877 of CAVTLC010000054.1, forward strand.
GGACCCGGCCGGCCGTCATGCGGTGCTGGTCAGCCGCAAAGGCGAGCAGCAGGAAAACGAAGCGACGCGCCAGATGCGCGCCTTCAAATCGAATTTTACATTGCGTGACCCACGCTTGTTGGAGCCGGTGCGTGAGTTCCCCGGCGAAGCCACCGTCGTCATGCAGACTTTCTTTCCGAATCTGATCGTGCAGCAGCAATCGAACACTTTGGCGACACGGCAGATCATCCCGATCAGCGCCGAAGAATTCGATCTCGCCTGGACGTTTTTCGGATATGCCGACGACACGCCCGAGATGCGCCAGCGCCGCCTGCGTCAGGCCAATTTGATGGGGCCCGCGGGTCTCGTCTCGGTTGATGACAGTGAGGCGATGCTGTTGTCGCAAGCCGGGATCGATAGCAATGACGACGCCCTGTGCATCGCCGAGATGGGCGGCCGCGCCGTCCATGACGAGCCGCATATGGTGACCGAGACCGCGATCCGCGGCCTCTACCAATATTACCGCGGTGTGATGGGCCTATAAGCCGGCGATGATCGCCGCGCCCGGCCTCGCCGCACCGGCGGAGCTGCGAATGCGGCTCGCCGATCTCTATTGCGCCTATGCCGATGCGCTCGATGACGGCCAACTCGAAGCCTGGCCCGATTTCTTTACTGAGGATTGTCTTTACAAAATCACGCCGCGCGAAAACTTCGAGCAAAATCTGCCTGTGGCGCTCGTCTATTGCGAGAGCCGGAACATGCTGTTCGATCGGGTTGTCGCGATCCGCGAGACGACGTTGTACCTGCCGCGACTGATGCGGCATCTGACTGATAATATTCGTTTGCGTGAGATCCGGCCGGATGGTCTGCGTCTGACTGCCAATTTCGCGCTGTTCCAGACAATGGTCGACCGCCCGTCCGAACTCTTTATGTGCGGTCGCTACCACGATCGGGTAGTCGAGGACGGCGACCGCCTGCGCTTTGCCGAGCGCATCTGCGTCTACAATTCGACAATCGTCCCAACCTCACTCGTCTACCCGGTGTAAAGTACAGGCCGCTGAGATCGAGGCGCCTCTTGCTACCAGGCTTCGCGGCCGCGGGCGGGGCGGGGGATATCGGGTCTGGTCACGTCGCGGGCGGCGGCCTGCTCAGCTTCGTGGCGGTCGAACATCGCCTTCGCGGCGGCGTTACGCTTGGCGCTGAACTCGGTGCGGTTGTCGCCGCACCATTGATAGGAGGCGGCGCGCGGCGCGTTGGCACGACTGAAATGTGGCATCACATAACGCGCATAGAGCTCGTAGGAGCGCTTGGTCGCCTCGAAATCGGCCCAGTTGTGGGCTTGCTGCAGGAACGCGCCAAAGGCGCCCTGCTTTTCCTGCAACCGCTCGATCAGCGCGATCGCATCGTCCGGGGTGCCGCACACGCCGTAGCGGTTTTCGACAAACCATTCGAGCGGGTCTTGGCCCGACGGCACGATAAACCGCGGCTGGTTATTGTTGAGGTAGCCGAGATACTTCTCGAACCCGAACCGCGCGTTGGCGAAGGCCCGCTCGCGGGTCTCGGCGATGTGCATCGGCCCGACGAGGCGCAGCCGGTTCGGGTCCATCTCTCGCCCGTGGTCGGCGGCGACGTCACAGGCGATCTGCCAGTTCGAGCCGAGCGCGTCAAAGCCAAACGGGTTGGTCGCAGCGACGCAGATCATGCCCAGATCGTATTTGCCGGCGAGCCGTCCGCCCGATGGCGTGACGGCGCTGACGACCGCAACCTCGGGATAGGGCTTGGTGTAGGGCAAGAGGTGCAGCCGGCACCCCTCCATCGTGTACCAGTCGGTCTTTTCGGTGATGATCTCGCCGCGGAACAGCCTGAGGATCGCGTCCAATGACTCGGCCATGCGGTCGCGCTGGGTCAGCGGGTCGATGCCCATCATGATCGCATCCGAGGCCAACAGTCCCGGACCGGCGCCGAACATGACCCGTCCACGTGTCATATGATCGAGCTGGACGATGCGGTCGGCGACCATCATCGGGTGATGGTAGGGCAGCGAAATGACGCCGGTGCCAAAGCGAATGTTTTTTGTGCGTTCGGCGGCAAAGGCGATAAAGATCTCGGGAGAGCTGATGATCTCGAAACCGGCGGAGTGGTGTTCGCCGATCCACGCCTCGTGAAAGCCGAGCTTGTCGAGCCACGCCATCAGCTCGAGATCGCGCTCCAGGCACTGAGTCGGGTTCTCCTCGTTCGGGTGGAACGGCGGCAGAAAGATCCCGTGGCGCAGATTGATCAGTGACATGGCACCCTCGCTGAGTTACCGGTTTTTGGCGGGCGGCTGGCCCGCGACAGCGCGCTTGGGTAATGCTAGCGAAGATCGCAGGGCGGGAAAACGCCTGTTCCTGCATGGCGGTGTCCGGGCGCGGCTAACCGGAGGAGGGACATCATGGGGATCAAACGCGAGAAGATTCAGCCCGACGGCGTCCATGTCGTGATCCGGGCGGGCCAGCCGGCCTACACCCAGGTCATCGACCGTCAGCGGCACCGGCAAGATGGTCTTTGTCGCGGGCCAGCTGGCGCGCGATGCGCAGGGCAATCTGGTCGGCAAGGGCGACATGCGCGCCCAAATCCAGCAGGTCGGCGAAAATATCAAGATTTGTCTCGAAGCCGCCGGCGCCACCCTCGCCGACATCATCAAAACCAATACTTTCGTCACCGACTACGTCGAATTCTCGAAACATGGCGATATGCGCCTGCGCTATTTCGGGCCGGCGACGCCGACCAGCACTACGGTCGAAATCAGGCGGCTCGCCGACCCCGACGCGATGATCGAGATCGAGGCCATCGCCGTCATCGACAGTTAAGCCGATCCGGACGCGGACGCGGCGCCCCTTGATAGGGTGCCGGCCGCGCTGCCGCATTCAGGAGCGGTCTTCCTGTGCGAATGCGGATAATCACTCAACTGTCGCGTGAGTTTAACGTTAACGTCATCAAAGCATCACCCTCCGGCAAAGTTCCCTCGCTAGCGTCCGCGCCGCGTCCGCAATTTCTCCGAGGGGACAACGATGCGAAACCGAGTTCCGCAACGCGCCGACGCGCGTTGGCGCTTCAGACTGCTCAGCAGCGTGGCGATCTATGCGATGGCGGTCAATGCGCTGGCGCCTTTGGCCGCATTTGCCGCACCGGCATCAATGAGCAACGCCAATGACGCCAATACCGCAACGCCGATCAAGCACGTCATCGTCATCATCGGCGAGAACCGCACCTTTGATCACCTCTTCGCCACTTACAAACCGGTGAACAAAGGCGAGAAGGTGCTGAACTTGCTGTCGGAAGGCATCGTTCAAGCCAACGGCTTTCCGGGGCCGAATTATGCGGCCGCAACTCAGTGGCACGCCCAGGACACCACGACCTATCAGCTCAGCCCGGGCGTGAAGATCCCGTACAAGACCCTGCCGCCGCCGCTGGCCGGGGGCGGTTTCACTCAGACGATCGGCGGCCAAAAGGTCGACGGACAGCCGCCTTTCCTGAACGTCCCGGAGGCGATGAGCATCGAGAACGGGTTGCCGATCAATTATTATCCGTTCCTGACCACCGGAGCCGTTGCACCCACATCGATCCTCGGCAAGCCCGATACGCGCATCGTCTATGACGGCAAGCTCGTCAACAACCTGCCGCCGGGCCCGTATCAGATCACCCCTGGGCTCTATGACGTGTACATGGAGAGCCCGGTCCATCGCTTCTACCAGATGTGGCAGCAGCTCGACTGCAGCGCCACGACCGGTTCCGGCGTCTGCCAGAACGACCTCTTTCCGTGGGTCGAAGCGACAGTCGGCGCCGGCAGCAACGGCAAGCCGCCGCCGGCTGGCTTCACCTATAAAGAGGGTGCGACGGCGATGGGCTTTTACAACGTCCAGCAGGGGGACGTGCCCTATTTCAAGCAGCTCGCCGACACCTATTCGATGAGCGACAATTTCCACCAGTCGGTACAAGGAGGCACCGGCGCCAACCACATCATGCTCGGCACCGGCGACGCGATCTGGTTCAGCGACGACAACGGCAATTTGACGCCGCCACACAATCAGCTTGTCGCGCCCGGAACCGCAAACGCCGGCGTTGTCGACGAGGTCGAGAACCCCGACCCGCTACCCGGCACCAACAACTGGTACAAGCAAGACGGCTATGGCGGCGGTTCTTATGGTTCGGCCTCTTATGGCGGCGGCAGCTACAGCGATTGTGCCGATACCACACAACCCGGCGTCGGCCCGGTCGTCGCCTACCTGAACTCGATCAATATCAACCCGAATTGTCAATCCGGACACTACTATCTGCTCAACAACTACAATCCCCCCTATTACGGCGACGGCACCAACGCCTATGCCGACAGCATGACGGCCCCGAACGCCGATCTCAAAACCGTGTTTACGGTGCCGCCGTCAACCGTGCCAAATATCGGCGACGCCCTGCTGGCAAAGCAGGTCTCGTTCGCCTATTTCGGCGACCAGTTCTATGCCTACCTCGCCAATCCATTGCTCAACTACGTCAGTCCTGACAACACCTACTGCAACATCTGCAATTTCTTCCAGTATTCGACCTCGATCATGACCAATGCCCCGGTGCGGCAGGCGGCGCTGAAAGATACGACCGACCTCTACAACGACTTACAGAGCGGCAATCTGCCGGCGGTGTCGTTTGTCAAGCCCGACGGCTATCTCGACGGCCATCCGGCATCGTCAAAGATGAACCTGCTCGAAGGCTTTGTTAAAAAGATCGTCGATATGACCAAGGCCAACCCGAAGCTGTGGGCGAACACCGCGATCTTCGTCACAATGGACGAAGGCGGCGGCTACTATGATTCAGGCTATGTACAGGCGCTCGACTTCTTTGGCGACGGGACTCGCATCCCGATGATCGTCGTTTCGCCGTACAGCACCGGCGGGCACATTTCGCACACCTATAACGATCACGTCTCGATCCTGAAATTCATCGAGGCGAACTGGAAGGTGCCGCCGATTACCAACCGTAGCCGCGACAACCTGCCGGATCCGGTTACCGGCGCCAATCCCTATGTGCCGACAAATCAGCCGGCGATCGGCGACCTTATGGACCTCTTCAACTTCCACTCGTAAGCAATATCGGCGGAACGATCCCGCTCCATCACTTGAACATGCCTGGCGCCGGTCTTGCTTGCGAGATCGGCGCTTTTTTGATGATCAGGCGATGATCCCCGTGTTGCGCAGAGCGTGGATTTCGGCTGCGGAATAGCCCGCTCTGCGCAATATCTCCTCGCTGTGCTCGCCGACTTCAGGTGCCGGGCGCGGCGGCAGTTTTTCCTGACCGGCGATCCAGAACGGGCTGTTGACCGTCAGCGAACTGCCGTCGCTGAATGGCACCAATGCTCCGCTGGCCAGGATCTGCTCGTCATTGGCGATCTCGTCCATATCGGCGACAATGCCGAAAATCAGCCCGGCGTCGTCAAGGATTTGGCGCCATTCGGCCTGGTCGCGGCTCGCGAAGATATTATCGAGGATCGGGATCAATAGCTGCGCATTGGCTTCGCGCGCCGCGTGTGTCGCAAACCTGTCCTCGTCCAGCGCCGGCGATCCCATGCACGACTTAAACTTGTCCCAGCGCCATTCATCGGCGGCAATCGACAATAAAATCCAGCGATTGTCGCGGCAGCGGTAATGGATCCGAAGAGCATTGACGCCGCGCTCACGCGGCGGCTGCGGCACCACCTTTTCGCCGCACAATGCGGCCTGGACCGAGCAGCCATTGGCCCACAGACCGTTCGCCAATAGTGACGAGCCGACATAGGCGCCCTTGCCGGTGCGCTCGCGCTGGTAGAGAGCCGTCACGATCGCGCCGTAAGTCCCCATCGCCGAGGGATGATCGCCCATGCCCGGCAATGACCGCGCCGGCGACGCCTCCTCCCCGGCGCGCACCAGATGCATCAGACCGGAGCGCGCCCACCACGCGGTCGCGTCAAATCCGGGCTTGTCGGCTTCGGGCCCGGTTTCGCCATAGCCGGTGAAGGAGGCATAGATCAGCTTACCGTTGAGCGGCGCCAGCTCCTCGTAAGTGATGCCAAGACGGCGGCGCACCGGCGGCGGATAATTGGTGATAAAGACGTCGGTGTCCTGCACCAGCCGGCGCAATACCGCCTGTCCTTCCGGTGTGCGCAGATCAAGCGCCAGGCTTCGCTTGTTGCGGCCGTCTAGGACAAAGCCGGGGTTGCCGGCGAGACCCGGCCCGATCGGCGGCGTGGCGCGGCGGCGATAGGCGTCTCCTGCTCCCGGCGGTTCGATCTTGACGACCTCCGCGCCGAAATCCGACATGACCGTCGCCGCCGCCGGTCCGGCGATAAAGCTGGCGCAGTCGATAACCTTCAGCCCCTCAAAGACCAGCCCGCTCATTCTTCCCTCTGCAACAGGTCATCGAGGATCGGAGGATAGAAGGATCGGGTCAATCGCTGCGATCGAGCAACTCAGGGCGAAGCGCCGGTACAGAGACGGATGACGGTCGCGGTCGCTCGACGGCGATCCACACCGACATCGCGATGGCGCCCCGAGCAGCGATGTGGTACATTTTGTCGCAGCGGGTCGCGTGTTCGCTCGGGACCGGCGAGCCGATGGACATGCCGTCAAGGGCGCCCGTGGCCTCGAAGGATTGGTTCGGGAGGAACGGCAATGCTGACCATCCGCAACCCTGTGGAATGGGGCGTCGACCAAGTCAAGCGCGCGGGCCTAGCGATCGAAGAGGCGGGCCACGCGGTCCAACAGGCGCAGGCCGAACTGCACTCGCCCGCGCCGCGTATTGCCCGGATCGGCGTCGCCGATATCAAACAAGCGCTGCTCGCCGGGTTCGACGATTTCGCCGCGAGCCGCACCGACGTCATTGTCTTATGCGTGATCTATCCGGTTCTCGGCCTCGTCTTGTTTCGCCTCGCCGCCGGTCATCAGTTATTGCCGCTGCTGTTCCCGCTCGCCTCGGGCTTTGCCCTCGTCGGCCCATTCGCCGCAATTGGGCTTTACGAAATGAGCCGCCGCCGCGAACAGGGAATGCGGATCGGCTGGGCCGATGCGTTGGGTGTGGTCCACTCGCCGGCAATCGCGGCAATCGTCCTGTTGGGCCTCGTATTGATGGCGATCTTCCTGTTATGGCTGGCGGCTGCCGAGGCGATCTATCTGCTGACCCTTGGGCCCGAGGCCCCAGTCTCGGCCCGCGCCTTCATCCATGACCTGTTCACGACCAGCGCCGGCTGGACGATGATCGTCGTCGGTATCGGCGTCGGATTTCTGTTCGCGGTTATCGTGTTGGCGATCGGCGCCGTGTCATTTCCGCTGCTCCTCGACCGTGCTGCCGGGCTCGATACCGCGGTGGCGACCTCGGTGCATGCGGTGCTTGCCAACCCCGGCCCGATGGCATTGTGGGGCATGATCGTCGCGGGAAGCCTGGTGCTCGGTTCGATCCCGTTCTTTCTCGGACTGGTGGTCGTGATGCCGGTGCTCGGCCACGCCACCTGGCACCTCTATCGCCGCCTTGTCCCGGCCTGAGGGCCCGCATCGCGGTTGTTGCGAAGGCGACGCTGCCTGCTGCTTACCAATGGGAGACGAGTTCGTACTCGGCCATGTAGCGCGGCAGCGTCCGCGAGCTGATCAGTCGGACTCCGGGCACCAAGTCGCTTGGCGCAATCCCGCGCACGGATAAATCCTCCTCGATGACGAAAACCGGAATTTTTCGTTTTTCGATCAGATCGACGACGTCATGGTCCATCCGCGGCGCCTGGGTTTGTTGCCACTCGCCGACCGTAAGCCCGGCGACGCCCTGCCCGGCGACCGCGTAATTCACGGCGTTTCCGCGCAGAACCACAGTATGCTCGGCGCCCGCGCCCTGCATCGCCGCGAGCAGCCAGAGTATCGTGTCGTCCTGCTCTTCCATGACTGCTCGATAAGCCGACTCGACGATATTCAGCGTCTTCTTGGCCATTGCTCCCTCACTTTGTCGGTATGGCGAGGACGTTGTCGGATGCTTCGCAGAAAGTGTGGAAATCTGCCGGCGAGCCCCGCCGGGTATCGGCGACGAACTCACCGACGCCGCGTTCGTCGACGCACATACCGCAATTCACCCAATCGACCTTGCCGCCATTCTTCGCGGCCAGCGCTAGCAGCGCGGTCACCTGGTCCTTTGTCGTGGGATGATTTTCTTCAGCGAGGTTCTTGCCGTGCACTGGATTTGGATGCGGCGCCTGCTTTGCGAACGCTAAACCGGCTGCCCCTTCGTAGGCGAAGACGTTGATGTTGTGTCCGCGTTGCGCCATGGCGCCGAGGATGCGGAAAGCGGTCGTCAGGTTCTCGGACTCGTAGGGCGGGTCCATCAAAGCAATGGTGAAGGTCTTTCTGGACATGGCATTTCTCCTAGTGCCAGAGGGTCTTGTGCCCGGCTTCAAGGTGGTCGACGACGATCTCGATCGGCGCAATCTCGACGCCATCTAGGAGTTTGGTAATGCCGCGTTGCTTAAGAGCGAAGTCGTCAGCGAGTATTTTGACGGCCGAGGTCACCAGCGTCCGCAATTTCGGGGCATCCGCTGAACGCCTCGCCGCCAAAACCGCATTTTGGGTAAGAAAGAGGGTAACTTGGTTGCCTGCTTCAACCAGCCCGCGGGCCAGCTCGTAGTAGTATCCGACGTCATTCGACTCGAACGGATCTCTCAACTCGATCAATAAATACTCAGTCACGACCTTCATCTCCCCTTTTTTAGATATGTGAGCTACGATGTGCTCGATGAGCACATTCGCCTTTTTGGCGGGGCCGCTTCAGCGGGCGGTGGTGTAGCTGCCTTTAAAAACCCCTTTAATAAACTTATACGCGCCTTTTGGATTAGGTTCTGCTTTTTTTCGGGTAGCGCGAAATCGCACCCGTACGCCAATGATTTGAACATAAACGGGCCTTGCACGATCGCACCGTGCCAATGGCAGGCCGACTCACGCATCTCTCGGTTCGGCGTGACTTCACACCTACGGTTTACGCAGGATTGCGGCGGGGGAAATGATCTGCTAACTGTATGGCCATGCTCAGCTTGGCACAATGCACAGTCTGGTGGTGGCCCGTGTAATTCGGGCGGCCATCGTTTGACCATTTCGAAAAACGGCCGCCTCGGAATTCCGGGCGGCTTTCGCATTTCCAGAGCGAGTTCCTCCCCGGATCCTCCGAGCCGCCTCAACGTGAAGGAGGCTCTTATGCAGGTTACCCGTTACGCGACCCAGGGAGGCATCGCGGTAACCCGCGAAATTCGTGAAGAACGCTACCAGCCGGCTGACAATGCGCTCGCCCGTGCGCTCGATCAGCGGCGTGGGGTGCTGTTTTCGTCGAGCTTCGAATTTCCTGGCCGTTACACGCGCTGGGATATGGGGTTTGTCGATCCGCCGCTCGCCTTCACCGCGCGCGGCCGGCATTTTACGATCGAGGCGTTGAACCGGCGGGGCCGTGTCTTGGTGCCGGCGGTGGCCAAAGCACTTGCTGAATTGGCAGGGACGCGGCTCGGCCACCGTGGCGCCGATCGGATCGACGGCGAAATCGCCGAGAGCGACGAGCGCTTTTCCGAAGAACAGCGCAGCCGTCAGCCTTCGGTGTTTTCGGTATTGCGTGCGCTGATCGATCTATTCCGCAGCGCCGAGGACCAGCATCTCGGGCTCTATGGCGCTTTCGGCTATGACCTCGTCTTTCAATTCGAGCCGATGCCGTTGCGTTTGCCGCGGCCAGCGGACCAGCGCGATCTCGTGCTCTATTTGCCCGACGAGATCCTGGTCGTTGATCACATGCGCCAGATCGCGGCGGTTCATCGTTACGAGTTCGAGGTTGGCGGCGCGTCGACGATCGGTTTGCCACGGGCAACCGCCGCAGCACCCTATCGGCCTGACCTGACGCCAGCGATCGGGCCTGCCGAAAGCGACCACGGTCCAGGCGAATATGCAGCGTTGGTCGAGCGCGCCAAGCAAGCCTTTGTTCGCGGCGATCTGTTCGAGGTGGTGCCGGGCCAGCTTTTCGCCGATCGCTGTCCGGACCTGCCGAGCCTCGTTTTTCAGCGGCTGCGCCAAGCGAACCCCGCCCCCTATGGCGCTCTGATCAATCTTGGCGATGGCGAATTTCTGGTCTCGGCCTCGCCGGAAATGTATGTGCGGGTGGAAGGCCGGCGGATCGAGACGTGCCCGATCAGCGGCACCATCGCCCGCGGCCGCGATCCGGTGGAGGACGCCGAACGCATCCGCGAACTGCTCAATTCGACCAAGGACGAAAGCGAATTGACGATGTGCACCGATGTCGACCGCAACGACAAGTCGCGGGTCGCGGTGCCGGGCAGCGTGCGCGTCATCGGCCGCCGGCAGATCGAGCTCTACTCGCGGCTGATCCACACGGTCGACCACGTCGAGGGCGAGTTGCGGCCGGAATTCGATGCACTCGACGGGTTCCTGAGCCATGCCTGGGCGGTCACTGTGACCGGCGCACCCAAATTATGGGCAATCCGCTTTATCGAAGAGCAGGAGCGCTCGTCCCGCCGCTGGTATGGCGGCGCGATCGGTCGCGTCACCTTTGACGGCAACATGAATACCGGGCTGACGCTGCGCACGATCCGAATGAAAGACGGAGTCGGCGAGGTGCGCGCCGGCGCCACCTTGCTGTTCGACAGCGATCCGCACGCGGAAGAGGCTGAGACCCGACTGAAGGCCTCGGCTCTTTTTGCCGCGATCCGCGGAAAGACGGCACCGGTGGCGGCACCCCTTACAGCCCTGAGCAACGCGGGTCGCGGCCGTAGGGTGCTGCTGATCGACCACGAAGATTCGTTCGTTCACACGCTTGCCAATTACATCCGCACAACAGGCGCCGAGGTCGTCACGATGCGGCCGGACCTGGCGCGCGCGGAACTGCGGCAGGGTAGGGCCCCCGATCTTGTCGTGTTGTCGCCGGGACCGGGCCGGCCCGCCGATTTTGCGATGAACGAGACGCTTGATCTGGCGATTGCGCGATCGTTGCCGGTCTTCGGAGTGTGTCTCGGCTTACAGGGAATTGTCGAATATTTCGGCGGGGCACTCGATCTCTTAGGGGTGCCGATGCACGGCAAGCCGTCGATCGTGAAGGTGCTCGGTGGCTGGTTGCTTGGCGGTCTGCCGGCCGAATTCACCGTTGGCCGCTACCATTCGCTGCATGCCCGCCGCGCCGTACTACCATCGGCGCTAACGGTCACCGCAGAGACGGCGGACGGCGTGATCATGGCGATTGAACACACCGATTTGCCGATCGCGGCGGTGCAATTCCATCCCGAATCGGTCATGACACTGCGCGACGAGGTCGGCATGCCGATCATCGCATCGATGTTTTCAATACTAGCCGCGCCGCAGGCGGTTCGGTCAGCTCTCGCCGCAGCGAGTTGAGCCGATCGTCTCAGAACAAGCGGTCGAGGGTTTCGCGGTGGATCTCGACGGGGAACCGAGCCCGCAAAGTCCCGGCAAATTCGTCCCTGAGGTCCTCCTGAAATCCGGCGGTGATTTCGCGCGACAGATCCGCGGTCTCCTCTTTGGCGGTTGTTTTCGGCTCTTCCACCTTGGTTAGCTGGGCAACATAGGAGCCGGTGGGATCGGAAATTGTGACAACACCGCCGAGCTTTGCGGCGAACAGCTTGTCGACCAGCGCGGGAGGCACTCCGGGCGTGTTGTCCGATTGGCGCCCGAACGGTGGCGAAGTCGTTGTCTTCAAACCTTTGGCGGCGGCAATCGTCGACAGCTGCATTCCCGACTTGACCTCGGCCGCTAGCGCCACCGCGTCCTTGGTAACCTTGTCCTGGCGCTTTTCAGCCTGCCAGGCAGCGATCGCCTTGTCTTTGACCTCGGCGAGCGGCCTGACCGAAGGCGGCACAACCTTGTTGAGGTGCAAAACAAAAATCGCGCCGTCGGGGGTTTGGGTGACCCGGCTCGTCCGCCCCTCCTCAGTGGCAAAGGCGAGCTTGAGCACTTCCGCCGGCGAAACCGGCAAATCCGCTTTTTTGCCGTCGCGACCAAATCCTTTGTCATCGATCGAAGCGACGACCGTCTTCTTCAACCCAAATTGGGCAGCGGCTTCATCGAGCGTGGCACCACCGGCGATCGCGTCGTCGACATGATTGGCGACCTTGTATAAGCGGTCGACCGCTTCGTTATTCGCGAGGTCGGCCTGCAATTTAGCCTTCACCTCGTTAAAACTCTGGGTCGTTGGCGGCACGATTTTGGCAACCCGCAGGATGTGCCAGCCAAGCGTCGATTTGACCGGCTGGCTCGGCTTATCGAGCGGCAGGTTGAATGCAACATCCGCCAATTGCTGGGGCAGCTCCTCCTTCTTTACGAGACCCAGATCGATGGTCTGCGGGTCCTGCCCGACGACCGTACGCGCGACTTCGCTCCAATCCTTGCCAGCGGCGAGGGCTGCTTCGGCAGCTTTTGCTTTGTCTTCCGTAGGCGCCAAGATTTGTTGTACGTCGCGCCGCTCGGGGAGAACGAACTCGTCTTGTCGCTGGTTGTAGGCGCTCTTCAGCTTGTCCTCGGGGGTAGTGATTTTTTGGGCCAGGTCAGACGGGGTCAGGCTCGCCATGACAAATCCGCGATATTCAGGTGCGCGGAACAGGTCCTGATGCGCCTCGTAGAATTTGGTCAGCTCGGCGTCGCTCGGCTGCCCAACATCGCCGGCTCCGGCAATCGGCAATGCCAGGATTTCGGCAACCCGCTTCTCGTTGCGATATTGATAGAGACGGTCGACAAGTGTCGGCGGCGCCGCTGCCCCAGCGCTAATCGCCGATAGTAGATCGCTGCGCGGGATTTCTTGGCGGACGCGCTCGACATATTGCGCTTCGGTCATGTGATTGGCTGCCAGCAAGGCATTGAACGCATTGCGGTCGAATGCACCGCCGGCGCCGTGGAACATCGGGTTTTGGGTGATCGCATCGCGGACTAAGGTGTCGGAGACGTCGAGCTGCATCCGCCGCGCTTCTTGGTCCAGCAGGCTCTCATCGATCAGTTGTCCGAGCACCTGCTGGACAACGCCCATTTGCTTTGCTTGATGGAGGTCGACCGCGGTGCCGAGCCGCATACTCAGCCGCTCGAGCGCCGGCTGAAGCGCCGATTGCAGTGTCGCAGCGTCGATGCTCTGGCTCCCTACGGTGGCAATCGTCGTGTCGGTCGGATGGTTGCGGAAAATGTCGCCGATGCCCCAGATTCCAAAGGTTAGGATCAGCAGCGCGAACAACGCCTTGACGACAACCGACCCAGCCCTTGAACGAATAGCTTGCAGCATAGCCATGATGGCGAACGGTCCGATGCTAGCGGGGACGGAAGAATTGACCACCTCCCGTTACGGGTGGGATCGTATCTGATCGAATCATAGGCAGGCGTCCGCGGGCCTGCAACCATCCCCTCTGCGCCGCCGGATAGGAGACAAGCAGCCATGACGGATCGCAAAAAGCTCGTCGCCGGGAATTGGAAAATGAACGGGTTGCGCTCCGACGGGCTGGCGCTGGCGGGCGAGCTGGCGCGGCGGATGCGGGCGCCAGGCAGCGACGAAACGCCGGTTTGCGATCTTTTGATCTGTCCACCAGCGACCCTTCTCACGATCGTGTGCGACGCGCTCAGCGGCAGCGGCGTTGCGCTCGGCGGGCAGGATTGCCATCCCGCGCCAAAGGGTGCGTTCACCGGCGACATCAGCGCCGAAATGCTCGCCGACGCGGGTTGCAGCCACGTGATCCTCGGCCATTCCGAGCGCCGCCACGGCCATGGCGAGAGCGATGCGCTGATCCGCGACAAGATCGCCGCCGCGCGCCGGGCCGGGCTGATCCCGATTCTTTGTGTCGGCGAAACCTTGGAGCAGCGCCGGAGCGGGCAAGCGGTCGAAACCGTGACCGCCCAGCTGGCCGGGGCGGTTCGCGACCGCAGCCAAATAGACGGGCTGGTGGTCGCCTATGAGCCCGTGTGGGCGATCGGCACTGGGCTCAGCGCTGGGCTCGACGACATTGCCGCAATGCATGCGGCACTCCGCGCCGACCTGTCACCCGCCACTCGAATCCTTTACGGTGGATCGGTCAATCCAACCAATGCCGCGTCGATCCTCAGCCTCGCCGATGTCGATGGAGCGCTTGTCGGCGGCGCCAGCCTTGACTGCGACTCATTCTTGGCCATTGCCCGTATCTGCCGTTAGGCCGATCACCGGAGAGCTAGTAAGGACCACGGCGAAACGCTAGATATCGATCATGATCTTTGTTTTGCTTGTCATTCACATCATGGTGGCGATCTCCCTGGTGGGAGTCGTGCTTTTGCAAAAAAGCGAAGGCGGTGCCCTGGGCATTGGCGGCGGTGGCATGTCCGGGTTCATGACCGGGCGCTCGACCGCGAATTTGTTGACCCGCGCGACGGCAATATTGGCCGCCGCATTTTTTACGACGAGCGTGCTGCTGGTCGTCATGCACAATCGGGCGCGCGCCCCGGTCTCGATCATCGATCAGGGTGCCCCGACGATGCCGGCCCGACCAGTTATCCCGACGGCGCCGTCGACGCCCAGGCCGCACCCACAGGGACCACCACCGCTGCCCCGGGTAAACCGGCGGCGCCTGCTGCTCCCGCACCGGCGACCCCGAGCGTTCCGCTCGCCCATTAAACAGCGCGGCGGTCACGAACCATTCGGAACGCTTCCGCGCGCATTTCCGCATGCAAGGCATGCCTGGGTGAAGGCGCGCATTTACCATGTAACCGGGCGGCGGATTGTGTATTAAGGGATTCCATGACGCGGTTTATCTTTATCACCGGCGGCGTGGTCTCCTCCTTAGGCAAGGGTCTTTCCGCCGCCGCGCTCGGTGCGCTGCTTCAGGCCCGCGGGTTTCGGGTCCGGCTACGTAAGCTTGATCCTTATCTCAATGTCGATCCCGGTACGATGAGCCCGTACCAGCACGGCGAGGTCTATGTCACCGACGATGGGGCCGAGACAGATCTCGACCTCGGCCATTACGAACGCTATGTCGGCGTTCCGTCGCGACGCAGCGATTCGGTTACCACCGGCCGGATCTACTCGACCGTAATCAGCCGCGAGCGTCGCGGGGAATATCTCGGCGCGACGGTCCAGGTCATTCCCCACGTCACCGACGCGATCAAGGAATTCATCCAGGCCGATCTCGACGGCGAGGATTTCGTGCTGTGCGAGATTGGCGGCACCGTGGGCGACATCGAGAGCCTGCCCTTTCTCGAAGCGATTCGCCAACTCGGCTACGAACTTGGCCGCGAGCGGGTGCTGTTTGTACACCTGACGTTGGTGCCGTATATTTCGTCCGCCGGCGAACTGAAGACCAAGCCGACCCAGCATTCGACCAAGGAATTACTGGCGCTCGGCATCCAGCCAGACATCCTGTTGTGCCGCTGCGACCGCCCGATCCCGCCCGCCGCGCAGCGCAAAATCGCGCTGTTCTGCAATCTGCGCGAAAGCCGGGTAATCCCGGCGATCGATGTGGACACCATTTACAGCGTTCCGGCCGCCTATCATGCCGAAGGCTTTGACCGCGAGGTCTGCGCGCATTTCGGTCTCGATGCGCCGGAGCCCGACCTCGAGCGCTGGCAAGAAATCGTCGATCTGATCCACAAACCGGAGGGTAGGGTCACGATCGCCGTCGTCGGAAAGTACACGCACCTTCCCGACAGCTACAAATCCTTGGCCGAGGCGATGACCCATGGCGGCATCGCCAACCACGTCGGGGTCGACCTCGATTGGATCGATTCGGAAGTGTTCGACGCCGAGAGCGAGGCGGTCCGCAAGCTCGAAGGCGTGCACGGCATTTTGGTGCCGGGCGGATTTGGCGAGCGCGGTACCCACGGCATGATCAAAGCGGCGCGATTTGCCCGCGAGCGCCGAGTCCCGTATTTCGGGATCTGTTTTGGCATGCATATGGCGGTGATCGAAGCGGCGCGCGATCTCGCCGATTTGCCGGGCGCGGGCTCGACCGAGTTTGGGCCGTGTCTGCACCCGGTGATCGGGTTGATGACCGAATGGACCCGCGGAAATACTGTCGAGCGGCGCAACTCAACCGATGATCTCGGGGGTACGATGCGGCTTGGCGCCTATCCGGCGGTTCTGGCGGCGGGGAGCCGGGCCGCGCGGATCTACGACGCCGAAGAGATCAGCGAGCGCCACCGCCATCGCTACGAGGTCAACATCAACTATAAGGCGCGGCTCGAAGCGAGCGGGTTGCGGTTTTCCGGCATGTCCCCCGATGGCGTGTTGCCCGAGATTGTCGAGATCCCCGATCACCCGTGGTTTATCGGAGTCCAATTTCATCCCGAGCTGAAATCAAAGCCGTTCGCGCCACACCCGCTGTTTACCTCCTTTATCCGCGCTGCCCGCGACCAGTCGCGGCTCGTGTGACGCGCTGTCGCCCGCTTTCGCAAAAAGGGGAGATTGCGGACGAATGACCCCGCGCCACATCACGGTCGGCAACATTACGATCGGCAACGATCTGCCGCTGGTGTTCATCGTCGGGCCAAATACGCTCGAATCGCGGGTGCACGCACTCGAAATGAGCGCTGCACTGGCCGAACTCGCCGGCAAACTTAAAATTCCGCTGATCTATAAGACCTCGTTCGACAAGGCCAACCGCTCGTCGCTAGCCGGCGCCCGCGGGATCGGACTGAATGCCGGATTGCCGATCCTCGCCGAAGTACGTGAGCGGACCGGGTTGCCGGTGCTGACCGACATCCACGCACCCGAGCAGTGCGCGCCGGTGGCGGAAGTTGTCGACATATTACAAATCCCCGCGTTTCTCTGCCGGCAGACTGACTTGTTGCTCGCCGCGGGCGAAACCGGCAAGCCGATCAACATCAAGAAGGGGCAATTCCTCGCGCCCTGGGACATCAAGCACGCCGCCGCAAAGATCGCCTCGACCGGCAATGATCGGATCTTGTTATGCGAGCGCGGCGCCAGCTTTGGGTACAATACCCTCGTCGTGGATATGCGCGCTCTGCCGATTATGGCGCAGACCGGCTATCCGGTCGTGTTCGATGCGACGCATGCGGTGGCGCAGCCGGGCGGCCTCGGCGATAGGTCGGGCGGCGAGCGCGAATTCGGCCCTGTGCTCGCACGCGCCGCCGTCGCGGTCGGCGTTGCTGCAGTCTTCATCGAAACGCATCAGGACCCCGACCACGCACCCTGCGAGGGGCAGACGATGCTGCCGCTAAAGGCGCTTCCGGAACTGTTCGAAACCCTCGTCGCTATTGACCGCATCGCCAAGACTCGGACGTCGCCCCTAGATTTTTGAGTACAAGAGTACCGCGGCCGGGCTCGACCGGTCATTCACGGGTTTGGCTCGTGTCTGTAAACGGGGGTGGCCCGATTAAATCCGGCCGCAGGGTGCTTAACGTGACTGGCTTTACGCTTTGTGGACAGGAAGACCTATGACTGAGATCGCCGATATTCATGCCCGCGAGATCCTCGACAGCCGCGGAAACCCTACAGTCGAGGTCGAAGTGACGCTCGAAGACGGTGCGGTGGGCCGAGCGGCGGTGCCGTCGGGTGCGTCGACCGGGGCGCATGAGGCGATCGAAAAGCGCGACGGCGGCACACGTTATGGCGGCCGCGGTGTGCGCCAGGCGGTCGAAGCAGTGAATGGTGAGATCTTTGATGCTTTGTCCGGATTTGACGCCGCCGACCAGTTGGCCATCGACCGGACACTGATCAATCTCGACGGGACGCCGAACAAGGCGCGGCTCGGGGCGAACGCGATCCTTGGTGTCAGCCTAGCCGCGGCGCGTGCCGCGGCCGCCGATCTCGATCAGCCGCTCTACCGCTATGTCGGCGGCGTTTTTGCCCGCACCCTGCCGGTGCCAATGATGAACATCCTGAATGGCGGCGTGCATGCCGACAACCCGATCGACATTCAGGAGTTCATGGTCATGCCGGTCGGCGCTGCCGACGTGACCGAGGCGATCCGCGCCGGCTCGGAAATTTTTCACACCTTACGCCGCAAGCTCGCCGATGCCGGCCACAACACCAATGTCGGCGATGAAGGCGGGTTCGCGCCCAATCTCGCCTCGGCCGACGCGGCACTCGGCTTTATCATGCAGGCGATCGAAGCCGCGGGTTATCACCCTGGCGACGATATCGTGCTGGCGCTCGACCCGGCGGCGAGCGAGTTCTATCGCGACGGCGCCTATCGGCTCGAGGGCAAGAGCCTCGATAACCAAGCCCTCGTTGCCTATTGGAAGGATCTGGTTGATCGCTATCCGATCGTCTCGATCGAAGACGGCATGGCGGAGGATGATTGGGACGGCTGGGTCCTGCTGACCCGTGAACTCGGCGGCAAAATCCAGCTGGTCGGCGACGACGTCTTTGTGACCAACCCCAGCCGGTTGCGCCAGGGGATCGAGCGCGGCGCCGGCAACGCGCTGTTGGTCAAGGTCAATCAGATCGGCACCCTGTCCGAAACGCTCGAAGCCGTCGAGATCGCCCAGCGCGCAGCTTGGGGCACGGTCTTCTCGCACCGCTCGGGCGAGACCGAGGACACGACAATCGCGGATCTCGCGGTCGCCACCAATGCCGGCCAAATCAAGACCGGGTCACTGTCGCGTTCCGATCGGCTGGCCAAGTACAATCAGCTGATCCGAATCGAGGAGCAGCTGGGCGACTCCGCGGTTTATGCCGGGCGCTCGGTTTTCGCCCGCCGCGCCTAGTGCACCACGTTGCGGTTGACGCGCTGCCGATCCGGTGATCGATTTACGCGATGAACTTGTCGCGCATATTACGGCGGTGGGCGCGGGCATTGGCATGGCCTGCCTTTGGCGCCGCGCTGACCTGTTATTTTGCTTACAATCTGGTCATCGGCGACCGCGGTCTGCTCGCTTGGCGGCGACTTAGCCAACAGCTGCAGAGCGAACAATCCCACCTTTTGGCGCTTCAGGAAGAGCGAAAAACGGTCGATCGAAAGGTGGCGGACCTCACCCCGAGCCATCTCGACCGCGATCTGCTTGACGAGCGCGTGCGCGCGACCTTGAACCTGGTCGCGCCGAACGAGCTGGTGATCATGAAAGAGGCGCCCGCCCACTGATCCGCGCAGCCACCCGCCCCGCTCGGCTGTCGTATTTCGTCCCACCAATTTTTGCTTTGTGCACAAAGCGTTGAACAGGTCGCGGTTGCAAACCCGAGGATCTGCCGGCATGCTGCCGCCCGCAAGTTTCGGTTGGATTGCGGCGGGCGCCACAAGGAGGCGAAATGGCGGCAACACGCAAGGGCAAGCCGGTCGACGTCGCCGAGCTCGATGCGTCACCCAAGGAACTGCTCGGCTTTTTTCGCGACATGCTGCTGATCCGGCGCTTTGAAGAGCGCGCCGGACAAATGTATGGGATGGGTCTGATCGGCGGCTTTTGCCACCTGTACATTGGCCAGGAAGCTGTCGTCGTCGGCATGCAGGCGGCGCTGAAAGAAGGCGACACGATCGTCACCTCCTATCGCGATCACGGCCATATGCTGGCCTGCGGCATGGACCCCAAAGGGGTGATGGCCGAACTGACCGGCCGCCGCACCGGCTATTCGCACGGCAAGGGCGGCTCGATGCATATGTTCAGCCGCGAAAAAAACTTTTTCGGCGGCCATGGCATTGTCGGAGCGCAGGTGCCGATCGGCACCGGCCTCGCCTTCGCGCATCGCTATCGCGACGACGGGCTGATCTCCGTCACTTATCTCGGCGACGGCGCGATCAACCAGGGCCAGGTCTACGAGAGCTTCAACATGGCGGCGCTCTGGAAGCTGCCGGTGGTGTATGTCATCGAAAACAATCGCTACGGTATGGGGACATCGATCGACCGGGCCTCGGCCCGTACCGATCTGTATCACCGCGGCATGGCCTATGGCATCCCCGGCGAACAGGTCGACGGCATGAATGTGCTGGCGGTGCATGAGGCCGGGCTCGCGGCGTCGGAGCATGCCCGGTCCGGTCAAGGCCCGCTGATCCTCGAAATGCTGACTTACCGCTATCGCGGCCACTCGATGTCGGACCCCGCAAAATATCGCACTCGCGAGGAGGTCGACCGGGTGCGTACTGAGCACGATCCCATCGAGCAGGCGCGGCACCGTTTGATTGAGGGCGGTAGTGATGAGGCCGCGCTAAAGGAGATCGAAGCGGAGGTCCGCAAACGCGTCGCCGAGGCCGCTCAGTTCGCCCAGGACAGCCCGGAGCCCGACCCGGCGGAATTATGGACGGACGTGTTGGTCGACGCCTGAGCCATCGCCGACTACATTATTTGGCAAGACCGGACCGACAGCCGAGATCGCGGGCCGCAATAGGCAGCTCGGACGGTGGGAGACTGCGATAGGCCATGGCTACCGAAGTGCTGATGCCGGCGCTGTCGCCGACGATGACCGAGGGCAAGATCGCGCGCTGGCTCAAGAGCGAAGGCGATGCGGTGCGTTCGGGCGATGTGCTCGCCGAGATCGAGACCGACAAGGCGACGATGGAAGTCGAAGCGGTCGACGAGGGCGTGCTCGCCAGGATCGTGATTCCCGAAGGCACCGATCACGTCGCGGTCAACACGCCGATCGCGGTCATCGCTGGTAACGGCGAAGAGGTCGCGGCTAGCGGTCAGCCGGCTCCGGGTCCCGCGCCTAATGGACACCAGCAATCCTCGCCGGAGGAGGCGCTGAGGGCGAGGCCGCCACAACCGGCGCCTGCGCCGCAAGCAACAGCCCCGGTCCGACCGGCTCCAGCATCTGAGCCTGAATATACCGGCGCCACGCGCACAATCACGGTGCGGGAGGCGTTGCGGGATGCGATCGCCGAGGAGATGCGGCGCGACGAAACGGTGTTTCTGATCGGTGAGGAAGTCGCCGAATACCAGGGGGCTTACAAGGTAAGCCAAGGCTTGTTGCAGGAATTCGGCGCCCGGCGGGTGATCGATACGCCGATCACCGAGCAGGGGTTTGCCGGCCTCGGGGTCGGCGCGGGCTTTGCCGGATTGCGCCCAATCGTCGAGTTCATGACTTTCAATTTCGCGATGCAGGCGATCGACCAGATCATCAATTCGGCCTCAAAGACGCATTACATGTCGGGTGGGCAGATGAGCTGTCCGATCGTCTTTCGTGGCCCGAACGGGATCGCCGCCCGCGTCGCCGCCCAACACTCGCAATGCTATGCCAGCTGGTATGCCCACTGCCCCGGGCTCAAAGTGGTGGCGCCCTTCACTGGCGCTGATCACAAGGGCTTGCTCAAATCCGCAATCCGCGATCCAAATCCGGTCGTATTTCTCGAACACGAGCTGGTTTACGGCGAGAGCTTCGCGGTGCCGGACGATCCGGAATTTATCGTACCGATCGGCAAGGCGCGCGTTGCGCGAGGCGGTGAGCACGTCACGATCACGGCGTTTTCGCGGATGGTGAAACTGGCGTCTGCAGGCCGCCGAGGAACTGGAAAAGGCTGGAATATCGGCTGAGGTGATCGATCTGCGGAGCTTGCGTCCGTTCGACACCGAGACCGTCGCGGCCTCGGTCAAGAAAACCAACCGCGTCGTAACCGTCGAAGAAGGCTGGCCATTCGCCGGTATCGGCGCCGAGATCGCCGCATTGATCATGGAAGAATGCTTCGACTGGCTCGATGCGCCGGTCAAGCGAGTGACCGGCAAAGACGTCCCATTGCCCTACGCCGCCAACCTCGAACATCTGGCGGTGCCGCAGGTGGACGACATCGTCGCCGCGGCCCGCGAAATCGCTTACCGCTGATTTCCGAGGTCGCGAGGAAATTGGACGCGATGCCGGGAATCTTCACGTGCTTTATCGGCGAAAGCCGGTACCCATGACCGCCGTGGATCCCGGCCTGCACCGGGAAAGCGCAAGGGTGGTGGCGAAGTGAGACCGTTCGTGACCGGGGAAGTCGGCTCAAGGTTTTCGGCGTTCGGCCGGGTCTGGAAGATGCCGTCGCCCAATCGTTTCGCGGGTGCCTGACAATATGCCAATCGAGATTCTGATGCCGGCACTGTCGCCGACGATGACCGAGGGCAACCTCGCCAAATGGCTTAAGCACGAGGGCGACGAGGTCCATTCCGGCGACGTTTTGGCCGAAATCGAAACCGATAAGGCGACGATGGAGGTCGAAGCCGTCGACGATGGCCGCGTTGGCAAGATCCTCGTCCCCGAGGGCACTCAGGGAGTCAAGGTCAACCAGCCGATAGCACTGTTGCTCGGCGAGGGCGAAGATGCCGCTGCATTGACCGCGACTGCCCCGGCAGGCAGCGCCGCGCCCGCTTCTGAGCCTGCCCCGGCGGCAGCACCTCCACCCCCACCACACGAAAGCGAAAACGCAAATCCACCGCCGTTCACCCGCCCGACCGCAAGCGGCAATTGTCGGCAACGGTCATGACCGGCGGATTTTTGCCAGCCCGTTGGCGCGCCGCATGGCCCAGCAGGCCGGCCTCGATCTCGCGACCTTGACCGGCTCGGGTCCGCAAGGGCGGATTGTCAAATCCGATATCGAAGCCGCAATTCTGAAGGGTCGCCAACCGGCTCCCCCGCTCACCGCCGCGCCGACTTCCCGGCCTGCCGCCACACCGGCCGTCGCAACGGTGACGCCGTCGCTCGCGTCCGATGCCCGCAATGACCTTGTCCAAGGAGCGGGTGCTGGCACTCGCCGGCAATCGGCCATACACCGAGCGACCGCTCAACGCGATGCGGCGGGTCATAGCTCGGCGCCTCACCGAGTCGAAGCAGACGGTCCCGCACTTTTATCTGACGATCGACTGCGAGATCGACGAGCTGTTGAGATTCCGCAAAGAGCTGAATGCGAAATCGGAGACCTACCGCATTTCGGTCAACGACTTTGTTGTCCGCGCCGCAGCCCTTGCTCTGCGCCAGGTGCCGGCGGCGAACGCGTCCTGGAGCGACGAGGCGATCCTGCAATGGGACACGGTCGACATCGCCGTCGCGGTGGCGCTGGACGATGGGCTGATCACCCCGATCGTCAGAGATGCCGATCGCAAGGGGCTCGCGACGATCGCCAACGAAACCAAAGATCTCGCCGTCCGCGCCCGCGCCGGCAAATTGAAGCTCGAAGAATTTCAGGGCGGCACCTTTTCGATTTCGAATCTGGGCATGTTCGGGGTCCGCGAGTTTGCCGCGGTCATCAACCCGCCGCATGGCGGCATCCTGTCGGTCGGCGCCGGCGAGCAACGGCCGGTGGTCAAAAACGGCGCGCTCGCGGTCGCCACAGTGATGAGCTGCACCTTGTCGTGCGATCACCGCGTCGTCGACGGGGCGGTCGGCGCGCAATTCCTCGCCGCCTTTAAAAAACTCGTCGAAGACCCGCTGACGATGCTGCTGTGAGGAACGCTGTCAATCTGGAAGAGAAATCTATGGAGCTGACCTGAGATCCAGAACTTGTCGTCAAGGGAGACATGCATGCAACCGCCAAGCGGCGGCTCTGATTTCGCCCGCTCTGCTCTTATAATTGTTGATATGCAGAACGATTTTCTGCACGACGATGGTAGCTTCGCGCATATCGCGCGGGAGCATCCAGAAGCCAACATTGACATGCCGTTCCTCACGGGGACGATTTCCCAAGTCCAACGGCTGGCGGACGCGTTCCGAGCCGCCGGAAGACCTGTCGTGTATGTGGCGCACGTGTTAAAGCCGGACTATTCGGATGCGGCCTTTCCGTATTGGCGTGTCGGCATGGAGCCCGGACATGGGAATCGCACACATTGCGTGGAAGGGACCTGGGGCGCCCAAATAGTCGATGCGTTGAAGCCGCAGGAGGGCGAACATCTCGTCGTGAAGAAGGGGTTCGGCGGGTTTTCTGGCACACCGCTTGATACCGTTCTCCGCAACATGGGTGTGACCACCTGTGTAGTTTCAGGCGTGACCACTTGCGTTTGTGTTTCAAATACCGTGCGCGGCGGTGTCGAAAATAATTACCGCATGATCATTGCAAAAGACGGAGTAGCCGAAATCAATAGGCACACCCACACGGCCGAGCTTGAGACGATGCAGCGGCTATTCGCTGATGTCACATCAGTCGATGAAGTGATAGGAGATCTACAAAAGGCCAATTCATAAATGGCCGACAGTTCTTTCGACCTGATCGTGCTCGGGGGCGGGCCGGGGGGCTATGTCGCCGCGATCCGTGCGGCGCAGCTCGGCATGAAGACAGCCGTCGTCGAGCGCGAGCATTTGGGTGGCATCTGTCTCAACTGGGGCTGCATTCCGACCAAGGCATTGCTGCGCAGTTCCGAGATTTCTCACATCCTTCATCACCTCGATCAGTACGGCTTTTCGGCAAAGGACATCCACTACGATGCCGGCAAGGTGGTGGCGCGCTCGCGCGCTGTCGCCAAGCAATTGTCGAACGGCGTCGCGTATCTCTTGAAAAAGAACAAGGTCGACGTGTTCGACGGCCAAGGGCGGTTGGCCGGCAAAGGACGGCTCGCGGTCGAGAAGGGCGGCAAGCCGGTCGCTGAGCTTGCCGCACCCCACATCATTTTAGCGACAGGGGCGCGGGCGCGGTCATTGCCGGGCCTCGAACCCGATGGCGAACAAGTGTGGACCTATAAGGAGGCGATGGTTCCCGCGGCGATCCCGAAATCGCTGCTGGTCGTCGGCTCGGGGGCGATCGGGATCGAGTTCGCCAGCTTTTATCGCGATATGGGCGCCGAGGTCACTGTGGTCGAGGTGCTCGACCGGGTGCTGCCGGTCGAAGACGAGGAGATTTCGGCCTTCGCTCGCAAATCATTCGAAAAGCAGGGCATTAAGATCCACACCGGCGCGACCGTGAAGGGGATCGCGCGCGCGGATGGCCAACTTACGGCGCAAATCGACGCGGCCGGCAAAGCGGCAGACATAACGGCTGAAAAGGTAATCCTTGCCGTGGGCATCGTCGGCAATGTCGAGGATATCGGCCTCGAAAATACCGCCGTGAAGGTCGATCGCACCCATGTCGTCGTCGACGAGTGGCTGCGCACCGGAGAACCGGGCATCTACGCGATCGGCGATCTTGTCGGCCCGCCCTGGCTCGCGCATAAGGCCAGCCATGAAGGGGTGATCTGTGTCGAGCACATCGCCGGGGTCAATGATGTGCACCCGCTCGACATTCGCAATATCCCGGCCTGCACCTATTGCCGCCCGCAGGTGGCGAGCGTCGGGTTGACCGAAAAGGCCGCACGCGAGGCCGGCTATGAGGTCAAGATCGGCCACTTCCCGTTTATCGGGAATGGTAAGGCGATCGCCTATGGCGAGCCGGAGGGGATGGTCAAGACCGTCTTTGACTCAAAAACCGGGGAGCTGTTGGGGGCGCATATGATCGGCGCCGAGGTCACCGAACTGATCCAGGGCTATACGATCGCCAAGACTCTGGAGACAACCGAGGCCGATCTGATCCGTACGATCTTCCCGCATCCGACCATCTCGGAGACGATGCACGAGGCCGTGCTTGACGCTTATGGGCGCGCCATCCACTTCTAGCCTAGCAGTCAATGCGGTCAGGTATGTCCAACTCTCCATCGTCATGGCCGGGCTCGACCCGGCCATCTACGTATTCGGGGCAGGCGCCTCGCCCGGTTCTCGTGGATGCCCCGATCAAGTCCGGGCATGAGGATAACAGCAGAAACTCGGCGCTTTCCCCGCGCCACCCGGAAAAGGTGCATCGCCCGGACAGCGTCATCCCGCGCAAACCCGATTGGCTGCGAGTCAAGGCGCCGGGATCGCCCGAATATCGAGCGACGCACCGATTGATGCGCGAGTTGCAGCTCAACACGGTATGCGAAGAAGCCGCGTGTCCGAATATCGGCGAGTGCTGGAAAGAAAAACACGCGACGGTGATGATCCTCGGGCGGGTGTGCACCCGCGCTTGCAGCTTTTGCAATGTCGCGACCGGCCGCCCTGATCTTCTCGATCCTCACGAACCGCAACGGGTTGGAGAGGCGGTCGCCGCGCTCGGCCTGGCGCATGTCGTCGTCACCTCGGTCGACCGCGACGATCTTGACGATGGCGGGGCCGGGCACTTCGCGGAGACCATCGCGGCGATCCGCAACGCGGCGCGCGACACGACGGTTGAGGTTCTGACTCCTGATTTTCTGCGCAAGGATGGTGCGCTCGAAACCGTCGTCGCCGCCCGGCCCGATGTCTTCAACCACAATCTCGAAACGGTGCCGCGTCTTTACACCGAGGTAAGGCCGGGGGCGCGATACTTTCACTCACTGCGCCTGCTGGATCAGGTCAAGCGGCTCGATCCGTCGTTGTTTACCAAATC
This sequence comes from uncultured Alphaproteobacteria bacterium, assembly GCA_963735445.1. GTDB lineage: Bacteria > Pseudomonadota > Alphaproteobacteria > ATCC43930 > CGMCC-115725 > AP-15. The sequence goes on from CAVTLC010000054.1 coordinate 95,116, forward strand.
AGGGATCATGGTCGGGCTCGGCGAGGACAGGACCGAGGTGCTGCAGGTCATGGACGATCTGAGGGCGGCTGACGTCGATTTCCTGACCATTGGGCAATATCTGCAGCCGACGCCCAAACACCACGCGATATGCAGGTTTGTTACGCCGGAGGAGTTTGCCGGCTATAAGCGGCAGGCGCTCGGCAAAGGGTTTCTCCAGGTTTCGGCCTCGCCCTTGACCCGGTCGTCCTATCATGCCGGGGAGGATTTCGCGCGACTGCGGGCCGCCCGAACGGCCCAACTCGCCGCAACCGGCTAAGCCCTCGCGATGCCGACCCACGCCGAGCAGCGCGTGCTTCCCTACACGCAGCAGCAATTGTTCGATCTTGTCGCCGATATTGAGCGCTACCCGGAATTTCTGCCGTGGTGCCGTGGTGCGCGCATCCGCGAGCGCGAGCCGCATCTCGTCGTCGCCGATCTGATCATCGGGTTCAAGATGTTTCGCGAGCGCTTCACCTCGCGGGTGGAACTCGATCCACCGGGCCGCATCGATGTCACTTACGCCGAAGGGCCGTTTCGTTATCTAAATAATCACTGGACTTTCGAAAAAGTCCCGGAGGGCTGTCGGATCGATTTTTTTGTCGATTTCGAATTCAAATCGCGCGTGCTGCAAAAAGTCATCGAGATGCTGTTCGGCGAAGCGGTACGGCGCATGGTTGGCGCCTTTGAAAAGCGCGCTCAGGATCTCTACGGCGGTGTGGCATTAAGGAGCGCTGACAGCGCTGTAATGTGACGCGAAGTGGGCGCGATTGATGGCGCCTACAAACTGCCCGGCACCGCCACATCGATAATGAGCAGACCCGAAGCAATGACGCTTCGCTCGTGTCGCCGCGACCCTTATGCTTGCCCGCAACCCAGGGGAGAAGCGTCAATGCCGGAAAAGGTGATGCTGTACGCCAGCGTCGGGCCGCAACTGACCCATTACGATGTCGATGTCGAGAACGCGACCTTGACGCCGCGAAACAGCGTCAGCCTGCCCGCCAATGTGCACTATGCCTGGCCGCACGCCTCGCGCGAGTATCTCTATGTCGCATCAAGCAATAGCGCCTCTGGCATCGGCGGGGTTGTCGGTGACAAACACCACGTCAGCGCATTCCGCATCGATCCGGCGACCGGGGCCTTGACGCCGCATGGCGCGCCGATCCCGTTGCCGACCCGGCCGATCCATATGACGAGCGACATTCCGTCGCGACACCTGCTGGTCGCTTTTAGCAATCCGAGCGGGGTCCGGGTCTATCGCGTAAACTCCGACGCTACGCTCGGCGCTGAAGTGCCGCAAAACGAGGCGATCGATCCCGGCATCTATGGGCATCAGGTCCGGGTCAGCCTCGATAACCGGCTCGCGATCTTGGTAACACGCGGGCATGACGCCGCCGCCGGCAAGCCGGAGGAGCCGGGAGCGCTCAAGGTTTTCCGCTATCAGGACGGGCAGTTGACCCAGGAAATCTCGGTAGCGCCGGGCGGCGGCTACGGGTTTGGCCCACGGCATCTCGATTTCCATCCGACAAAGCCCTGGGTTTACGTCTCGCTGGAGCGCCAGAACCGGCTCGATATGTTTGCGATATCAGGCGACCGGTTATCGCCCGAGCCGGTCTTTAGCAAAGGCACCTTAGCCGAACCCGGCAACATCCGCGGCCGGCAAGTCGCCGGCACGATCCACGTTCATCCGAACGGCCGCTTTGTCTATGTCGCCAACCGCGCATCGAGCACGGTGGGCGAGGGAGCCGAGCGCGTCTTTGCCGGTGGCGAGAATACGCTCGCGGTATTCGCGATCGACCCGGCGACCGGCGAACCCAACCCGATCCAGCATGTCGATACGCGCGGCATCCATTGCCGCACCTTCCACATCGATCCGAGCGGCCGATTGCTGGTCGCGGCCCACATCATCGGCTTGTCGGTCAGGGAGGGCGGCGATATCCGGATCATTCCGGCGTGCTTGTCGGTGTTCCGGATCGGGACCGATGGCAGGCTCGACTTTGTGCGCAAATACGATGTCGATGTCGGCGACCAGCAGATGTTCTGGATGGGCATGGTCTAGTGTCCGGGCGGACGACCACCCCCTCATGATATCGCGAAGGCCCGACCCCTGCCTTCGCGATGTATCGGGTCCCCGCCCGGACACTCTCAGCAAAACGACAGAATAGGTCAGTAAAATGGCGGACTATGTCGATTCGGTGACAGGTGCGCACGGCTTCCAGACGATGGTGGCGATGCGCGACGGGGTGCGCCTCAACACCTTTGTCTTTTTGCCGGCCGAAGGCGGTCCGCGCTGGCCGGTGATCTTGCATCGCACGCCCTACGGGATTGCCGCCGCCGACGCACGCGACAAGTTCGACTGCAGCAATGGCATGGCTGCCGAGCGCCGCCGAGCCGATGCGCGGCTCGATCCTGCGCGGCTGGCGCGCCATCGTCGCCCATGGCTATGCCGCGGTCTACCAGGACACCCGCGGCCGCCATGGCTCCGAAGGCGAGGACCGGGTCTATGCCGACGACGCGCCCGATGGACACGACACCCTCGAATGGATTGCGCATCAGCCCTGGACCAATCAGCGGGTCGGCGTCTCCGGTTCCTCGGCAGGGGCAACAACCGCGTTCGCCGCCGCGTCGACCCGGCATCCGAGTTTGCGCGCGTTTTTCGCGCAGGCCGGCGCCTCGAGCATCTATGACGATGTCGTCTACGAAGGAAATTCGATCGAGATGGAGCGGCTGTGGCTGTGGGTCGCGCGCAACATCCCTGGCCTCTCAGCCTCGCACCGTGAACATGTGATGCGGCGCTTTGGCATCGGGCCGGCGGAGTTGGATGCCGCCGCCGCTTCGGCCGCAGCTCGCTACGCCAGGCTTGATGCCGCGCGCGAGGCCGACCCACCCTTTGTCGGGTCGGACGATTGGATGCGGCTGCCTCTGACCCGTTACCCGGATTTCGCGACCGGGCAGCCGTTTCTCGACGAGATCATCAGCCATCCGGGGCCAGACGCGTTTCGCGCCGCGCACAATTTCCGCCGCACGATCGATATTCCCGGGTTCCACGTGACGACCTGGTTCGACATCTTCCAGCTGAGCGTCATGGCTGCCTTTAACGAAATCCAGGCGCGCGCCGGCAACCAGAAATTATGGATCGGTCCCAACGAGCATTACTTTGTCTATCACAACAACTTTCTGGCGGCATGATCCGTATTTCGCCTGGTTCGATTACTGGCTCAAAGGCGAAGCGAACGGCGTCATGGACGGGCCGTCGGTTTATTACTCGCCGCGTGCTTGGGTCGAGGATCGCGAGAATTATGTTCCGGATGACTGGCGTTCGGCCGAGCGCTGGCCGCCACCGGATGCGCGGCCCGCGCGGCTCTATCTGCGCGGCGACGGCAGCCTCGCCGATCAGCCGGACGGGACCCCGCGGCATTATCGTTACGACCCGCGTCGGCCGATCCCCACCTTGGGCGGCCGCAATATGCTGATATCAGCGGGATCGCTCGATCAGAGGCCAGTTCAGGGCTTGCCTGATTACGGACTGATCTATCGCAGCGAGCCGCTTCCCAAACCGCTGACGATCGCCGGCAATGTGCGCCTGACCCTGTCGGTGCAATCCGACTGCCCCGACACCGATTTTGTCGGCAAGCTGATCGATCTCCATCCCGATGGCCGCGCGATGCTGCTGATGGACGGGATCACCCGCGCGCTCTATCGCGACGGCACGGCCGCGCCGCGCCCGTTGTCACCGGACCGCATCGAACGCGTAACCATCGACCTCGGCCACATCCATCACATTTTTGCCGCCGGACACCGCATCGAAATCGACATTACCAGCAGCAACTTTCCGCGCCGCGCCCGCAACACCAATAGCGGTCACCCGATATTGGCGAACGACACCGACGCCGACATCCGCGTTGCCGCCAACACGATCCACCACACTGCGGCCACTCCGTCCTTTGTGGAATTACCGGTGCCGAACAGCAGATGTACTTAGGAGCGGAAGCCGCCATAACTGACGGACGCCGACGTCTCGCTCGTCTTTTGCGCCATCGAGATGAATGTGGTGCGGTTGGGATTGGAAAGCACATCGTACATCCGGATCAACCGTTCACCATCTAATTTTTGGCTGGTTCCGACGACCTGAGGCCAGTTTGGCTCCGCCGGGTTAGCCTCGGCAGCGTGGCAGCTCGAAAACTCTATCTGGTCATAATCGGCGAGGGTATAGAGCTGCTGAGGGTGGTTAAGGACTGCGGGCCGCTCCATGATCCACTCAGCGGTGGCGCCTGAAATTTTTGGCTGCCGTGATCGCACGACTGGCGCCTGGATCTTTTTTCGAAAGAAAAGCCCAGTGCTGAAGTTCAGGATAGCCACGTAAGCGACGCTCGGTTCCCATACTCGGACTATGCAGCCCACCCTGTCGCCTGCCGCTATGGGGACGTGTGGTATTGGATAGGGACGGTTGTTGGGGTAGTCCCGTGCCCACCATTGGAACCACGCGAAAAACTCAAATTCTTTTGTTCCATCGTCCAGCAATGTAACCTTTTGCCAGGTTCCAATCTGTGGCAGCGAGGAGTTGAAGTAGCGGCGCTGACCGTCGAGCCCCACCCAAGCCGAACAGGTATAATCACCAGGCTCCGCATTGGGCGGTGGTGATGGCTCCGGCACAATCCACACCCCGGAGACCTGCACGAAGACTTTGTAATCGTTTGGCTCAATATAAATTCCGCACCAATTCTGGCTGGTTTCGTATCGGGTCGCCGAAGTGATATTGACCGCTGCTGGTGCACTTTGGCGGGTCTGCACCCGGAACTCTCGCAATTGCGTTGTGATCTTCTCCGTAACGAATGTCGGTCGCGGAGAGAAAAAGCTCGACCACACGCTGTAGAGCTCATGCTCCCGGTCAGGCTGCTTGCCCAACCCCTCTGCCGGCACAGCGCCGGATAGCCGCGCCCGGTAGGCGTTACCGGCGTTACCTTCGTTGCCTTCATTCCCGGCATTTCCTTCAAAGTTGGCAGCCATCCCGTCTCTCCTGTTCGTGATTAGGGCTGATGTAGGCTGGGTAGTGCCCACTCATTCGGGCACTCCCGCTATTCCGAGGCGTTTTGCAAAAAGGTCCCCGACTTCGCCCGGCAACGGGGTTCGCGAGCGGAATGTGGTCAGCCGAAACGTTGGAACCAGTCGTAGAAGGCGGCCCGCGATCTGGTGTGCTTCTTCGACCCGATTCAGCGCTGCGAGGCTCGCGGCAAAGCACCGCAGGTTGGCAGTGTTTGCACTGTTATGAGCGTCCGACATTCGCGCCCAGGCGACAGCATCGTCATAACGGCCACTGAGGTAATAGGCCTGCGAAAGAAAATGCTCGAACCAGAATGCTTCTGGGCCGAGTGGCAAGAGTTGGACGGCTCTTTCTGCTCGCCCCACCGCGGTTGCGAAATCGCCAAGATATCCGCAGGTAAGGCTGCTGTATCCCCATGCAACTGCACAGCTGGGTCCGACCGCCATTGCCCTGTTCAAGTAATCCATGGCAATGCCGTAGTCTTTCAGCAGATAGGATTGGATATGTCCAAAGATCGCGAGCGCGACGGCGTCGTTGGGATCCCGTTCAATGGCCAGCCGAGCGTTTGAGGCCGCCATCCTCCTGTCCGCGATCTCGTCTTGCGACCAGCCCTGCGCGATCCATCTCAAATGCAGGGACGCCATCCGCGAGTAGGCGGGCGCGTAGTCGGGATCGATTGCAATGGCCTGATCCAGCAGCTTACGGGCGCGATCGAGCGATCCCGTATCCATCCGACTTAGCTGATCGAGCGCTTGAAGGGTTAGATCGTAGGCGGTCATACTGGCCGGATGCTTACGTAACGCACGCCTCAGTTCGAGCTCACGCAAATGCGGTGCTACCGCAGTCGCAACCCGAATCGCGATTCGGTCCTGCAAGTCGAAAAGGTCGGCGAGTTCGCCCTCAAAGCGATCGGCCCAGATTACCTGTCCGGATTGCGCCTCGCTTAGTTCCACTGCAATCCGCAGCATCTTTCCCGAGCGCCGGACGCTGCCGTGTACGACGTAGCGAACATCGAGGTCGAACCCAACCCGACGGAGGTCAAGCGGAGCGCCAGCGTATGTCTGGGTTGAGCTGCGCGCAATGACCACTAGATCTTTCAGTCCCCCCAGCGCGCTGATTATGTCGTCGACCATTCCTTCCGCGAAATACGCGTCAGACTGGTCTCTTTGCAGCGTTCGGAACGGAAGGACGGCCAGCGACGACCGATATTCGACAGCTGTCTCCGCCGGACCGATATCCGGTATGGCCGACGCAGTCAGCCGGGGAAGGGCCGGCATACCTGGCCAGGTGTTGCAGCTGGCTGCGCGGACGCCGTAAACGGCGACCGGATCCCTAATGTTCTTGAGGCGCTGGTCGCCGAGGAATTCGTAGCGTGTCGTGACAATGCGCCTGACTTGCTCGAAGACAGAGCTGGAAAGGCACACGCCACCGGGTTCTGCGATTTGTTCGAGCCGAGCCGCAATATTCACGGCCGTGCCGCCGGTGCGGCCCTTTTGGAGGATTAGCTCACCGGAGTTGAGGCCGATCCGGAAAATGATCTGCTGGTCGACGGGCAGTCTGGTATTACGCTTGCCGGCCTCCGCCTGTACGCGAAGGGCGCATTTCAACGCTTCAACCGCACTTGGAAACTCCGCCATTAGACCGTCGCCGGCGAAGCTGAACACGCGGCCGTGCGATTTTTCGATCTCTCGGCGAAATCGCTCAAGCTCGTCGCCAACCCTGGCGTGAGTATCGTCCTCGTTGCGCTCCATCAGCGCGCTGTAGCCCATGATGTCCGCGCCCAAGATCGCCGCCAAGCGACGTTCGAGTTTCCGCCGACCGGGGCGCCTAGAAGGCGCAACTAATTGATAATCGCCGATCATTAGGGTTGCGCGTAGGTGCGGCTGCCAGAGGAAGCGGCGTTCATCGGCTCGGCAGTGAGCCGACGAGCGACACAACCCTTTTGCAGGTTCGGCGAACGATATCATGGGCGACGATCAGGAAGAGAGCAATTTGCAATCCGCGTATCGAAGCTGCGGACCCTTCCATTATCAAGTGGAGCGGATCTGTTTGAGTGTGAGATATTTCACACTTCGTTATGAAATCGGCTCGATACGCATTCTTTGATGCGAGGAGCACACGGAAACGTCTGTGAAAGCCAGGCCGGCGGTGACGGAAAATGACGTAACCGGTGGCTTTAGCGCCGGGCGCCCTCAGACGACGGCGAGTGGGCGGTGGGGTGGGGGAGGGGGCTCGACCCGGATCGGGTCGCCGGGGCGGACCTCGCCTGTCGTCAGCACGATTGCCATGATCCCGGCCTTGCGCACGAGATTGCCCTCGGGATCGCGGTCGAGGGTTGCCGCCATCAGCCCCTTTTGCAGCTTATCGAGCTGGGCGCAGGGGTTGCGCAGCCCGGTGACCTCAATGACCGCGTCCTCGCCGATATGCAGTCGGGTTCCAGTCGCAAGCCCGAGCAGGTCGATCCCCGATGTCGTGATGTTCTCGCCCATCTGGCCAGGCTTCAGGTCGAAGCCCCTGTGCCGCAGCTCGTCGTGAAGCTCGGCGTGGATCAGATGGACCTGACGCAGATTGGGGTCGGCGGGATTGCGAGCCACCCGCGAGCGATGCTTGACGGTCACTCCTTGATGCGCGTCGCCCTCGACACCGAGCCCGGCCACGAGGCGAATACTGGCCTCGTTGCCTTTGATCAGAGTGTGCCGCGGGCTGCGGCTGACAGCCGCAACGGTGCCGTTCATGTCCGCAACGCTTTACTCGGCCGCCGCCGGCAATGGCTGCGGAAAGATGCTGTCGTAAAGCTCCGGGCGCTGCCATTGGGTCAGCAGACCCTGCTTGACGCCGCAACTCGGTGTCTTGTCGTTGCCGTCCCAGCCGGCGCGCAGTTCGCGCACGCGGTCGAGGCTGACCGCGACAACTGACATCCCGACGTTAGTGCTCTCGTAATGGGTGCGCTCCGGCCCGGCGATGATCGCAAGCCCGCGTTCGGTGGCGGGATCGAAGATGTTACGGGTCGATACGACGAGTGCCAGGTTTTCCATCGCCCGCGCCCGCAGCAACGTGTGCCAGGTCTCCCACAGATTGCCGCTGCCGCTGAGCCCGGCCGGCAGGAAGATGATTTCGGCGCCGCGCAACGCTAGGGCGCGCGACACTTCCGGCATATAGACTTCGCTGCACATGCCGAGCCCAACCTTGCCGTGGACGGTGTCAAAGACGGGAAAATCATTCCCCGGCACCCACTCGAATTCCCACACCCCACCGCCGCCGGTGCGACTCGCATAGATCCACGGGCCGTTCGGATGGGTGCGGCGGTAGCGCGCCGGCGTGCGACCATCGGGATAGGCCATGCAGGTCAGGTTGTAGGCGGTCTTTTTCGCATTATCGATCGGCTCCATTGTGCCAAAGACGACATGGATCCCGTGCTGCTGCGCGGCCTCGGCGATGCGCGCCGAAGGGTCGTAGGCCGCCGGCATCCGCCACGGCCCCGGATAACTCTCGGGAAAGCAGACGAAATCGGCGCCTTCGGCGGCGGCGCGGCCGATCCAGCACACCGCGTCGTCGATGTTTTTGTGGTCATCGGGCGGCGGGTTCGAGTGCGGCTGAACCACAGCGATGTTGAAGCTGCTCATCTCTCTGGATCCCTTTCGAGTTGATGGTGCACGTGCCGCTATTCGGGTTGGGCCGCGTCGGCGAGAAGGCCGAGCGCCACCTTCAGCGCTGCTTCGCGCACTGCGGTGCGGTCGCCCGGAAATACGTGGCGGTGGGTTCGGCAGTCGCCGCCGCGCCGGGCCACGCCAAAAATTACTAGCCCCACAGGCTTCTCGGCGCTGCCGCCGCCGGGGCCGGCGACGCCAGTGATCGATATCGCGAGATCGACCGCGGCGCGCACGATCGCACCTTGCGCCATTGCCGCCGTGGTCTCGGCGCTGACCGCACCATGGGCGGCGATCGTCGCCGGTGGCACGCCCAGCATTTCCGATTTGGCTTGGTTCGAATAGGTCACAAACCCGCGCTCGACGACATCCGAGGAGCCAGGGACCGCCGTTAATGCCGCCGCAACAAGGCCGCCGGTGCAGGACTCCGCGGTTGCGACATGCCAGCCCCGGGCCCGGCAGGCATCGAGCACTATCTCCGCCAGGCTCAGAATTTCAGACGCGAACACCCAATGCTCCGCCAATCGCGAATGCCATGATCAGCACAATCAGAGCGTAGCCCGCGGCCAAGACATCGTCGAGCATGATGCCGAACCCGCCCTTAACATGGCGATCGGCCCAATTGACCGGCCACGGTTTCCAGATATCGAAGAGGCGAAACAGGACAAAGGCGAGCAGCCACGCGATCGGTTCGAGCGGTGTCGCGAGCAGCACCAGCCACTGGCCGGCGATCTCGTCGATGACGATCGCAGCCGGATCTTGAACGCCGGAATCCGCGGCTACGGCGCCCGCCGCCCAGCAGCCGACGGCAAAAACAAGCATCAGGGCAACCGCGAGCCCCGGGTCACCCGACGTCGCACGGATCGCCCAGGCGATCGGCAATGCGACAAGCGAAGCGCAGGTGCCGGGGGCGATCGGGCTCAGCCCAACCCCAAACCATGTCGCGATTAGCTCGGCGGGGTGCCGCAGCAACGGGTAAGTCGTTCCGATTGGCTGATGGTCGTCTACAGTGGCAGGCGCACGGTCGCGACCGCTTGCGCGGCGATGCCTTCGCCGCGGCCGGTAAAGCCGAGCCGGTCGGTCGTGGTCGCTTTGACGCTGACGCGGTCGGCAGCGATCCCGAGAATAGCGGCGACGCGTTCGACCATCGCGGCGCGGTGCGGCCCAATTCTCGGCCGTTCGCAGATGATCGTCACATCGACCGCGGCCACGATGCCATCACGGGCGCGGACGAGATCGGCGGCACGACGCAGGAATTGGTCGGATGCCGCACCCCGCCATTGCGGGTCGCCTGGCGGGAAATGCTGGCCGATATCGCCGGCGCCGATCGCGCCCAGCACGGCGTCGGTCAGCGAGTGCAAACCGACATCGGCGTCGGAATGGCCGACGAGGCCGGCGCCGTGCGGGATTCCGACGCCGCAAATGATGATGCCGTCGCCTGGGCCGAAGGCATGGACATCGTAACCCTGGCCCACCCGGATATCGCCAAGCCGCGCCGCCAGCAGCCGCTCGGCGGCGGCGAGGTCGTCCGCCGTGGTGATCTTCAGATTGTTTTCATCTCCGTCGACCAGCACGGACGACAGGCCCGCCGCTTCTGCCACTGCCGCATCATCGGTCAATTCGCGTCCTTCAACCGCGCGATGAGCGGCAAGGATGGCCTCGAAATCGAAAGCTTGCGGTGTCTGCGCGCGCCATAAGCTCGATCGGTCCACCGTCGTCTGAATCAGACGGCCCTCGGCGCGCTTAATCGTGTCGCGCAACGGCAGGCAAGGGATCGCCGCTGGCGCTTGCGCGAGCCCCTCGATGATCCGGTCGATCAGTGCTGCGCTGGGGAACGGTCGTGCGCCGTCGTGAATCAACACGGTTTGCGGGCGATAGGGGGCCAGCGCCTCAAGGCCGAACCGCACCGAATCTTGCCGCGCGAAACCTCCGGCGACCGGCGGCAGTACCTTGAGCCCGGCGACGGCGTCGTCGAACAGGGCGCGGTCTTCCGGACGGATCATGACCTGCACGCCGACGATCCGGGGATGACCAGCCAATGCACCGACCGCGTGACGCAAGACTGTCTGCCCGCCCAGCGACAGATATTGCTTAGGCCGCTCGCCGCCAAACCGGCTGCCGCGACCGGCGGCGACGACCAGCGCGTATACGGGTTCCATGCAGCGAAAATAGCTGACGCGTCATCTCGTTACCACTCTAGGTGCGGTTTTCGTCGCAGCGGTTATTGTTGCACTGCAAAAGAGAAACCGCTACGATCTGCTCAATCATTAGGCAATGAGATGATTTGCTTATAAAATGAGCATTGAGTTCGGTGCAGTCACAATCGAGCAGCCGGTCATTCTGGCCCCGATGTCGGGGGTCAGCGACTTACCGTTTCGCCGCCTAGTCAAGCGCCTGGGCGCCGGCCTCGTCGTCTCGGAAATGATCGCGAGCGAGGCGATGGTTCGCGAAAGCCGCAAGACGATGACAATGACCAAGAGCTGCGAAGACGAGCAGCCGATGGCCGTCCAGCTTGCCGGGTGCGAGCCGCACATCATGGCCGAAGCTGCCAAGATCAATGCCGACCGCGGGGCTCAGATCATCGACATCAATTTTGGCTGCCCGGTCAAGAAAGTGGTCAACGGCCACGCTGGGTCGGCGCTGATGCGTGACGAGATCCACGCCGCGCGCATCCTCGAAGCCACCGTCAAATCGGTCGATTTGCCTGTGACCCTCAAGATGCGCACCGGATGGGACGAGAAGAACCGGAATGCTCCGCGGCTCGCCCGAATTGCGCAAGCTTGCGGCATCCGCATGATTACCGTGCACGGGCGCACCCGTTGTCAGCTCTATGCGGGGTCGGCCGATTGGGCATTTATCCGTGAGGTTAAGGAAAATGTAACGATACCGGTGATCGTCAACGGCGACATCGAGACCCTGGAGGATGCTGACCGGGCGCTCGCGCAATCGGGCGCCGATGGCGTGATGATCGGCCGCGGCAGCTATGGCCGGCCGTGGTTCGTGTGCCAAGTCAGCGCCTGGCTCAGCGGGCGCAGGAGGGTCCCCGATCCGCCCTTGGGAGCGCAATTGGCGATCCTCGAACAACATTACGACGACATGCTGTCCCATTATGGGATCGATGTTGGCGTGCGGATCGCTCGCAAACACGTCGCTTGGTATTCAAAGGGCTTGCCCGGCTCGGCCGAATTTCGCGCAGCGGTCAACCAGGCCGCTGACCCGGCCCGGGTTAGGACGCTTATCCGGGCTTTTTACGAGCCGCTTTTGGCGCGTTCTCACCTGAACCCGATCCCGCTCGCGGGGGAGGAAAGGGTGGGAGCGACCAGCGAGCCGGCATGATAAAGAGTCTCCGGCGGCGCAGTGGCGGCGCCCGTCCCAAACTCGCCTTGCCTGAACCGGCGGCGGTATTGGCGGCGCTTGCCGATCCGGTCATCGTCCTCGACCGCGACGGCGAAATCCGCATGGTCAATCCGGCCGCCGAGCAATTCTTCGGAACCGGCGCCGCAGCGTTGCAAGGCACCGCTCTCGCAGGGTTGGTGGCGCCGCACAGCCCATTGCTGTCGTTGATCGACGCCGTCTGGCGCGTCGGCAATACGATGTCGGAATACGACATCGCGCTCGAAGGGCCGCGCTTTGGCAACCGCACCGTCACGGTGCAGGCAGCGCCGCTGGCGGGGGAAGCCGCTGATCTCGTGGTGCTCTCGCTGCACGAGCGCTCGATGGTCGACAAGCTCGATCGTCAGCTGACCCATCGAAATGCTGCGCGATCGATCACGGCGATGGCGGCAATGCTGGCGCATGAGGTCAAGAACCCGCTGTCCGGTATTCGCGGGGCGGCGCAGTTGCTCGAGCAGGATGCCGATGAGGGCGAGCGCCAGCTGACCCGTCTGATCTGCGATGAAACCGACCGCATCGTCGCCCTTGTCGATCGGATGGAGTCTTTCTCCGACCATCACCCGATCGTGCGCGAGCCGGTCAATATCCACGAGGTGCTGGAGCGCGTCCGTAAGCTGGCGCAGTCCGGTTTCGCTCGCCATGCCCGGTTTGTCGAGGAGTACGATCCGTCACTGCCGCTGGTGCACGGCAACCACGACCTCCTCGTCCAAGTATTCTTGAATATCGTCAAGAATGCTGCCGAGGCGGTGCCCAATGGCGACGGCGAGATCATCCTCACAACCGCTTACCGTTACGGCTTGCGTCTCGCCGGTCCGCGGGGTGAAGGCCGCCAGCATCTGCCGCTGATGGTCGCGGTCACCGATAACGGCGCCGGCATTCCCGAGGATATGCGCCCCTACCTGTTCGATCCGTTTGTCACGACAAAGCGAAACGGAACTGGCCTTGGTCTTGCATTAGTTGCCAAGGTGATCGGCGACCACGGCGGCGTCATCGAATTTGAGAGCCAGCCCCGTCGAACCGTGTTCCGGGTGTTTTTGCCGGTGGTCGCACAGGACGGTATCGGGTGATGACTTCGACGATCCTGGTGGCCGACGACGATCGCGCGATCCGAATGGTGCTGAACCAGGCACTGATTCGGCTCGGGCACGATGTCAGGATGACCGGCAACGCCGCAACGTTATGGCGCTGGGTTGCCGACGGCGAGGGCGATCTCGTGATCACTGACGTGATCATGCCGGATGAAAACGGCCTCGACCTGATTCCGCGCATCAAAAAGATTCGCCCCGATTTGCGCATCATTGTCATGAGCGCGCAAAACACGCTGTTGACCGCGGTCAAGGCGACTGAGCGCGGCGCTTTCGAATACCTTCCCAAACCGTTTGACTTGCGTGAGCTGGTCAGTGTCGTCGAACGTGCCCTGACTTCACCTCACAACGGCCCAGCGAACGGGCCCGACGAGGATTTGGAAGATCAGCTGCCGCTGATCGGCCGATCGCCGGCGATGCAGGAGATCTACCGCGTAATCGCCAGGCTGATGGGCACCGACCTGACGGTGACGATCATGGGCGAAAGCGGCACCGGCAAGGAACTGGTCGCGCGTGCGCTGCATAATTACGGCAAGCGTCGCAATGGTCCGTTTGTTCCGATCAATATGGCCGCGATCCCGCGCGAGTTGATCGAAAGCGAACTGTTCGGCCACGAAAAAGGCGCGTTCACCGGGGCGACGGCGCGCAGCATGGGCCGCTTTGAACAGGCGCAGGGCGGTACCCTGTTTCTCGACGAGATCGGTGACATGCCGCTCGAAGCTCAGACCCGGCTGTTGCGCGTCCTGCAGGAAGGCGAGTTTACCGCAGTAGGGGGGCGGGTTCCGATCCGCGCCGATGTCCGCGTCATCGCGGCGACGCACCATGATCTCCGCCAGCTCATTCGCCAGGGACTATTTCGCGAGGACCTGTTTTATCGCCTGAATGTCGCGCCGATTCGGCTTCCGCCGTCTGCGCGAGCGCAGTGCCGATATTCCGGCATTGGTGCGGCACTTCGCAGCACAGGCTGTCCGCGAGGGCCTGCCGCCGAAGCGGCTCGACGACGAGGCGATGGAGCGTCTGCGCACCTACAGGTGGCCCGGCAATGTGCGTGAGCTCGAAAACCTCATTCGCCGTCTCGCTGCTTTATATTCGCAAGAGGTGATCGGGGTTACGGTCATCGAAGCCGAGCTCGGCGAGCAGCCTGACCTCGCGGAGGCCCCCGAGGCCATCCCGGGAGAAGGTCTCGCCGGCGCTGTCGAGCATCATATTCGCGGCTATTTTGCCGCTCACAAAGGCGGGTTGCCGGCAGCCGGGCTTTACGACCGGATCTTGCGCGAGGTCGAGCGGCCGCTGATCGTGCTGACGCTCGGGGCAACGCGCGGCAACCAGATCAAGGCGGCCCATCTGCTGGGGCTGAACCGAAACACATTGCGCAAGAAAATCCGCGAATTGGACATCCCGGTGGTGCGCGGGCTAAAGTAAGGGCTGGGTGAAGCTGAGCTGCCGGCAACCGGCGAAGTTCCGGCTGCTCGCGCAGCGCTGTAAGGCAGCGCTGCGGCGGCCGCCCTTGGAGTTGCGACGCTGCGCTTTCGGGGTTGTGCATGAGGCAGATACGGCGGGTTCAGATATGGGCCGGCCGAGCTGGGCTGCGGCACAAGCTGGCGATCGGTTTGACGGCTGCGGCCCTCGCCTCCGGGGTCGCGACTTATCTGGCCCTGACCGGAGCGCCGCCTTTTGGCGCCCACCCCAACTCCGTCCTGTGGCTGCTTAATCTTGATCTCGTTCTACTGCTGGCGCTTGGCGCGCTGATCGCCAAGGGACTGTTGCAGGTTTGGGCCGAGCGTCGGCGCGGCCTTGCCGGTTCGCGCCTGCAAATCCGGCTGGTCGTGCTGTTCAGCCTGATCGCGGTGACGCCGACAATCATCGTCGCGATTTTCTCCTATCTGTTCTTCAGTTATGGCGTCGAATCCTGGTTCAGCGACAGGGTGCGCACCGCGGTCTCCAACTCGCTCGCGGTTGCGGAAGCCTATTTGCACGAGCATCAACAAGCGATTCGCGCGGACGCGCTGGCAATGGCCAACGACCTGAACCGAGACGCCGTCCAGCTTGAGCTCGATCCGACCCGGCTCGAACAAGTTGTTGCGGGACAGGCGGCATTGCGCGGGCTGACCGAAGCCATCGTGTTCGATCGCGCAGGACACGTATTAGCGCGGTCGAGCCTCTCTTTTTCTCTCGGTTTCCAACCGGTCCCGGACAGCGCGATGCACGTTGCCGACGCCGGCGACGTTGCGATCATGACCAGCGATACCGACGACCGCGTGCGCGCCCTAATTCGTCTCGACCAATACGGACCGGTCTACCTTTACATCGGGCGCTATGTAGAGCCTAAGGTACTGAACTATATGGAGGAGACGCAGCGGGCTGTAACGCAATATCAACAGAGTGAAAGCCAGCGGTCGGGCTTTCAGGTTACCTTCGCGCTGATTTTTCTGATGGTGGCGATGCTGTTCCTGGTCGCCGCGGTCGCCATGGGAATTCATTTTGCGACCCAGCTGGCGGTCCCGATTAGCCAGTTGGCAACGGCAGCGGAGCAGGTGCGGGCCGGCGATCTTGCGACGCGGGTTCCGGAAGGCGAGCGCGACGACGAACTGGCGTCCTTGAGCCGCGCCTTCAACCGCATGACTGACCAGATCGAGAGCCAGCAGCGCGAACTGCGCGAAGCCAATCGCCAGCTCGACGAGCGCCGCCGGTTTACCGAAACGGTCTTGACCGGGGTCTCGGCCGGCGTCATCGGGCTCGACCGCGTCGGCCGCGTATATCTCCCCAATCGCTCTGCCTCGGCCCTGCTTGGGGCCGATCTCGAACACTCGATTGGCGAAGATCTGGCTGAGGTCGCGCCGGAAATGGCGGGCTTGCTGGATGCCGCCGAACGTCGGCCGGACCGGCTGGCGCAATCGCAAGTCCAGCTTGTGCGCGGCACGAGCACGCGTACCTTGCTGGTACGGATCGCGGCCGAGCATGATGACGGCGATATCAGCGGCTTTGTCGTCACCTTCGACGACATCACCGAGCTGCTGTCGGCTCAGCGAAAGGCGGCTTGGGCCGACATCGCGCGCCGCATCGCCCATGAGATCAAGAACCCGCTGACCCCGATCCAACTCGCCGCCGAGCGATTGCGCCGACGTTATTTGAAAGAGATTAGCAACGATCGCGAAACCTTCACGATCTGCACCGACACTATCATCCGGCATGTCGGCGACATCGGCAGGATGGTCGATGAATTCTCGGCCTTTGCGCGGATGCCGGCGCCGATACTAAAACCCGAGAATCTCGTCGAAATCGCACACCGCGCGATGTTTCTTCAGCTTTCGGCACACCGTGACATCATCTTCGAAACGAGCTTTCCCGATCACGCTGTTTTGCTGAGCTGTGACGCGCGGCTTGTCGGCCAAGCCGTCCTTAACATCGTGAAAAACGCAATCGAGGCAGTCGAGGCGCGAATTGCCGAGGACAAGAGCCGCGAGCCCGGACGAATCCGGGTCGCAGTGACCGAGAGTCCAGGGCAGGTAGCAATAATTGTTGAAGATAACGGCAAGGGTCTGCCGAACCAAGGCCGTGAACGGCTAACCGAGCCCTATGTCACGACCCGGACCAAGGGTACCGGCCTCGGTCTCGCAATCGTCAAAAAGATCATGGAAGATCACGGGGGAGAGCTGATGCTGGAAGATAGCACCACGAAAGGTGCGCGGGTGAGACTCGTCTTTTTGGTCGATCCCCATGCGATGGAGCGCGCTGAGGATGAGCGGTCGGGCCGTGGAGCTGAGCGAAGTCGTCCATGGCGCATGATATCTTGATCGTCGACGACGAAGCCGACATCCGCATGCTGATTGCCGGCGTGCTCAAGGATGAAGGCTACACCACGCGCGAGGCGGCCGACAGCGCCCAGGCACTGACGGTTATCCATTCGCGGCAGCCGACCCTTGTCATTCTCGACATCTGGTTGCAAGGCAGCGAACTCGACGGGATTGAAATTCTTCGATTGCTGCACGACGAGATGCCGGAGGTTCCGGTCGTCATGATCAGTGGCCACGGAACAATCGAAAGCGCGGTCGAGGCGATCAAGATCGGCGCCTATGATTTCATCGAAAAGCCTTTCAAATCGGATCGCCTGCTTCTCGTCATCGAACGGGCCATCGAAGCCGCCCATTTGCGGCTGGAAAACGAGGAGCTTAGGCTTCGGGCTGGTGGCGATATCGATCTTGTCGGGGTTTCACCGGCGGCTCAGCAGTTACGGCACCAAATCGATAAGGCCGCCCCGACCGGAAGCAGGGTGCTAATCACCGGACCACCCGGCGCCGGAAAGGAGGTGGTGGGGCGGCTCCTCCACCTGCGCTCGCGCCGAGCCAAAGGCCCCTTTGTTCCGGTCAACTGCGCGACCATGCGGCCCGAACGGCTCGAGATCGAGCTGTTTGGCAGCGAATACGCGATCGACGGCGCGCCGCGCAAAATTGGCACCTTCGAGCGCGCTCATGGCGGCACCTTGTTTCTCGATGAGGTCGCGGACATGCCGCCCGAAACCCAGGGTAAGATCGTGCGCGCCCTGCAAGAGCAGACCTTTGAGCGGATCGGCGGGTCGAGCCGCGTCGAGGTTGACGTCCGTGTCGTGGCCTCGACAAACCGCGACCTTGCCGGAGAAATCAGCGCGGGTCGTTTTCGCGAAGATTTGTTTTACCGGCTCAACGTCGTACCGATCAGGGTTCCGCCGTTGCGTGAACGCCGGGAAGACATCCCTTTGATGGCGCGCCACTTTATGATGCGCTCGTCCGACGCGGCGCGACTCGTCCCGCGCGAGTTCGGCGAAGACGCGATGGCCGCCCTACAGGCCTATTCCTGGCCCGGCAACGTACGCCAGCTCCGTAACGTCATCGATTGGCTCTTGATCATGGCGCCTGGCGAAAGCCGAGAGCCGATCCGTGCTGATATGCTGCCGAACGAGATCACCTCGATCGCGCCGACCGTCGTGAAATGGGAAAAGGGAAGCGAGATAATGACGTTGCCGTTGCGCGACGCGCGCGAAGTCTTCGAGCGAGAATACCTTTTGGCGCAGGTTACGCGCTTTGGCGGGAATATATCGCGCACGGCAGCCTTCGTCGGCATGGAGCGCTCCGCCCTGCATCGCAAACTCAAATCTCTCAGCGTTTTCGGCACCGATCGTCCGCTGAAAATCGGGGTGTAAGCGCCGATGTCGGTTTCTCGCAAACGGCGCGCCCGAGAAGGCTGGCGCATTTCACGCCTGCTCCGCGAGCGGGTCGGAATGAGCGCGGCCCGCTTTCTCCCTGCCCGTCCCCGCGCCATCCTGTTCGACTGGGACAACACGCTCGTGGACACGTGGATGACGATCCATGAGGCGCTGAACCATGTCATGGTAGCAATGGACAAGCCGCCATGGTCTCTCGCCGAGACTCGTGCGCGAGTGCGGCTGAGTTTGCGCGAAAGCTTTCCGCTGCATTTTGGCGACCGTTGGGAGGAGGCGAGGGGGATCTATCTCGAGCGGTTTAGCGCCATCCATCTCGAGCGGCTGACCCCCTTGCCGGGCTGTGCCGAGATGTTGCAAGGGCTAGCCGCCCAAGGGATTTTTCTCGGCGTGGTCAGCAACAAGACCGGGGCGTTGCTGCGGCGCGAGGCCGACCAGCTTGCCTGGGCCCGATACTTTGGCCGGCTTGTTGGCGCGGGCGACGCCGTCGCCGATAAGCCCGATCCCGCGCCCGTTCGGTTGGCGCTCGAACCGTGCGGCGTGGAGGCCGGGGCGGAGGTCTGGTTCGTCGGCGATACCGGCGTCGACATCGAATGCGCCGGCAATGCCGGCTGCGTTTCGGTGCTGCTGGGAGACGATCTCGCCGCGGAGGAGATGTTGCGCTATACGCCGCACCTGACCTTTGCCGATCCGGCAGCACTGCTGCGCTTTGTGCAGGGCTTGTGATTTATTTTGGCGAGCCCATCTCGGTTTCGGCAGCTAGCGGTGCAGGGCGCCGGCTGTCGACAGGGCGGGAGCCATTCCGGCCTCGCTCCAAAAAGGGAAATGGGGGATACCCATGTCTGTGGAGAAGTCACAAAACGTTCAAGATGTGTTCTTGAACCATGTCCGGAAAAATAAGACTCCGGTAACAGTTTTTCTGGTGAATGGCGTCAAACTGCAGGGGATTATCACCTGGTTCGACAACTTTTGTGTGCTGCTGCGGCGCGATGCGCATTCGCAGCTTGTCTATAAGCACGCAATATCGACGGTGATGCCGGCGCAGCCGATCCAGCTTTTCGAGAGAGAGGGCGAGGAACTCTGATTATCAACGAAGAAAAGAATAAACTCCCGAAACCTAACGGCGCGTCGACGGGTCGCGCTCTGGTCTTACACCCGGCGGCGAAAACACCGCCTATTAATACCAATGGCGACGCATACCGTTCGCTTGAAGCGCGGCTTGAAGAATCGATAGGGCTGGCGCGTGCGATTCACCTCGATGTCGTACGCGGCGAGATCGCAAAAATCTCACGGCCGCGACCGGCAACCTTGTTTGGCGGCGGCACGGTCGAACACGTTGCCGAATGGATCAAGGACGACGCGATCGGTCTTGTTGTCATCGACGGCGCGTTGTCGCCGGTGCAGCAGCGCAATCTGGAAAGAAGTTGGCAGGCGAAGGTCATCGACCGAACCGGCCTGATCCTCGAGATTTTTGGCGAGCGGGCCCGCACCCACGAGGGACGCCTCCAGGTCGAATTGGCGGCGCTATCTTATCAACGTTCGCGCTTGGTGCGATCGTGGACCCACCTTGAGCGCCAGCGCGGCGGTTTCGGTTTTCTGGGCGGCCCAGGTGAAAGCCAGCTGGAAATCGATCGGCGGCTGATTGGCGAGCGCATTGCACGCTTGCGCCGGGAGCTCGATGGCATCAAACGGACCCGTGCCTTGCATCGCGAGGCGCGCCGCCGCGTCCCGTATCCGGTGGTGGCATTGGTCGGCTATACCAATGCCGGCAAATCGACGCTGTTCAACCGCCTGACCCAGGCGGACGTCATGGCCGACAATATGCTGTTCGCGACATTGGATCCGACGATGCGGCGGCTCGATTTGCCGTCCGGCCGCACGGTGATCCTGTCCGACACGGTCGGATTTATCTCGGAACTGCCGACCCATCTTGTCGCCGCATTCCGCGCCACGCTGGAAGAGGTGACCGAGGCCGACCTCGTGATCCATGTCCGCGATGCGTCTCACCCCGACAGCGAAGCGCAGCGCAAAGATGTTTTGTCGGTGCTCTCCGACCTCGGGCTCGACGAGGCCGCCGAAGACGGCATGATCGAAGCACTGAACAAGATTGACCTCCTCGACCCGGCAGCGCGAGTGACCCTAGAGAACCAGACTGCTCGCAATCCGGACTGCGTCGCGCTCTCGGCGGCGACCGGAGAGGGGCTCGATCGATTGCTCGAAGTGATCGACGGGCATCTTAATTCCGGGGTCCGGCCGGTGCGCCTCGACATCCCATTGAGCGATGGCGAGACCCTCGCCTGGGTCTATCGCCACGGCGAGGTGCTCGGGCGGCGCGACGACAACGACGCTGCCCATTTGTCGGTCCGCCTATCCGATGCGGATATTGGCCGCCTGCGCCATCATCAGCGGGTGCATTGACCCTGCAACTCCTGTTAGAGTACGGCTTGTTGTTGTGCGCGTAACAGGGGGATAACAATGAGATTTGGAGGCTTGCCGCTTGCCGCTGTATTAATGGCGGCGAGCGCTGCGGCGGCATCGGCCACGGTGTCAGAATCTCAGTTTCCGCCACACACGGTCGCCGACCTAATTGCTATCTGCGCACCGGTCAAAGACGATCCGCTGATGACCGCGGCGGTGAACTTCTGTCACGGATACGTCGAGGGTGCCGTTGACGTCGAAGAGGCGCATGAGATGCAGCGCGGCGGGCGCAAGCTGTTCTGCCTGCCGACGCCGAGACCGCCGCGGGGCTCAGAGATCGCTGCCTTTACTGCCTGGGCGAATGAGCGGCCAGCGCGCCTTGAGATGCCCGCGATAGACGGTATGTTTATTTATCTCGCCGGTAAATATCCTTGCCCCGTGATGCCGCCGGGGAGCCACAGATCATGATGAAACGGTTGATCTTGGTAGCCGCGATGGCGTCGGTACCATTGGCTGCCTGTTCCGATATGACCCCAGGCCAGCAGCGGGCGCTGTCGGGCACCGCCATTGGCGCCGGAGGTGGTGCTATCATTGGCGCGATTGCCGGTAATGCCGGTCTTGGTGCTGGCATTGGAGCCGCTGCGGGTCTCGCCGGAGGCTTGATCTACAATCAGGCCAAGGGCGGAAGCTAGCCGCTCAGACCGCGCGACGAAGAGGATGCTGCCCGGCTATCAGCCGGTTGTCTGACGCCGATATAGCCGGCCTGCATGATGATCGGCGGGTGCATTGAACTTAACAGTCTCACGCCTGCATCATGTGGGTGTGGCCGTCCTGCCGGTCCAAGGTGAAGCCGAGCGATTCCCAGAAGGGCGCGCTGCCGACCCCGGCATTGACGATGATTGAGCGGCCGGTAATCTCCTTGCGGCCCAGGAGAGAGAGCGCGAGCTGACGCGCTATCCCGCGACGGCGAAACGCCTTGGCGACATAGAAGCGCCGCATGCGGAAGGCGCCGGGAATGACAGGATCCCAGGTGATCCCGCCGATACCGACTAAAGGGTCGCCGAAATAAGCGGCGAACAGAGCTTCGCCGTCTCGTGCGAAACGGGTCTCTCGAGCCTCCCATTCGGTCGCGAGCCGATCCAGCATCTTATACGCTTCGGCTCTCGCCTCGTTTCGTAACCCCTCGAATCCGGCGGGCAGCGTCTCTTCGACCCGCTCAAGCCTTAGGACTCGGCTGTCGCTTATTCCTCCCGATCGGCGTGGCTCAGAAAACGACGGGATCTGATCGGCCGAAGTCGAGGAGATTGGGTCACCCTTCGCTTCGCCGCTTTTCGCTTCGCGCCACAGCGCATCGAGGGCGTCGAGATCGGGGCCGATGCCGCGCTCGGCGGCGAGCACCTCGACCCGGCGAAAGCGGCGCTCGAATTTTTCGGTGGCGCGACGCAAGGCCGCTTCTGGGTCGATGTCGAGTTTGCGTGCGAGATTGGCTGCGGCAAACAGGATGTCGCCCATCTCATCCTCGATCCTGTCTTTATTGTGATCGGCCCCGGCTTCCACAGCAAGTTCCGCTTCCAACTCGCCGATCTCCTCGGAGAGTTTGGCGATGACTGGTCGGGCTTCCGGCCAGTCAAACCCGATCCGCGCCGCACGCTTCTGGATCTTGTCGGCACGCAGCAGAGCGGGAAGAGCAAGGGCAACTCCGTCGAGGACGCTTTCCCGGGCTCCCGCCGCCACAGCTTTTGCCGTGCGCTCTTTTGCCTTGTGCTCCTCCCAGGCCAGGCTCTGCGCCGCGGCGTTTGCGATCTCGGCATCGCCAAAGACATGCGGGTGGCGGCGCACCATCTTATCGCTAATCGCGGTTGCGACATCGGCGAAGTCAAAAAGGCCGGCCTCCTGCGCCATTTGCGCGTGGAAAACCACCTGAAACAGCAGATCGCCGAGTTCGTCCTTTAGCGCGGCGACGTCACTACGCGCGATCGCATCTGCGACCTCGTAGGCCTCCTCGATGGTGTAGGGTGCGATTGTTGCGAAGTCCTGTTGGCGATCCCACGGACAGCCCCGTTCGGGATCGCGCAGCCGCGCCATGATGGCCAGCAATCGGTCGAGGGCATCGGTCATTCGTGGTCTCTTTTCGGCTTGCTTTCAGCGGATCCCGCAAAATGCCGCCCATTCGCGGACCGAGCGGCGATAGCCTGCTGCCATCGGCAATTGCTCCAGTTCGCCGAGCGTAAACAAACCAAAGCGCCGATGCTCGTCGCTGACCCGCATGTCGCGGTAATCGCCGTTCCGTACGCCGTAGGTCACGATCAACACCTGCCGTCCGGGAAGCACTTCGTAAACCCAGCTGTCGAGGATCTTGTCGATGATGACCTCGACGCCGAGCTCCTCCTTGACCTCGCGTATCAGGCAGGCCGGAGGGTCCTCGCCGGGTTCAAGCCGCCCGCCGGGCAATTCCCATTGCCGCCGCTCGTTTTCAAGCAGCACGACCCGATCCGCTTCGAACAGCACGGCTTTGACCGAGACCGGGAGCAACATGACCTCATTTGAGGCGGTCGTCGGTTGCAGCGGTTTCCACAGAAAAAAGCGCCGGTGATTGGGCGGGTAATCAAGCGCGCCATAAACTCGATAGCCAAACCGCGGATAAAACGCCGGACCCTGAAAAGAAAAGGTGTCGAGCATCGCCGAATGACACCCGAGATCCACCGCCCGACGCTCGGCAAGGTTTAGGAGATGTGTGCCGACACCACGGCGCCTGAGATCGGCATGCACCCATAGATCGGCGACAAACAGCCAGCCGGCATAGGTGGAGCCGACCAGTCCGGCGAAGATCTCGCCACCCTCGTCGCGAACAAACAACCCCATTCGCGAATAGCCGGTCTCACCGAGAAATTGGCGATTATAGGCATCGAGGGCGTAGCCGATTTTGTCGACGTCGGCGGTTGAAGGCTGGCTCTCGATGCTCAGCCGCAATCCTGCGGGCAAATCCACGGTCATCTCCGTCGTCGCTGTCGCCGGAACACGACTTATAGCACGACGCCGATCGCAACTCCTCTCTGCTGCAGACGCTGCCTCAATTAAGGAAAGTGCCTCCTGGGAACACCCGTCACGTGTTGGGCGCGAAGCTCGAGCGGGGGCTATTCAGCTCCGGAACGAGTCAGGAACCTCGTTTGGGAGGCGGTGTTCTCGTCGCAAACCGAACACGGAGCAAGCCGATGGCGACCGATGCGAAGCGCGAACTCGTTGACTTTCTGATCAAGAAAGCCTTCGACCCGGTCATACATGCCAAGCCGGATGGACGCTCCGAAGCGGAAAAGAAAAAACTGGACCATGTTCGCGAGGCGACGCGGGCCGAGATCGATCGCTATCGCGACTATGGGTCGGCCGAGGAGGTCGTCACCAACTTCAAACGCGATCTGCATTCGAGCGCCGCCAAAAAGGTGCATAACGAATTGAAGAGCCTGCACCTGCCGACCCTCAATGACATCCGCGACGAGTTTGAAGAAAAGGCACGCGATCTCGGCGTAAATTGATCCTTATAAACGGCGGAAAGAAACTGATCGTAAGTGGACCACGCGAGGCGGGGCTACGCCCTTGCAGTTGAGGTCACGACGGCAGCAGATGCGCGACCTTTGGCATGACTTCGCGCGCTAACAACTCCATCGAATGACGCCAGGCTTGCGGGTTCTCGCTGTAGTCGAAGCAGAACAGCAGCAGTGAGCCAAACCCGCCGACCTCGTCATACATCTGCTCGATCTTTTCGATGACGGTCGCCGGCGAACCGATCAGCCAATTGTGCTTGGCGCAATATTCCGGGGTTACATCGCTGTCGGCGACCGACGGATCGTGCTTTAGAAACTCGACGACGCCGACATCGGTCAGCAGCGGGATAAAATACTCGCGCATCATCCGGCCCATCATGCTGCCGACCGACAATCGCCAAGCCTCGGCATCAGTATCGGCGACAAAAATCTCGCGCACCAACCGCCATTGCGCGCGGCTCGGCGTGCGGCCCGACCGGCGCGCGCCTTCCTCGACCGAATCCCAGTGGCTCGCGACATAGGTCTGGTTGAGGTTAAGACTCATTGGCAAGAACCCGTGCTCGCCGGCAAGCTTTAACGTGTCTGAACCTTTGCTGACACCGGCAACGCCGATCGGCGGATACGGCTTCTGGAATGGTTTGATGTGCGGCCGCAAGGTGCGCAGCATCAAATCGGTTTTGCTGACCTGCCAATATTTGCCCGGATAATCGAACGGCTCTTCGGCGGTCCACAGCTTCAGGATGATGTCGAGCGCCTCTCGCGTCATTTCGCGATGCTGCCCGGCATAGCCGTCGACATGAAACATTGCCCAGTCGCTCGGCAGCCCGCTCGCGGCGACGCCGAAGTTGAGGCGGCCCTGCGCCATGTGATCGAGCATCGCCACCCGGTTCGCCAACTCGGCGGGATGGTGATAGGGCAGCAGGAAGCCGCCCGGCGCCAGGCGGATATTCTTGGTCTCCATCAATGCCTGCGCGATCAACAAATCGGGCGAGGGGTGCGGCTCCCACGGTGCGGTGTGGTGCTCGCCGATCCAGGCTTCCGAAAAGCCCAGCTCATCGGCCCAGCGCAGCGTGTCGAGATCCCAGCG
>CAVTLC010000055.1:0-96944 GCA_963735445.1 uncultured Alphaproteobacteria bacterium
GCTGTGCCGAACAACGGGCTTGGTATCGCTGCTGGTAGCGTGATGGGTGGTCTTTATGTTGCACTTCATAACACACCGAACGGTGCTGTAGCGGCCACTGGCGCTTTTGACGCCAACACCGCTCAAAGAATTGATACTAAAATCGATGATGGCGTTCCGACTTCAGGGAACGTTTTCCCGGCTGGCGCTCCGGCCTGTATTGCTGCCGGTATCTACAATGAAAACACGCAAGGCAATAACTGCAACCTTTACATCCGCATCCAAGGCTAACCACATCCTCTTTCACCCGACACAAAGGGCCCCCTGGCCAGGGGGCCTTTTCTATTGCCGTGTTTTCCATTAGAACTATAAAATGCCTACTGCGCATCTTTTCGACGAGCAAGGACAACGACTCTTTTCAACGAAGAAGAGCGTAAAGCCTTTATTGAAACTGCGGACGGGTTGAAGGACGACAAGGCCAGGACCTTTTGCGGTCTGTTGCATTACACCGGCTGCAATTTCACTGAGGCCATGAATTTCACGCCGCAGCAGGTCGATTGCGCGGGCCGGGCGGTTGTCTTCTCCGGCCTGTTGCCGCGCCGGTCAGAGATCACCCGGGCCATTCCCGTACCCGACAGCTTCATCGAGCATCTCGATGAAGTGCACGGTATTCGTCACCATCAAGCCGGCCTGCATGCCGGAGAACGGGCCTGGCCCCTCAGCAAAACGGCATTGCATAAGAAGGTAACGCGTGTTATTGCCGATGCCGGGATTGCCGGAGGCCCGCACGCCGTGCCCAAGGGAATACGGCACGGCTTCTTCGTTCACGCCATCCGCCGCCGCGTCATGATCACCCGGCTGCAGAAGTGGATGGGGCATTCCTTTCCCGAATACACAGCGGCATATGTCGCCGAGTTGCTCAAGCACGCCCCGGAACTCCTAGGGGATGAACGAGCCGACGCGGAACGGATGTGGTCGCCCGACGACCGGATCGCCTCGTAAATGCCAACTTCACGCCTCTTCGACGATCGGGGGCGACGCCTTTTCTTCGATCACGAAGAACGCGCGGCCTTTCTTGAGGCCGCCGACAAGGCCGTGGATACAACGCGGACATTTTGCAGTCTGCTGCATTATACCGGCTGCAGTTTAACGGAAGGGCTGACCCTGACTCGGCGCAGGTCGATTTCTCCGCGCGGACCGTTATACTGCGAGGCACGACGCCGCGACGGCACGACATCACGCGCGCCATCCCCGTTCCGGACTCCTTCATTGCGCTTCTCGACGAGGTGCATGACATCCGCCGCGCTCGGACCCGGTCATCTGCGATCGGCCTCTTTGGCCTCAAGACAGAAGTGGAAATGGTCCACAGGGTAAACCGGGTCATCCGCAGGGCCGGGATTGCCGGAGGCCCGCACGCCAGGCCCAAGGGCATCCGGTATGGTTTTCTCGTCGAGGCGATCCGCTGCGGCATCATCCTGACCAGGACGGAGAACTGGATGGGCTACTCGCATACCAGCGATATCGGTCATTACGTCGAACAGCTCGCCCAATACGCCCCGGAGCTTGTCGGCGATGAAAGGGGAGATGCGTCGCTGATGTGGTAACGGGCTCCTCTCAGCTCCCTTGCGCTCAGATCACGCTTTCCGTCGCCTCCGCGGCAGGGCCGTCACGGTCGCAGCCGTCGCTGTCTCCTTCTTCTTTCCGGGCACTGGCAGCAACAGGTTGGTTTGGCGGCGATCGGCGGCGGCCTTGCGTTTTGGCTTCACCGCGGCGCCAGATTCCTGTGCCAGGCTGCTCTTGAGTGCAGCCATCAAATCGTGCACCGGCGCCGGCGGAGAGATCTGCTTGGGTGTGACCGGTAAACCCTTCACCTTCGCCTCGATCAGCTCGCGCAGCGCCTCCTGGTAACGATCCCGGAAGGTAGCGGGGTCGAAATGCCCGCTGCGGCGTTTGATGATCGTCTCGGCGATCGCCACCATGTCGGCATCGATATCCGCGTCAGCCTTGGCGAACGCGGCCGCTCTCACCTCCTCTGACGCCCGCAAAGTGATCGCCACCATGCCGGCGTCACGCGGCTCGACCATGACCAACCGCTCCCGCCGGCTCAGGGTAACCCGGCCGATTCCGATCGCACCGGCTGCCGCCATCGCCGCCCCGCCCCGATTACGCGCAAGGTTTCAATCGCGATCGGGCCGTCCGGATAGACGTAATACGGGGTGCTGAAATAAACCGGGTCGACCTCGGCGCGCGGCACAAAGGTTTCGAGGTCGATGATCTTCGAGCTTTCAACATCCAGCGCCTTGAGCTCCTCGGCCGTGAGAGTGACGAACCGGCCGCGCTCGTATTCGTAGCCCTTAACGACCTCGTCGCGCTTGATCTCCTCGCCGGTGTGCGGGTCATGCGGGAGGAGGGCGATACGCAGCAGGCGCAGCCGGTTCCTGGCCCTACGTCGCCGCCAATATCGTCGTTATACGAGCGGCCGGCATCCTGGTAGGGCTGCCGTTCCTCCTCTATTCTCATTGGGTGCCGCGCGCGGCTTTCGGGGCCGCCACACCTGGTGCAGCCGGATGGACTTCGTCCGTGTCGTCGCTGGCGACAGGTAGATCGGACAGGAAACCAACGAGAGGCGCAAAAAGCCTTTCCAGCTCGCCCGTGGCATAGCAACACCTCCGCGCCGTAGTGACGTGCCTGGTCAACATTCGCCGTTACCGGTCGATCCGGCAAGCCGGCTTCGGCCTCCGCCGTTACCGGGGCAATTCTATTCACGATCGGCAGATGGTCGTTTTCGGCCGTTCAGATTGGCAGACCTGGCTCGATCTTACCCAGCCGGCATCAGAGCTGCTTCGCCCGCTTCCCGCCGGAAGCCTGGCAGTTGAACAGGTTCGATGGTCCGCACATGGCGCAATCGGCAGCGAGGCGGCGGATATTGCTTGATTGCTTACCCATCGCACCGAAGCTCGTAGGGTCGCCGCAGTGGTGGTCGTTAGCGGCGGGCGTTATGCAGGGACGTTCACTGCTGCCGCTCGACGCCCGGCCAGGTATCGCACGCCGTCAGCCTCGGTATGTTCTTCGTGCATCGTTCCTGCCGGAACGTTGCAGGAGTTGCCCGGACCGTACGTGCGGCGATCGGCTCCAAAGACAAGCGTGATCGATCCCACCAGCACAAATAGCTGCGCGTCAAACTCGTGCGCGTGAGATCCACGATGCTCGTTCGGTTTGATCTCGCCCTCGCGAAGCTCATACCCCTCGCGCCTAAGGTTGGCTTCAAACTCGGCTCTATCCATCGCGAATTTTACGTTCGCAAGGTGCGGGACAACCCCGCGCCCTGGTGCATAATGAGCCCGTTGAGCAACAAAGCCGTCAAAAAAGTAGGAAACACAGCGCGGTGTGGAATTTGTTGACGATCATTCCGCCACATTTCAGAGTGCGCGCAATCCACTCGGCCCCAGGAATTCAAGTGAGCAGCAGAGACAGAGATTTTCGTCCGGCCCGCCGCCGCGGTTTCGACGACGACAACTTTGAAGCAGCCCGGCGCAGTTTCGGGTCTGCACCGCAATTTGGCGGCCAGAGAGTTGACGCGCCCTCTGGTGCCCCGGTCCAGGCTGTCGTCAAATGGTGTATCCGACAAGGGATTTGGTTTCGTACAGCTTGCCGACGGATCCGGCGATGCCTTCCTGCATGTGAGTGTGGTCGAGCGCAGCGGCCACGATACCGTGCCGCCGGGCGCGACACTCGAGGTCCACGCCGGCCCCGGTGCCAAAGGGCCACAGGTAACCGAAATCCTGAGCCTCGACAGCAGCACTGCGCAGCAAGAGCCGCTCAGACGCGCCCGACCGGAGCGACCTATGTATCCGCCCACCGACCAAGCCGCCGTCGAGGAGTTCGGCACGGTCAAGTGGTACAACGCGGTGAAGGGGTTTGGCTTTATCGCCTCGGATCGGGGCGGCAAGGATATCTTTGTGCATGCTTCGGCGCTGGAGCGCTCCGGGATCACAGGCCTGACGGAGGGCCAGCGAGTCTCCGTTGATGTAATCGACGCGGTAGGAAGGGTCCAGAGGCGACCGGTTTACGCCTGATCTAAAGCGGTAGAATTCTCTTTCCCTGGGCCCCATCAGCGCACGTTCTCGTAATACGCCCTAACGTCCCTAAATCCGGTCTAAGGACGAAACATCTCCGCCTGCTTACGAGAACGCCTCAATGTCGCGCCAGGAAGCGAGCGCTCCGACACCCGGCTGACGGAAGTATCGGCTACTGCCGCTCGGGCGGTTCCCGTCAGCGAAGGCCAGTGCGACACAATTTTCCAGTGAGGCGTCAACATGACCGGTACACAGCGATTGCCTGGCGGTGAGCGACGCAAGGCAAGTCAACGGCACTCTCGGCCCGCGGCGCCTTTGCCACCCCTGATTAACCGCCTTTGGCATCCTGGGGAGCGCGTGCGCTGGCGGGACCGCATCGGTGTTTTCCGTCGCGATGTCGGTGACAGCGAACACGGCGAAATCGTGATCGCAGATCGAACCTACCGTGTGCGTCTCGCGGAGCTTGCCTAAAGGGCTTCGAGGGAGGGTATCCAAGGGCGGATCAGCGCCCATATGCGAAATGTCGGGTGGAACGCGTTATCGGTTGGCTGGCATATCGCCTCGCCAAACCCCGTCACCTGGAGGATGCGCCGATGTTGTACGAAGTCCGTACCTATACCTTGCGCCCCGGAACCACAGCCGAATTTGAAGAGCGCTTTGCCAAGCGGCTGCCGCTGCGGGAGAAACACTCTAAATTGGGCGCTTTTTGGCACACCGAATTTGGCCCGCTCAATCAGGTCATCCACGTGTATCCCTACGACGACCTGGGACATCGTACCAGGGTACGCGCCGCGCTGGCGTCAGACACCGCGATGCAGCAGCTCCCCGGCGGCGGGGACCTGATCGTGGCGCAGGAAGCCGAGATCATGAATCCGGCGCCGTTCATGCGCGCCCTGGGTAGCCGGGACTACGGTGCAGGGAATGTGTATGAGATGCGCACCTACACCTACGCCCCGGGCGACATCCCGAAGGTGCTGGACGGGTGGGCCAAAGCCATCGAGGCTCGCGAGAAGTTCTCCCCCTTGGCCGCCTGCTGGACGAGCGAACTCGGCGGACTGAACAAGTTCGTCCACACCTGGGTGTACAAGGATTTGAGCGAGCGCACCCGCGTCCGCGACGAATCCCGGCGGCCCGGTACGGGGTGGCCGGCGCAGACCGGGGTGCGGCCAGTCCGCCAGGAAAACAAGCTGCTTATGCCGGCGGCCTTCTCACCCGTGAGATAGCGCGGTTCCAGAAGCTTGTCATTGGGTGCGCGGACCCGGGAAGCCGTTGCCCGACCGTGGCCGCGAATCCGGCGACGGTGCAATCTCGCAAGGGTTCGCGCGCTCTGGCGGTCGTGGTCGGGGATGGATCAGGTTCCTCACGCCAGTGCGGAAACCGCGCCAAATTCAATTAAGGCCGGTGCAATCGTCGGAGGTGACCATGCGCTTCGCCATTGCAACCGCGCTCGTAGGAGGAGCGGCCCTGACCGTCGCAGCAGCCGCGCAGACTCCGCCCGCGGCCCCAGCGATTGCGCGGACCGTAGTGGCCGGTACCAAGCTGCCCTCCCTTGGGAGCGCACCCCTCTATTTCAGGGCGGCGAGTGTGTCGATACCGCCGGGCCAGAAGATCAGCCTGTCGGCGCCGAACAGCATTTTCTACCAGCTGTCCGGATCGACCGAAATCGCCGACGGTGAGGCAAAGAAGATTACGGCGGGCGCGGGCGCGCTGATCGCCGGCGGAACAAACGCATCTCTGACAGCCGGGAACGGTGAGCCATCGACCCTGCTGTATTTTCTGCTGGCCCCGAAGGACGCCCTCGATCAACCGATCGCTGCCGCGCCGGCGACGATCAAGGAGCTCTACCGGACGCCGGCGCCGCTGCCCGGGCTGAAGCCGGGAAGCTATGAGCTGAACCTGACGCGGGTCACCTTTCCACCGGGGATGCCCTCAAACCGGCCGCACCATCGCTCGGGCGCGGCGCTCTACTACATCGTCTCGGGCACCGGCGCGAACACGGTTAGCGGCCAGGCGGCTGAGCGCGGGCCGGGATCTCTGATCTACGAGCCGTCCGGCCTCATCCATCAGTGGGGCAACCCCGGCAGCGAGCCGCTGACGTTCCTCGCTTTCAACATCAATCCCGAAGGCGTGCCGGCCGTCATCCCCGACGCGCCTGCCAAGCCATAACCGCTGGCGGGATTTTGCGCGCTGTTTTCGTCCCATTCAGGGGCGATCGCTTGAGCGTGTTTTTCGGTCTGATTGGGTCACGGTGGCAACGACACTCAATCGATAGAAGCGGCTTAGGGCTCCGCCCTCAGCGCGCTTCGGAGCGCCTTCCGCCCAGCTTCGGTCGCCGCGCTTCCTGCAGCCGGTTCCCCGCGAAGGCGCCCGCTCCGCTTGCACACCCGGTCTCGCCGACGGGCAGGGGTGCAGCGCACCGCTGCGCTGACACCCCGAATGGGAGGAGGAGATTTATGCCCGCGCCGAAATTCATCGACATCGATGGCAAGCGCGTTCTCTGCCGCGAGCTTTTGCAGCGTCGCCGCGAGCAGCTGGCGGCAGCGGCAAGACTTGAACAACTCTCCCTGTTCGAGTTGAAGGAGGATTGCCGCCCGATGCCCGAGCGCACCGCCGCCGGGCGTTATAGCGAGCCCACCCTGTTCAGCCTGCTTGGACGGGAGGCCTGATCAGGGCTCTAGCCCCTGCGCGTTGAAAATGTCACAAAGTCCAGATCCAGCCCCCGCAACCATACCCCTGGCCGCCGGTTCACCCACCTACGGCCCCTCCAAGGCGGGCGCTCAGTGCGATCATGGCGAAGGATCTCGACGGTACCGGAGTGACCGTCAACGTTTTGGTCCCGGGCGGGATTACCAACACGTCGATGATCTCCGACGAAGCGGGGTTCGAGCGCGCCGCGATGATCCAACCGGAAGTGATGGCGCCGCCGCTGGCTGGCTCGTCTCCGAGGCTGCCGGCAATGTAACCGGTCGGCGATTTCTTCGCATCCATTGAGATCCGGCGCTGCCGCCTGAACAAACGGCCGAGAAGGCCGGCGCGCCGGTCGCCTGGTGAGGCGAGCGAGCCCCGGCTAGGCCGGTGGCCCGTTCAAGGCAGGGTTTGATGATAGGCGCCCCTTTGGGTCGGCCCGGCGGAAAGCCCCACCGCAGCTGAACGAGCTCAACGCCATCGTCGCGGCGCCGAATGACGGGTGCTATCTCAGTCGGCCAGATATCTTTGCGTGCCCTCCTCCAGGCGCGCCTCCCACCGCTGGGTGGCGCCAATACAGCTAAAAACCGCCGCTCAATCGTTTTTTGACAGACGACGAGGGAACCGCACAGGGTTTGCGAATGTCCGGCTTATCGAGGGTGCTTCTCTCGAAAGAGGGTGCGCTCTTGGCGGGCATGCAGCGAGGGCTCAAATGGCTAGTCACCAATCACCGGAACAGAAGAAAACCGTGCAGCGCGTCATGCACGAATTCAAGCATGGCGAACTAAAGACGGCTGCTGGCAAACGAAAGGTCAAAAACCCGAAGCAGGCGATCGCGATAGCGCTGCACGAAGCCGGCGCCTCGAAATACGAGAGTCCGAAAAAGAATGCCGAGAATTTGCGGCATACCAAGAAAAAGGAACAGCGCGGCGAGACCTATCAGGATGAAAAGGAAGGTCACCGGGCGACTTAGGCCTCTTATCAGCGGGCGACAAAAAGGTCGGGGCGAAGCGGCAGCCGAAAAGAGACCGGCAGTAAAACTCGCGCCGAACTTTACGATGAGGCCCGCCGCCGAGACATTCCCAACCGCTCAAAAATGAACAAGGCGGAACTCGAGAGAGCGCTGAGCCACGCCTGATCCAAGGGAGCGGGTGAGGTAATCGGCGTACCCGGACACCCGTCCCGAACAACATCTTGCCTCGGCCGCAACTAAGTGGGCTAGTGCGCTGAGCAAGGGAAACTACGCTCGGATCAAGAACGTGGGCGCAATATCACAAGTATTGCGATCGCCGGAGAGCACATGCTTCGGTGCGATTGCCTACGATTATTGATTTAAATTAATGCCAAACGGCCGCCCGGCCGCCCGGAACGACCCTTAGCGAACAGCGTTGAGTTTAGAGACCTGCCGCTGCAGGCGCGCCTCGACTCTCGCAAACGCCCCGATTGATGCGCCGAGATGGAAGGCAACGGTTGCAGCCCGGCTGACGAGTACAGCACGAGGTAAGATATGGCTAAAACCGTTAGCGACTTCTTCTGGGAACGCCTTTCTGCTTGGGGTATCAAGCGAATATTCGGATATCCCGGAGACGGCATCAACGGGCTGGTCGGCGCACTGGCTCGCGCCGGCGACCGGTTCGAATTTGTCCAGGCGCGGCACGAGGAAATGGCCGCGTTCATGGCTTCCGCCCACGCGAAATTTACCGGCGATATCGGGGTGTGTTTGGCGACCTCGGGGCCGGGGGCAATCCATTTGCTCAACGGGCTTTACGATGCGCAGATGGATCATCAGCCGGTATTGGCAATTGTCGGGCAGCAGGCGCGAACCGCATTGGGCGGGCATTACCAGCAAGAAGTCGATTTGATTTCGCTGTACAAGGACGTCGCCGGCGAATACGTCCACATGGCGACCGAGCCGGCGCAAGTGCGTCAACTGATTGACCGCGCAGTGCGCATTGCCAAGGCCGAGCGCTGCGTCACCTGCATCATCATGCCGAACGACCTTCAGGAAGAAGACGCGGTCGAATCGCCGCCGCAAAAACACGGCGCCATTCTGACTGGCATCGGCTATGACGCGCCCGACGTGGTTCCCGCTCAAAAAGAGCTCGAACGCGCAGCTCGGGTGCTCAACGACGGCAAAAAGGTGGCAATGCTGGTCGGGGCCGGCGCGCTTCACGCTACTGACGAGGTCATCGAAGTCGCTAATAAGCTTGGCGCCGGTGTTGCCAAGGCGTTGCTCGGTAAAGCCGCACTGCCGGACGATCTGCCGTTTGTCACGGGTTCGATTGGGTTGCTGGGTACCCGGCCGAGCTACGAGATGATGACCGGCTGCGACACGCTGTTCATGATCGGATCGCGCTTTCCGTATACGGAATTCCTCCCAGAGGAGGGGCAGGCGCGCGGCGTCCAAATCGATCTCGACCCCAAAATGGTCAGCATGCGCTACCCGATGGAGGTCAATCTTATTGGCGACAGCGCCAAGACATTGCGCAAATTATTGCCATTGCTCGAACACAAGCAGGACCGCTCGTGGCGCGAGACGATCGAGAATAACGTCAAGGAGTGGTGGGAAACCCTCAAAAACCGCGCCATGAACGATGCGAACCCGATTAACCCACAGCGCGTTTTTTGGGAATTGTCCCCGCGTCTGCCGGAGAAGTGCATCATCGCCTGCGATACCGGCTCGGGCACCAATTGGTATGCCCGCGACATCAAGATCCGGCGCGGCATGATGGCTTCGGTTTCCGGTTCGCTGGCGACGATGGGCCCCGGCATGCCGTATGCGATTGCCGCGAAATTCGCCTATCCCGATCGCCCGGTATTGGCGCTCTGCGGCGACGGCGCATTGCAGATGAATGGCATGAACGAGCTGATCACGGTCGCCAAATACTGGAAAAAGTGGAGCGATCCTCGACTGATCGTGCTCGCGCTGAATAATCGTGATCTCAACCAGGTCACCTGGGAAATGCGCGCGCAGGCAGGCAATCCGAAATTCGAGGCGACGCAGGACCTGCCCGATGTCCGCTATTCGCAATACGCCGAGCAGCTTGGGCTCAAAGGAGTTTTCGTCGACAAGCCCGATCAAATCGGCGCCGCGTGGGAAGCCGCCTTCGCGTCAGATCGGCCGTTTGTGCTGGAGGCCTTCACCGATCCTGACGTCCCGCCCCTGCCGCCTCACATTACGCTGAAGCAGGCACAAGCCTTTACCTCGACCCTCATCAAGGGCGACCCAAGCGAATGGCGGGTCATCAAGGAGACCGCTAAGGAAGTCATCGCCGACCTGTTGCCGAGCCGGAGTTGACCGGGGCTACTGTCGCCGGCCGCGAGGTTGTGGCCGGAGCGGTCGCCGACCGGCCGGCTATTGCATCACCGGGTTTAGCGCGGTCCAACAAGGGAATGAGGATCCCGGTGCATTCGTCCCGGCGGGTTGCTCCCGGGACGATGCCGGTCCAGCCGCCGCAACGGCGACCGGCGGCGCGGCGGTTTGGCGCGGGCGTGTTGGTTGCTGGCCTGGCAGCACTCGGCGCTCTTGCAATCTATCGGTTGATCGAAAAACCGCGGCGCACGGTCCCGCATCAAGAGGAAGAGCCGCCGCACATCTCAGCGGCGCGGCGTCTCAACGGCGCCGCCGCGATGCTCTCGTTCAGTGTCGTGGCTGATAGCGCCATGGAACATTACCGGGGCGCTTTTCATAACCCCGCGATGTATCTGGCGCCGACCGTCTCGGCGATCACTCTCGCCAATAGCTTGCACATGACTGCGACGCCGGCGCATTTTGGCGCCGGACGAACGATGCTCGCCGGTCTTGCCCTTGCCACCGGGCTCGGCGGTTTCGGCTTCCATGCCTACAATCTCACCAAGCGCGAAGGCGGCTTTGATTTGGCGAACCTGTTTTATGGTGCGCCGCTGGGCGCTCCGTTCGCGCTGACATTGGCGGGGCTCGCCGGGCTCGGCGCCTCGCGCCTTGTCCTCGAGGGCGAGCGCCACGAGCCCGGAAGGCTGCTCGGGCGCCCCGCCGGTCCGGTTCTTGCGCGGGCGACAGCAGTGGGCCTGATCGGCACGACGGCGGAAGCGGCATTGCTGCATTTCCGCGGCGCGTACCACGATCCCTTTATGTTTGTGCCGGTGACCCTGCCGCCATTGACCGCATTGCTCTTGGCGCTCGCCGCAAGCAACCCCAGTCTGATCGGCGTGGCCGAACAAATGCTGCGAGCGACTGCGGCAATGGGCATTGCCGGTAGTGGATTTCACGCTTACGGCATCAGCCGCAATATGGGCGGCTTTTATAATTGGAGCCAAAATCTGTTTAATGGGCCGCCATTGCCGGCACCGCCATCATTTACTGGCGTCGCACTCGCCGGACTGGGCGCGCTCAGATTGATGGAAGAACGCTGATGAGCGACGCCTTTCATCCCCGCTATCCGACCTACGATGTTCTGGATAAATGGGATTCGCCGTCGTGGAATGACCAGACCCGGGCGGTCGTCAAAAAGCGGCTTACTGAAATACCCGAGCGGCGCTTTTTTACCGAGACCGAGTGGGACATCCTGAGCGCGATTTGCGACCGACTGATCCCGCAACCTGATCGCGGTGATGATCCGGTTCCGATTGTGCCGTTCCTCGATGAGAAATTGCACAAGAACCAGGGTAACGGTTACCGCTATCAGGGGATGCCGCCGATGCGAGAGGCGTGGCGGCAAGGGATCAGGGCAATCGACGACGAAGCCCGGCTGCGCTGGGGCGGAGGATTTCGCGAATTACCCCATAATCAGCAAGATGCGGTATTGCGCGCAATTCAACATAACGACGTCCGCAGCGATGCCTGGCACGGATTGCCGCCAAAGCGGTTCTTTTCGAGCCAGCTGCTAAGGGACGTCGTCAGCGTCTATTACGCGCACCCGGCGGCCTGGAACGAAATCGGGTTTGGCGGGCCGGCCTCGCCGCGCGGCTATGTCCGGCTCGGCTTTAACCGGCGCGATCCGTGGGAAGCCGAAGAGCGTCACGATGGATAATCCGCGGGCCAAGGACGGGCGCGCCCCCGATGTTTTTCATCGCGGCGGCTGGATCCCGATGCGCTGCTACAGCGACGAGGACGAGGTCGATTTTGCAATCGTCGGCACCGGCGCCGGCGGCGGCACGCTGGCCTGCAAACTGGCCGAGGCGGGGTTCTCCGTCGTCGGGTTTGATGCCGGCCCATTTTGGCGACCATTGGAGGATTTCGCGTCCGACGAATACGAACAGGAAAAGCTTTATTGGCTTGGCGAGCGCATCACCGGCGGCGATGACCCGATCGAATTCGGCAGCAACAACAGCGGCCAGAGTGTGGGTGGCAGCACCGTCCATTTCCAAATGGTGTCGCTGCGCTTTAGACCGGAGCGCTTTAAGGCTCGCTCGCAAATGGGCTACGCGGTCGACTGGCCGATTTCTCCGCAGGAGATGTGGCATTACTACGATCTGACCGAGGATGCGCTAAAGATTTCCGGACCGGTCAATTACCCTTGGGGCCCGCCGCGCCCGCGTTATCCTTATCGTCAGCACGAGATGAATGCCGCGGGCCTAATCCTGGCGCGCGGCTGCGAGGCGCTTGGCGTCAAATGGGCCGCAACCCCGCTGGCGACGATCTCAGCGCCGCGCGGCAAGTCGCCTCCCTGCGTCTATCGCGGGTTTTGCAAGATCGGCTGTTCGACCAACGCCAAGCAAAGCGCACTGATTACCTGGATCCCACGCGCGATCCATGCCGGAGCCGAGATCCGCGATCTTGCAATGGTTGGCCGGATCGATGTCGGCGGCAACGGCAAGGTCACTGGCCTGCAATATCATCGCGAAGGTCAGTGGCGGCGGCAGCGCGCCAAGAATGTTGTCGTCGCTGGCTATGCCATCGAAACCCCTCGGCTGCTGTTGAACTCCGCCTGCCCGCAATTCCCCGATGGCCTTGCCAATAGCAGCGGCATGGTCGGCAAGTTCCTGATGGTGCAGTCGAACCACGCGGTCTACGGCATCTTCGACGAGGAAATCCGCTGGTACAAGGCGCCGCCGTCATTGGCGATTACCGAACACTGGAACTACACCGACACCGGTAAAGACTTTCCCGGCGGCTACGCCTTTATGAGCCAGGGGCCGTTGCCGATCGACTGGGCGCATGCGATGGCTTCGTCGCGTGGATTGTGGGGCATGGAGCTCCGCGATGAAATGGCGAAGTACAATCACCAAGCCGGGCTCAAGATCGTCGGTGAGGTGTTACCGCAGGAAAGCAACCGGGTTGAATTGACGGACGAGACCGACGAGCTGGGTCTGCCTATCCCCCGCACCACGTTTTCATACGGCCCTGACGATAGAAAGCTTTTCGAGCACGCGGTGCACTTTATGACCGAAGCGCTCAAAGCCGCAGGCGGCAAAGAGTTATGGTCAGCCGGCGACACCGCTCATCTCGGCGGCACCTGCCGAATGGGCACCGATCCGAAAGACAGCGTCACCAATGCCGACGGACGATGCTGGGACATTCCCAATCTTTGGGTGTGCGACGGCTCGCTGATGCCGACCGTGGCAGGCGTTAATCCTTCACTGACAATCCAAGCGCTCGCCTGGCGTATTGCCGATCGCATTCGCGAAATGGCGCGGCGCGGGGAATTGTAGGGCCCGGTAATGGATCAGATCGAGCAGCTGCCCACCGAAATCTCTAACCCGCCGGTGGCAAACGCGCCTCGGCCGCGGCCGGCAAACGCATCGGCGAGGAACGCCCCGGGCATCGGCGCAGCTCTCGCCGCACTCGGCATCGCCGGCGGCGCATTGGCGCTCGCCAGCCGACGCGGTTACGGCGGCGGATGGCGGGCTGCTCCGCCTCTGGCCCCGGCCGACCGGACCTTGGCGTGGGCCTCGCCAGCGGTTCTCGCCGGGAATCCGAGGCGCCGATTTTATTCGGGCATCAACCACGAAGAGGCGGTCACGATCGAGGATCTGCGCGCGATGGCGCATCGCCGCCTGCCCGGCTTTGTGACCGAATATCTCGAGGCCGGTGGCGAGGACGAGGCGGCGCTGGCGCGCAACATCGCGGCCTTGGCCGATTGGCGCTTTTTGCATCGTTCGCTCGTCGATGTGTCGCAGCGCGACGTCTCGACCGTGCTGTTCGGCCGCAAGACCGAAATACCGCTTGCGGTAGCTCCAACCGGATTTAACGGCTTGTTCTGGCCGCATGCCGATCTGCGCCTTGCCGAAGCAGCGGCGGCGGCGGGCGTGCCGTTTGCGCAAAGCACAATGTCGAACGATCTGATGTCGCGTGTCGCCCGGGTGCCGGGGCTGCGCTACTGGTGGCAACTCTACGTGTTCGGGCCGGCTGAAATCCGCAACACCCTGATTTCGCGAGCGCGGGACAATGGCTGCGAGGCGCTGATCGTCACCGTCGATGCGCAAATCTACGGCAACCGCGAATGGCATAAGCGCACGATGGCTGGGCCGACGTCTCTCGGTTGGAATGCGAAGTTTGACGCGCTGATGCACCCGCGGTGGCTGACCGCTGGGATACTGACCCATGGCCTGCCGAGCTTTGAAAATGTCATCGAATTTGTGCCAAAGGACAAACGCAGCCTGTTCGACAGCGCGCACTGGATCCGCTCGCAAATGGACCGGGCGCTGAACTGGGACACCATCGCCCGTATTCGTGAGAGCTGGCCGCGCAAGCTGATTATCAAAGGGCTGCTGACGGTCGACGATTGCGTGCGCGCCGCGGAAATCGGCGCCGATGCGGTCGCCATCTCGAACCATGGCGGGCGTCAGCTCGACTGGGCGGTCGCTCCGCTCGACCTGTTGCCGGCGGTGCGCCGCGCGGTTGGCGACCGGCTGACGATCTTGGTCGATGGCGGGATGCGGCGCGGCACCGATGTGATCAAGGCCCTGGCGCTTGGCGCTGATGCGGTCCTGGCCGGCCGCGCAATCCTGTATGGTGTGGCCGCAGCCGGGAGGGACGGGGCAAAGAAGGCCCTCGACATCATTCGTGAGGAGATCGATCGCGATCTAGGTCTCCTTGGCGTGCCGTCATTCTCGGCGCTCAATTCGCGACTGCTCGTGCGTGCCAGCCAGCTTTCCCAGGCCGATACCGCCGGCGTTTACTGACCCGGCGCGGCGCGGGCCTCGCCGGACCGTGCAGTCGCCAGCGCCACGCCGCCGGTTCGCGTCTCGGGGGCGACCGGTTCGGCATAGTAATGCTCAAGCGTAATCTTGACGCACACCACAGCCGGGACCGCCAGCAGCAGACCGACTACCCCGAACAGGATCGCCCCGCAGACAAACGAGATAATCACGACGACGGGGTGAATTCTCGCGGCTTCTCCCAAGACGATTGGCCCTACGACATTGTCGATCGACAGCCGCAGTGCCATCGCAAAGCCGAAGAGGAGTGCCGCCGACCAGATTCCGCCCTGCTGCACGGCGATGATCGCGACGATCGTTCCGGAAGCGAAAGGCCCGATGACTGGGATGAGTTCGAGCACTCCCACGAGTTATCGACAGCAGGATCGCGTGAGGCAGGTGAAAGATCAGCGCAAAACCGATCCATGCCGCGACGGCCGTGTAAAACACTACGACGCAAAGCCCAATCAGGTAGCGGCGCAGCATCGGGACGATTTTAGGGAGCAGATCCTCGACCGAGCGGCGCCGCTCGGGCGGCAGCAGCCAGATCGCGCCAGCGGCCAACCTTGGCGCCGATATCATGAAATACGGCATTAGAACCAAGGTCAGGATTGTCCCGAACAAGATCGAGCCGGCTATGCTTGCAATACCCTTGACGGCACTAAACCCGACGACGCCGCTCATCGCTGCGCCCAATGCTTTTACCGCCTTGTCGGGCGTGTAGGTTTCGCCGAATACGGTAATGCCTTTGTTGCCGAGAATTTCGGTAAGAAAATGCCGAAGTATATCGGGGGCACGCGCCACGACGCTCATCAGGTCGCTGACCGCCGTAGTTCCGATCCAATAGCCAGCGCCGCCCAGGAGCGCCAAAATCAGCAGAAAAAACCCGGCCGCGACCGGCCAGCGCGGGCTTCCTAGACGGTGCTGAAGGGATTTGATCCACGGGTCCGTCACGAATGCGACCGCGATCGCAAACACGAAGGGGAGCAGCGCAACACGAATTTCGTAAAGCAGGACGGCGAGCACCGCTAGCACCGCTGCGAGCGCCCATCCTCCAACAAATGAGCGGCGGCGCCTCGGAGGCTCCGGTTCGGGCGTTATGCGCCGCCCGCCGCGGTCTTGATCACTCGGTATGTTCGTCCCTTCCACGTGACTCGCCCGCTGAGCTGAGTGATGACACTGTGACAGGCGAGACACGCGACAGCAGTGTAGCCGATCGAGAACATCAGACTGAAAACGACTGGAATTCGGAAATGGCGCGCGGTGCCGATATGAATTCCGATCAGGACAGCCGAGCCGACCAGCGCCAAAGCAGCGCCCACCACCGTCAGCAGGGAAGGCTGGGCAATTGCCGTCCACAAGACACCGAACGGCAGCAGCAACCCTGCCCAGCCGAAAATCAGGGTAGCAACGGCTGCAAGCAAGGTGGCCCGCACGCTTCCCAATGCCTCGGCCGCGTTCTTCAAGAAGCCTTCCCAGAGCGATCCTAGATCGCGATACATCCGAGTCTCGGCAAGATCGTCGGCGGCCATAACCAGCAAGCCAAGACCCTGAGCCTTGATCCGCGCGGCCAGCGCCAGATCTTCGCAGATCTCGTTCCGCACCGCCGCGTGACCGCCAACGTCAAAATAGGCCTCTCGCCGGACCAATAGAAATTGGCCGTTGACGATGTCCTGTGATGCCGGGTCGAACCGCTTGGCGCAAGCCAGCACCAGCATGCCAGCGGGAATTACGAGTCGCTCCCAAAAGCTGCCAAGCGCCTGCCGCGGATGCAGGGAGAGCATGTCGACGCGCCGCGTTTCGGCGGCTGTGATCGCCGCGGCGATCAGCGGAGGTGCGGCGCGGACATCGGCGTCGACAAAACAAAGCCAGTCGCCATCGGCGAGCGCCGCGCCGCGCCAACAGGCATGCGGTTTGCCGGCCCATCCGGCGGGCAGCGGACCGGCGTCAACCACCCTGATCCGAGGATCAGCCTCGACCCGGCGTTCTGCGATGGTCTTCGTGCCGTCTACGGAATTGTCATCGACAACGATAATGCAGCACCGATCGAGACCCGTCTGCGCCGACAATCCAGCGAGACACAAGTCGATATTGTCGACCTCGTTGCGAGCCGGAACGATCACCGAGACCGGCGATGAAACGCGGGTACCCTCCGCGGCTGAAATCGTGGCGTGCTGGTAATTGCGAAATTGCCGAAGCGCCCGGGTCAACAAGTAGGCCACCAAACCGGCCCAGATCGCGCCGGCAATCAGACCAGGCATTCGGGCTCCGCCCGATTGTTGTGCTTGGTCGGGGTGCCGTTCCTTCGGCGCGCATAGCGGGCCGACAGAACGGCGCGGGATATCCACATCTCGTAGCGATCCCTAAGGAAAGGCTGGCGCGGCAAGGCTGCCGGGTTGAAGGCTCGCGTCAAACCCCATAAGACAAAGCACTCGCCGAGCCCGTGTACACGCGCAAGAAATGAATCATCGGCTGGAGCCGGTTGAAAACCATAGCGCTTAAAGACGCGCCCGATTTGCGAGGCCCCCAACCTTGCCGGCAGTGCTGGTTCGGCGCGAATGGCCCGCACGTCGCGCCACACCGGCTCGCGCTCGATATGTTCCGAAAACGCACGCAGCGAATAGTTGACTCGGTCGCGAACCGCGCAAGCCCAGCCAAGATCCGGGCCTTTCTCGGAATAACGCGGAAGATGCTCGTTCCAAAAGTGCAGACTCCCGACCGGCTCGCCAATCTCAACGCAGAGGCCGTCCGACAGCGACACCGGGGCGCGCGCCTGATCGAGCGCGACGCGCAACACGCAGGCGGGATCGTCGGTGAATTCATAGATGCCGTAATAGGAGCGCAGCATCGCGTCGACCCAAGCTACAGATCCCGTCCAGAGTTCGTCCGGCCAAGCGGCAGACGCGCTGCCGAGTGCGGTCACAAACCCCATTGCCGAGGCCGTGTCGGCGCTCATCGCCGATCCTCAGAGACCATTGAAAGCTGAAGCCCCAGAGCAGTTTCCATCCCAGGTTCTCCCGCCGACCTCTAGGAGTGCATCGCTTTAGGCGCCGATGGCCGGTTTCCTGCAGGTCAGCGCGGGGAAGAACGCTAGTTGCGCAAAATAGTTCCAATTCTGAACGAAATACATCTCAGGTATTGCGGTACCGCGGCAAGGTCTCTTAGAGTGCAGAGGTGGAAGCGTTGCCGCGGTCACCGAGCATGTCTTCGATATAGATCGTTCGGATCAAGACAATCGCCGCGGCGGCAAGAGGTGTCGCGAACAACAGACCGAGAAAGCCGGCGAGAAGGGCGAGGATGAGTTGCGCCGACAAGATCAGCGCCGGCGGCAAGTGCACCGCCCGCCGCTGAACAAGAGGGACAAGAACGTATCCCTCGACCAAATGCACGGCCACATACAAGGCCACGACATAGACTGCGAGCGTCAGGTCGATCGATGCCGCAATCAGGACGCTCGGGATCGCCGAGACGATGGCGCCGATATACGGTACAAAAATCATGATCCCGGCCAAAAAGCCGAGAGCTACGGGAAGCGGGACTCCGAGCAGCCAGAGTCCGACAGCGACCATCGTGCCGAGCACTGTCATCGCAAACAGACGGCCCAGCATCCAGTACCACATCGTCCCGGAGGTCTCGTTCAGGATCTCAGCTGCACGCCGGCGGCGGGGAGGCGGGACAAGTTTTATCAAACCGCCGCTATAGACGTGCGTCTCCGCAGCGACGTAGAG
This sequence comes from uncultured Alphaproteobacteria bacterium, assembly GCA_963735445.1. Taxonomy (GTDB): domain Bacteria; phylum Pseudomonadota; class Alphaproteobacteria; order ATCC43930; family CGMCC-115725; genus AP-15. Next base: position 18,587 of record CAVTLC010000055.1, read on the forward strand.
CGCGATAAATATGATGACGACCATCCCGCCGATTACTTCGACAAGGTTACTCGCCACCCCAAAAAAGCTTTGCAGTACAGTGCCCGGAGCCGCCTGGAGATCTCCAAACTCTAGGTGCTGGATCGCGATCTTGCCAGGAGCAGACTGGCGGATCATCTGCATAACCTTTGCGGCCGCCGCCGGCAATTGAACCGAAAGCTGATTGAACTGATTGGCTATTGACTGCGAAAAGAACCAACCGATACCGGCGAGAAAGGCCACGATCAGCACGATCACCAGTAGCAGAGACCAGCCCACCGGCAGACGAGTGGGGCGGCTCAGTCCTTCGGCGGCACGTCTGAGGCAAATACCGAACAGCACCCCGGCAAAGATGACCAGGTCCACCCTGATCGTCAGCCATAAAAGCAAGACTGCGAGCCCAGTCAGCACCATCCAGGCCAGAGCGCGCGGGACACTCACCCCCGGGTCCCATCTGTTCATGCGTTTACGCCTTTGCACCTCCATCTCTGCAGGCAATCTCGGATCCGCCGCCGAAATCGAGGTCCGCGAAGGGTCCATTATCACCTCCGCTGCACACCTTTAGCTGCGTCTTCCTCGATCGGCTCCATGAACATCCTGGATCTCCTTCTCACCGGAGTAGTTCTGTTCGGTCGTGCCTCGTTCACCCCCAAACGTCGGGATCGAACTTGGAGTTGCGGTGAGAAGAAGAGCGCACGAACCTATCCACGTCCGCGCTCGCAGAGGGAACATTTCTCACGCAATTAGTGTTTTGACGCGGTGCAATCCCGGCTTCGCGGAATGGGTCGGGAGCACAAGGCTGACCGGGATTTACAATGTGGCAGGCAAGAAGCTCGACCGAGCCTTGCGATCAATCTGCCGGTGGCGCAGTCGGTAGCAACGCCGGCCTTCTAAACGAGCCCTATCCGCCACTTTCCCAGCTTGGCATCATTGGCGATCGGCGTACGGCTGCCGGGATTACCGCCGACGGTACCGTCCGGTGGCTGTGCCTGCCAAATTATGACGGCACTCCCGTATTTGGTTGTCTGGTCGACGCGGTCCGCGGCGGCCGCTGGGCTTTGGGACCGACCAACGCTAATGCCGGCCGTCAGTCCTATCACGGCGACACCAACGTGCTCGTGACCAATTGGCAGATGAGCCGCGGCGACATCGAGCTGACCGATGCGATGATCTGCCCCGAGAGCGCCCGGCCGGCAATCGGTGAGGGCAAGCGCACTTTGCTGCGCCGGCTGCGGTGCCTGCGCGGCTCGGTCGAATGCACAATGCAGCTGATGCCGCGAGACGATTTCGCCAAGAGTGCGGTTAGCTCGCCGGTGCCGGGCGGGCTCGAACTGAGGGTCGGCGGTCTTGCCCTCGGATTGTGGACCTCGCACCCTTTTGAGTTGGCAAGTGCAGCCATTACTGCGCGCTTCACATTGGCCGAAGGAGAGGAGTTCTGGGCGGTGCTGGGCCTCGGCGAGGACCCCAAAGTTTGGGACGTAGACGCGGCCAAGGGTGCATTACAAGCAACATTATCTTTTTGGGAAGAGCGCAAGGGACGATACGACTACGAGGGACCTCGGCGGGATCAGGTCATCCGCTCGGCTTTCGCTATCGAGCTGCTTTCTTTTGCACCGACCGGCGCGATCGTTGCCGCCCCCACCAGCTCGCTTCCCGAGCGGATCGGGGGCGATCGCAACTATGATTACCGATATGCCTGGATACGCGATGCATCAATGGCGCTCGCGACCCTCTCGGTTCTTGGCGACCTTGAAAGCGCGGAGCGGTATCTGGGCTGGATATCGCGCCTCGGCTCGTCGACCGAAATGCCGCTGCAGGTGCTGTACCGGCCGGATGGCGGCACCCAGATCCGGCAGCGGCCCCGAAAGGAGCTCGCCGGATATCGCGGGTCGCAGCCGGTTCGATTTGGCAATCATGCCTATCGACAGCGTCAGATCGACTGTTTTGGCTATCTCGCCGACTGCGCCGTGATCTATTTGATCGAGGGCGGACGCTGGGCTCCTGAATATTGGCAAGTAATGACTCGTATCGCCGATTATACGATGAAAAGTTGGCGCAAGCCCAGCAACGGAATTTGGGAGCGCGATCGGCGGCGTCACTATATCAGCAGCAAGGTTATGAGCTGGACGACATTAAAGCGTACTCTCGAATTCGCTGACCGCACCGGGGACAGCGGAAATCTCCGGCAGTGGCGCCGGACAATGATCGAAATCCACGCCGATGTAATGAAACATGGCTGGAGCGACGAACTGCAGTCTTTTCGTCAGCATTATGATGCCGATACCGTGGATGCGTCGGCTCTGCTGATCCCATTAATGGGGTTTCTGGAGCCACACCATCCTCGCGTCGTCGCGACCGTCCGGCGCATCGAGCAAGATCTGATGATTGACGGTCTCGTGCACCGTTTTCGCCCCCAAAACAGCGATCTTTCGATGGGCGAGTTCGAGGGCGCCTTTCTGCCGTGCTGTTTTTGGCTGGCCGCGGTCTATGCCCTGATGGACCGCAATGAGGATGCCGAAGCGATGCTGCGGCGCATCGAGGAATTGAGCACGCAGACCGGGCTGTTCTCGGAAGAGGTCGACAGCCGCTCGGGCGAGCTGCTCGGCAACCTGCCAATGATATTTTCGCACGCGGAATACGCCCGAGCGGTGTTGCAGCTTGCCAATCGGTGGCCGCGCGGCATCTGACCAAATCCGCCGTCTTGAACAGGAGATAAGATGCCGCAAACCATCGTCATAACCGGCGCTTCGGCCGGCGTCGGCCGGGCCACGGCGCATGCTTTTGCCGCGCCAGGCGTGCAGATAGGCCTGATCGCACGTGGCACCACGGGCTTACAAGCAGCGGCGGCAGAGGTCGAAAAACGCGGCGCGAAGGCGCTAACGCTGCCCCTCGACATGGCCGATCCCGACGCTGTGGAAGCGGCAGCCGAGCGCGTCGAGAACCACTTTGGCCCAATCGATATCTGGGTCAACTGTGCGATGACGACTGTCTTCGCCCCGTTTCATCGGATTAAACCGGAAGAGTACCGCCGCGCGACCGAAGTGACCTATCTCGGCTTTGTCTATGGCACGATGGCGGCTCTGAAGCGAATGCGGGAGCGCAACCGCGGGACAATCGTGCAAGTCGGCTCGGCTTTGAGCTATCGTGCGGTGCCGCTGCAATCGGCCTATTGCGGCGCCAAATTCGCGATCCGCGGATTCACCGACAGCCTGCGCACGGAACTGCTGCATGACGGGGTCGACGTCCACCTCGTGATGGTGCAGATGCCGGCGCTCAACACGCCTCAGTTCAACTGGGCGCGAAACAAATTGAGCCGGCGACCACAGCCGATCCCGCCGATTTTCCAACCGGAAGTTGCCGCTGACGCAATCGTCTATGCAGCGAAATCTCGACGCCGCGAGATCTGGGTCGGACGATCGAGTGTAAAGGCGATCGTCGGCAATAAATTATTCCCCGGATTGCTCGACCGGTACCTCGCCAAAAACGGCTATAGCGGCCAACTGACGCAGGAACCAACCGAACCCGGGCAGCCCGACAATCTTTTTGATCCGGTGCCCGGGGATCCCGGCACGCACGGCCGCTTCGACAATCGGGCGACATCAAGCAGCCCTCAACTATGGCTGAACCGACACCGCAGCACGCTGCTGGCGATCGGGCTGGCCGTCGCGGCGGGGGCTGCAACCATGGTAATCGGCGCAAAACCACTCGCTCGGCAGGTTGAATAGACCAAGTATCGCTGGAACCCAATCGCAAGTACCCCGTTAAAGGTCGTGCGGCCCGTTCAAGGTCGCGGTCGCGGAGTACCTGGTGGCGATCTTCGGACCGAGAGCCAACATGTGGATGAACCTGGCGTTGATTGGGACCGCCGGTTTATTCGCGATGCTGCTTCTCGCGATTTGGGTGGTCCCGGTCATGGGTTACAATACACAAGAACGTTATACTCCGGAGCAACCGGTCCCATTCAGTCATCGCCATCATGTCGGCGGGCTCGGGCTCGATTGCCGGTATTGCCACACGTCAGTGGAAATTTCTCAGAACGCGGGTATTCCGCCGACTGAGACTTGCATGACCTGCCATTCTCAAATCTGGACCAATGCCGCAATTCTGGCGCCAGTAAGGCAGAGCCTCGCCGAAAATCGGCCATTGCGCTGGAGTGCCGTGTACGAGCTGCCCGATTACGTCTACTTCGACCACAGCATTCATATCGCGAAAGGTGTCGGCTGCACCGAATGCCACGGTCCGATAGGCGAGATGGCGCTGACCTGGAAAGCGACGACGCTTTACATGAGCTGGTGCCTTTCCTGCCACCGGGACCCGGCGCCGCATCTGCGGCCGCTCAACCAGGTATTCAATCCGTTTTGGAAGCGCACCCCCGACACGCCTTCGGGCAAGCAATTAATGGCGGCTTATCACATCCATCCGGAAACGCTGTCTGACTGCTCGGTGTGCCACCGATGAGCGCCTCATCGCGAAACTACTGGCGCACTCTCGAAGAGCTGGCGGAAACACCGGAATTTGGCGCGATCGTTGAACAAGAGGTGCCGCGCTTTCGCGAGGTGCTGGGTCAGTTCGATCGGCGCCGATTTCTTCAGCTGATGGCGGCTTCGATGGCGTTGGGCGGGTTGTCGGCCTGCGGGCCCGAGCCCAACGCACGCCAGCTCCTCCCCTATGTTGTCCAGCCTCCGGGAATTGTGCCGCAACAGTCGCGCTTTTACGCGACGGCAACGACCAGGGACGGCTATGCGAGCGGCGTTTTGATCACGCATCAGATGGGCCGCCCGTTCAAGGTCGAAGGAAACCCGCAGCATCCCGCCAGTCTCGGCGCCGCCAGTGCGATTATGCAGGCGTCTATTCTGACGCTTTACGACCCGCGGCGCTCCCAGAGCATCGTCGGCCACGGCCAGATCGATACCTGGGAAAGATTTATTACCGTAATGTTTGAGCGCCGCCAGCAGCTTTTGGCGCGCGGCGGCGATGGGCTCCGGGTGCTGACGGGAACCGTGACCTCGCCGTCGCTGATCGCGCAAATGGAAACCTTGCAGCGGCAGTTTCCCAATATGCAGTGGCACGGCTGGGAGCCGCTTCACCGCGACGATGAGCGCGCGGCCACCCGCCAAGCCTTTGGCCGGGAACTCGACCGGGTTTTCAATGTCGACGCGGCCGATGTGATTTTCGCCGTCGAAAGCGATCTGATTTCGGCGATACCGGGCTGGCTCGCTTATGCCCGCCAATTTGCCGCCCGCCGCCGTCCCGACGAGACCGGCGGCAAGATGAGCCGCGTCTATGCGATCGAAAGCACGCCGACCTTGATCGGCGCCAAAGCCGATCATCGATTGCCGCTGCCGCCGCCTGAACTTGCCGCCGCACTGCGCTATCTGGCTGCGGCAGTGGGTGTCGGCCCGCAGGAGTGGAAACACGCACCGCCCAAGGATGCCGCCTGGCTCGATGCCGCGGCCCAGGATTTGGCCAAGAACCGTGGACGGGTCCTGGTGCATGCCGGCCGCGAGCAGCCGGCCGAAATCCATCTCCTCGCCGATGCGATCAACGGGGCGTTGGGCGCCTTTGGGACGACGATCCGGTTGATCGAACCAGTCGCCGTCGCCGCACCTTCGATGCGCCAGTCGCTCAAAGACCTCGTCGACGATATGATTGCGGGCAAGGTCGACACCCTGCTGATGCTGGGGGTCAATCCGGTTTATACCGCACCCCCCGATCTCGATTTTGCCAAGGCGCTGCGGCAGGTGCCGTTATCGGTCAGCCTGGCGCTCTATGCCGACGAGACTGCGATCGCCAGCACCTGGCATGTGCCGGCGGCGCATGAGTATGAGGCCTGGAGCGACGCCCGCGCCTTTGACGGGACGATCACGATCCAGCAGCCGCAGGTCCGCCGTCTTTATGGCGGGCATTCGGCGCAAGAGGTGCTGGCGATACTGCAGGGCAACACTCTGCCGGAAGATTACGGGCTGCTCCGCACGTTCTGGCAGCAGCAGGCGCAGCAGCGCGGCGCTGGGGATTTCGAGCATTTCTGGCATGAATCGGTGCGCATCGGCGTCGTCGAGAACAGCGCCGCGGCACCGGTCACGGCTCAGCCCAAGGCGGATGTCGCCGCGATACCGACCGCCCCTGCCGAACCCCCGAATGCCGGTCTTGCTCTGCTGTTCCGACCCGATCCGCTGATCTGGGACGGGCATTACGCCGACAATCCGTGGTTGTTGGAGATGGCGCGGCCGTTCACCCGGCTCACCTGGGATAACGCGGCGCTGATCGCACCGGCGACCGCCAAGCGGCTCGGTCTCGACACCGAAGATGTCCTCGAGATCACGTCGAATGGCCGAAAGCTTTCCACGCCGATTTTTGTCCTTCCCGGGCAAGCGCCCGACTGCATCACGCTGCCGCTGGGATGGGGCCGCCGCGCCGGAGGGCTTGCAGTCGGGGTCGGATTCGACGCCTACCAACTGCGCTCGCTTGAAGCGCCTTGGGTGGGTGCCGGCGTGCTCAGCAAAACCGGCGAAACCTATCGGCTGGCGACGACGCAAGGGCAGGATCGCGTCACCGGCCGTGACCTGATCCGTGAAGGGTCGCTCGCCGACTTTCAAAAGAATCCCCAATTTCTGCAAAAGAAAGAAAACGACGAGTCGCTGTACCCGCCTTACAAGTATCCGCGCTACGCCTGGGCGATGTCGGTCGATCTCAATTCTTGTATCGGCTGCCAAGCTTGCGCCGTCGCCTGTCAGGCGGAAAACAATGTTCCGATCGTCGGCAAGGATCAGGTGCTCGACAACCGCGTCATGCATTGGCTGCGCATCGACCGGTATTACTCCGGCTCGCCTGACGATCCGCAGACTAGTTTCGAACCGATGCCGTGCATGCATTGCGAGAATGCGCCGTGCGAGGTCGTCTGCCCGGTGCACGCCACCGTGCATGACCATTCGGGCCTCAATGTCATGGTCTACAACCGCTGCGTCGGCACGCGGTTTTGCTCCAATAACTGCCCCTACAAGGTGCGGCGGTTCAACTTTTACGCTTATGCCGACCAAAACGAACGTCCTGCGGAGTCCTGGAACCCGGAGGTCACGGTCCGCGGCCGCGGCGTCATGGAAAAATGCACCTATTGCATCCAGCGCATTCGCCAGGCGGAAATCGACGCCGACAAAGAAAACCGCCTCGTGCGCGACGGCGAAATCGTCACCGCCTGCCAGCAGAGCTGCCCGACGCAGGCGATCATCTTCGGCAATCGCAACGATCACGACAGTGCCGTTGCGCGCCGCAAGGCGAGCCCGCTCGATTACGTATTGCTGGGTGACCTGAACACACGGCCCCGCACCAGCTACACGGCGGTGATCCGCAATCCCAATCCCGCCATTGGAGATAAAGAGGCGTGAGCGTCCTGATCGACCTTCCGGCGGAAGCGCCGGTCGTCCGGCAGGAAGTAACGTTGCGCTCCTTGAGCGAGGAGGTCAGCAACCGTGTCTTGAGGCCCGAGACGCCGTTGTGGTGGTGGATCGGATTTGGCATCGGAATGGTGCTGCTGCTGATCTTTATCGTGCAGCTGACTTGGCTATTCATCAACAGCGTCGGTATCTGGGGCATTAACATCCCGGTCGCCTGGGGCTTTGCGATCCTCGAATACGTGTGGTGGATCGCGTTGGCGAGCGGCGGGACTATCGTCTCGGCTCTGTTCTTTTTGACTCGCTCGCCGTGGCGCGCGGCAACCAATCGCATCGCCGAATCAATGCTGCTGTCGGCCGCTCCGTGCGCCGGGTTTTTGCCGATCATGCATTTGGGCCGCCAGGGTTTATTCTATTGGCTGTTCCCTTATTCGAATGTGATGGGGGTGTGGCCGCAGGTACGCAGCCCGCTGTGGTGGGATTTTATCTGCCTGCTTTGCTACATCCTGATGTCGATCATGTATTATTACGCCGGATTGCTGCCGGACCTCGCGACCATGCGCGATATGGCAAAGACTCGGTGGCAACAGATCGTTTATGGGGTTCTGGCGCTCGGCTGGCGTGGGTCGGCCCGCCATTGGCGCAAGCAGCAGACCGTCTACGCGATCATGTCGGCGATTATGGCGCCGATGGTGATCTCGGTGCACAGTGTCGTCGGTCTCGACTTCGCCGGCGGGCTTACCCCCGGTTGGCACTCGACCCAGTTCCCGCCCTACTTCTTTTTCGGCGCGGTGATATCCGGCGTCGCGCTGATTATGATGCTGACCATCCTGGTGCGCTGGGGCTACGGGCTGCAGGACGTTATCACCGGCTATCATTTGAATGCTCTAGCCAAAGTTATGCTCGTCGCGAGTGTGATGCTCGCCTACGCCTATCTTTGGGAAGCGTTTGGTCCGATCTACGGCAGCGACGTTGCCGAACGGACGCAGTTCTTCGCCCGCATTTTCGGTTTTTATGCCGGATGTTATTGGGGAAAGATCGCGCTCAACATCGTCATCCCGCAATTATTGTGGCTGCCGACGGTACGCCGCAGCGAGATTCTGCTGTTGGTTATATCAGCCGGGATCATCGTCGGCATGTGGCTCGAGCGCTTTGTGATCGTAATCCCTAGCCTCAGCTACAACTACATTCCATCCTATTGGGGGCTATTCTTTCCGACATTCTGGGACTGGGCGGCGCTGGCGGGCACGATCGGGCTGTTCCTGACCCTCTTCTTTCTCTTTTTGCGGTTTGTCCCGATCATTTCGATGTCGGAAGTTCGCGAACTCATCGAAGAAGAGAGATCGAAGTGACCGAGCCCTTCGGCATCATCGGCGTTTTCGATCGGCCGGAGGCGATCAAGGAAGCAGCGCAACATTTGCGCTCGTTGGGGTTTCGCGCGATCGATGCCTATACCCCTTATCCCGTCAAAGAACTCGACCAGGTATTGCGCCCCCGGCGGGAGATTATGCTGCCGCTGATCATGTTTGCCGCTGCTGCGGTCGGCGGTGCTTGGGGTTATTTCATCCAGGTATGGGACGAGGCGCTCAATTATCCGATCAACGTCGGCGGGCGCCCGCACAATAGCTGGCCCGCATTCATCGTCGGCACTTTCGAATTTATGCTGCTGGTCACAATCGCGGCCGGCTTGTTCGCGCTTTTGGCGTCGTGCCGTCTGCCGCGCCTTTATCATCCGATCTTTAACGCCGAGGCATTCGGGCGCGCTTCGGTGGATCGTTTTGTGCTGTGCGTCGAGGCGCGCGATCCCAGCTTTGAACCGGGGCATTTACGCCGCATCTTCGAGCGCTTTGGCGCCGAACACGTCGCCGAGGTGCCGGAGTGAAGCGCCTCGCGATCATCGCCATAGCAAGTCTGTGTCTGGCGTTGGCGGCTTGCGACAACATGGCCAACCAGCCGAAGCGGTACGGCTTTCAAGTCCCCTATGGGGCGCAGGTCAACTGGCCCGTCTTGCCGCCGCCCGACACGATTGCGCGCGATGAGCCTCTCAGCTGAGCCGCCGCCCCCGCCCGTTACGATGGCGTTGCTCGAGCGCGGCCAGCAGCGCTTCGACATCTATTGCTCGCCCTGTCACAGCCGGGTCGGCGACGGCAACGGGATGATCGTCCAGCGCGGCTTTCCGCACCCGCCGTCTTATTTCGCCGAATATTTGATGAAAGCGCCGAACCAGCATTTTTACGATGTCATCACTCATGGATACGGGGTGATGTACCCCTACGCCACTCGCGTGGCGCCCGCCGATCGCTGGGCCATCATCGCCTACATCAGGGCATTGCAGGCGAGCGAGAATGCCCATCTCGCCGACGTGCCGGCCGATAAGCGGCAGTTGCTCGAATGACCGACAACCGCGCTTGGTACCGCCTTAGTCTGGTAGCACTGGCGGCACTGGTAATCGGCGTTGCCGGCTGCATCGTTGGCGCCATTATCGACGCGACCGGCTTTTTCCGCGCCTGGCTTTGCTCATACCTGTTTTGGCTGGGCCTGCCGCTCGCTGGCGTGACTCTGGTGATGGTGCATGATCTGAGCGGCGGCGAATGGATGGCGACGGCGCGCCCGGTCCTCGATGCGGCCGCGGTGACAATGCCGCTCGCGACCTTGGCGGGCATCCCCGCCTTTATCGGACTCCACGCCCTCTATAGCTGGACCCATCCGGCGCCCAGCCTCGGCAACACGTTCTATCTGAACCCCGCCGGATTTTATCTGCGCTACGCGATCTATGTCGTGCTGTGGAACCTGCTCGCCGCTTACGTGCTGTGGGCCCCGCGCGAGGAGGCGGCACCGATCGCACCGGGTCTGTCGTGGATCAGCGGGATCGGCCTTACGGTACTGGCGTTCTCCGCGGGTTTTGCTTCGATCGACTGGATAATGTCGCTGCAGCCCGCGTTTTGGTCGTCGATTTTTTCCTATTCGGTTGGAGCAAGCTGGTTCAACACCGGGCTCGCGATAGTTCTGCTGGTTATCGTGGTAAGCGGCCCGATGCTGGAAAAGCGGCGGGATCATGTCGCCGACCTTGCGGCGATCCTGCTCGCGACGACGATCTTCTGGGCCTATGTCGAATTCATGCAGTTCCTGATCATCTGGGAGGAAAACCTCAAATCCGAGATCCCGTGGTACTTGCTGCGTAACTCTGGAGTTTGGCGGGCAGCCTCCTCTATTTCGATCGGCTTTGGCTTTATCGCGCCGTTTTTCGTACTGATATGGCGGCCAAGCAAGCGCAGCCGCGGCGTTGTCGCGGTGATTTGCTCGCTGATCATCATCAGCCGGCTCGCCGACAAATGGTGGCTGGTGCTGCCGGTATTTGCTCATCCCGGCCCGTTCTGGCTCGACGTCGCAGCAATCTTTGCTTTGGGTGGACTGATGGTGCTGCTGTTCGGGTCGGCGCTGCGCTACGGCCCACGGTTAAGCCCCGGCGGATGGCCGATGTGGAAGGCCGCGAACCATGGCTGAGATAAGTCAGGTCCGGGAGAATAACCCTCATACTGAATACGAGCACGAGGACTGGCCGCTCAAACCAGTGGCTTTTGTTTATCTAGGCACGTTTATTTTTTTGGTTATCGCACCATTGATATTGATGTGGGCCTACCCCCGATCGGTATCGGATGTCAGCCGCAGGCTTGAGGTTCGACCGCCGGCGCCGGAATTGCAAGTCAATCCGCAGCAGGATCTGGTGACCTTCCGCCTCTCCGAGGAAAATCGCCTCAATAATTACTACTGGATCGATAAGCAGAAAGGGATCGTCCATATCCCGATCGAGCAGGTGATGAAGAAGCTGGCTGCTCAAGGGATTGACGGGTTTCCAAAGAGGCAGCCGTGAGACAGGTTGCTGCCGCGCTTGTGCTGGTCATCATCTCGGCTGCCATACCGGGCGACCGCGCATTGGCATACTCGCAGGACAATCTCGCGTCTTTTGCATTTCAGCCACATCCGGGGGCTCTGCTGCCGTTGTCGGCGAGCCTCGTCGACGAAACGGCGGAGCAGTTACACTCGGCGATTTTTTTACCGGCAAGCCGGTCATTGTCGTCCTCGATTATTTACGCTGCAAGTCGTTGTGCGGGGTAACGCTCACTGGCCTTTTCGTTGCGCTCGACGCGTTGCCGCTCAACGCCGGCCGAGACTTCCAGATGGTCGTGATCAGCATCGACCCGCGCGACACCCCGGCCGACAACACCCAGGCGAAAGCGAAATACCTCGCGGGCTATCGACATCGTGGCGCTGCCGAAGGAGTGCATTTCTTAACCGGCGCCGCTGCATCGGTGCGACAGATCGCCGACGCTATCGGCTTTCCTTACCGGTACGATCCCGACATCGACCAGTACATCCATCCTGCCGGGTTTATCCTCGCCAGCCCTGAGGGCAGGATCAGCCGCTATGTCTTCGGGGTGGGCGCAGACAGCGCAGATCTGCGGGTCGGGCTCGCCGGCGCCGCGCAGGGCGAAACATTAACTGCGTTCGAGCGACTGGTTTTGCTGTGTCACATTGAGGGAGCGCCGCTCGGCCGTTTCACGGTGCCGGTCATGGCGGCGTTGATGGCAGGCAATATCGCCGCCGGCGCCACGGCTTTTTTTATCGTTGTCGGCATCATCCGACGGCGGGGCCAGGGTTAGGCGGCAATGTATCACTGGGTCCCGTTCTGGCCGCGTACCGCCGCCCTCAACGCGGTCGTCGTTAACAACCTCTACATCGCCGAACTCGGGGTCTGCGGCCTGATCCTGTCAATGGTCATCGGCATGATGCTGACGTTTTGTGTCCGCTATCGCGCCGGCAGTACGGTTTCGCGCGCCGACCGCGTAAAAAAGACCTGGCATTGGGAAATCGGCTGGACCACCGCAACATTCGTGATGTTCCTGGTTCTGTTTGTCTGGGGCGCCTCGATATACATCTGGCTTTTCAAATCGCCGCCCGGCGATATTGAAATCTATGTGGTCGCGAAACAGTGGATGTGGAAGTTGCAGCATCCCGGCGGCCAGCGTGAAATCGATGCGCTGCACATTCCGGTCGACAAGACGATCCGCCTCGTCATGGCGTCGCAGGACGTTATCCACAGTTTTTTTATTCCTGCCTTCCGCATCAAACATGACGTCGTGCCCGGGACTTATGAAACAATTTGGTTCAAGGCGGAGAAAACCGGCACATACAAGCTCGAATGCACGCAATACTGCGGAACGCAGCACGCGACGATGAAGGGTGAAGTCGTCGTTATGACGCCGCCGGAGTATGCCCGCTGGCTGACCGAGCAGGGCGTCAATCAATCCCTAGCGCAACAAGGGGAGGCGTTGTTTCGGCAGCACGGGTGCAGCGGCTGTCATGGCGCCAACAGCACGGTTCACGCGCCCGATTTGGTAGGCCTCTATGGCAGCCTGGTGCACTTGCAGGACGGCTCGACTGTCAGAGCCGACGAACGCTACATCCGTGACTCGATATTGATGCCAAAATCTCAAATTGTCGTCGGTTATCCGCCAATAATGCCGGACTTTTCGGGGCAGCTCAGTGAAGAGGAGTTGTTCAAGCTGGTCGCCTACATCCAGTCGCTCGGCAGCCAGAGGGGAACGCAATGAGCACGATCGCCATCAATCTGCCGACCAATTATGCGACCGAAGAAAATACTATTTCATCATGGCTGCTGACTCGCGATCATAAGCGCATCGCGTTGTTGTTTTTCGGGTCGATCACGTTTTTCTTTTTCATCGGCGGAGCTGCCGCGACGCTGATCCGACTGAATCTGTTGACGCCGGCGGGCCTGCTGCAGCCCTCTGTATATAATCGCATGTTCACGATGCATGGCGTCGTGATGGTATGGTTTTTTCTGGTTCCGTCAATTCCGGTGACGCTGGGCAATTTCTTTATCCCATTGATGATCGGGGCACATGACCTCGCGTTTCCTCGGGTTAACCTGGGCAGCTGGTACGTCTTTAATCTTTCAGGACTGGTGTTGCTTTATGCTTTGGTGATGGGCGGAGTCGATACTGGCTGGACGTTTTACACGCCGTATTCGACCCTGTACGCAAACGGGTATGTATTCGCTGCGGCAATGGCGATTTTCGTCAATGGCTTTTCATCTATCATGACGTCACTCAATTTTGTTGTGACGATACACCGCTTGCGTGCTCCGGGCATGACCTGGATGAGACTGCCGCTTTTTGTGTGGGGTATTTACGCAGTTAGCATTGTCATGCTGACCGCCACGCCGGTATTGGCTATGGACACCTTTCTGCTGGCGGTTGAGCGCTTTATCGGGGTCGGCTTGTTCGATCCGCAGCGCGGTGGGGATCCGCTGTTATGGCAGCACATGTTCTGGTTCTACTCCCACCCGGCAGTGTACATCATGATTTTGCCGGCAATGGGAGTCATGAGCGAGCTGATTACTTGCTATGCCCGGCGACCGATCTTTGGCTATAGCGGCATGGTCTATGCGTTGATCGCGATCGCGATCATCAGCTTTTTCGTGTGGGCCCACCACATGTTTGTCGCGGGGATTTCCATCTATGCCGGGGTGGTCTTTTCGCTGCTGACGTTTTTTGTTGCGGTTCCTTCAGCAATCAAAGTGTTCAATTGGACGGTTAGTTTGCACAAGGGTTCAATACGCTTTGATGCGCCGATGTTGTATGCCCTCGGGTTTATTTTACTGTTCACGACGGGCGGGTTGACCGGACTCATGGTGGCGACACTCGGGATCGACGTGCACGTGCACGATACGTACTTTGTCATCGCTCACTTCCACTATATCATGGTTGGCGGCACCGTCAGTGCGTTTTTTGGTGGATTGCATTATTGGTGGCCAAAAATTACCGGGCGTTTTTATCCCGAGATGTGGGCGCGGCTAGCTGCAATACTGACCTTTGTCGGCTTTAATCTGACGTTTTTTCCGCAATTTATTCTCGGCTATCTCGGTATGCCGCGGCGGTACTACACCTATCCGCCGGAGTGGCAATCCTGGAATGTTCTTTCCTCGGCCGGCGCCTCGATCCTCGCGGTGGCGTATGCGCTGCCGTTATTCTATCTTGGCTGGTCGCTGATCTGGGGCAGGCGCGCCGACGCCAATCCCTGGGGGGCAACCGGTCTCGAATGGACGACCCCGTCGCCGCCTCCGACCCATAATTGGGAGCGGACCCCTATCGTAAAGCTCGGACCCTATTCCTACGATCCGGAAGACGGGAGTTATACGACCCAGGACGGCGTCAGACATGCATAGCCGGACGATCACGCCGGAAATTCAATATGCGAACCTCTCGCAGCAGGGCGACACCGCCCAGCTCGGGATGTGGGTGTTTATCACCACCGAGACATTGTTTTTTGGCGCGTTATTATTTACCTACTTCATCTATCGCACGACCTATCCGGATCAATTTGCCGAGGCCGCCAAAGACGCAGTGCTGTGGTGCGGCAGCGTCAATATCGGCCTGATCATGACCAGCAGTCTGACAATGGTGCTGGCCATCAATGCCGCTGCCGACGGACGACGCCGGACAATGGTTTATATGTTGATCGCCACTGCCTTCCTCGGAATATGTTTCCTGGGGGTCAAGGGGTACGAGTATTCGCTCGACTACCACGACAACGTCATCCCGGTTGCTAAATTCTTGATGAAGCCGGCCGAGGCTCCGGCCGGCGAATTATTCTGGATTTTTTACTTCGTCGCGACCGGTCTGCATGCGATCCATTTGTCGATCGGCATTGGCCTTGTCCTCTATATGCTGCTGTGGCGGGTTCGGCGGGGAGAAATCACCCCCGCCTATTACGCGCCGCTCGAGGTCGTCGGCCTGTACTGGAGCTTTGTCGACACCGTGTGGATTTTTCTGTTTCCGGCGATCTATCTGGTGGGAAGATCATGAACACCGGCGGCGCCAAAAGCAGCGCCAAGCACGACCCCAATTTGCTTTACATAATCGCCTGGCTGGTCCTGATTCTGCTAACCGGGATCAGCATCGGGATAGCCTTTCTCAGGATCGGAGCTTATGCCCCCGCAATCCAATTTGCGATCGCCGCTACTCAGGCCTCGATCCTATTCGTGCTGTTCATGAGGCTGAAAGGTCCGCCGTCGCTCAAATGGATCTTCGCCGGCAGTGGCTTCTTCTGGTTGCTGTTTCTCTACGGGCTGAGCTTCACCGACTACGCCACCCGTCGCGGTGGCTGGCCCAAATACTGAATGCCCCGAGGAGTTTGAGTTCGAATTCGACTGGCTGCGCGCTCGGAGCAATCCGGCGAGGCCTACCAAAGTCAATCCGAGAATGCCGGCCATCGCCGCATTGCGGTGGCGGCGAGTAAACATTTCCCACGACACCGCGCGGGCCTTGTCGTCGAAGCGGCCATGCGCGCCGTAATTGCCGTCGACGGTCTCGAACAGATTTGCCGGCGGGTTGGGCGGCAAGGGCTCGCCGGTCAGCTGGCCGCTATAGCCTTTTTTGGCGAGGTAGTGGTCGAGCAAGCCCGGCATCAGTGTATTGCCGACAATCGCCTTGATTGTCGAAAATCCGACCCAGATCTCTCGATTATCCGGATTTTCCGCAGCAAAGGCGATTGCGCGCGCCGGCACCTCGGGCTGAAAAATCGGCGGCACCGGCTGCGGGCGCTGGCCGGTCTTGTTCAATGCCCAATCGAATTGCGGCGTATTGATCGCCGGCAAATGCACCATGACAAGCTTGACGGCGCTATTGTCGTGGAGCAGCTCGCAACGCAGTGAATCAGTAAACCCGCGAACCGCGAATTTGGCGCCGCAATACGCTGATTGCAGCGGGATCGCCCGATACGCGAGCGCGGAGCCAACATTGACGATGGTGCCCCGATTTCGCGGCCGCATCCGCGACAGCGCCGCCATCATGCCGTGAACCTGGCCGAGATACGTCACCTCGGTCGCGTGCTTGACCTCTTCAGGCGTGATTTTCTCGACCGGCGCAAACACCGTCGTCATGGCATTGTTGACCCAGACGTCGATCGGCCCCAGCTGCTGCTCGACCTGACCGGCAGCGGCGTCGACGGCGGCGAAATCCGCGACATCGGCGACAATCGGCAAGGCCTTGACGCCCTTCCGCCGGATTTCGTCAGCCGCGGTTTCGAGCCGCGCCTGGTTGCGCGCAAGGATTGCGACGTCGTAGCCGCGCGCCGCGAACTCCAATGCCGTAGCGCGGCCAACGCCGGCGCTGGCGCCGGTAACGACGACGATCATCGATGGTCTCCCTGGCGATCGGTGGTGAGGCGATAGACGATTTCCTGCCGGTAGGTTTCACCCGGCCGCAAGATAGAGCTCGGGAACCCCGGTTCGTTCGGCGCGTTCGGAAAACCCTGCGGCTCAAAGGCAAAGCCGGCCGATTGGCGATAGAGACCGCCACGTCCCGGCGCCGATCCGTCGAGATTGTTCCCGGTATAAAATTGCGTGCCCGGCTGGGTCGTCAGGATTTCGAGAACTCGCCCGCTCGCTGCCGAATGCACCCGCGCCGCCAATTGGGCCGATCCACCACGAGGCTCGGGCAACACATAGAAATGATCGTAGCCGCGGCCAAACCGCAGCTGCTCGTCCGGCTCGCGAATACGCGCGCCGATCTGCTGTCGATTTCTGAAATCGAACGGCGACCCATTTACCGGGCGGATTTCGCCGGTCGGGATCTGCTCCTGGTCGGTCGGCAAATACGTCTCGGCGAAGATCTCGACTTCGTGGTCGAGGCAATCGCGCGCATCAGGGCCGTCGAGATTGAAATAGGGGTGCGCGCTCAACGACAGGACGGTCGGCTTTGTGGTCTCGGCATTGAACAGCAGCGCGAGGCCAGACTCATCGAGCCGCCAGGTCGCTTCGACCGAAACCTCGCCGGGAAAGCCTTGATCGCCATCGGCGCTGGTCAGCGCCAATGTCAGATGCTGCGGGGAAGCGTCCTTGACCGACCAAAACCTTTTGCCAAAGCCGACGGCGCCGCCGTGCAAGGTGTTCTTGCCCTCGTTTTGCGACAGCTGATGGGCCACGCCGTCGATGACCAACCGGCCGCCGGCAATGCGGTTTGCGTTGCGGCCGAGCAATGCGCCAAACGAACCGCGGTTTTCGAGATAGCCCGCGACATCGTCGAAACCAAGCACGACGTGACCTAAGACACCGTCACGATCCGGCGCCTCCAGCGATACAAGCACCCCCGCATAATCGGTAATGCAGGCCCTAAGCCGGCCATGCTCGATCGTGTAAAGCCGCGCTGTCTGGCCGTGCGCCTGACCAAAGTCCTTAAAATTCATTTCAGTACTTGCCTCTTTCTAAAGAGAACCGGATTGCGCGAACGGGGTTCCGGCTCGCACCCGCCATGATGGCCGGCAAAAATCAGCAACCGCCACCAGCCGAACGGCCATTCACCGGAGAACAGCGAACAGCCGAGCACTCGGGGAGCGATACAGGAGGTCACGAGCCGTCCCTGCCGGCGTTTGACGGCCGTTGGCCTTTTGAACCATCGTCTGCCGGCGGCCGGCCTTTACTCAGCTCGGGCTGTGTCAGCTCGGCATTTGCTTCGGCAGATTCGGTATCGGCCTTTCGCCGCTCGTTCGCTTTCGTTTTGTCGGGCCCAGGGTCCCGCTCGGCGGCGCGGCGCAGTTTATCGGCACTTTTTTCCGCATCCATGCCTGTCTCCTGTAGTGCGAAGAGTCGAGGCCAGCGCCCCAACGGTTATGACGTTAACCCCCAAGTTCGGATCGGGTTGCCGTGGCCGCGTGGTCGCATATGATCGCCCTATGCAGACCGAAAAAACGCCCGCCTTTCACTATCGCCTCGGACTTAACCAGCCGGTCGGCAGCCCGACCGCGCGGCGCCTTGCCGAAATGGCCGAGGCGATTGGCCGCGACAGCGAGGGCGCGTTTCGTCTCGACGTGTTTCCGGAAAGCCGGCTCGGCCCCGACCCGCAGATGCTTGCCGATATGCGCGACGGCAAGCTCGAATTTTTTGTCGCGGGTGCCACCCTCGGCGGCCTTGCGCCCACCAGCGCATTGCCGTTGTTGCCGTTCGCCTTTGCCGATTCCACCGCGGTTTTTGCCGCGCTCGATGGCGCTCTCGGCGATCAGATCCGCAGCGAGTTGGCGCAGCACGGCATCTATGCCTTCCGCCATTGCCTGCAAAACGGATTTCATCATCTGACAACCAGCAACCGCCCGATCCACACCGCCGCTGACCTCGCCGGGGTCAAAATCCGCAGCCCCGGCGGCGAGATCGCCCGCGACTTTTTCGAGACGTTCGGCGCCGAGGCGGGTTACGTCCCATTCAACCAGATGTACGAGGCGCTGAAGGAACGCCGGTTCGACGGGCAGAGCGACCCGCTCGGCGTCGTCTTGTCGCTAAAGCTGTACGAGGTGCAGAGCCAT
Organism: uncultured Alphaproteobacteria bacterium; assembly: GCA_963735445.1. Classification (GTDB taxonomy): domain Bacteria; phylum Pseudomonadota; class Alphaproteobacteria; order ATCC43930; family CGMCC-115725; genus AP-15. The sequence goes on from CAVTLC010000055.1 coordinate 37,369, forward strand.
CTGAGTCTGACCCGGCATTGGTGGTCGGGGTTCACCTTACTTGCGAATGCCGCAGCCTGGGCCGCTCTGCCTGCCGACATCAAACAGGTCGTCGAGCGCAACGCTGAAAAATTCGCGTTGTTGCAGCGCCAGGACACCGAGGCGATCAACGCCGCCGGCGCTGAGGATTTGGCTCGGCTCGGCATGAGCGTCAACATCGCCGATGCCGACAGCTTTCGCTCTCGCCTTGGCCCGTTTTACGCCCGCTGGCGGGAAAAGGCCGGCGATCACGGTTGGCGCCTGCTCGAAAGATACGCCGGCACGCTGCCGGCCTGATCGGAACGTCATTGCGAGGCGCGCGGAGCGCAACGAAGTCAATCCCGGTCGAGCTGGGCGCTTCGCGGCGCGAGGTTGCTTCGCTCCGCTCGCAATGACAGCGCCCGCGCGATAGCATTGGGGCGTGGATAACCAATTTCGCCTCGACGGCAAGACAGCGCTCGTTACCGGCGCCGGGCGCGGGATCGGCCGGGGCGTGGCGATCGCGCTCGCTGCGGCCGGCGCGGATTTGGTGCTGGTCAGCCGCACCGCGAGCGAGCTCGAAGAGGTGGCGGCCGAGATCCGGCGTCAGAGCGGGCGGGCATTGGTGATGCCGCTCGATGTAACCGACACCGCCGCGGTGCGAGACGCCATCGCCGGGCTCGCTCGCCTCGATATTCTCGTCAACAATGCCGGGTTCAATCGGCCGCAGCCGTTTCTCGACGTCGACGAGGACACCCTAGACCGATTGCTGACCTTGAATGTCCGGGCGGCGTTCCTGACCGCTCAGGCGGCCGCGCGGCGCATGGTTGCGCAGGGCAGCGGCGTCATCATCAATGTGAGCTCGCAAATGGGCCATGTCGGCTCGGAGCGCGACCGCACCGTCTATGTCATGACCAAGCACGCGCTCGAAGGGCTGACCAAGGCGATGGCGGTCGAATTGGCGCCCAAGGGTGTCCGCGTCGTCTCGATCGCCCCGACCTTTATCGACACGCCATTGGTCCGCCCGTTTTTCGACGACCCGACATTTCGCCAATGGGTGCTCGACCGCATCCCAATGGGCCGCCTCGGCACGGTCGAGGAGGTGGCGTCGGCCGTCGTATTCCTCGCATCGCCCGCCGCCGCCCTCGTCACCGGCTCGTCGTTGCTCGTCGACGGCGGCTGGACCGCGTGGTGAGCGCATGTTGCGCAAAGCGCGCCCGTAGTATTGACCCGGTGACGGGTCGTAGCCATGCTCCGTGAGTGAGCGAAGAGCGAGTTACCCTAGAATTTCTCGGCAAGCAGCTGGAACGTGTGATTGCCGAACAGAGTGCGGCGCGCGATGATCTTCGGGGGCTGACGACGATAGTGTTGCGTCTCGAAGGTACGGTAAACGGCGTGCTAGACCAGCTGCACGCGATGGTCGCTCAGCATCAACGGTTTGACGCGAGGTTACGCCGGCTCGAGGAAGAACGGACGCCCTAACGTATCAAGCATTGGGCAAACGGTTGGGACCCACGCGAACGCTTTGGCGTGATCACACCAGACTGCCGGCCGATGAATTCATCGAATAGGAGGAGCTCATGCCCCGGCATATCAAGACGGCTGCGCTGGCGGGTCTGCATGAAGAGTCCGACGCCAAGATCCGCAGCACCGTCGAAACCATCATCGCCGATGTCGGCAAGCGCGGCGACGCGGCGGTTCGCGAACTCAGCGAGCGCTTTGACAAATGGTCGCCGCCGAGTTTCCGGCTGTCAGATGACGAGATCCGCAGCCTCGTCGCCAAGGTGTCGCCGCAGACGATCGCCGACATCGAATTCGCGCAGGCGCAGATCCGCAACTTCGCCGAGATCCAGCGCGCCTCGCTAAAGGATGTCGAGGTCGAGACCCTGCCCGGTGTCGTGCTGGGCCACCGCCATATCCCGGTCGCCAAGGTCGGCTGCTATGTGCCGGGCGGGCGTTATCCGATGGTCGCCTCGGCGCATATGTCGATCGTCACCGCCCGCGTCGCCGGCGTCGGCCACATCACCGCCTGCACCCCGCCGAACCAGGGCGGCCCGCATCCCGAGACGATCGCCGCGATGCATCTGGGCGGCGCCGACGAAATCCACGTGCTGGGCGGCGTCCAGGCGGTGGCGGCGATGGCGCTCGGCACCGAGACCTTTAAGCCGGTCGACATGCTGGTCGGGCCCGGCAACGCCTATGTCGCCGAAGCGAAGCGCCAGCTTTACGGCAAGGTCGGGATCGATCTGTTCGCCGGCCCGACCGAGATCCTGGTCATCGCCGACGAGACCGCCGACGCCGAGATGTGCGCGACCGATCTGTTGGGCCAGGCCGAGCACGGACCGACCTCGCCGGCGATCCTGTTGACCACCTCGGAAAAGCTGGCACACGCGACGATCGCCGAAGTCGAGCGCCAGCTCGGCGTGTTGCCGACCGCCGACGTCGCCGGCATCGCCTGGCGCGATTACGGCGAGGTCATCCTGTGCGCCGATGACGCCGAAATGGCAGAGGAGGCCGACCGCATCGCCGCCGAGCATGTCGAGGTGTTGACCCGCGAACCCCGCGCCTGGCTCGACCGGCTACAGAATTACGGTGCGCTGTTTCTCGGCCCCGAGACCAATGTCTCCTACGGCGACAAGGTCATCGGCACCAATCACACGCTGCCGACCAAGGGGGCGGCGCGCTACACCGGCGGGCTGTGGGTCGGCAAATTTCTGAAGACCTGCACTTATCAGGAGATCAAGACCCCCGAGGCGAGTGCTGCGATCGGCGAATATTGCAGCCGCCTCTGCGCAATTGAGCGCTTCTGGGGCCACAAGGAGCAGGCCGACCTTCGCGTCCGCCGCTACGGCCGCAAAAACGCGGCGGAGTGATCTCGGGCAAGCCTGCTTCACTCTCTCATCCCGGCGCAGGCCGGGACCCATTTCGCCATGGGCACCGGCCTTCGCCGGTGTGGTCGGGATAAAGAAAAGAGCGCGACGAGGCTACGAGGCGCGTGGATGCGCCTGCTCGCTCGGAACAATCATCTTGCCGATCGGCCATAGCGCCAATCCCGCGAGCTTCAGATGCGCCCAGGCGAAGGGCAGGCCGATAATGGTGATTGCGAGCCCCAGCGCAAAAACGAGGTGGCCCAGTGCCAACCACCAGCCGGCGATAACGAGCCAGATGATATTCCCGAGCGTGCCGAGCGGCCCAGTGCCGAGATCCTCATGGCCGGTATAGGCGGCGCGCGATACGGCAGTCTTGCCGAAAGGCAGCAGCGTATAGACGGCAATGTTAAAAGCGGCGCGCGTCCATGGCAGGCCGATGATCGTGATGGCCATGATCACTGCCGCGATAACCCAGGCGATCGCCATCCACAAACCGCCGAACACGATCCACAGCAGGTTGAGAAGAAAGCTCATCGCGGGCATGGGTGGGGTATCAAGCGGGTCGCTTGAAGAAAACGCCGGCTTTCATGATGTGGGTCAGATGCTCGCCTTGGCCGTCGAGTAGCGAGATGTCGGTCAGCGGGTCGCCGTCGACCGCGATCAGATCGGCGCGAGCGCCGGGGGCGATGACGCCGATCTCTCCCGAGCGATTGAGCAATTCGGCATTCACAACTGTTGCCGAGCGGATGATGTCGAATGGTGACATCGCCTCGGCTCGGATCACAAATTCGCGCGACTGATGGCGATGCATCGGTCCCAACAAATCGGTGCCAAAACCGATCTTGACCCCTGCGGCCTCGAGTATTTCGAGCGAGCGCAATCCCGCCTCGCGGACATCGCCGAGCTTGCCGAGGCTCACTTCGGGAAATCCCAGTTCGCGGCCAAAGCGGTGCATCGCGTCAAAGGTGACGAGGGTCGGCACGACAAAGGCATCGGCGCCGGCGACATGATCGGCGGTGGCGCGGTCGATCAGATTGCCGTGCTCGATCGAACGCACGCCGAAATCGATCGAGCGGCGGATCGCCTCGGGCGTATAGGCGTGCGCCATCACATAAGTGTGCCAGGCATGCGCTTCCTCGACGATCGCGCGCACCTCTTCTTCGCTGTATTGCAGGTTCCACACCGGGTCATAGGGCGAGGCGACGCCGCCCGAGGCCATGATCTTGATCTGGGTGGCGCCCTTTGCGCAGTTCGTCGCGCGCCGCGCGGCGACATTCCGCGACGCCGTCAGCGATGCGGGCGAGCCCGGCGCCGCCCTCGCAGCAGGCGCAGGCCACGACCGATACCGAGCGGGTGCGCGGCCGCAGATCGCCGTGGCCGCCGGTTTGGCTCAAGGCCTGCCCCGACGGAAAGATCCGCGGACCGCGCACCAATCCTTCTTCGACCGCTTCGGCCAGCCCGCCATCGGCGCCGCCGGCGTCCCGGATCGTCGTAAATCCCCGCTGCAGCATGCCTTCGAGCACGCGCGCCGCTTGCAACGTGACGTGGCTCACCGGCCGCTCCGCCAACCGCGCCAGCACCTGATCGACCGCGATTACGTGGACATGCGCATCGATCAGACCGGGCATCAGCGTGCCGCCTTTAAGATCGACGACCTCCGCCGCGTCACTCCTGATCGGCCGGTCTGCGACCTCGCGGATCACGCCGTCTTCGACGAGAACGTGATGGTGTTCGCGGCGCTCGTTGCGCGTGCCGTCGAGAACCGCGCAATTCGCAAAGAGAAAGGCACCCACGGCGACAAGCCTCCGAGGTCTTGTTCGCGAGAAGCTTAGGGCGGATAGCAGCCATGTGGAAGCCGGCTCCTTGCCCAACCGGCTAGCGGCGACTAACGTCGCGAAGGCAATCCTTGGGAGGAAAAGCGATGTCGATACTCGTGATCGGCGGCACCGGGTTCATCGGGCGCCGTCTCGTCCCGTTGCTGGCGCAACGCGGCGAGGAAATCGTCTGCATGGACATCAACCCCGCCACCGCCAATTACGAGGGCTTTGGCAAACAGGTGCGGGTCGTGCGCGGCGATATCAGCCAGTTTGACGACGTGATGGCGACCATGGTCGAGGCAAAGCCCGAGCGGGTCGTCAACCTCGCCTATTTCCTGGGGAGCGAGTATCCGCCGCGGGTCGCGTTCAAGCTCAACATCTTGGGCATGGACAATTGCTTTGAGGCAGCGCGGCTGTGCAACGTCAGGCGTGTCGCCTATGCCAGCTCGCTCGCGGTCAGCGGTGAGCAGCATTTTTACGGCGACCGCATCGTCAACGAGGACGATTTCCGCCACGGCCATGTGCAATACGCGATGCACAAAATCTTCAACGAGTGGCAGGCGCAGGACTACCGTGAAAAGCACGGCCTCGACGTGACCGCGATCCGCCCGGCCAATGTGACGGGCAACGACAAGATCGTCGGCTCTGTCGACCACGTCAAAATCATCACCTTTCCGGCACGCGGCGAAGCGATCTCGTTCCCGTTCAAAGACGCGATGCGCTGCCCGATCCATGTCGACGAGGTCGCCGAGATTTTCGCCCGCGTGATCATGTCCGACCGGCCCAAGCACTGGATCTACAACACCGGCGGCATCGCGATCAGCCTCGGCGAGATCGCCGATATGGTTCGCGAGTACCTGCCCGACGCCAAAATCAACTTCGACAAGGAAACCGGCGGTAAGGAAATCTCGGGCAACTACTTGATCGACAACCAGCGGCTGGTAGAGGAATTTGGCGTGCAGTATCGCCCGTACCGCGAGCGCGTGCTGCAGATCATCAATGAGGTCCGCCGCGAGCAGGGGCTGGAGCCGGTAGCCGATCGCTAACCTATCTCTGCTTTAACAGAGCGTAGTGGGCGGGCCGCCCGACCGGACGGCTTGTCCTGTTTTATTTGTCCGATAGCTCCAGGCCTGTGTCGATGCCGATCGCCACTCGGGAATCTGCGGGTATGCGGGTGAAAGCCGCTACGCCGAGGCAGGGCTGATGCTGCAAAACATTTCGGCTGCCGTCGCCGGCTTTATCGTCGCGACCATCTCGGCGTCGGGCTATCTCGGCATCGTTGGATTGATGGCGATCGAGTCGGCGTGCATTCCGCTCCCATCGGAAATCATCATGCCGTTTTCCGGCTATCTCGCGTCGACCGGTCGTTTCAATATCTTCTTCGTCGCGACCGCGGGGGCAATCGGCTGCAATCTCGGCTCGACCATCGCCTATGCGGTGGGGCGCTATGGCGGACGGCCGCTCGTCGAGCGTTGGGGGTCGTACATCCTGATCAGCCGCCGCGATCTTGCCACTGCCGACCGGTTCTTCGGCCGTTATGGCGGCGCTGCGGTCTTTTTCGGCCGCTTATTGCCGGTGATCCGTACCTTTGTCGCACTGCCCGCCGGCATTGCCCGGCTCCCGCAACTCAAATTCCAGATCTACACGTTTCTCGGCTCGTGGCCGTGGTGCTTCGCACTCGCCTATATCGGCTACAAGCTCGGTCAGAAATGGGACAGCGATCCGCGGTTGCACGACATTCTGCGGCGGTTCGACTGGCTGATCGTCGTGCTGATCGTTGTGGCAGTGGTCTGGTACGTATGGCGGCATCTGCGGCACGCCCGGGAGTGAGCCGCGGCCGACCTGGGAACGGCCGGAATTTGCCCTTCCTGCCACGCCTGTCAGCGCCGTGATCGCCTTCTTGACGCCACCTTGGCGCCGAGCCCGCGAACATGCCCGGTAAGCCTCGCCGCCGCAGCAGGAATTCCGAGAGTTGGGTAATAAAAATTCTGCTGGTGGCGATTGCGATGCCGCCGGTGAAGGCCCTGGACCTCGTCTATGGTCGGCAGCACCTCGACGAGCTCAATGTGCTCCGGTCCGTTGTTCTCGGGTTTGCTCAAACTCAACGCGCTGATGAGGTCCGGCGCCGCGGCAACGCGCGGTGTCAAAGGCGGCCCAAGATCGAACAGCCGGTGCAGAGTGGCCTGAATCGAACAATGGTCAAACGGCGGTGGCTGCTCGCCATCCGGCCCCGACGCTGGCCGGACGATGCTCCCTGGCGGGACGTAAGGTGAAACGATCACCGCCGGAACCCGAACGCCATAGCGATCAAAGCGGAAGCCCTCGGGATAGGGTCCGCCCGGGGGGACCGCCGCCGGCGGCGGCACGTGGTCAAAGCAGCCGCCGTGCTCGTCATAGACGATGACGAGCAAGGTACGCGGCCAGGTCGGGGCGCTGCGCACGGCATTGTAGACCGCGGCGATCAACTGCTCGCCATAGACCATGTTGTGCGGCGGATGCTGGTCGTTGGGAACCGTCTGGTGGCGCCGGCTGGTAAAATACCGTGGTTCGATAAAGCTGTAGGTAGCGAGCCTACCGGTACTGGCATGGCGCTCGAACTCGTCCTGGAACAGACAGAAATGAGTCGGGATCTTGGTCCACAGGTCGACCAGCGCCGCCGATTGCGGCATATCGTGAAAATAGATCCGCCACTTGTGACCGCGCCCCCCGAGACGCCGAAAAATTGTCGGCATCGCCGCCGGAAGGTACGGTAGGTAAGGCTTGCGGTTGTTGACGCGGCCTCCGGCCGTACCGCAATGCATGAAATAGCGGTTTGGCCAGGTCTCGCAGGGTGCCGAGGCGTGCCAGCGATCGGATACGCCAAAGGCTCGTGCGAGCTGACTGATCACCGGGACCTGGCGAGGAAGAAAATAGTGCATCGCGGCGCGGGGATCGCGGGGGCTGTCCCCCTCCGGTTGCGCCATATAGTTATCGACAAATCCGGTCATGCTGGCCTGCGCGCCGGGCTGTGCCGCGTGACCAAAGATCTGTTGATTGATGTCGCTGAACAACTCGCCCGGATCGTCGACCGGAATACTGGCGGCGTGAGCAGTGAGCTTTGGGCTGTTCCACACCGTGATCGTTTCAACCGAGCCGTCGGGCTTGTGCCACGGATTGCTTTCGCTTCCGTCTAGCCCATCGAATTGCTCGGTTTTCGGATACAGCCGGCCGAGCATGCTGTCGAAGGAGCGGTTTTCCAGTGCGAGAACAACCACGTGCTCGATATTGGGCATGCCGGTCTTCGACTCCGCGTTACTCCTTCACCGCCACCAACGCTCTTGGCCGCGAATGCGAGCGCAGTGGCAAAAAAACAAGCGGGTGACACTGCCGCTCGCGGGTTGGGCCGATATTTCGGCGTTCGGCCGTGGTCTTCGCTGCCGCGCCTCGCTTTAGACCGCCCGTCTGGCCTGGTTGGCGACACTTACCGAGAACAGCCCGCAGCCGCGCTAATCGTGAGCCAGGTGGACTTCGCCCGGCTCACGATTACCTCCTTAATTTACGCGGAACAGATAACGGGAACTGGGCTCAAAAGGTCAGGTCGTCGCAGGCTCGTTATATTCAGCGTCGCTGACGTGCTTGCCCCAAGAAGTGCCCTGTCCCTGCTCGCCGGCTTCCGACAATGCCAGATGCGCGAACAGGCGATCGGGTGCAGCACCGTGCCAATGCAATGTGTCCGGTGGAATATTAACGGTGTCGCCGGGGTTCAGAACTTGCGGCTTCTGCCCCTCGAAACAGATGCGCCCAACGCCGGACAAGCAGAAGAGTGTCTGTCCGACCGGGTGCGAGTGCCACGCGGTGCGCGCACCCGGCGTAAATGTCACAACCGAACCGCCCATGCGCGACGGCGCCTCAGCGGTGATTACCGGATCCTGGAATACGACGCCGGTAAAGGTCTCGGCAGCACCCCGCCTGGTCGTGCGCGCTCCGGCGCGAATAACTCCGGCTTTTACAGGCATGACTGTACTCCTTTCATTCGCAACGGCCTTTCGGCCCGAAATCCGAGACGGTCAGCTTAGCCGCCGCACCCGATGCGAAGCAACCGCCCGGCCACCTGGATCAGTGGCGCCACTGGTTCTCGGGCGCGCTTCCCTCATCGAGCGGATAGAGTGCAGGAGTTGGCGGGTGCGCGGAGGCATCGGTGGCTTCGGTGCGGCGAACCTCTGCAGTACGGCGTCGCCGATAGGAAGAGCGGACCGTCAGCGGAATCGAGCCGACATAGACGATCCCGATGGCGGTAAGGGTCAGCCACGGAGCAGTCGTCACAAATCCCGCCAGCACGCCGATGCCGAGCAGGGTCGGCAGGACCCAGCGATGCGGCACGCGGATCCGCTTGAGCGACACGGTCGGTACTTTGCTGACCATCAACAACGCGATACCGGTCACTGTCACCGCGCTCAGATAGGGCGAACGGAACAGCCAATCACCCCACTCGAAGCTCAGAAACATCGGGACCATAACCAGCCCAGCTCCAGCGGGCGCCGGAATGCCGGTGAAGAATGGCGCCGAGTGCGCGGGGCGTGCGGTGTCGCTCTCGATATTGAAACGCGCCAGCCGGAGCGCGCAGCACACTGCGTAGAACAGGACGATCGCCCAGCCAATGCCGTGCAGGCTCGACATCGTCCACAGATACAGCACCGCTGCCGGCGCGACGCCAAAACTGACGAAATCCGACAAGCTGTCGAGCTCCGCGCCAAAGCTGGAAGTCGATTTCAGCAAGCGCGCGATGCGGCCGTCGAGCCCGTCGAAGATCCCTGCGACGATGATTGCGAATACGGCCCCGACGAAATTTTCGCCGATCGCAAAGCGGATCGCCGTCATGCCGGCGCACAGTGCGAGCAGGGTTAGAACGTTCGGGATCATTCGATTGACCGAAAGATCGGAGAACCTCTGCACCCGCGCCTGCCGGATGCGGGCAGCGCGACTCCTAAACCTGCCCGTCCTGTCCGCGTGCCAATTTCTCAATGCGCGCTTCCCTCCGTCACCGGCTCGCGAGCGAACCGGTCGGCGATCACTGTCTCGCCGCCCACCATGCGCTGCCCGGCCAGGACCAATGTTACATAAGGCGGCGGACAATAAACATCGACCCGGGAGCCGAACCGGATGATGCCAATGCGTTGCCCCACTGCGATCCTCTGGCCTTCACGCAGATCGCAAACAATGCGGCGGGCAACAAGACCGGCGACCTGAACAAAGACGACCTCGGGTCCTTCAGAGGGCGCCACGCGGATCGCCATTCGCTCGTTCTGCAAGCTTGCGTTTTCGCCGCTTGCATCAAGAAACCGCCCTTTTGTGTAACGCAGCGCTATGACCCGGCCGCCGATCGGCGTGCGCGTCACATGCACATCGAAGAGATTAAGAAAGATGCCAATCCGCGCGACCGGGGTGTCACCCATTTCCAATTCGGGCGGGGGAGGCGCCTGGACGACCGACGTAACGATGCCGTCCGCCGGGCTGACCAGCACGCCGTCGCGCAGCGGTGTCACCCGCCACGGATCGCGAAAGAAGTAGATCAGCCACAAGGTCGCGACGAGCGCGACCCAGCCGGCCGGCCTAAAGACAAAAAACAGCACCACTGTCGCGATGGCCGCAGCGAGAACGAATTTGAACCCGTCCGGGTGCAGCGGCGCCAGAAACTTTCTCAGTACCAAAACTCACCAGCTGAAAGACGGGCTTATCGACCCTCGCGCCGCCACGCCGCCAAAAGACCGCCGACGATCACGACCAAGGCGGCCACCGCCGGCAGCAGCGGCGTCTCGGTGAACCCGCTGACCGTATAATCCCCATTCGCACGAAGGCCCATCCAGTTTCGCCCGGCCGCGGTGTCATCGGGCGCGACCCGCCGAACATCGGGGATCGACCCCGAAGCGACCCAGAAGACGCCGCCGCCAGTCGCCGCGGCGATCGGCGCCAGCTTGTCCGGCGTCGTGCGGACGTCGCTGAATTCGACCGGGTTGAGCGGGCCGGCCGCCGCGAGAGCGACCTTGCTGCCATCGGTAACCCGATACAGCCCCATCTGAGAAATCGTCAGCTGTCCGCTGCTGCGCCCGCCCTGCTCGTGGGTCAGCTTTAGGCTCTGAGTTGTCCCATCGGGCGCTGTCACTTGCACCGCACGATCGTCGGGTTCGAGCGATTGCCGGGTGATCGTCAGGTGATCGCCATCGACCGCGGCACGCAGGTCGTTCTCCTCCAGATCGGGCTCTTTCATCAGCCAATAGGCAAGCCGGCGCAGCAGCTCGGCCTGCGGGCCGCCGCCTTCGAAGCCGCGCGCCCAGAACCACATCTGGTCCGACAGCAATTGCGCCACTCGGCCCTTTCCGACCCGATCGAGCACCAGCAGCGGATCGCCCCGATCGCCGGTCATCACCATCGTGCCGCGATGGACGCGCGCATCGACCTGGCGGAACCACCGCCCCCAGGCCGGTTCCCCGTTTGGCGGGCCCGCTTCCGGCAGCCCCTCGGTCACCGGATGGCGACGGCCAAGCGCCGTCACTTGCGGCTTAAACCCCTCTTCAAAAACCTCGCCTGTGGGGTCGGCCGGAAATATTGAACCGAGCGGCGTGCGCGACAGGCTTAGTGGCGTCCCAAAATTCGGACCGGCCGCTTCGAGTAAAGCGCCGCCATTGCGCACATACCTGACGACGTTCTCGAGATAGGCCTCAGGGATCACACCACGCCGGCTGTAGCGGTCGAAAATGATCAGATCGAAATCGTCGAGTTTGGTGTCGAACAGCTCGCGAATCGGAAAGGCAATCAGCGACAGCTCGCGGATCGGCGTGCCGTCCTGCTTTTCCGGTGGTCGTAGGATCGTGAAGTGGACGAGATCGACAGAAGGATCGGATTTGAGCAAGTTGCGCCACACGCGCTCGCCGGCATGTGGCTCACCCGAGACCAGCAGCACGCGCAGCCGGTCACGGACGCCGTTTACGACGACCACGGCGCGATTGTTGATAAGGGTCAGTTCGCGCGGCCCCGGTGCCGCTTCGAGCTCGAGAACGTTGGGTCCGCCATGGTCGATCAGCAGCGGCAAAGTCACATCCTGACCGACCGGTACGATCATCTCCTGGGGCACGCCGCCGTCTTTACGCCACGTCACGTGCGCCGCATTGGCATCCTCACCGGCCTTGTCGGCGGCACTTTGCGGCAGATCCTCGACTCGAATTTTTAATTGCAGCCGCTTACCGACGATCCCAAAGCTTGGCGCCTCGGCGACCACGAGGCGGCGGTCGGCCTCATCGGGCTGTCCCGATAACAAGACATGCAACGGCGCCGGAACCGCCTGGCGCAACTTTTTGACGTCTCCGGTCGGGACGTCATGCACTTCGCCGTCGGTGACCATAACCACCCCGGCAAGGCGCTGGCGTGGCACATCCGACATCGCCCGATCTAGAGCGGTAAACAGTCGGGTCCCTTGATCGCCGGCGCCGGGCTGAGCCGCGCCCGCGCGTATCACCCGGACATCAAGATCGGCTTCATGGCTAAGTTTGTCTTTGAGTTCGGCGAGCGCCTTTGCCGTGGCTTGCGTGCGGTTGCCTATAGTCTGGCTTGGTGAATTGTCGACGACGATGATCGCGACATCACGCTGGGGGACCCTCTGCTCCTCAATCAGCGACGGATTCACCAGCGCGGCGAGCAACACTGCGATTGCCAAAGCGCGCCAGCTCAGCCCGGGCGCGCCGCGCCACACGCCAAAGACGAGCAGCAAGACGGCAGCGGCAGCGAAAGCGGCCAGCGCCCACCATGGCAGTAGCGGCGTTGCGGCAAGCGAGTAGCCGGTGCTGGTCATTGGCCGAGCCGCTCAAGGATCGCCGGCACGTGGACCTGATCCGATTTGTAATTGCCGGTCAGCACGTACATGACCAGGTTGATGCCAAAGCGCACTGCCATCTCGCGCTGTTGTTCGCCCCCCGGGACGACCGCGTAAAGCGGCTCGCCATTCCGATCGATCGCCCAGGCGCCGACCCAATCGTTTGCCCCGACGATGACGCTCGAAACCCCGTCATTAACGTGGTCGTCAACCGGCTCGACCCACAAGGTGCCAACATTCCAGCGGCCTGGAAACTCGTGCAGCAGGTAGAAGGATTTGGTTAGCACGTGGTCGGGTGGGATCGGCATCAGCGGCGGCATGTTGATCCCCGCCGTTAATCGGCGCAGGCGCTGCGCCGCGATAGCCGCGCCGCCAAATAGCCCCGGGGTCTGTGCATCGCCGTCTCGGGTGTCGAACAGGATCGTCCCGCCGGTCTCGAGATAGCGATTGATGCGCTCGACTGCCTTTGGCGAGGGCGGGGCCTGCTCGGCGGTCACCGGCCAATAGAGCAGCGGAAAGAAGATCAGTTCGTCGGTCTCGATATCGACAGCGAGGGGGTCGCCAGTCTCGACTGCAGTGCGCCGGTTGAGCGCATCGTCCAAGCCGACTAACCCAGCGCGGCTCTCATTATCGACCTCGCTGTTTCCAGTTCTGACGTAAGCGAGCCGCAGCTCCGAGGTGGCGCGGGTAACAAAGGCATCATCGGCATGCACCGGCATTGGCGAGGCGAGAAAGGCCAGCAGCATCACACCCGCAATCTGCGCCGGGCGCCGCACCAATAGCCCACGCAGTCCAAAGGCGATCAGCAAATCGGCGAGGGCCAGCAACAGCGCCACTGTCAGCACCGGCGCGCGCAGGTCGGTTTCGCCGCTGCGTCCGAACGTTTCTCGGTGAGTATCAGCGGGCAACCCTGCAATCGGCTTCAGCGCCGTTATCCCGGTCGACAGATTGAGCGCTCGTCGCTGATCCTGCGTGCCGTAAAACCCGGGCGGATGTTGAGGCGAAACAGTCGCGGTTGCGAAATCGCTGCCGGCAATTGGGCGAGCCGCCGGAGGCGCGCGCTGCAGATGGCCAAACCCGTCAAGTGTTTCGATCGGCGGCAGGCTCGCTTCGCCGCCGGCCGCAACGCCTTGGCTCATCGCGATCATCCGCCGCAGCATCTGAACATAAAGGCCGGACAGCGCGAGGTTCGACCAATCGGCGTTGGCCGTCGTATGCACCAACACGACCCATCCATGCCCGCGTTTTTCGGCGGTCACGAGAGGGGTGCCGTCGGCGAGCCGTGCCCAGGTCTTGGCGGCCAGATCGATGTCAGGCTCCGCCAGCACCTGACGCGAGACGGTCACGTCCGGCGGGATGGTCAGCCCGGCAAACGGGCTGTCCGGTGCGAACGGCGCCAGCTTTGCCGGCTGTTCCCAGGACATCGCGCCGCCGATTGTGCGTCCGCCACGACGCAGCCGCACCGGCAGCAGCTTGTCATCACCCTCGGCCAGATGCGGGCCGGCAAAACGCAGCAGCAGACCGCCGTCGCTGACCCATTTCTCGATCGCGGCGGCTTCGGCGGGCGAGTCGGGACTCGAGTCGGCGAAGATCAGCACCGCGAGCTGGCGTTTCAGGAGATCAGTCGCGTGACCGCGCCGAATCTCGGTAAACGGATCGAGCGCGCGTTCGAGATAGTAGGTCTCGCTCAGCAGCGGCTGTCCGGCGGCATTTGCGGCGGCGGCGATCCCGACCGGGCGCCGGCGCCAGCGCTCGTCAACCAGCACGACCGCGCCGGCCGACTGTGCGCCTTCGACTTCGATCCGCGCAGCCTGGTTTCGCAGCTCGTTTGGCATCGCCAACTTGGCCTCGGCGGATGCCGCACCCGGCTCGACCGTGACCGCTTGATGCGCAAGAAACCGGCCGTCGGTGCCGCTCGCCCGTACCTCGTACAACCGCGGTTTGGCAACCGGCAATGTCCGCAGCACCGCCGTCAGCTCCTTGGCCTCGCGGTCGCCAGCGCCGAGCAAGACCGGCGACTGGTTCGGGCCGGCGCTCAGATAATAGAGGGTGCCATGTGCGTCCAAATAACTTGCGAGCGCCTTCGCGCCACTGGCGTCGCCGACGCCGTCGCTGAGCCATAAGGCGGCATTAGCACCGGGCAGCGAGAGTTTTTGCAGCCGCGCCAATGCCGCCTGCCGGTCGACCGGCCAAGGTTTTGGCTCCGCCGCCTCGATCGCCGCGCTAGCATCGGCGGCGCGGGTCGGCGCCAGCGGCGGCAGTGCTGCATCGCTGCCGGAGGGTGCTGTGGTCACAAGCACCACCTGCCGATCCTCGCGCGTCGCTTCGCCCAAAAGATTGCCGAGTGCGGCCTGGCGTGCGGCCCAATCGCTCGCCGCCGCCCAGCCATCGTCGACAACCAAAATCAATGGCCCCGTCCCGGGCAGCTCCGCCTGAGGATTGAGCAGCGGGTGAGCCGTTCCGATTATGACCAGCGCGGCGATCGCCATGCGCAGTAGGATCAGCCACAGCGGAGTCCGGGCCGGCGTCACGTCGCGCGGGACCAATCCCAAGAGCAGCCGAATTGCCGGAAACACGACCCGGCGCGGCGCCGGCGGCGTCACTCGCAACAGCCACCAGATAACCGGCAGCCCGGCCAAGGCCAAGAGCAGCCAAGGTGACGCAAAGGCAAGCGAACCGAACGTCAACACAGATCAACCCGCCGCCGTATTACTGTTGTGGTTGCCATCCGCTGCAAGGGAGTTACCGCCGCCTGTCACCGGACAGCGCGGCATAGAGCGCCAGCAGCGCCAGCCCCGGGGGGCGATCGGTCCGGTGCGAGCCGAAACTCCAGCCGAGCCTCCCCGCTAGCGCCGCAAGCGCAGCGCGGTGGTCGCGAAACCGCGACGAATATTCTTCACGAATGCCCTCGACACGGCTCACCACGACTTCGTCGCGCTCCTCGATGCCGGCGAAAGCGAACACGGCCGTCAAAGGGCAGATCCTCCTCCGCCGGATCGATGATCTGCAGCAAATGACCCTTAAGCCCAGTTGCGGCAAATCGCGTAACGATCGCATCGACATCGTCGAGCGGCGACAGAAAATCGCCGATCATGACCAAGAGACCGGCCCGCGGCAGTGGCTCGAAGATGGGCAGACTCTCGGTCTGGACGGCGTCGCGGGTCAGCATCTCGACAGTGCGCGTCAGGGCGACGCGTCCACTCATCGGCGACAAGCCTGTTCCCAACAGGGTCAGCCGCTCGCCCCCGCGCACCAGCAGGCTGGCAAGCGCCGCCAGCAATAACTCGGCACGGTCGCGTTTCGTCGGCCACTCGGCTCCGGCGATATACTGCGCAGAGCTGTAGTCCATCGAAGCCGAGCCGTCGCGCCACAGCCACACGCTTTGCGCCGCCTCCCATTCGGTCTCGCGGATGTAATAGCGCTGCGATTTGGCGCTTTCGCGCCAGTCGATCCGGCTGGCAGCGTCGCCAGGCTCGTACTGCCGGAATTGCCAAAAGGTTTCGCCTTGACCAACGCGGCGTCGGCCGTGCACGCCTTGGGCAACGGTTGCGGCGACGCGCTCGGCGGCGACCAATAAGGGCGGGAGTGCCGCTGATGCCTCTTCCGCCCGGGTGCGCAACGCGGTCGGCGGCGCGCTGCGCCGCGCCAACAGCGAGGCAAGTGAACGCGATCCCGCGCTGTTCAACGGAATGGCGCCGAAATCTGTTCGATAACGCGGGCTATGGTGATCCCTTCGCCGCGGCCGGCGAAACTGACCGCCATGCGGTGCCGCAGCACCGGCGGCGCCAACGCCAGGACATCGTCGATCGATGGGCTATAGCGGCCGTCGATCAAGGCGCGCGCGCGGCAGGCGAGCATCAGCGCCTGGCTGGCGCGGGGTCCCGGGCCCCATGAGACAAAGCGGCGTGATCCCATTCCCGGCGGCATCGGGACGGCCCGAGCGCACCAATGCCAGGATCGCATCGACGACACTCTCGCCGACCGGAATCCGGCGCACCAGCCGCTGCGCGGCGATCAACTCGGCGACGGTCATCGCCGGGCGCGGCCGGTCCTCGGCGATGCCGGTCGTCGCGATCAGCATTTCCCGCTCGGCATCGCGATCGGGATAGTCGACATCGATTTGCATCAAAAATCGGTCGAGCTGGGCTTCCGGCAGCGGATAGGTGCCCTCCTGCTCGAGCGGGTTTTGCGTCGCCAACACGTGAAAGGGTTGCGGCAGCGGATGGTATTGCCCGGCGATCGAAACCCGGCCCTCTTGCATCGCCTGCAGCAACGCGGATTGCGTGCGCGGGCTTGCGCGATTGATCTCGTCGGCCATCAACAATTGGCAGAAGACCGGCCCCGGGATGAAAGCGAAACGAGCGCCTGCCGGTCTCGCTCTCCTCCAGCACCTCGGAGCCGAGAATGTCGGCCGGCATCAGATCGGGCGTGCACTGGATGCGCTTTTCGTCCAATCCGAGGATCGTCCCCAAGGTCTCGACTAGCCGGGTCTTGGCAAGACCTGGAACCCCGATCAAAAGCGCATGACCGCCGCACAGCAGGGTGATCAAGGCTTGCTCGACAACCTCGTGCTGACCAAAGATGATTTCGCCGATGCGGGCACGCACAAGACTGAGGCTGCGGCCGAGCGCATCCACCTCGGCGACGACATCGGTGGATGCGGTGTTGACGGATGCAGACGGAGACAAGAGCTAACGATCCTCTTCCAAGCGCTTCGCCAGATGCGAACCTGATGCAAAATACTCGCTCGGGCAATTCCCGATGATCGGGGCGGCAGCAAACCGCCGTCAGCCGGTTGATCGCGGCGACCTCGAGATGCGGATCGCCCGCGATGGTAGTTGGTCTTATCGTGGCTCGCCGATCGGCCGCTTGCCACTCGTCAAGCTCTTTGCCTCCGTCCTGCGGCGCGAGCCGGACGGCTCTTATTGGCTGGTGACGCCAGCCGAGCGCGGCCGCATCGCGGTCGAAGACGTTCCGTTTCTTGCCGTCGAGATGAACGTGGCCGGCGAGGGTCACGATCAGCAACTGATCTTCCGGACCAATCTAGACGAATTTGTGACCGCGGGACCGAATAACCCACTGCGCGTCGAGACTGCGCCATCGGGCGAACCGGCACCCTATATTGTTGTGCGGGACGGGCTGGAGGCCCGGCTCGCGCGGCCGGTCTTCTACGAGTTGGTCGAGTTGGCCGTCGAGGAGGAGATCGAAGGGGAGACGCAATTTGGGGTGTGGAGCAGCGGGGCATTCTACCAGCTGGGTGATCCCGGCCCAGATTGGGAGTGACGCGGCCTCGGGCGGCGGGACGGCAATAGGCAAGGCGCGAAGCTGATGGAGAGCCGGGAAGCGCGAGCGTTGACGCGCGACGGGGTCGCGGCCCGCTTTGCCCGGCTTGGCAAGCCGGGAAGACGCGGCTTTGGCGGCGCGGCGGATGCGGCTGAAGCGGCAGCGTTGCGGCAGGCGACGCGCGGCGACCACGATCTCAACCCGGGGATGACCCCGCCCAGTACAGCGCTGCGCCCGGCGGCGGTGCTGGTGCCGCTCATCGACCGTGCCGAGGGGATGTCGGTGCTGCTGACCCAGCGCACCGCGCATCTGAGCGCGCATGCCGGCCAGATCGCCTTTCCCGGCGGCAGGCTCGAGCCCGAGGACCCCGACGAGGTCGCAGCGGCATTGCGCGAAACCGAAGAGGAAATCGGGCTGCCGCGCGAGCATGTTAGCTTAGTCGGGCGGCTCGACACCTACATCACCGGGACCGGGTTCGAGATCACGCCGGTGGTCGGCATCGTCTCCACTCCGTTCACGTTGACTGTCGACCCGTTCGAGGTCGCCGATGTCTTCGAGGTGCCGCTGGCCTTTGTGCTCGACCCGAGCAATCATCGGCGCACCGAGCGCATCTTTGAAGAACGCGGGCGGGTATTCTTTGTATTGCAATACCAGGACCGTAATATCTGGGGTGCGACCGCTGGGATGCTGGTGAATTTGGCCGAGGTGCTCGCCGGCTGAGACAGCATGATACGGGTTTTCTTTACGATCGTTCTGCCGCTGCTGCTGCCGACCGCGCTTTATTTGTTGTGGGTCACCACTTTGGGCGCTCCGCAAGACGGCGGCGCTGTCGCGTGGACATCTCTTCCTTGGGTGTGGTTGGCGGGCGCCGGAGCGGTTTTGCTGGCGGTCGTCTTGTTTGTCGTGACCGTCGGCTTTGGGACGCCGCAGGAAGGCGTTTATGTCGCTCCGCGCTATGTCAACGGCCACATCATCCCCGGTCATATCGAGCCGAAGGCGCCACGGTGAGCGAGCCGCCGTCCGAATCTGCCGCTCGGATCGAGCCGCCGGCTTGGATGTCCGAACCCGACACAAGCGCGGTGCTCGATGCACTCGCGGCCGGCGGGGTCGAGGCACGGTTTGTCGGGGGCGTAGTGCGCGATACGCTGCTCGGATTACCGATCGGCGGCTCCGGCGGGCGGATCGACATCGACATTGCGACCCCCGCGGCGCCAGAACGCGTCGCCGAATTGCTTGAACGGCGCGGCATCAAAGTTGTGCCGACCGGTTTGGCCCATGGCACGGTAACGGCGATCCCGCCATCACCGCCGGGAACACCGGCGCGCCACTTCGAGATCACGACCCTGCGTCACGATGTCGAGACCTATGGCCGCCGCGCGCGAGTCGCGTTTGGCGCCGACTGGGCTGCCGACGCGGCGCGCCGTGACTTCACGATCAACGCAATTTTCCTGTCGCCCGACGGCGCCCTCGATGACCCGACCGGCGGCATCGCCGATCTCCGGGCGCGTCGTATCCGCTTTGTCGGCGACCCGGCGACGCGCATCGCCGAGGACGTTTTGCGCATATTGCGATACTACCGGTTCGAGGCGCGGTTTGGGACGGGCCGCGGCGACCCTCAAGCGCGCGCCGCCTGCCGTAATCAGGCACATCTGCTCCCGAATTTATCTGCCGAGCGCGTGGCGCAGGAAATAATAAGAATACTCGAAGCCGCCGACCCGAGTGCCGCGCTGGAGATGATGGCGGAGGATGGCGTGCTCGCGGTTATCCTGCCCGAGGCCCGGCGGCTCGACCGATTGCAGCGTCTGATCGCGATAGAACAAGCATCAGCGATCGAGCCTGAGCCCGATGCGCTGCGGCGCCTCGCTGCGCTGATCGACGTCGATGCCAAAGGCGCCGTGGCCCTGGCCGAAAGGCTGCGCTTCTCGAATGCCTGGCGCGACCGGTTGCGGGATTTGGCGCCACCCTGGCCAGTCAATCCCGAAGCCGATAATCCCGCCCAGCGCCGGGCACTTTATCGGCTCGGCGCCGACCGCTACCGCGATCTCGCCCTTTTGCAGGCGGCCGACGGGCTGGTGAGCCGGGACCGGTTGGCGGAACTGCTAGCCCTCGCCCGCGATTGGACAATGCCGGTATTTCCGCTTACCGGGCATGACGTTACCGCACTCGGCATTGCCCCCGGGCCGCGCGTCGGTGCATTGCTCGATGCTGTCGAGCGCTGGTGGGAAGCCGCCGATTTCGCACCCGACCGCGGCCAATCCCTGCAACACCTGAAGGAATTGCTGCTCGACGCCGGGCCTAATTCGACAAACAAGACTAAAGGGTAAATTCTGGTTAAGCCGCATCGATGTCGGCGACGTTGCGATGGATTTCGGCGGGCCTCGCACCACATGAGAAGTGCAACATAAGCCACGCAACTCCCTTAGAGGTTTCCGATGCCAGCATCTCGCAGGTTGAGCGCCGCTGCTTTGGGTACGCCCACCGATCTTTCGACCGAAAATGTCGCTTCCATCACCGCCGCGCTAAACCCGCTCGTAGCCGACGCGTTCGCTCTGTACCTAAAAACAAAGAATTTTCATTGGCACGTTAGCGGCTCACATTTTCGCGATTATCACCTGATGCTCGACGAGCAAGGCGACCAGATCTTCGCGATGACCGACGTGCTCGCTGAGCGCGTCCGCAAGATCGGCGGAACTACGCTGCGTTCGATCGGGCACGTCAACAAGCTGAAGCGTATCACCGACAACGACGCCGATTTTGTGGCGCCCGTCGACATGCTGCGCGAACTGATGGAGGACAACAAGGCCTTCACTGTCAGCATGCGTGAGGCTCACGAAGTCGCGTCAGACAACAATGACGTCGCGACCACGAGCATCCTCGAGGTCTTTATCGATGAGACCGAAAAGCGGACGTGGTTTCTGTTTGAGGCTAGCCGGGTAAGTAACCAGCCCAACGATTAGGGTGCCAGGCGCAGGAAATCGGCTCCCGGCGCGCGCCTCCCTGATCGAACTTTCCGGACCTAATACTGAATGCTAGGCGAGGCTTTTGGAGACCATCTCGTAGGTGTTTTTGCTGAGGTTCGGGGCCGCGAGCACGCGTTCGAGTTCGCGCTGCATCAGCGCTTGGCGCGCCGGGTCATGACGTCGCCAGGCGCAGAGCGGCTGCACCAGCCGCGCGGCGGTGGTCGGGTTCGCTGGGTCGATCGCGAGCACCTCGTCGGCGAGAAAAGCGTAACCGGCGCCGCTTCGGTCATGAAAGCGCACCTGATTACCCTGAGAGAACGCGCCCACCAATGCGCGCACGCGGTTTGGATTTTTGCGGTCGTAGGCGGGATGGGCGGCGAGCGCCCTCACTCGTTTCGGAGTGTCGGGCAATGACGACCGCGCCTGCAGGCTGAACCATTTGTCGATGACCAGCGGGTCCTGCGACCACAGCGCAAAAAAATGCGCCAGTGCCGCCGCCCGCTCCGGCCGATCGAGATCGATCAGCACCGCAAGAGCGGCCAGCACATCCGTCATATTGGCGGCGGCGTCGAATTGCGTTTTTGCGAGCGCCGCGCCCTTTTCGGGATCGGCGGCGGCGAGGTAGGCGAGGCTGGCATTACGCAACGCCCGCCGCCCGATCGAGGCGCCGTCGATCCGATACGGGCCAGGATCCGCCAAGTTCTCGTAGGCGGCAACGAACTCGCCGGCGAGTGCCCGACCGATCTCGGCACGAGCGGTTTCGCGGGCCTCATGTACGGCGTCGGCATCCACAACCGTCATCTGGTCGGCGAGAAACGACTCGCTCGGGAGCGCCAGCGCCTCGGCGGCAAAGGCCGGGTCGCGGGCGGCGTCGGCCAAGGTGTGGCGCATCGCGGCGATGAGGTCGGGGTCGAGCGGCGCCGGCGCTGCGCTCTGCCGCAATGCCTCGATCCGCCCGAGCAGAGCGCGGGTCGCGACCTCCTGTCCAGCTTCCCAGCGGGCAAACGGCTCGGGGTCATGTACCGCGAGAAATTTGAGCCGGTCGAGCGGCACGCCCTTCAACTTCACCGGTGCCGAAAATCCGCGCAGCAGCGACGGCACTGGTGCCATCGGCAGATCGACAAACCGGTAACTCTCGCGCTCAGCAGCTAGCGGCAATACCCGGGTCCCGGCGCGGCTTTCGGCCTCGCCATCGAGCCGGGTCGGCAATTCGCTGCCGTCCTGCCCCAATAGCCCGACCGCGAGCGGCGTCAGCATCGGCGATTTCTCCGGCTGGCCGGGCGTCGGCGGCACCTTCTGCGCTATGTTTAGCTCGTAGGCGTGGTTCGTCTCGTCCCAGTGGTCTTCGACCGTGATTTCCGGCGTGCCGGCCTGCGCGTACCACAATTTGAAGCGGGACAGATCGACCCCGCTCGCATCCTGCATCGCTGAGACAAAATCCTCGATCGTCGCGGCGTGATTGTCGTGCCGCCGGATGTAGAGATCCATGCCGCGGCGAAACCCTTCTCGGCCAATCAGGGTTTGGATCATTCGGATGACTTCGGCGCCCTTATTGTAGACCGTCGCGGTGTAGAAATTGTCGATTGTGAGATAACTATCGGGGCGCACCGGATGGGCGAGCGGCCCATCGTCCTCGGGAAATTGGATCGCGCGCAGAGTGCGGACTTCGCCAATGCGTTTGACCGCGCGGCTGCCTTGATCGGCCGAGAATTCCTGGTCGCGGAAGACGGTCAGCCCCTCCTTCAACGATAGTTGAAACCAGTCGCGGCAAGTGACGCGGTTGCCGGTCCAGTTGTGGAAGTATTCGTGGGCGATCACCGACTCGATATTCTGATAGTCAATGTCGGTCGCGGTGTCGGGCTTGGCCAGCACATAGCGCGTATTGAAGATGTTGAGGCCCTTGTTCTCCATTGCGCCCATGTTGAAGTCGCTTACCGCGACGATATTAAAGACATCGAGATCGTATTCGAGACCGAACACCTCCTCGTCCCAGCGCATCGCCTTTTTTAAGCGAGGCCATCGCGTGGCCGCATTTGTCCTCGTCGCCGCGCCGCACCCAGATCGCGAGCGCGACATCGCGGCCCGACTGCGTCGTGAAGTGATCGCGCAGTGCGACAAGATCGCCGGCGACGAGGGCGAATAGGTAGGAAGGCTTCGGGTGCGGGTCGACCCATTTCGCCCAATGGCGTCTCTTGTCGGTCTCCCCAGCACCCGACGGGTTGCCGTTCGACAGCAACACCGGGCAGCGGGTCTTGTCGGCGATGATCGTCGTCGTGTAGCGCGCCATCACGTCCGGGCGGTCGATAAAGTAGGTGATGCGGCGGAAGCCTTCGGGCTCGCATTGCGTGCAGAAATTGCCGCCCGACACATAGAGCCCGGAAAGCGCTGTATTGCTCTGCGGGTCGATCTTGGTTTCGACGTCGAGGGTGAAGGCGTCCGGCACATCCTCGATAACCAACCCGCCCTCCGAGGTCGACCGGTAGCGGTTGGCGCCGAGCCTCTCGCCATCCAGCGCCAATGACAAGAGTTCGAGCGCCTCGCCGTCCAGTTCGAGGGGTGCGGCCCGATCAGCGCTCTCAGGGTTGCGGCGGATCGCAAGCCGCGATTTGACCCGGGTCTCGGCATCGCCGAGGTCAAAGGTCAGATCGACAGTATCGACCAGAAACGCAGGAGGCCGGTAATCGGCAAGCCGGGTCGGCTGCGGCGGGGTGACATCGGCAGCGGTGGAATCGGCGATGATATCGAGCATGGCAGGCCGCGGCGTTCTGGTTGGATCACACCAAAGGTAATCCGATGCCGGGCATGTGCAAATGCCCGCGTCAAATCCGCTTTCCGGGACGGGGAAACGCCGCGCGCCTCGCGGCGTTAGCAGGCAAAGCGACACATCGGTTCGAGGCAGAGGATCCATGACCGATCAGGATCTGACGAGGCGCGGTTTTCTCGGCACGTCGGCCGGCGTGGCGGGCGGGGCTGCAGTTTACCCAGCGATTGCCCGCGCGGCGCCGGCGTCCGCGCCGCAGCAGGCGCAACCGCCGGTGCGGACGCCGGACATGGTCGATATCGTGCTCGAGGTGAACGGCAATCGCCATAAGCTTACGCTCGAGCCGCGCGTCACCTTGCTCGATGCGTTACGCGAGCGGCTGCAGCTGTCTGGAACCAAGAAAGGCTGTGACCACGGCTCTTGCGGTGCTTGCACCGTCCATATCGACGGCCGTCGGGTCAATTCCTGCCTGACCCTGGCGGTGCGCTGTCAGGGCAAGGCGATCACGACGATCGAAGGTCTCGCCGATGCCGATGGTGAGCTTCATCCGATGCAGGCGGCGTTCTTGGACCATGATGGCTTTCAGTGCGGTTATTGCACGCCAGGCCAGATCATGTCGGCGGTGGCCCTGCTCGCCGAGGGCCGCCCGTTGTCGGACGATGCGGTCAAGGAGTGGATGAGCGGCAATCTCTGCCGCTGCGGCGCCTATCCCAATATTCGCGACGCGATCAGGCAGACGGCAAAGGGAGCCTGAGCGATGCAACCCTTCACCTTTGCCGCGCCCGGCAACATCGACGGGGCGCTTGCCGCCGCCATCAATGCCCAGGACACGAAATACATCGCCGGCGGCACCGACCTCTTGCAATTGATGAAGAATGGGGTCGAGCAGCCCGCCCATATCGTCGACCTCGACGGACTGCCTTTCGATCGCATCGAATTCACCCGCGACGGAGCGCGGATTGGCGCTTTGGTGCGGATGAGCGACGCCGCCGATCACCCCGAGCTGCGGCGGAACTGGCCGGTGATCGCCGAGGCGCTTCTCGCCAGCGCATCGCCGCAATTGCGCAACATGGCGACGATGGGCGGCAACCTGTTGCAACGCACCCGCTGCGGCTATTTCCGCGACACCGGTTTCCCGTGCAACAAGCGGGCCCCCGGCTCCGGCTGCCCGGCGATAACAGGCGACAATCGCCGGCTGGCGATCCTCGGCGGCAGCGAGCATTGCGTCGCAACCCATCCCTCCGACCTTGCCGTCGCACTGACCGCCCTCGACGCAATTGTCGAATTGCAGAGTGCGACGCCCCCGGGTGATGCGGGAACGCGTCGGGTGCCGCTTGCGGAGTTCTACCGGCTGCCCGGCGACACGCCGCAGTACGAAACGGTGATGCAGCCGGGCGAGATCATCACCGCGATCGTGGTCCCGGCCGAGACCGCGGGCCTGCGCTCGCATTATCTGAAGGTTCGCGATCGCGCCTCGTTCGAATTCGCTCTGGTCTCGGCCGCGGTCGTGCTCGGCATGACGGACGGGCGGATCGACCGTGCCCGTATCGCGTTGGGCGGCGTCGGCACCAAGCCGTGGCGGGTCCCGGCGGTTGAAGCCGCGCTCGCCGGCGCGCCCGCAACACAAGATGCGTTTGCTGCGGCCGCGGCATATGCCGCCGACGGCGCGCATCCGCTGCGCCACAACGGCTTCAAGATCCCGCTGATGCAGCGCGCCATCGTCCGCGCGCTGATCACCGCGACGGCGTGAGGAGAGAACCGATGAACCCCGTCACCGGCCAGCCGATCGACCGCCGCGACGGCCGCCTCAAAGTCACCGGCCACGCCAAATACGCCGCCGAGTTCGACATCGACAATGTCGCACATGCTGTCCTGGTCGAGAGCACGATCACCAGCGGCACGGTTACCGGCTTCGACCTGACCACCGCCCAATCGGCGCCCGGCGTCATCGCAATCCTAACAACCGAAAACGCGCCGCGGCTGCCGCAGCGGACCTCGCCGGGCCAGAACGAGGCGACGGGCAGTGTCATCGGGATCCCGCTGCTGCAGGACAACAGGGTTCGCTACAACGGACAGCATGTCGGGCTTGTCGTCGCCGATACTCTGGAGCGCGCCCAATACGCCGCTTCCCTCGTCAAGGTGCGCTACCATGAAGACGAAGCGGCGATCCGCATGGCCGACATGCTGGGCGAGGCCTATGTGCCAAAGCATTTTCGCAACGGCGCGCGCCCGCCTGACACCCGCCGCGGCGACCCCGAGCGCGCCTGGGAAGAAGCCCCGATCCACCTCGACCTGACGTACACAACCCCGGTCGAGAACCACAACCCGATGGAACCGCACGCGACAATCGCGCTGTGGGAGGGTGACCGGCTAACCGTCTACAACGCGACCCAGGGCATCGACGCCTCGCAGCACTCGTTGTCGGTGCTGTTCGGCATCAAGCCCGAGCAGATCCGGGTGATCTGCCCGTTTCTCGGCGGCGGCTTTGGCTGCAAAGGCGTCACCTGGCCGCACGTCGCGTTGACCGCGATGGCGGCGCGGCAGGTCGGCCGCCCGGTCAAGCTCGTGCTGACCCGGGCGCAGATGTACACCTCGAACGGCTATCGCCCGCAGACAATTCAGCACATCAAGATCAGCGCGACACAAGACGGCCGGCTCACCAGCCTGCAGCACCATACCATCGCTAATATGTCGACCCCCGATATCGGCGAATTTGCCGAGCCCTCGGGGCTGATCAGCGAAATGCTCTACGCGTGCCCGAATGTTGCGGTCACCCACCGCCTCGTGTCGTTGAACCGGCCGCTCCCGACCTTTATGCGCGCGCCAGGCGAGGCAAGCGGCAGTTTCGCGCTTGAATCCGCAATCGACGAGCTCGCGGCCGCGGCTGGGATCGACCCGATCGAGATCCGGCTGCGCAACTACGCCGATATCGATCCGCACGAGGACAAGCCGTTTTCCAGCAAGGCGCTGCGCCAGTGCTACAGGGCCGGTGCGGAAGCTTTTGGCTGGGGTAACCGCTCGCCGCAGCCGGGGTCGATGCGCGACGGCGACGTGCTGATCGGCTGGGGAATGGCGACCGCGACCTACCCGGTCAACCGCTCGAAATCGAGCGCACGCGTGATCTTTGACAGCGATGGCGGGGTCGTCGTGCAAGCCGCGACCCAGGATCTCGGCACCGGCACCTACACGATCATGGCCCAGCTCGCCGCCGACGCCTTGCAGCTGCCACTCCATCGCGTCCGTTTCGAGCTCGGCGACAGCCTGTTTCCGCCGGCGCCGATTTCGGGCGGCTCGCAGACTGCGGCCAGCGTCGGGCCGGCGGTGCTGGCCGCGGTCGAAGCCGCCAAACAAAAGCTGTTCACAATGGCGCTCGCCAGCAACCGGCCGCCATTGGCCGGCGCGGCACCGGCCGATCTAGTGCTGGAAGATGGGTTTGTCCGGCTGCGCGATGCGCCGCAGCAGCGGATCAGCGTGTCGGGCCTTCTCGCCAAAAACGGGCTCGACCGGTTCGAGGCGGTCGGCAACGCCGCGCCGGGTGACGAGAAGAAGCAGTACTCGATGCACTCCTTTGGCGCGCAATTCGCGGAGGTGCGGATCGACCCGCTGACCGGCGAAATTCGTGTCAGCCGCTATGTCGGCGCCTTTGCTCCGGGCCGGGTCTTGAACGCCAAGACCGCGCGCAGCCAGGCGATCGGCGGCATCGTCTTTGGCATCGGCATGGCGTTGCTCGAAGAGACGATGATCGACCCCAATATCGGCCGCGTCACCAACGCGAACATCGCCGAGTATCTGGTACCGGTAAACGCCGATATCCCGGATATCCAGACGATCTTTATCGAGGAGCAGGACCGGCTAATCAACCCGATCGGCGCTAAGGGGCTGGGCGAATTGCCGATCGTCGGCGCCGCCGCGGCCGTTGCCAACGCGGTCTACCACGCGACCGGCATCCGCGTGCGCAACCTGCCGATCCACATCGAAGATATTCTGGCTTAACTCACTCCGGGAGAGTGGCATAGCCGCAATCGGGCTTAATGAGGTCCGCCCACATCATCGGCGCCGAGCTCAGCCACTGGCCGAGCATCAGCTCAGACACTGAAGATCTAGATCAGCCCTAGATCGCGCAGGCTGATGTGGCGGTTGCGGCCGATGATCACATGGTCGTGGAGCACCACGCCAAGCGGTGCGGCGGCCTGTTTTATCTCCTGGGTCACGGCGATATCGGCTTTCGACGGGGTCGGATCACCGGACGGGTGGTTGTGCACGAGGATCAGCGCCGAGGCGTTGAGCTCGAGCGCTCGCTTGACGACCTCGCGCGGATAGACCGGTGTGTGATCGACGGTGCCCCGCTGCTGCCGCTCATGTCTGATCAGCACATTCTTGCGGTCGAGAAACAGGATGTGAAACTCCTCGATTTTGTTGTGCACGACTTGCGCGGCACAGTAATCAATCAGCTTGTCCCAGGAATTGAGCACCGGCTGATCCTGCAATTCGACCCGCATCAGTCGTAGTGCGGCTTCGCGCACCGATTTGAGCGCGGTGATGCCCGGAAGGTTAAGTCCGGCTGCAGTGAGTGCCTCGGGCTCGGCGCTCATGACTTCGCCAAACCCGCCGAACTGCGCCAGCAGCGACTTGGCGAGCGGTTTGACGTCGCCACGGCGGTAAGCGGCGAACAGCAGCATTTCGAGGAGTTCATAATCGGGCAGGCTCTCGGGCCCGGCGGCCATCATCCGCTCGCGCAGTCTTTGGCGGTGGCCGTAGTAGTGCGGCAGAGCGGCCGCTTCGGCAAAGCCAGCTCGATTGTGCTTGCTTGTGGGACTGTCGGAAGGCCCGGTCCCGCTCGCGCCGTAAATTTCGCGGCACAGCGAGGCTACCCGGTCGCGTTCGCTGGCGTCGAACACCCAAACTCGGCGCACCGCGTCCCAATTGCCGCCAAGCGTGCGCGCTCTCGCCGGGAAATTGGGATGATACGGCGAGCTGACGATGATATGGCCGTCCCGCTCGACGATCGAAACAGGCATCCCCTGCCCTGCTGCCGCAGACGAGCGCCGAGCCTCGCATGGTTAACGTCAATCCCGCGTCATCTCTTGCCTTGAGACTGCTTGGTGCCCGACAAGCCCTCCCGAGGCAAATCCAGCATGCCAAGCTCGGATATTTGACTTCCGTGAGGCGAAGCAAACCAGTGTCCTCGGTTCTTTGACACCGGTTCCGCTCGCGACGACTGTATGTTTCGACACGCTACGCGCCGACTATGCCAATCGGCTGAGCGCATTGGCTGGCGACGATCTCGATAGAAAACAAGTCGAACATTAATCGATGATGCTGGCTTCCCTACAACCAGCATTAACCCGTCCGTATCGAATTAACTATAAATGAATGACTAATTAACGATCAATATTATGGAACATTGCGCTCAACAAGCGTAACTCGAACTCTTGCATAAAGCGCCGGACAGCTGGCGCGCCCGGTGATCGGAACGGCTGAAGATTGGCGGAGTTCGGCAGACCGCCATCGGCGCGGCTGGTCCTTTCCGGGTTGCATGTATTCGTGTCGAGAGTGCACAGCACATGGACGAGGACGAAGATGCAATCGGACATTTCCGCTCATCAACGGGACGGCGGGGTGGCGTCCGAGGCTATTGGAGCACAGACGGGTGGGGCAGGGACGGGTGGGGCATTGACGGGCGACCCGGCGATGGCTGAGACGCCGCGCCCGACGGTGGAGTTACCGCCGCCCAATGTCCAACGCTGGACGATCCGGCGAAAGGCGGCGGTGGTCATCGCCGTCACAAACGGGGTGTTGACTCGCGAGGAGGCCTGCCAACGCTATCAATTATCAGAGGAAGAGTTGCTAAGCTGGCAAAGGGCCTTCGAGACTCATGGTTTGCCGGGTCTGCGCTCGACCCGATTGCAGCATTATCGGGGCCGCCCGCTGCTGGAGTGATTGCGCCGGGAGCAGTGCGGCTGTCGCTTTAATCAGCGCGCAGCAGCATACGTCGGTGGCGCAGCGCGACTGAGGCGGTAAGGGCCGCCAGCACCAGCGCAATAAACGGTCCTACCGGCAAATGCCAATCAGTTGCCATGCCGCGCGGGTTCAAGCACAACACGAAAAGCCCTGCCAGCAACCATTTTTGCCACTCGGTCAATCTGAACTCGCCATCCCCACGCAGCAGCCAGGCACCCGCCACCCCAGCGAGGACAAGATCATAGAAGAGGGCGAGCGGGACGGCCACCAAAGTTGCCGAGACCAGGCTCGCAGCGCGGATCGGCAGTGGCAAATTGCGCCGCCAAACGAGAGCGACAAAGACCGCCGCTGCAAAGCTGGAGACTACCTGCAGACGCATTGCAATGCCGGCGCTGGCGCCGAGCAGCATCGCTCCGCCGAACGGTGTAACGAAGCCGCCGAACGGTATCCGGCCCGTGGCGTAGACCTGTCCCGATGCTATCGCCGCAAGTAAGAAATCGTGCCACGTCTGCCAACCGAACACCGCCACTGATACAAGGCAAAAACCGAAAGCCGAGACGAATGCCCCGAGCAATGCGCGCCATCGCCCACCAGCGGCTAGCGCGACCGGCACCAGCAGTCCAAAATGGGGCTTAAAGCACAACGCTCCGAACAACAGGCCAGCGCTGAGGGGTCGACGATCGACGAGCAGAGTGGCCGCCCCAAACAGGCCCGCGGTCAGGAAGCCGTTTTGTCCCAGCCCGATTGTCCACAAAACCGGCGGGAACGCCAAGATCGGCAGCAGGATTTCTGGCCCGCGTTCATCCACGATGCGCCGCAATACTAAGATATAAAGGCCTAGCGTTACGATCTCAAATACGATAAATGCCGGAAGATACGGCAGACGCGCCAATACCGCACAGAGCAGCAGAAAGGTCGGCGGATAGTAAAAGAAATTGTAGATGATGCCCGGCTGGCTGGCGTGCTCTTCGGCGATGTAATGTGCCGCCTGGTCATAGGCGAGGAAGGGGGTGCCGGAATTCGCTAGAGTCCCTGCCGCATAGAAGCTGACAAAGTCAGTGCTCGTCGGTCTCTGCAAAGGAACGATGAGGCCATGGGTTCCAGCCGCAAAAAAAATAAACGCGACGATTTCGATCGCGAGCACAGCACGGCAGAAAACAATGACGAACTGTCGAGACAGCAGCCGCTGACGCCCGGCATGCCCGCTCCCGTTGGGTGGGGTAAGTGCAATGCCGGGCAATTCCAGTGGCTTTCTTGAATTAGACGCTGCCGGCGATATTGTTGAAAGCGGTACTGAGACTGGTGCCGAGAGCTTGCCAGGCCGCAATGCAAACGATTGCGACGAGCGCTGCGATCAGACCGTATTCAATCGCAGTTACACCGGCATCATCAATAACCGACTTTGGCAGTAATTGGTGCATGATTTCGCGCATTCGATCCTCATCCAGGCTCTGCCCCCACATTAGCCTCGTATTAAAATATTAACGTCGGCTTAATCCGCGGCGATTAAAGAATGCTCAGACACTGCATGGAATCATTAGCACTCGCAATCCGTGCAAGTAGTGACCAGAAGCCAATGAGCGTGGGATAAGGCTATGTCCGTAGAATTGCGTTTACAGTCCGGTCAGGGTGGAGCTGAACACATTGCTTATGTTGGTCCCCAAACTGGCGACCGCCGTGATGACAGCAATCGCAATTAGCCCAGCAATAAATGCGTATTCAAGCGCTGTTACGCCGGACACATTCACCGAGATCTGCTGCAACAGGACGAATAGGCTCTCGCGGCATTGGTGCTCGGAGCGGTTCGACCGAACACTGCGCGCAGGTTGGCGAACAAACCGCGCCGTCATGTTTCGGGTCTCGGGCGGTTCAGCATCCTTGTCGACGAACACCGACCGCCGCGGGCCGAAATGAAGCGTCGTCGATTGCGCTATACGCTGGTCGCGATATTGTTGAATGCCGTACTGAGACTGGTCCCCAAGGCTTGCCATGCTACAATGCAGACGACGGCGACCAACGCCGCAATCAGTCCATATTCGATCGCTGTCACCCCGGCCTTGTCTTTGAACAATTTGGGTTGAAACGTGACCAACAATCTAGCGTAAAGTGGAATCAAAGATTTCGTGTAAAGCGCAATCATCACAGTCTCCCGAGTGCTCGTAACATCCCCGAGCATGCAGTCGAATTCCTTAGAAAGTATTAATGACGTCCGGAATGGCCGGCGCCCTCGGCGATAATTGCGATTACTGCCGCGCCATAGCGCTCCACTTTATTGCGGCCGATACCCGGGATCTGGACAAGGTCGGCAAGGGTGGTCGGTCGGTTGCGGGCGATCTCGGTCAATGTTCGATCGTGAAAGATGACGTAAGGTGGTAACTCCTGCCGGCGCGCCTCGGCAAGCCGCCAAGCACGCAGCGCTTCCCATAATTCATCAGACACCGGATCGAGCTCGGACGACGCGGCGAGCCCGCTCGCCGGCCGCTTGCGATGCGTTTTTGCCGGCTCGGGGTCTCGGCGGAAATGCACTGTTTTTGTGCCGCGCAGGATCTCGGCCGCGCCCGCGCCTAATGACAAGCCGCCGTGACCCTCAATATCGAAAACTAGCAGTCCCTGCGCGGCCAATTGGCGAAAAACCGTCAGCCAAGCGCGGCGATCCAACTCGGCGCCGATCCCGAAGGTCTTCAATTGGTCGTGCCCGAGGCGTTTGACGCGATCATTTGCGACCCCAAGCAATACGTCGACGAGATAATGTGCCCCAAAACGCTGGCCGGTACGATAGACTGCGGAAAGAGCTTTTTGCGCCGCGACTGTCCCGTCCCAGGTCATCGGCGGTTCGCGGCAATTGTCGCAATTGCCGCAAGGCTGGTGCTCGTGCTCGCCAAAATAACCGAGCAATACTTGGCGCCGGCATGACACCGTCTCGCAATAGCCGATCAGCGCCTCGATCTTCTGGCGCTCGATCCGGGCCCGACGCTCGCCAACCTCACCCGCGTCGTTGAGCCGCAATAGGCTCATCACATCGGCCATGCCGTAGGTCATCCAGGCATCGGCGGGTAAGCCATCGCGGCCGGCGCGGCCGGTCTCCTGGTAGTAAGCTTCGAGATTCTTCGGTAGATCCAGATGCGCAACAAACCGCACATCCGGTTTGTCGATCCCCATGCCGAAGGCAATCGTCGCGGCAACGATCACGCCTTCTTCGCGCAAGAACCGTTCCTGGTTAGCCTCGCGGACCGCCGGGTCGAGCCCGGCATGATAGGGAAGAGCGACACGGCCGCGCGCCGACAGCCATGCGGCAGTTTCCTCCGCCGCCTTGCGGGTCGAACAATAAACGATCCCGGCATGATTGTGATGCCGAGCGGACACAAACTGGCCGAGCTGATCGAGCGGTTTGCGCTTCGGAACGATTTGATAAAACAAGTTTGGGCGATCGTACCCGGCGGCGAATACGGGTGCCGAGCCGAGGCCGAGCTGCGCAACAATATCGCGCCGGGTCGGCTCATCGGCGGTCGCTGTCAACGCGATCAGCGGCACCCCCGGAAAGCGCTCCTTCAGGATCGAGAGCTGCTGGTATTCGGGACGGAAATCGTGGCCCCATTGCGAGATGCAGTGCGCTTCGTCGATCGCGAACAGGGCCAGCGTCGTTCTTTGGAGCAGGTTGAGACAGCGCGGTGTCATCAGCCGTTCCGGCGCGACATAGAGGAGATCCAAGCCGCCATCGTCGACCGCGCGTTCGATTGCAACGGCCTCGGCCGGCGACAAACGCGAATTCAGGGCAGCGGCATGAACGCCTGCCTGGCGCAGGGCATCGACCTGGTCTTTCATCAGCGCGATCAGCGGCGAAACCACGACCCCGAGACCGGGGCGCATTAGCGCGGGGATTTGATAGCACAGCGATTTGCCGCCGCCGGTCGGCATCAGCACGACGGCATCGCCGCCGCTGGCGACTTGCTCGATGACCGCGCGTTGCAGGCCGCGAAATTGCTCGAAGCCGAAGACCTCGCGTAGCAGTCGGTCGGGCGAGGAGCCGGCTAAAAGCCGCGGCTCCCAAGGTTTTTCGCCATGCGCGCCCGGACCGTTCCGCTTCAATACCTCGTTCTCCTCACGCGTCACATGCATAAAGGGCTTGCGCGTGCTAGTGTCTATGTTGATGAAGACCGCAACAACCTTATATCAGAAAACGCGAATTCGGCTGACCGGTTATGGCGTGACCCCGCGCCAGACGCACCGAAGCCGTGGCGAGCGAGGCGCGGTGCAATATCAATCCGAGGTGCGGCACGGCACTCGCAAGCGGGTGGCTGGAAGTGCTGCGATTGTGGGAGTTGCGATCCTCGCGCTTGCGGCGTTGCCCGCCTCCGCCGATCCGCCGGCCCCGCCGCCGACGCCCACCGCCTCCGCCGACATCAATCCCGGCCCGGCGACCCTGACGCCGTTCACCGGCGACACCGCGATCGAAGATCGGCTCGACGCGGCTGGGCATGTCGTGATCCGAGGCGAGCGGTTGCATGAACACTTGATCCGCAGGTTTTATGCCGCGCACCAGTGGCATACCGTTTGGAACGACCACCCGGACGCGGCGGCAGCGCTGTTTGCCGAGGTGTTGCGCGCCGACCGGCACGGTCTCGATCCGGCCTCGTTTCACAGCCTCGCGCTCGGCAACGGCGGCCGTGCATTATCGCCGATCGAACACGACCTGCTGCTTTCAGATGCCATTCTCTCCTATGCCGACGCCCTGGCGCGCGGTGCTGTGCCGGTCGGGGAGCGCCCGGAGGAAGAGGATTTGCACCCAAAGCCAGTCGACATCGTCGCAACCGTCGATCGTGCGATCTCGGCCGCCGATCCGGCTCAGACGATCGAGGCGCTCGCCCCGACATCGCCGGAATACACGGCGATGCGCCGCGCTTATGCGGAATACCTGGCGATTGCGGCGTCTGCCGGCAGGCCGTTGAGCGTCAGCGCCAATGGCCCGATGCCGCGGGTCAGCGCTGCGGACGCGCTGCGTCGCGCGCGGCAGATCGCGATCAATCTCGAGCGGTTGCGCTGGCTGCCGCGCGACGTGCCGCCCGATCGGCTCGTCGTCGACGCGACGGTTTCGCAGCTTCAGCTGTTCCGCGATGATCGCCCGGTGTTTACGACCCGGGTGGTCGTCGGCGAGTTCGACAAGCAGACCCCGGAGCTTCAATCGACCGTCAAGACGATCCTGTTCAACCCTCCTTGGAATATCCCGCCCTCGATCGTCAAAAAAGAAATCATGCCAAAACTGGCGGGCAACCGCGGTTATCTCGCCGCACATCACATGCGTTGGCGAGGGCCGATGTCGATCCAGCAGGAGGCGGGCCCTCATAGCGCGCTGGGGCGGCTCAAATTCGAAATGGACGATCGGTTTGACGTCTATCTCCATGACACTCCGGAAAGGTGGCTTTTCCAGTCGGCCGATCGGATGATGAGCCATGGCTGCGTACGGGTTGAAAACCCGCGGGCGCTGGCCTCACTGCTGCTCGGCGCCACGCCGGAACAAATCGATCAGGCAATAAATGTCGACCGGACGCATCGTCGACTGTTGCCCAAACCAATCCCGGTTTTCATTGTCTATCGCACGGCTGTTCCCGAATCGGATGGCTCGATTGCCTTTCGTGGCGACCCTTATGAGCGCGATGCTGCGGTCTGGGCCTATCTGAGCCGCGCAAGAGAAGCCTCGATAGCGCAAAGATCAGGGGGCAATTCCGCCGATAAGGTGAGAACAGGGCAGCGCAACACAACCGTTGGGCAGAATACTGCAACAATCGGCGACTAGCTTCCAAGTTTCTGCCGCTTCGGGCTTGTTCAACGAGAATTCGGATGCTATGGCCCCTCCCGGGGAAATCGGGGGGAGTTACGCATTGCACGCGTCTACACTATTGAGCCGGCGTCGGCTTCTCGGCGCTGCGGCGAGTGTTGCTGCTGTTGGTCTGGTCAAGCCCGCCACGGCAGTTTCTTTGGCTCCGCGATCGGTATCGCTTTACAATATCCATACAGGAGAATGGCTGCGCACCGTCTACTGGGCCGACGGCCATTACATCCGCGAGGCGGTGCGCGACATCAACTGGATCCTGCGCGACCACGACAGTGACGAGATCCGGCCGATGAACGCCGGCATCCTCGATTTGTTGGGCATGCTGCGCACCCGCCTTGAGAGTCACGATCCATTTCTTGTGGTCTGCGGGTATCGCTCGCCGGCCACCAACCAACGACTTTATTCACAGCGCGCCGGCGTGGCCAAACACAGCTTCCATATCAAAGGGATGGCAATCGACTTACGCAGCGAAGGGCGCAGCATCGAGCAGATTCGCGATGCGGCGCTGAGTCTGCGATGCGGCGGTGTGGGTTACTACCCGCATTCGGGTTTCGTGCATGTCGATTGTGGGCCAGTGCGCCAGTGGCGCGGCCCGGTACGCACCTAGTCACCTTTACCGGGCTCTTTCGGCTCGACAAAACAGGAAGCGTCGCCCGGCAACCCGCCGGGCTTTTGTGCGCATAGCTGAATTGCGCCTTAAAGCGGCCTCACCAGGTTGCCGCTAATTTTCGCATTAATCCAGCAACATGCGATGCACTGACGGCTTGCCGCCTGAGCAGACCGCCTGAGCACTCTGAAACCGCAAAGGGAACTCCGCAGGATAATCCCGGGTTTTGTCATTGGACATAACCAAACCGGGAGATGAAAATGCTGGGTACGATCCTTTTGATAATCCTGATCCTGCTGCTGATCGGGGCGCTGCCGACATGGGGCTATAGCGGCGGCTGGGGATATTACCCCAGCGGCGGTATCGGGCTTTTGCTGGTAATCGTCGTCGTGCTTTTGCTTGTCGGCCGCATATAGCGGCCGGCCTCAGCCGCTGCCGGCAGTGCGACGGAGGACATCGAGTCGCAATGGCAGGGGCTGGCCCAGCCACATGGCGAACCGCGTGTGGTCGGCGACGCTATCCCCCGATTGCGGATGCACCAGGACATCGAGCCCGTCGCGATTGAGCATCAGCCAGGGCACCAGCCTGGGAAACTCGCTCGCGGCAAACGCGACCTGATACATCGATACCGGATGCGGTCCGACCGGTTCGTCATGCCAATTGCCGAGCCGCGTCGTGAACCGTTGCCCGATCCCTTCTCGCAAGCGTTCGGCCTTCTCGCGGGTCGCGGCGTCATAATAAATATGGGCGTGATAGCCCTCGATCCGGTCGGGATCGGCAAATGTCTCAACCATTCTCGCCTCCTGTCGTGATTGGGCTCGTTGCCGCACCGTCGCCGAGTGGACGCTGCATCAGCACGGTGTCCAACCAGCTGCCGAACTTGAAACCGACCGACCGCAGCGTGCCGATTTCTGCAAATCCCAACGCTTGGTGCAGCCGGATCGACGGCCATTGCTCACTGCCGCCAATCACCGCCACCATTTGCCGGTAGCCTTGCGCCGTGCAGTTTTCGATCAATTCGGTCAACAACGTCCGGCCGATACCGCGGCCGACCTCGCGACAGTCGATATAAATCGAATCTTCAACTGAAAAACGATAGGCCGAGCGCGTCCGGTAGAGACTGGCATAGCAATAGCCCAAGACTTGTCCATCGCGCTCAGCGATCAGGTAGGGCAGGCCGCGCTCCAGGATTTCACGGCGACGACGTGCTATCTCGGAGGCGTCAGGCGGCTCTTCCTCAAAGGATGCGACCCCGTGCAGGACATGATGGCGGTAGATCGTCGTGATCGCGGCAACATCGCTGTCTCGCGAGGGTCGGACGACAAAGCCGCCGGGCATGCGGTCTCGCTGCTGTAATTCGGGTCAGATCACCCGCACCGGGTTGCCGTCGAGAAACCCCACGACGTCCTCGACGATCTGCGGGTAAGAGCTGCGGTAATTCTCATCGGTCACATAGCCGATATGCGGCGTCAGGATCACGTTCGGCGCGGTGCGTAGCGGGTGATCGATCGGCAACGGCTCTTTGTCGTAGACGTCAAACCCGGCATAGGCCAGCCGACCGCCCTTCAGCGCGTCGATCACGGCCGAGGTGTCGACGATCGGTCCGCGTGAGGTGTTGACAAGGATCGCGGTCGACTTCATCAGCCCGATTTCGCGCGCCCCGACCAGTCCGCGGCTGCGCGGGCTCAACACCAGATGCACCGAGAGAATGTCCGAGCTGCGGAACAGCTCGTCCTTCTCGACCCGCTCGACGCCCTGCTCCGCGGCCTTATCGGCAGTCAGGTTCTGGCTCCAGGCGATCGCTTTCATGCCAAAGGCAAGCCCGACGCGAGCGACCGCGCTGCCGAGGCGGCCGAGCCCCAATAGGCCTAGCGTTTTGCCCGCGACGCGGTGGCCGATGCGGGTCTGCCATCCGCCCTGCCGCATAAACTGATGGTCCTCGGCGATATGCCGGGCAGCACCCAGGATCAGGCCCCAAGCGAGTTCGGCGGTGTCCTCGTTGCCGCCGCCGGGACCACCCGTGCCGCATACGGTGACGCCATGGTCCCTCAGCGCCGCCATGTCGAACGAGGCGTTGCGCATGCCCGTCGTAATCAGCAGTTTCAGCTTGGGCAGGCGGTCGACAACGGATTTCGGGAAAGGCGTACGCTCGCGCATCGCGGCGACGATTTCTGAATCGGCGAGCGCGCGCACCACCGCGTCCTCATCGACAAAGGGATGCCGCTCGACCGCGATCTCGATGCCGCGGCTCCTCACCGGCGACCAATCGGCCATGTCGAGTGCGACGCCTTGAAAATCATCGAGAATGCTGAGCCGCATTGCCGCCATTCTTTCCTCCACTGCGCGTCTTACGCCATCGCCTTGGTAAGATTTCCGTTCGGTGACCGATACATGCGCTTCAAGTGAAACTCGTCCATGCGGCCCTTATCAGGGTGATCCCGGCACATTCACCCCAACTTCCGAATTTCTTGATCGCAAGGGCGGCATCGACCGTGATCTGATCGTCGGTGGGCTGCCCTGGGCGGCTTCACTTGACGGCCCGTCAGAGAGCGGCGAGCGCAGCGTTCAGCGTCGCAC
Source organism: uncultured Alphaproteobacteria bacterium (assembly GCA_963735445.1). Classification (GTDB taxonomy): domain Bacteria; phylum Pseudomonadota; class Alphaproteobacteria; order ATCC43930; family CGMCC-115725; genus AP-15. The sequence continues at coordinate 75,875 of CAVTLC010000055.1, forward strand.
TCGGCCGCATCGCCGCCGATGTCTTCGCCGGATCGGGCAGATAATAACCGCCAGTATCCACCGGCTTACCCTGCGCGGCGATCAGCTCAGCATTGATCTTGGCCTCGTTGGTCGCCAGCGACTCCGCCAGCGGTTTGAAGCGGGCTGCCAGCGCCGGGCTCTTGTCCTGCCCGGCCAGCGCCTGTGCCCAATACAGCGCCAGGTAGAAATGGCTGCCACGATTATCGAGTTCGCCAATCTTCCGCGCAGGCGAGCGGTTGTACTCAAGGATCTTGCCGTTAGCCTCATCGAGCGTCTCGGCCAGAACCTGCACGTCCTTGTTCCCACTTGTCTGCGCCAGATGTTCCAGCGAAGCGCCAAGCGCCAGGAACTCGCCCAGCGAATCCCAGCGCAGATAGCCTTCGCGCTGGAACTGCTCCACATGCCTGGGCGCCGAACCGCCGGCGCCGGTCTCGAACAACCCGCCGCCCGCCAGCAGCGGAACGATCGACAGCATCTTGGCCGACGTGCCCAGCTCCATGATCGGGAAAAGATCGGTCAAGTAGTCGCGCAGCACATTGCCAGTGACGGAGATGGTGTCGAGCCCCTTGCGGATGCGATCGAGCGAGAACTTCATTGCCTCGACCGGCGCCAGGATGCGGATGTCGAGACCCGACGTGTCCTCGTCCTTCAGGTATCTCTCGACCTTGGCGATCAACTGCGCGTCGTGCGCGCGTTTGGCGTCGAGCCAGAACACCGCTGGGGTGTTGGTCAGGCGCGCCCGGCGCACCCCAAGCTTGACCCAGTCCCGGATCGGCGCGTCCTTGACCTGGCACATCCGGAAGATGTCACCGGTCTCGACCGGCTGTGACAGCAGAACCGTGCCGTCATCGGCGACCACGCGCACCGTTCCGCCCGTGGCGACCTCAAACGTCTTGTCGTGCGAGCCATACTCCTCGGCTTGCTGCGCCATCAACCCGACGTTCGGCACAGAGCCCATCGTCTTCGGGTCGAAGGCGCCATGCGCCTCGCAATCCTCGATGACGGCCTGGAACAGCGGCGCGTAGCAACGATCGGGGATCGCGGCGAGCACGTCGTGCAGCTTGCCGTCAGGGCCCCACATGTGCCCGGATTCGCGAATCATCGCCGGCATCGATGCATCGATGATCACGTCGCTCGGCACGTGCAAATTGGTGATTCCGCGGTCGGAATTGACCATGGCGAGGGCAGGCTGCTTCGCGTAGGTGGCCTGGATATCGGCCTTAATCGCCGCCTTTTCAGCCTCCGGCAACGTCTCGATCCGGGTCAGCATGTCGCCCACGCCGTTGTCGGGATCAATGCCCAGGCGCGTCAGTGTGGCGCCATGCTTCTCGAACACATCGGCGAAGAACACGGAAACGCAATGACCGAAGATGATGGGATCAGAGATCTTCATCATGGTTGTCTTGACGTGCAGCGAGAATAGGACGCCGTCCTTCTTCGCGGCGTCGATCTGCGCCGCGAAGAAGGCGCGCAACGCCTTACGGTTCATCACCGCCGCGTCGATGATCTCGCCGGTCTGAAGCGGCGTCTTCGCCTTCAGCACCGTGACCGCGCCATCGCTGCCGACCAACTCAATACGGGCATTGGTCGGCGCCGCAATGGTCGTTGCGACCTCCGAACCGTAGAAATCGCCGCCCGACATGTGCGCCACGCGCGTTTTCGAGTCCTTGGTCCAGGCGCCCATCTTATGCGGATTGTTGCGCGCGTACTGCTTTACGGCGCCGGCGGCGCGGCGGTCGGAATTGCCCTCGCGCAGCACCGGATTGACGGCGCTGCCGAGCACCTTGCCGTAGCGGGCGCGGATTTCCTTATCCGCTGGCGTCGCGTCGCTGTCCGGATAGTCCGGCACGTCGTAACCCTTGCTCTGCAACTCCTTGATCGCGGCCTTCAGCTGCGGGATCGAGGCAGAGATGTTGGGCAGCTTGATGATGTTGGCCTCGGGGCGCATCGCAAGTTGGCCAAGTTCGGCGAGCTCGTCGTTAATCTTTTGCGCTGGTGTCAGTTTGTCGGGGAAGTTTGCGATGATGCGGCCAGTCAGCGAAATGTCCTTCAGCTTCATCTTCACGCCGGCCGCCCCGACGAAGGCTTGGACGATCGGCAGAAGGGAAAACGTAGCAAGCGCAGGTGCTTCATCAACCTTCGTCCAAACGATTTCGAGATCTGACATGCTTGCACCTCCGCGCGCCGCTTTTGTTTCGGCTGAGTTGATCTATTGACGATTATGGCCTGTGTTGTCGCACTGATTTGAGGGCGTCGCGGCTCTCCATGCCGAGGTCGTAGTATTCAGGTCGACTTCGAGATACGGTCAGATCGGCTTGTTCTTGATAAAGCTCCACATGATCCGAGCCATTTCGTCGCCATCAAGTTCGACGACCGGCCGAGCCACTTTGATTTTCGCCATCCGTCCGATCTCCAAATTCGGCCACCCGATTTACCGGCCGCGACCCATAATGGCGGCGAGGATAGAGGCCGTAGACCCGCTCGACAAGCCGACAGAGATCGGGCATTGGCGAACCGTGCCGCCGCCGTCGGGGAATTTGTGCACAGCACGTTCTTGGCACGATGAAAAGGCAAAAAATGCGAGAATGTAACGGCTTTGTTACCAATGGTTTACAACGTAACAAGGCCATTTACAGACCATACCAAGATTATAATGTCATTTCAGGGATTTAAGCATACCGCCTATTTTTTAGGCAAGTCGATCTATCGGCTGGAATCCAAGGTACCTGTTGGATTGTTAAAAGCTTTTTGCACAGAGTTATCCACAATTCTGGGGATATCGGCGGACCCAAATGATATGATTTTGCTCGTTTATCAAAAGGTCGCTGAGTAGGGGCGGCCTGAAGCTGCCGCGTTACCGGCTACCGGCCAATAATTCAATCAGCGCCGAGACGGTCGGAACGACCCGCAACAGATCATGCGTCTTCGGCTGGGCAAAGCCGCGGTCGACGACGCGATTGAGAAGAGTTCGCAACGGCGACCAATAACCATCGACATCGACCAAGAAGATCGGCTTGTCGTGCAGGCCGAGCTGCTTCCAGCTCAAGATTTCGAATGTCTCGTCGAGCGTGCCGATCCCGCCCGGCAGGATCGCAAAGGCGTCGGCGCGCTCGGCCATCAGCGCCTTTCGTTCGTGCATCGTATCGACCACGACAAGCTCGCTGACGCCATGATGCGCGACTTCGGCGTCGCGCAGGCGCCCCGGGATGATGCCGGTGACACGGCCGCCGTTCGCAAGTGCAGCGTCGGCGAGAAGACCCATCAGCCCAACACGGCCGCCGCCAAAGACCACCTCGATGCCCATCGCGGCTAGCCGCGCGCCCAGCTGGCTCGCCGCCTCGCGGTAGACATCCGCGACCGCACCCGAGGAGCCGCAATAGACGCAAAGCGAGCGGATTCCAGGCAGCGGCTTTAGCGGTTCGGGATCAGGCATAGAGTTCAGCCGCCAAAATTGGAGGGGTGCGCTTGCGTTTGTGCAGATAGGACTGCCAGAACAGGCAGGCGGCGACAGTACGCCATGGCCGCCATGCATCGCCAAGACCCCGCAATTCCGGCTCGGCTGGCCGCGAGGCCAACCCCATCTGGTCGCGAACGGCCATCTGTAAACCGAGATCGGCGGCTGGCCAGATGTCGGCGCGGCCGAGCGCAAAGATCAGATAGACCTCCGCACTCCAGCGCCCGATGCCTTTTAGGGACCGCAGCGTGGCCTCGGCTGTCATGTCATCGGCTTCGGCAAGCCGGGTGAAATCGAATTCGCCTGCGGCTACCTTCGCTGCCAGACCCCGTGCATAACCCATTTTCTGCCGGCTGAAGCCGCAGGCGCGCAAGGTGGCGTCATCCATGGCGAGGAAACGGTCGGGCGTCAGCGGCTGGCAGGCGGCACTAAGGCGGCGGTGCATCGCTGCGGCCGCATCGATCGATACCTGCTGCTCGAGGATGATGTGAAGCAGGGTCGCAAAACCGTTGCGCCGGCGGCGGAAGCGCGGCGGCCCGGCCTCGGCGAGGATCGCTGCGAACACCGGTTCGGCGGCGAGCGCGCCGATACCCGCGGCGAGGTCCTGCGGCGCGTAGAGCGCCAGATTTTCTGATAGCTCCGCGCTCACCGACCCGTCCGATATCTCTGCCAGCACGCCTGCAGCCGGCGATCAGCTGATTGTGCAAAACGCCGTCCCTTGGCCACCCAATTCTTATGGCATAGTCGCGCCACCCCTCCAACCGACCTGCAGAGACGGGCGGAACTTGCGCCAAGGTCGCTTGATATTGATCCCATTGTTGGTCACCGCGGCGGTGATAACCGTCTCGGTTATCGGGCTGCGGATGTTTATGGGCAGTGCGTCGCAGGATCGGCTCGCGGCCCAAGATGATGTCGATATCACGACTTTGCGGGCGCCGTTGCCGCCGCCGAGTTTTCTCGCTTGCCCACCGAATTACTGCGGCGTCAAGGCGGGAATGACCACGCCGGTCTTTCCCCTACCTTGGCGCGCACTGCGCGATAAGTGGGTGCAGATGATTGCCGAGCAGCCGCGCACCGTGCCGCTCGGCCAAGCGCTCGAAGGACGGCGGCTCAGCTATATTCAGCATTCGTTGTTGTTCCGCTTTCCCGATGTTGTGACTGTCGAGTTCATCCCGCTCGGACCCGAACAGTCGAGCCTCGCCATATACAGCCGCTCGCGCTACGGCCACTACGATTTCGGGCACAACCGCAACCGAGTCGAAACCTGGCTGGCCGATTTGGAAAAGCTCGCAAAATGAGCCTGACCCAGTCCCGGCGCTTGAGTTAGCCGGGCGTCGGACCGGCAATTTGTCACCAGCGGTCCCATGGCCCAGGCGAGCGGCCATAGCGGCGGCCAGCGGACGGCACAGAACCCCGACTTATCCGCCGGTTCCGAGCAAACGAGCCGGGCGGCGCCGTTGCGAACACAGTGCTGCGCTGCGGTTGAAACAGCGCTGTCCCGCGGGAGCGCAGCACAGTCAGAAGGATCATCCCGGTAACAAAACCACCGGCATGCGCCCAGAAAGCAACACCAGGATTGCCGCGGCCTTGTTCGAGACCGCTCGCCAGCTGCATGACAAACCACAGCCCGAGCAGGATCCAGGCCGGCACGTTGATGATCCGGAAAAAGATGACGATCCAGACAAAGACATGGACATTGGCGCGCGGGCTCAATACCGCATAAGCCCCGAGCACGCCGGCAATGGCGCCGCTCGCGCCGATCATCGGCACATGCGAACCCGGGTCGGATAGCCCCTGGACCAGCGCAGCCGCGACGCCGCTTGCTAAGTATAGAACGGCATACCGGAAATGCCCGAGCTCATCCTCGACATTGTTTCCAAATATCCACAAAAACAGCATATTGCCGATCAGATGAAACCATCCGCCGTGCAGGAACATGCTTGTAAAAACCGTCGCCCATGCCGGCACGATGTGGAGATACGGCGCCAAATGGGCCGACCCGAACAGGACGGCCGGGATCATGCCGTAGCCGTAGAGCACGCGGTGTTGATTGTGGCCGAGCTGCCAGAAAAACGCCCCGATGCAGAGGCCGATCAGCAGGTATGTGACGACCGGCGCGCGCCGAACCGGATGGTCGTCGTAAAGCGGGATGGCAAAAATCACCGGCTATATTTGGGATGCCCGCGGCGGTGCGGGAGACAGTAGCTGCGAGGCTCCGTCCATCGCGCCGGTTCAACTTTGCGGCAGAGGTGCTTCGATCCAGCGGCGCCTCTGCGACCGGGGATACCCGCTGCCGGCCCGCAATTGCGGAACACCTCGGGGTCCGCTAATCCTGAAGCACCGAGAATGTCCAGCTTTCTTACCCCGCCGATCTCGCCACTCGACAGCGTCGCCCACATTATTCAGCTGGCGCTGACGCCGATCTTTCTGCTGTCCGGGATCGGAGCACTCCTCAATGTCTTTGCGACCCGGCTCGCGCGGGTCGCCGATCGGGTCGATCAGATCACCAAGGAAATGGAGGCCGCCGAACCCGAGCGCATCGCGGTTCTCGCCGTGCAAATGGCGCGTTTGCGGCGACGATCGGTGGCGCTCGACGCTGCGGTGGTTCTCGCCGCTTTCGGCGCCGCGGCCACTTGTGCGTCGGTGCTGACCTTGTTTGTCGGCGCGATCGGAGACAAGGCAGTCGCCTCGGCATTGTTCGTCACCTTTGCTCTCGCTGTCATCTGCACAATCGGGGCGATTATCGCCTACACCGCCGAGATGCTAATGACCGGGGTTGGCGTGCGCGCCGAGGTCGCGGCGCAGCGGCAATCTCCTGGGAGCAGCTGAACGCTCCGTCGCGAGGACACCGCCTCGCGGCCCGCACCGGCGAATTCGGGGTTGCGCATCGGCCGCCCGAATGATCGTATCCGCGCACCGTCCAGTCGCGCCGGCAGCGCGAGCATTCGTCAGGGGAAACGCATGTTGTTCAGAAAAGCACCCGCAGGCCGCGGGAGAGTGGCTTGCGGACCGATCGCGACGATCGCCGCCGTGATCGTGATGCTGGCGGTCTCGGCCACCGCACCCGCCGCCGAGCCTACCGGCAAGCCGATCGTGATCGGCTTCAGCATGGCGTTGACCGGCGGCCTCGCGGTCAACGGCACCTCGGCGTTGCTGGCGATGCAGATTTGGGCCGACGACACCAACAAAAAAGGCGGGCTGCTCGGCCGCCCGGTCAAACTCGATTTCTATGACGATCAGAGCAATCCGTCTCTGGTCCCCGGCATCTATACAAAGCTGCTCGATGTCGACAAGGTCGACCTCGTCGTGTCGGGCTACGCCACCAATATTGCAGCGCCGGCAATGCCGGTGGTGATCGCCCACAACATGAATTTCATCGGGCTGTTCGCGCTCGACATAAACGAGGAGTTTCAATACCCGAAATACTTCTCGATGCTGCCGGTGGGACCGGACCCGCGACCAGCGATCTCCGAGGGGTTCTTCAACATCGTCAAAGCCCAGCAGGACAAGCTTGGGCTCAAGACGATTGCCCTCGCGGTCGATGACGGCGAAGCCACGCGCAATGCCGCCGACGGCGCCCGCATCAACCTGAAAAAGGCCGGGCTGAAGATCGTCTACGACCGCAATTATCCGCCGAACACGACTGATTTCACCCCGATCATTCGCGCGATCCAGGCGACCCATCCCGACATCGTTTACATATCTTCCTACCCGCCCGACAGCGTCGGCATTATCCGCAGCGTCCATGAACTCGGGCTCGACACCAAGATCTTTGGCGGCAACCTGACCGGGCCGCAGAGCACTTCAATCAAAACCTCGCTCGGGCCGATGCTGAACGGCATCATCACCTTCGATTGGTGGCTGCCGGCTCCGACACTGCGCTTTCCGGGCGTCATGGAATTTCTGCAGGAATACCAGGCGCGCGCCAAAGGCAAAGGGGTCGATCCGCTCGGATACTATCTCGCTCCTTGGGCCTATGCCGATCTGCAGGTGTTGGGCGAAGCAGTGCAGGGGTCGGGCGGTCTCGACCAGGACAAGATCGCCGACTACATCCGCTCGCACACCTTCAAAACTGTTGTCGGCGACGTACAGTTTGGGAAAAAAGGCGAGTGGGCCAAGTCGCGGATCATGACGATCCAGTTCCAGAACATCACCAGCACTAATCTCGACGATTTCCGCGACGGCAAAGGCGAAACCGTATTATGGCCCGACCAGTTCAAGGCGGGCGACCCGATCCTGCCCTATTCCAAAATAAAACACTGACTAGCGTCGAACCGAACAGATGATACCCCTCCTCGTTCGTCGCCCCCGCGAAAGCGAGGGCCAGGCCTGCCCGTGCCTGAACAGGGGCCGCTATGTGAACGCTATCCTGGGTTCCCGCTTTCGCGGGAATGACGGAAGAGAGTGGGTATTAACATTGAAATAGTACCACGAGGCCGGGCAGCCAGCATTCTCCTACTCACGTATCGTGAGAACCTCGGACGGCAATTCTCATCCCTCCGCCGCTTTCAGCCTCCAGGCGGCGCCGTCGATAATCTCGGCTAGGATCGCGTCGATATCGTAGCGGTATTGCCAGCCCGGATAATCGGCCTGGAAGCGGCGAACATCGGAAATCCACCAGATGTGGTCACCAGTCCGGTTCTGATCCGAATACGACCAGTTCATCGCTTTGCCGGTCAACCGCTCGCAGGCGGCAATCGCCTCGAGCATCGAGCAATTGGCGTGCCGACCGCCGCCGATATTGTACACAGCACCCGCCCGCGGCTGCTGAACGACATGCCAGAAGGCGTTGACGAGATCGTAGGAGTGGATGTTGTCGCGCACCTGTTTGCCGCGGTAGCCAAAAACCGTATAGGCCTCGCCGGTGACCGCGCATTTGGCGAGATAAGCGAGGAAGCCGTGTAGTTTGGTGCCCGAGTGACCCGGACCGGTCAGGCAGCCGCCGCGAAAGCAGGCGGTGTGCATACCGAAATAGCGGCCATACTCTTGCACCACCACATCAGCGGCGAGTTTCGAGGCGCCGAACAGGCTGTGCAGACAAGAGTTGACGCTCATACTCTCGTCAATGCCGTGTTCGGCAAAGGGGTGCTCGGGGCTGATCTCCCAGCGTAGCTCGTGCTCGATCAATGGCAACGCATTGGGTGCGTCGCCATAGACCTTGTTGGTGCTGGTAAAGATGAACGCGGCGTTGGGGCAGTGACGGCGGGTCGCTTCCAGCAGATTGAGCGTTCCGTTGGCGTTGACCGTAAAATCGGTTTGCGGGTCGCTCGCCGCCCAGTCATGCGAGGGCTGGGCGGCAGTATGGATCACCGCCGCGATGTCGTTACCATAGCGCGAAAACACCTGATCGAGCAGTCGCCTGATCGCGGATGTCGCCATCGACGTGGCGATAGGTCTTGATTTCGATCTCGAGACGCTGCCGGCTCCACGCGGTGCTCGCCTCGTCGCCAAAAAACACCCGGCGCATGTCGTTGTCGATGCCGACGACATCAAACCCTTGCGCCGCAAAAAAGCGCACAGACTCGGCTCCGATCAACCCGGCCGATCCCGTCACCAGCACGACACTCAAGACGCAGCCTCCACCAACTCGCTACCGCAGCACCGGCACTGTAGACGATTTATACGATAAGGAGCAGAGCATCATTCAAAAACACCAGCAATAACCAATAGATGCTATGTAATATGGAGAAGAATTAAGTTTCAGGATGCCAGACGGCCGCTCAACCTGCGGCCGCCCGCCGACGCCCGCCCAGCCCCATGTGCGAATGGCGCTTCGGGGGAGAGCTGTCGATCAAACGCCAGAACTGCGCTTTGGTTGGGGCAACCAAGAGTATTCGTCATAGGTACGATTGTTGCGACTGCGGCGAAACGGCGCGACGATGCTTATTGCGGACGCGAGAATCCGCGGAATGTCGGTGAAGGAAAGCCCCATGAAATATGACGTGGTGATCGTCGGCGGGGGAGCGGCCGGATGCGTGTTGGCCAGCCGATTGGCTGCAGACGAAAAGACTTCCGTGTTGTTGCTGGAAGCCGGGCCGGATTACCCCGATCCGGAGGTTCTTCCGGATGACGTGAAGTTCGGCCACACACGCTTTGCCGAAGCCCCGGACTCGCGACACAACTGGGCCTTGCGGGGCACCATCACCGAGGAACAAGGCGCGATCCACGTCGCGCAAGGCAGGGTAATCGGCGGCGGGTCGTCGATCAACGGTCAGGCGATGCAACGGGGCTTCCCCGAGGATTTCGAGTCTTGGGCGGGTCTCGGCAATGACGAATGGTCGTATGACAAGGTCGTGCCGTATTTTCGCAAGTCGGAGCGCGATCTCGACATCCAGGATAATTATTGCCACGGCTCGGACGGGCCGATTCCTGTCAGGCGTCGTCAGTCGGGTCCGGTGCCCGCTATCCAGCAGGCGTTCCATGCGGCCTGCTTGCAGGCGGGGTTCGGCACCACCAACGACAAAAACGGCCTGCATCCCGCTGGTCTCGGCGTGACACCGTCGAATAACCTCGACGGCGTCAGGGTAAGCACGGCGATGGGGCACCTCAATCCGGTGCGCCACCACCTGAACCTGACCGTGCGGGGCGGAGTGTTCGTCCGGAAGATCCTGATCGAGGATGGTAAGGCGGTCGGCGTCGAAGCCGAGAGCGGCGGCAAGGTTTTCCAAATCGGAGCCGGCCGGGTGGTGCTGAGTTCCGGGCGCGATCCGATCGCCGCAACTGCTGATGCTCTCGGGTATTGGCCCCGCGGACCATCTGCGAGAATTCGGAATACCGACGGTTTATCATCTTCCTGGCGTCGGTCAGAATTTGATGAACCACCTCAGCGCCCAGGTGACGTTCAAGGTCAAGGACGGCGTTCACCTCGCCGGTCATGATCGCGACGCGGTGCACTTTGCGTTGCACTACACCGCCCCGGGATCGAGCACCGTCAACGACATGGTGCTGCGGTCCAGCCCGGTTATCGACGAACGAGAGGAACGCGTCCGTGGTGTGCGGACAAAGTACCTGGTCGGCGATGTTCCCCCCGAGCAGGCGGCGCGAATTCACTGCACGCTGGGGTTGCCCGACGGCACGGGCTACGTCAAGCTGGCCTCGGCCGACCCCGGCGTCCAGCCATCCTTCAACTATTGTTACCTGCAGCACCCCAATGACATTCGACGGGTGCGCGATGGCGTGCGGATGGCGGTGAAACTGCTCGAATCGGACGCGTACAAGGATATCGCCGATTATCGCATCTACCCCAAGGAGGACGTCCTCGCCAATGACGACGCCTTGGACCGGTGGATACGCCAAACCGTGGGAAGCGCCAGGCACGTGTCCGGGACCTGCAAAATGGGGCCGGATTCGGATCCCATGGCGGTGGTCGACCAATATTGCAGAGTGAAGGGCATCCAAGGCTTGTGGGTGGCCGATGCGTCAGTGATGCCGCGCATTCCCCGATCGGGTGGCGCCCACGCGACGGTCATCATGATCGGCGAACGTGTTGTTGACTGGGTTGCAGCGGGATAACCGCGCCTAGCATCTATCTGTTGCCTATGGCTGTGGCTATCGCTCTGCTCCTCAGCCATAGTCTTTGGAGAGCTTGGCAGGGCCGGGACGCTCGCCGTACCGTCTCGATCGCCGGTTCAAGGCGGACGCTGGCGCGACTCCGCCGATAGCGGCTGTCGAGGTCTGCCGAGATAGGAGGCGCGCGATGTCGCAGAAATCGATCCGCCAGGCATTGAACGAGGCCTTGGCGCAGGAAATGCGCCGCGACCCGCGCATCATCGTGATCGGCGAGGATGTCGCCGGCGGCGCTGGCACCGAGGGTCAGCGCGATGCCTATGGCGGCGTGCTCGGCGTCACCAAGGGCCTCTTTGCCGAGTTTGGCGAGGCTCGCGTGATCGACACCCCGATTACCGAGTTGGCGATCATGGGTGCGGCAGCCGGCGCCGCGGTCACCGGCTTAAGACCGGTCGCCGAGCTGATGTTCTCCGATTTCCTCGGCGTCTGCTTTGACCAGATCTTCAACCAGGCGGCCAAGTTCCGCTACATGTTTGGCGGCAAGGCCAAGACGCCGCTGGTGATCCGCACAATGATCGGCGCCGGCCGCAGCGCCGCCGCCCAGCATTCGCAAAGCCCCTATCACATCTTCACCTCGGTGCCGGGGCTGAAATGCGTCGTGCCGTCGAATGCGTACGACGCCAAAGGGCTTGTTGATCCAAGCGATCCGCGACGACGATCCGGTGATCTTCTGCGAACACAAGCTGATGTACGATCTCCGGGCCGAGGTGCCGGACGAGCCCTATACGATCCCGTTTGGCGAGGCCAACATCGTGCGCGACGGCGATGATGTCACGGTCGTCGCCCTCGCCCGCATGGTGCATTACGCGAATGAGGCGATCGAAACCCTGGCCGGCGAGGGCATCGAGTGCGAGCTGATCGACCCGCGCACGACGTCCCCGCTCGACGAGGACACGATCCTGGAAAGCGTCGAGCGCACCGGCCGGCTCGTCGTGGTCGACGAGGCGACCCCGCGCTGCAGCATGGCGACCGATATCGCCGCGCTAGTCGCCGATAAGGCGTTCGATGCGCTGAAGGCGCCGGTCAAACGGGTCACAGCACCGCACACCCCGGTGCCGTTCGCACCATCGCTCGAAAAGCTTTACATCCCCAGCCCCGAGCGCATCGCCACCGCGATCCGTGACGTCCACGGCTACGGGCGCTGACAATCGCGGGCTCGACCGCAAATTTGGACTGATGCCCCGGAAACGGCGTCGCTTAACGCGAAGGCCACCGGGCGCGTCGTATCTAACCGCGCAATGTCCCGCCGGTGGCTTTTTCGACCTGGGCAACGAGCCGCTTTGAAAAGCCCTCGATCTCGGAATCGGTCAGGGTATGTTCGACAGGCTGCAGCCGCACCGTGATTGCGAGCGATTTTTTGCCCTCTGGCAGACCGGCGCCCTCATAGACATCGAACAGCCGGATCTCGCTGACGAGTTTGCGGTCGACCCCGCGTGCGGCGCGCAGCAGGGTTTCGGCCGGCAGGGCACGATCGACGACAAAGGCGAAATCGCGCTCGATCGGCTGGAACACCGATAGTTGCAACGCCGGCTTGGTGCGGCCGGCGCGCGGCTCGGGCACCGCATCGAGAAACACCTCGAAGCCCGCTATCGGCGGGCGAGCGTCGAGCGCTTCGATAACCGCCGGATGCAATTCGCCAAAAGCGCCCAACACGGTCGGACCGAGCCGCAAGACGCCGCCGCGTCCCGGGTGAAACCAGGCCGGCGGCTCGGCGGCAATTTGGACGTTCTCGGCCGGCGCACCCATCGCGGCGAGCGCCGCCAGCGCATCCGACTTGACCTGATAGAGATCGACCGGACCCGACGGAGCCCGCCAATGCTTTGGCCCGCTCTGACCGGCGCGCAATCCGGCGGCGGTCAGCACCTGACCCTCGGGCGTGTCATTGCGATAAAGCGGCCCCAACTCGAATAGTGCGACATCGGGATAGCCGCGATCGGCATTGCGCTTGGCGGCGGCGACCAGCCCCGGCAATAGTGACGGGCGCATCATGTCGAGGTCGGCGCTGATCGGGTTGACGAGACGCAGCTCGGGTTGCCCGCCCCCGAACAACTCCGCCTCTCGCTCCGAGATGAACGAGAACCCGACCGCCTCGGTCAGTCCGCGCGACGCAAGCGCGCGGCGCACCAGTTCGGAGCGCCGCCGCACCGGGACCAGTGCCGGTCGTGGCAATGGCGCTTCGCGCGGCAGCGGAACGGCGGGGATCTGGTCATAGCCTTTGACCCGCAGCACTTCTTCGACGAGGTCGGCCTCGCCTTCGATGTCGCCACGCCAGGACGGCGGCTCGACCGCGAGATCGCCCGCCTCCAACGGTTCGACGGTGCAGCCAAGCGCGCGCAGGATCGCCGCACTTTCCTCCGCCGGTACATCAAGGCCGCCAAGGCTCGCCGGCCGTTCGGCGCGCAATACATAACGGCGGCGCCAGTCCGGAACCGCACCGGCGGTGACGACCTCGGACGCCTCGCCGCCACACAATTCGAGCATCAGCCGGGTTGCGATTTCGAGCCCGTCGCCGACAAAGGCCGGGTCGAGCCCGCGCTCGAAGCGGTAGCGCGCATCACTTGAGATGTTGAGGCGCCGCCCGGTCGCAGCGGTGCGGATCGGGTCAAACAACGCCGCTTCGATAAACACTTCGGTGGTCGCCTCGGTACAGCCGGTCGCCTCGCCGCCGATCACGCCGCCAAGGCTTTGCACGCCGTTGCGGTCGGCGATGACGGTTACCTCCGGGTCGAGCGCGTATTCCTGGCCATTGAGCGCGAGCAGTGTTTCGCCGTCGCGCGCCAATCGCACGATCAGATCGCCGGAGAGCTTGCCGGCGTCGAACACGTGTAGGGGCCGGTTCAAATCGAATGTCAGAAAATTGGTGATGTCGACCAAAGCCGAGATCGGCCGCAGCCCGATCGCCTCGAGACGACGGCGCAGCCAGTCGGGGCTGGGTCCGTTGCGCACGCCGCGCAGATGGCGGCCGAGAAACAGCGGGCAGGCCCGGCGATCCTCGATCTCGATGCCGATCGGCGAGCGGAACCGGCCCGGCACCGGCGCGGTATCGAGCGGCTTAAGCCGACCGAGACCGGAGGCCGCGAGATCGCGGGCAATGCCGCGCACGCCCAGGCAGTCGGCGCGGTTTGGCGTGACTTTGATGTCGATCACGGCGTCGCCGAGGCCGAGCAGATCGGCGTATTTGGCCCCGACCGGCGCGTCGGCGGCGACCTCGATAATGCCGTCGTGATCCTCGCCAAGCCCAAGCTCATAGGCCGAGCACAGCATGCCGCGCGAGGCGACGCCGCGGATCGTGCTCTCCCGCAACAGCGCGCCGGTACGCGGGATGATCGTCCCGGCCGGGGCAAAAACGCCCTTCATCCCGGTATGCGCGTTGGGTGCGCCGCACACGACTTGAACGTGTTCTTTGCCGGTATCGACGACGCAGACCTTTAACCGGTCGGCATTCGGATGGCGCTCGGCCGAGACGACAAAGGCGACCCTGAACGGTTCGAGCGCTGCGGCACGGTTTTCGACCAACTCGACATCGTGGCCGAGCATGACCAGCCGCTCAACGATCGTGGCAGAGCGCCGCATCGGTGTCGAGATGGGTCCGCAGCCAATCGAGGGTGGTCTTCATGCCGCACCGACCCCGGTCAGCGGACCGCGCACCAGCGAAGGGATGTCGAGCGGCAAGAACCCGAAATGGCGCAGCCAGCGCAGATCGGAGTCATAAAAAGTGCGCAGATCGGGAATGCCGTATTTCAGCATCGCCACCCGCTCGATCCCCATGCCGAAGGCAAAACCCTGATATTGCGCGGGGTCGATGCCGCAATTCTGCAATACCTTGGGATGCACCATGCCGCTGCCGAGGATCTCGAGCCAATCGCCGCCGGGGCCGATTTCGAGCCGGCCGCCCTGACGGGAACAGCCGATATCGACCTCGGCCGACGGCTCGGTGAACGGGAAATAGCTCGGCCGGAACCGCACCGGGAGATCGTCGACACCAAAAAAGGCGCGGCAGAATTCGATCAGGCAGCCCTTCAGATGCCCCATATGGGTCGTACGGTCGATGACCAGACCCTCGACCTGGTGGAACATCGGCGAATGGGTGGCGTCGTGGTCGCAGCGGAAGGTGCGGCCGGGGACGATGATCCGGATCGGCGGCTGTTGCGCCAGCATCGTGCGGATCTGCACCGGCGAAGTGTGGGTGCGCAGCACCAGCCGCGAGCCGTCGGCGCGCTCGGGCAAGTAAAAGGTGTCGTGTTCCTGACGCGCCGGATGTTCCGGCGGAATATTCAGCGCGGTGAAGTTGTAAAAATCTTCCTCGATGTGCGGCCCCTCGGCGACGACAAAACCCATCTCGCCAAAAATCGCGACGATCTCGTCAATTGTCTGGCTGATCGGGTGGATGCGGCCTTCGACCGCGAACGGCACCGGCAAGGTGACGTCGGCACGCTCGAGAGCGAGTCGCTGTTCAAGCGCCGCTCGGCCCAAGCGCTCGGTCGCCGCGCCGAGAGCGGCGGTGATCCGGTCCTTGGCCATGTTCAATTCGGCGCCGGCGCGCCGCCGCGCCTCAGGGTCGAGCGCGCCGAGCTCGCGCATGGCCAGGGTCAGGCTGCCGCGGCGTCCGAGCCACTTGACGCGGACCTCTTCCAGAGCCTGCGGCGAAGTCGCCGTCGCGATTTCGGCGGTCGCCGTTTCGATCATTTGGTCTACGTCGCCAATCCGGGCATCATCATCCATTTCCGACTTCCCAGACACGCAAATGAAAAGGGGCCGAACAATGCGGCCCCTCACGCCTCAACCAATTTCGATGGGGCCTAGCGAAATGACCCGTCGGTAAATCGCCCCCAATGCCCGCTAGTTCCCGTATCGGCGCACGCCGGCATCCCCGGGCGCGGTGGATCCCGGCCTGCGCCGGGAAGGCGCAGTTGTTGCTCGGATCGGCTTTTCTATCGTCGACACTCAGGCTGCCTGCGCCGCCGGAGGCGCTGTTTCCAGCGCTGCTTGCACGGTCGAGACAATCGCGGCAAATGCCTCGGGCTCGCGGATCGCGATGTCGGACAACACCTTGCGGTCGAGATCGAGGCCGGCGAGTTTGACCCCGTGCATGAATTGCGAATAGGTCAGTCCGTGCTCGCGCGCGCCCGCGTTGATCCGTTGGATCCACAAGGCGCGGAAATCGCGCTTTTTGTTGCGGCGGTCGCGATAGGCGTATCGCAGCGCCTTTTCGACCTTCTCGATCGCGATACGGTAAGCCGTCGAGCCGCGCCCGCGATAGCCTTTGGCGAGTTCGAGAACCTTCTTGTGACGGGCGTGGGTCGTTACCCCGCGTTTGACGCGCGCCATGGCTTCAGCCCCGCAGATACGGCATGTATGTCAGCACGAGCTTGCTGTCGCCCTTTTCCAATGTCGTCGTGCCGCGCCGCTTGCGCTTGCCCTGTTTGGGCTTGCTGATCAGCCGATGGCGCTTGTAGGCAAAATTGTGCTTGATCTTGCCGGTGCCGGTGCGGCCAAACCGTTTCTTGGCGCCGCTCTTGGTTTTTAGCTTTGGCATTCCATAATCCTGGCCGGCCATAATCCTGGTCGGAGTTCAGCGGCACCGCCGGGCCGCGGCTCTCCGCCCGTTTTCGAGCCGCGCGTTATAGCGGCGCCCTTGCCATAACGCAAGCCGGCGCCGCGCGGAGACAGCCATGGCGGAGAAGCGTTATTTCGGCGACACGACCATCGTCATCTGCCGGCCTTCCATGCGCGGCATTTGTTCTACTTTGGCGAGTTCCTGCAAATTGTCACGCACCCGCACCAGCACATCCATTCCGAGTTCTTGATGCGCCAGTTCGCGCCCACGGAACCGCATCGTGACTTTGACTTTGTCGCCCTCTTCGAGGAACTTGACCATGCTGCGCAATTTCACGTCGTAGTCGTGATCGTCGATGCTGGGACGCAGCTTGATCTCCTTGACCTCGATAATCTTTTGCTTCTTGCGCGCTTCGTTCTTTTTCTTTTGTTCTTCGTACTTGAATTTTCCGAAGTCGAGGACTTTGCAAACCGGGGGATCGGCATTGGGCGCGATCTCGACCAGATCAAGGCCGGCATCGGCAGCCACTGCGAGCGCCTCGTTACGCGTCACCACCCCCAGCATATTCCCTCGATCGTCGATCAATCTGACGCGCGGAACGCCGATTTCCTCGTTGATACGGGGCCCCTCGCGGGTAGGGGGTGCATTCATTGATGGCCTGGGTATCTAAATTCTCCTCTCTTTGGTTTAGCTACGTCGCCCGACTCTTGTAGTTCCCTGCTAGCCCCCAGAAGGGACTCGGGCCTCCTGCGACAATCTAGCAACCGCATCGTCGAGCGCAAGGCCTTCCTGATCATTACCGCCGAGCCGTCGCATCGCGACCGACCGGTTCGCCGCCTCGCGGCGGCCCACGACCAGCATGATCGGTATCTTGGCTAGGCTGTGTTCGCGCACCTTATAGGCGATTTTCTCGTTGGTGGTGTCGAGCACCGCTCGCAGCCCCGCGCCGCCGCACAGGCGGGCGACCTCGGCGGCATATTCCGCGGCATCCGAAGTGATCGAAGCGACAACGATCTGCACCGGGGCCAGCCACAGCGGAAAGCGTCCGGCGTAATGCTCGATCAAAATCCCGATAAAGCGCTCGACCGATCCCAGGATCGCGCGATGCAGCATGACCGGAATGTGACGCGCGCCATCTTCTCCGACATAGCTGGCGCCGAGCCGCTCCGGCATGTTGAAGTCGAGTTGCAGGGTGCCGCATTGCCAGTCGCGGCCGAGCGCATCGCGCAGGTGAAATTCCAGCTTGGGGCCATAAAACGCCCCTTCGCCGGGGCTCAGGGTATAGCTGAGCCCGGCAGTTTCCACCGCCGCGAGCAGACTTTGCTCGGCGTGGTCCCAGGTTGCATCGCTACCGGTGCGGACCGCCGGCCGGTCGGCGAATTTGATCGCGACCTCTTCAAACCCGAAATCGCGGTAAACCGACAGTAGGAGCCGGCAAAACGCGATCAACTCATCGGTGATCTGGTCCTCGGTGCAGAAGATATGCGCGTCGTCTTGGGTGAAGGCACGCACTCGCATGATGCCGTGCAATGCGCCCGACGGCTCGTTGCGATGGCAGCTGCCGAACTCGGCCAGCCTCAGCGGCAATTCGCGGTAGCTGCGCAACCGGTTGCGAAAGATCAGCACATGACCGGGGCAGTTCATCGGCTTGACCGCCAGGATGCGCTCATCCCGGCTTTCCGCGATAAACATGTTTTCGCGAAAGTTCTCCCAATGACCGGAGGCTTCCCACAGGCTGCGGTCGAGCAGCTGCGGGCCTTTGACCTCCTGATATCCCGCGGCCTCCAGTCGGCCGCGCATATAATTCTCGATGATGCGAAACAGCGTCCAGCCCTTCGGGTGCCAAAAGACGCTGCCGACGGCTTCCTCGCCGAGATGGAACAGGTCGAGCTCGCGGCCGAGCCGGCGATGATCGCGGCGCTCGGCCTCTTCGAGGCGATAGAGATATTGATCGAGGTCTTTCTGGGTCGCCCACGCGGTGCCGTAGACGCGCTGCAATTGCGCGTTCCTGGCGTCGCCCCGCCAATAGGCCCCGGCCACGTTCATCAGCTTAAAGGCCTGCCCGAGATGCCCGGTCGACGGCAGATGCGGGCCGACGCACAGATCGACAAAATCGCCCTGGCGATAGAGGCTGATTTCCTCTTCGGCAGGGATCTCGGAGATGTATTCGGCCTTGTAGCGCTCGCCGATCCCGGCAAAAAACGCGATTGCGGCGTCGCGGTCCCAGACCTCGCGGCTGATCGGCTCGTCGCGACGAACGATGTCGTGCATGCGCGCTTCGATCTTTTCGAGATCGTCCGGGGTGAACGGCTCGGCGCGGGCGAAATCGTAGTAAAACCCGGTCTCGGTCGCCGGGCCGAAAGTGACCTCGGTTTCGGGATAAAGCTCCTTGACCGCTTCGGCCATGACATGCGCTGCGTCGTGGCGCAGGATCTCGATCCCCTCGGGCGTGTCGCGGGTGATGATCGCCACCGCCGCGTCGTGATCGATACGGGTCGACAGATCGCGCGGCCGGCCGTCGACGCGTACGGCGATCGCCGCTTTGGCGAGCCCTGGCCCGATCGCCGCAGCGATGTCGGCGCCGGTCACCGGCCCGGGAAACTCGCGGCGCGCGCCATCGGGCAGCGTCACGACGATGGGTCGGCCAACTGGAGTATTTATGATTTCAGCGATCGTCTCAGCCATCGTCCACGTGCTCCGTCAATAGTGCCGCTGGACGGGGCTCAATATTCAGCAAAAAACCCCGTCCGTTTTCCGGCGGGGTCTATCAGGTTCGGGTCTAAGCGCTGGATCAGCGTACACGACCTCCCGACACCCCGCCGCGGAGTGTAGTGGTAGTCGTGGCGAAGATCCGGCAGCGCATACTCACCCCGGCAATATCGCGAACCGACCGTGTCTCGTCAAGGCGTCACCCTGGCCGGCTGGCGTCATGTTTGGTTAATCTGCCGGCGTGGCAAGGGAAGGGCGGACCCTATAGGCTGGTATTGGCGGCGAGCAAAGAGGGCTTCTACTAGATCGAGAACGACGAGGAAGCGTAGTTGGTATCCATTCAATGACGAAGCCGGATCACCCGGAGCGGCACCCTACCCGTCGCAGATTGATCGGCGCCGCCGCGTTGGCCGCGTCAACCGGGGCATTCGGTTCAACCGTCGCCGAGGCAGCGGTCGATATTAAAGAGAATGCGTCGGAGGCCGCAGCGACCGAACCATTTTGGGGCCCTCATCAAGGCGGGATCACGACCCCGATCCAAAGCCACAGCTATTTTGCAGCACTCGATCTCGAAACCACGAAACGCGACGACGTGATCAAGATGCTGCGCGCCTGGACCACGGCGGCGGCGCAGATGACGGCTGGTCAAACCGCATCGCCGATCGGCGACAATTTAACGACACCCGCCCCCGATAGCGGCGAGGCGCTCGGGTTGCCGGCTTCGCGTCTGACCGTGACCTTTGGTTTTGGCGCCGGATTGTTCATCAAGGACGGAAAGGACCGGTTTGGCTTGCGGCGAAAAGACCGTCACGCCTTGGTCGATTTGCCGACCTTTCATGGCGATCAGCTGGTCGAGACCGCCACCGGCGGCGATCTATCGATCCAGGCTTGCGCCGACGATCCACAGGTGGCGTTTCACGCGGTGCGGCAACTGGCGCGCCTGGCTTACGGGACGGCGAAGATGCGCTGGGCGCAGACCGGCTATATGACCCGTCCGGATGGAGAGAGCACGCCGCGCAATTTGATGGGGTTTAAGGACGGCACCAGCAACCCTTCGGTAACCGATCCCAAGGCAATGGCGACAATTCGTCTGGGTTGGCGACGAAGGGCCGAACTGGATGCGCGGCGGCAGTTATGTCGTGGTCCGCCGCATCCGCGTCGCGCTCGAACACTGGGACCGGATGAAGGTCGCCTTTCAGGAGCAGACAATCGGACGCCACAAATATTCCGGCGCGCCATTGGGCGGTAAGCATGAGTTCGACCCGTTAGACCTGAACACCAATGACAAGGACGGCAATCCAGTCATCCCCGACAGCGCCCATGTCCGGCTCGCCGCCGCGGCGAGTAATGACGGCGCGCAAGTTCTGAGACGACCCTATTCCTATAATGACGGCGTGAATTTTACCGCCGAGCGCTGGCCGCCGTGGCGGCAGGGCATGGAATACGATGCCGGGCTGTTCTTTATCTGTTATCAGCGCGACCCGCGAACCGGGTTTATCAAGATTTTCGAGAACATCGCAAAGTTCGATATGTTGAACCAGTTCGTCACCCATACCGGCGGCGGGCTTTTCGCCTGCCCCGGCGGAATTGCAAAAGGGGAATTTATCGGAGAGCGGTTGTTTGCCTCCGATTAGACGCACCTACCCGGTTCAATGGACGAATTATTGACACTGCCGGTGACAGCATCCCTATTGACAAAGGGCTGAACCGCTGCGTCCCAGTAGCGGACGTTGAAGCGATCCAAAAAGTCACAAATCTTTTCC